>NZ_JAGINQ010000025.1 GCF_017876165.1 Azospirillum soli
GCAGATGGCCGTTATCTTCGGCGACCGGTTCGCAAGGGCGATGAACGCCTGAAACTGAAATCCGCCCCGCCGAGCACGAAATTCCGGATACTCCCGATTGACGGAACGAAAAAGATATACGCGACTGTTTTTTAGTTTTGCTCAGCATCCTCACCCTGGATAGCGGCCCGCCATGCCTTCCGCTGGCGGGCCTTATCATAAGCCTTTCTACTCCACCCATTAGGATGCGCTCAACACCCCCTTCCCCGAAGAACGCATCCACGGCCCGCCGGAGCGCGATCTACGACGTGCCGAGCGCGCAAAAAACGTTATGGGACCAACTGCGCTACCCTTCCCGTCGCCCGTTCGGCAACCTCCACCGAGATTGCCGCCCAGACCTTCGCCGGCAGATCCAGTGCTGGTTTCCATTCCCCGGTGCGCGGGTGCCGGTAGGTGGGTACCGTGATATCCGCCTGTCCGCCCTCCGCCCGACGCATGGTGATGCCCTCGATCAGGACGTGAACGCCCGCGATGTCGATCAGCACCGACGCAACGGCCAGGATCGGGCCACGGCCGAACCGCTCCACCGCCACCACCTCATATTCGACCGTCACGCGGTCGGAATCAGCAACGTCCATGATCGCCCCCACCGGTAAGAGCCGGTGTACCAGCGCCAGCCGGGCGGCGTGCACCACCTCGACGCGGCGTTGCTGGCGCGGAGCACGCCTGTTCACCGTTGAGGATCGCAAGCTGTTCCTCGACATGGCGCAGCAGGTCCGCCACCGGTTCCCCCCGGTTCATGGCCGTGACCAGCTGGGGGTGTATACGGCGCAGCTGCGCAATCTCCACCGGGGTCGCGCCGTCCGCGTAGATCAGCGCCAGCGGGCGCGGCGGGGGCGGCTTGATCGGAATAGACATGGGTCAACCTCATATCAGCAGCAGCCCACCAGGGCGGGCGTCGGTGTCGTAGATGCTGGGGGCGTTCTCTTCGGCCATGACGCGGCCAACGGCCATGGCGGCGGCCACCGCGCCGTCAATGCGGCCCGTGGACCGTTCCTTACTGAACTTCTCGTTTTCGGCGTCGTCCTTCACGGCCCGCAGGTTGGCGAAGCACATCCGCAGAACGGGGTTGCCGCCGTGGTGGAACTGCCCGCCCAGGATCGCGCGCTTCAGCTCCTTCACCGCACCGGCCCGGCCATGCTGGCGAAGCCCTGCCCGAACTCCGCGACCGTCAGGCCCTCGCGCTGCAACGCCGTAGTGACGGCGGTGCTGTTCCAGCGGTCGATTGCCACCTCTTGCAGATCGAACCGCTTCCCCAGCCCCACCGTGTAGGCGATCACCGCCGTATGGTCGACTCGGTTCCCTTCCGTGACGGTCAGGAACCCTTCATCCCGCCAGCGCACATAATCGGCCCGATCCTTCTCCGCCTTCTTCGCCAGGGAGGCTTCCGGCAGAAAGAACATGGGCACCACGTCATAGCTGCGGTTGCCGTCCTCCCCGCTGGGGAACACCGCCACCACCGCCGTCAGGTCCTCGACGCTCGACAGGTCGACCCCAACCCAGCACGCCCGGCCCTCCAGATCGGCCAACGCCGCCAGGGGTTCGGCCTTGTCGTAAAGCACCGGGTCCAGCCAGGGGTTCGCCGCGCCCTCCTGCCAGAGGTTGAGATGAAACCTCTTGAAGTCCGCGAGGTCGGCGGGGAAGTGCTCGATCCGCCGCGCCTTGATGCGCAGTTCCTCCAGCGATAGGAAGCCGGCGGCCAGCGCCGGGTTTGCCTTGAACCACTCCGCCTCGTCCTGCCAATCGGCGTCCGGATCAGCAGCAAAGATGATCGGCGCAAAGGTCGGGTCCTCCACCTCCCCACGGGCCACGGCAAGGCTGTGCCGCCACAGGTCAAAGGCCAGCCCGCCAGCACCTTCCCCGGCGGTGGAAATCACCACCGTCAACGGCTCGTCGCGCTTGACCATGGAATCTCGCACCACGCCGAACAGCTTCCGGCCCTCCACCGCCGGCCATGCGTGCACCTCGTCCGCCAGAAAGAACGAAGCGTTCATCCCGTGTTTCGAGTAAGCTTCGCTGGAAATGGCCTTCAGCTCGGAGCTGGTCCGGCGGTGCGTCAGGCGCTTGCGGCTTTCCGACGCGCGCACCCGGCGCAGCAAGGCCCGATCCTGCTTCACCATCTCGTGCGAGTGCTTGAAGGCAATGCCGGCGTTCTCGCGGTCGGCGGCGGCCTGGATCACCTGCCCACCCGGCTCGGACATCGGCCCCATGAAGTGGGCAAGGCTCAAGGCGCTGGCCAGCGTCGTCTTGGCGTTCCCTCTTGGGATCCAGATGCAGGCCAACCGCACCAGCCGCCGGCCGTCGCGCGTGCTGGGGCCATAAATGCGCCGGATGATCGCTTCCTGAAACGGGTTCAGCAGGAACCGAGCACCAGCGAACCCTCCCACAGTCGCAGCATCCGCACGAACCTGCACACCCGGTCGGCGCGGCCGGTCGGGTCCGGGTAGAGCGCCGGATCAGGGCAAAAGGTCGGCGTCCCAACCATCGTCGTCCCCTTCGCCGGTTCCGCCCTTCACGCCGCGGCGGTGCGGCGTCAAGCCCAGTTCCGCAGCGAGTAGCCGGGCCTCGCGCATCGCGCTCCCCTGCATGCGGAAAGCTGGGTGCGCCTTTGGTCCTTTGTCCGTGGAGACGGTGCGCCCCTCCACCTTCATGATCTCCTCGAACTCCCGAACCTGCCCGACGGCGATGCAGTACGACTCCAGCGTTGCCAAGGTGTCGTCCGACAGAAGCCGGCGCTCGTGCAGCTCCTTGGCCGCGCGCTTCCATTCCTTCTTGGCGTGCGGTGCCAGCCAGGACGGCGGCGACGGACAACGCTTCGGCGCGTCCTCAACCTCCACCGGGGCGGACTTCCGACCCTTCACAGGAGAAAATCCCATTTTCCGGGCGAGTGCGCGCAGGACCACCCACCGGTCCCGGCCCTCTCTGCCTGAAATTCCGAACCCCCTCCCCCCTCAGGCGCAACATTGTTGCGGGTTTGGCCCGGCTGCCACGCTCCCCGGTCCTGCCCCATGCTCTTCCTGTTGTGGCAATCGTGGTGCATCGGCTGCCAGTTGGAGCGGTCCCAGAACAGCTTTTGGTCGCCTTTGTGCGGGGCCTTGTGGTCAACCACGTCGGCGCGCTGGCCGCAGCCACAGGCGCACAGGCGGTTCCTTGGCAGGGCGAGGAAGGCTTTGCTTTCCCGCTCCCACGCGCTGGTGTAGCCGCGCTGGCGAGCGCCGCCGCGCCGCTGGTCATAGTCCTTCGCACACAAGGGGCAGCGCTTCCCCGTGTAGGGAGGGTGCCCAGGTCGTGGGCAGTGCTTGGGCGGGGCGTAGGGCATGGCGGATGCTCCCTGCCGTCCGCCACCCCACCACGGTCAGGCTGTGGCGGGGCGGGACGGGTCTTGCGTCAGGTCGGCGGGTTGGCCGTGGGCATGTGCGCCGGATGCCCCAGCACGGCCAGGACGCCCACGTCAGCGGCGGCACCGTTGCCGGCCGGCGTGATGGTGATCCGGACGAACTGGCGATAGCCGACGTAGCCCAGCTTGCGCGTCTTGCCGTCGTCCGCATGGGTGAAGCCGGCCAGCCCCAGCGAGCCAAGGAGCTGGTCACCGGGCACGGCCACCGCGTCCGACAGGTTCGGGGCGTCCCCGTGCTCCACCGTGACGGCGAACGTGGCGTCCGCGTCGGCGATGGTGCCGATCATCGGGACGAAGGTCAGGGAGCCATAGCCGGCGGTATCGATGATGGCGGACACCAACGCCGTGTTGTCCGTGACCCGCGTCGGCGGAATGGCCGTGATCGGGTGGACGTGGTTCATCAGGTCGCGCATGGTCGGTGCCTCCCTTACTCGGCCGCCTGGATGACAAGCTTGCGGATCGCCTCGGCCTTGCCGACACCACCGGCAACGCGGCGGCGGCCATGGAAGCGGGTCATGCCCTTGTGGGCCACGGTGAACGGGTCGCGCAGCAGCGACAGGGGCACGCGGTCGAAGATGCGGTAGCCCTGCATGAAGTCGCCGAAGGCGATGGGGCACGCGCCGGCCGCGATGCTCGGCATGTCCGGGCACTCGCACACCGGGCGGCCCAGGATCGTCGGCGGGGTGTCCGCCTTGAAGCCGTCCGACCACAGGTATTCCCCGGTGGCGGTCTTCAACTTGCGCACGGCCGCCGTCGTGGTGCTGTTCATGTGCCACACGGCGTTGGCGCGGTACGGCGACGGCAGGGCGTAGAACAGGTCAATCAGCCCGTCCGCCGTGATCTGCGAGGCGTGCCCGCTGCGGGTGGTCAGAATGGCCTTGTCGTTCATGAAGCCCATCGGCTTCTTGACGCCGTTGCCGATGACGAAGGCCCCGCCTTCCTTGGCCCCGAACTCTTCGCCGAACTCGAACGCCAACAGGGCGTTGATGTCGAAGGCCGAGTCCTCCAACAGCGCGTTCGGGACATCGACGTAAGCCGTGATCTCCGCGACGGGGTATTCCGCCGCGCCGAAGCTGACGGTCGTTTCCTGCCGGTCCTCGGTATCCCCGGTCCACGTCGCGGTCATGCCGCCCGTGCGCTTGGGCAGGATCGCCGTGCCGGCGCCGATGCCCCGCACGTTCGCCACGGCGCGGACGGGGGAGAACAGCACCACGTTGCGCTGAAGCTCGGGGATGAACTCCGCCGGGGCCAGCACGCCGCCGTTGGTGTCATCGGACACCCGCAGGGAGCGGGTCTCTTCGGCGGTCATCTGCTCACGGCCCCGGCGGACGAACGCCTCAAAGGCGCGGGTCTCGGGGGCCGGGCCGTTGTTGCCGCGCTGCTCCGTGCCGCCTCCGCCAGCGCCAGGGCGACGAAGCGCGCGCTCAATGGCGTCCATGCGGGTGCGCAGCTCGGTAACGCCGGCCTCGGTGCCGTCGAGGCGCTGAGTCGCGGCCCCGGTGAACTCGTCCAGCGCGGCGCGGATTTCATCCGCCCCACCGCTGGCCATGGTGTCGTTGCCGGTGCCCTGTTCCTCGCGGGTCTCCCAGCCGCAGCGTGGGTCGATCTGGCCCAGCGCCAGCGCCGCCCCCACCGCCGTCATGGCACTGCTCCGGGTGTTCGTCAGGTGTCGCATTACTCCGTGCCTCCAATGAGTGCCGCAGCGCGGCGAAGGTGTGCCGCCAGACCTGCCGGGCCGGCGGCGGTGCGAACGCCCGTGATCCGCGCCTTCACATTCGAGGGGCGGACGACGGGAGAGATTTCGATCAGTTCGGCGGCGGTAATGGCGCGGGTGCCGTCCGCCAGGGTGCGGGCCGTGAGGGTGCGGAACCCGACCGACAGCCCGTCCAACGCCCCGGCCTTCATCAGCGCGTGCGCCTTGGCTCCGCCAGGAGCCTCAAGGACGAGCTGGCCGCGCACGAACAGGCCCTTGGCGTCCTCACGGACTTCCAGCCAGACGCCGATAGGTTCGTCGGGGTCGTGCTGCCACAGCATCAGCGGGCGCGTGCCGGCCTTGGCGTGCTCCTTCAGGGACGCGGCGAAGGCCCCCGGCATGAACACGGTGCGGTAGCTGTCCACCACGCCGAACACCGCGCCGTAGCCGGTGAAGGTGCCCGGCGCTTCCCCCTCGGTCGCGAAGCGGATTTCGATGTCACGCCGCTGCGTCGTCATCGGCGGCCCCCTCTTCCTTGTCGGTGGTGCCGGCGGCGTCCCCGGTCGGGGCCGGCGCGGTGTTGACCGGGCGCATGAAGGTTTCCCCGCCCTGGTAGCCGGGGCGGTTCTCCATCGCGCGGGCCTCGTTGGGGTTCAGCACGCCGCTGTTGATCGCCTTGCTGTATGCCTCGTAGCGCTTGGCGATTTCGGCGCGGGCGAGGTCATCCACCAAGAACTCGAAGTAATATTCCTCGCGTTCGTCTTCGGTCAGAAGGGAAAGTGCCAGCGCATCGCACCACAGTTTCAGAATAGGAAGGATGCAGTAGGTCAAGAACTGTTGACCCATCGCCTCCGCATTGTTGTGCGTGGCGCGATCCAAATCGTTCAGCATGTGAAGCGGGATGCGCCAGAAGCGGCTTATCTCCGCGATCTGGAACCGGCGCATCTCCAGCGTCTGCGCATCGACGGAAGACAGCTGCGTTTGCTCAAACTTCATGTCCTCTTCGAGGATCATGGTTTTTCCAGCGTTCGCACCGCCGACGTACCAGTTCGTGAACTGTGCTCGCAGCCGCCTCCAGGCGGCTTCACCCAAGGTCTTGGCATGGCGAAGGATACCGCTTGGCTTCGCACCGCGACCGAATAGGCCAGCACAGTGAGTCTCCAGCGTCAGGGCAAGCCCGATGGCCTCCCGTGCCAGCGTGACCGTGGATGCGCCCCGGTAGGTGTCCAGACCCACGCCCCGGACGTGGAAGATTTCGGCCCTGGTGTAGTCGCGCGGCTGCCCGTTCGGAGGCGTGTGGGTGTAGACCGGCTCCAGGGTCAACGGGTCCTGCTTCACCGCGACCAAGCGCGAGTCCAGCGGGATCAGCTCTTCCGCCAGTCCGGCCGCGTTCCGGTTCACGAAGGCGAAGGCGTTTCCGGCGGTGGCGAAGTGCGTGCCGAGGATCAGCCGGAATTCGCTGGCCGGGGTCCAGGCGTTCGCGGCCTTAGCGACCAACCTGTAGGCGGGATGGTCGGTGGCGCGCTCGCGGTCGTCATCGCCCTTCTTCCGGTACAGGTGAACCGGGAGCTGCGCCAGCGTCTCGGCAACGATCTTGATCGAGGCGAACGCAGGCGAGCACTTCAGGGCGGTTTCCGGAGTGACGTTCTCACCCGAAACAGTCGGCCCCAAGCCACCAAGCACGAAGGCGACGAACGGGTTATTCAAGTCGAAGGATTCGCCCCTCGTCTCTTCCGCTCTTCCCTTGCCTTTGCTGAACTTCCACACGTTTGCCGCCCGGTTAAGCTGTAGCTCAGGGGCAAGCGTGATGACGATCCACTGAAATCAAAAGGGGGTATTTAATTTCAGTAGAGTGCGTCGCGGTCAGCGGTCGTGAGTATTTCGAAGATGCGCCGGCGACTGTTCGGAAACCGCAGGTCCATCTTCAGGATCTGCCACAGCAAGGCGGCGGTCGGCTCATCCGGCGGCGTGTCGAGGTCGCGGTGATGCAGCCACGCGGCGGCGGTGTAGCGCTGGTGCACGTTGGCGATCCGCTCAGCCGCTTCCCAGGCGGACAGATCGGGGAACCTCTCGCGCCAGAGACGAAGTATCAGGCGCGTCACGCTGGCGCTTCTTTTCGACTTTCCACCACGGCTGCTGCCCTGGTCCGTGGTCGAGGTGCAAGGCCCTCTCGATTCCGCACTCGGGATCGGAGAGGTAGACGCCCAGCCGGGCGCGCAGCCATTCGATGTCCGCCGGACCGGCGGTGCCCATAGCGATGCGCTTGAGGATCATAGGGGCCGGCGCGGTCATCGGCGCCCTCGGCGCATCTCGTCCGATGCAGAGTCGAGGTCGGCATAGGCCCGGCGCAGCAGCTCCTTGGTCGCGGCAGACAGCGTGCGCGGGCCGGCCGGGCGATCCTCTTCGCGGTCGGGGCGCGCCGGCTCCTTCACTTTGCCGCCCTTTGCGATCACGCTCAGCCGCTCCCATTCGAGGCGCAGCCGCGCCCGCTCTGCATCGAGGACGGGCGCCAGCTCGGCCCAGCCGGGCCACCACTCGAACCGCCGTACGACGCGCAGCAACAGGTCGTGATCGTCGAACAGCACCGCCGGGTATCGCTCCCGCACGATGTCGGAAACGGCCGCGGTCAGCTTGGTTGCCGGGGGCAGGTTGCTCCCGTTGAGGCGCGCAGCGAAATGCGCAACCCAGCGCTGGGCAAGGTCGACGTCAACTGGCCCGGAGTGGACCCGCAGCACCCCCAGCGCGTGCACGGCTTCGCGCCGCAGTTCCTCCGACACGACGCGAGGGGGCACCCACGGCGCCGGGCGTAGCTCATAGCCGTTCTCCGTCACCACGCCAGCGGTCGGGGTTTCAACCGCCGCCGCCAAGGTCGCGCTCCAAGATCTCGGCGAAGATGCCGCCGGCAGGCTGGCGGCCTCGGCGATGTCCTTGACGGTCGTGGTGCTCATGGTGGGTGCCCTCTGGCATGGGTCGGGTGCGGCTGGCGATGGCGTCGGCTATGGGCAGGTCGAAGTAATCCAGGCTGCCCGGCGGCCCCTGTGCGCCCCGTCGCGCCATGACGCGTTGGACGGTGGGATAAATGTCGAGTTCGGGGTCGGCACCGTCGGCAAGCCACTGCTGGACACGGCCATAGCTGCCAAGCCAGCGGGGATCATCGTGAACGCCTACAAGCCGCAGCACCTGCATGCCGACTTCGACCAGCCGTGCCCGCGCGTCAGCAGCAGGAGGATCTTCTTTCCCTTGATTCTCTTCATTGTTCTTGGTCCTCTTTCGGTCCCTCTTCGGTCCCGTTCGTGGTCCAGCTTCGATCCTCCTTCGGCTCAGAAGGATGCCCAAGGCCTTGATATACCGCGTAATTTACGATCCTGATTATGGTCCCGGCGCGGTGCGGACAGCGGTCCAAAAATCGCTCGATGATACCTTCATCGAGCATGCGTTGAAGCAGCGCCCGGAGGGTGTTGCGGTGCAGGCCGAAGTCCTCCGCAAGCTCACGCTCGGCAATCAGCAGTTCGCCAACGCCCAGCGTCACCGGGCCAAACTTCGTTGGGATGCGCGTCTCGCGCCATTGTGCAGCGGCGATCATCCAAGCGAAGACGCCGGCTTCCTGCTTGCTGCGAAAAGCGGGGTGCTCCCAGAGCCGCCGGTATTGGCGCGTATATCCACCGTCGGGATTTATCTTCAACTCGCGCGCAATCACGCGGAGGCTCCCGCCTCCGCAAGAGTGCCGTCGAGGCTGGCAGCGTCACGCGCCGCCACTTGGGCCGTGACCCATCCCTCGACTTCGCTCTCAAGCCAAGCGACACGGCCAGCCCCGAGAGATACCAGCCTAGGGAATTTTCCGTCGCGTTCGAGTCGATAGATAGTGGCCCGCGAGAGGGTCGTACGGTCCTGAACCTGCTTCACAGCCAAAAGGCGGGGGGCGGGCATGATGGCGCTCCAGACGACGATCATATAGCGTTATGGTAACACATAGCGTCACTCAATGAAGAATGGCGTTACTAACGCATCGCGTCAACTTTATTGTTCGCGTCAGAGTTTGGTCGGGAGAATCGAATGTTCACCATCGCTGGCTTGGCGCGTCGAACCGACTTGCCCCGCCGTATTGTTCAGTTCTGGGCTGACAAGGGGGCCATTGTTGCCGCAAAGACGGAAGGCGATGCGCCGCGCCTGTTCTCGACACAGGAATTGCGGATTGCCCGCTTGCTGGCGCAGCTCCATAGCGTTGGAGCATCCATTGCGACGATTCGAACGTTTGCTGGCGCGATCCGGATTACGCTGCAAGATGCTGAGTACCAACGCGAAGGCCACACGGCTGAGACGATCGATACAGCGCTCTCTGGCGAGCCTGCTTGGCTGATCGTTTCGTTTCCGAACAATGCCGGAGACGAGCGGAGCGAAAACGCCCTAGGCGGCGTCACCAGTTCTTTTACCGAGTTCGACGGCGGCGGAGGCTGGGATTGGACCTACCGGTTCACCAAAGACGAAACTGAGGTTGGAGCGGTCGTGACGCAAATGACCAGCGTCTACCCGACGCGTCCAGTCGTCGTGTTCAATCTCACCCAGGCGCTCTACTACCGTCCGAACGCGGCAAAGATGGAAGACGAGTAAGGCTGGCCGCCTGAGGGTTCTAGACTTCTTCCCTCTAAAGCCCGGTCCAGCCGGCAGTGACCGAGAGAACACCGGCAGCTCGCGGCTGGTACTCCATCCAGCGCGGCGAGCATAGGCCTCCAGGCAGAAAGAAAGGGCGCTCCACCGGGGCGCCCTTCCTGTTTGCGTCCTTGCGTGCCCCACGCCCCTCGCACATTCAAGCCTGCACGCCGCTGTGCCCCATATGTGCCCCAAACGGAAACGGGGCCGCCGAAGCGACCCCGTTACGAAGGCTAGAGCCTTGAAAAGCTTGGTGATCCGGGTGGGACTCGAACCCACGACCACATGATTAAAAGTCACGTGCTCTACCGACTGAGCTACCGGATCAGCTCTCGCGAAACTGTGGCGGGCGTGGGTGGTGGGCAAGCGCCTGACCACCGGTTACTTCTCGCCGCCAGCGCGGAACGGGCGCACCATAGGGGGGAGCGCTCCGCCGGTCAACTACAGGGTTGACCATAGCGCACAAAAATTGCCCGTCTCCCTACAGCACCCCAATCAGGATCGTCACTGCTTTAGCGTCTGTACCGCCTTGCTGGGGTCGGCGGACTCCCGCGCGAAGCGCTCGGCCAGATGCTCCGCCACGCGGCCACTGACGAAGTGGCGGATGTCGCCGCCAAGGCGCCCGATCTCCTTCACGAAGCGCGAGGAGATGAACTGGTGCTTTTCCGAGGCCATGAGGAACATGGTCTCAACCTTCGGATTCAGGCGGGCGTTCATACCCGCCATCTGGAACTCGTATTCGAAGTCCGAAACAGCGCGCAGGCCGCGGATGATGACATTCGCGTTCACCTCGATCGCGAAGTGCATCAGCAGCGTGTCGAAGGCCCTCACTTCGATGCTGGCACCGTTGTTCAGGGCGGCCAAGTCCTCGCGCACCATGGCGACCCGCTCGTCCGTCGAGAAGAGCGGGCCTTTGCCGGCGTTGCGGGCGACGCCGACGATCAGGTGATCGACCAGCCGCGAGGCACGCTGGATGATGTCCAGATGCCCGTTGGTGATCGGGTCGAAGGTGCCGGGATAGACACCGATGCGGCGCTTGGCCATGGGAGTACCCTTCCGCCCTTTTCTCAGTCGCTCACGCTCTCAGAGCCGCCGTCCGCAGCACCGCCATCGGATGCGCCGCCGTCCACAGCGCCGTTTTCAGCGACACCGTTCTCGGCAACACCGTTCTCGGCGGCGCCATTGCCGTTCCCGTTGTCCTCCTCCTCCTCGATGGAGGCGACAGAGACCACACGTTCGTCGGCGCCGACGCGGAACAGGGTGACGCCCAGCGTCTTGCGGCCGGCGATTCGCACGTCGTGAATCGGCATGCGGATGACCTGGCCGCCGTTGGTGACCATCATCACCTGATGCGTCTCCTCCACCGGGAACGCGGCGACGATGGCGCCGTTGCGCTCGCCCATCTCCATGTTCCAGATGCCCTGGCCGCCACGGCCGGTGACGCGGTACTCGTAGGACGAGGTGCGCTTGCCGTAACCGCGCTCGGTCACGGTCAGGATGTACTGCTCAAGGCGCTTCAGCTCCTCGTAGCGCTCCTGGGTCAGCGTGACGGCCTCGGCCGGGACCTCGTCGGCCTCCGGCGCCGCCTCGCCTTCCATCTCCACGCCTTCCTCGCGCTTCTTTTTGAAGTAGGCGGCGCGCTCCTCGGGGCTGGCCTCGACGTGGCGCAGCGTGGTCATGGAGATGACCTCGTCGCCCTCGGCCAGCCGGATGCCGCGCACGCCGGTCGAGGTGCGGCCGGCGAAGACGCGCACGTCGTCCACCATGAAGCGAATGCACTTGCCGCCGCCGGTCGCCAGCAGGACGTCGTTCTGCTCCGAGCAGGTGCGGACGGCGATCAGGCGCTCGCCCTCCTCCTCCAGCTTCATGGCGATGAGGCCGTTGGAACGGATGTTGGCGAAGTCCGACAGGCGGTTGCGGCGCACGTTGCCCTTCGACGTCGCGAACACGACGTGCAGGTCGGCCCAGGCCGCCTCGTCCTCGGGCAGCGGCAGGACGGTGGTGATCGTCTCGCCGTCGATCAGCGGCAGCAGGTTGACGAAGGCCTTGCCGCGCGCCTGCGGGTTGCCCAGCGGCAGGCGGTAGACCTTCAGCTTGTAGACCATGCCGCGCGAGGAGAAGAGCAGCAGCGGCGTGTGCGTGTTGGCGACGAACAGGTCGCTGACCGCGTCCTCCGCCTTCATCGACATGCCGGACCGGCCCTTGCCGCCGCGCTTCTGCGCCCGATAGGTGGAAAGCGGCACGCGCTTCACGTAGCCGGACTGGCTGACGGTGACGACCATGTCCTCGCGCTGGATCAGGTCCTCGATGTCGGCCTCGAACTCCAGCTCCTGGATCTCGGTGCGGCGCGGGTTGCCGAACCGCTCCTTCATCTCGATCAGCTCGTCGCGCAGGATGCCCAGCAGCTTCGCGCGGTTGGCCAGCGTCTCCAGATAGTCGGCGATCTGGTCGGTGACGTCCCGCAACTCGGCGCCGATCCGGTCACGCTCCAGCCCGGTCAGGCGGTGCAGGCGCAGGTCCAGGATGGCCTTGGCCTGCTCTTCCGACAGGCGGTAGGTGCCGTTGGCGCCGACGCCCCGGCCCGGCTCGTCGATCAGCTCGATCAGCGGGGCGACGTCCATGGCCGGCCACTCGCGCGCCACCATCTGCTCGCGCGCCCAGGTCGGGTCAGGCGCGCTGCGGATCAGCGCGATCATGGCGTCCAGGTTGGCGACGGCGACGGCCAGGCCGACCAAGGTGTGGGCGCGCTCGCGTGCCTTGCCCAGCAGGAATTCGGTGCGGCGGGTGATGACCTGCTCGCGGAAGCGGACGAACGCCTTGATGATGTCAAGGAGGTTCATCAGCTCCGGACGGCCGCCGTTCAGCGCCAGCATGTTGACGCCGAAGGAGGTCTGCAGCTGGGTGTGGCGGAACAGCTGGGCCAGCACCACGTCCGGCACGGCGTCGCGCTTCAGCTCGATCACCACGCGGACGCCGTCGCGGTCCGACTCGTCGCGCAGGTCGGAAATGCCCTCGATGGTCTTGTCGTTGACGACCTCGCCGATGCGCTCCATCAGCTTGGCCTTGTTGACCTGATAGGGGATTTCCGTCGCCACGATGGCGAAGCGGTCCTTGCGGATCTCCTCGATCTCGGTCTTGGCGCGCAGGATGATCGAGCCGCGCCCGGTCTGAAGCGCCGAGCGGCTGCCCGAGCGGCCGAGGATCAGGCCGCCGGTCGGGAAGTCCGGACCGGGGACGATGTCCATCAGCTCGTCGAGCGTGATGTCGTTGTTGTCGATGTAGGCGCAGCAGGCGTCCACCACCTCGCCCAGATTGTGGGTCGGGATGTTGGTCGCCATGCCGACGGCGATGCCGCCGGCGCCGTTCACCAGCAGGTTCGGGAAGCGCGCCGGGACGACGGTGGGCTCGCGGCCCGAATCGTCGTAGTTCGCCTGGAAATCGACGGTGTCCTTGTCGATGTCGTCGAGCAGCGCCTCCGCCGCCTTGGCCATGCGCGCCTCGGTGTAGCGCATGGCCGCCGCCGGGTCGCCGTCCATCGAGCCGAAGTTGCCCTGCCCGTCGATCAGCGGCAGGCGCATGGAGAAGTCCTGCGCCATGCGGACCATGGCGTCGTAGATCGCGCTGTCGCCGTGCGGGTGGTATTTACCCATCACGTCGCCGACGATGCGCGCCGACTTCTTGTAGGGCTTGGTCGAGTCGTACCCGCCCTCCTTCATCGCGTAGAGGATGCGCCGGTGCACGGGCTTCAGCCCGTCGCGCACGTCGGGCAGCGCGCGGCTCACGATCACGCTCATCGCGTAATCGAGATACGAACGCCGCATCTCGTCTTCGATCGTGACCGGCGCGATGTCGGAGGCGGGAGGAAGGGGGGTCGTGCTCAAGGAGACAAACTCGTTCGGCTGGCTTCTGCGGCGCTCAGGCATTGCGCACGGCCCAACGGACCGATGCGACTAATATAGGTACTGCTACCAGCTTTCGCATGTGCACACAACGCCACCAGCCGTCGCATTTCCGGTCAAGACAGTTCAGCGACGGCTCAGAAGCGCAAAGCGCAGCGAAAGTATGGTCACCGATACCACACTGGCGATCAGAATTCCCTCGAAAAGACCACGCTCGCCCCGCTCCATTACGAACGCGAGAAATGCGGATACGGGAATCATCACCACCGCGTACGAAATGAAATGCAGCGCCGTGGGGATCCAGGCGTCGTGCCGCCCGCGCAGCGCGTTCGCCATCACCACCTGCCCGCCGTCGGCCACCAGCACCCAGGCGGTGAAGGCGATCAGCGGCGCCACCCGCACCAGCAGATCCGGATCGGCGGTGTAGATGGCCGCCAGATGCTCGGGCACCGCTAGGTACAGCACGCCGACTCCCGCCAGGATCACGCTGGTGACGCCAAGCCCGGTCCAGCCGGCCAGCACCATGTCCAGCCGGTCGCCGCGCCCGTAGGCGACCCCGACCCGCACCGCCGTGGCGGAGGCCAGCCCCACCGCCGCCATGAAGGGCAGCGCCGTCAGGTTCAACCCTACCGTGTAGGCGGCGAGCGCCATCGGCGAGATCATTCCCGCGAACAGGCCGAGCCCGGCAAAGGCTCCGCTCTCCACCGCGAGGCTCAATCCAGCAGCGTAGCCGAGGTGGCGCTGCTTGTGGCTCTCGCGCCACCACGCCCCCACCCGCTCCCGCACGCCCCAGCGCTCGTGGTCGCTCATCCACCACGCGTAGGCGAACAGCCCCAGCCCCATCATCCAGCGCACCGCCGTGGTCGCCCAGGCCGAGCCGACGGCGCCCATGGCCGGAAAGCCGAAATGCCCCCAGACCAGCGCCCAGGCCAGCAGCGCGTTGACCAGATTGCCGATGATCATCGCCACCATGCCCGGCAGCGGCCGCTTCAGCCCCTCCAGGAAAAAGCCTGTGGCAACGTACAGCATCATGCCCGGCGCCCCGTATCCGAGCACGGCCAGCACCGCACCGCCGCCGGCCGCCAGGTCCGGCGACTGCCCGGTCAGGCGGAAGAACGGCTCCCCCGCCAAGGACACCAGCGCGAACAGGAGACCCAGCAGCAGGCAATAGGGAATCGAGCGGCGCCACACCCGCCCGCACTCCTTTTCGTCGCCTGCGCCCAGGGCGTGGGCGGTCATGGCGACCACGCCCATCAGCAGCCCGACGCCGGTGCCGACCATCAGATTCGCCGGCAGATGCGCCAGCCCGTAATAGGCGAGTTCCTGGGCGCTGAACCGGCCGACGATGGCGGTGTCCACGGCCATCATCACCACCAGCCCGGCGCGCGAGATGATCACGGGGGTCGCGAGCCGCAGCAATTCGCCCACATGGGCGCGCAGGCGGTCGGCAATGCGAGAGGCGGGAAGCGTGCTTTCGGTCATCGAGAGGATCGTTCGTCCGGGCGGCGGGAAAGCCGGCCATCTTGACCGCGCGGCGTACCACGTCAAGTGGTAGCGTGCTCTCCGTTCGCTCCGTTGCAAAACGCGCCGGAGGTCCGGAACCAACGAAGGTGGCGTGGCGTTGACAAAGCAACATCATCCACTGAGGAGTTCGGGGCCATGACCCGTGCGATCCGGTTTCCTGCGCGCGAAATCGCGCTTGCCAGCTTCGTTCTGGCCTTTGCCGCCTTGCTCGCCGGCTGCAACACGGTGGAAGGCATGGGGCAGGACGTGAAGGCGGGCGGGCGCGCCGTCGAACGGGCGGCCGAGTAAAGGCGGGGACGGGAACCATGAGCGATCCGATGTATCCCGGCGTGAACCCGGGCGGTCCGGGCGAAATCCCCGCCCCCACCACGCCGACCACGCCGACTCCGGACCAGCCGAGCACGCCCGATCCCTACCCCGTGCCGGACAACCCCAGCGTGCCGCCCGAAGTACCGCCGCCGGCTGAGCAGCCGATGCCGGGCGAACCGCGGCCGACGCGGGCCTGATCCCGCCGGCCTGATCCCACCCGCATGATCCCGCCGAACGGCCCTCTTCCACCCATGGTGGGAGAGGGCCGTTGCGTCCTGCAACCGGGGCGCCGATAGTCTCCTTTCCGCCCACGCGAAGGAGACACGCCGGATGAGCGCCGATGCCGCTGATGTTCACGATCTGCCCGGCGGCTTCGGCCGGATTCGCGACTGCCGCCACGGGCGGATGATCTTCAATCCGAACGATGTCTATGTCGGCCGCAGCCTCGACGTGTACGGCGAGTATTCGGAGGCGGAGGCCAACTTCCTGCGCTTCCTCGTCCGGGCCGGCGACACGGTGGTGGAGGCCGGCTCCAACATCGGGGCGCTGACCGTCGTGCTGGCCCGCGCCGCCAGCCCCACGGGCTGGGTCATCGCCTACGAGCCGCAGCGCATCGCGTTCCAGATGCTGTGCACGAACATCATGCTCGGCGGCTATGCCAACGTCGAGGCGCGCCCGGCCGGGGTCGGCGCGGCGCCGGGCATCATCGCCGTGCCGCAGCTGGACCCGACGCGGCCGAACAATTTCGGCGGGCTCGGGCTCGACACCGCCGGGCAGGACGGCCTGCCGGTGCCGGTCGAGACCATCGACGGGCTGAACCTCCCCCACTGCCGGCTTATCAAGGCGGACGTGGAGGGCATGGAGAGCGCCGTCCTCGCCGGAGCCGCCGAGACCATCGCGCGCTGCCGCCCCTTCCTCTATCTGGAGAACGACCGGCGCGACCGCTCGCCCGCGCTGATCCGGCAGGTCTGGTCGCTGGGCTACCGGCTGTGGTGGCACCTGCCGGTCTACTTCAACCCCAACAACTTCCGGGGATGCGCCGAGAACCTTTTCCCCGGCGAAGGCGCCTTCAACGTCTTCTGCGCACCTCGCGAACTGGACATTTCGGTCTCATCCCAGGAGATCACGTCGGAGGAGTCCTGGCCGGCTTCCTGACCGCCGCCCGATCCGTCGAAATTCGAACCATTCTGGAAGCAGACCGAAAACAATCCACGTCGGATTGTGGTAAAATTCGGCCGCGGTGACTCTGTCGTTTTTTCACCCTCAATCTTCGCCTATTTTGTCGTTAACGTTTCATTAACCAAAAGGCGGAGAGGAACATGGCCAAGTTTTGGGGAACGACCAGCAACGACTGGTACATGGGCACCAGCGCCGCGGATGAAGCGTACGGCGGGGCCGGAAACGACTCGCTCCAGGGCGGCGCCGGCAACGACACGCTGGACGGCGGATTGGGCAACGACTGGCTCGGGGACCCGTACGGCGGCGACGCGGGCAACGACCGCATGTATGGCCGGGAAGGCAGCGACCAGCTGTTCGGCGGGGCCGGCAACGACTGGCTCGACGGCGGCTCCAGCAACGACACGGTGAAGGGCGGACGCGGCAACGACACGATGGTCGGCGGGTCCGGCGACGACTGGCTGGTCGATACGCTGCGCGACGACGGCGCCGACCTGTTCCTGCCCGGCACCGGCAACGACCACATGGTCAGCTACTTCGACCAGACCAGGGACATCTTCCGCATGCAGGCCGCCCCTGGTGGGGCGTTCGGGCACGACGACATCGACTATTTCGAGAAGGGCATCGACCGGATCGAGTTCCAGGGCTACGCCGCCAGCGGCATGACGATGGCGACGACATCGTCCGAAACGATCTTTTCGTTCCAGGACGGATCGTCGCTGACGGTGGACAGCATCGGCCTGCAACTGAACAGGGACTATTTCTTCGTTTAATCCGGGAGCGGGGCTGGAGACGTCTTCGGCCCCGCCGCGCACCCCTTCGCCCTTCCGCCGCGTTATAGCTGCACCACCGCGACGGAGGAACGGAGCATGAGCACAGCTTTTTACCGGTTATTGGCCGTCGGCGCGCTTGTCGCCCTGGGCGCCTGCGCGGAAGTCGGCGACGCGCCGAGGCCGATGGCGTCCATCACACCGCTCGAACTCGTCGGACTGTCCGTTCAGTCGGGCGACCGCATTCTCGGAACGGTGGAAGACGTGGTCCTCTCCCCCGACCGGCGGGCGGAACAGGTCGTCGTGGCCAGCGGCGCTCCGGTCTATCCGACCAAGCGTCACGCGGCGGTGGACACCGGCCATTTGCGCTACAGCAGCGAGCGCCAAGCCCTCATCCTCACCGGCATGACGGCGGAGCAGTTCGCAGCGCTTCAGGAGGGCGGCGCCGCGCCCCTGACGGCGGGAACCCCGGTGGTGCCGATGTCGTCCACGGGCTCCACCAACTGGACCGGGGTCACGACGGTGCCGCCCCGTTGATTCGAAGACCGACAAACGAACAGCGCCGCGAGGGGCACTCGCGGCGCTGTCGAACCGGTTGGCTCACCGCGTCAACGTGACGGGCACCGCGTTGGGCGGCCAGAGCGTATCCGGGTCCACACCCATCCAGAGACACAACGCGTGCCAGGTTCCCGCGTGGGCCACGACCAGCGGGGGCCGCCCGTCCGCCGGAACAGGCAACCCGTCCAATGCGACGGCGACACGGGCCTGGAAGGCGGAGAGACTCTCGCCCCCCGGAACCTCTTCCCGCAAAAGATCCGCCGGAACGGCGCCGCCTTCCAACGCCCCCCAGCGCCGTTCTTCCAGGCCGGGGACGGTGGTCACCGCGAGGCCCAGCGCCGCGCCGATAACGCGCGCGGTCTCCAGCGCGCGCCGCTGCGGGCTGGCGTAGATCGCGGCGACGGGGTTTCCCTGGGCGACCAGCGCCGCCGCCGCGGCACGGGCTTGCTCCCGCCCGCGCTCGGTCAGGGACACATCGAGCGATCCGGCCAGCCAGCCGCCGACGTTGCTTTCCGTTTCGCCATGACGGCAGAAGACAACGCGGCTCAGCATGCGGAGGTCGCCGACAGCGCCTCCATCAGGTCGCCGAAGCGCTCCAGAATGCCATCGTGGGGAAGGCTGTCGAGCGGCACCCGCGCGTAGCCGTAGCGCAGCACGAGAACCCGCGCCACGCCGGCGGCGCGGGCGGCGGCTACGTCATGCTCGTTGTCACCGACGAACACGGTCTCCTCCGGCCGTACGCCCATACGGTCGAGCAGGCCGAGCACCGGCTCCGGCGAGGGCTTGCGGCTGGGGAAACTGTCCCCGCCGACCACCGCCGCGAAGCGGTCCGCGATGCCCAGGTCGGCCAGCAGCCGCCGGGTCGCCCCCATCGGCTTGTTGGTGCAGACCCCAAGCGTCAGCCCGGCGCCGGCCAGCGCCGCCAGCGTGTCCGCCACGCCGGGATAAAGCGCGCTGTGGGCGCTGGGATCGGCCTCGTAAATGGTCAGGAAACGGCAGAGATGCGCCGCCGTTTCCTCCGGGCCGGGCAGGTCGCCGGTGGCGGCCAGAATGCGTTCCACCAGCTTGGCCGCCCCGTCGCCGATGAAGGAGCGCACCGCCGGCAGATCGACCGGGGGGCGGCCCAGCTCGGCCAGCAGGGCGTTGGACGCGTGCATCAGGTCGGCGGCGCTGTCGACCAGCGTGCCGTCCAGATCGAAGGCGACGGCGCGGAACGGGATGCGGTTGGGAAGACTGGTCACCGGAATGCAGCTCCTATCGGCGCAGGAAGCGGGCCTTGTCAGCCGCGAAGTCGAGGTTGATGGGGCCGTCCGGCGGCAGCAGCGCGTCGCCGGCCTGGTGCGGGGCGTCGACCTGCACCTGCTGCCCGCCGATGTCCACCGCGTAGCGGATCGAGGCGCCCAGGAACTCCCGGTGCCGGACCACCCCCATCAGCCGGACATGGCCATGGCGCGGCGCCCCGCCGTCCTGACGGATGAACAGGTTCTGCGGGCGGAACATCAGCTTGCCCTTGGCCCCCGGCTCGATGCCGTGCGGCAGCGGGATCGGCGAGGCGCCGCCGATCACGAAGGCCGTGCCGCCGCCGTCCATCGCGCGCACCTGTCCTTCCAGCACGTTGGCGGTGCCCAGGAAGCCCGCGACGAACAGGTTGGCGGGGTGATCGTACAGCTCCTGCGGGGTGCCCACCTGCTGCACGATGCCGTCGTCCATCACGGCGATGCGGTCGCAGATGGTGTTCGCCTCCTCCTGGTCGTGGGTGACGAAGATGGTGGTCAGCCCCAGCTTGCGTTGAAGGCTCAGCAGCTCCTGCCGCATCTGCACGCGCAGCTTGGCGTCCAGGTTCGACAGCGGTTCATCCAGCAGCAGCACCTTCGGCTCGATCACGATGGTGCGGGCCAGCGCGACGCGCTGCTGCTGGCCGCCCGAGAGCTGCGACGGGCGGCGGTCGGCAAGATGCTTCAGCCCGACGAGGTCGAGCGCCGCTTCCACCCGCCGCTCGATCTCCGCGCGGGGCACGCGCCGCTCCTCCAGACCGAAGGCGACGTTGCGGCGCACGGTCATGTGCGGCCACAGCGCGTAGCTCTGGAACACCATGCCGACATCGCGCTTGTGCGGCGGCAGGGCCGAGATGTCGCGCCCACCGATCGTCACCTGCCCGCGCTGCGCCGTGTTGAAGCCGGCGATCAGCCGCAGCAGCGTGGTCTTGCCGCAGCCGGACGGGCCGAGGAAGGCGAAGAACTCGCCCGGCCGGATGTCCAGATGGATGTCCTTCAGGACGCGATGGCTGCCGTAGGACAGGTCCACGCCGTCGATGCGGACGCCGACGCTCTCCATCCCGGCGGTCAGCGAGGCGGGGGAAAACTGTTGGTTCATGATGGAGGCTCCCCTCAATGGTCCTGGCCGCGCTCGCGACGGCCCCGCTCGATGATGACGTGCGACAGGTAGGTGCCCAGACCGACGATGATGACGGCGAAGATGCCCAGCGCCGCCCCCGGACCGCGCCCGGCCGCTGACTGCATGTAGACGTAGAGGCCATAGGCCAGCGGCGCGTCGCTTTGCGAATGGACCAGCATGATGGTCGCCGACAGCTCCACCGCCGCGGTGGCGAAGCTGGTGACGAAGCCGGCCAGGATGCCGCCGGACATCAGCGGCACGACCACCCGGCTGATGGTGCGCAGCTTGGTCGCGCCCAGATTCTCGGCCGCCTCCTCCAGGGAACTGCTGACCTGCTGCAATGCCGCGGTGCAGGCGCGCAGCGCGTAGGGCAGACGGCGGATCGCCAGCGCGAAGACCAGGATCAGCCAGAAGCCGGACAGCGGCTGGCCGGTGAAGGGCATGGGCACGTCGTAGAAGCTGCGCAGATAGCCGATGCCCAGCACCACGCCCGGCACCGCCAGCGCGGCCATCGCCACATAGTCCAGCCATTGCCGGCCCGCCAGCTTGGTGCGCAGGACGAGATAGGCGATGGCCGTGCCGATCACCACGTCCAGCAGCGCCGCCAGCGAGGCGTAGAGCAGCGTGTTGGTGATGTACTGCCCGCTTTCCACGAAGACGGTGTCGTAATGCTTCAGCGTGAGGGCGTCGGGGAAGGGGCTGAAGGACCAGATCGTGGCGAAGGACAGCAGCGTCAGGCCGATGTGCGGCGCCAGCACCAGCACCAGGATCAGCAGCACGACCCCATAGGCGGCCACCATCTCCAGCGGCTTCATGCGCCGCCGCGCCAGCCCGCCGCCGCCGCGCTGGACGGTCGCGTAGTCCTTGCCCTTCATCGCCAGGGCCGACACCCACAGGGCCAGCAGGGAGCAGACGATCAGCACCACCGAGATCACGTAGCCCATCGGGTCCGAGATGCCGATGGAGGAGATGCGCAGGTACGCCTGCGGCGCCAGCATGTCGTTAACGTTCAGCAGCAGCGGCGTGCCCAGGTCGTCGAACACCTTGATGAAGACCAGCGACGCGCCGGCGACGTAGCCCGGCATGGCCAGCGGGAACACGATGCGGCGGAACAGCCGGAAGCCGTGGCAGCCGAGGTTCTGCGCGGACTCCTCCATCGCCCGGTCGATGTTCTTCAGGCTGGCCGACAGGTTGATGAGGATGAACGGGAAATAATGGATGCTCTGGACGAAGATGACGCCGTTCAGCCCCTCCATGAAGGGAATGGAGAAGCCGAAATGCTCGCGCAGCAGCAGGTTGACCGTGCCGTTGCGCCCGAACAGAAGCTGCATCGCCACCGCGCCGATGAAGGGCGGCATGATGAGCGGGATGATGCCCAGGCTCTGGATCAGGACGGCGCCGCGGAACTCGAACCGCGTCGTCAGATAGGCCAGCGGCAGCGCCAGCAGGCTCGCCACCACGACCGACATGGCGGACACGTAGAAGGAGTTCCAGAACGACCGCATGAACAGGTCGTTGCGGAAGAAGTCGGCGAAGTTGACCAGCGTGAAGGCCCCGGTCGTCTTGTCCTGGAAGGCGACGAAGATGACCTGGACCACCGGCACGACGAGGAACAGCAGCAGGAACAGCGCGATCAGAACCGCCGCCACCGCCGGCCCCGGCCGCACGCGCGCGAGGCCTTCGCGCGAGAGCGCAAGAGACGTCATGGATCAGCCCAATGTATCGGGAGAGAAGATGGGGCGCCCGCGCGGGGCGCCCCCCGATCATGCTCGGGTCAGGCGCGGCTCAGCGGGCCAGCACCAGGGCCTCTTCGGCCTTCTTGCGGGCGGCGGCGTAGTTTTCCTTCGCGAAGGCGGCCCACTTCTGCTCCACCTGCGCCTGACGCTCCGGCACGGCGTCGGTGGCGCTCTTGCGCTCCACCGTGAAGGCGCCAGCCAGCTGCGGGTCGGCGGCCTCGGCGGCGGTCACCGGCATGGCGGCCACGAGGTCGCGCGCCTCGGCCACCAGCGCCTTGCCCTTCTCGTTGGGCTTCTTGGCGAGCGCGGCCTCGGCCTGATGGATGGCGCGGGTCGCCGCCTTCAGGTCATCGAGCTGGAAGGTGATGAGCTGGTCGAACAGCGCGTCCACCACGTTGTAGCGGGCCTGCGACACCTCGACGTCGAAGTTCACCGACGCGCCCAGCGACTTGTCCTTGAACGGATTCGGATAGTCGGCGGGCGCCTTCGCGTAGGTGGCCGGGTTGACCGGCAGTCGGCGGATCGCCGGCTGCAGCAGCACCTCCTGCCCTTGCGGCGACAGGACGAAGTCCACGAAAGTCTCGGCGGCCGCCTTGTTGGGGGCATTCTTCACGATGCCGATGTTGGCCGGCACGATGGTGGTGACCGTGGGATACGCGAACTCCACCGGGAAGCCGGACGCCTGGGACGACAGCGCGAAGAAGTCGATCACGATGCCGATGCCGAAGCTGCCGGAATTCACGCCGTCCGGCACGCCGAAGCTGCGCTCGGTGATGGTGCGGTAGTTGCCGGCGATTTCCTTGTTGGTCCGCCAGCCCTTCTCCCAGCCCTCGCCCTGGAGGATGGTCTCGATGGTCAGGTGCGTGGTGCCGGACCGCGACGGGGCGGAAATGGCGACGTGATCGTAATAGATGGGCTTGGCGAGGTCCGACCACTCCTTGGGCGCCGGCAGGTTGTTGGCCTTCATGTAGCGGGTGTTCCACATGATGCCGTAGCCCGAAGCGGCGAAGCCGGCGTACATGCCCTCCGGATCGTTGACCGGGTAGGCGCCGACCTTGTCCGGGATGCCTTCCACCTTCGGCTTGTAGGCTTGCAGCAGGTTGGCGCCCTTCAGAACCTCGAACGCGTCGGGGGCGGAGGCCCAGAACAGGTCGGTGCCGTTGTTCGACGCCGTTTCCTGGAGATACTTCACGCCCGCGTTGGTGTTGCGGTTCAGGATCTCCACCGTGACCTTCGGATGGGCCTTCTGGAAGGCCTGCTGGAAGGCGCTGGTCAGATCCTTCGGAAAGGAGGTGACGACGACCAGCTTGCCCGAAGGATCCTGGGCAAAGGCGGCGGTGCTGGAGGCGAGCATGACGGCCAAGGCGGCCGCAACGCCGTGCAGCGTGCGAGACATAGGATGACTCCTCCCGTTGGTTTTTCTGCACGCTCCTTCAGCAATCGGCATGCCAAAGGCATTTCAGGCGAAATGCCTGGAGCTGCGCCGGGCGGATGGGTCATTCCGGTAACGTTGGGCGGATGCGATGGGTAACGCCGGGCACACGAACAGCCAGTGAAGCAAAGCGCCTCTGCAGGGCAATCAGACGAAGGGAACTGTGTCCAAACTTGGAACAACTGTCATTCCCGCGAAGGCGGGAATCCAGTGCGCGCGGACGCGCGCCTTATGAGTCACCCCGATTCATGTCGCCGCTATCGCGGCTCTCGCTGGATTCCCGCCTTCGCGGGAATGACGGAAAAACTCGACGATAGGTATATACGCCTCAATTGATCAAACTGGGCACACCATCACTCCTCGGCGAAGTCGCCGCGCTGGAGGCCGTGGTGGCGCATCTTCAGGTACAGGGTCTTGCGCGTGATGCCCAGCTTGTCCGCCGTCTCGCCGACCCGTCCGCCGCATCGGGCCAGCGCGTCTTCGATAAGCTGCTTCTCGATGCGATCCATCTGCTCGGCGAGCGGCTCAATCCCTCCACCGGCCGTCCCGGTCATGGGATTTCCCGCCAAGCCGTCGCCCAACCCCAGGACCATGCGCTCCGCAACGTTCCGCAGCTCACGGACGTTGCCCGGCCAGCCATGAGCGGCCAAACGGGCGAGCACCGCCGCGTCAGCCGGTGGGGCCGGGCGGCGCGCGCGGGCCGACGCCGCGTCGAGGAAATGACGCAACAGCAGCGGCACATCCTCCCGCCGCTCGCGCAGCGGGGGAAGCGGCACGGTCACCACGTTCAGGCGATAGTACAGGTCCTCGCGGAACTTGCCCTCCCCCGCCAGCCGCAGCAAATCCACCTTGGTGGCCGCGACCACGCGCAGATCCAGCGGGATCGGCTGGTTGCCGCCGATCCGCTCGATCACCCGCTCCTGCAGCACGCGCAGCAGCTTCACCTGAAGGTGCATCGGCATGCTCTCGATCTCGTCGAGGAACAGCGTGCCGCCGTCCGCATGCTCCAGCTTGCCGATGCGCCGGCCCTGCGCGCCGGTGAAGGCGCCGGGCTCGTGGCCGAACAGCTCGCTTTCAATGATGCTGTCGGGCAGAGCGCCGCAGTTCAGCGCGACGAAGTTGCCGGCCCTCCGCCGTCCGGCATCGTGCAGGCTGCGGGCGACCAGCTCCTTGCCCGTTCCGGTCTCGCCGAACAGCAGGACATCCACCTCCGCGTCGGCCAGGCCCGCCACGGCGGCGCGCAGCCGTTCCACGGCGGGGGACCGGCCGATGATGCGCGCCTCCAGCGAGCCGCCGTCGGCAAGCCGCGCCCGCAGGCTGCGGTTCTCCAGCACCAGCCGCCGGTGCGCCAGCGCGCGGCGCACCACCTCAACGAGATGGCCGGGCTCCGCCGGCTTCTCGATGAAGTCGTAGGCGCCCTCGCGCACCGCCCGCATGGCCATAGCGATGTCGCCGTGGCCGGTGACCAGAACGACCGGCACCTCCGGGTCGGCGGCGCGCACCCGTTCCAGAAGGGCGAAGCCGTCCAGGCCGGGCATGCGCACGTCGGTCACCACCACGCCCGGCCAGGATGGGCCGAGCGTGCCCAAGGCGCCTTCCGGACGGGCCGTCGCCTCCACCGCAAAGCCTTCCAGCTCCAGAGTCTGGCGGCTGGCGTCCAGCACTTCGTGGTCGTCGTCGATCAGCAGAACGGTCATGCGATGTCACTCAGGCGGGATTAAGGGCAGGCACGGTTCAGGGTCAGCAGGAAGGCGGTTCCGCCGGGACCGGTCTCGGCCACCGAAAGGACGCCACCGAAGTCCCGCACGATGTTGTAGGAGATCGACAGGCCGAGGCCGAGTCCCGTGCCCACCGGCTTGGTGGTGACGAAGGGGTCGAACACCTGCCCGGCCACCGTCGCCGGGATTCCGGGACCGGTGTCGCGCACCATGATGCGCACGGTGTCGCCCGCCTCTTCCGCGCCGATGGTAATGCGGCGCAGCGGGGCGCCGGCCACGGCGTCCAGCGCGTTGCTCAGCAGGTTGACCAGAACCTGTTCCAGCCGCACCTCCTCCGCGCGGACGCGCAGCGGTTTTCCGGCCGAGTCTACCGGCGGATCCACGATCAGCTCCACCGCCTCCTCGCGCAGCCGGTTGCCGAACAGGGACAGGGCGCCCTGCACCACCGGCGCCAGCTCCACCGCGTCCAGCCGGGCGTCGGGGCGGCGGGCGAAGCGCTTCAGATGGTTGGTGATGTTCGCCATGCGGGCGGTCAGGTCGGCGATCTTACCAAGGTTTCCGTCCGCCTCACCGATCCGGCCAAGCTCGATCAGCTTGCGCCCGTTGTGCGCGTAGGAGCGGATCGCCGCCAGGGGCTGGTTCAGCTCGTGCCCCACGCCGGCGGCGAGCTGCCCCAGCGCCGCCAGCTTGCCGGCCTGCACCAGCTCCGCCTGCGCCTCCCGCAGGTCGCGTTCGGCGCGCTGGTGTTCGGCGATGGCACGTTCCAGCCGCGCGTTGGTGGTGCGCAGGTCGGCGGTCCGCTCCGCCACCGTGCGTTCCAGAATCTGCTGCGCCTCCACCCGCTCCGTCATGTCCGTCAGGGTGACGATGAAGCGTTGCTGCTGGCGCCGCCGGAACGGGCGGATGCCCACCTGCACCGGCACCGGGCGCCCGTCCGGACGCCGCCCGGCGGTCAGGATGGACAGGGCCGGCGCCGCCTCGTCCGGTGCCTCGCGGGCCTCCCGGAAGAAGTCCTCCACGCGCCGCGCGCCGCCGGGTTCCAGGCGCCCCGCCAACCGCTCGTCCTCGAACCCCACCGGCGCGGCGATCAGCGCGGCGGCCAGCGGGTTGACGAACTCGATCACACCGTCGGCATCGGTGGTCGCCAGCCCGGCCTGGGCGTTGTCGATGATGGCCTGGGCGTTGGCCTCCTCCACCGCGATGGCGGTGTCGCGGAAGACCAGCAGGGCGGCGGCCATCTGCGACAGCTCGTCGTTGCCGCCCAGCGGAATGTCCGCCTTCAGGTTGCCGGCGGCGATCTCGTGCGCCGCGCTGCCCAGCCGCGTCAGGCGGGAGATGATGCTGCGGTTGACGTACAGCCACGCGACCAGCACCGCCACCAGCAGGCTCACCAGCGCGCTCGCCAGCAGAGCCGAGCGCCCCTCCGCGATGGCCTGGGCCGACCGCGCGGCGGCGGCGCGGGAGGTGCTTTCCACGGCCTGCGCCTGCCGGGCGATCAGGCCGTTCAGCCGGGCCACCAGTTCCCGGTTGTCGGCCAGCAGCGCCTGCCCGCGATCCGCCGCCGCCAGCTCCGCGCGGCGCAGCTCCGGGATGCTGCCGTCGCCACGGGCCAGCTCCAGCAGGCGGGCGACCACCTGCCCCAACGACACGCCGTCCGCCCAGTCCTTCAGCGTGGCGAGATCGTGTTGCAGCCGGTCGGCGGTCTCCTCCAGGAAGCCCGCGTTGTCGTCCAGCGCTTCGGCGGTGGCGAGCGTCGCGGCCCGCGCGATCAGCCCGACCGCGAGGTTGCCGTTCGCGCCGATCTGAAGCACCGCCTCGCTCCTCCGGCTCTCCTCGCGCAGGATGCGGACCGCCTCGGCGGACCGGGTGCCGGCCTCGACGAGGTCCAGCGCGCTCCGGATGTTGAAGCGGGCGTCCGTAACCAGCGGCTCGATGTCGTCGAGGAAGTCGGCGTGCAGCCAGCGCAGCCGCTCGATGTTCTCCTGGTTGCGGCGGGCCAGCGCCAGCCGGTGCCGCACCGTCGCATCAAGGTCGGTCAGGTTGCGGTGAAGCGCATCCACCATCGGGCGCAATCCGGGAACCCCGCGCTCCCCTTCTTCCGCCAGCACGCGGAGCGCGGCGAGGCGGCGGCCCAGCGTGTCGCGGATGGCGCCCAGCTCCTGCTCCGTTTGTGCGTTGGCGAGGATCGGCGCGGTGGCGATGATGCCGCCCCCTTCCTCCGCCAGCCTTGCGGCAAGACCGAGGGCGGGCAGGTGGCTTTCCGCAAACTCGTCCAGCGTACCGCCCAGCCTGTCGTAGGACAGCCAGCCGAGCCCGCAGGCGACCACCGACAGCGCCGCCACCGCGACGAAGGCCAGCAGAAGCCGCGCCCGGATGCCGAACCGCACGGGGCCGGGGTGCACAGAGGCAGGGCGCACCGGGTCATGGGCACGCCCGGAAACGGTCTCCACGGTCACGGCCACCCTCCTTCGCCGCCGGCCACGCGCAGAATGATGAGCGCGCGTTCCGCCAGGGCCAGCGCCTCGTCCAGCCGCTGCCGGGAGAAGGCACGCCACGCGGCTTCCAGCTCCGCCTGCCGGCTGGACACGGGAAGCCCGCGCGCCGGCCGACGCAGCGCCATGGAGAAGGCGGGGTCGGCGGCCTCCGCCGCGGAGACGGGGACGGCGGTGGCCGCCGCCCGCGCGGCGCGCAGCAACTCCGCCGCGACCGGCTCGTGGCTGGCGGTGCCGTAGAGTGCGGACACGTAGAGTGCCGAAAGGCGCGCCTCCCCCTCGTGGATCAGTTGCCAGACCCGGTTCAGCGTCTTCACCCGGAAGGTCACCAACTCATCGAACAGCAGGTTCACCAGCTCGTAGCGGGCGCCGGACAGGGCGCGGTCGAACAGGAACAGGTCGTCCCCCGTCTCCGTCCGGTAAGGGTCGGGATAGCCGGCGGGAGCCGCCGCGTAGGCGTCGGGCCGCACCGGCAGGCGCTGGATGTCCGGGCGGACCAGCAGGGCCTGACCGGCGGGCGACAGCAGGAAGTCGATGAAGGCCCCCGCCCCTTCCGGATTCGGCGCGCCGCGCAGCAGCGCTACGCTGGCCGGAAGGAACAGGCTGTCGGCGGGATAGGCGAAGCGCAGGTCCTCCTCCCCCGACCCGGCGGACTGTCCGAGGAAGTCGATGCTCAGCCCGACGCCGAAGCGCCCCTTGGCAACGCCGTCCACCACGCCATAGCTGCGCGCCGTCACGGTGGCGAGATTGCCGGCGATTTCCAGCCACGTCGCCCAGCCGCGCTCCCATCCCTGCATCTGCAACACGGTCTCGACCATCAGGTGCATGGTGCCGGAACGCGACGGGGCGGTGATGCCGAGGTGCCTGGCATAGACGGGGCGGCGCAGATCCTCCCACCGCTTGGGCGCCGGCAGACCGTGACGGTCCAGGTAGCCCTGGTTCCACAGCAGCCCGTAACCCGACAGCGCGAAGCCGAGATAGGCGCCGTCCGGATCGTTGATCGGCTGGTTCCCGACCGTCGGTGGCGCCCCCGTCGGGCGCGGGGCCACGGGCTCCAGGCGCTTGGCCGCCTTCAACACCTCGAAGGCGTCGGGGGCGGACGCCCAGAAAACGTCCACGCTGTCGCCCCCCCGCTCCTGCAACTGGCTGATCGCGGCGGTGGTCTTCGTGTTGACGATGCGCAGACGCCATTGCGGGTGCGCAGCCTCGAACGCCTCCCGCACGGGTTCGTAAAAGCCCTCGGGAAAGGAGGTCAGCACGGAAACGGCGGCACCCGTCTCTCGCCCGGCCGCAAATTCCGGCGGCAGGAACGGGAACAGCAGAAGAGCGGCAACGAGGCCCCTGGCGAGAGCACGCAATCCGGTCATGGCGGATGCCAATGTGCGGGGGCCGCCGTTCCTTTGTCCAACGGTTCCGTCAAATCCCACACCGGTGACTTCACGACACCGCAACGACAACGGGCGTCAGGCCAATAACCTGACGCCCGTTGCTTCACGTTGGTTTGCCAAACGCTTTTATGGTCGGGTTAGAACGGGATCTCGTCATCGAGGTCCTCGTGCCGGGGCGGAGCACCGCCGCCGCTGCGGCCACCGCCGCCTCCGCCGTAACCGCCACCACCGCCGCCGTAGCCGCCTCCGCCGCCACCGCGCGATTCG
The DNA here is from genome assembly GCF_017876165.1 of Azospirillum soli. Taxonomy (GTDB): domain Bacteria; phylum Pseudomonadota; class Alphaproteobacteria; order Azospirillales; family Azospirillaceae; genus Azospirillum; species Azospirillum soli. Next base: position 29,440 of record NZ_JAGINQ010000025.1, read on the forward strand.
TAGCCACCGCCACCACCGCCGTAACCGCCGCCTTCGCCGCCCTCACGGGCGCCGCCGGTGAAGTCGATTTCGTTGACACGCACCGAGAGACCGGCGCCACGGGTGCCGTCGCGCTTCTCATACTCGCGCAGCGTCACCTCGCCGGAGACGACGACCTGCTTGCCCTTGGTCAGGTGCGGGGCCAGCGACTCGGCGCGACGGCCCCAGATGGAGCAATCGACCCACTGGGTCGTCTTACGCTCGCCAAAGCCCACGTCGTTGGCGACGCGGAAGCCCAAAACCTTCTCGCCGCTCTGCGTGGTGCGCAGTTCGCCATCCGCGCCCAGGCGTCCCGTAAACGTCCATACATTCATCGCACGCGTCTCCTACCGCGGGTGTCCCAGCATCCTGTCCGGCCCGTTCGGGCGCCCGGCGGAAGGGCGTCCAGATGCCGAGGGTTCCTGTTCGCAGGGCCGGTTTGGTGTTTTCCGCCTGGAGCGATTTGCCTCCCCGCGCCGGTACACCCGCCCGGCCGGCGCAAAAGAGAACACTCCGTGAACAAAATATAGCAGAGTGGATGCCGGAGCGAAACTGTTTCCTTTGCCGTCGTCCACCTTTCCCCAGCGAACCGGACGGGGTGTGCGGCGCGGCGGTGGCAAATCGGTCGCGCCTCCCTCATATCTGTCCGGGCTTCCTGCTGCTTCCCTTCCGTATGAGTTTCAGCTAAGAACACTCCATGAACAAGCACATCAGCGTCCGCGGCGCGCGGGAACACAACCTCAAGAACGTCGATGTGGACCTGCCGCGCGACGAACTGATCGTCATCACCGGCCTGTCGGGATCGGGCAAATCCTCGCTCGCCTTCGACACGATCTACGCCGAGGGACAGCGCCGCTACGTGGAGAGCCTGTCGGCCTACGCGCGTCAGTTCCTGGAGCTGATGCAGAAGCCGGACGTCGAATCGATCGAGGGGCTGTCACCGGCCATCTCGATCGAGCAGAAGACGACCTCGAAGAACCCGCGCTCCACCGTGGGCACGGTAACGGAGATCTACGACTACATGCGCCTGCTCTGGGCGCGGGTCGGCATCCCCTACTCGCCCGCGACCGGCCTGCCCATCGAGAGCCAAACGGTCAGCCAGATGGTGGACCGCATCCTGGCGATGCCGGAGGGCACGCGCCTGCTCCTCCTGGCCCCCTTCGTGCGCGGCCGTAAGGGCGAGTACAAGAAGGAAATCCAGGATCTCCGCAAGCGCGGTTTCCAGCGCGTGCGCGTCGATGGCACCATGCACGAGATCGACGAGGTTCCGGCGCTCAACAAGAAGCTGAAGCACGACATCGAGGTGGTCGTGGACCGCATCGTCGTGCGCGAGGGGCTGGGCAACCGGCTGGCCGATTCGCTGGAAACGGCGCTCGGCCTCGCCGATGGCATCGTGTTCGTGGAGAACGCCGATTCGGGCGAGCAGACCGTCTTCAGCCAGAAGTTCGCCTGCCCGGTGTCCGGCTTCACCATCCCGGAGATTGAGCCGCGCCTGTTCTCCTTCAACAACCCGTTCGGCGCCTGCCCCGCCTGTGACGGTCTGGGCAGCAAGATCTACTTCGACCCCATGCTGGTCGTGCCGGATGAGCGGCTGTCGCTGAAGAAGGGCGCCATCGCTCCGTGGGCCGGTTCCTCGTCCCAGTATTACGTCCAGACGCTGGAGAGCATCGCCAAGCACTTCGGCGTCAGCATGGACACGCCGTGGGAGGACCTGCCGGAAAAGGTGCGGCAGACGATTCTCTATGGGTCGGGCGGCGCGTCGATCACCATGACCTACGACGACGGGCTGCGCAGCTACGAGACGCACAAGGCGTTCGAGGGCATCATCACCAATCTGGAGCGCCGCTACCGCGAAACGGAAAGCGCCTGGATGCGGGAGGAACTGTCCAAGTACCAGTCCTCCCAGCCCTGCGAGACCTGCAAGGGCGCCCGCCTGAAGCCGGAGGCGCTGGCCGTCAAGGTGCGCGGCTGCCACATCTCCGAAGCCGCCGAGATGTCCATCGCCGACGCGGCGACGTGGTTCAGCACGCTGAACGACCACCTGCGCCCGAAGGACAAGGAGATCGCCTACCGCATCCTGAAGGAAATCAACGAGCGGCTGGGTTTCCTGAACGCGGTCGGTCTGGAGTACCTGACCCTCTCGCGCGGGTCCGGTTCTCTCTCGGGCGGCGAGAGCCAGCGCATCCGCCTCGCCTCGCAGATCGGCTCGGGCCTGACCGGCGTGCTGTACGTTCTGGACGAGCCCAGCATCGGCCTGCACCAGCGCGACAACGACCGCCTGCTGGCGACCCTCAAGCGGCTCCGCGACCTCGGCAACACCGTGATCGTGGTGGAGCATGACGAGGATGCCATCCGCTCCGCCGACTATCTGGTGGACATGGGGCCGGGCGCCGGGCAGCACGGCGGCACCGTGGTCGCCCAGGGCACCCCGGCGGAGGTGCAGGCAAACCCGGCCAGCGTCACTGCGCAGTTCCTGAACGGCACCCGCTTCGTCCCCGTCCCCGACCAGCGCCGCCCCGGCCACAAGGGCCAGTTCCTGGAGGTCAAGGGTGCGCGCGCCAACAACCTGAAGGACGTGTCGGCGCGCATCCCGCTGGGCACCTTCACCTGCGTCACCGGCGTGTCAGGCGGCGGCAAGTCCACGCTGATCATCGAGACGCTGTACAAGGCGGTGGCGCGCAAGCTGATGGGGGCCCGCGAACATCCGGCGGAGCACGACGCGCTGACGGGGCTGGAGCATCTGGACAAGGTCATCGACATCGACCAGTCGCCCATCGGCCGCACGCCGCGTTCCAACCCCGCGACCTACACCGGCGCCTTCACGCCGATCCGCGACTGGTTCGCCGGCCTGCCGGAGGCGAAGGCGCGTGGCTACGGCCCCGGCCGTTTCTCCTTCAACGTGAAGGGCGGGCGCTGCGAGGCCTGCCAGGGCGACGGCGTCATCAAGATCGAGATGCACTTCCTGCCGGACGTCTACGTCACCTGCGACGTCTGCCACGGCAAGCGCTACAACCGCGAGACCCTGGAAATCCTCTACCGGGACAAGAGCATCGCGGACGTGCTCGACATGACCGTCGAGGAAGGCAAGGAGTTCTTCAAGGCCGTCCCCGGCATCCGTGACAAATTGGAGACGCTGGAGCGGGTGGGCCTCGGCTACATCCACATCGGCCAGCCGGCGACGACCCTGTCCGGCGGCGAGGCGCAGCGCGTGAAGCTGTCCAAGGAGCTGAGCCGCCGCGCCACCGGCCGGACGCTCTACATCCTAGACGAGCCGACCACCGGCCTGCACTTTGCCGACGTGGAGAAGCTGATGGAAGTGCTCCACGCGCTGGTGGACCAGGGCAACACGGTGCTGGTGATCGAACACAATCTGGAGGTCATCAAGACCGCCGACTGGATCATCGACCTTGGCCCTGAAGGCGGCACCGGCGGCGGCGAGCTCGTGGCCGAAGGAACGCCGGAGGACGTGGTGAAGGTGGCCCGCAGCTACACCGGCCAGTACCTCGCCCCCTACCTGAAGGCGAAGCCGAAAACCCGAAAGAGGGCATGAGGCCAAAGAGCGCCAAGGCCAAAGGGCGTCACAGGGGGCCGGGATTTCCCCGGCCCTTTCCCTTCCTGGCGGAAACAAACGCGCGCCACGGGCGTTCCCCTCCCACAATTCGCTCAACAGGAGGGAGTTTCCCCCATGACCAAGACGATGCTGTCCGGTGTGGCGCTGGCCTTCGGCGCGGCTCTGCTCGTGTCCGCCTGTGGTTCCGATGAAACGACCCGCAGCACCACCACGACCACCACCACGACGGCCCCGGCAACCTCGGGCTCCACGGTCGTGACCCCGCCGGCCTCCGGCTCAGCGACGACCATCGAGCGCAACACGACGACCAAGACCTACTGAGGCCGCACGAAGCGCCAAGACGATCACGGCCGGCCGCCCGCGCACCAGCGGGGCCGGCCGTTTCATTCGCCGCCGCCATGCCCTTATTCCATCGTCTAGTTCCCCTACAACCTCCAGCGTTTCTATCCTTCCATGCGCAACGCATCGAACGATGCGAATGGCGACGATCAACGCGCGGGAGGAAGTTCAATGCTGAAGATGTTCGCGACGGCTGCCGCACTGGTGCTGACGGCCGGTTCGGCCCTGGCTACGGAAGTCACTGAATCCGTCATCCTGCCGGTGCCGGTGGAGAAGGTCTGGCAGCAGATCGGCCCCTTCTGCGGCCTGAGCGACTGGCACCCGGCGGTCGAAAAGTGCGAACTGCGCCGACAGGCCGGCGCGCAGGAACGCGTCATCACGGTCAAGGGCGGCGGCATGATCGAGGAGCGATTGCTGGCCTCCTCCAAGGACGCGCACCGGATCAAGTACAGCATCCTGTCCAGCCCCCTGCCGGTGAAGGACTATGTCGCCACGGTGTCCGTCAAGCCGGCGGAGAAGGGTTCGCGCGTGGTGTGGAAGGCCAAATTCACACCGAATGGCGCCAGCGACGATGAAGCACGCAAGATCATCGCCGGCATCTTCACTTCGGGCTTCGACGGGCTGAAACAGAAACTCGCCGCCAAATAACGCCAAGGGCACGTTCGCGATTCCGGCCGGGCGCGCGGTATCACCTTGCCGAGCGGATGGCGTCGGTCTACTTGTTCGCCAACTTTCTGAAAGTTGCTGACATGACCGACACCACTCCCCGTCCCGTTCACGTCATCGGCGGCGGCCTCGCCGGGTCCGAGGCTGCTTGGCAGCTCGCCTCCAGCGGCGTGCCCGTCGTGCTGCACGAGATGCGCCCCGTCCGCCCGACCGAGGCGCACAGCACGGACAAGCTGGCGGAACTGGTCTGCTCCAACTCCTTCCGGTCGGACGATGCGGAGTACAACGCGGTTGGGCTGCTGCACGAGGAGATGCGGCGCTGCGACTCGCTGATCCTGCGCTGCGCCGACGCGCACAAGGTGCCGGCGGGCGGCGCGCTCGCCATGGACCGCGACGGCTTCGCCGGCGCGGTGACGGAGGCCATCGCCTCGCATCCACGCATCACCATCCAGCGCGAAGAGATTGCCGGCCTGCCGCCGGAGGATTGGGACAGCGTCGTCATCGCCACCGGCCCCCTGACCTCCCCCGCTCTGGCCGAAGCCATCCGCAGCTTCACCGGCGAGGAGTCGCTGGCCTTCTTCGACGCCATCGCGCCCATCGTCTATTTGGAAAGCGTGGACCTGTCCAAGGCGTGGTTCCAGTCCCGCTACGACAAGCCCGGCCCCGGCGGCACCGGCAAGGACTACATCAACTGCGCTTTCGAGAAAGACGAATACCGCGCCTTCATCACCGCGCTGATCGAAGGCGAAAAGGTCGATTTCAAGGAGTGGGAGAAGAACACCCCCTACTTCGAAGGCTGCCTGCCCATCGAGGTGATGGCGGAGCGCGGCGTGGACACGCTGCGTTACGGCCCCATGAAGCCGGTCGGTCTGACCAACCCGCACAAGCCGGAACGCCGCCCCTACGCCGTGGTGCAGCTTCGCCAGGACAACGCGCTGGGCACGCTCTACAACCTCGTGGGCTTCCAGACCAAGCTGCGCCACGCCGAACAGCTGCGCATCTTCCGCATGATCCCCGGCCTGGAAAAGGCGGAGTTCGCGCGGCTGGGCGGCCTGCACCGCAACACCTTCCTGAACAGCCCGCGCCTGCTCGACGGCGCGCTTCGCCTGAAGGCACAGCCGCGCATCCGTTTTGCCGGGCAGGTCACCGGCTGCGAGGGCTATGTGGAGAGCGCCGCCGTCGGCCTGATGGCCGGCCGCTTCGCCGCCGCCGAACGGCTGGGCCGCGAACCGTCCGCCCCGCCGCCGACCACGGCGCTGGGCGCCATCCTCGGCCACATCACCGGCGGCGCGAACGCCGAGACCTTCCAGCCCATGAACGTCAACTTCGGCCTGTTCCCGCCGGTGGACGAGCGCATCCGGGGCCGCGAGCGCAAGCTGGCCTACACCCGCCGCGCCTTGACAGACCTGGAAGGCTGGCTGAAGGAGGCTACGCCTTCCTGAGAGTGAGAAGGTGAGTGCGTTTGTCACACCCTTGGTAAAGAGTCCATACAACTTTCGTTAACGGTTCCTCGGGAACACTCCCCCAACCAACGAACACATGTTTCGCCAGGGTGGGGGAATGTTGAAGTCGATGTCTCTGGTGACCAAGCTGCTGCTGGTCATCGCCTTGGTCACCATCGTCGGCCTGTCGGCCGGCATCGTCGCCATCACGGCCAAAAGCGGTTCGGAGATCGAGACGGTCGCCTTCCGCGAGGGCGACGAGATCGGCCATCGCTACGCCGAGTTGGTGCAGCGCCAGTTGAACGACGCCATGGACACCAGCCGGTTCATCGCATCGTCCCTGGTCAGCCTGAAGGCTGCGGGGTTGACCGACCGCAACACGCTGAACGCCTGGCTGAAGGGGATCGCCGAGGCGAATCCGCAGATTCTCGGCGTGTGGGTGGGGATGGAGCCCAACGCGCTCGATGGCCGCGACGCCGACTTCGTCAGCACTCCGGGATCGGACAAGACCGGGCGTTTCCTGCCCTACTGGAATCGCGGCTCGGGAGCGGTCGCTCTGGAGTCGCTCGTCGGCTATGACGATTCCGGCGCCGACGGTGCCTATTACCAGCTGTCCAAGCGCACCAAGCGCGAGGTGGTCGTTGAGCCCTACTCCTACGAGGTCGCCGGCAAGAAGGTGCTGATGGTCTCCATGGTCGTTCCGATCATCGAGAACGGCCGTTTCATCGGCAACGCCGGCGTGGACGTGTCCACCGACGGCATCTGGTCCATGCTGAAGACGGTGCGGCCGTTCGAAACAGGCTCCGTCTTCCTGATCTCCAACCAGGGCGTCTGGGCCGCCTACTCCAACGCCGACCATCTGGGGAAACCCATCGAGAAGACCAACGCCCGCCTGGAAGCCGCCAAGGCCGCCGTGCGCGAAGGCAAGCCGTTCGAGCATTTCTCCGTCTCGGCCAGCCTTGGGACGGAGGTGAAGCAGCTGTTCATCCCGGTGCTCATCGGCACCAGCGGAACGCCCTGGTCCATTCTGGTCAACCTGCCGCTCGACAAGGTCGAAGCGCCGGTGATCGGCTTGCGCAATCTCACCATCGCCGGCGGGCTCGCCCTTCTGGCCGTGCTGCTCGCGTCGCTGTGGATCGCCAGCCGGCAGGTGATCGGCAAGCCGCTTCAGCGGACCATCGCGACGCTGAACGCGGTCACCTCGGGCAATCGCGGCGTCGCGATCACCGATCTGGACCGCGCCGACGAGATCGGCTCCATCAACAAGGCGCTGAAGCTGTTCCAGGAGAACAACGCCCGCCTCGCCGAGATGGAGGAGGAGCGCCACCGCGAGGAGGTTCGCGCCGCCGAACGCCGCAAGCGCGAACTGGCGGAGGTCGCCGACCGCTTCGAAGCGACGGTCGGCGGCGTCGTCCGCAACGTCTCGGTCCAGGCGAACCAGATGCGCTCCAACGCGCAGGGGCTGTCCTCCATCGCCGAGCAGACCGACCGTCAGGCCGTGGCGGTTGCAGCCGCCGCCGACGAGGCCAGCGCCAACGTGCAGACCGTGGCCGCCGCGACCGAAGAGTTGTCCTGCTCGATCAGCGAGATCAACGAACGGATCAGCCACTCGTCCCGCATGGCGACCGACGCGGTCGGTGAAGTGGAGCGGACCAACGTCACCGTGGAAGGCCTCGCCGCCGCCGCCCAGAAGATCGGCGACGTGGTCAGCCTGATCCAGGGCATCGCGGGGCAGACCAACCTGCTGGCGCTGAACGCCACCATCGAGGCGGCGCGGGCCGGCGAGATGGGCAAGGGCTTTGCCGTCGTGGCGTCGGAGGTCAAGAACCTCGCCAACCAGACCGCTCGGGCGACCGAGGAGATCTCGGCCCAAATCGCCGACATGCAGACGGTCAGCACCAACGTGGTCAGCGCCATCCAGGCCATCGGCCACACCATCGTCAGCATCAACGAAACCATCACCGCCATCGCCGCGGCGGCTGAGGAACAGGGTGCCGCCACCCGGGAAATCAGCCGCAACGTCCAGCAGGCGGCGACCGGCACCCACGACGTGTCGGCCAACATTGTCGGCGTGACCAAGGCGGCCGGCTCCACCGGCGCCATGGCCGGGCAGGCACTGGACGCGGCGGCCGAGCTGACCCGTCAGGCCGACCAGTTGCAGAGCGAGGTCGAACGCTTCGTAGCGACCATCCGCGCGGGGTAAAGCCGCTGCGCAACCCCGGTCGGGGCCGGACAGGACCGGCGGAGTGCGTGGCCGGGTTTCAATCGAAGGCGTTTGGTGGAAGCCATCAAACGCCTTCGATGTCAGACCCAGCCGGGCAGCTTCGAACGCAGGTTGGTGTAACTCCAGGCCTCCATCACGCTGACCGTGACCGCGAGCAGGCCAACCGCCACGGCGGTGGCTCCAACCTTGACCCTGCGGTTGAACGCGGCTCTACGCCGCGCTTGGGCTTGGGCTTCTGCCACCCTGTTGTTGTAAATGCCCCTCACCGCGTCGGGTGAGCGCAAAGTCATCGTTATCGGATTGGCGAATCCGCCGCTCGCGACTTGCGCCTCATGGAAGCTCTGCCCACGCTTGAGGCCATACATCTGGAAATACCAGCGCGGATCGGAACTGGCGTTTCCCACGGGATCGCCGTCCGCGCCCCGCGCGTAGTTCTCCAACGTCACGACGTCGTTGCCGCTTTTCGCCACGACGCCGCCGAAGTGATAGGACCACCGGGGTGTGAACGATCGCCCGCTTGCAAGGTCCTGCACCTTGCCGTTCGCCCCCTCTGCGGCGATGGACAGCGTGACGAACGCTTCGCCAACATCCGGCGCGGCATGCTGGTTGAGACGCAGCCGGCGCAAATGGGCATTTAGCCCCTGCCCGCCGCCTCTCAGCGCATTCGCATATTCGACGGCCACCCGATCGATGATGGCCCGCCGCCGTCTGTGCATGTCTTCGCCCAATTCTATGTCGGCAAGGCCGACGACATTGCTGGCCTGCCCACCCATCAGGGTGGCGACCAGCTCGGCGATTTGGAATTGCACATCGGAGGCCTGGGTGGGCGAAACGTGCTCACGCCGGTTTTCAGCATAGGCAGCAAAGCTGGCCAGTTCGTCCGCGCCATTCGGGACCATTCTTCCCGTCGTGGCTCCATTGTTCCCGCTGGTCACCATGCCGGAGATGTTGTTGCAATTCTGGGGCATGCGCGCCCTGTACGCTTTCGGCGTCTTGCCGCCCTTCGGCTGTGGATAGACGCCCTTGAGCGTCTTCTCCACGCCCTGCTGGGTCACAACTTTCAGCGTCCGCCCGTTCTTGACGAGCCTGTAGGCTGAATTCGTCATACCCTGCTGCGAGGCCGCCAGCACGGCGTCGGTCGCGAAGAAGGTTTTCGGCTGAAGTTTGACGAGAGTGCTGTCCTCGATGGCAATCTGACCATCGTCCGAGACCCTCAGCGCGGTCGTTCTGGCGAAATGGAGGTTCGCCTCTGCATCCTTGGCGGACGATTCCAGAAAATTGCCTGCGTAAGCGACCTGACTGACGAACGCCCCCTCCTTGTCGATGACCGCGTAGGGCGCCTTTCCCTTCTTCGGCCCCCGGCCGACGTAAACCTTGCCCCGGCCGATGGTGAAATAAGGCTGCACCACGCCGTGGCCGGACGGAGCCGGGGGAACTGGTGGCGACATCCGCGACGGAAGGGACGATGCCAATGCGGTGCTCGGAGTCATCGCGTTGGGACGAGCCTGTGCCGCTTGATGGACCGACCGCCCCGGCAGGGGTTTCGCCTGCACCGGCTGACCGGCCTGTGCGGTCGGGGTCCACCGGACGGGTGCATGCGACGGGCCGACCTGGGCTGGGCGTCCAGGCGCTTGAGGGGGCGCTGGATGGGGTAACGGTCTGGCGGGAGGGCGTGGCGGCATGGCGTCGACGGTCCTTCCTGATCGTCCGCAAGGCAAGCAATCAGCCACCAACATACACCGAAATCAGCAGCGCGAACAGGGTACACGCAGAACGCGCAGATTTGTTTTTTCAAACACCCTCAATACCGGCCACGCACCGCCGCCCAGCCGAGCTTCGCCTGCCGGAAGGGGTTGGGCATCATGACGCGCGGAGCGAACACGTCGTGTCCCTCCTTGGCGATCACGTCCAGATAGGTGTCGGCCAGCACCGCCGGCAGCAGGGCGGGCAGGGCCGCCTTGGGCACCTCGCGCCGCAGCGCGCGGGCTTGCGAGAGATGCTCCCGCGCGGCCTCCCCCACGTCCCGGATCACCGGGCGCAGCTCCGGCGTGGAGCGCAGTTCGAACAGGTCGCCCGGCTTGGCCCCGTGCGCCCGCATCCGGTCGTCGGGAAGCAGCTGGCGATGGTGGCGCGCGTGGAAGGGCACGGCGCGCAGGATGCCGGTCAGTGCGTAGGCGATGCCCACATGGCGCCCGGCGCGCTGCGCCGCCTCGTCGCGCACGCCCAGCACCTCCAGCGCCAAATGAATCAAGGGAGCGCCCGTTACCTCGGCGTAGTTCACCAGGCATTCCAGATTGGCCGGCGGGCTGTCGTCCAGATCGGCCTCGCGCGCGTCGATCAGCCGGTCGAAATGGGCGCGGCTCAGCCCATGCTCCTTCGCGGCGGCGGCCAGCGGCTCCATGACCGCGTGCTTGGGCACCGGCCCGCCCTCGTAGACCGCCTCGACGCCGTCGCGCCAGAATTGCAGACGCATCTGGCCCAGCACCGGTTCGGTCACCACCTCGCGGGTCTTGGCGATCTCCAGGTTGAAGGCGTACAGCGCGAACAGCGCCTCGCGCCGTTCGGCCGGAGCGAACAGGCTGGTCAGAAAGCGGTCATTGTCATATTTCCGCACCTCCTGTCCGGAATAGGACAGGTCGGGTGTCGCCTTCGCCATGTGATGCCTGTTGGGAAAAATGGGGGTGGAACGGTTTGGGACCGGGGCAAAAGCCGGCCGCGCCTTATATTAGGCAGACAAGCTCTCCACGCCAGCCCCGACGCGCAGCAGGCACGGAAACTCATGGCCGATTTCAACGTCGCCCCCACCAAGCCCCGCAAGCCCGGCCCGATCGCCCGCAAGGACGCCGGATCGGAAAACTTCCCCGTAGCGTCGCGCCTGCTGCCGAAGCACCTGCGCCCGCATGTGATGGCCTTCTACCGGTTCGTGCGTCTGGCCGACGATATCGCCGACGACCCGGATCTCGAACCCGAAACCAAGCTGGCCTATTTGGAGGCGCTGGAACGCGCGCTCACCTCCGGTCAGGCGAAGCACGCCTACCTGAAGCCCGCGCTCGACCTGCGCGCCAGCCTTCAGACCACCGGGGTCAGCGACCGCCACGCCCGTCAGGTCCTGCGCGCCTTCCGGCGCGACGCGGTGGGCGCGCGCTGCCACACCTGGAGCGACCTTCTGCTCTACTGCCGCTTCTCGGCCAACCCGGTCGGGCGCTACCTGCTCGACCTGCACGGCGAGGGCGTCGCGGCCGGTCCGGCGGCGGACGCGCTGTGCTCGGCCCTTCAGGTGCTCAACCATCTTCAGGACTGCCGGGACGACTGGCTGGAACTGGGGCGCTGCTACATCCCCCTGGCCTGGTTCGAGGAGGCCGGCATCAGCGTGGAACGTCTGGTCGAGCCGCAGGCCGACGCCAAGCTGCGCGCCATCTTCGACCGCACGCTGGAGCACACCGATCGCCTTCTGGAGCGGGCCGCCCCCCTGCCCGGCCTGATCCAGCACCGTGGCCTGCGCATGGAGGCCGCCGTGATCCTCAGCCTTGCGGAATCGCTTGCGCAACGGCTCCGGGTGCGCGATCCCATGAAGAAGCGGGTGGCGCTGGGCGCTCATCACAAGATGCTCGCCGTGGCGCGTGGGTTGGCCCGTGGCCTTGGAGCCAAATAGACAGGGAAGAAGCATGACGCAGCCGCTGCTGGATTCGGCATCGACGGAGTCCGCCGACACGCCGGCGGCGGTGGCGGAGCGTTCCGGCAGCACCTTCTACTGGCCCATGCTGCTGTTGCCGCGGTCCAAGCGCGCGGCGATGTTCGCCATCTACGCCTTCTGCCGCCGGATCGACGACATCGCCGACGAACCCGGCGCCCCGGCGGACAAGCGCGCCGCGCTCGACGAGTGGCGGCGGGAGATTCGCAGCCTCTACGGCGGGGGCGCGCCGACCAGTTCGCTCGCCGCTGCCCTGAAAGGCGCCATCGAGCGTTACGGCCTGCCGCGCGGCGAGCTGGAAGCGCTGATCGACGGCATGGCTATGGACATTCCAGGGGATTCCGGCGTCGGCATGCAGGCCCCCGCCCTGCCCACCCTGCGGCTCTATTGCCGGCGGGTAGCCGGGGCCGTCGGCATGCTGGCGATCCGCGTCTTTGACCGGGCCGACGCCTCCACCGAAGCCTTCGCCCTGGCACTGGGGGAGGCGTTGCAACTGACCAACATCCTGCGCGATCTGGCCGAGGACGCCCAGCTCGGCCGGCTCTACCTGCCCCGCGAGTTGCTGGACGAGGCCGGCATCGGCACGTCCGATCCCGACGCCGTGCTGGCCCACCCCAACCTGCCCATCGCCTGCGAAGCCCTGGCCGATCTCGCCGAGGCCCGATTCGCCGAGGCGCGGCGTGCGGTGGATTGCAGCCGGCGCGGCTCCCTGTGGGCGGCGGTCGCCATGATGGTGCTGTACCACCGTGTCCTGGTCCGGCTGCGCGCGCGGGGCTGGCGCGACCTGAACGGGCGCGTGCGCGTGGGCAAGCGTGAATGCGCCTGGGTGGCGATGCGCTGCGCGCTCGGCTATCCTCCAGCGTTGTGAACACGATCCACATCGTCGGCACCGGTCTGGCCGGCCTTGCCGCCGCGACCCGCCTGACCGCCGCCGGCCAGAGTGTCGTTCTGTATGAGAGCGCGCCGCAGGCGGGCGGGCGCTGCCGGTCCTTCTTCGATTCGACGCTCGGCTGCACCGTGGACAACGGAAGCCATCTGGTGCTGAGCGGTAACCGGTCCCTGCTCGGCTACCTGGACCGGATCGGCGCCCGCGATCGCCTGACCGAGTTGCGCCCGGCGACCTTTCCATTCCTCGACCTGCGATCCGGCGAGCGCTGGACGCTCCGCCCCGGCGGACTCTGGCTGTTCGATCCGGCGCGCCGTGTGCCCGACAGCCGGCCGGCCGATTACCTGACCGCATTGAAAGCCGTCGTCGCGCGGCCCGACGCGACGGTCGCCGACGTTCTGCCGCCGACCGGCCCGCTGTACGAGCGGCTGTGGCACCCCCTCGCCGTGTCGGTCATGAACGGCGCGCCAAATCGCGTGTCCGCCCGCCTGTTCGGCTCGGTGCTTCGGGAAACCCTTCTGCGCGGCGAGGCGGCCTGCCGCCCCCTGATCGCGGAGCACGGCCTGTCGACCGCCTTCGTGGAACCGTCCCTGGCATGGCTTGAACAGCGAGGCGTCAGTATCCGGTTCGGCGCGCGGTTGGACGGCCTGGAGACGGTGGGCGGCCGCGTCGCGGCCCTGTCCGTCGCCGGCACCCGCGTGGAACTGGCGGAAGGCGATTCGGTCATCCTCGCCGTGCCAGCCTGGATCGCCGAAAAACTCGTGCCCGGCCTGACCGCCCCACCGCCCGGCCGGGCCATCGTCAACGCCCATTTCCGGCTGGACCAAGCCCCCGCCCTGTCCTTCCTTGGTCTGATCGGCGGCACGGCCGAATGGCTGTTCGGCCGAGGAAACATCGTGTCCGTGACCGTCAGCGACGCCGATGCCCTGGCCGAACAGCCAGCCGACCTCATCGCCGCGCGTCTGTGGGCCGATGTCGCGCGCGCATTGAGCCTGACCGCTTCCCCACCGCCCTTCCGAGTCGTCAAAGAAAAGCGCGCCACGCCCGATCAGGCGCCCGAACACGCGGCCAAACGCCCCGGCCCACGCACGGCCTTCAGCAATCTCGTGCTCGCCGGCGATTGGACGGAAACGGGGCTGCCAGCCACGTTGGAAGGGGCCGTACGCTCGGGAGAGCGGGCGGCGGAAGCCATCCTTTCCCCGAGGTTTAACACTTTTGCGCGGCTCGGCCTTTTTCCGGCCTTCACTTTGTTGCGCCGCAGGCCTATTTGAGCCAACGGAGGCGCTGCGCCGTCAAGGCTCGGCCCGAGAAGGGACATTCAAAGAAGAGAGGGTGACTCAAATGGCGTTCGAACTTCCGCCGCTCCCGTACGCGTACGATGCTCTGGAGCCGTTCATGTCGTCGCAGACGCTCCACCTGCACCACGACAAGCACCACCAGACCTACGTCACGAACCTGAACAACCTGACGAAGGACACCCCGCTCGCCAACGCCAGCCTTGAGGACGTGGTCCAGCAGAGCTACGGCGACCCGGCCAAGCAGGGCATCTTCAACAACGCCGGTCAGGTGTGGAACCACACCTTTTACTGGCAGAGCATGAAGAAGAACGGCGGCGGCGCCATTCCGGGTGAGTTGGAGAAGCGGCTGATCGCCGATTTCGGCAGCGTGGACAAGTTCAAGGAAGAGTTCTCGAACGCCGCCATCACGCAGTTCGGCTCGGGCTGGGCGTGGCTGTACGTTGAGGGTGGCAAGCTGAAGGTCACCAAGACCGCGAACGCCGACACCCCGCTGGCCAAGGGCCTCTTCCCGCTGCTGACCGCCGACGTGTGGGAGCATGCCTACTACGTCGATTACCAGAACCGCCGCGCGGACTTCGTGAAGGCGTTCCTGGAGAGCCTGGTGAACTGGGAGTTCGTCGCCGAGCGCCTGTCCAAGGCCCCGGCCTGATCCTTATCAGGTCACCAAAACGAAAAGGACCCCGAAAGGGGTCCTTTTTTGTTGGTGTGCTTCCAGATCAGATCGGCAGCAGCGCCGCAGCCACCCGCCGCGCCTCAGCGAGAAGGACGTTGTAGGTGCGGCAGGCAGCACCCGTGTCCATCACTTCGACCACCAGGCCAGCGTCGCGCAACCCTTGCCTAAGAGCCTTAGGCATCAGCTGCATCTTTGCGCCGGAACCCAGCAGCAGCAGCTCCACCTTGGGCTCCGCCCCGATCACCTGGACGAAATGCTCCACGGTGAGGGTGGCGAAGTCGGTTGCCTCCCAGGGCTCCGTGCGGTCGGGCAGCACGATGACCGAACCGGTCCGCCACTGCCCCGACACACAGAACTGTCCATCCCCATACCCGTCGATGACCTGCCGGTCCGACGGGATGATCGGCGTGATGTCCGCCATTTACCCGTATCCCTTGCCGTTCAAAGCCCTGTGGTTCAGGGCGTTGCGGCCGGGGCCGCCTCGACCGGGGCGCCACGGCGCAGCCGGTTCTCGCCCAGGAACAACAAGATGGGGGCGGCGATGAAGATCGACGAGGAGGTCGCCAGGAAGATGCCGAAGATCAGCACGAGGCCGAAGTCCTGCAACGCCTCGCCGCCGAACAGCGCCAGCGGAATGATCGACAGCAGCGTGCACATGGAGGTGCCCAACGTGCGGTTCAGCGTCTCGTTGATCGACCGATCGATCAGCTCGCGCAGCGGCATCTTCTTGTAGATGCGCAGGTTTTCGCGCATGCGGTCATACACGACGACCTTGTCGTTGATCGAGTAACCCATGATCGTCAGGATCGCCGCGATCGCCGTCAGATTGAACTGCATGCCGGTGACCGCGTAGAAGCCAACGATCTTGGTCACGTCGAGCAGCATGGTGACGACCGCGCCGACGCCGAACTGCCACTCGAACCGGAACCAGATGTAGATGAGCATCGCCACCGCGGCGAGGCCGAGCGCCAGCATGCCGTTGAAGAACAGTTCACTGCTGACCGAGGCGCCCACGGCCTCCACGCGGCGCACGGTGGTGCCGGGAATTTCCTTGGCGAGCGTGGCGCGCACCTTGTCGGCCGCCACCTGCTGGGCCGCGTCGTCGCCGGGCTGGCGTTCCAAACGGATCAGCACGTCCTGGGGCGAGCCGAACTCCTGCAGCGCGACCTGCCCCATGTTCAGCGCGTTCAGCGTGTGGCGCAGCTGGCCGAAATCGGCCGGGGCCGGGGTGCGCGCCTCGATGACGATGCCGCCCCGGAAGTCGATGCCGTAGTTGAGGCCCGGATAGAAGAACAGGACCACCGAGGCGATCGACAGCAGCGCCGACACGATCAGGCCGGCGTGGCGGCCGCGCATGAACGGGATCTTGGTGTCGTCGGGAACCAGACGAAGCCGGAACATGGAAGAAGCCTCCTCAGACCGGCAGGGCCGCCGGCCGCGACTGGCGCAGCCAACTGACCATCATGAGACGCACGAGCACGGTCGCGGTGAACAGCGAAATCAGGATGCCGAAGGTGATGGTGACGGAGAAGCCCTTGATGGCGCCGGTGCCGAAGATGAACAGCAGCGCCATCTTGATGACCGTCGTCAGGTTCGAGTCGATGATGGTCGAGTAGGCACGGGTGAAGCCGGCCTCCAGCGACCCGAAGACGCCACGGCCCTTCCTCGTCTCCTCGCGGATGCGCTCGTTGATGAGGATGTTGGCGTCCACCGACAGGCCCAGCGACAGCAGGATGCCGGCGATGCCCGGCAACGTCAGCGTGGCCTGGAGCATCGACAGGGCCGCCACCGTCAGCACGATGTTGATCAGCAGGGCGAAGCAGGCGAAGGAGCCGAACAGGCCGTAGGCCGCGATCATGTAGACGCAGACTGCGACGAAGCCAACCACCACCGAGATCAGGCCGGCACGGATCGAATCGGCGCCGAGGTCGGGGCCGACGGTCCGCTCCTCGATCACCTTCAGCGGCGCCGGCAGGGCGCCCGCGCGCAGCAGAACGGCGAGGTCGTTGGCGCTGGCGGCGTTGAAGCTGCCGCTGATCTGGCCACGGCCGCCGGTGATCGGTTCGCGGATCACCGGTGCGCTGATGACCTTGTTGTCGAGCACGATGGCGAAGGGCCGGCCGACGTTGGTCTTGGTGATGTCGGCGAAGCGGCGGGCGCCGACGCCGTCGAATTCGAAATTGACCACCCACTCGCCGGTCTGCGGGTTGGTGCCGGCGGTGGCGTTCTTCAGGTTGGCGCCGTCCACCTCGACCTTCTTGCGGACGACGTAGGCGGTCTGGTTGCGCCCGCCTTCCACCGACGGCAGCACTTCCGAGCCCGGAGGGGCGCGGCCCGTGGTCGGGTCGGCGTTCATGTCCACCAGCCGGAAGGTCATCTTGGCGGTGGTGCCCAGCAGGCGCTTCACGCGGTCGGGGTCCTCGACGCCGGGCAACTGGACCAGGATGCGGTCGGTGCCCTGGCGGGCGATGGTCGGCTCGTTGACGCCGGTCTCGTCGATTCGGCGGCGCACAATCTCGATGGACTGCTCCACCGCCTGGGTGGCGCGGTCGCGCAGCGCGGCCTCGCTCAAGGTAGCGGCGATCGTGGTGCCGTTGACCGTCACGTCGAGATCCGGCTGACCGCCACCCAGCGCGCCGCCACCGACGCGGTTGGCAAGCCCGCGCAGGGCCTTCGCCGCGTCCTCGGCCTGCGCCGGGTCGCGCAGCTGCACGGTGATGCCGCGCTCGCCGGGGTTGATGGCGGTGTAGCCGACGTTGGCGGTGCGCAGCGCGGTGCGGGCCGAATCGACCAGCCCGTCGACGCGGTCACGGATGACCGCGCCCATGTCCACTTCGAGCAGCAGGTGGGAGCCGCCGCGCAGGTCGAGGCCGAGGTGGATTCGGCTGTTGCCGTACCACGCCGGCAGACTCGACAAGGTCTCGCGGCTGAAGAAGTTCGGCAGCGTGAGAATGGTCCCGAGCACGCAGATCGCGATGATCAGGTAAATCTTCCAACGCGGAAAATACAGCATACGTCAACCAGTCCCGTTCGCTACCGTGGGTCGCCGTTACTTGCGGCCCGCAACCTTGGCTTCGTCGGCCTTCTCATCCTGGGCCGTCTTGTCCGTCGTGGTGGTGCCGCCGGTGCCGCCGCCCGTGCTCCCCTTGCCGCCGGCCGGCTCGGTCTTGGCGAGCACGAGGTTCACGGTCGAGCGCAGGCAGCGCACGCGCACGTTCTCGGCGATCTCGACCTGCAGCTCGTCCTCCGGGCCAACCTTGGTGACGATGCCGATGATGCCGCCGCCCGTCACGACGCGGTCGCCGCGGCGGATCGATTCCAGCATCGCCTTGTGCTCCTTCATCTTCTTCTGCTGCGGACGGATCAGCAGGAAGTAGAAGACGACAAAGATCAGAATCAGCGGCAGAAACTGCACGATCATGTCGGCGCCACCGGCGGCGGGCGCGGCGGTCTGTGCATAGGCCGTCGAGACGAACATCTGGAGCTCCTTGTGGTTGGTCCCGCAGCGCCTTCCTGCGCTTCGGGACGCCGCGACTATAACGGGCCGCGCCCGTGATGCAACGGGATACGGAAAAAGGGGCGGCCGCTTGTGCCGGTGCCCTCATGTGATACCGTGCGCTTGCGACGAAAAAATGGCCGTGCCAGCGGCCCGTTTCCATGAAAATTTGCGTGAAGCCTGGAAAGCCATGACGAGTGCCATGACGATCGACACCCAACTGCTGCCGCTGCTCACCCGTATCGCCGAGGCGCTGGAGCGACTGGCCCCGCCCACTCAGACCCCGATCGACCTCGCTGCCGCCGACGCCTTCGTCTGGCACGCCGACCCCGACCGGCTGGAGCCGGTGCCCGTTGTGAACCGGGTTGAGATCGGCCTGCTCCAGGGCGTGGAACGCCAGCGCGACATCCTGCTGGACAACACCCAGCGTTTCGCCGGCGGCCTGCCGGCGAACAACGCGCTGCTGTGGGGCTCGCGCGGCATGGGCAAAAGCTCGCTGGTGAAGTCGGTGCACGCGGCCGTGGCCCAGGAGAATCCCGGCGCGCTGGCCCTAGTGGAGATCCACCGCGAGGACATCCCCACCCTGCCCCGCCTGCTGGGCCGCCTGAAGGACAAGCCGCGCCGCTTCATCCTGTTCTGCGACGATCTGTCCTTCGATCATGACGACGCGCACTACAAGTCGCTGAAGGCCGTGCTGGAGGGCGGAATCGAGGGTCGGCCGGAAAATGTGGTGTTCTACGCCACCTCCAACCGCCGTCACCTGATGCCGCGCGACATGATCGAGAACGAGCGCTCCACCGCCATCAACCCGGCCGAGGCGGTGGAGGAGAAGGTCTCCCTGTCCGACCGCTTCGGCCTGTGGCTGGGCTTCCACAACTGCGACCAGCCGACCTACTTCGCGATGATCGAGGGCTACGCCAAGCGCTTCGGCCTCGACGTCCCGGTCGAGCAGCTGCACGCCGAGGCCGTGGAATGGTCGGTGACGCGCGGCAGCCGGTCCGGCCGCGTCGCCTGGCAGTTCATCCAGGACCTTGCCGGCCGCCTGGAGAAACCGCTTCGCTGACCCGCGCGGGCTCCATCTGGTCGCGAGGATCCACGGCCTGGGAGCCCTTGCGCAGCTCGAAATGCAGCTGCGGGCTGGTCACCGATCCGGTCTGCCCGACCGTGCCGATGGCCTGCCCGCGCTTCACCTTCGCCCCGCGCTCCACGTCGATGCGGTCGAGGTGGGCGTAGGCGGTGATGAAGCCGTCCGCGTGCTTGACCAGCAGCAGGTTGCCGAATCCGCGCAGTTCGTTGCCGGCGTAGGCGACCACGCCGTTGTCGGCGGCGACCACGGCCGTGCCCTTGGCAGCGGCGATGTTCAGGCCGTCGTTGTGCATCCCGTCCGGCTTCGGCCCGTAGGCCGAGATCAACTTGCCCTTCACCGGCCACAGGAAGCGCCCGGCCCCGCGCGGTGGCGGGTTGGCGTCGGGTTTGGGCGGGGTGACGGCGGCCACCTCCTGCGCGGGCGGAGTCGGCGCGGCGGCGGAAGTCTGGGCTGGAGCTGGGGTTGACGTTGGCGCCGGGGCGGGAATCGGTTCCGCCGCGATGGAGGGCTTCTGCCCCGGCAGGCGGAGCGAGGTCGGGGCCTGCCCCGGCTGGTAGACGCCACCGGGGGCTGCCGGCGCGGCCGGTACCACTTCCGCGACGATGCTTGGCTTGGCCGAGGGGACCGGCACGGTCACGGTGGAGGCCGGCCCCGAAACGGACGATCCCGGAGCGGACGAAGGCGCCGACGCGGGGGCGGCGGAGGGTGGCGGAAGCTCCGTCGCCTGGACGGACCCGCGCGTCACCTGCTTGGCCGGCGCGGTCATCACCACCGGACCGGCGGAAGACGCCGTGGACGGGGAAGCCCCGGCCACCGCGATGGCACCGCCGGAGGTGTTTCCACCCGGCAGGCGCAGGGGCTGCCCGACCTGCACCGCGTAGGGCGGGCTCATATTGTTGATGCGGGTCAGCTCGCTCTGATCCACGTTGAACATGCGCGAGATGCCGTAGAGCGTATCGTTCCTCTGGACGACATACTGGCGCGTGCCGGGCAGAACCAGACGCTGCCCGATCTCCAGCGTGTAGGGCGGGGTCAGCCGGTTGACCTCGATGAGGTCGCGCAGCGGCACGTTGTAGCGGCGCGACAGCGTGTAGGCGGTGTCGCCGCGCGTGACGATGATGGCGCCGCCGACCGAATCCGGCGACACGCCCACGTTGGTGACGGGGGCCGGAGCGCCGGTGCGCTGGCAGGCGGTCGCGAGTGGCAGCAGCAGAAGCGCCGCGAACAGCAGCCGGCCGTTCACGCCGAACGGGCCGGCTGATCCGTTTCGGACGGCGGGTCGGACAGCAACGGTACGAAGCGGACGGGCCACAGATCCTCCCGAGTGAGACCGGTTTCGGTCCGCCGGATGCGGACCACCCGCTCTTCGCGGTAGCCCCCACCCAACGGGATGACCATGACACCACCAACGGCGAGCTGATCCGTCAAGTCCTTTGGCGCGTCCGGCCCACCGGCGGCCGTGACCAGTATGCGCTCGAACGGCGCCTGCTCCGGCCAGCCCTTGGTTCCGTCGCCGTGCCGCGTCGTGATGTTGTGCAGGCGAAGCGCCTGGAAACGCTTCTCCGCCTCGTCCAGCAGGGGCTTCAGCCGTTCCACCGTGTAGACGCGCCGGACCAGCCGCGACAGGATCGCCGCCTGATAGCCGGAGCCGGTGCCGATCTCCAGCACCTTCTGCCGGTCGCTCAGTTCCAGCGCCTGGGTCATCAGGGCGACGATCAGCGGCTGGCTGATCGTCTGGCCGAGATCAATGGGCAAAGCCGTATCCTCCCAAGCCTGATCCTGGAAGGCGTCGGGGACAAACAGGTCGCGCGGTATCCGTTCGATGGCGGCCAAAACCTGGGTGTCGGTCACGCCGTTGCGGCGCAACGCCATCAGCAAACGGATCTTACGCGCATTGACTGTCACGCAAAGGCCTGTCTGAGCGTCTGGAGCGTCGGGGTGTGCGTCAGGTCGAGATAGATCGGCGTCACCGAGATGCCACCCGAGAATACCACATGAATGTCGGTATCGGGAGCCACATCGGCCTCCCCGCGCAGCGTGCCGATCCAGATGTATGGCTTGCCGCGCGGATCCACGCGTTCCAGCAGCTCGTCGCCGATCTTGCGCTTGCCGTGGCGGACCACTTGGATGCCGGTCACCTCCTCGGCCTTGCGGGCCGGGAAGTTGACGTTCAGCAGCACGTTCTTCGGCCAGGCGACGGTGACCGCCTTGCGGACCACGTCGGCGCCCCACGCCTCGGCCGTCGACCAGTCGATGGGGTTGCCGTTGTCGTAATGCTGGCTGAGCGCGATGGCCGGCACGCCGAGCAGCGTCGCCTCCATGGCGGCGGCGATGGTGCCCGAATAAGTCACATCCTCGCCGATGTTGGAGCCCTGGTTGACGCCGGACAGGACGAGCGTCGGGCGCGCGTCCTTCATCACGTGGTTGACGGCCAGCAGCACGCAGTCGGTCGGCGTGCCGTCCACCGTGTAGCGCTTCTCGTCCAGCTTGCGCAGGCGCAGCGGCCGGTTGATGGTCAGCGAATGGCTGGCCGCCGACTGTTCCATCTCCGGCGCCACGACCCACACGTCGTCGCTGAGCGACCGGGCGATCTTCTCCAGGACCTTCAGCCCCTGGG
The DNA here is from genome assembly GCF_017876165.1 of Azospirillum soli. Lineage (GTDB taxonomy): Bacteria > Pseudomonadota > Alphaproteobacteria > Azospirillales > Azospirillaceae > Azospirillum > Azospirillum soli. Next base: position 51,448 of record NZ_JAGINQ010000025.1, read on the forward strand.
CGTGGATGCCGTCGTCGTTGGTGACGAGAATGCGGGTCTTCGAGAGGTCGAGCGGAAGTTCAAACATCAAAGGGAAATCCTCTCCAGGCCCCGCATGTAGGGCCGGAGCGCTTCGGGAACCAGGATCGAGCCGTCGGGCTGCTGGTAGTTCTCCAGAACCGCGATAAGGCAGCGCCCGACCGCGACGCCCGATCCGTTGAGGGTGTGGACGAACTGCGTCTGCTTCTCGCCCTTCGGCCGGCAACGCGCCTTCATGCGGCGCGCCTGGAAGTCGCCGCAGTTGGAGCAGCTGGAGATCTCGCGGTACATGTTCTGCCCCGGCAGCCAGACCTCGATGTCGTAGGTCTTGCGGGAGGAAAAGCCCATGTCGCCGGTGCACAGCGTCACGACACGATACGGCAGGCCGAGGCGCTGCAGGATCGTCTCGGCGCACTGGGTCATGCGCTCGTGCTCCGCCTCGGACTGGTCGGGGGCGGTGATGCTGACCATCTCCACCTTCCAGAACTGGTGCTGGCGGATCATGCCGCGCGTGTCGCGGCCGGCCGACCCGGCCTCGGCGCGGAAGCAGGGGGTCAGCGCCGTGTAGCGGCAGGGCAGTTCCTCCGTCGCCACGATCTGGTCGTTGACGAGGTTGGTCAGCGGCACTTCCGAGGTCGGGATCAGGTAGTGGTCCGAAACGGTGGTGCGGAACAGGTCTTCCTCGAACTTCGGAAGCTGGCCCGTACCGAACAGGGCGTTGTCGCGGACCATCAGCGGCGGCGCGATCTCGGTGTAACCATGCTCGGCCGTGTGGATGTCCAGCATGAAGTCGGCGAGCGCGCGTTCAAGCCGCGCGAGCGCCCCCTTCAGAACGGTGAAGCGCGCGCCGGACATGCGGGCGGCCGCTTCGAAATCCATCAAGCCCAGCGCCTCGCCCAGCTCGAAATGCTGCTTGGCGTTCTCGATGACCTTCGGCTCGCCCCAACGGCGGATCTCGACGTTGGCGGTCTCGTCCGGGCCTTCCGGAACGTCGTCGGCCGGCAGGTTCGGGATGGTGGCGAGCAGGCGGTCCAGCTCGGCCCCCAGCGCCTTTTCCTCATCCTCGACCTGCGGCAGGCGCTCCTTCAGGGTCGCCATCTCGTCCAGCAGCGGCTGGGCGTCGCGCCCCTCGCGCTTGGCGAGGCCGACCTGCTTGGACACCTCGTTGCGGCGGGCCAGCATCTCCTGCGCCTGAGTCTGGGCGGCGCGGCGGCGCGAATCGAGGTCCAGCACCACCGGCGACATCGGTTCCAGGCCCCGGCGGGCAAGGCCGCGGTCGAAGGCATCGGGGTTCTCACGGATGGCGCGAAGGTCGTGCATGGCTCACGGCGAAACGGATTGGTGGGAGGCTGTTTATAGTCTCCCGACCGGGTAAGGTCCAGTGGTGCCGCCGTTTTAGCCCTTTTCCGGGTTGGTTCCCCCTCGTCCCGCCGCCGTTCATCTCAGCGTTGGCCATTTATCGTTGGCCGAAGCGTTTCCCTTTGGTGCACAAAGCGAACCCATCTCCCGCCCATCCCGACATGCCCCTCGATTCCCGCACCCTCGTCGTCGTCCTGGTCTGCATCGGGAGCCTGCTCGGCACCGCCGCCCTTCTGACCTGGCGCGCGCACCGCCACATCACGGCGCTTGCCTATTGGGCCATGGCCGCCATCACCGGCGTGATCGGAATGGCGTTCATTGCCCTCTATGGCGTTTTGCCAACCCCCATCGTGGTGCCCGTCAGCAACGCCGCCGTGCTGACGACCTACGTGCTGATCTGGTTCGGCGTTTACAGCTTCGACGGGCGGCCGATCCCGCTCCGTGCGGGCTTGACCACGCTGATCGTCCTGACGGCGGGCAACCTGTGGTTCCTGTTCGTTACTGACGACATCGCCGCGCGCATCCTCATCGGATCCGCCGGGATCGCCGGGTTTTCCATTCTCTCGGCAATCGAGCTGGCACGCCCGAGACGTTCCGAACCGCCGCGTCTGGCGAAGCGCATGACGGCGCTGGTGTTCGCCCTGCACGCGGCCTTCGTCACGGTTCGGGTCCTGATGATGCCGGGCGCCGGCCCGCTCGAGTCCGTGCTGTCGCCGAACGTCCTGCAAAGCATTGTTTTTCTTGAGGCAATCCTCGCCGTCACGGCCTGGAGCTTCGGCTTCCTCGCCATGACCAGCGAGCGGCTTCAGGCCGACCTCGACCAGCTGGCCACCTACGACCCGCTGACCGGGGCGCTCAACCGCCGGGCCTTTCTGGAACAGGCCGACCGGGAACTTGCCCGCGCGGAGCGCGCCAAGGCGCCCCTGGTCCTGCTCCTGCTCGACCTCGACCATTTCAAGCGGATCAACGACGAGTACGGCCACATGGCCGGCGACGCCCTGCTGCAGGCCTTCGCGGCGACGGTCACCGCGCGCCTGCGTCAGTCCGACCTGTTCGGCCGCTACGGCGGGGAAGAATTCTGCCTTCTGCTGCCCGACACGGACCCCGTGGGCGCCAAGGTTCTGGCGGAGGCCCTGCGCGGCGACGTCGAAAGGCGGTCGGTCGACTTCAACGGCAACCGGCTGGCCGCCAGCGTCAGCATCGGCATCGCCGAATGCCAAATGGGCGCCAGCCTGAACGCGGCCTTCGCCGACGCCGATGCGGCGCTCTACACGGCCAAGCGCAACGGCCGCAATCAGGTGGTTCTGGCGGAACCGGCGGGGGCCTGACAGCTACCCACCGGGCGACCGGCCTTACTCCGCCGCGTCCTCGCCTTCTTCCTGGGCGCGCTTCTTCTCGATGGCGCGACCGATCCAGATGGAAACCTCGTACAGCGCCAGCAGCGGAATGGCGAGGCCGACCTGGCTGATCACGTCCGGCGGGGTCAGCACGGCCGCGACGACGAAGACGAACACGATCGCGTGGCGCCGCTTGGACGCCAGCGTCGCGGTCGACAGCAGGCCGGCGCGGACCAGCAAGGTCAGCAGCACCGGCAGCTGAAAGGCGATGCCGAAGGCGAAGATCAGCTGCATGACCAGCGACAGATACTCGCCGACGCGCGCTTCGAACTCGATGGGCAGGACCGAGGCATCGCCGCCGGGGTGGAATTCGAACCCCAGGAAGAAGCGCCACGCCATCGGGAAAATGAAGTAGTACACCATCGCCCCGCCCAGGAAGAACAGGACGGGCGTGGCCGCCAGGAAGGGCAGGAACGCCTTGCGCTCGTGCTTGTACAGGCCCGGCGCCACGAACATCCAGATCTGGCTGGCTACGATGGGGAAGGACAGGAAGCAGCCGGCCCAGAAGGCGACCTTCAGGTAGGTGAAGAACGCTTCGGTCAGGCCGGTGTAGATCATCCGCCGGCCCTGCCCCGCCAGAATGTCGGCGAGCGGCTGGACCAGGAAATTGTAGATCTTGTCGGAGACGGCGTAGCAGAGCAGGAACGCCACGACGATGGCGATCACCGAATACATCAGCCGATTGCGCAGCTCGATCAGATGATCGATCAGCGGCATCTTGCTTTCTTCAAGCTCTTCGTCGATGTGGTCGGTGTCGGTCTGGCCGGTCATGTGCGTCTCGCCCGACACAGGGGTCAGGTCTGGGGGGTCAGGTCTGCTTGTTCGTCGTCTGCACCGCGACCGGCTCAGCGGCTGGAGCCGTGGCGGCCGGGATCGCGGATGCGGGCGACGGGTTGAACTCCACCGGCGGGGCCGGCGGCGCGGGGGCCGTTACCGGCGGTTCCGTGGCGGTCTGCGGCTGGGGACGGGACGGCGCGGAGGCCTCTTCCGACGGGCTGCCGGGGTAGCCGTTGGCGCCGCCGATGTCGAAGGCAGCCTTCAGGTCGCCCTTCGGGTCCACCGTGTCCTCGACCATCTTCTGAAGATTCGCGTCGCGGACCTTCAGGGCCTCCTTGCGCAGCTCGTCCAGTTCCGCCTCGCGCATCATGTCGTCGAGGTGGCCCTGGAAATCGCGCGCGACGAGGCGCGCCTTCCGCACCCATTTGCCAAGGGTGTAGATGGTCTTCGGAAGATCCTTCGGGCCGATGACCACAAGGGCCACGACCGCGATGACCATCAGTTCCGACCAGGCGATGTCGAACATGACTCTTCGGCCCTCAACAGGCGGCGTGCGGGTGCGGAACGCCGACCGGTCAGGTGCGGGCCGCCTCGTCCTTCTTCACGCCCTGGTCCGGGGTGGCCGGATGGGCCGTCGGATGGGCGGGCTGGTTCGGCAGAACCTTGGCGTCGGCGGCGGGAGCGGCAGCGTCCTCGCCCTCGTCCTTCAGGCCGGCCTTGAAGTTCTTGATGCCCTTGGCGAGGTCGCCCATCACCTTCGGCAGCTTTCCAGCGCCGAAGAGAACGAGGACGATCAGCAGAACGATGAGCCAATGCCCGATGCTAAAAGATCCCATGACACACTTTTCCTGAGCGGCTTCCCCGTCGGCGGGGCGGCACTATGGCAGAAAGGCTCCCCCACCGCAACGTTCGGCCGGGAGGAACCGTCTCAAGGTCTCAAGTGGTGCTTTCCGCTGGAAAAACGAAGGCCTGACACGGGTCCAAAGTGACCGAAACGTGGCTTTCCTCCGGGGGCAGGAACTGCCCCGGCATGCGGGAGTGCAGATGCACCGCCCCGCCCTTTCCGTCGGGCATGCCCAGATGGACGAGGCTGGACCGCCCCAGCAGCCGCGCCGCCATCACCCGCGCCAGCGTCGGCAGCGAGCCGCCGGGCGCCATCGCCGACGGCACCGGCGCCAGCTTCAGCGCCTCCGGCCTGATCAGCACATCGGCGCCCGTCCCATCGGCCAAACCGGGGGCCGGCAGCGGGCCGACCGGGGTTTCCACCGCCCCGCTCTTCACCACACCCTTCAGCGTGTTCACTTCGCCGAAGAAGGCGGCGGCGAAGGCGTTGACCGGCCGCGTGTAGAGGTCCACCGGGTTGCCCACCTGCACGACCTGTCCGGCCCGCATCAGCGCGATGCGGTCGGCTAGGAACATCGCCTCTTCCGGGTCGTGGGTGACCAGCATGGTGGCGGCACCATTCTGCTTCAGGACGTGCAGCGTCTCGTCACGGATCTGCTCGCGCAGCCGGGCGTCTAGGCCGGAGAAGGGTTCGTCCAGCAGCAGCACCGAGGGGTTGGGCGCCAGGGCGCGGGCCAGCGCCACGCGCTGCTGCTGCCCGCCCGAAAGGTGGTGCGGGAAGAATTCGGCGTAATCGGCCATGCCGACCTGCCCCAGCGTCTCCAGCGCGCGGCGGCGTTGCGCCTCGGCGGACAGGCCAGACAGGCCGAAGCGCACGTTGTCGAGGACCGACAGGTGCGGGAACAGCGCGTAATCCTGGAAGACGAGCCCGACGCCGCGCTTTTCCGGCGGCACCGCGCCGCGTTCGTCGGCGACGATCCGCCCGGCGATGCGCACGGAACCGGTCTGCACCGCCTCCAACCCCGCCGCGATGCGCAGCAGAGAGGACTTACCGCAGCCGGACGGGCCGCACAGGCAGACGATCTCACCGGCCCCGATGGTCAGGCTGACGTCGTCCACCGCCGTGACCTTGCCGTAGCGGTGGGTGACGCTGTCGAGGGCCAGAGCCTCCACCGGAATGGCGGCCGGCGCGGCGCTCGGGCCGAAGGCATCCACCGTCGGGCTGGCCGGGAACGTCACGGGAGCGGCCTGGCAGGGCGCCTCGTCCCTCCGGCTGAACAGCGCCGAGGCGCGCTCTCGCAGGGCATCGCGCAGGCGGGCGGGGCGGTCGTCGGTGACGGATGGTTGTGCCATGTCGGTCCCGGACTGAAGCGGCCTGAAATGTCAGATACCCTTACTAAACGTCCGGACGCTACGGTGCAAATGGTTCCTATTCTCGCAGCGCTGTGTTCAGGCGTCCTCGTCGGCATCCGTAGCGGCGGGCTCCTCCACCCCGCCTCCGGCAATGCCCAACAGGACGGGCCGCGAGTCGAGCAGGCCAGCGGCGCGCAGATCCTCGACGCCCGGCAGGTCGCGCAGGGATTCCAGCCCGAAATGGTCCAGGAAATGGTCGGTGGTGATCCAGGTCAGCGGCCGGCCCGGCGTCTCGCGGCGGCGTCCGGGACGGATCCAGCCGTTCTCCATCAGGATGTCCAGCGTGCCCTTGCTGGTCGCGACGCCACGGATCGCCTCGATCTCCGCGCGGGTGACCGGCTGGTGGTAGGCGATGATCGCCAGCGTCTCGATGGCCGCGCGGGACAGCTTCTTGGAGACTTCCTCCTCCTGCCGCAGCAGGGGGGCGAGGTCCACGGCGGTGCGGAACGACCAGCCCGCCCCCGTCCGCACGAGGTTCACGCCGCGCGGCGCGTAATGGGCGCGCAGTTCGTTCAGCAGGGCCGGAACGTTGGCGTCGGGGCCGAGCCGCCCGGCCAGCGTCTCCTCGTCCAGCGGGTCGGCAGAGGCGAACAGCAGCGCCTCCAGAAGCCGCAGCTTCTGGATCCTGGCCTCGACCTCGTCGGGGTTGGTGATTTCCTCGATCATGGCACGCGCTTTACCGACCCTTTTCCCATGCGGGATTGCGACAACTACCTCTGATCGTCATTCCCGCGAAAGCGGGAATCCAGGACATTCCGACGACGCTCCGCGGTGGCCTGGATTCCCGCCTTCGCGGGAATGACGGTTCAGTGCACGAAATTCAGACGATTACTCCTGCCGGGGCCTATTCCTGCCGTTGGGCGCGGCGGACGTAGATGGGGGCGAAGGCGCCGTCCTGCCGCAACTCCACCTGACCGGCCTTCGCCAGTTCCAGCGTCGCCGCGAAATGCGCCGCCAGGGCCGAGCGGGTCAGGAGAGCACCCCGCACCCCGTCCGGCAGGAAGCTGGACAGAGTCGCCCAGTCCGGCATGCGCCCCAGCATCTCCGACAGGCGCTGCACCGCATCCTCCAGCGAATAGAGCCGCACCGGCTCGATGTACAGGACGCCGTTCTCCTTGCGCTTCTTGTGCTCGCCGTACGCCTTCAGCAAGTCGTAGAGGGTCACCTGAAAGACCGACTTGCGCTGGATGTCCACGTCCTCCGGCGCGCCGCGCGCGAAGATGTCGTGCCCCAGGCGCGGACGGCCGAACAGCTTGGCGGACGCCTCCTTCATCGCCTCCAGCCGTTGCAGCTGGAAGGCCAGCGCGGCGGCCATATCCTCGCCCGAAGGCTCCTCGTCCTCGATCTGCGGGATCAGCAGGCGCGACTTCAGGTAGGCCAGCCACGCCGCCATCACCAGATAATCGGCCGCCAGTTCCAGCCGCACCTTGCGCGCCTCCGCGATGAAGGCGAGGTACTGGTCGGCAAGCTGGAGGATCGAGATCCTTGTCAGGTCCACCTTCTGCTCGCGCCCCAGCGCCAGCAGCATGTCCAGCGGCCCCTCGAACCCGTCCAGAACCAGCACCAGCTGTTCGGCGGCAATATCCGGGGTCAGGCGGTCCTCTTCGAAGTCCTCGCCCGCCATCTCACGAATTGCCGCTGAGGATCTGGATCAGGTCGATGACGTAATCGACCGGAGGCCCCAGCACCCAGGCCATGACGTTCAGGTTCATCCCCAACTCGCGCCCGATCATCGGCAGCAGGAACAGCACGCCGATCAGGATGAACATGCCGTAGCGCTCCAGCCGGGCCAGCGGGAAGGCCAGCACGTCGGGCAGGATGCCCACCGCCACCCGCCCGCCGTCCAGCGGCGGCAGCGGGATCAGGTTGAAGACCATCAGCACGACGTTGACCAGGACCGACACCTCCAGCGCGGCGCGGAACCACAGCTCGAACGGGTTGCCCTGCGGGTCGGTGAAGCCCCAGAGCATCGCCGACACCAGCGCCAGAAGGAAGTTGACCCCCGGCCCGGCCAGCGCCACCCACACCATGTCGCTGCGCGGGTGGTACAGGCGGCCGAAATTGACCGGCACCGGCTTGGCCCAGCCGAACACGAAGCCGGTCGTGAAATACATCAGCGCCGGCAGGATCACCGTGCCGAAGGGGTCGATGTGGCGGATCGGGTTCAGCGTGACGCGGCCCAGCACCCGCGCCGTGTCGTCGCCGCGCCACCAAGCGACGAAGCCGTGCGCGGCCTCGTGCATGGTGATGGCGAGGATCGCGGGGATGGCGACCGCGACAATCAGGGGGATGCGGTCGATCAAGCCTTCCACGCGCCGCTCCTTCAGGCCACCGGGTTGCCGAGCAGGTCGGCCAGCCGCGCCTCAAGCGCCGGGATGTCCACCGGCTCGGCGACGCAGCGGACAGCCTGCGCGCGCGCCCAGCGCTGGGCGGCGGCGTAGCTCATCGGCGGCACGGCCTCGGCCACGGCGTCCATCTCCTCCATGTTTCCGTTGCAGTGGAGCACGACATCCAGCCCCGCCGCCAGCACGGCCTTCGCCCTATGCCCCATGTCGCCGGCCAGTGCACCCATGGACAGGTCGTCGCTGAACAGAAGGCCGTCGAAGCCGATGGGCGCGCCGCGCACGACATCCCGCACCACGGTGGCCGACGTGCTGGCCGGCGCGTCCGGGTCGATGGCCTTCAGCACCACATGCGCGACCATGCCCAGCGGCATGTCGGCCAGATCGCGGAAGGGCGCGAAGTCGGTGGCCTCCATCTCCTCGCGCGAGGCATCGACCACCGGCAGTTCCGCGTGGCTGTCGGCGAAGGCCCGGCCATGACCGGGGATGTGCTTGACAACCGGCAAGACGCCGCCGGCCAGCAGCCCCTCGCAGGTCGCCCGCGCCAGATCGGCCACCCGCGCCGGATCGCGCGCGAAGGCGCGGTCGCCGATGATGTCGTGGGCACCCTCCACCGGCACGTCGCAAACCGGCGCGCAGTCCACCGTCACGCCCACATCGCTCAGCGTGTTGGCCAGCAGGCGGGCATTGATCCAAGCGGCCTCCCGACCGGCGCCCTCGTCGCGCTCGGCCAAGTCGCCAAACGCGCGCATCGGCGGGAAGGAGGGCCAGTGCGGCGGCCGCAGCCGGGCGACCCGCCCGCCTTCCTGATCAATCAGCACCGGCGCATCGGTTCGCCCGACGCTGTCGCGCATGTCGGCGACCAGCGCCCGCACCTGCTCCCGCGTCTCGCAATTGCGCTTGAACAGGATGAAGCCCAGCGGATCGGCGCGATGGAAGAACGCCCTCTCCGCGTCGCTCAGCACCGTGCCGGCGCAGCCGAACACGACGGCGCGCGGCCGATGGGCCTTCTTCGCTTGGACCATGGACGGATTAAGGACGGACAACCACACACCCCACGTTTTGTGCCTTCAGCGCCGCGCAGGCGGCCTTGGCCCGCGTCTCGTCCACACCGACGCCCTGGACGCGGTAGAAGATGCCCTTCTCGCCGAGGTCGGCCTTTGCGACCTGCATGGACAGCCCGCCGAGCGCATCGCCGTAACGGCTGGTCAGCCGCTTCCATTCCGACGCGGCCTCCGCCTCGCTGCGCACCGAGGCCAGCTGGATGCGCCAGCCGCTCGCCCCGGGGGATTTGGTCGGCGCGGCCGGTTGCGGAGCGGCGGCCGGGGCCGGCGCCGGCTTCGCGGCCTGCGGAGCCGGCTGCGGCGCCGCAGCGGGAGCCGCCGGCTGCTTGGGCGGAGCGGGCGGAACGGCGGCGGTCTGCACCGGCTGGACCGGAGGCGGCTTCACGGCGGGCGGCGGAGCCGCCTTGACCGCCGGAGCGGGCGCGGGGGCCGGCGTCGCCGCGACCGGCGGAGGTGCGGCCAACGGCGGCAAAGCGGCCGGTTCGGCGGGCTCCGCCTCCATCGGAATGCGCGGCACGGTGGCCGTGGCGCCCGGCGGGGGCGGCGGCACCTGGGCGACGGCCGGGGCCTGCGGCAGCGGCGGGGGCGGCGGCATCTGCGGCGTCACCACCGGACGCGGCAGTGGCTGCTCCGGCGGCGGCAGCAGGCGTTCGACGTTCGACCGGGTGCCCCGGTCGCTCAGCCGCTCATAGACCAGCTTGTCCTGGTGCGGCACCTCCATGCCGCCCGGCTGCTCCGGGCGCATCTTGGTGGGCGTGGCGTCGGCGGTCAGCAGCGGCGGCGCGCCATCGACGGTGCCGCCACCGCCCTTGCCGTAGACGACGACGATGGCGCCCGCGAAGGCGACGATCCCGACCACGGCCAGCCCGAGGCCGAGCAGCCCGCGCCGCCCCCCTCCCCTCTGCGGCGGCATGCCGTAGGGGTCGTTGGCGTAGTTGACGTCGCCTTCGTACTTCATGACCGCATTTCCTCGACCGGTTCCACGCCCATGACCGCGAGGCCGGAGGCGATGACCGTGGCAACGGCGCTGACCAGCGCCAGACGGGCGACCGTCACCTCCTCGTCGCCGTCGATCAGGAAGCGCAGCGAGGCGTCGTCGCGGCCCTTGTTCCACAGCGCGTGGAAGTCGCTGGCGAGGTCGTAGAGGTAGAAGGCCACGCGATGCGGCTCGTGCGCCTCGGCGGCCGATTCCACCAGGCGCGGCCAGGTCGCCATGCGCTTGGCCAGCGCCATCTCCTCCTCCGCGTCCAGGCGGGCGAGGTTGGCGCGCCCGGCGAGCGCCGCCGGCGACAGGTCGGCGCCCGGCATCGCGGCGGCGGCGTGGCGCAGGACCGAGCGGCAGCGGGCGTGCGCGTACTGCACGTAGAAGACCGGGTTGTCCTTCGACTGCTCGACCACCTTGGCGAAGTCGAATTCCAGCGTCTGGTCGTTGCGCCGGGTCAGCATGATGAAGCGGACGACGTCCTTGCCGACCTCCTCGATCACGTCGCGCAGCGTCACGAAGGTGCCCGCGCGCTTGGACATCTTCACCGGCTCGCCGTTCTTCATCAGGTGGACGAGCTGGCACAGCTTGACGTCCAGCGCCGCCTTGCCCTCGGTGATGGCCGTGGTCGCCGCCTGCATGCGCTTGACATAGCCGCCGTGGTCGGCACCCCAGACGTCGATCAGGTTGGCGAAGCCGCGCCGATACTTGTCGAAGTGGTAGGCAATGTCGTTCGAGAAGTAGGTGAAGGAGCCGTCCGACTTCTTCAGCGGCCGGTCCACGTCGTCGCCGAAATCGGTGGACTTGAACAGAGTCTGCGGGCGCGGCTCCCAATCATCGGGCTTCTTGCCCTTCGGCGGTTCCAGCACGCCGACATAGATCAGGCCGCGATCTTCCAGCGCCTTAAGCGCCGTATCGACGGCGCCGGCCTTCACCAGCGCGCGTTCGGAGCTGTAGACGTCCATGCGCACGCCGAGGACGCCCAGATCCTCCTTGATCCACTCCATGATCTTCGCGATCGCGAAGTCGCGGCAGGCCGGCAGCCATTCGGACTCGTCCGCGCCGACCCACTTGTTGCCGTCGCGCTCGGCCAGGGCCTGACCGACCTCCTTCAGGTACTCGCCCGGATAGAGGCCCGCCGGGATCTCGCCGATGTCCTCGCCCAGCGCCTCGCGGTAGCGCAGGAAGGTCGAGCGGCCGAGCACGTCCACCTGGGCGCCGGCGTCGTTGATGTAATACTCGCGCGTGACCTTGTGCCCGGCCTTCTCCAGCAGGGCGGCCAGCGCGTCGCCGAACACGGCGCCACGCCCATGCGCCGCGTGCAGCGGACCGGTCGGGTTGGCCGAGACGTATTCGACGTTCACCGGCTCGTCGGCGCCGAGGTCGCTCTGTCCATACGCCGTGCCGGCGTTCAGAACGTCGCGGATGCGGTCGCGCCACACGTCGGCGGACAGGCGCAGGTTCACGAAGCCCGGCCCGGCGATCTCCACGCTGGTCACGTCGGAACGCGCCTTCAGCTTCGCCACCAGCAGCTCGGCCAGCGCGCGCGGCGGCTTGCCGGCGGGCTTGGCGAGGATCATCGCCGCGTTGGTAGACAGGTCGCCGTGCGCCGCCTCACGCGGCGGCTCGACGGTCAGACGGCTGGTGTCGAGGCCTGCCGGGATCTGGCCTTCGGCGGCCAACTCGTCCAGCAGCTTGCGGATGTCGTTCTCGAACGCCTTGAAGATGTTCATCGTATTAGGTCTTGGCATCCATGTCGAAAAGGCGGCTGTACTCGGCCAGCGCGTAACGGTCGGTCATCCCGGCGATGTAGTCGGCGACGAGGCGCGCGCGCACTGACATTTCTGTGTCACCGCCGCGTGCCCTGATCTCCTCCTGCCACTGGGTGGGCAGGGTGTTGGGCTCGGCCATGAACAGATCGAACAGGGCGGTGACGACCCGCTTGCACTTGCTCATCTCCCGGTTCACCCGGTAGTGGCGGTACATGCGCTGTTTCAGGAAGGCGCGCAAGGGTCGTTGCGCCTCGAACATTCCGTCGGAGAAGCTGACCACCGGCTGCGGCAGCGCCCGGAGTTCCGCCGCGCTGCCCGGCTTGTGGTCGGCCAGACGCTTGCCGGTCTCGGTCAGCAGGTCGGTGACCATGGCGTTGATCATGCGGCGGATCGTCTCGTGGATGAGGCGCGAGCGCTCCAAATTGGGGTAGCGGTCGCAGACCTCCCGGATCACCGGGCCGACCAGCGGCAATTCGGCCACCTCGTCCACGGTGAACAGCCCGGCGCGCAATCCGTCGTCGATGTCGTGGTTGTTGTAGGCGATGTCGTCGGCCAGCGCCGCCACCTGCGCCTCGGCGCCCGGATTGGTGTGCAGTTCCAGGTCCCACTGCTCTTGGAAGGCCGCCAGCGTCGTCGGCAGCCGCTCGCCCTCCTTGAGGGGCAGCAGCGGCCCGTTGTGCTTGACCACGCCCTCCAACGCTTCCCAGGTCAGGTTCAGCCCGTCGAACTCGGCGTAGCGGCGCTCCAGCATCGTCAGGATGCGCAGCGTCTGGTCGTTGTGCGCGAAGCCGCCGTAGGGCTGCATGCAGGCGTCCAGCGCCCATTCCCCCGCATGGCCGAACGGCGTGTGGCCGAGGTCGTGGGCCAGCGCCACCGCCTCCGCCAGATCCTCGTTCAGCCCCAGCGCGCGGCTGATGGAGCGCGCGATCTGCGCGACCTCCAGGCTGTGGGTCAGGCGCGTGCGGTAATAGTCGCCCTCGTGATAGACGAAGACCTGCGTCTTGTACTTCAGCTTGCGGAAGGCGCCGGAATGCACGATGCGGTCGCGGTCGCGCTGAAAGCACGAGCGTGTCGGGCTCTCCGGCTCCCGCACCAGCCTCCCGCGCGTCTGATGCGGGTTGCAGGCGTAGGGGGCCAGCCGGTCCTGGAAGCTGTCCGCCGTCATGGCGCGGACACTACCGGCGGGGGGCGTCCGGCGCAACGGGCAAGGAAGGGTCCTACGCGGTCAAGACTTTGACGAACCGCCAAGGCGACCTTACATTCGGGGTATTGTCGTCCGTTTTGCGACTTGTAAGGACCCGCCCCATGCCCGACACCGCCATTCCCGCCGAGACGAACCCGACCGAGGCGAGCCCCACCGAGGCGAACGATGGCGCCCGCGTGCTCGCCATCTCCGACAGCGCGGCCAAGCGCGTCGCCTTCCTGATCGAGCACGAGGGCAACCCGGCCCTGATGCTGCGCCTGACCGTGTCGGGCGGCGGCTGCTCCGGCTTTCAGTACGGCTTCGGCTTCGACGACACGGTGAACGCCGACGATCACGTGTTCGAGAACGGCGGCATCAAGGTGGTCACCGACGACTGCTCGCTCGACCTGCTGGCCGGTTCCACGCTCGACTATGTCGAGGACCTGATGGGCGCCTCCTTCCAGATCAAGAACCCGAATGCGACGGCCTCCTGCGGCTGCGGCAACTCCTTCGCGGCCTGACCCTTCAAGACGAGACCGTTGTGAAAATCGCCACCTGGAACGTCAACTCGGCGAAGGCCCGCCTTCCGCTGATCACCGACTGGCTGCGCGCGGCGTCCCCGGACGTCGTGCTCTTTCAGGAAATCAAGTGCGAGACGGCCGCCTTCCCGCGGGAGGCCTTCGAAGACCTCGGCTACCACGTCACGCCGGTGGGGCAGAAGGCCTACAACGGCGTGGCCTTCCTCTCCAAGGCCCCGCACGAGGTCGTGCTCGACCGCCTCCCCGGCGAGCCGGAGGACGAGCAGGCCCGCTATGTCGAGGCCACGGTGGCGGGCGTCCGCATCGCGTCGCTCTACCTGCCCAACGGCAACCCTCTGGGCACGGAGAAGTTCGCCTACAAGCTGCGCTGGATGGACCGCCTGACCGCCCGCGCCCGCGATCTTCTCCGCCAGGAGGTGCCCTTCGTCCTCGGCGGCGACTACAACGTCATCCCGGAGGCGCGCGACGTCTTCGACCCGCGCGCCTTCGCGAACGACGCGCTGTTCCAGCCGGAAACGCGGGCGAAGTTCCGCGCGCTGATCAACCTCGGCCTGACGGAAGCCTACCGGGCGCTGCACGACGACAACCACGCCTACACCTTCTGGGACTATCAGGCGGGAAGCTGGCCGCGCGACCTGGGCCTGCGCATCGACCATTTCCTGCTGTCGCCGCAGGCCGCCGACCGGCTGGAAGCCTGCACCATCGACCGCCGTCCGCGCGGCGCGGAAAAGGCGTCGGACCACACCCCCGTGGTGCTGGAGCTTCGCGACGCCTGACGACGCGTTCGGCCCCGTCTAAACCTTTAGGACAGTGTTTCGTTAAATCCTCGTCGGTTACAGAAGAACCTAAGGATGCGGGCACGCGCTCGCGCAAACGAAACGGCAGGGGCATGGTCTGGAGGCGCGATTACGGCCGCGAGGAGGTGGAAGCCCTGATTTCCGCCATCGAGCGGCAGGCGACCGACGCGGTCGCGCTGGCCGAGCGTGCCCAGCGCGACATCGACGACGACCGCTTCGCCTCCTTCCTCGACTTCCGCAAGAAGGTGGAGGAGGTCCGCGCCCTCGTCACCCTGACCGAGGAGCGCCTGAAAGGCGTCGGCGGTTCCAAACTGACCGACCTGCGCGGCGAGTTCGAGCGCATGGATCTTCTGCTGATCAGCCTGTTCGCCAAGGCCACGCGCAGCTATTTCGCCAGCATGCGCGACGATCAGGTCCTGCCCATGGGCGCCCGCGAGCTGTTCGAGCCCGAACTGAAGATCATCGACGAGATGCGCGCCAAGCTCGACCGCCCGCAATACGCCGGCAAGACGACGCCGACGGTGGTGGAGGACCTCGACGCTTCCAGCGCGATGGTTCGAAAAATCATCGGCCGCGCCCCCAGCCTGCCCGATTTCTCCGACACTCCGAGCCCGCCGAAGCCGGTGAAGCGCCTGCGCAACCTGGGCCGTCCGATCCGAACCTGACGGAGGCGACACGCAGACTGTTGACCGCCGCGCTTCATTCCTATATCCGCGACAGCGTGCAGGATGGGTGGCCGAGTGGTTTAAGGCAGCGGTCTTGAAAACCGCCGTGGGTGCGAGCCCACCGTGGGTTCGAATCCCACCCCATCCGCCACTTTTGCGCGCTAAGCCGATGATTTCCCACGGAAATTTGCGCGCCAACCGGCCCTACCCCCACACCTCACCCCACATTTTTCGCCGGATGCCAGCGGCTGTGGGCGCCCGTTGGCGGACACCCGCCCCGCCGCGCCCGTTGGCGGCCCCGATGCGCCGCCGGGCGCGGCACCGGGCCGACACCGCGCGGTGCTGGGGCGCGTCGCAACGGCTGCCGGCACCGCGGTCGGGTTTGACGCGGACGCTGGCGGCGATCGGCCCGGCGCGGGGGGCGAACGCGACCGACTCGGGCCGCGCCGTCCGGGCGCGCGCCACCGGGCGCATTCGTTTTGGGTCTGACGACCCGGCGCGCACCGCCCCGATCGCCCCGCTCCGGACGGCGCCGTCCCCGGGCGAGCCCCCTGGCACACGCCGACCGCATCGGCCCGTTTGCCTTGCCCCCGTGCGGGCCCGGGCACCGACCACGGGGTGAGCGCGGCAACGGCACCCCCGGGGGCGGCGCCCTCAAGCCCCCGTCACCGCCGGTCGGACCGGCCAGCGTTGCCCGCGCCCGGGTCGCTCCCCGGGTCGCTCCAGGTCCAGCGGGCGGCGCGGGGCTCGGACGGCGCCCAGGCCTGGCCGTCCAGCGTCCAGCAGCGGTGCCAGTGACGCGGCGTGCGCGTCGCGTCGGGGAGCGCGTGCAAGGAGATGGGCGCGTCGCACCACGGGCAGTGCGCGCGCAAGCCGACGGCCACGCGGGACGGCGGCGGGCGGCGCAACGGGGGCAGCGCACCGCACACCGTGTGCAGCCGCGGCATGGCGCGCCGATACGCGGCCAGCGCCTCGGGCAGCTTGCCAAGATCGCGCGCCGACACGATGCCGCGCGGCGCGAACACCGCGTGCGCCGGCAGGTTGACGAGGGCCACGACCAGATCGATGTCGCGGCGGCACTTCCAGCAGACCGACGGCACGCTGGCCACCGACGGGGCGCTCGCCGCCGCCGGCGGCCCCGCGAACCGAACGCGTCCGGTCAGGAGCAACGCGGTGAAGCGTTCCAGCGCGACGCGCCCGCCCGCGCCGACGACCGCCGGGTCGGGGCGCGCGGCCGGCCCGACCTCCAGGCGGAACAGGGGAAGGTCGCGCCGGGCCGCGACGTTGGCAACGTCATACCCAACCAGCCAAGCGCCGCGGATGCCGTGCTCCCGGTAGCGCACCTGACGCGCTTCGATCGCCGCCATCGGAATCCGGGAGATCTGCGCTTCCAGCGCGACCGTCCAGCCCGGATGCCGGACCAGCACGTCGGCCACCCAGCGGCCGTCGTCCGCGCGCGCTTCGGTGGTGACCGCCAGCCCCAGCCGGTCCGCCGTCCGCGCCAGGATCGACTTGCAGACGATGTGGGCGAGGCTCTCGCGGGCGGTGCAAAGCGCGTTCGGCGTGTGGCGGAAGAACTGCCAGCCGGTGGGCGAGCGGACCGGAACGACCGCCACCCCGCAACAGGGCGCGGTGAGGCCACGCTCCCGGTAGTCAGCCTTCAAGCCGTCCCAGGCCGACGGCGGCATCGCCCAAGCGTGGAAAACAGCACCATCGGCTCCTTGAGCAAGCAGCGGCATAACGGCGGGAGGAAAGACGTCGCGGGGGCGTGATGGTCAATCACGCCGTCATGCAACAGCCGGCCACGCCGAAAAGCACGGCCCGCGAGACGTTCGCAAATTCGCCGTGGTTGTACCGAATGCCCCGTCACCCGCCATTTGGTGCCGCCATGCGCATTGTCGCCGACTGCCACGAGCCCGCCGCGATCATCAACCGGCTCCGCGCGACCAAGAGCGTGGACGGCAGCGCCGTGGAGGTGGAGGCCGGCGCGCTGGACGTCGGCGATTACCTGATCGGGCCGGGCGCCGCCGTGGAGCGTAAGGCCGGCGGCGACTTCGTGGCGTCGCTGCTGGACGGGCGCTTCGCCGCGCAGGCGGCCAAACTGCGGGCGACCTACGACACGGTCGTCTGGATCATCGAAGGCAATCCGTACGACGGCCACGTGTCGCTGGAACCCACGGTGATCACCGGGGCGATCAGCCACCTCGCCATCGTCGAAGGGGCCACGGTGCTGCGGACGCAGACGCCGCAGGAAACGGCGGACCTCCTGCTCTCCCTGGCAAAGCGCCTGCAGGACGGCCGCACCGACTTGGCCCTCCGCCCCAACAAACCGGCGGACCCGCGGCTGCTGGCCGAATACATCGTCAGCGGCCTGCCCGGCATCGGGCGCCGCAAGGCGCGCGCCCTGCTTCGGCATTTTGGTTCGGTGCGCGCCGTGTTCGCGGCCAATGCCGCGGAGATCGCCGCCATCCGCGGCTTCGGCCGCAAGTCCGCCGAGGCGATCCGCACGGCCCTCGACACGGCCTATCCGGAGGAACCGAACTGACGAAGGACCGGAAGGACAGCGCGGGGAAGGACGACCAGGGCGCCAGGCCGCCCGGATTGGGCGGCGTCGATGGCCCCAACCCGGACGACGGCGCCCTGGAAACCGCTGGGCGACGTGTCGGTCAAGGATGGCCAGCGCGACCGGCCGCCGGACATCGACCGGCCCAAGCCGGACGCCGGCGACGCGACGTTGTGAGGGTCAGGGCTGCGACGGTCAGGCGCGCCGCCGCTGCCGGCGCGACCAGCGGTACTGCGGGTCACCGGCGATCCGGTGCAGGTGCTCGCTGAGGCGGTTGCGCTCCAGCCAGCCGACGGCGGCTTCCAACTCCTCCAGCGTCATGACCGCCCGGCTCTTGCCGAGCACCCGGCGCAGCGCCGCGTTGTAGGCGTGGTAGCCGAGGCCACGGCGCGCCGCACCGATGCCGGCGTCCTCGTCCTCGACCACCTGGCCGGCGACCATCTGGCCAATGCGGTCGCGCCGCTGGCGTTCCAGCGTGGACGGCGTTGCACCGCCGGCGCGCCCGGCCGCGCCGTCCGCCACGCCAAGGTCCGGACCGGGGGCCAGCGTCTCGAACCGCACCGCGGTCGCGCTGGAGCGCAGGGGCACGATGGGCGTCCGCCCGACCCGCTCGGTCACCGCGTCGGGGAGCGCGTCGCACGCCGCCGCCGCGGCGTCAGCCGCGTCCTCCATCCCCGTTGCCACGACCGCCGGATCACCCTCGCCCCCTGCGATGCCCCCCTCCCCCACCTCGGCCGGTTCGGCCGGCAGGTCGGCACGCCCCCCCTGCTCGGTCTCGATCGCGGCGCGGAAGGCGCGGAACATCGGGTCGTCCGGGTGGTAGACCACCGCCCGCTGCCGCTCGTAGGCGCCGCCCAGCGGGTCGACGCGGGTGGCCCGCGCCACCATCTGCTCGAGCCAGCCGCGGGCGCGGATGTGCGTCAGGCAGGCGACGTGGGTGACCTCCGGACAGTCCATGCCCTCATACGCCATGCCGACGGTGACCAGCACCGCCGGGTCCGGGCGCAGGCGGAACTCCGCAATGGTGCCGTGCGGGTCCGGCGCGCCGCTGACCGCCACGCGCACGATGTCCCGCCCGCCGGCCCAGGCCTGAAGGCGCGCCGCGTAGCGCCACGCCGCCGCCTGATCGGGCGCGACGACCAGAAGCTTGCCGAGCCCCGGCGCCGACTCCGCCGGACCGAGCCCGAGGTCGCGGCGGCGCTCCGCCCGGTGCCGGCGGCAGTCGGTGAAGGCCAGGCGCAGCATGGCGTCGGCGTATTCGGTGCGGAGCGCCGTGAACAGGGCGTCGCGCGCCAGGCGGCGGGCGGCGGCGAGCGAGGCGACGTGCCGGGTCCGCGCCCCGCCAATCCACTCGGCCTCGCCGTCCACCGCGCCAAAGGTCACCGGGATGAGCGCCCGTTCAGCCAGCGCTTGGCGGCGGCTGTAGCCGACCACCGCCCAGCCCGGCGCCGCGAAATCGATCTCCCGCACCCGCCGGAAGCCGCGTGGCCGACGGTAGGGCAGCCGCAGGATCGCCCGCCCGTCGGCGCGCTGCAACGTCCCCGACATCAGCAAGCGGCAGGCGGCACTCTCCAGCAACGGCGCGACCGCCCGGCTCCAGGCGGTGTCCGCCGCCTCGGCGGTGAAGGGATCGAGGTCGGACAGTGCCGGCAGATGGTGCAGTTCGTCGACGACGATCAGGTAGCGGTGCCGCCGGACCTCGGCAAGGTGCCGGTCCGGTGCGGCGGCGATCGCCTGATAGGTCGTCACGTAGCCGTTCAGGCCGCGGCACAGGTCCGCCCCGTTGTCGGCCGCACGCACCGCAATGGCGTGTCCGATCGCGCCACGCCACGCCGGATCGGCGAAGGCCTCCTCGGCCTGCAAACGCAGGCTCTCGCGCGGCACAATCCAGCACACCCGGTCCACACGGCCGGACGCGATCAGGCGGGCGGCGGCCGCTCCTCCACCAGTGCGCATTGGTGGCGGTGGACGTCCGGCCCGGCCCTCCCGAATCACGGCCGCGCGCCCGTTCCAGTCACGCCGACAAGGGGGATCAGCGCCGCCAAGGCAATGCAGACCAGGATGGTCAAGGAGGTGCGCCGGCGCCCGTACCAGGCGGGCAAACGGCCGGCCGTCGTCGCGCGCTGATCCACCGCCCAGACCAGGACGAAACCGGCGAGCAGAACCGGCAGGGTCAGCCCGTGGGGAAGCAGCACCGCTCCCCAGCCGAGCAAGGACGGCACAACGCCCCAGCACAGCCAAGCCGCCGGGTGCGGCTCCGTGTCCGGGGCGGCGAGGAGGCGCCCCCAGTGGATGGCGCCGATGAAGGACAGGATGATCGCCGCGTAGGCCATCACCGCCTGAACGGCGGCCAGCCGGAGCGCGCCGCCGGTCGCCCAAGGCCGCCGACGTCACCGGAAACACCGCCGCCGCGTAGCTCGGCGGACGCTTACCGCTGATTTGTCAAACCCGCTTTGTAAGTCATTGATTCGTATAGCCCGCGTTTCGAGCAGTAAGTTTGACGCGCGCTATATGGATCAATAGTTTATCGAAGATTTTTAATCATGTGGTCGTGGGTTCGAGTCCCACCCGGATCACCACTCTTTCAATGGCTTAGGGCCGCCTCTGAGGCGGCCCTAGTCACATCTGCAACCACCCCGCAACCATTCGAGCAGTCGGCGCTCACTGTATCGGCTGCCCACGTGCCAGCGCCTTCACCACGGTTTTGGGTAAGCTCGTACAGCCACCGGATGAGAGGCCAGCGGCGGGGCCAACTCGCTGTTCGCGACGGCGATCTACGGACCCGGAACGGTGCGATCAGCCGCTCAATGCTGCTTCTACCTACGCGTTGTTGCTGCCCGGCTTGAGCTGGGACAGGAGCCCGGCGCGACTGGCTCTCCATTGTTTGAAAGCCGCCTCAAACAGCGGCAATTAAAGCGTACAAAATTTGAGTAAAGACGGCACATCGCAAAAGTCAAAAGAAAATAAGTACGCGTTACATTTCAAACCGAGCCATAATAGAGATGACAAAGCGGCGCGGTTATCAACATAGCATGAACATGCTTGGAACATATTGCGCATCAAACCATAATGGGTATTAGGCAATTATACGCATGCGCCATAGCCTGTCGGCGGATGTAGGGGCAAATATTTACGATATCAATGAGGAAGCGGTCAAATCAAGGGTTGGCATAATCAGATCCGCTACCCCATTCAATTTTGCGCAAAGGAGGAGGCCATGGCCGCTCAGGCGCAATTTGCATCCGAAATTCGCCGCTTGGCCGAGGAGGATCCCGGCCGGGCGCTCGACGACTATCTCGTCAAGTCCGGGATGGCCAAGACACCGGCCAGATGGAATACCATCAAGACGAGTTTGCGGCGGTCGCTCGCCGAAGGCGGGAGCCTCAACGACCTCGTCAAGGATGGGAAGATCTGCGCGACGCCGCAGGAGAAGCTGCGAGCCACCCCGTACAGTTGGGCGGCGCAGGCGAAGGAGCGCTCGGCCGAATACGAGCGCGACCTGCAAACCCAGGGATCGCGCAACATGCTGACTGTGGCTGAGCGGGTCAACGGGGGCGTGTCGCAGGAGACGCGCCGGTACCTGGGCGAGTTGGCCGATTTGACAAAGCGCTCGGTCACCGAGAGGAAGTGGGAAGCGGCATCCGAACTGATCGACGCCATCGTGGAGCGCGAGGCCATCGCCATCGTCGAGATCAAACATAAGGAGGAGCTCGCTAAGAAGGATCGGCAGATGTACGACGACCTAAGGCGGGCCTACGACGATCTCTCGGACATCGCCCACGTCCTCGCTGCCACAGTTGGCAGGCAGGACGGCGAACTGACGGACGGTGGCGAGCGCGAGCAGGTTCCGGTCCGGCGCAATCCGGCGAAGTAAAGGAGGCGGAACATGCCAGACTCCAGTGCCGCGGAAGCGCGAACACCTTCCGACGAGAAGCTCAATCATGTTTTCCAGCTGGTCCTGGGCGGCTGTACGGCCCACGAGAGGAATGCTGCCGTTGATGCTCTGATCCGGTTGATCGATGCGAGGGGGCTCGAGCGGAAGGACGTTCAGCTGGTCGACATGACCAAGGACACCTTCGGCATAATGCGGGACAGGATAAACGACCTCCAGCACACCGTGGACAAGCTCAGGAGGGACAAGCTCGACTACCTGCGGGGGCGTCCCAAGCCGCAACGCAAGCAAAGGCGTGCGCGCCGCTCCGTCGTCCTCAGCGTCGAGGACATGGAGTGTATCCTGAACGCGATCTGCCCGGACACGCGCAAGAGGGCAGCGGCCGTCGCCGCAGTGCTAAGCGTATCCCCCAACACGGCGCGACGCCAAATCCGGAACCGTCTGTTCTCCAAGGCCCAGATCGACAAGCTTGATCGTGCGGCGCAATCGGCGCGTAACGAGGCACCTCCTGAGCAATCCGAGTGGGGATGGGGGGAGCACTCCGGCGACATGGGGGCGACCGCATACGGCCAAGTCGCCTAAGTGTGTCGCACACAAGGAGGCCACAACCGTGCGCCGACCAAGTTTCAACGAGTTGGGCGAGGAGGTTATCCGCGCGTTGAAGGCCATTGCTTCGGTGGAGAAGCCCTTGCACAGCAGCCTACGACGTCTCGCCGAAGAGCACCGGCGCGATCAGACCGTACTCGCGGCGATGTGGACCATTTTCGACACCCCGGTGTTTGAGGGGTTCGCCGCGTGGCGCCAGGAGGCGAGAAGCGGGGAGTCCGGCGGGCCGGAATCCGAGAGCTGGGTCTACGTGATGACGGACGGGAGTACGCCCCACAAGGTGGGATACTCCGCCGGACCTGAATTCCGCAAGTACGGCGTTCGTTCCGAAACGGGCCGAGTGATGCGCGTTGTCTTCGCCTTGCCGTGCAGCCGGAGGGCCGCCGAAGTGGAATCCCTCGCGTTGAACATCCTCGGCCCCTTCCGCCAGGGGCGAAGCGAGTACGTGCATGCCCCCTTGGTCGTTTGTGTCGCGGCTGTCGAGTTCGCCCATGCGCAGGTCTTCGAGCCGCCCCGGCTGGGCGAGATCTCCGACGAGCGCTCGGCTTCCTGATGCAATTGGACGGGGCGTCCCCGCTGGCCAAAAGGTGCATCCGCCCGCCGCTCAGCCGGGCTTCCGTCAACCCTAACCTGAGGAGATCGGCCATGCTGGTTGCCTTCTTCCTGCGACCCGCGACCTGCTGGTGCGGGGACGTGTGCGTGAAAAACAGACGACCGATCCTGGCGCTTTGTCGGGCGCTCGTAGCCCGCGGCTACGAAGAGCAGCCTATGGTCGTCAGGGATGCCCAGACTGAACGCGAGATCGTCAGCATCGGGTCAATCCACTATGCGGCCACCCGAACGGTCAAGGAAGCCAGCCGTCCATGCTTCCGGAAGTACGTCCCGTTCCCGAGGGGGGCGGCGTTCTGCAAGCCCGTCGTCGAGGCCGAAACGGCGGCCATGGGCGACGATCACGCGGACGGCCGTTTCGAGGAGCCAGCAGCGAAGGCGCGCGCGACAGTGTTCGCCGGGAGCTTGCTGCTCGCACACGTCCGGAGTTCCCATATCCTGAGGAGGAAGCGCGGCACCCAGAGGCCCAATCTGGCACTCTCCCGATTGCCGATTCACGCCGCACGAGTTCGGTCGGCGCCCGCCTTGCCGTAGTAGGCCGGTCGCTCAACGGTCCTAAGGAGTGGTGCAGCTGGACCTGGCGTACTCGGCGCAAGGGGCAGTGACGCCCGAGCCGTTGGCGTTTTGCGTGGAGTTCTCAGCCTGTGTTGTCACCAGCGCACTCCTGTCCGGAATGAACTGGACCCCCCTCCTCGACCGTTACCAATTTCTCTGCCTTCGAGGTGACCGAGGGGGGCCGGTTCATGCGCCCTTGAACCCCGCATAGCACATAGCTTTCGGGTCTGAACCGGAAGCGGACCCCCTCTAGCCCGGATCATTCACCAGAGCTGAACCTGGGGCGGCGGGCGTGAGCGTAAGTCGCTGACTTCGTGTATGATTCTGGTGCTGAAGCCGTCTCACCACGGATCAACGGAGTTCACGCCCGCCATGGCCGAGAGTACCGGGGTTCTGCCCGGCTTGTCACCGGTTGCCGGCAAGCCGGTTCACGTTGCCTTCGACGGCGGCCGTCTCACCTCCGACGCCGGCGTTCTGCTGCTGGCGGAGATCGACCGGCGGCTTGGCATCAGCGAGCGTCTGGCGCGCTGCATCGAGGACCCGCGCGCTCCCGAGCGCATCCAGCATACGCTGGCGGAGATGATCCGCTTTCGCGCCCTTCTGATTGCTGCCGGGTACGCCGATGGCAATGACTGCGATGCCCTGCGCAGCGATCCCGCCTTCAAGCTGGCGGTCGGCCGCCTCCCCGAAAGCGGCCCCGACCTGTGCTCGCAAGCCCACGATCAGCCGGCTGGAAAACCTGCCGGGCCCCCTGGCGCTCAAGCGCATGATGGCCGCGTAATTGCGCAGGAGGTTGGTCAGGCGAAGATCGGCTGACCGGCGAGGGCGCGTGAGATGGCCTGATGGGCGGACAGGCCATTGAGGCGCCCGGTGCCGATCACTGAACGGGTTTGGGCGTGGACGTCAGCGCCCCAGATCGAGCGGAAGCCGTTGGTCACCTTACGGAAGATGACGCTGGGCCGCAGCGCGCGTTCCGAGGCGTTGTTGGTCGGCGGCACGTCGCGATCGGTGAGGAAGGTGAAGAACTGAGAGCGCCACCGCTTGGTCTGCCGCTGCAGCTCGGCCCCAGCCTCGGTGATGGTTGGCATGGCCAGCAGGCGATCGAGACGCCGGTCGGCCTTCGCCTGATACTGAGCCAGCGTGCTGTCCTTCAGGGTCGGCCGTCGTCGCCCGACGGCGATGGCCCAGCACAGTAAACGACGCAAGGCCGGCGCGAAGCACGGCTCGCCGGCATCGATGGCGTACTGGACGTCCCGGAGCACGTGAGCCAGGCAGACCTGGTGGGTCTCGGCATGGCCCTGCTGCGCGCCCCAGCGATCGGACACCCAGCAGCGCGGCCGGTGTTCGCCCAGCACCTCGGTGATGACGTCGCGGCCGCGTGAGGGGTGGATGCGGTGCAGGACGGCCTTATCACTGACCAGCACCCATTCCCAGGCCATGCGCGTGCCCTGATCCGCTGTCGTCAGCCGCGCCCCGGTCTCGTCGCAACCGATGACGTCCGCCCTGCGCAGCCGCTCCATGATCGCCGTCTCGGCCCGCTGCAGCCGGCGGTTGGCCCGGCGCAGCGCGTTGGCGAAGGCGCCCTCGCTGATGCGCAGAGCGAACAGCTCGGCCATCAGCCGGGAGAGCCGCTCATAGCTGACGGCGTGGTGATGGTGCAGGTAGGCCAGCAGGGCCAGGACCGACGGACCGAAGGGCGAGCCCGGCGGCATCGTGTCGGGCGGCACGCCGCGCACCCGCCGTCGGCAGCTGGGACAGCGCCGGCCGAACAGGCGCACCCGCGTGACCACCGGCCGGATCGGCGGCAGGGCGATGTGGTCGTAGGCGTGGCGTACCGTCTGGTCCTCCGGCATCACGGCCGTGCCGCAGTGAGCGCAAGCCTGCGCGTGGCAGTCCACGACCCGGTCGGGCTCGGCGGCAAGCTCGCGCGTCACTCCCGGCCCTTTGCGCTTGCGTCGTGGTTTCTTCGGCCGCGGCGGGCGGTTCGCTTTCTGGCCGCGCGACGGCGGCAGGCTGGAATTGTCCGGCGTCTTGGCTGGCTGGTTCAGCTGCGCTTCGAGTGCCGCGATCCGATCCAGCAGCGCCAGGATCAGCGCGTCCTTCTCCTCCGGGCTCAGGCGGGACAGATCGGGGCGAGTCATGGATAGGTTGACTCATATCCTGGCCTCTCGAACAACGTCCCGTTAGAGCCCGTTTGAGAATAGCTCTGGGCGCGGTCAGGTTGTGAGGCGTCGGAGCATGATGGAGCCCATGGCGACGTAGATCATGCCTTCGGAGA
>NZ_JAGINQ010000026.1 GCF_017876165.1 Azospirillum soli
GGCATTCGCCAGGGCACCATCCGGATTGACCGCCACCCCGGCACCGGGCGGTACCTGTTTCCGGATGCCGATTGGACCTTCGATGTCCTCCGGAAACTGCGGGCGCACCAGATCCCAGCCGCCGACTTCAGGGCACATCAGGCGAACACGGAGGGGAATCACTATGGGTGATCGAGCAGCATGGCGAGTTCGGCCGGAGTCAGCCGAACCCGCTCGGTGGCCGGGCTGGGCCAGACGAAGCGGCCTTTCTCCAGCCGCTTGGCGACCAGCAGAAAGCCCTGGCCATCCCAGAGCAGAAGCTTCAGCAGGTCGCCGCGCTTGCCGCGGAAGGCGAAGATCTGGCCGGAGAACGGATCCTGGCCGAGGTGCTGCTGGACGACGGCGGCCAAGCCGTCGAACCCCTTGCGCATGTCGACCGGCCGCGCCGCCAGCCAGATCCGCACGCCGGGTGGGACGCTGATCATCGCCGCCCCGTCACGGCGGCAATCAACGCCTTCAGCGCCGACACCGGGTAATCCGCTCCAACCTCCAGGCGCGTCCCGTCGGGAAAGGTGATCAGGGCGCGTGACGGCACCGGCGACGGTGGCGCCTCCGGTGTAGGAACCGGCGTCGCATTCAGCGTCACCGGGATCAGCTCGTTCGGGACGACGGCGCCGGGGATCCCCAGCTGCTTGCGCCACAGGTGCAGGCAGCTCTCGGCGACGCCGTGGCGACGCGCCACGTGGGTGATGACCGCCCCAGGCTCGTACGTCTCGGCCACCAGCCGGGCCTTCTCCTCGGTGCTCCACCGGCGCCGCTCACCGCGGCCGGTGATGATCTCCACTCTCGACATCAAGCGAGCCTCCAATGGGGCTCCCTTGGAGCCTCCGCTGACTCGCTCTTCGCCGATCACCTCATCCTCGGCAAGGCGGCGTTCCGCAGATGCTTACTCCGGTTCCTATGGCCCGGCTCTGCGCATGGCCGTTGACCTTTTTGGCCAGTTCGCGGCCTCGGTCGAGGCCGGCGAAGCGGAGAAGGCCGCGCGGATGGCAAAAGGGCTTTTCCATGACCTTGCCCGGGAGACCCGCTGGAACCCAGCCTACCTGCTGACCATGCTTGGCGGTCTGGTGGAAGCCCTGACCACGGGAGCCCTGACAGAACCGTCCTATCAGGCCCGTTTGCGGACCTATATTGAAACCGATAACCGTTTCAACGAGTTTGTCGCCTGGTTGACCCCGGCCTACAAACCGCCCCAGAACGTTCCGCCTGCCCCCGGAGTCCTAGGCGTGGCCGATCCCGCCGTGCTGGAGAACAGCATTTCCACCCTGCGCCGGGACGGATATCACTTGTTCGAGAAGCGTGTGCCGGACGAGGTGATGGTACGCTTGGAGTCCTTTGCCCTTCAGGCCCCGGCGAAGGCCATTTACCCTGAGCGGCGGCCGTCCCAGGACACGGCGGTCGATCTGACGAACAAGGAAGTCGACGGCTTTCAGCTCGACGCGCAAGCCGTTCTCGATTGTCCGGACGTTCAGGCCCTTCTGATGGACCCCAGCTTCTGGTCGGTGGCGCGCTCCTATCTCGGCTGTGAACCGGTATGCATCGGCGCCACCATGCGCTGGAGTGTGCCGTCCGCCCGTCTGCCCAGCGATTCCCTGGCTCAGTTCTACCATTGGGACGCCGGCTGGCTGAACTGGCTGAATTTTTTCTTCTACGTTACTGATTGCCCGTCGCCGGAGTACGGTCCCCATGTTTATGTCCGCGGCACCCACGTGCACGGGGCCAAGCCCGCGGAACTGCGCCAACGTTTCTATGCCCGCATCAGCGACGCCGATATTGAGCAAATTTATAAGCGCGAGAACATCATTCCCGTCACCGGCCCGCGCGGATCGGTCTTCGCCGGCGATACGCGCTGCTGGCACAAGGGCCTTCACCCCACCGGACACCATCGGCTGACCCTGCAGTTCAGCTTCGTCAGCACTCCTTTGCTGGCCACTCGCTTCTTCGATCGGAAGCTGCTCTTCAAAAACAGCCACACGGAACCTTTTAAGGTCTTTGTCCGAGAGAACCGGGACCGCTTCTCCCCGCTCTATTACGATTGGGAGTGAGGTTAGCGGGCGCATTCTTCGCCGCTCGACCGGCACACCGACGAAACGGTGTCCCGGTGGAGCGGCGGCCTGCCCCGCGTTAGTCGATCAGAGGCCAGTCCAGCGCGGTTCCACGGGGGATCGCCCGGCGCGCCCGACGGCCGAGAACCCGCGGCAGTTCCTTGGGAGCCATGCCGTAGCCGGGCCGGATCACCCGGACGCTGTCCTCCGTGAAGACCTCACCCTCGGCCATGTCGCGCACGATATAGAGAGAGCGTCGGAAGATCATGTTTGGGCGTTCGCTTGCGGCCCGTTCGTAAGAGACGCGGCCCAGGGCCTCCCAGGCATCGCAGCATTGAGTGACCAGCGTGCGGAGTTCGTCCGGTTCCAAGGAGAAGGGGCCGTCAGGCCCGCCGTCAGCCCTATTCAAAGTAAAGTGCTTTTCGATCAGGACCGCCCCCTGGCCGACCGCCACGACGGACACCGCGGTCCCGAGCGTGTGGTCTGACAACCCGGTCGCCACGCCGAACGCCTCGGCAAGGTGGGAGATGGTGCGCAGGTTGGCCTCGCGGGCCGGTGCCGGATAGGCGCTGACGCAATGGAGCAGGATGAGGTCGCGCGCGCCGTTCTCGCGCGCGGTGCGCACCGCGTCGCTGATCTCGCCGAGATCCGCCATACCCGTCGACATGATGATCGGCTTGCCGGTTTGGGCAACCCGAGCAATTAGCGGCAGATCCGGTACCTCGAAGGAGGCGATCTTGTAGACTGGATTATCTAGCTTTTCCAAGAGATCGACCGCTGTCGCATCGAACGGCGTGCTGAAAACGGTGATCCCCAGGCGCCGTCCCTCGGCGAACAGCTCGTCATGCCAATCCCACGGGGTCTGCGCCTCGCGGTAGAGGTCGTAGAGCTTGTAGCCGTCCCACAACCCGCCCTGAATTCGGAAATCCGGACCGGAATGATCGATGGTCATGGTGTCGGCGGTGTAGGTTTGAAGCTTGACCGCGTCGGCGCCCGCCTCCTTCGCTGCACGCATAATGGCCACGGCCCGACCAATGTCGCCGTTGTGGTTCGCCGACAGCTCCGCCACGACGTAAGGAGGATGGTCGGGTCCGACGGGTCGGCCCGCAATGGTGAAGGTGCCGCTCATGAGGTTGGCTCCGTGAAGTTCGGACAGCTGGATCAGGACCAGAAGGAGCGGATGACGCCGAATGCCTCGGCGGCGGCCAGGCCGGATTGGGCACCCCGCAGACGGGCAAGCGCCTGCACCGCTTCCAAGGATCGCGCGTGAGGGAAGGGCCGCATCTCGGCCTCGTAGCAGCGCAAGGCAGTTATTTTCTGTGCCAGCGTGCCGGAGACATTGACGAAATGGGTCGGCTGGAAGGGAGTGCCCGAGTCGGGCGATCCCCACTCGGTGCTCGACAACGTTTCGAAGGTGTAGATCGCCCGCAACACGTGACCAGGCAAGGGGCGGCAGGCCGTCAGCGTCGCGCGGTGGACAATCAGGTGGTCGACGTTCAGATCACCGCCATGATGGGTGTAGACGATGGTTGGGCGGATCTCGGACACATGTGTCTCAATCTGCTTGACCACGTCCAGCAGGTCTAGGGAATCCATCCGATTATCGGGTAGCGTCGTGAAGCGAGGCGGGCGGGTCCCGAGCAGACCGGCGGCCGTGGCGGCTGACTGGCGAAGGTCCGACAGGTTGGCGTCGTGCTGCTCGACATTCCGGATCGTGCTGCGACTGGTGACCCCTTCGGCCATGATCAGCACATGGACGTCGTCTCCCTGTGAGGCGTGACGAGCGGCAGTGCCCCCGACCCCCAGCACTTCGTCGTCGGGATGTGCGGCAATGATCAGGACGGTTTCACTCATGGCAGTGCAGGCTCCGACGCTGGGATCAGGAAGCGGTCTTCGGACGGATGGTGACGGTGGCCGTCACGGCGCCGTCTTGGCGCCGCGCGTCAGAGAATTCCAGGCGCAGGCTTCCGTGATCCAAGAAGGCGTGCGGGTAGCTTTCAGCGTCGAGCATCCGGATGTGGTCATAGAGCGCATCGAGGTCCGCCATGTCCGGCAACCGGCTGTCCTCGGGCTTGCGCCGGGTGAACAGCACCGGCGTTCCCTGCTGAGGGGTCGGGACCGGTTCCAACGCCACGATTTCGGCGATCATGTCCCAAGCCAGATCGGCCATCCGCTCGAAAATGTCCTGTGCGCGCCCCGACAGCGACAAGGGACGCTTCAGGTAGACTGGACCGGCGTCTAGCTCATCGACCATCCGCAAGGCGGTCAGCATCGTATCGCGGTGGCCGCGCTGGATAAGGTTCTGAAGCGGGCTGCCGCCGCGACCATAGGGGACGTCGGCCATGTGGAAGCAGACGCATTCGACCGCTGCCAGCACATCGGCCGGGACCTTCCAAGACCAATGCGGGAAGAACACGTAGCGGACGCCTAGAGCCTGGAGCCGGTCGGTGGTCAGGTCCTCAGGCCGCTCAATCAAGCTCCATTGCCCTAGCAAGCTGGGCGAACGACGATGAAAAGCATCGATGTTCCAGGGCTTTACCGTAGCGACCGCATAGCGTTTCACGGCTCTGCCTCATCCCACTTCTCAATCCTCAGCCGGTAACGATGCCCGGCAAGGCGAAAGAACGCCGGATAGCGGTCGTTGTCAACGACGCGCAGCAGGTTGAATTGTTCGGCAATGCTGCGGTGCGGATCAAGTTCGCTGTCGACCGGGCGGCGGCGCGGAAAGAAACTGGGGTCTCCGACCTGCGGTTCCCCGGCCGGGGGGGACGGCATCGCAAGATAGCGCAAGCACACGTCGATGGTAATCCGTCCCTGGGCATTGCGAATTTCGTCGTTCAGCTCATGACCAGAGAACTGCATGGTGTTGCGCAGGATGACGTCACCCGCATCGACCTCGGCCGCCATATCGATCAGACACACCGGGATGCGGTCGGCACCCCCTAGGATCTGCCAAGCGACCGGAGCGAATCCGCGCCCCTTCGGCAGGTCACTCTCGTGCACAACCAGATTGACCCTGTTGCGCCCCAGAACCCCGGGGGGCGTAATGTGCATGCATCCCAGATAGAAGGCGACTCCGCCTTTCCCGACCGCATCGTGGTTGCGGCACAGAACGGCGTCGTCCCCGCCGGCCTTGATCATTTCCACCAGCTGTTCCGCGTAGGGCAGAATCCAGCTGGGGTTGTCGACCACGACATGAATTTTGCGGGGGGACGACCACCAGTCAGGGGCGCGATCTGTGGTCGCCGGAGTGGATTGGGACGTCATCGCAGGCTTCTCTCCAAGTCTTCCAGCAGCCGCTCGCATCCCAGCCCGTCGCACAGAGCGGTCGCGGCACGGCTCATGGCAATTCTTGCTTGGTCGTCGTGGACCAGAACAGACAGAGCCTCGGCGACAGCCGAGGCCGGCACCGACGGGTGCCGACCAAGCATCTGTATAGCTCCGGCGGCGTCGAGTTCGTGCGCGATCCGTTCCTGGTTGTTGGCCGTAACGATAACCAAGCCCGGCAAGCCCAAGCAGCAGCGTTCCCACGAAGTGGTGCCGCCGGCCCCTACCGCTAGGTCGGCTTCCACCATCAGGCCAGCCATGTCCGTGACGTCGCAGAGCAGCCGAGCCGGCTGCGGCATGGATGTGGTCCGGGCACGCACCCGTTCCACGTGGGGAGCGCCGCTGCCCAACACCACATCGACCCGCAAGGGCAGTCCGCTTGCGGCGATCCCGTCCAGAACCAATCCGGTAGCGTCGTCGGGATCGCTCATGCCCATGGCGACAAGAACCCGCGGCTCCGCCGGCAACAACACCCGCCGCGCGAGAGCGGCAGGCTGGGCGGCGGCGAAGACCGGCCGCAGGAGCGCATGTGTGGAGCCGGTGAAGATCCGGCAGTCTGGACCGACCAAGCCCCGGTATTCCTCGGCCGCCCGCCCGAAGGTCTGGTCGAGCAGGATGTCGGCATCATGGGGTCGGTTCGCGAGATCGTCGATGGCGAGAATCCGGCGGGCCCAGGGTCGGTTCGCCCGTTCCCAACAGGCATCGAGGTCGTAATGGTCGACGACCAGCAGTTCCGCCCCTTCCGGCCATGAGGCGGCAAGCGTCTCGGGTGTCGGATCCTCCAAGATGCGGAACTCGTGTTGTGAGCGGGGCAGAGCTGCAGCGGCCTCCGGCGTGCCGGGGGCAACGGCGAATGCCGTCCGCCAGCCCCGCGCCGACATGCCGTCAGCCAAGGTCAGACACCGCATGATGTGCCCCCCGCCTATAACGCGGGACGCATCAGCACGGATGACGGCCAGCGGATTTGTAGTCACAACTTTCCCATCGGCGCCCATGGGATCGACGATCTGGCTTCCCATTACGCTCCGCTCGGCCACAGTCCGTTCACCCGATCCCCAAGCTGTCGGCTAGGGCGGCAACCACCCGGTCCACGTCGCTGTCGGCCATGCTTGGGAAGAGTGGCAGGGAAAGTGCGCGATCGTAATAGGTGCTGGCCCCCGGAAGGCGGATGTTGCCATAGCGGGCTTGGTAATAGGGTTGGCGATTGACCGGCAAATAATGAACTTGGGTGCCGATCCCTTGTTCGCGCAGTTGGCGCATCACCACACTGCGCGTCACGCCGGCACTGGAGAAGTCGATCAAGGCCACAGCCAGATGCCAAGCCGGTGCGCAGCCCGGGACCTTGCCAATGGGGCGAACCAGCGGCGCCAGAGGTGCTAGGGCTGCGGCGTAGCGATCCACCAGAGCCCGCCGGCGCGCGACGAACCTCTCCAGCTTGGCAAGCTGGCTCAGGCCAAGGGCGCACTGAATGTCCGTTGCCCGGTAGTTGAAGCCGATCTCCGGCATCTCGTAGTACCAGGGGTTGGGAGAGCCATCGGCGTCGAAGGCGTCGGCATGGTGCATGAAGTCTGCGCTCTCCCGCACCATGCCGTGGCTGCGCAGACGGCGGAGCCGGCGGGCGTCATTCGGATCGTGGATGGTCACGGCCCCGCCTTCTCCCATTGCGATCGTCTTTACGGGATGGAAGGAGAAGCAGGCGAAATCGCTGTGGCCACAGTCGCCGATCTTCCATCCGGGACCGCTCGTGCCGAGCGCGTGGCAAGCGTCTTCGATAAGCCGAAGCCCATGACGGTCGGCCAGCGTCTTCAAGGATGCCATGTCCGCCGTCTGGCCATTAAGGTGGACCGGAGCGGCCGCCCGCACCGGTCCGTCAGCGCGGGCAAGAGCCTGCTCCAGATCCTGCGGACGCATCAGACCGGTATCGGGATCGACATCGGCGAAGACCACTTCAGCGCCGACATAGCGAACCGCGTTGGCTGTGGCAAGGAACGTTACGGCAGGAACCACCACTCGATCGCCGAGTCCGATACCCGCACCCAGCATCGCCAGATGAAGAGCCGTCGTGCCGTTGGAGCAGACTACCGCAAAGGCGGCACCAGTGCGTTCGCACAGTTCCTCTTCAAACCGCTCCACCATTGGCCCGGTGGTCAGCGCCTCACCACGCAGAACTGCCGCCACAGCAGCGACATCATCCTCCTCGATCACCTGCCGACCATAGGGCAGGAAATTCCCGGCACCTGCAATTGCCATTTTCACATAGCCTGATCTTGCAAGAATGCCGCCATGGTTGGAATATCCAACCACTCGTTATTGTTGTCGCTGGTATAAGAGAAGTTGTCCGCCATCAGTTCCCCCGCTTGTAGGGGAGGCGCGTCCTTATCGCGCCAGAAGGAATAAGCAGGCAGAATGGCGTAGCAATCGCCCAGGCGCACTGTTGTGCGCGCATCGCCTTCAGGAATCATCATTTCATGCAGCTTTTCACCGGGACGGATACCGATCACTCGCTGTGGCAAATGGGGAGCCATTGCAGAAGCAAGATCGGATACCTTCATGCTGGGAATCCGTGGCACGAAGATTTCCCCCCCTTGCATTCGAACCAAGCTCGAGAGCACGAAATTGACCCCTTGGTCGATCGTTATCCAAAAGCGGGTCATGCGCGGGTCGGTAATCGGTAAGCTGTCGGCACCCTCGTTGATCATCCGGCGGAACACTGGAATGACGCTACCGCGCGATCCCATCACATTGCCATAGCGCACGATGGAAAACCGGGTAGGCATGTTGCCAGTCAAATTGTTGGCTGCCACAAAAATTTTATCAGAAGCCAATTTGCTTGCGCCATAGAGATTGATTGGACTAACAGCCTTATCGGTTGATAGAGCGATTACTCGCTTAACACCGTTGCGCAATGCTGCCTCAACGACGTTTTGTGCTCCTAGGACATTGGTGCGAATGCATTCAAACGGATTGTATTCCGCTGCCTCGACCTGCTTGATGGCAGCAGCATGAATTACGATGTCAACATCATGCATTGCCATTTCGAGCCGGCCAGCGTCTCGAACATCACCAATAAAGAAGCGCAAACGATCAGCATTAGACCGATACGGCTCGGTATTCTGCATCTCATATTGCTTCAACTCATCGCGAGAAAACACAATCAAGCGGCCAGGATTAAACTGGGAGAGTACTTTGGCAACGAAAACTTTCCCAAATGTCCCTGTGGCACCCGTCACCAAAATACTGGCGCCATCGATCATGTTGCGGAGTGTGCTGAGTTCGGTGTCGTTTGGTGCGAAACGATCGGCTGCGAAGGTCTTCATTGGTCGTTATTCTGCTCTTGGCTGATGCCGTTGATCTCTGACGTTATTGCCTGCAATGGGCTTTGCGTTGCTAAAACAATAAACGGCAACGCCAATACACGTTCATGTTAACTGTCCATATTCCGTTCGATCCAAAGCGGATTGACATTGATAGACCGCACAACGCATCGTTTAGCAAAGCGGGGGCACTTTACCACAATGCCGCTAAATCGCAATGACATCCCAAGGACATTAAGCCCACAAGGCAGTGTGTCCCACATCCATCACGCATAAAGCCTGCGCGGGTTACAACATACAAAATTCA
This sequence comes from Azospirillum soli, assembly GCF_017876165.1. Lineage (GTDB taxonomy): Bacteria > Pseudomonadota > Alphaproteobacteria > Azospirillales > Azospirillaceae > Azospirillum > Azospirillum soli. The sequence continues at coordinate 9,033 of NZ_JAGINQ010000026.1, forward strand.
CGCTGCCCTATCTGGGGAAACGCGCGATCAAGTTGCCAGAGGCATTAGGGGTCTAACTTGACACCTGATGCACGACTTCCTTTCCACAACTTTCAATTGAATATTTAGCCCTCCTTAAAGCAATGAATCTATTGCTTGACTAGCATCCACCTCCAACTTTTTATATTGATTCCATTAAAAATCCTTAACGCAGAGACAGTTACACACCAATTTATAAAGCCTCTCCTGCAAAGGCGACGTCCAACAGCCGGTCCACCGCATGCCGCCACGTGAATCCGTTGGCGACAAAGGCGGGGCCGGCACGCCGGGCCTGTTCCCGGAACTCCGAGCGTTCGATCACCTGGGTCATCAGCGCCAGCAGATGGTCGGGGTCCGGGCGTAGGGCCCATCCCTTGATGTCCGGCACCTGGGGATAGGGCACGAACGGCTCGATCCGGCTTTCGATGCGCAGGGCGAAGTCGGGGGTGGTGAAATCGTCGGTGGAACCGCCAGCGGTGCAGATGACTGGAAGCCCGCAGGCGACCGCCTCCAGCACCGGCATGTTGAAGCCCTCGCCACGGTAGGGCGACACATAGGCGTCGGCCGCCTGATAGAGCCGGGCCATCAACCGGAAGGGCAGAGACTTGCCGGTATAGCGCAAGCGCGGCCGCACCCGTTCCCGCTCCTGGTCGGTCAGCCCGCGAATGCTGGCGAGAAGCTTGTCCTGAGACCCGTACATGGTGTCGAGCCCCTTGACGAACAGCAGGGCGTCCGGATGGCGTTCGAGCACGGTGGCAAACGCCTTGAGGGTCAGGTCGAGGCCCTTGTTCGCGGTCATCCCGCCGACGGCCAGGAACACGAAACCGTCCCAACCAAACCGCCGCCTCAACTCCGCGCGCTCTTCGGCCGACAGGGGGTGATGGAGCGACGGATGAACGCCATGCGGCACACAGAACACGCGGTCCTCGGGAACGCCGCTTTCGATGTAACCATCCCGCGACCATTGGGATGGCGTCACCATCAGCACGTCGGAGCGGGTTACCGCAACGTGCACCTCCTCCTGCCCGACGATGTTCAGCCGGGACAGCGTCCGCCATTCCGCCGTCCCGAATACCAGGGTACGGCGGGCCGGAGACGGGCTGTAATCATAGGGAAACCCCATGCGCAGGACGGCATCGAAGGACTCGCCCGGTTCCGGTGCCGGAATGGCGCGGATCGCCACGTCCATTTCGGGTTCGAACAGGCCCTCTTCCGCTTTCCAGATGTCGGGATGCGGAACGTCCCGGTGCGCCAGCCGAAGGCCGGGACGGCCTGCCATCTCCAGGCATTGGAATTGGTTCACGATGGCGTAGGAATGGGGGATATGGCGCCATCCCTCGACCAGAAGTGATCCGGTGCTCACGTCTTCTTCTCCTATCTCGGAATGGTCCGGCCGGTCAGCCGGCGGAGCGTGGACAGCGCCCGCGCCGGCACCCCGGTCCTCAGCCAGTTCGGGAAGGGGCGCCGGTAGGGGTGGATGATCCGCAACCCGTCCGGCCGGGCCATCTCCGCCAGCACCGTGTCGAAGGCTATGTCGTCACCCACGGCGTTGAGCAGCCGCTCGCGCGCCGGGGCTTGCCGGGTCGCGGGGTTGCTGGCCCACCATGGGCGGTACGGGTGGTCCTCGCAGAAGGGGATGCCGAAAATCCGGGCCATGGTCGGCAGCTTGTATTCGAGGAACCCGACCTCCGGCGGTCCGGCCGCGACGTAGAGGTCGAGGAAGCGCCGGGGCAGGCAGGCCACGATGAACAGGCAGCACAGCAACTCGCCCCGGTAGCCGTGCGTGTCCTCCAGATAGGCCAGGAAGGCGTCGCGGTCGGCCCGCTTGTCCGGATCGGCGCCGTTCAGCCAGCCCCACCAGCCTTCGACCTCCCGCGCCGGACGCAGGCCGGAGAACAGGATCTGCCCCGGCTGGAGGGTGGCGAACAGCCGGCTGACCGGGGCCAGCATCAGCATGTCCCACTGGACGATCACCAGGCTGTCCCAGGCCAGGGCGTGCCCGCGGTCACGATGCCACGCCGCGATCAGGGCGTCGCCATGCTTCCATTTCCAGTGAGGATCGCGCTCCTCCGCAAAGGCGTAGAAATCGTCGAACCAGCGGCCCAGCCGCCGTTCGGCCTCTCCGGCCTCCCCCGGATCCCCGCCGTAGAGACCGTAAATCCTGATGCCTGGATTGTTGGCGCGCAGCGCCGCCAGCCGGTTCTCGCAGACATCGAAGTCTTTGTAAAACCAGAATAGAACGGCGATCTGCATGGGCTGGGCGGTCTCTTCGGAAGGCGGGAGGGCGATCCTACGCCGCCACCGCCCGGACTGTCATCCTTCGGGGCGGCATTCCTCGAATACGGTCGCCGTCACGGCCCCGGCGCCAAATCAAGGACCAGACGGTGGCTTCGGCTGCCGTCGGCCGGCAAGGCGAACAGGCTTTTCAGCCGGAAGGCCTTGTCGCTGTCGATCAGGAGACGGCTGTTCCCACCGGGCACGCTTTCGATCCGATAGCGCAGGGCCTTGGGCAGCAGGGCTCCCTGCCGGGCCGGTTTCCAGACGGCGTTCGGCAGTTCCACGTCGAGGGAGCGCGGATCCCGCTGCACCCGCTTGCCCATCGCCATGGGGCCGTTCATCTCCAGGACGATCCGGGTGAAGCTGGTGTGTGACGCGGCCCGGATGCCCGAGACCGTCACAACACCGTCGGAGATCGGTTTGGCCGGAGCCGGTGCGGCCGCGGCGGCAACCGGGGAAACGACCGTGACCGGCGGTGCCGGCTTTCGTCCGGGCAGGATGGGCGGCGCGAGGGCGGGCGGAGCGGCCACGGGAGGTTCCGCCGGCGGTGGAACCGGCTGGGGCGCTGCCGCGACGATGGGCGGCACAGCTGGTGCCGGCGCGGCTGGGGGTGCCGAGGATGGCGGCGCGGCCGGAGTGGCGGCTGGTGGAGTGACATAGGCGCCGTGACGCCCCTCGGCCCGGCCGTACAGCACATAATGCTGATAGCCGCTGCGCAACGCGCCTTTCTGGATCGCCTCCGCAACGTCGGGATAATGGATCAGGTAGACGACCTCCAGCCAATCGGGCGGCGGCGTCTCGGATATGAGCGGCTTGCTTCCGCTCTCACCCTTCACCCAGGGAGACAGCAGCGGGCCGGGAAAGACCCGGAGCCCGAGACTGGTGCCCAGAATGGATAAGCCCCAGGGCGCGAAAATCAGCGCGACCAGGATGAGAATGCTCCTGAGCACGGCGGCGGCGACTCCTTGCCCATCCCATGGGCCTTCTTTCCCGGCGGGCATCATCCGCCGGAACGATGAACGAGCCCTGAATGGGCGAACCATGCCCGAGCCTGGGCCCGCGATCACGCGACGAGGATCTTACCCCATGGACCGGACCCCATGCACCGGGCGCATACCCTCCATTGTGCATCCCATTGTGCATCGTTGTGCAGATTTCGCGGAATCCCGATTCTGCACAATGGCGAATAATCCTACTTTGTCTTCTTAAGACAAGGCGTTGCCGCGCTTTGTCCGTGTACGTCCATTGTGCGGCGACTGCACAACGAGTCGTACACGAATGGACGTCTGAGCCATGCGGGCAACGCATTAACCAATGCAACACCGTGCACCATATCGTCCGGGAATGTTGCACAGGGCATCGGTCACGGTCTGGATACGGGCGCGGGCGTTCCCTTGATGATAGGATTTATAGCCTAAATTCGAACGAACGGCAACGGCACGCACAAAGCCGGCCGGCAGAGGACTGCCGGCCGGAGGTTCTGCGAGGATGGAGGGGAAGCCAGGCGTTACTGCTGGACGCCGAGCACCTGCTGCTGGGCCTTGTTGCCGATGCCGGCGGCGAGGTTCGACACGGTGCCGATGTTGGAGTTGAACATGCCCTTCGGGGCGCCGAACTGCATGGCCTTGACCTGCTGCTGGGCGGTGTTGCCGATGCCGACGGCGGCGTTCGACGCGCTGCCCAGGTTGGAGTTGAAGCCGCCGAAGCCGTAAGCGTATCCGGGGGCGCCGTGGCCGGCCTGGACGCCGGTCACCTGCTGCTGGGCCTTGTTGCCGATGCCGGCGGCGAGGTTGGAAACGGTGCCGAGGTTGGAGTTGGTGCCGAAGCCATGGCCGAACCCGCCGCCGGCCTGCACACCCGTCACCTGCTGCTGGGCCTTGTTGTGGATGCCGGCGGCGGTGTTGGAGATCACGCCGAGGTTGGAGTTACTGCCCAGCGGGATGCCGCCGGTCATCAGGTCGCCGGCGAAGGCCGGGGCGGTGAACAGGGCGACGGCGGCGGCGGCGAACAGGACGGTGCGGCGCATGGGTCAGGTCTCCTTCAGGGCGGTGGTTGATGCCGGGTTGGCCTCGTTTCGGGGTCCGGCGGTTTCGATGGCCTGAAGGTACGCGGGCACGGCACGCCCGGCTGTGGCCTGGGCCACAGTTGGTCACAGCTTTTCGGGAAGGCGGATTTTTCCGCTCAGAGCCAGCCGTAAGGGCCGTGGAAGAGGTCGCCCAGGGCGCGGCGCATCAGGATGGTGACGCGGAAGCGGCGGCGGTGCTCGGCCCGGTCGTGTTCCAGATGGCAGCGTTGGCACAGCGCCACCAGATTGGCCGGCCGGAGGTTGGCCGGGTCGTGGTCGCGATGGCAGGTGGCCAGGATCACCCGCGTGGTGCGGTGACGCGCGTAGTCCACCACGTCCGGCCAGGGCGCCGCCTTGCCCCGCGCGTCGCGCCATGTGTGCGCCTCCACGTCGAACCACCGCCCGTCGGGCAGGCAGCGGACCTCGTGCCCGTGCGGCCGTGCGCAGCACTCGCACCGGCCCTTAGCCCGCACGAAGCGGACCTCGTGGCTGATCCGCGCCCAATCGACGGGCCGGCGCCAGCGAAGCCGGGGCTGGAACTCGACCGGAAGGAGCGAACCGGATGCCGGATTGGACAGGGACGAGCTGGACAAGGAGGCGATCCCGTGTGCGGGAGGAAGGCGCACCGTCCGGAAGGGCTGGGGAAACCCTTGGGACCCGACGGTTCACGGGGAATCATCTCACAAGATGTAGATCCTGGGAATCCAGGATTTGCGGCCGAGAGGGTTAATCTTGGGGGAGTGCTTGGCGCGGGAGGGCTGATGAGCCGATCGGTCCCGGCGGGGCGGTGTCGATCCGCCATCCTTCGCAAGACTGGAGCGGGCGAAGGGATTCGAACCCTCGACCCCAACCTTGGCAAGGTTGTGCTCTACCCCTGAGCTACGCCCGCGCCGCTCCAACGAAGGAGGCAGGCTGATACCCCAACCGGCGGGGGGACGCAAGCCTTTCCATCATGGGATCGGTCGATTTCGTGGACGGGGTGCGCGATGGCACAGTGTCCCGGCTCCAGGCCGGCAGGCGATTCGCAAGACACCGCTAGGCTTAAAGTTATATCCCGCTAAACTTGATTGACACCCTGAGCCTCCCTATGGAATTTTCCTCCCAACAAAACAAAGGCCTTGAGGTCTAGGGAGGAAACCAAAAACATCATAATGCTCCAAGAGCATTTGGCTGCCGCGCCGGCTTATAGCCTGGACGCGGCATTTTTTTGTCCGCATGCGACTGGTATTACCAGAATGCGCCGCAGCATTGAGCAATCGGCAAAGAAAAAGGCCGCCGCCAGTGAGGCGCGGCCTTAAGTCTAGGGAGGAAACGCCCGAAAGGGCATCCGAGGGTGAATCTATGCTGCGTTGCAGCAGGGGGCAATCCTCCTTTCGTACGAGCCCGGAAGGGGCAGACCCCATAAATCCATTATCATGAATTCATGGTCTTAAATCATGAATTTCTGCCGGGCAGCGCTTTCGCGATTTCGTCCGGCCGATGGCCGCCGGGAAAGGCCAAGCTAACGCGCCGAGGGCCATGACGGTACTGGCGCTAGGTTCGACCTTGTCCCGCTGCCCTCAGGTTTTTGGCTCCCGTTTCGTTGCCGCCGGAGGTGGCGCGGCCGGCCAAGCCGGGCAACCGGAACGAGGGAGAATTTCTGGAAAACCGCTATATGCTTTTTGAAAGTTCAAGACGCTACAAAGCACGCTCGCGTTTTTTGGCGTCGACAAAATTCAACTGATCCATGTCAAGGCGCATTCTCACGTCGCCTTGCAGTTATGGAACAGGAAAGCGTGACAACCAAATCCGCCTTAACTTTAACCCCGTGTGTTGCTGACGCGCGCTGACTGCTCGCCCATGGGCATGAGGCGCGATCCGGGCTCCCTCCCTGGCCCCCCTGGAAAAACGCCCCTGGAAGACACCCATGCCGAGCGCGCACCTGTCCGACCAACCCCTCCGCGATGGCGCCGCGCGCCCAGGCACCGGCCCAGGCGCCGGTCGCATCCGGGCGCCGCAGGATCTGACGGCCGGCCTGCTGATGATGGGGATCGGCCTCGCCGCCCTGTGGATCGGACGTGACTGGAACACGGGCACGCTCGCCTATGTGCAGTCCGGCTTCTTCCCCCGGCTGATCAGCGGGCTGCTGGTCCTGTTCGGTCTGGTCACCGCCGGGCGCGGCCTGCTGCTCCACGGGGCTAGCCTGTCGAATTGGGCGTGGCGCCCGCTCGCCGGGGTGACGGTGGCGGTGCTGGCCTTCGCCGCGATGCTGGAAACGCTGGGCCTCGTGCCGGCGGTGCTGCTGTTGGTGGGGCTGGGCAATCTGGCCGGCCAGCCGCTCCGCGCCGGTCCGCTGGCGGTGCTGGGCGGTGCCCTGGCGCTCGGCAGCGTCGCGATCTTCGTCTGGGGCCTCGGTCTGCCCATGAAGGTGTGGCCGTGATGGACGTCTTCGGGATGGACCTGTTCGGAAACCTGATGCTCGGCCTCGGCGTGTCGCTGTCGCCGGGCAACCTGATGCTCTGCCTAGGGGGCGCGCTGATCGGCACGCTGATCGGCGTGCTGCCCGGCATCGGCCCGACCGCGACGGTCGCCATGCTGCTGCCGCTGACCTTCTATCTGCCGCCGGTCGGTGCGCTGATCATGCTGGCCGGCATCTTCTACGGCTCGCAGTACGGCGGCTCGGCAACGGCCATCCTGGTCAACCTGCCGGGCGAGTCCTCCTCGGTGGTCACCTGCCTGGACGGTTACCAAATGGCGCGGCAGGGCCGGGCCGGGGTGGCGCTCGCCACGGCGGCGCTCGCCTCGCTGTTCGCCGGCATCGTCACCACGCTGGTCATCGCGGTGGCCGGCCCGCCGCTGGCCGGCATCGCGCTCGCCTTCGGGCCGGCGGAGTATGTGGCGCTGATGCTGCTGGGCCTGATCGGCGCGGTCACCCTGGCGCACGGGTCGGTGGTCAAGGCCATCGCCATGATCCTGCTGGGCCTGCTGCTGAGCATGGCCGGCACCGACATCAACTCCGGCGACACGCGCTTCACCTTCGGGCTGCCGCAGCTTTACGACGGGATCGACTTCGTGCCGCTGGCCATGGGCCTGTTCGGCCTCGCCGAGATCATCCACAACCTGGAGCAGACCGGCGGCGAGGGGCGCAAGACCGCTCCCATCTCGCGCCTGTGGCCGAACCGGGAGGACTTCCGCCAGGGCTGGCCGGCGGCGGTGCGCGGCACCGTGCTGGGCACCGTGCTGGGCATCCTGCCCGGCGGCGGCGCGACGCTGAGTTCGTTCGCCGCCTACTCGCTGGAAAAGAAGATCTCCCGCACGCCGCAGCGCTTCGGCAAGGGTGCCATCGAGGGCGTGGCATCGCCGGAGGCCGCCAACAACGCCGCCGCGCAGGCCTGCTTCATCCCCATGCTGAGCCTCGGCATCCCACCCAACGCCATCATGGCGCTGATGATCGGCGCCATGACCATCCACGGCATCACGCCGGGGCCGCAGATCATGGTCAAGCAGCCCGAGCTGTTCTGGGGCATGATCGCCAGCATGCTGGTCGGCAACGTGATCCTGGTGATCCTGAACCTGCCGATGATCGGGCTGTGGGTGCGGCTGCTGAAGGTCCCCTATGGCTATCTGTTCCCGGCCATCCTGGTCTTCTGCTGCATCGGCACCTACAGCCTGAACAACAGCGCCTTCAACGTGCTGCTGATGGGGCTGTTCGGCATCCTCGGCTACGGCTTGCGCAAGCTGGAGTGCGAGGCGGCACCGCTGATGCTGGGCTTCGTGCTCGGCCCCATGCTGGAGGAGAATCTGGGCCGCGCCCTGCTCCTGTCCGGCGGCGACCCGTTCGTCTTCCTCACCCGCCCGATCAGCGGCAGCCTGCTGGCCGTCGCCGGGCTGCTTCTGGCGCTGATGGTGCTGCCCTCGATCCGCCGCCAGCGGGACGAGGCCTTCAAGGAATAAGGAAAGGGTCCGCGTTCAAATGACCGTCATCCATGACTTCGCCCGCCCGGCCCAGGACCTGATCGACGCCTTCCGGAGCCAGTCCCCCGCCACGCTGCACGAGGCGATGGGGAAAAAGGGCGCCCTGCCCTTCCCCATCAAGCCGCTCTATCCGGGAATGCGGGTGTGCGGCCCGGCGGTGACCGTGTCCTGCGGGCCGACCGACAACCTGATGATCCACGTCGCCATGACCCTGACCAAGCCGGGCGACGTGCTGGTCGTGGACTTCAAGGGCATGACCGAGGCCGGTCCCTGGGGCGACGTGCTGACCGCGTCGGCGCTGCAGCGCGGTCTCGCCGGGCTGGTGATCGACGGCTGCGTGCGCGACGCCGCGGCGATCCGCGAGATGGGCTTCCCGGTCTTCTGCCGGGGCACCAACATGAAGGGCACCACCAAGAGCCAGCCGGCCGGCGACGTGAACACGACCATCGTCTGCGCGGGTGTGATCGTGTCGCCGGGTGACATCGTGGTCGGCGACGACGACGGCGTGGTCGTGGTGCCCCAGGCCGAGGCCGCCGCCACGCTGGCCAAGGCCGACGAGCGCGAGCGGATCGAGGCGGCGTTTCGCGAGAAGCTGAACGCCGGCCAGACCACCGTCGATGTGCTGGATCTGAAGCCCTATCTGGCCAAGGCCGGCATCATGCTGTGAACGGGAAAAGGCGGGAGGGTTGGTCCTTCCGCCCTTCTTACCGTTTGGTCCAGGGGGGCCCATCCCGCAGGGAGCGGAAATTGCGGGCCATGCTCCGCAGTTCGGCCGCGAAGGCCTCGGGTTGCAGCGTCCGGTGTGTTCGGAAAGGCCTTACGAGCCCGGCACGGCCAGGATGGTGACACCGTCCACCGAGTCACGGGTGGCGATGCAGATGGTGCGCGGCGGATCGTTGGGGTCGGCCGGCCGCAGGTCCAGTGTGAAGCCGGCGAAGGCCAGGCGCGAATCCTTGAAGTAGGACGCCACATCCGGGCGCACGGCGTGGAAGGCCGTGGCCCCTGCCAGAGGCCGGTCGGCGGCAACGATGAAGGCCTGGTCCTGGAAGGGGCCGCGAAAGCGCGACCAGCCGGACAGGCGCACCCGCCCGTCGGCCTCGACGCTCCGGCGGTCGATGAAACCGCCGGCTTCGCCGGACGGGCAGTCGGCGGCGATGGTCACCGGGCGGGCGGGCAGGAACGCCTCCACCGGCACGCCGACGGCGTCGGCCGCATCGAGGTAGGGCTTCTCGATGCCAAAGCGCGGGCGCACGTGGGTGTAGCGGTTGAACAGCCAGTTCAGTTCCTCGTCCGGCAGGTCGGGAAAGCGCGGACGGAAGAGGTCGGGACGCGGGATGGTCAGCACGTGGTTGACCGCCTTGAAGCCCAGCCCGCCCGGCACCGCGCCGAGGCCGGCAATGCGATGCTCGACGAGCAGCCAGCCGTCGGGATGCTGGCGCGCCCGCTCGGCCCAGGCGGCCGTCTCCGGCGTTTGCGGCGGACGGAAGATGGCGTGCGCCGACATCACCGGGTTGTAGTCGCCGAAGGCCACGACGCTCACCAGCCCAACGGCCGCCAGCATGGCGCGGCGCAGCCGGGGGCCGCTCCAGCCGGCCAGCAGCGCGCCGCCCAGGCCCGCCACGGCCGCGACGATCAGCAGGTCCTTCCAGCCGGCCGCGAGCGCGCCGTGCGGCGCCTTGGAATAGATCCAGGCGGCGATACCCAGCCCACCCAGCAGCAGCAGACGCACAGGCGTGATCCGCAGCGGCCGGTCGCGCAGGACCACCAGGGCCATGGTCGTGATCAGCAGCCCGGCGCTGAAGAAGTGGCGCTGCGGCGAATAGGTGCTCCAATACAGCAGCCGCCCGGCCCAGGACGGCACCGGCAGCATCATCCACACGGCGGTCGGCACCAGCCCGGCCGCGAGCACCAGCAACGCGGTGCGCGTGCCGCGCGCCATGCCTCCCCGCCAGCCATGCAGCAGCAGAGCCACCAAGGGCAGATAGCTGCCGACCACGGTGATCTCGCAGCCGTTCGGCGCGCGCAGCTTCAGGCCATCGGCCAGGGGTTCATGCCGCAGGATGTTGATGTGCGGGAAGATCTGCTGAAGGAAGTGCCGCAGCGAGATGCGCCCGCCCGTCACCTCGCGTTGACCGGGGTAGACGGTGTTCGCCATGGCCGGGATGACGTCCATGAAGTAGATGCCGGCGGTCGCCGCCGCCGCGACCCCGGCGAGCGCGGCGACCACCACCCGGTTCAGCGTCACCGTGTCCGGCCGCAGCGCCAGCACCAGGAACACCCCGGCGTAGGCCAAGGGCACGATGATCGGCGGGTAGAGATGCCCCAGAAGCAGGGCACCGGTGATCCAGTACACCGTCACGAAACGCCGCCACGCCGGCCCCGACGAGAGCAGCGCCACCACCAGCCACGGGTAATAGGCGAGAATCGGTTGCCACGTCGTCCACCACGCCTGGGTGAAGGCCGAGAAATACAGCACCACGCTGCCGACCGTCGCCAGATCGCCGGGCATGCCCAACGCCCGGAACATCGCCCGGTATCCCAGCAGAAACAGCGCCGTGAAGAGATAATGGCTGAACGAGAAGGCGTGGGCCGGATCGGTCAGGAAATACAGCCAGTATTGCGGGCGGAAGGCCAGTGCCCAGTCGAGCAGGGGCAACGCGTTGAAATTCCGCAGATCCTCGCCGTAGATCGACTGGCCGTTCCAGCGCCCGAAGCCGTTCGCCACCGACATTTGGGTGAGCGGCGTCCACACCGACCATTCGTCGGAACGGATCGCGTGCGGCTCGAACAGCATCACGCCGTCGTTGGCGGCGCCGAGGTCACGCAGCACGACGCCGTAGGACGACGGCGACCACGCGTTCCCGACATAGACCAGCCCGACCAACAGCAGCACGAGCAGCAAGGGATCGCGCAGCAGCCGACCGGGAGACGGCAGGCGGGAGGCAAGGGCGTTCGTCATGACGGAATGGCACGGGACGTTGCGGCGAAGCCCGGCGAGGGCGGCGCATCTTAGTGCAAGGGCCGGCCCTGGCAAGGCGCGTAGCCCGCGGCATTTCGATCCGTGACCCTATCCGCGACCTTCGTGGCGCCGGTATCAAACCGTCTCGATCAAACCGTCAGGATCGCAAACCAGTCGGACTTCACCTGATCCGGCCGCAAGCCGGCCAAGGTGACGGTGTGGGTGTCGGAGAAGACGATGACGGCCTCGCCGGCCCCGTTGGCGGCGACGCTGTAGGCCTGGCCGGGGGTGAGGCCGATGCGGTCGCCGTCGCCACCGGTGAAGTCGGTGATGCGGTCGGCGCCGCCGCCGGTGGAGAAGACGAAGACGTCGGCCCCCGCTCCGCCGGTCAGCGTGTCGTTGCCCGCGTCGCCCGCCAGCCGGTCGTTGCCGAGGTTGCCGAACAGCGCGTCGTCGCCCGCCCCGCCGAACAGGGTGTCGTCACCACTGCCGCCGAACAGGGTGTCGGTGCCGGCGTTGCCGAACAGCAGGTCCTGGCCGGCGTTGCCGAACACCAGGTCGTTGCCCTCGCCGCCGGACAGGGCGTCGCTGTCGCCGCCACCGGCCACCGTGTCGTCGCCCGCGTCGCCCACGACCACGTCGGAGCCGTCGTCGCCGCTCAACAGGTCGTCGTCGCGGCCGCCGAACAGAACGTCGTCGCCGCGCCCGCCGTACAACTGGTCGGCTCCGGCGTTGCCGAACAGCGCATCGTTGCCCGCGTTGCCGTAAGCCAGATCGGCGCCGCCCGCGCCACAGAGGGTATCGGCTCCGTCGCCGCCCAGGATCGTGTCAGCGCCCCCCTTTCCCTGCACGGTATCGGCATCGTCCGTACCGATGACGCGCGTGGGCGCATCCGGTTCGGGCACGGGGGGGAGCGGCGAAGGCGGCAGAGGGAGTGGTGGCGGGGGGGATGGTGGTGGTGACGACGGAGGCGGCGAGCCGCCTCCATTGGAGACGGTGGTGACCGGAACGCTCGGCGCCGTACCCGGCATCGTGTCGGGGGCGCCATAGAGATAGACGCCGCCCGCAATGTCGTCGCTTTGCAGGTCGCTGAAAGATGAATTGTAGATCGGCGCCATCAGTGAGGAAGCCGAGCCGTTGTGACTCAGGCCGATGGCGTGGCCGATCTCATGCAGGGCGACCGTGTAGAAGGAATAGCGCCCGGACGCCTCCGTGCCGGGGATGGTGTAGTTCCAGGACTCGGCGGAATCGAACCGGATGAAGGCCCGCACGAAGTCGGTGCCGTTGTAGACGTAGCTGCATTGGGCGAGTGTCTTGTTCTGCCCGTCGAGGGCGTCGACGCCGAAGCGCAAATCCACGGAGGCGGAATCCTCGCTCGCCTCCACGAAGTCGATCCGGCACACCTCCTCCCAGCGGGCCAGGGCGGCTCTGGTCGCGGCCTTCTGGTCGGCGGTCAGCGTGGCGTCGTAGTCGCCGCCCGGCTGGTTGGAGTAGTTGCTGGTCGCGAAGCTCCAGGTGACCTGCGCGGTTTTCCCGACGTCGGACATGCCGCCCCAACGCCAGCCGTAAGCACTGTAGCTGGAACTGCCGGTGCTCAGATCGGCGGACGAGGTTCGATCGCTTGTTTCGGCATCGCTCTGGAACCGGCCGGAAGGTCCAGAGCAAAGCGCACAGAAACAGGGGGCGTACTGCATTCCGCAAAAGTCCGCTGTTGCCGCGCATTTGGCGCGTTTATGCGGAGCTTTTGGCAGGCTATCGCTTAATGGAGTGTCACCGGCCCAAGGTTGTCACAGGAAAGTCAAGGCAGGGGCAAGGTCGGTCCGGCGGGCTGGAGCCAAGATGGGCGAGACCGGCGTGAAGGGCCCACGGCCTCGCGAACCAGTCCATCTTGAACGGCATCCCTCGGCGGAAGAAGGGTGTCCCCTTCACGCGGCGACCGCGATGCCCGGCTCGGCGAAGGCGGCGTAGCTGTCGCGCTGCTCGGTCAGATTGGCGATCAGATCTTTCAGGCTGTCACGGGCGAAGGGGTTCACGGTCTCGTTCAGCTTCGCCTGCGCAATGGCGATGAATTCATCCAGGACGTTCAGGTGAAGCTGCGCCGCGACGAAGATGTCATAAGAAGAGGAGGAGGTGGTCATAATCAAAACTCCCGATTGGCTTGTTTTCCGTGAACCCATGAAGCCATTCCGCCAGTTAACGAGGTGTTAAGATCGCCTTTTGAGCGTATGTCTATAGGTGATTACCTCTTTTGTCTAAAAATTGCGCGATCGGATTTTGACTGGCCAAGCTCCGGACCACTAAGCGTACTCTTTTAGTGAAAGATAGAGGCGGGGCAGAGGCCGGTTCAGCGCTTGCTTGTAACGCACCGCCGTGTCGCTGCCGGTCCGCCGGTCATGCTCGGCGAGCAGCCGATGGACGAGATCGTAGGACTGATAAATGTCGTTCAGAACAAGCGCCCCCTTCAGAAGGGCTTCGTTGCCCCACATGTCCAGACGGGAGACATCCCGCACGAAAACCGCATCCGCCCACAAAATCTGGCTTGTCGCTTGGAACGGGTTTGCTGGCCGGATCGGCCGGTAGGATCGCCCGGCAATGTCGAGAAACTTGTGCAGGATGAAGCCGTGCTGGCGCAGAAAGACCTGGAGGTCGCCGAACAGGGGCTGCTGCTTGTAAAGCGCCACGAATTCGGCCTCGGTCTCAAGGACGAGCGCGCTGGAAAGAGCGCGCGTGCCGTTCTCAAGCACCATCAGCTCGGCGCCTTGGACATCGATCTTGATGTAATCGGGCGCACTGAGGTCGGGAACGTCGTCCAGGCGCACCGTCTGAACCGTCTCCCGGGCAATGACTTCAAAATTGCCCCCGGGATCGGCCCCGATCGACACGAACATGTCGATGACGGCCGGGTCGGGCTCAAGCAGCGATGAGCAACCCGGATAGCGGGCGATCTGAAAGCTGGCCGGCCCGCCCGGCCCGAGGAAGACAGGGTGGTAGCGGTAGGGCCCCTGGCGCTCTTGAAGCTTCTTGAACTGCTCGGGCGCGGGTTCGAACCCGGTGACGTGAGCCAGCCCCTGCGCGACCAGCGGCTGGTACCGGTCGTTCCCCTCCGGCATCGCGCCGATGTCAAGAACCTCGACCACGGGAAGTTCCTCACCGACAACGGGCTTCAAAAAGAACGTATTCATCGACATGGCACCATTCCTGTTCCGGCCGCCTTTGCATTGCCGCAGCCATCGCCGTTTTGGCTCCCTCGAAGCAGAGCGGCCCGATCATAGCCCTGAGTTCAACTGTGCCAAAAGCTTATCCGGGAGAGCCCGTCGCATGCGCCGTCATCGGCGCTACGTGGATCGGTCTCCATCAAAACCGCTTCAGAGCCATGGTTGCATGCCGAATCACAGCAGACCACCGCCTTGCTCAAGTCCGGCAGCCCGCCAGTCGGCGGTGCCGGTTCCCCTCCGGCATGCAGGATTCTGCACCGTGCAAAATTGCAAGGGCATCGACCGCACTCCCGCGTTTCGGGTGACATGGGCGGCGTGTCCGGCTCGGCCATGGCGGCGTTCACAAGCTCGTCCACGGCCGACGCCATCGCGAACACGCCAACGCGCACCAATGGGCTGGGAATGCCCGTCATCCCAAGACGTTCAACGTGGAGTATCCGGTTCCGCTCCTGTTTGCACCGTGCAAGCCCCCATCTCCCGGCCGCCCGGCGCCCGACCGGACGCTACGGTCGACGGTCATGGGCGCCACGATCTCACCGGCTTGAAACCCGCTCGCACCGTTTCAAACCGGCTCCCGCTCTTCGGGCCTGCGCTGGACCCGCGTTCCGCATCGCTCGCGTCGGACAACGGAGTCCGAGCACGACGGAAGCGGCCGGCTCCATGGATGCCCTCCATGGCCCCGCTCAGGCTTGCACGGTGCAAGACGCCGTCACCCGTTATCGTCGTATCGGATGGCCCGCCGCCGTGGCCGGTTTCTGCGCCGCGCTTCGGCCTCTCGGGCCTCCGCAGCGACGCGGTCGACCGCCCCCAGCGCGGCGGTCTGGCGCTCGGCATCCGGCAGGCCCCAATAGTCGAAGTTCCCCGTCATCACCGCGACGACGCGGCGCATCTCGATTCGGATCAGCTCCGCCGCCTCGCGGGCGGCGTCGCCCGGCCGCAGTGCCGGGTCGCCGACGCCGTCCAGCGAACGGGCGATCCGCTCGACGCCATGGCCAATGGCCCGCAGCTCCCGAAACACGTCGCGCAACGTCTCCACCTCGGCCGGCGTCCATTGCGGACGGCGGGCCAGGTGCACCAGCGCCAGCGAACGGAGCCAGTTGGCGGGACTGGTGCCGCGCGCCGTCGCGGCGTCGCTCAAAGCCGCCCGTTCCGGTCCTTTCAGCCGCACCCCGATCTGCTCACCGGTCCCGATGCCGCGTGGTGGCGCCGGAGGGCAGCCGCGGACCGCCTCGCACACCAGGCGACGAAGCGCGCCCGACGCGCCGCCCTCGGTCTTCCTGGCCTCGGCTTTGAAAGCGGCGGCCAGTTCGGCCGGCACCCAAGCCGAGAGCAGTTCCTGCCCGTTTCGTCCGGCCATCAGCCCTCCTGTATTACTCTGCTCCCACCAGACATATCCTGCCCCTCTCTTCCTTTGAGCGTTCCACGCTCTCGGTTTTCCTACGGCTCCGTTTCCCTTTGCACGGCGCAAAACCCGCCATGCGGTCGGGCTCCGGTGAACGGGACGGTCCCGTCCTTGGCGATCAACCGAAGCCGGCCGACACCGGCGGCGCTCGGCGACGCAGGGCAGGCAGCGGCTTCGCGGCGGCCTTTGGGTCCTGGCAGGCTCCGTCCGCCGCTCATTCAACGCGGACGATGCGTAGATCGGCGGCGGTCACCTCCGCAAGGCCGGTGGCGTAGACCACCAGCGCCATGCCAGGCCGCCCGGCTGGCCGGTCGACGACCAAGCGGCCCACCGCCCCGTCTCCCGCCGTGACGTGAAAGATGGGCGCCCGCACCGCGTCGGCCACCGCCGGAGCTTAGACCGCCGGCCCCGCCGGATCGGCCATGTGCCGGTGGTCCCCCTCCGGCGTGTCGGGTCTTGCACGGTGCAAGACATCGGCTGTCCCGCTTACCCTTGCACGGTGCAAGACCGTGGCCTCCACCAGGCTGGACGACGGCTTACCCAAAAGTGTCAATCGGCTTCGGGCTCAGACCCTGGATCGGCGTTCAACATTGGCTCTGACGCAGTTTTGGTGATGTTGCGTGTCGGCAAACGTTGGTTTCTCAAAAGGAATCAATGTCATGCCCCAACCTCTCCGACCAGCGGCCCTCGTGCCGCGTGGCTTCGTCGTAGATGGGACCGCCGATGACGGCGCCCGCACACGGATCACCGTACGACACGCAAGCCCGAGCAGCCCCCGTGACCGGGATGCGGGACTCCGTCGAGCCGGGTGCACAGTCGCTATCGCAGGCACCTTGCGGGTCCGCCGACATGGCAGTCTACGCTTCGTGCCACCGACGGTCGTCGGGGTCCTGGAGGTGCATCTGGCGTGGTTCGACGCGCAATGGGTGGCCGGCCAGCGGAATGGCGCCGCGCTGTGGCGCCAGCTCAAAAAACGGCTTCCGCGGCAGCCTTCGGGGCGGCGGCGAGTGGGCGACGCGACGTCGGCGGGCGGAGCCGGCGGATCGCCGAGCGTTGAGCCAAACCCCGTCGGCACGCACCATCGCGCGCTTGATGACCATTGACCGGGACGAGCTGAGCAAAGCCGAGACCGTCGTTGTTGCGGCAACCGAAGGTGGCGTGCCGCGGCTGGCCGAGGCTCGGGAGATCATTGCCGGCTTCCAGGCGATGATCCGCAAGAAGACGCTGGCCGATCTCGATCCGTGGTTGGTTCGCGCCCGCTCGAGCCTGGTTGCCTCCTTCGCCAACGGCGTTATGAAGGATCTGGCGGCGGTCACCGCCGCGATCACTTCGCCCTGGTCCAACGGCCAAACCGAGGGACAGATCACCAAGCTCAAACTCGTGAAACGCCAGATGTACGGCCGCGGAAAGCTCGATCTCCTTCAGGCGCGTCGTCGGCTTCACGTGACCGGCCACCAGCAAAACTGCGTCAGAGCCAAAATTACATCCCTAACAGAAAGAGATTTTCGCGCTACAGCATGTACACAAGGGCCTATCCTGCGTGGAATGGACGTTATGGAAACCGCCAGAGCAAAAGGGGATAAACAATCTCCGATGGTAAACGGCGCCTATGATCGGGATGTCGTGCCTGCTGGGAAGGCCCCCGGTTTCCTTTCGTTCTATGCCGTGGCTGGGCTGTCCTCCTGGTCGATCATCCCCTGCTCGCGAGCCCGGTCGAGCAGACCCTTGACGCTCGACGGCCCCCAGGTCTTCGCGCCGGTCGCCGTGCGGACCCCCTGACGTTCCAGTTGGCGGCCAATGCGGGCCAAGGTGGGCTTGTCGCCCTCGGCGGCGTTGTGGATGGTCGCCACCAGTTCCACCAGACGCGCGGTCTGCGCCACCGCCTTCTTGGAGCGGCGCGGGGCGGCCTTCAGCAAACCGGGATCGGCCAAGCCGTCGGCGACCAGACGCCGCACCGCGCGGATCAGCGCGTCGCGCGTCCACGGCGCCGGGTTGTCGCCCGGGCGCTTCTTCACTGCGGTGTTGAGGACGTCCACGACACGGTCCCAGGGGTGGTCCGGCCGCAGGCGCTGCACGATGGGCAGGAACGCGTCGGCGCCGGCGATGATCCGCTCGCTCAGGCGATCATCACGAGCCCGGGCGACGCGACGGCGGGCGAGCGGGTCTTTGGCGATCAGGCCGGGGTTGCCCGGCTTCTTGCCGATCGCCTTGGCGGCCCGCACCCCGGCCTTGGTGCGCTCGCGGATCAGGGAGCGTTCGAACTCCGCCACCGCGCCGAGGATCTGCAGGGTGAACTTGCCTTGCGGGCTGCCGGTGTCGATCGGATCGCCGAGTGATTTGAAGACGACGCCCTTGCGCTCCAGGGTGTCGATCACGTCGAGCAGATGCGCGAGCGAGCGGGCCAGACGGTCGATGCGCACGACAACCAGGGTGTCGCCCTTCCGGACCCGGTTCAGCACGGCCTTGAGCTGCGGGCGCTCGCGGTCGGCACCCGAGGCGTTCTCCCGGAAGATCTCGGTGCAGCCGAATTTCTTCAGGTCGAGGATCTGCACCTCGGTCGACTGATCCTCGGTGGACACGCGCGCGTACCCGACGATGGCCATGCCCCTGCCCTTCTTGTGCGGTCTCGCCCGGGGTTCGGCCGCAGCACGGCCCCACCGTGCGCAGTATCGCCGGACCGGCCGAATTTTCAAGCCTTGCGCAGACTATCAACCGTCCGGTTGCAAACCAGCGCAAAAGATTTTACCGCTCTCGCGTTCGCCTACAACCGTCCGTTTGGCAAAATATCTGTGCGTCGTGGGCCAGCGGGCGCTTCGCTGATCGACCGGAGCCGTCAGCCAGCACGAGACAAGATGCCAAGCGGCGCCGGCCTCTCCCACCGGCGGGACATCAGGCAATGAACGCCTCCCCGGCGGGCCGCGTCTTGATCTGCCTTCCTGAAAGAACCTCGGCTTTTCAACAAGATGGGTGATTCCCCGCGCCCCGACGGGGAGCTTTTCGCATGAACCGCCCACATTTCGCACGATCCGGTCTGCAAAACGGGAGCTGGCGGGACGTCGAAGCCCTTGGAATCCGGCTTTTCGCACGAACCACCCGACGACAACAACGGAGGGCTTAAAGGGGTGATCGCCCCGCCCGTAAGGCCACCCGATGTTTCCACCCCACTGACAGAAGTCTTACCAGCGTTTACTATCATCGGGCGCCCAGCGGGGGGCTTCATGGCATAAATTCATGAATTGTCCTGGTGGCGGACGCCCCCATCGACTAAGGCCCTGTCAATCCCCGAACCAACGAAAAGGCCGGCACCCGCCGGAGCCGGAACCCGCCCCCGTGATATCGCCAAAAGCCATCCGCTACACCGACCTTGCCGGCGGTGCCGTCCCGTCGTCTCCGTGGCGCTTTTTGTGGATGTTCGTCCGGCACCGTTTTTGGGGGCGGACCCTGCTGATGAATCTGACGGCGGCCGGAGGCATCGGGCTGATGGGGATGGAGCCGGTCGCGCTGAAGGCCCTGGTGGATGCGATCGCGGCGGGTGGAGGGCAGGGAAACGGGTGGAGTTCGGGCGTTCTGGGCTGGTTCCTGGCGCTGGGCGGTCTGTGGATCGGGTCGGCGCTGTTCAACCGGGCGCGCGAGATCGTCGATCTGAACACCGCGCCGGCCATGCGCTACGAGATCCAGTTCTACCTCTTCACCTATCTGGCCGAACACGCGCCGCGCTATTTCCAGGACAGCTTCGCCGGCAAGCTGGGACAAAAGGTCAAACAGGCGGGGCAGAGCGCGCTCCAACTGATGGAGGTGCTGACCAACGACGTCATCCGGATCGTGCTGATCCTGGGCATCAGCCTCGCCCTGCTGTCGTCCGCCAACCCCTTCTTCGCGGTGCTGCTGGTCGGCTGGACGGTGGCGCAGCTCTGCGTCTCGGCGCTGCTGGCGCGCCGCTGCCTCGCCCTGTCGCACGCCTTCTCGGAGGAGGTCGCCGCGTCCTCCGGCCACATGGTGGACGTCATCGCCAACATCGAGCTGGTGCGCGCCTTCGGCCGCCGCCTGCACGAGCATGGCCTGCTGTCCGACGCGCTGATGGGAGAATGCGCGCGGTCGAAGGAACTGCGCTGGTTCCTGGTGAAGATGTGGCTGGTGCTGTTCAACGCCCTGCTGGTCTTCCAGATCACCCTGATCGGCATCGCGGTGAACGAGGCGACGGCCGGGCGCATGACGGTCGGCGATTTCGCCATGGTCTTTTCGCTGGCCAGCATCGTCGGGTTCAACGTGTGGAATCTCTCGACGCGCATGCTCCATTTCTTCGAGCATCTCGGCATCCTGTCGGGGGCGCTCCACACCATCCTGCGGCCGCACGAGATCACCGACCGGCCCGCCGCCCCGGCCCTGGAGGTGCGCGGTGGCGGCATCGCGTTCCGGGGCGTGTCCTTCGCCCACGCCGACGGGACGCCGGTGTTCGAGAAACTGGACCTGACCATCGCACCGGGCGAGCGGGTCGCCCTGGTCGGGCCGTCGGGGGCGGGGAAGAGCACGCTGGTCAAGCTGCTGCGCCGGCAGTTCGAGCCCCAGGGCGGGCACATCGAGATCGATGGGCAGAACATCGCGGGCGTCACGTGGGACTCGCTCAACCACGCCATCGCCGAGGTGCCGCAGTCCCCCGCCCTGTTCCACCGGACGATCCGCGAGAACATCGCCTACGCCCGGCCGGACGCGACTGAAGCGGCAATCCTGGCAGCCTCCCGCAAGGCGCACGGACACGACTTCATCACGCGCCGGCCCGAGGGGTACGAGGCGGTGGTGGGCGAACAGGGGATCCGGCTGTCCGGCGGCGAACGGCAGAGAATCGCCATCGCCCGCGCCTTCCTGAAGGACGCCCCGATCCTGGTGCTGGACGAGGCGACCTCCGCGCTCGACTCCGCGACCGAGCGTCTGATCCAGGACGCCCTGTGGGAGCTGTTCCAGGGCCGCACGGTGATCGCCATCGCCCACCGGCTGTCCACCATCACCGGCATGGACCGCATCCTCTATCTGGAAGAGGGGCGGATCCTGGAGGCGGGAAGCCACGACGCGCTGCTGGTCCAGGACGGCCGGTACGCGGCCCTGTGGCGGCGGCAGGTCGGTGGATTCCTTCCCGATTGAAGCACCGGATCCGGCGCCCGTGAGAGAGTCCGAGTCGGCCTGAAAATGGCGTGGTCGGTAGATTCCCACCCTCCTCCGGCCCCGGCCCCAGGGGTGCTGAAGGGGTGCTGGAGGTCGGCAGATTCCCTGGGATAATGACCGCCAGAGGCCTACCCCTTTGGGAATCTACCGACCGGCGGTGGGAGTCTGCCGACCGGGACTCGGAACGACTCGTCTTTTCCCAGGGAATCTGCCGACCATACAAATAGAAGATCTAGTAACTTCAAATAGCTTGGTCGGCAGATTCCCAAGTTTCGCCAGAAGAGCTTAGCGGTCGGCAGATTCCCAATTGACCCTTTTGCGGGTTCGAGTTGTTAATCGGGTCATGTTGGACATTCGGACGCTCCTGCTGACCCACGGCCTCGACGAAGCACGACGCCTTGTCACCGACAAGCGCGAACGCCAGCGGCTGGAGATCGCCGCCGCGATGATGGCCGAAGGGGACGACAATCTCGGCATCTGCCACGCGGGTTTCGCGCTGACCTCCCTGCCCCACAAGGACACGCAGGAAACGGTGTGGCGCCGCGACGGCCACCGGGTAACGCTGCTGGTCGAAAGCGGGCTCGACCGGGCGGCCAAGCCGATCGGCATTCCGTACGGGTCGAAAGCCCGGATGATCCTGATCTATCTGCAGACACAGGCCGTGCGCACGCAGTCGCGCGAGGTCGAGCTTGGCCGGTCGATGAAGGCGTGGCTGACCGCCATGGGCATGTCGAACACCGGCGGCGCCACCTACAAGGTGGTGACTGAGCAGGCCAAGAGGATCGGCGCCTGCCGCTTGACCTTCTTCACCACGACCAACGGCGGGGAATTGCGCACCAACGGCGCCTTCGTCGATCAGGAGTTCTCGCTGGCCGGGACCATGAACGAGGACCAGCCGATGCTCTGGCAAGAGTGCGTGCGGCTGAACGAGGCCTTCTACCGTTCGCTGATCGATCACCCGGTGCCGGTGTCGGAAACCGCGCTCCGCCACATCGGCAACAAGAGCCTGGCCATCGACGTCTATGTCTGGGCCGCCTACCGGCTGCACGCCCTGCAGAAGCCGACCCCGATCTCCTGGGCGGCGCTGTATGGGCAGTTCGGCGCGGGCTTCACGCTGCTGAAGCACTTCAAGCCAGCCTTCCAGGACGCGCTGCGCGACGCGCTCGCCGCCTATCCGGACGCCCGGATCGAGGTGGACGAAGCCGGCTTGATCCTGCACCCGAGCCGTCCGCCGATTGCCAAATCCTCCGACCGTCTGGGCCTGAACTGACCCAACGGAACGGGTGGTTTGGGAATCTACCGACCGCCCCCTGCCCGTCCGATCCGGGAATGGGATCGGACGGCACTTCATGATTTCATGGATTGATCTGGTGGCCTGCCCTCATGGGATGGAACGGGATCAGCGTCGGCGCAGATCCTGAAGGTCGATGTCGTCCACGCGGAAGCCAGCGGCGCGCAGAGCCCGCATGACGATGACCTTCTGAGCGGTACCCTCGCGCGCGGCGGCGTTGCGCAGTTCCTCGATCAGGTAATCGGGGAACATGGCCTGCCAAGGCTTGGTCGGAGCCGGGCGCACGACCATGGCCGGGGCGGCGGCGGGAGTGGGAACAGGGGGGGGCGGCTCCACCGGAGCAGCCGGCACCACGACCGGTGAAGCGGCAACAGAGGCGGCCGGAGGCGGCTGGGTTGTTTCCGTGGGGATGAAACCGCGGCTCAAGCCATAGGCGCGGATGCGCGCGAGATCGTCGTCACCGCTGAGGCCGGCGAGAGGCGGACGGTCCTTCTTGCTCATCTCATGATCTCGTGAAATCGCGGGGAATCAACGGCTTGACGCTTTTTCATGATTTTCTGTCATGAAAAAAAACCATGATGACAGGCCCTGTTGCCGTGTCATGAAGCCATGCTGGCGGGGCCACGGGCGACCAGCGGGTTGACCGGGGCGGCGGCGACGAAGCTGACGAACTCGTCCGTCAGGGTGCGGACGTTGATGTCGGCGTTGCTGTCCGGATCGATCTCGCCGGGGCCACGGCCGGTGTAGGTCATCTCCTTCACAAGCGACCGTTCGATCAGCTGGGTGGAGAAGACCGGCACGCCCTGCTCCGCCAGCAGGCCCCGCGCGTGGTGGTCCACCCGCGACTGGATGGCTGCCTGGGTGCGGACGATAACGATGCCGCAGGACGGCGTGTGGCGCAGCACGCCGACGCTGTCGGACACCACCTTGTAGGTGCGCACCGTCTCCTTGATGTCCATGTAGGACTGCTGCGTCGGGATCAGCACCACGTCGCTGACGCTGAAGGCGTAGAGCATGGTCAGGTTGCCGAAGCCGGCGAGGTCGATCAGCGTGTAGTCGTAACTGGGCGCGTGGGCTTGGACGGTCTGGCGGACGTTCGCCTCGGTGATCTCGTCCATCGCGGTCACGCCGGCGTCGCCGCGCCGCGCCGTCCATTCGGCCAGATGCCGGTTGGGGTCGCAGTCGAGCAGCAGGACGCTCTTGCCCCGGCGGCGCAGGTCGGACGCCAGCGACATCACAAGGCTCGTCTTGCCCACGCCGCCCTTGGTCGAGGCGAAGCTGGCTACGGCGGTCATGGCGGCGTCTCCCGATGCGATGGGTGGCAATATGGCAAGGCCTGAGGTTGTGCCGCCCTCACTAACACGCAATGGACGCGAGGAAAAGAGACGATGCCATGATTTTCTGATGTCATGGTAAAAAAGCATGATCATAAACCATGAAATGATTTGCTATGCCTTCATTATACAGAGCGCTGAATGAGACTGGTGAGGCCGGCATGGACCAGAAACTTGAGCAGGCGGTTTGGCCGGGAAAGCGGTCCGGCAACGCCGTGCTGGGCGTAACACAGGAGGCGAGGGGCCTCTCCCCTGCGTCACGCCCATAGCAATCAGGCACGGCTTGGCTCGGGGGAGCACTATAGAGCGAAGATGGCTCGCCCGCACATTACATCTTCGCAATGCTTGTTTTTATCACCGGCAAAGCCCCAGGGTCGATAGTGGGAAATGGTAGCTCGGTCGGAGGGCAGGGCGTTGAAAGCAAGAGAGGAGGCGGGAAGCCTCCTCTCTTGAGCGGCGATGGGTGATCGGTCTGGCTCCCCGATCATGGATCGCCACCGTTTGACCGTTAAAGCGGATATCGATCCGCTTTGGACCGCGACGGCGGTCCCGGCCGCACGTGCGGCCGAAGCCTGGCCAGCGAATGAGGCCATATGAATCTAAAGCGAATGCAAATTCGCTTTAGGTACGGCCAGTCTTCCCATTGGCCGGCGCCGCACCGGGTTCCGTCGGTCTGGCTTTTCGCGACGAAGTGAGTGGCGGAAGCGGGCTCCGGCAAAGGGCGGTCAGCGCGCCAGCCGCGCCTCGATCTCTTCGCACAGGTAGTGGTAGAGGCAGATGTGCGCCTGCTGGATCAGCGGGGTGTGACGCGACGGAACGGCGAGCAGCACGTCGCTCAAACCTGCCAGACGGCCGCCCCCTTCCCCAGTCATGGCCACGGTCGCCATGCCGCGGGCCCGTGCCGCCTCGAAGGCCGCGACCACGTTGGGCGAGTTGCCGCTGGTGCTGAGGCCGAGCAGGACGCCGCCGTCCTCCGCGTAGGCCTCGACCTGACGGGCGAACACGCTCTCGTAGCTGTAGTCGTTGGCCCAGGCGGTTAGCACCGCCGCGTTGGAGGACAGGCAGATCGCCTTCAGCCCCCGGCGCTCCTTGAGGAAGCGGCCGACCAGCTCACCCGTGATGTGCTGGGCGTCGGAAGCCGAACCGCCGTTGCCGCAGACCAGCAACGGCCGGTTGGCGCCGAGCGCCGCCGTGATGCGGGCTACCGCGTCTTCCATGAGGGCCGGATCCAGGGTTTCCCGCGTCTTCCGGAGCACGGCGGCGGAGGTCTCCAGGT
Organism: Azospirillum soli; assembly: GCF_017876165.1. GTDB lineage: Bacteria > Pseudomonadota > Alphaproteobacteria > Azospirillales > Azospirillaceae > Azospirillum > Azospirillum soli. The sequence continues at coordinate 33,981 of NZ_JAGINQ010000026.1, forward strand.
AATCGCTCAGCGAGGTGCTACCGGCGGTCTCAACGCTCATGGACGGTCTTTCCTCTCAGGCAACGAAGGGAGCGGGCGAAGCCCTCATCAGCGCACCGCGAAGCGGTAGCGGACCCAGGCCCAGGCGCGGTTCACCGCGTAGCCCATGCCGTAGCGTTTCGTGTACTGGACGAACTTGCGGACACGGTTGCCGCTCAGCACCTCGACCAGGGCGGTGGCCTGGGTGGCCGGGGCGGGGGTCCACCAGCGGTCCGGCAGGAATTCCAGGCCGATGTGGCTGAAGGTGGCCACCTTGCAGATGTCCGGGCGGTCCAGCCCCCGGCCGGCCAGCTCGCCGCAATGGTCGGGTAACAGGTCGGCGTAAAGGTCGCTCAGCGCCGTGCAATGCGCCTCGGGCGTGACGGTCAGGTGCGGCCCGATGCCGGCGCGGGCGCGCTCGACGCGCGAGGGGTCGGCGGCCAGCTCGGCCAGCAGGCGCTCCACCGCGCCGGCGTCGCCGAGCGGAACCTTGAAGCCGTTGACGCCGTCGATCACCCGCTCGCCCAACGCGCCGATGTCGGTGACGACCGGCACCAGCCCCATCAGCCACGCTTCGGACAGCGTCATGCAATAGGTTTCGGGCCAGTTCGACAGGTGCAGCGACAGGGCCATCTCGCCCAGCACGGCCGGCGGCTGACCCGGCGGGAAGGGGCCGTGCCGGACGACGCCGGAGAAGTCCTCGTGCGAGAGCACCCCGTCATAGGGCGCATCGACCCGGCCGAACAGGTGGAACTCGACCCCGCGGCCGCGCAGGTTGTGGAAGACCTCGACCAGCAGGTCGGCGCCCTTGTTGAAGCTGAAATTGCCGTAGACGGCGACCTTCAAGGGCTTGCTGACCGGCCCGCCGGCCGTCAGGCGCGGTGTCGGGAGGATCGGCTGGCCCAGCACGACCGAACGCGTCCGCTCCACCTCGTAGGGGTAGACCTCGGCGACCAAATCGCGCGCCGCCTGCGACGGGAACAGCAGCAGGTCAATGTTGCCCAGCATGTCGGCGAACGCGCTGCGGCGCAGCCGTTGCGCGCCGTAGGGGATGCCGCGCGTGGCGTTCAGGCAGACGTCGCACTGCTCGGTCCGGGCGAGGTGCCCGGCACAGCTGCGCCCCTTCGGGTCCATCAGGTTGAAGTGGGTGCACAGCGCGTAATAGTCGTGCGCCGTGTAGACGGTCCGTACCCCCAGCGTCCGGGCCAGCAGCGCCAGGCTCGGCACGAAGCCCAGCAGGTGCTGGAAATGCACCATGGCCACGTCGTAGCGGCGCAGCAGCATGGTGAACAGCGTCTCGATCTCGACGTTGCGCAGCATGCCCTCGTCGACACTGCCCGAGACGGTGAAGCGGTCGACCACCTGCAGACCGCCGTCGAGCAGTTCGTAGGTGTTGCTGTTGCCGCCGGGCACCCGCGTCAGCGTCAGGAAGGTGAAGCGGTCGGCCAGCCCCTGCTGGACGATCTGCTGGTACACCTCCACGCCGCCGAAGGGCTGCCGCCCGACGATGTTGTGCGTGACGAAAAGGATGGTCGGCTTGCCGCCGGCGGCCGCGCCGTCAGCCATGAACACGCTCCAGAATGGCGGTGACCCGGTGCCGGTAGCAGTGCTTCTCCCGTGTGACCGCCTGGGCGCGCCCCGCGGCGTGGGCCCAGACCGCGGCATTGTCGCGCAGGGTGCCGACGATGTTCACGAGCTCTTCCAGGCTGCGGAAGGGGAACACGCTCTCGCCGTCGGTGAAACCGTCCGGCAGTTCCACCGTCCCCGGCTCGTAGAGCTGGATGCCGCCGGCGAGCGCCGTCTCGAAGAAGCGCGGCCCCGGCGACAGCGTCATCGAGGGCGAGCCCGGCGAGGTGGAGAAGTTGCGGGTCAGGTAGAGGGTGGCGCTGCTGCGGTTGGCGAAGCGCGCGAAATCCATGCCCGAGACGTGGATGTCCTGCGCCGACACGTTCGGCCCGCCTTCCGCCGAGAAGCCGCCGAAGGGCGAGGGCGGAACGAACAGCTTCAGCCGCAGGCCGGAGTCGATGGCCAGAAGCTTCTGGAACATTTCCACCCGGTTGGGCCAGGCGGTGCCGGCGAAGAACAGGTCGTAGCGCCGTCCGGCCGGGTCGATGGGGCGCTCGTGGAACGGCTCGAACCCCGCCAGCGGCAGGTAATGGCCCTTGCTCCCGTAGCGCGGCACGCTCAGCCGGTCGTTGGTGAAGGCGACGTCCACCAGCTCGGCGCTGACGAGGTTGCGCGATAGTTCGTACGGGTCCTCGGTGAACCAGATGGCCGAACGGCCGGCCAGCCGGGTCAGCTTGTGCAGCAGGAAATGGTCGATTTCCTCGCCACCGAAGGCCAGAAGCAGGGTGGGGCGCAGGGACTCCGCCACCTTGATCGCGTCGAGGTAGGTGACCAGCACCGCCTTTTCGACCGAAGGGTCGGCGGCGAAGGCGCGTTGCAGCGCGACCGACAGATAGCGGTTCGGGTTGGCGATCTTGGAATCGAGGACGAGGACGCGGTGGCGGGTCATGACAGGGCTTTCACGGCTTCCCCGACCCTGGCCCGCGGGGCCTCTCCGCTCAGGGCCAGCACGTCGAGGACCGTGGCGGCGCGGTGCGCGTAGGTGTGTTCGGCCTGCGTGCGCGCCTGGGCGGCGCGGCCGACCGACAAGGAGAAGTCCGGTTCGTCGGCCATACGCTCGACGATGGCGGCGAAGTCGCGGACCGTGTCGAACAGCAGCACTTCCTTGCCCGCCTCGTAATAATCCTCGATCTCCAGACCTTCGACGAAGAAGGCCTGGGCGGCGCCGCCCATGGCCGCCTCGAAGGTGCGCGGACCCGGCGTGCTGGGGGCGAGGCCGATGTTGCGGTTGGCGAGGTTGAGGCGGCGTCCGACGTTCAGCACCAGATCGGACGAGTTGTAATAGAGCGGCAGCGTCTCGTTGCCGACCCGCAGGTTGCGGGCGAAGGGCAGAGCGCCGGTGTCCCAGCCGCCGCCCAGCACCACCGTGTGCCGGGTCTCCAGCAGCGGCTTCAGGTCGCGCAGCAGCCGGTTGCGGTTGTCGAAGGACACGCCGCAGAAGAACACGGCCGGGCCGCCGCGCCGCGTGACGGGCCGGAAATGCGCCTCCGGGCTGGCGGCCATCGGCAGGTGGACGACCGGGCAGGGGGCGATGTAGTGCCAGCTCGACCACCGGTCGCTGACGAAGATGGCGTCGGCGACGGCGCCCGCTTTGATGTTGGCGTCGAATTCGTAGGGATCGTCGAGCAGCCAGAAGGCCAGCCGGCTGCCCGCCTTGTCACAGGCGTGACGCAGCCGCCCGTAATGCGCCTCCGCCGGCAGGCAGGACGCCATTAGAAAAACCAGCTCCGGTTGCTGGAGCCGGACGGTCTCTTCCAATCGTTCGAACGCTTCCACCAAGACATGGCGGGCCGGATCCGCCGTGCGGAAGCCGGCGGCTGCATAATGGTTCAGATAAGCGTTCGAATTCAGAACGTCGGGGGCCGCGCTCGAAACAATTATGGGTCGGTGGACCACGGTTTATTCTGCTAGGTATGATTGGCAAACAGGGGATACAGAACGCGCCTAGCCATGTCAATGTGACCTAAGGCCAAACAGGCGGCGTGCCAGGGAGCGTGTCGCCCGGTAGGGCAGGCTGCCGCGCAGCCAGGCTGGCACAGGCAAGCGTTCGCGCAGCGCGCGGTTCACCTCGTCGGTGAGGCGGATCTGGTCCTCCAACTGGCGATGCAGGGTGCGGATCACGTCGTCACGTTCTTCGATCTGCCGGCGCAGGTCGCCGACCCACGCCTCGGCCTGCCGTTGCAGGGACTGCAGTTCGCCGATGCGCGCTTCGAGCTGCCGGTGCAGATCGCCGATCAGAGCGTCGCGATCCCGTGCCTGCTGCTGGTGGTTCAGGATGTCGCCGATCTGGCCTTCGATTTGCCGGTGGAGGGCCTCGATCTTCTCGTCCCGGCCGCCGATCTGCTGGCGGATCTCGTCGCGCAGCAGCCCGTCGCGCACCAGAAGCAGCGTTTCCAGGATCGACCCGACGCCGGCCAGGACGCCCAGCCCCGTGCGGCCGCCGGCCAGATCCTCGCGCAGCAGCTCGTTGCGCAGCAGGCCGCGATAGGCCGCGTGCTTGTCCGCCGCCGCGAAGATGGAGTTGCCGGTCGCCGCGTCGGCACTGGCCGGGCGGTGGTGCCAGCGGGCCAGCGGACGCGGCAGAACGCCGATGTCGAAGCGGCGCACGAAGCGGATGTTGAACTCCCAGTCGCCCAGCACCGGGAAGCCCTCGCGGAAGGGGCCGACCTCCGCGTAGGCGGCGCGCTCGAACAGGAAGGCGATGGGCGGAAACAGGTTGGTGGCGACCAGTGTCGCCGCCGTGATGTTGTCCACGGGGGGGACGAGGCCGCGCTCCTGCTCCTCCAGCGTCTCGGCGTCCTCGACGATCCGCCAGGCCTGCGTCACCACGCCATGGTAGCGCCCGGCGCTCTGCTCCAGAAAGCCGGCGGTCTCCTCCAGGAACGTGGGTTCCCAGCTGTCGTCGTCGTCGTGGATGACGATGAAGCGGCTGTGGCTGCGGGCGATGCCGACGTTGGAGGCGGCCTCCATGCCCAGCGATTCCGGGTTGTGGATGACCTGGAGCCGCCCGGCGTAGGCTTCCCTGTACCGCTCGGCGAGCGCGTCCACCGGAGCCGGATCGCCGCCGTCGTTCACCACCACATGCACCCAGTCGCCCACGCTCTGCCCCAGCACGCTGGCAAAGGCGCGCTCCAGCATCTTCGGGCGGTTCTTGGTGCGGGTGATGACGGCGACGGCTGGGACGGCGGGCATGTTCATGAGGCGGACCGGCGAAGAAAATAATACGGAAGGGGAATCAACCTTGCGCGGTGCAACCCCTATCCGGCAAGAGCCAACTCTTCCTGTCGGGCGATGAGCGCGGCGGATGCCGCCGGATCCTCCTGCCCCTCGGCCATGCGCAGCAAAAGCGCGTGCAGGTCGCGGGTGATCGGGCGCAGCGGCGCGTCGGGCGGGGCCGAATGCTGCTTCAGGCCGGGGTCGATGGTCGCGGCGACCTCGGCGCGCGCCTTGGCCCGCCGCTCCGGATCATCGAGGCCGAGAAAGTCGGCCCCGAGAAAATCGACGAGCCGCTCGAACTGGCGGTTCGGGTCGGCGAACCACGCGTCGTAGTCGGTGACGAGGCGCGGCGCACCCTGGCTGCACTGCAGGGCCTCGAAATAATGCCGGGTCCACAGCCGCTCGGCCAACTCGTAGGGCACCTGCCCCTTGGAGGCGAAGGAGGTGGCGACCGTCGCCGGGTCGCGCAGGCTGACGAGGTAGAGCGGCTCCAGCCGCAGCACCGTGGCGAGATCGCGCCACAGCGGCATCAGGCGGACCGTGCGCGGGTCCTTGAAGCCCCAGACGGCGGTGGTCTCCGACAACTCGCGCCGGACGATCTCCGCCAGCTCGTTCTTCATCGCCAGCACCTCGGGCCGGCGCCACGCGGAGTCCGGAATGGCCCAATCGGCGCGCTCCTCGTTCCAATAGCGGTCGAGCGTGCGCAGCAGCCGGTCCTGGATCTCGGTGATCTGGGCGTGCTCCCAGTAGTCGTAGCGTGGCGCGCGCTCGAAGCTCTCGCGGGTCAGCACATGGCGCCCCAGTTCCACTCCCATCAGCGCGATGGCGCGGGCGAGCAGGGAGGTGCCGCTGTTGTGCATGCCGAGCACGATGACGACGCGACGGCGGGATGAATTGGCGAACGGCGGGCGGGCGAACAGGCGGCGGAGCATCGGGACGTAACCTGGCTTGCGGGTTGGGTCAGAGGGGCCGGGCGCGGCTGTCGAACGCCAGATCCAAGGGACCGTTCGAGCACTGACCGCGCACGGGCAGAACCTTGAACATCGCGACGTCCACCAGACGGCTCAGCCACTGCCGTTCGCCTTCGATCAGGCCGGAAATGGCGGCGTTGATGAAGTAGGTGCCCTCCAGCAGCCGGCACTCGAACTCGTGGGTCACGTCCAGCGTCGTCCCGGCCTCGACATAGTCCAGGACACGCGACGTCGACAGGGTCGTGGCGCCTCCCAGCTCGACGCCGTTGATCGTCTTGACGCGGGTGCCGACGGCAACCCCCCAGGCCGCCTCATCCACTTCGACACGGTAGCGGATCGCGTAACGCCGGCCGGACTTCAGGACGTTCACCGGCCGGCCGTCCTGGGTCGTGATCCGCACGTCTTCGATCCGGGCTCCCCGCGTTTCGTAGGCGGTCGGGCTCTTCGGCACCAGGCCGGGGTTGAAATGCTCCTCCAGCTCGGCATCGGCCTTCGGAGCGGAGGAGACCTCGTCCGTGCCGGAGGTCCCTTGGCCGTCCTTCCCCGGGCCGGCCTCGTCGGGCAGCGGCGCCTCGCCCCTTCGGGACGCCAGCAGGGAGTCGCGGAACACGGCGCGCCGGTCCGCCGGCGTGTAGAGCAGGCGGTGATAGAAGTTGATCGTCCGCCGCGGCGTCCCGTCGTAGAGCATTTCGCCGTGATCCAGCAGGATCGCGCGGTCGCACAGATCGACCACCTGGTTGGCGGAATGCGACACGAACAGGATCGTCGCCCCCTTCTTTTTGATCGCTTCGATGCGCGCCATGCAGCGGCGCTGGAAGGCCTCGTCGCCGACGGCGAGCGCCTCGTCCACGACCAGAATGTCCGGGTTGACCGAAATGGCGACGGCGAAGGCAAGGCGCATGACCATGCCGGTCGAATAGGTCTTGGTCGGCCGGTCGATGTAGGGGCCGATGTCGGCGAAGTTCGTGATCTCGTCGAACAGCGCGTCCGTTTCCGTCCGGTCAAGGCCGAGGATGGCGCTGTTCAGATAGACGTTCTCGCGCCCGCTGAACTCCGGATTGAAGCCGGAGCCCAGTTCCAGCAGGGCCGAGACTCGGCCATGCACGGCGATGTCGCCCTTCGTCGGCTGCAGCGTCCCGCAGATGATCTGCAACAGGGTCGATTTGCCGGACCCGTTGTGGCCGACAATGCCGACAGTGCTGCCGCGCTCGATCTCGAAGTTGATGTCGCGCAGAGCCCAGAACTCTTGGTAATAGCGATGGGTGCGGAACAAAGATTGTTTCAGGCGGTCTTCCGGACGATTGTAAATCTGGTAGACCTTGGAAACGTCGCGAACCGTTATCGCCAAATCGGACCGAAGCATGCGGGACGAACCACCGTAAAGCCATTCAAGCTCGCCGTGACCCTGCCGCATGGCGCGGCATGCTGCGCGAGGCCTTATCTGGAAGCGGGGCATTCATGACACCCCGGGCACTGTCAGCGCAACAGTTTCGGCTGGCCACGGCCGGCTTCGCGGAAGCGGCTGGGCCATTGCCGTTCGCGATGCAGGAAAACCGGTCCCGCCCCTCGGATTGCCCAGGGGCGGACGGCTGGGCTTCGGACACACGGGTGTTCGGGCCCGCCGTCGCGGTCCTGAGCGGATCGAAATCCGCTCTACGCTCTGGCCGGAGCGCTGCCTTCGTAGTTCTGTTGGTTGAAGTCGGGCAGCTCACCGATCCGGCTGGAAAGGGACGCCACCTTTTCCGCCGGAACGGCAACGATGTTCCGCTCAACGGCGGGGCCGAAGATGTTCTCCGGGTTCTGCCGGAAATTGTCGGCGCGGTAGGCCGGAGGAGCGTGCAGGAAGCATTTGTAGTCATACTGGTCCAGCACCTTGAGAACCGGTACGGCGCGGGACCATTCCGCCGCTTCGGCGTAGATGAGCGGGCGTACGGTGGAGAGCAGCCGGTCGGCGCCGCCGAGCACCTCGTGCTCCATCCCCTCCGCGTCGATCTTCAGCAGGCTGCAGGAGCGGATCTGGAAATCGTCGAGCCGGCGGACCGGCACGGCCGTGAAGTCGCCGCTCTCGACCGTCTCATAGGTGAACACCACGGCGCCGAAGTTCTGATCGCCCGCGGCATAATCGATCTTCTGTTCGGCCAGAAAGCCATCCTTGCCGCTCAGCGCGCAGTTGAACGCATAAACGTTGGAAACCCCGTTCAGCGCCATCGAGCCACACAGGCCCTGGAAGATGATGCGTTGCGGTTCGAAGCAGAGGACGGTGCCCGACGGCCCAACCTTCTTGGCGAAAGCAAGCGCGTGGGTACCGACGTTGGTGCCGACGTCGATCACCGTCGCGCCCGACTCGATGAACTGGAGAAGGAAAGTGATTTCATTGGCCGCCCATTCGCCATATTCCTGCAGCGAGCGGCCGATGGTGTTGTCGTTGCCGTTATAGATAATGCCGCCGTAGGGCGTCTCGACGGCTTTAAAGCCAAGCGGATTGTCGGGCGGGAATGCCATTTTTGTTACCTCCGAGCCGCACGTATATTTTTCTTGCAACATCATTCCCCTGAAGCGGGGGCGGGGCGCAGGAACAATACGTCCTCATGATTGTACCGCACAATCACATTCCTCGGGCACATTCCTCGGGACTGTCAAAAACGGCGGCGAAAACCGTTTCCGAGAACGGACACGCCGAAACACGTTGACAGCACCGCCCACGCGCGGATGGATGTGCGGCATTCATAAGATTGCAGCCCATCGGACAGGCCTTCGTGGTGAACGGGAACATCTTCGTGCTGAAACGGCTCCGCTTTCCCAGCCGGCACGGCCTGACGTGGGTCGCATCCTGTCCATGACCACCACTCCGCTGGACGGGCGGGTCGGCGGGAAACGGCTGTGTGCCCGTCTTGGAGTCTGGGCATGACTCCTCGAGTGGTCACCGGCGCGGACGCCCGCTACTTCGCGATGGCCTGCCTGCTCATCCAATCGCTGGCGCGGTGGCTGCCGGGCGTGCCGGTGCTGGTCTGCGACTTCGGCCTGAACTCGGCACAGCGCCGTTTTCTGGAGGCGCGGGGAGCGCTGCTGCCGCGCCCGCCCTCCGTGCGGGAAGGGATTCATCCGTACCGCGCCAAGGCGGCGCTTGTTGATTATCTGCCCCAGGACCCGGCCGGTGCTGACGGGCTGGTGGTGTGGTTGGACTGCGACATGATGGCCGTGGCTCCGCTCGCCGAACCGCTGGCGGGGGTGCTGGAGGCCATGGGCAAGCGCGGCTCGCCGCTCGCCGCCTGCCCGGACGCGGAGGTCGCGGACACCGCCGGCTTCATCGCCCGCTGGGGTGCCGACGTGGCCCCCTTCGCCGAGGCGGTGCGCGCGGGCGGCATCGACCCGCGCCTGCCCTACCTCAACTCCGGCTTTTTCATCGCCTCACGGGACGCTCTGGCGGAGGTGCGCGACCGTTGCGCCGCTCTGGACGATCACCGGATGATCGACCAGAACGGCTTCAACCTGACGGCCTGGGCGCCCGGCCGGCGCAGCGCCGTGCTGAACGCCGCCGCCTGGAACGTGCACGGCCGCCTGCTGGCGGAGACGGTCTCCGATGAGGCCGGAGAGGTGCGCTGCGGCCCGCACCGCGCGCTCGTCCTGCACGCCACCTCGGTCGGTGGAACTCACCACGAGGAACGGCAGGGCGTTCTGCGCGGCGAGGCCGGGGACCTGCCCATAACCGTGAAGTTCTTCTGTTCTGCCCCGCTCGCCTCAATTCAGCAAAATTTCTTTGCTGAATTCACAAAACAACACCGCGCCGCGCTGATTGCCGCAGGATGCTACCAACCGGCGTGGGAATAGAGTACACAAGGCCGCGCGCAACCGCCTCTTCACCATCGTTGGGCGATGCTCCTCCGTCCCGGATCGGGCGTCGAACTCCGCTGCACCAGGGTCATCATGCCGGCTTCACTCGCTCTTCCTCCCCATCGGCTCACGCACCTGCAGCGTCTTGAGGCCGAAAGCATCCACATCATGCGCGAGGTCGCGGCCCAATTCCGCAACCCCGTCATGTTGTATTCCATCGGCAAGGACAGCTCGGTGATGCTGCACCTGGCGATGAAGGCTTTCCACCCGTCGAAGCCGCCCTTCCCGCTGATGCACGTGGATACCACCTGGAAATTCCGCGAGATGATCGCGTTCCGCGACCAGAGGGTGAAGGATCTGGGGCTGGATCTCATCGTCCACATCAACGAGGACGGCGTGCGGCAGGGCATCGGCCCCTTCACCCACGGGTCGGCCGTGCACACCGACGTGATGAAGACGCAGGGGCTGAAGCAGGCGCTCGACAAACACGGCTTCGACGCGGCCTTCGGCGGTGCCCGCCGCGACGAGGAGAAGTCCCGCGCCAAGGAACGCATCTTCTCCTTCCGCACCTCGACCCACCGCTGGGACCCGAAGAACCAGCGGCCGGAGCTGTGGAACCTCTACAACGGCCGCATCGACAAGGGCGAGAGCATCCGCGTCTTCCCGCTGTCGAACTGGACCGAGCTGGACATCTGGCAATACATCTACCAGGAGAACATCCCGGTGGTGCCGTTGTACTTCGCCAAGCCGCGCCCGGTGGTGAAGCGCGACGGCGCGCTGATCCTGGTGGACGACGACCGGCTGCCGCTGAACCCCGGCGAGGTGCCGGAGATGACATGGGTGCGCTTCCGCACGCTCGGCTGCTACCCGCTGACCGGTGCCGTGGAGAGCCGCGCCACCACCCTGGCGGAGGTCATCCGCGAGATGTTGCTGGCGACCACCTCGGAGCGGCAGGGCCGCGTCATCGACCAGGACGCCGCCGCCTCGATGGAGATCAAGAAGCAGGAAGGGTATTTCTGATGCCGCACGACCACACCGCCGCCGCCGAGGCGATCGCCCAGGTCGAGGAGTATCTGCGCGGCCAGGAGAACAAGGACCTGCTGCGCTTCATCACCTGCGGGTCGGTGGACGACGGCAAGTCGAGCCTGATCGGCCGCCTGCTCTACGACTGCAAGCTGCTGTTCGAAGACCAGCTGGCCAGCCTGGAAAAGGACAGCGGCCGCTTCGGCACGACCGGATCCGGCAAGCTGGATCTGGCGCTTCTGGTGGACGGGCTGGCCGCCGAGCGCGAGCAGGGCATCACCATCGACGTCGCCTACCGCTTCTTCACCACCGACAAGCGCAAGTTCATCGTCGCCGACACCCCCGGCCACGAGCAGTACACCCGCAACATGGCGACCGGCGCCTCGACCGCCGACGCGGCCGTGCTGCTGGTGGACGCGCGCAAAGGCGTGCTGACCCAGACGCGCCGGCACAGCACCATCGTCTCGCTGCTCGGCATCCGGCACGTCGTGCTGGCGGTCAACAAGATGGACATGGTCGATTGGGACCGCGCGGTGTTCGAGCGGATCGCCGACGACTACCGCGCCTTCGCCCACGGGCTCGGCATCCGCGACGTCGCCTGCATCCCCGTGTCGGCCCTGACCGGCGACAACGTCACCACGCCCTCGGCCAATATGGACTGGTACAAGGGGCCGACGCTGCTCGCCCAGCTGGAGACGATGGAGGTGTCCAGCGACGCGCTGAACCGGCCCTTCCGCCTGCCGGTGCAGTGGGTCAACCGCCCCGACCAGCATTTCCGTGGCTTCTCCGGCACCATCGCCGGCGGCACCGTGCGGCCCGGCGATCCGGTCGCGATCCTGCCCAGCGGGCGGACCACCACGGTGTCGCGCGTCGTCACCATGGACGGCGACCTTGAGGAAGGTGTGGCCGATCAGGCCGTCACCCTGGTCCTGGCCGAGGAGGTGGACGTGTCACGCGGCGACGTGATCGCCGCCGCCGACGCGCGGCCGGAGGTCGCCGACCAGTTCGCCGCCCACATCGTGTGGATGAGCGAGCAGCCGCTGCTGCCCGGCCGCTCCTACCTGCTGCGCCTCGGCACCAGCACGGTCGGCGCCCAGGTGACCGAGCTGAAGCACGTGCTGAACGTCAACACGCAGGAGCACGTCGCGGCCAAGCACCTCGACCTCAACGCGGTCGGCCTGTGCAACGTGGCGCTCGACCGGCCGGTACCGTTCGACGCCTACGCCGACAACCGCGCGACGGGCAGCTTCGTGCTGATCGACCGCATCAGCAACGCCACGGTCGGCTGCGGCATGATCGACTTCGCGCTGCGCCGCGCGTCGAACATCCACTGGCAGCCGATGAAGGTGGACAAGGCCGCGCGCGGCGCGCTGAACGGGCAGAAGCCCTGCGTGCTGTGGTTCACCGGCCTGTCCGGCTCGGGCAAGTCCACCATCGCCGATCTGGTGGAGCAGGAGCTGCACCGCCGTGGCCGCCGGACCATGAGCCTGGACGGCGACAACGTCCGCCACGGCCTCAGCCGTGATCTGGGCTTCACCGACGAGGACCGGGTGGAGAACATCCGCCGCGTGTCGGAGGTGGCGAAGCTGATGGTGGACGCCGGCCTGATCGTGCTGGTCAGCTTCATCTCCCCCTTCCGCAGCGAGCGCCGCACTGCGCGCGAACTGATGGAGCAGGGCGAGTTCCTGGAGATCTTCGTGGACGCCCCGCTGGAGGTCTGCGAGGCCCGCGATCCCAAGGGCCTCTACCGCAAGGCGCGCGCCGGCCAGCTGCCGCACTTCACGGGCCTCGGCAGCTCCTACGAGCCGCCCGAGGCACCGGAACTGCACCTGAACAGTGCGGACGAGACGCCGGAGCGGCTCGCCGCCCGTGTCGTCGCCGCTCTGGAAGAGCGGGGGATGATCTAAAGCGAATTTGCATTCGCTTTAGATTCATATGGCCTCATGTGCCGGCTCTCAGCGGATGCCTGTGGCATCCGCCTGCCGCCAGCGGGAACTTCGTTCCCGCGAGAGGCCGGGCTTTGGCCGCCAAGGTCTGAACAGAAGGCTGGCGGCCGGGACCGCCGTCGCGGTCCCAAGCGGATTGAAATCCGCTTTAGCGACTGGGGATCAGCGGTAGCGGTGGGCCTGCGCGGAGAGCCAGACGCGCAGGCGTTGCCGCGGGGTGAGCGCCGGGGCCCCACCGTCGAGCCAGCGTGACAGGTCGCGGCCCAGATAGGCGGCCAGGCTGTCGATCTTCGGCCGGTACATCCGCTCCAGATAGTGGCGCAGCGTCGGCCGCATCGGGTGGCCGGAGCCGACGTTGTGCGGGGTAGACAGGGATTCGTCCGGGATCCCGTCATAGTGGGCCGGATCGATGCCGAGATGCGCGCAGCAGCGCCGCAGCACGCCGCGCGGGTCGGTGACGATGTCGTCGAACGTCTCGACATGAATCTGCTCGGCCGGATAATGGCTGCGCCACACCCTCAGGCAGCTTTCATAGTCGCCCCGGCTGGCCGAACCGCGGGCGTTGAAATGGTCGATGAACCAAGCGTCGGACGCTTCCTCGATGGTCATCTCCGCGCGCGGCAGCGCCATCAGCGCCGACGACCAGGCCCGCTCGATCGGGTTGCGGATCAGGTAGAAAAGGCGGATGTCCGGAAACTCGCGGTGAATTTCCGCGACCTTGCCGCTGTCCAGGATGCCGTAGGCCGGCGTGATCTCCCCGGCGCGGGTTCCGGCCGGAGCCGGGGCGAATTGCGCCCGGTACCAGTCGAGTCCGCGATCCCGATGCCAGTCCCAGAAATGCAGTTCCTTCTCTTCCGTCAGGAAGATCGAGGGGTGTTTCTTGAAGTTGAAGTAAAGCCATGTGGTGCCCGACTTCTGGGCGCCAATGCCAAGGAACTGAAGCATGGAGACGTTTCCGGGGAGGCGTTCACATCACGTCGGCGAAGGCGGCGCGGGTGCGGTTGAACCAGTAAAGACCGCCCCAGGCGACCAGGGTGGCGACCACGGTGTAGGCGGCCAGCAGCCCCCAGTCCGGCATGGTCCCCCAGATGACCAGGGCGCGGGCCTGCTCGACCGGGATCGTCAACGGGTTGAGGAACAGAAGCTGGCGCAGCGGTTCAGGGATCGAGCTAGCCGGGAACAGGATCGGGCTGAGGAAGAGAAGCAGGGTCGTCACCGGCGGCACGACCTGCCCGATGTCGCGCAGGAACACGCCGATCGACGACAGGAACCAGACCAGCCCCAAGGCCAGCATCGTCAGGGGCAGAAGCACCAGCGGCAGCAGAAGGACCGTCCATTGGATCGTCCCCTGCACCAGCACATAGATGACGAGCAGCGCCACGAAGCTGACCGCGCTGTGGAACAGGGCGGACCCGATGGTGCTCCAGCCGAGGATTTCCAGCGGGAAGACGACCCGCTTCACCAGATTGGCGTTGCCCAGGATCAGGCCCGGCGCCCGGCCGATGCATTCCGCCAGGAAGCCGTGCAGGATCAGGCCCACGAACAGGATCAGCGCGAAGCTGCCGTGTCCGTCCGTCACCACCGTCGCCCGTTCCGGGGCGGCCGCGCTCCAGCGGGCCTGGAACATGACCCCGAACACCAGCGTGTAGAGCGCCAGCATGACGAGCGGGGTCAGGAACGACCACAGCAGGCCGGCGGCCGAGCCGCGGTACCGGCCCGCGATGTCGCGCCAGGTGAGCTGGCGGACGAGATAGTGGTTATGGAGCAGACTGAAAGGGATGCGCAGAAGGCTCTGGAACATCGAAGGCAATCAAAATGGAAAGGACAACGGCCGCGCAGCGCGCGGCGCGGCCGACCCTAACACGCCTTCCACGCCTCCGTACACCGGCGAGCACCGCTCCCGTTTCCCATGCAAAACAGGACGGGCGGATGACGATGTCCGTCATCCGCCCGCCCGTGAGCCGTCCTTTCAGGGTCTGGCCGGATCAGCCGAAGATGACCCAGTCGGTTGAGAACTGCTCCCTGCGGACACCGGCCAGGGTCACGTTGTGGGTGTCGGAGAAGACGATGACCGCCTCGCCGGCCCCGTTGGCGGTGACGCTGTAGGCCTGACCGGGGGTGAGGCCGATGCGGTCGCCGTCGGCACCGGTGAAGTCGGTGATGCGGTCGGCGCCGCCGCCGGTGGCGAAGATGAAGACGTCGGCCCCGGCCCCGCCGGTCAGCGTGTCGTTGCCCGCGTCGCTCACCAGCAGGTCGTTGCCGAGGTCGCCGAACAGCGCGTCGTCACCGTCCCCGCCGAACAGGGTGTCGTTCCCGCTGCCGCCGAACAGGGTGTCGGTGCCGGCGTTGCCGAACAGCAGGTCCTGGCCGGCGTTGCCGAAGACGAGGTCGTTGCCCTCGCCGCCGGACAGAGCGTCGCTGTCGCCGCCGCCGGCCACCGTGTCGTTGCCGAGATCGCCCACGACCACGTCGGCCCCGTCGTCGCCGCTCAACAGGTCGTCGTCGCGGCCGCCGAACAGAACGTCGTCGCCGCGCCCGCCGTACATCTGGTCGGCCCCGGCGTTGCCGAACAGGATGTCGTTGCCCGCGTTGCCGAAGGTCATGTCGCTGCCGGCCCCGCCGAACAGCGTGTCGGTGTCCGCGCCGCCCTGGATGTTGCCGTCACCATTGTCGCTGACGACCATGTTCTTGCCGGCGCCGCCGAGCACCTGCACGTTGCCGATCACCGTGGCGAAGTCGACGCCGTCGAGCTGGATGGCCGTCCCGGCCGGCAGGCCCCGGCCGTCGATGACCAGCGCTTCCGATGTCCCGCCGTCGGTGCCCTGAATAAGGATCGGACCCGATCCGATGGACGAAGCACCCGGCGTGAGATTGGGGGTGATGGTGCGCACGACCACGCCGCTGCCGGCCGGCAGGGTCGCCGCGTAGGTGTTGATCGCCGTGGCGATGGCCGGGTCGCCGCTCAGCCCGGCGGTGGCCGAGTTCAGCGCGGCGGCGACGCCGGCCGCGCCGACCGGGGCCTGTGGCCCGGTGGAGGTCAGCCCGATGCCGGCCGGCAGGGTGGCGTTCAGCGTACCCGCGCTGTCCAGGGCGACCGGGGTGCCGTTACCCGAGACGATGGACACCGATCCGGCCGTGTCGGTGCCGGTCGGAGGGGTCGGCGTGCCCGACCCGCCACCGCTGCTGTTGTCGCTGCCGCCCCCGGAGACCGGCGGCGGAGGCGGCGGCGGGGGAGGAGGGGGCGGAGGCGGGGGCGGGGGCGGGGGAGGAGAAACCACCACATCGTCGTTCTGGATCACGCCCTGGGCCGTCGCCGTGGTGATGGTGGCGCCGTCCGTCGCGTTGGAGAGGGTCAGGGTGAAGCCCTCGTCCTCCTCCACGATGGTGTCGGCGGTCACGTCGACGGTGATGGTCTTGGTGGTCTCGCCGGCCAGGAAGTCCACGGTGCCGCCCGGCAGTGTCCCGCCGAAGTCGGCGGCGTTGGCCGGGTTGGTGCCCGAACCGGTGACCGCCCAGTCCACGGAGCCCGCGGCGCTGGTGTCGCCCGAGCGGGTGACGGTGAAGGTGAAGGGCGTGGTGCCGGTGGAGCCTTCCACCTTGTTGGCGTCGGTCGCGGCGATGGCCAGTTCCGGCTGGGCCGCCTGGGCGTCGCCGATCACGATCTCGTTGCCGGACAGTGTGAACTGGCTGCGCTCGAAGGTGCCGTTCAGGGTGATGTCGATGTCGCTGCCGGCCACGCTGTCCATGCCGATGTGCAGCACGGTGTTGCCGTCCACCGTCTCGATCTGGATCTGGTTGGCGCCGAGCGCCGCGCCGTCGCCGGTCCCGATCGAACCGCTGAAGGCCGCGTTCTCGAAGATGATGGTCGAGATCGCATCGGTCCCGGCCTGCCCCTGGCCGAGGGTCACCTGGATCGGCCCATCGCCCGTGATGGCGCCCGTGATGGCCAGATTCTCGACGCTGGTCAGCGTCATGCCGGAAAGATCGAACGACGTGCCGCCGAAGTAGGTCGCCCCGCTGTCGGGGTTGATCAGGGTGCGGGTGGTGATCTCCAGCGTGTCGGTCCCGGCGCCGCCGTCGAAGCGCGTGGTCCCGGCGCCCCAGGTGCTGTTGATGATGTAGCGGTCGTTGCCGGCACCGCCGTCGAGGATGTCGGCCTGCGCCTCGCCGTCGTACTCGCCGGTGCCCCAGGCGACTTCGCCCGCGTAGATGGTATCGTCGCCGTCGCCGCCGTAGACGGTGTCGGCGCCGTAGTCCGTGTAGATCAGGTCGTTGCCGGTGTTGCCGTAGATGCGGTCGTCGCCGCCCATGCCGAGCAGCGTGTCGGCGCCGTCGTTGCCGTACAGGAGGTCGTTGTCGGCCAGGCCGACCACGCGGTCGTCGCCATCGCCGCCGTACAATGTGTCGTCGCCGTCCGCGGCTTCCAGCGTGTCGTTGCCGCCCAGGCCGTATTCGATGTCGTTGCCGGCGTGGCCACGGAACCAGTTGTCGTTGTCGTCGCCGTACAGGGTGTCGTCACCGCCGCCGCCGGCGATACGCTCGACGCTGGTGTAGGTGTCGCCCGCCGCGTAGCCGGTGTTGCGCGTCGGGTCGGCGAGGTCGATCAGCACCGGCGCGTTGCCGAGGGTGATGTAGTCGACCTCGTCGAACTCTTCGTCGGTCCCTTCGAAGTTCTGGGGACCCGGCTGGACCGGAAGGATCGCCAGCGTGTGCGCCCAGGCCACCGGAGCGGCAAAGGCCGGCAGCGCCTCAACCGGCGCGGTCGCCGCGTCGAGGGTCCAGGAGCCGCCCAGCTCCGCCGCGCCGACAAGACTGGTGGAGGCGGCGATGGCGGCGCCGGTCGCCGCGGCGAACCGGTCGAGGAAGAGACGCCCGGCGTCACCCTCGGCGACGTGGCAGGCGTGGATCAGGATTTCGGTGCCCGACGCGTCCGGCCAGGCACGGTCGAGGAGGGAGCGGGCGTTGATCGGGTTGGCGCCCAGCAGCACTTCGCCCGGCCGACCGTGCGCCAGAAGATGAACGGCCTTGGGGTGCAGCAAAAGCGCGTCGCGCAGAACGTCATGGGCGTCCTCCCCTGAGGATACCGGGATGACCCGGACGCCAGGGCGTCTTTGTTCGAGCAGCCGCTCGATATCGGCAAGGCTGGAGTCCGCGATCAAGATTTCGAGCACCGCACATTCCTCCTGGTAAAAGCGTTGCCTGCCATGAAAGCGAGCATGATTATTGGCCGAAATATTCGGCCGAACTTGGTCGGGCAGTCTTAATTATGAAGAGGTTCAGAAGGTATGATCGGGCGACGGTTTCAACAATCTCTGAAATAGCGTTAGCCCCAGCATCGATTGAGGATATCGATACCATGTTATTTTTACATAGCCGGTGATGATTTCGATAATCTGTGGCTGTCTTTTTTTGCCAACGGAGAATTCGGATACATGATGGGATTACCCAGGGATGGGAATCTCACACGGGCCGGGAGTGGAAACGTTCCAACGGGGTGCTTCGCAAAGCGCGCTCTGGCCGCAATGTCTAAAATTTATCACGAGCTTGGCCTAACTGCCTTCTTCCCCGCCGCCCTACCCTCGTTCGGGTTACCACCTTCGCGAGCCCCGCTCGCCAAGTCACGACGGTGCGGGAATGTCCGAAAACGCGGTCTCTTATCCTGGTTTCCCGGCGCCGATGGAGGCCGTGCGGGAGCCGGCCTATTTCGTCGCGGTCAACGGGAACGACTCTTGGTCGGGGCGCCTCGCCGTCCCCAACGCCGACGGCACCGACGGTCCCCTGGCCAGTCTGGAGCGGGCGCGCGACCTGATGCGCGCGACCTCCATCGATGTGACCTACGTGCGCGGCGGCACCTATCGTCTGGGCCGCACGCTGGAACTGACCTCGGCCGACAACGGCGTCACCTTCATTGGCTATCCGGGCGAGACGGCGGTGCTCAGCGGTGGGGAGGCGGTCACCGGCTTCCAAAATGAGGGGAACGGGATCTTCTCGGCGGCGCTCGGCCGGGCGAGCGACCTCGACCTCATCGTCGGCGGGGTGCGCCAGCGGGTGGCCCAGTCGGGCGATTGGGACCCGGCGAACCCGACGCGGTCCGGCTGGCTGGTCGCCGAGGGAGCGGGCAGCAAGACGGCGCTGAAGTTCCGGACGGGCGACATCCAGCCCGGCGACGTGACCGCCGGCACCAAGATCCAGACCTTCAACACCGACCGCCTTGCCGACAGCATCGTCGAGGTGCAAAGCGTCGATTTCACCACCAACACCATCACCTTCAAAAGCCCCGTCTGGTACCAGGTCCAGACCGGCGGCACCTACCGGCTGCTGAACAGCCCGGCGCTGCTGCGCGACGCGGGCGAGTTCGCGTGGCGGGCGTCCGACGGCCGGCTGGTCGTCAAGCCGGAGGCCCCCGCGACCTTCGAGCAGGAGGGCGTGGTGGTGCCGCGCCTCGGCACGCTGGTGCGGATGACCGGGACCAGCAACGCCACGCTGTTCGGCCTGACCTTCACCGAGACGCCGCTGAACGGCAACACGGTGGAACTGATCGGGGCGAACGGCAACCGCATCGGCGGCAACCACTTTGTCAACGCCGGCAACGGGCTGCGGCTGTCCGGTTCGTCCGCCAACTATATCGACGGCAACGTGATGGAGCATCTGGCCGGCACGGGCATGGACCTGTCCGCCCGCTCCAACGACAACACGGTCACCGGCAACCTCATCCGCGACGTCGGCGAGATCGCCAAGTACGTCTCCGGCATCACCGGCAACGGCATCGACCGCAACACCTTCTCGCACAACGAGATCGACGGCAGCCCAAGCTACGGCATCTCCATCAAGGACTGGAACGCCAACAACGCCAACACCGGCAACGTCATCGAATACAACCGCATCACCCGGACCGGGCTGGAGACCGCCGACAGCGCCGCCATCGAGATGCTGGGCCGTTCCAACAACAACGCGGCGGCGGTGATCCGGGGCAACTGGATCGACGGGGTCACCGGCCTCGCCACCGGCGCCGACGGGTCCTGGGTGGTGGGCCACAAGAGCTTCGGCGTCTATCTGGACGACCAGACCAACGGGGTCACGGTCACCGACAACTTCATCCGGGGCACCGGCTGGGCCAGCGTGTTCATCCACGGCGGCGACAACAACCGGGTCACCAACAACCTCAGCGTCATGGGCTCCAACCGCGAGGAGATGATCCGCGTGGAATGGGTGCCGAGCGCTGGGGACGCCGGCCTGCCGCGCAACAACAGCATCACCGGCAACATCGCCTACGGCGCCGTGCCGGTGGACGATTATTGGGAGCTGTACACCGCCGGCCAGCCCACCATCACCGGCAACCTCGTCGCCAACAGCCCGGCCTACAACGGCGGCGACCTGCGCGCCGACCCGCTGTTCGTGAACGCGGCGGCGGGGGACTTCCGCCTGGGGGCCGGCTCGCCGGCCTTCGGTTTGGGCATCCATGAGCTGCCTTGGGGGCAGATGGGGCGCAACAATTACGTCGCGCGCAACGCGCTGCCCGCTCCCCTGCCCCCGGCCACCCCCACCGACGTTTCCATCATTCCCGTTCCGACCGCCCCACCCCCTTTGCCGCCCGCTCCGGCATCCGGGGGAGGAGGAAGTTCCGGAAGTGGTTCGGGCGGCACGACCGTGGTCTCACCCCCGACACCGCGTCCGCTTCCGATGCCGGACAATTCGATGGTCGTGGCCGCAGGCATGGCTTCCGCGGGAATGATCAACGCGGCGGCGGAACTCGGCGTGGCCGAAGCCGGCCTTGGCGCCGCCGTGGGCGCCTTCGCCGACCGGCTGGGGGCGGGCAGCGCCATCACCGTGCGCACTGTGCAGCCCAGGGGCGCGGTCGCGCTCGGCGGCGATGCGGCCACGGCCCTGCTGGTCGATGGGCGCGCCCTGCCGGCGGGCGTGCCGGTGCAGATCGATCATGCCGGTTTTGCCGCTCTGATCGGTTCCATCCAAGTCATCGGAGGCGCCGGGAACAACCATTTCGCCGGGTTCGGGGGCTCGCAAACGGTGTTCGCCGGGGTCGGCGACGACATCGCCCAAGGGGGTGACGACTTCGACATCCTGTTCGGCAACACGGGCAACGATGCGCTGTTCGGCAACGCCGGGGCCGACCTGCTGTTTGGCGGGCGCGGCGACGATGTGCTGTTCGGCGGCCGCGACAACGACGCGCTGAGCGGCGACGACGGCTCCGACGTGGTCGCGGGCGACGCGGGCGACGACACGGTGGCCGGCGGCGGTGACAGCGACGCCCTGTCCGGCGGCGACGGCAACGACCTCGTCTTCGGCAACGCCGGCCAGGACCTGCTGTTCGGCAACGCCGGCACCGACACCCTGTTCGGCGGCGGTGGCGACGACACCCTGTTCGGCGGGGCGGGCGACGACGCGCTGTTCGGCGACCTCGGCAACGACCGGCTGGCGGGCGACGCGGGCAACGACACGCTGACCGGCGGAGCCGGGGCCGACGTCTTCGTCTTTTCCACCGGGGGCGGCGCCGACCGCATCACCGACTTCACCGGTGCCGACGGCGACCGCATCGGCCTCACCCCCGGTCAGGCCTACAGCGTCACCGCCAACGGCGCCGGCGAGGCCGTCATCGTCTTTTCCGACACCCACACCGTCACCTTGGCCGGTGTCCGCAGGGAGCAGTTCTCGACCGACTGGATCATCTTCGGCTGAAGTCGGGCATGGCACGGACGCCGCGATAGTGCGTGACAGCCACATCCGTCTAGAGTACCACAATGCCACTTGGCCGATACGCCTGATACCCAATGAGGAAAGGGGGCATCGCGTTGGATTGCGCTCCCATGCCTTGCCTTCATACTGCCTTCACGCCCGCATGATTCGCCGATGAGCCTTCTGTTCGACTCTGCCGACCGCAGCCAGACCGCGCGTGCCCGCGAAGACCTTTTCCAAGGTGTGACGAGCTGGTCGCTGTGGGGCATGCTGGGCTGGCATGACATCAAGAAGCGTTACCGGCGTTCGGTGCTCGGGCCGTTCTGGCTGACCATCAGCATGGCTGTGCTGGTCGCCTGCCTGGGCTTCATCTACGGGTCCCTGTTCCGCTTCCCGCTTGCCGACTATCTGCCCTTCCTCGCCCTGGGGCTGGCCATCTGGAACTTCGTCGCCGCCATCCTGACCGAAGGCTGCCAAAGTTTTCTGGAGTTCGAGAGCCTCATAAAGCATGTGCGCATGCCGCTGTCGGTCCATGTGCTGCGCGTCATCTGGCGCAACCTGATCATTCTCGGCCACAACGCCGTGATCTTCATCGTCATGGCGCTGTGGCTCGGTCTGTGGCCGGGGATGAGCGGGCTTCTGTTTCTGCCGGGTCTGTTCCTTCTGCTGGTCAACGCCATGTGGATCGCCTTGGCGCTGGGCATCGCCTGCGCGCGTTTCCGCGACGTTCAGCCGATTGCCGCCAGCGTGGTCCAGCTGCTGTTCTTCGTCACGCCGGTCATGTGGAAGCCGGAATTGATGGGCGAGCGTCAATGGATGATCGCGCTCAATCCGATCTACTATCTGATCGAAGTCGTCCGTGGCCCGCTGCTGGGGGAGGCGTTGGCGCCTTCCGTCTGGGCGACGGCCGTGCTGATCACGGTTCTGGGCTGGTCGGCCACCTTCGCCATCTATGTCCGGTTCCGCAAACGCATCGCTTATTGGCTGTAGACCCGTGGCTAAGATTCACCTCGATCAGGTCTCCGTCGAATTCGTCATCTATCAGGGCAGCGGACGCTCCCTGAAGAAGACCCTGCTTCACTCTTCGACCAGCGGGATCATCCGGCACGACGCGCAGCACCGCATCCAGGTGAACGCGCTCAACAAGGTGTCCTTGCATCTGGATCATGGCGACCGGCTGGGGCTGATCGGCGGCAACGGCGCGGGCAAGACGACGCTGCTGCGAACCTTGGCCGGGGTGTATGAGCCGACCACCGGACGGGTCCGGGTCGAAGGGCAGGTGACGCCTCTGTTCGACCTGTCGATCGGCTTCGATGGAGATGCGTCCGGCTACGACAACATCCGCATGCGGGCGGCCTATCTCGGCGTCTCGAACGAAGAGATCGAGAGCAAGATGGACGACATCGCCGCCTTCACCGAACTGGGCGGCCATCTGGATCTGCCGGTGCGGACCTATTCGGCGGGCATGATGCTTCGTCTGGCCTTCGGCGCGGCCACGGCCATCGACGCGGAAATTCTGCTGATGGACGAATGGATCGCGGTGAGCGACGCGCAATTCCTGGAAAAGGCCGAACGCCGGGCCGAGGAGTTCGTCAGCCGCGCCAGCATCCTGGTGGTCGCCTCGCACGTCGAAAGCGTGCTGCGCCGCCTGTGCAACAAGCTGCTGTGGCTTGAGAACGGGCGCGTCGTCACGATCGGCCCGGTGGACGAGGTGCTGAACCTCTACCACAAGCGCATGGGCAGCAACGCCAACGCTTTGAGCCGCAGCCTGGAGCCTTCCGACCGGCAGGCCATGTAACGTTCTGGGTAACGTTCTGGCGCCACCCCGCAAAGCCCCTAAGAAGGCGCATGTTGAACAGCGACGCAACCCTTACGCCGGCCGGGGTGAGCACGACAGGGCGTTCCAGTTCCTTGTCCGATCTGCGCCTGGATGGGACCGTGCCCACGCACGTGGATTCCCGCCAGGATTTCACATGGCTCTTTTCCGGTTGGGCCTACCGGCCCAGCGCCGGTCTCAACGGGGCCGTTCTGTCGGTCGGCCAAGCCGCCTTCACCGCGCACGCCCCGCTCGTTCGCCTTGACGCCGAGGCCGCGCTGACGGAACGCGGCGCGGCACCGGGAATTCCCGCCTGCGGTTTCGCTGGCCTCGCTTCTCTGCCCGCCGGTTTCTCTGGACAGGATCTAGAGATCTCTCTGCGGCTTGACTGGGACGATGGCGAACGGGAGGTTCGGCCGCTCGGTACCTTTGGAACGGTGCGGGAAGAGGCGCCGGAGCGGACCCCAGCCAACCGTCTGGTGGCGGTCTGTATGGCCACCTACAATCCCGATCCCGAACTGTTCCAGGCGCAGGTCGCCTCGCTCGTCGCCCAGACGCATCGAAACTGGATCTGCCTGATCCAGGACGACGGCTCGTCCGAGGAGCGGTGGCGGGAGATCGTCGCCGCAACCGCCGGGGACGCCCGTTTCCAGCTCGACCGGAATCCCACCAATCTGGGCTTTTACCGGAACTTTGAGCGCAGCTTGTCCCGCGTCCCCGCCGACGCCGCCTTCGTCGCCTTTTCCGACCAGGACGACGCCTGGTATCCGGACAAGCTGAGGCGCCTGATCGAACCGCTGGAGGCCGGCGCGGTCCTGGCCTTCTCCGACATGCGCGTCGTGGACCGCCGGGGCGGCGTGCTGTCCGAGGTCTTCTGGCCGGGGCGGCAGGGGCGCCACGACCAGGCCGGGGCCTTGCTGATGGCCAACGTCGTGACCGGCTGCGCCTGCCTGTTCCGCGCCGAACTGCTGAACCGGGCGCTGCCCTTCCCGCAGGTCAAGCGGTACGCCTACCACGACCATTGGATCGCCTGCTGCGCCGCCGGGGCGGGGCCGGTTGTTTATGTGCCGGAGCCGCTGAGCGATTATGTCCAGCATGGCGGCAACACGCTGGGGTATCGGCGTGCCGGCATCCGGTTGGTCGCCAAGGCGGCGGCGGCGCTCGTCCTGTCGCCGCTGGTTGCCGCCGCCGCCTGCGTTCACGGGGTTCGCCGCCGCTGGGCCGGCGTCTTCCGCCTGCTGGTCGATTCCGCGCGCCAGGAATATCTGGTGCGCGTGGCGTTCGCCGAAGCCCTGCGCCGGCGGGGGCTTCTGCCCGATGGCGCGGACGCCTTTCCGCTCGGCCGGGGAGAAAAGCGTTTCCTCGTCCGGGCCGGGCTGATCCCTGGACGGCGCGGCATTGCCTATCGTGTCACAGCGCTGCGCCTGCTGGCCGGGCTGGCGGTCGAGCGGTTCATGATCCGTCTCACCCGCCGGACGACGTCCGGGTCCCGTTAGGAAGAGTTTGCCAATCCCGCTCGGCCGGCAATCCCGCTCGGCCAGATCCGCGAGCGCCTATGGGGCAGTGTCCATGCGTGTTCTCCTGTTGTCTCGCTATGGCCAGCTCGGCCCGAGCAGCCGCTTGCGGCATTACCAGTTCCTGCCGGCACTGGCGGCGGGGGGGATCGAGGTGGATGTCACCCCCTTGCTGCCCGACCGCTATCTGTCGATGCTCTACGGCGGTGGTGGCCGGTCGCCGGGGCTGGTCGCCCAGGCCTATCTGACCCGCTTGCGCGCCCTGCTGCCGGTCCGCCGCTACGATCTGGTCTGGATCGAGAAGGAGATCCTGCCGTGGCTGCCCTATCCGCTTGAACGGCTGCTGCTGGGCGGCGTCCCCTACGCCGTCGATTTCGACGATGCGTGGTTCCACAAATACGACCGTCACCGGTCCGGCGCGGTTCGCGCCCTGCTCGGCGACAAGCTCGACCGGCTGATGAGCCGCGCGGCGCTGGTCACCGTGGGCAACGACTATCTGGGCAACCGCGCGCGCGCCGCCGGCGCCCGCCGGATCCTGACCCTGCCGACCGTGGTCGATCTGGACCGCTATCCCCTGCACAAGCCCGCAACTGGGAAGGAGCGGGTGACGATCGGCTGGATCGGTTCGCCCAGCACGTCGCCCTACCTCGACCTCGTCCGGGCGCCGCTGGAGGCGATGGTCGCGGAAGGAAGCGCCGAACTGGTGCTGATCGGCGCGGGGAAGAAGGCGCTGTCCGGCCTGCCGGTCCGGCGGCTGGACTGGACCGAAGCCAGCGAGGTGTCCAACATCCTGAGCTTCGACATCGGCATCATGCCGCTGGCCGACACGCCGTGGGAACGCGGGAAGTGCGGCTACAAGCTGATCCAGTACATGGCCTGCGGCCGCCCCGTGGTGGCGAGCCCGGTCGGCGTCAACACCAGCATCGTGGAGCATGGCGTGAACGGCTTCCTCGCCGACACGGAGGCGGAGTGGCGCGAGGCCCTTGGCCGTCTCTGCGCGGATCCTGGCCTGCGGGAGGCCGCCGGGGCGGCGGGGCGGGCCAGGGTGGAGCAACGCTACTGCGTGGACCGGATCGTTCCGCAGCTGATCGACGGGTTGCGCGCCGCCGCCGGGGGGCCTGGACGCCCATGCGTCCGAAGCTCGGCCGGCACATGAGGCCATGTGAATCTAAAGCGAACGCAAGTTCGCTTTATGGCGCAAAAAGCGCAAGAGCCCGCCGGCTCTCTCCAGTATAAGAACCCCACTTCTTTCCTTCTGCCGCGAGATCTTCGACGATGACCCATTCCCGCCGCCTTTCCGTGATCGGTCTTGGCTATGTGGGCCTCCCGGTGGCGGTGTCGTTCGGGCGCGCCGGGTTTCCGGTGGTCGCCTTCGACATCAGCGAGCGGCGGGTGGCCGAACTGGTGGCCGGCACCGACAGCACCGGCGAGGTGGAAGCGGGTACACTCGCCGAAGCGCGGCTGACGCTGACCACCGATCCCGCAGCCCTGCGCGCGGCCGACTTCCACATCGTCACCGTGCCCACCCCCATCAACGACGCCAACCGGCCCGACCTCGGCCCGCTGCTGGCCGCCACGCGCACCGTCGGGCGCCACCTCAAGAAGGGCGACATCGTCGTCTACGAATCCACTGTCTATCCCGGCGCTACGGAGCGCGATTGCGTGCCGGTGCTGGAGGCGGAATCGGGCCTGACCTTCGGGCACGACTTCTCCGTCGGCTACTCCCCGGAACGCATCAACCCGGGCGACCGCGAGCATGGCTTCGAGACGATCACCAAGGTCGTTTCCGGCTCCGACCCCGGGACGCTGGAGGTGGTGGCGGACGTCTATGGCAGCGTGGTCCGGGCGGGCGTGCACAAGGCCCCGTCCATCGCCGTGGCCGAAGCCGCCAAGGTGATCGAGAACACCCAGCGCGACCTCAACATCGCGCTGATGAACGAGTTGGCGATGATCTTCCACCGGCTCGGCATCGACACGCAGGACGTCCTGGCCGCCGCCGGGACCAAGTGGAACTTCCTGCGCTTCGTGCCGGGGCTGGTGGGCGGCCACTGCATCGGCGTCGATCCCTACTATCTGACCCACCGGGCCGAGCAGGTCGGCCACCACCCCGAGGTCATCCTCGCCGGGCGCCGGACCAACGACACCATGGGCCACTACATCGCCCGCGAGACGGTGAAGCGCCTCATGCGCGGCGCCGGGGGGACGCCGGATCCGGAGCAGGCCCTGCGGGTGAGCGTGCTGGGCTTCACCTTCAAGGAGGATGTGCCGGACATCCGCAACACGCGGGTGGTGGACATCGTGCGCGAGTTGGAGAGCTTCGGGATCCCGGTCGGGGTGCACGATCCCATCGCCGAGCCGGCCGACGCGCGGCACGAGTATGGGTTGACGTTGGACGCCCTGGACCGCCTGCCCCCCGCCGACGCGGTCGTGCTGGCCGTGCCGCACGCGGTTTACCGGCAGGCCGGCTGGAACCTGCTGACCCGGCGGCTGAAGGGCGGGCGCGGGCTGGTGGTGGACGTCAAGGGCATCCTCGACCGCGCCGCCGTGCCAGATGGGGTAAGCCTCTGGCGCCTGTAACGGTGCAACCGCCATGACCACCCCGCTCTCCTTCTCGGTCGTCGTTCCGGCCTACAACGTGGCCGGCACCATCGCCAAGACCCTGACCAGCATCCGCGAGGCCGTCGCCTACGCACGGGAAAGGAGCGTGCCGGTCGCGTGCGACGTGATCGTCGTGGACGACTGCTCTACCGACGACAGCGCGGCGGTGGCCCTTGCGCATGACAGTCCGGACTGTCCGGTCCGCGTGATCCATCACCGGAAAAACCAGGGGGCCGGCTGTGCCCGCAACACCGGGGCGGAACAGGCTGCCGGCACGATCCTTTGTTTCCTCGATGCCGATGACCTCTATCTGCCGTCCCATCTCGCGGTGTGCGCCAAGGCGTTCGAACAGCGGCCGGCCATCGACTTCGTCTGCACCCGCTTCACGACCAGCCGACCGATCGATCCAAGTTGGATCCCGGCGATTTCCGCCGCCGCCATCGGTCCCTTCGCCATTCGGCGCGAGGCCCATGCCCGCATCGGCGGTTTCCCGCCCTTGCGCAATTTTGAGGACGTCTTCTACCGCCGCTTGGCAGACAAGGTCCTGGCCGGCTGGTACATCGGCAACGAGACGGCCGTCTATGTCTGGCGGCCGGGAAACTCGTTCGACCGGCAGTTGGCCAAGTTTCAGAAGCCTTGCTCGACCGCCGTTCTGGGAGAGGAGGACCTGCCGCCGGAAGCGGTGATGCGGGACTTCAACCGTCGGCTCGCCAGCCTTTCGGCCGGGATCCGCAACGGCAATTGAGCCCAGGTGACCGGGATGTCCGGGCGCACGGAGATCGGAGCAGCGCATGAAAAGCATCGGTGATATACGCAAAGCACAGCAGTGAATGATGCGCTTACTGAACAGATAGACGCTTCCTTGTCACCCATTGGGCCTTCGACAGAGCATAAGCCTGTCATATTATACAGGTCTGTCGTTAAAGAAGGTGTCCCTCCCCATCCGCCCTGCCGCCTTCGGATGTCTGGAAAAAGGTGCATTACAATGTTTTAATTTGCCTGGTAGGACTGTGGGATAGCCTATACTCGAATTCCAGCATTAGCTTGGGAGCGTTACGCCAATGCCCGAAGCCGGGCCGAACAGCGCCTTGAAATGCCTTGTGGAGGCGGCCCGCCTGCGAGGCATCGACACCTCCGTCGAGCGCATTCAACACGACCATGTGCTTGACGACCGTGAACCGTCCACCCGACTTCTGCTCCGCATCGCCGGACAGATCGGGCTGAAGGCGCGCGCGGTTCGCATGAACTGGCACCATTTCGGTAAGCTGGATCAGGCGTTCCCGGTCATCGCCCGGCTCCGCAACGGAAATTCGGTGCTGATCGTCGGCGCCAATGTCGTGAACGGCGTGCCCGTGGTGCTGATGCACGACCCGCTGGCCGCGGATGCGACGGCGCTGCCGGTCGACGAGGCCCGCTTCACGGAAGCCTGGAACGGCGAGGTGATCCTGCTCAAGCAGGATGGCGCCATGGCCGAAGAGGAGCCGCCCTTCGGCTTCGCCTGGTTCTTCCCGATGATCCGGCGGCAGAAGCGGATCTTCCGCGACGTCGCCGTGGCCGCGATCCTGCTCAGCCTGCTGACCATGGCCATGCCGGTCTTCATGCAGATCGTGATCGACCGCGTCCTGGTCCACCGGAGCATCGACACGCTGCACGTCCTGATCGGCGGCATGTTCCTGGCGATCCTGTTCGAGACGCTGTTCTCCTACATGCGCCGTTACCTGATGCTGTACGCGTCGAACAAGATCGACGCGCAGGTCAGCATGCGGACCTTCAACAAGCTGGTCAGCCTGCCGATCGACTTCTTCGAGCACTCCTCCACCGGTGTGGTGACGAAGAACATGCAGCAGACCGAGCGTGTCCGTCAGTTCCTGACGGGCCAGGTCTTCTCGGTCGCGCTGGACTGCGTCGGTCTGATCGTCTTCATTCCGATGATGTTCATGTACAGCGTCCCGCTGGCGATGATCGTCCTGGGATCGACGCTGCTGCTGTGCCTGATGATGATCGCCTTCCTGCCGCCGATGAAGCGGCGCATGAACGATCTCTACGCCAGCGAGGCCAATCTCCAGGGCTATCTGGTCGAGACCATCCAAGGCATGCGGACCATCAAGTCGCTGTCCCTGGACGCCCGCCAGCGGCAGGCCTGGGACCAGAAGCTGGCCCGCGCCATCGACAACCGCTTCCGGCTGGGCAGCTTCGCCCTGATCGCCCAGTCGCTGATCATGCCGATCGACAAGCTGACGCAGGTCGCGGTGATGGGCCTCGGCGCCTACATGATCTTCGACGGCTCGATGCTGGTCGGCGCGCTGATCGCCTTCAAGATCGTCGCCGGGCGCGTCACCGGCCCGTTGGTCCAGCTCTCCCAGATGATCCAGCAGTTCCAGGAGGTCTCCCTCTCGCTGCGCATGCTGGGCCAGATCATGAACCACGAGTCCGAAGAGGGCCGGAACGGCCGCGGCATGCGGGCGCAGATCAAGGGCGAGGTGGAGTTCTCCTCTGTCCGCTTCTCCTATCCGGGAACTTCCTCGCCGGCGCTCGACGACGTGTCCTTCACCATCCCGCAGGGGCACATGTTCGGCGTCATGGGCCGAAGCGGATCGGGCAAGACCACGGTCACGCGCCTTCTGCAGGCCCTGCACCGGCCGCAGGAAGGCCTGATCAAAGTGGATGGGCACGACCTGCGCGAGATCGATCTGGACCATCTGCGCACCAACATCGGCGTCGTGTTGCAAGACAACTTCCTGTTCCGCGGCACGATCCGCGAGAACATCTCCGCCACCAAGCCCGGTGCCCCCATGGAGGAGGTGATCGAGGCCGCGCGCCTGGCCGGCGCCGACGAGTTCATCGAACGTCTGCCGCGCGGCTTTGACACCATGATTGAGGAAGGCTCCGCCAACCTGTCGGGCGGTCAGCGTCAGCGCATCGCCATCGCGCGCGCGCTGCTGATCAATCCGCCGATCCTCATCATGGACGAGGCGACCAGCGCGCTCGACGCGGAAAGCGAGGCCATCATCCAGGCCAACATGCAGAACATCGCCAAGGGCCGCACGCTGATCATCATTTCCCACCGCCTGTCCTCCCTGGTGTCGTGCGACGCCATCATGGTCCTGGACCGCGGCAAGGTCGCCGACGTGGGCCGTCACAACGACCTGTTGGGGCGTTGTGACGTCTACCGTCATCTCTGGTACAAGCAGAACCGGCACCTGGAGCTCGCGTCATGAGCCTTGCACAGCTCACACCCTCCAAGCAGGAGGAGGCGGAAGCCGAGCGGGCAATCAACGACTTCCAGTCGGACACCGCCGAGATCGAGAACCAGCCCGAGCCGGCGCTGACGCGGGTCACCCTCTACGCGACCACCCTCCTGATCGTCACCGCCATCGTCTGGGCGTCGGTGTCGCGCATCGACCGTGTCGTGTCGGCGACCGGCCGGCTGGTGTCGACCGAAACGCCGATCATCATCCAGCCCTTCGACACCGCGATCCTGAAGAGCGTCAAGGTGCGGGCGGGTGACATCGTGAAGGCCGGCCAGGTTCTGGCCACCATCGACCCGACCTTCGCCCAGTCGGACATCGGTCAGCTCACCGTCCGCCTGAAGACGGCCGAGGCCGGGATCTCGCGCCTGGAGGCCGAGCTGGCCGGCGAGGCCTACAAGCCCCCCGCGGATCTTCCGGCCGAGGTGGCCCTGGGACAGCTCGGGCTGTGGCGCAACCGCCAGGCGCAGTTCAGCGCGCAGGTCCAGAGCTTCGACGAGCGGATCGCCCGCACGCGGGCGGTCATGACCAACAGCCAGATCGAGGTCACCAACCTCACGGCCCAGCTTCAGAAGTGGAAGGAGATCGAAGATATCCGGACCACCCTGGCCGCCTCGCAGGTCGGCAGCAAGCTGAACGCCCTGGCAGCCACGGCCAACCGGCTGGACATCGAGCGGAACCTATCCACGGCCAAATCGACCGAGCAGCAGAGCCGTCACGAGCTGGACGATCTGAGGGCCCAGCGTGAAGCCTTCATCCAGCAATGGAACAACACGGTCGCCCAGGAGCTGATCCAGCAGCGCACCGAGCGCGACGTCCTGGCCGAGCAGATGGCCAAGGCCCGCAAGCGGGAAGAGCTGGTCACGCTGACCGCTCCGGTGGACGCCGTGGTTCTGGAAGTGGCGAACCGCTCGGTCAACTCGATCGCCCAGGCGGCCGAGCCGCTCTTCACCCTGGTGCCGATCAACGCCCCGCTCGAAGCGGTCGTCCAGATCGACGGACGGGAAATCGGCTTCATCCGCGAAGGCGACCCCGTCGCGCTGAAGTTCGACACCTACAACTACCTGGAGCATGGGGCCGCCGAAGGCGTCGTGCGCACCATCAGCGACGATTCCTTCAGCGCCGAAGACCGGACCGGCGGCATCACCAAGGCGAACGCCAACAGCGGCGCCGCCGCGCCGAAAGGCTTGTTCTACCGTGCGCACATCAAGCTGACCTCGGTCAATCTGCGCAACGTTCCGGAAGGCTTCCGCCTGGTGCCGGGTTTGCCGCTGACGGCCGACGTCAAGATCGGAAACCGCACCATCATGGCCTATTTCCTGAAGCCTCTTCTGGGCAGCATCAACGAGAGCATGCGCGAGCCTTAACGGCTCGCGCGTTCCATCCATGAGCCAAACCACGAACACCCCCAAGGGGGCGCTCCTCCGGGGGCAACGCCAAGCGCTCCAATCCTGGCCGAAGGCATCAAAGGGACGCCTGTTCGGTCTCTTCCGCAAGCTGCGGGGCAGCGAGCGACTCCGCCAGGAAGCGGAAGCGGCGTTCACGGCCGGGCACCCGGCGGAGGGTGTGCGGATCCTGCGCATTCTCGCCAAGCGCCGCCATCCCGACGCGCTGTTCCAGCTCGGCCAATGCTACGCACAGGGGCGCGGCGTGGTCCGGAACATACCGGAGGCGGTCAACTGGATGCGTCGCGCGGCCGAGTTGGGGCACGCCGACGCACAGCATTTCCTTGGACAGATCTACACCCAAGGCCTTGGACGGGTTCGGGACTTCAGCGACCCGCTGCGGCTCTACGCAGCGACGGGCGAGACCGACCCGCATTCCAACCGTGATCTGCTGTTTCCGGCCGGCGTCAACGTCGAACAAAACGAGATGGAAGGGCTTGCGTGGCTGGAACGCGCCGCCCAAGCCGGCCAACCTTACGCACAGCTCGATCTGGCGCAGCATTACCTGAATGGCCAAGGGGTCGAAAGGGATGTGGAGCGCGCCATAGCGCTGTTGCGGGCATCGGCGCAGCAGGATTGTGCCCGGGCGCACGTCGCGCTCGGCCGTATCCTCCTGAACGGTCAGTTGCTGCCGCGAGACCCGGACGCCGCGGCGGAGCATCTGCGCGCCGCTGCCGAACGGGGCAATCTGGACGGCGCTTGCGAGCTTGGAATCTTTCTGGCGAGCGGGAGCGATCGGCCGGCGGACATGACCGAAGCGGCACGCTGGTTCCAAAAAGCGGCCGAACAGGGCCACAGCCCATCGCAGCTCAATCTGGCGAACATGTATCTGCGCGGCCAGGGTGTTCCGAAGAACATGGCCAAAGCCGCCGAATGGTACCGGAAAGCCGAGAAATCCGCCCACTACGCTCAAGCACAGTGGCGGCTCGGCTGCTTGCACGAGGCCGGACAAGGCGTCGAGAAAGACCCCTTCGAAGCATCGGAATGGTACCGCAAGGCGGCGGAGCAGGGGTTTACTCCTGCACAGTTCTCACTCGGCCTGCTGTACACGCGCGGAGTGGGCGTTCTGCGCAACGACCAGCAGGCCGGCTTCTGGTTCGAGAAGGCGGCGGCGGCAGGGCATGTCCAGGCTTGCCTCAACCTCTCCTTGATGAGCGCCCGTGGACGGTTGGGGCCGCCGAACCTTGCGGTTGCCCACGAATGGCTGGAGCGGGCGCGCGCCAACGCTGGCCCGGGCGAACAGGACCAGATACGGCATCTTGAGGGGTTGCTGAAATAAGCGAGGGCGGCCGAAAGGCCGCCCTCGCTTATTTCAGCCGAAGATGATCCAGCCGGTTGAGAACTGCTCCCGGCGGACGCCGGCCAGGGTGACGGT
Source organism: Azospirillum soli (assembly GCF_017876165.1). Lineage (GTDB taxonomy): Bacteria > Pseudomonadota > Alphaproteobacteria > Azospirillales > Azospirillaceae > Azospirillum > Azospirillum soli. The sequence goes on from NZ_JAGINQ010000026.1 coordinate 67,299, forward strand.
GTGGGTGTCGGAGAAGACGATGACCGCCTCGCCGGCCCCGTTGGCGGTGACGCTGTAAGCTTGGCCGGGGGTGAGGCCGATGCGGTCGCCGTCGGCACCGGTGAAGTCGGTGATGCGGTCGGCGCCGCCCCCGGTGGCGAAGACGAAGACGTCGGCCCCGGCCCCGCCGGTCAGCGTATCGTTGCCCAGGTCGCCCGCCAGCCGGTCATTGCCGAGGTCACCGAACAGCGCGTCGTCGCCCGCCCCGCCGAACAGCAGATCGTTCCCGCTCCCGCCGAACAGGGTGTCGGTGCCGGCGTTCCCAAACAGCAGATCGTGGCTGGCGTTGCCGAACAGCAGGTCGTTGCCCGCGCCGCCGGACAGGGCGTCGCTGTCGTCGCCGCCGATCACCGTGTCGTTGCCGAGATCGCCCACGACCACGTCGGAGCCGACATCGCCGCTCAGCGTGTCGTCGTCGCGGCCGCCGAACAGAGCGTCGTCGCCGCGCCCGCCGTACATCTGGTCGGCCCCGGCGTTGCCGAGCAGAACATCGCTGCCCGGGCCGCCGAGAAGGCAGTCACCGTCCTCGCCGCCCTGGAGCAGATCGTTTCCGTACCCGCCGGTCAGCGTGTCGGCACCGGCGAGGCCCTGGATGGTGTCGTCGCCGTCGTCGCCCCAGAGAGCGTTGCTCTTCTGGCTTCCAAGGATACGGTCGTCCAGATTGCCGCCCACCAGATTGGAGACCATGGGAAGAGAGATCGCGCCGCCGAACCCGTTCCAAGCCATTGCCGCGGCAAGGTCGGCGGTGATTCCGTTGGGGGTCTTGCCGCCGGACGCCTGCTTGAAGGCCGCCGGCGTCTGCGCCGCAAAGGGATCGATGCCGAGCAGGAAATCCTGGCTGGTCAGGACATAGCTTCCTGCCACCCCCTGAAGCTCGATCGACAGGTCCGTGGTCAGTTCCTGGCTGAGCGTCGCCTCGATGATGATCGAGGTGCCTTGCTCGCGCCATCGCACCTGCCCGGGGGCGGAGAAGCCCGTTTGGTCGATGAAGGTGAAGGCCTGCTTGCCTGACTTCAGCGGGTTGGCGTCGATTTCCGACAAGTCGATCAGGTCGCGCTGGGTGTGGGCATCCGGTCCCCGGAAATCGACCAGATCGAGGCCGGTCAGCACTTGGACGGCCGCGCCGTAGACCGAATAGAAGGTGATCGTCCGGCTTTCGCCCGTCTCGTCGTAAATCTCCTTCAGATAGCCACGGAAGTCCGTGATGACGTCCCGGCTGGCCGGCGTGGAGTCGGCGACGTCGGTGAAACGGAAATGGTCGGAGCCGCCGCCGCCGGTCAACGTGTCGCTGCCGGCACCACCGTGCAACGTGTCGTCCCCGGCCCCGCCCAGAAGAAGGTCGTCGTTGAGCGTGGGCGTGCCGGGAGGCGTGATGGTGCTGTTGGTCGTGGTGTTGCGGTCGCCATAATAGTCGCCGTACAGCACGTCGGCGCCGGCGCCCCCGATCAGGGTGTCCCGCCCGGTTTCACCGAACAGCACATCCGATCCCACGCCGCCGTCGAGCCAATCGTTCCCGGCGCCGCCGAGCAGCCGGTCGTCGCCCTCCTGGCCCAGCAGGATGTCGGTTCCGGTGTGGCCGATGGGATCGCCGCTCAGACTGTCGTTCCCGGTTCCGCCGGCCAGCAGGTCGTCCCCGCCGCCCCCCAGCAGGCTGTCGTCGCCGCCGCCGCCGGACACCAGATCATGACCGTTGGCGCCGGCCAGGGTCTCGTTCCGCTCCGACCCGATGAAGGTCTGGTTGGAGGTGCTCACCTCCAGAAGGGTGTCGCGCAGGATGGCGCGGTCGAGCGGGCTGACGTCCACCCGCCGGCCGGGCGAGAGGGCGGAGGCCAGGACGCCGTTCATCGGATCGGCTCCGGCGACGTAGGAGTAGAGCCCTCCCTCCGTCAGCGGCACGGGCGCGCCGAACACGGCCACCGCGTTGGGGCCGTTGAAGTAGGGCACGCCCTTGGCGAAGGTGACGTGCTGGTCGAAGCGGCTGATGGCCGCCCCGGTCACCGCGCCGGTGGTGGCGTCGCGCAGTCCCTCGACGCCGAGCGCGACGCCGATGGCGCCGACGATCGCCGAAAAGGCGTCGTACTGGTCGGCTGGGATTGCCGGAGAAGACGCCGGGTTCAGGGGGTTGATGGCCGGATCATGCCAAAGCGCCGCGTTCGGATTGACCGACAGCAGGATGTCCGGCTTGTCCTTTCCGTTGGGATCGGTGCCGGTCCGCCATTCGTAGGCGGCCCCGGACTGGACGATATCGTAGGTCCCGACGCTCAGCATGTTGCCGCCGACGACCTCGGCCGGAGTCACCGTCTTCTGCCCGACCACGACGCTGGTCGCCGGGCGCGCCGTGGCCAGGGAGCTGGGGGCGGTGAGGGCGGTATCGACCAGCACCTCGATGCTGGCGTCCGTGGGGATCAGGTTCCCCCAATAGGCGAGCGCCGCCTCGACCGTTTTCAGCAAGGGACCGTCGGCGCCGGTCACGGTTGCGGTGATGGCCATGGCTGACCCTCGGCTGGGGAAGGGGGCGGTCGCGTCCTGCATTCCACCCCTCGTCACACTGGTTGGATCACACTGGTTAGGGGGGCGAGGGTCAAGGATCGGTTAAAGCTCCACCCCCTTTCGAATCCGGTGGAGATCGGCCATTTTGTGGGACGGACGGAGCGGCGGTTCGTCCATCGATGAGCGGAAACGGTGCAGCGAAGATGCGTGCGCAATGAAAATCTTAGTCATCGAGGATGATCCCAAGGCCACGGCCCTGATGCTGAAGGGCCTCAAGGACCAGGGGCACGATGCCGATCATGCTCCCGACGGCAAAAGCGGCCTGTCGCAGGCGATGTCGGGCCAATACGATGTGCTCATCGTCGATCGGATGCTGCCGTTCATGGACGGCATGGCGGTCATCATGGCTTTGCGGGCGTTGGGCGTCGACACGCCGGCGCTGATTCTCAGCGCCCTCGGCAGTCTGGAGGACCGTCTCCACGGCCTGCGCAACGGCGGTGACGACTACCTGACCAAGCCCTGTTCGCTGGGCGAACTGATCGCGCGCGTCGAGCTTCTGGGGCGGCGGCGCTCCTCCCAAAAGGCGGAAACAAGCCTCAAGGTCGGGGACCTGGAAATGGATCTCCTGGCCCGCAAGGTGAAACGTGCCGGCCGCGCCATCGAACTGCACCCGCGCGAGTTCAAGCTGCTGGAATATCTGATGCGAAACGCCGGCAGCGTCGTCACCCGGACGATGCTGCTGGAGAATGTCTGGGAATTCCATTTCGACCCGCAAACCAACGTGATCGAAGTGCACATCGCCCGGCTGCGCCAGAAGATCGACCGTGATTTCGGGAGCCCGCTGATCCACACCGTGCGCGGTGCCGGGTACTGCCTGCGTGCCTGATCTCCGGTTGCTCCGCAGCGCCGCCTTCCGCATGGCGCTCTTCGGGCTCGCCCTGCTCCTGTCGGCGGGGCTGGTCGTCTTCGCCCTCCTCTACGATGTGACCGATTCCTTCCTGGAGGGACAGGCCGGGCAGGCCGCCGCCGCCGAGTTGGAGGGGCTGGAGGCGCACCACCGGCGGGGCGGCCTGCCGAAACTGCGCCAGGTTCTGGAGGACCGGATGGTGACGGGCCATCCCATCGCCGGCGTCTATCTGCTGTCCGGCCCCGACGGGGCGCGTGTGGCGGGGAACCTGCCCGCTTGGCCGGACGCCGTTCCGGATGCGGAAGGACGGCTGTTCTTCCAGGCGGACGCCGCGAAAACGGGAACGGAGGGACCGCCCCCCGGAACCCAGCCGGTTCTGGCCTTCACCCGGACCCTGTTGGACGGACACCGCCTCCTCGTCGGGGCATGGCTCGGCGAGCGCCGCCAGTTCCGCAACCGGATCGTGGAAACCCTGTTCTGGGGCTTCATCGTCATCGCCGGAATGTCGGCGGCGGGGGGACTCGCCATCCGCCGCAACGTCACCCGCCGTCTGGAGACGATCAACCGGACGACCCGCCAGATCATCGACGGACAACTGCACGCCCGCATCCCGCACTCGCCGGGCGGTGACGAGCTGGACCGGCTGGCCGCCAACCTCAACGACATGCTCGACAAGATCGAGCGGCTAATGAACGGGCTGCGCCACCTCAGCGACGACATCGCCCATGACCTGCGCACGCCGCTGAACCGTCTGCGCGGCCAGCTGGAAATGGTGGCCATCGAGATGCGGGAAGACGATCCCGTGCGCGAGGCCGTTCAGGACGCGATTCAGGAAGCCGACCGCCTGCTTGAGATGTTCGGGGCCCTGCTCAGCATCGCCAAGGCCGAGGCGGGCTACCAGCGGATGCCCTTGACGGACGTGGCCCTGTCGCCGGTTGTCTGGCGTGTCGTCGAGCTGTACGAGCCAGTGGCCGAGGAGAAGAGCATGGCCCTGAGCGTGCGGATCGACCGGCCATTTGTCGTCCGCGGACAGGAGCAGCTTCTGGCCCAAGCCCTGGCCAACCTCGTGGACAACGCCGTGAAGCACACGCCGGAGGGCGGCGGGATCCTCGTTGCGGTGGCGCCCTCCCAGGACGAGCCGGGAACCGGCGAACTGATCGTCGCCGACAGCGGTCCGGGCATTCCGCCGGAAGATCGTAAGCGGGTCCTCGGCCGCTTCATCCGCCTGGACAGGAGCCGCAGCACGCCCGGCAACGGGCTCGGCCTCGCCCTGGTCGATGCGGTGGTCCGGCTGCACGGCGCCCGGCTGGTCATGGAGGACAACGGCCCCGGCCTGCGGGTTCGGCTCTGCTTCCCCATCTTGGCTATCCATGACGTTGGGTCCGTCACGGTCGACTAGACCCCATGTCCCTGCAGAGCTGAAGGTGGCTCGTCTCACGTTCTGTCAGCAACGAGGGTTGCGCCGGGTGGGCCGGCGCCGTGCCTCAGACAGAGGAGACGAGCCATGGAGCAGGATATCGCAGCATTCGTTGCCATGGACACGCACAAAGAGACGATCGCCGTCGCGGTGGCCGAAGCTGGCCGTTCAGGCGAGGTGCGCTTTGTGGGCGAGATCCCCAACCGCGCTGATGCGGTGCGCCGGTTTCTCGACAAGCTGGTCGACAAGTATGGCCGGCTGAGCGTCTGCTATGAGGCCGGCCCGTGCGGGTATGGACTGCATCGGCAGATCACCGAACTGGGGCACGCCTGCATCGTGGTGGCGCCCTCGCTCATTCCCATCCGGGCGGGCGATCGCGTCAAAACTGACCGGCGTGATGCCCTCACCTTGGCCCGGCTGCATCGTGCCGGCGAACTCACCGTGATCTGGGTGCCCGACGCGGCGCATGAGGCCATGCGCGACTTAGTCCGCGCCCGCACCGCGGCTATGGAAACGGTGCGCCGGGCGCGTCAGCAACTTCAGGGCTTTCTCCTGCGCCATAATCGGATCTTCACCGGACGTTGCCCGTGGACGGCCGCGCATCGGCGCTGGTTGGCCGCTCAGCGTTTCGAGCATCCGGCCCAGCAGATCGTCCTGCAGGAACTCATCGACACCATCGCCGACGCCGAGCAGCGGCGGGATCGCTTGAATGGGCAGATTGAGGAGTTGGCCCACTCCTGGGCGTTGCGCCCGCTGGTCGAAGCTCTGCAGACGATGCGCGGCATCGCGTTCCTGTCGGCGGTCGTGTTGGTCGTCGAGATCGGCGACTTCCGCCGCTTTGCCAATCCCCGTCAGCTGATGGCCTATCTCGGTCTGGTGCCGTCGGAGCAGTCGAGTGGGCGCAAGGTGCAGCGCTCCGGCCTCACCAAGGCCGGCAACACGCGAGCGCGCCGGGTGCTCGTCGAAGGCGCCTGGAGCTACCGTTGGCCGGCCAGGATCACCAACGACATCCGACCCCCGCTCGAGGGTTTGCCGAAGGCGGTGCGGGCGATTGGGTGGAAGGCCCAAACACGCCTGTGCACGCTGTTTCGCCGCCTCACGGCCACCGGGAAGAACCGCAACGTCGTGGTCACGGCCATCGCGAGAGAGATGGCGGCGTTTACCTGGGCCATCGCCCGCGAGGTCCAGCCCGCCGCCGCGTGACCCCCGGAGGGCAACCGGCGAACAACAGCGCAGAGGAGGACACGGTCGGTTCAGCCAGATGGCTGGCACGCATGGCTGGAGGCGGAGCTTGCCAGGGGAACCCTCGTCCCCACTATGTGGCCGCTCAGCGACGCCCACTCCTAGACGGAGGCAGCCCCGAGACGGAACACGGTCCTGCGGTAGCCAACCCGCGCATCAGAGTTTGATCAGCCGTCGTCTCGACCGCTCCGTCTCCTGCCATGCGCGCCGGCCTTCAAGCCTCCAAGACCGGCCAAAACCGGAGACGACCACTCGCGCCCACAGCCCTTGAAACGGGACATGAGAGTGGTTTGAAGCGGAAGTTCGCTGACAGAAGCGCTTGACGCTTTCGAGGATCCGATCGGCGGACTTGGTCCAGACGAAAGGCTTTGGATCGGCGTTGGTAGCCTCGACGTAACGGCGGATGGCCTGCTCCAGGTCATGCGTGGACCGGAATGCGCCGCGGCGCAGTTGCCTGCGGGGCAGCAGCGCGAACCAGCCCTCCACAAGGTTCAGCCACGAGGCTGAGGTGGGCGTAAAATGCAGGTGGTAACGGGGGCGCGTGGCCAGCCAGCGGTGCACGATGCTGGTCTTGTGGGCGGCATAGTTGTCCAGAATGATGTGCACGTCCAAATCCGCTGGCACGGCTTGGTCGATGGTGTCGAGGAAGGAGCGGAAATCCTCGGAGGTGTGCTGGGACCGGCACTCGCCGATGATGCGGCCGGTGGCGGCATTCAGGGCCGCGAACAGGTCAGTCGTGCCGTGGCGGACGTAGTCGTGCGTGTGGCGCTCCACCTGACCAGGGCGCATGGGCAGCACCGGGGCGGTGGGAGCGCGGGCGGTGATTTGCGGCTTCTCGTCAACGCACAGCACAAGCGCACGGTCCGGCGAATTCAGGTACAGGCCCACCACGTCGCGCACCTTCTCCACAAACAGCGGATCGCGGGAGAGTTTGAAAGTTTCGTGCCGGTGGGGCTGCAGCGCGAAGGCGCGCCAGTTCCTCGCGTTCGGCATCGCTTAGGGTGATCGGCGTGGGAGCCGGGCTGCCGGGCATCGTTGCCTCCTTTGAAGGAAAACAACCTTGAACAGCGCTCGGCTCCTACCGTCACCGGACTTCTAAGAGCGCCTAACAAAACCATTTCTGGACGAAGCGCCAGCAGATGAGGCTGGCGGCGATGTGATGGAAGGCGGAGAAGATGTCGGCGCGCCGCTCG
>NZ_JAGINQ010000027.1 GCF_017876165.1 Azospirillum soli
ACCTGAATAATATCGTTGAACAGGATCATCGACGCATCAAGCGGCTGGTCCGGCCGGGGCTCGGGTTCAAGAGCTTCCACACGGCGCGCCGGACGGTCGCCGGCTACGAGATCCTGGCGATGGTGCGCAAGGGGCAGGTCACGGCCATTCCCGCCAACGACATGCCCACCCAGGCGACCTTCATCGCCAGCCTGTTCGGGACGGCCACCTGAAGACGCTGCCTCCGCGGCTCTCCGCGCCCGCCATCAAACTTTGCAACGGAGCCCCTGGAAGAGCGACTTTGCCAGATCAAGGCCGATGGTCGTAGCATGCATCTGGACGGTCTCCTTGATGAAGGACGTCAACACCCTTCATGTGGCACCACGATGCCGGAAACGGGGGGCGCCCATCCCATCAATGCCGCTTCTCAAATTCGCCCCCCAACGCTCACGAATCGACCTTCCGCAGTAAATCCTTGCGCACCGCATCATTATAAATTTCTAATTTGCTGACTTTGCATTAAAATTCCCTGAGGATACTTCTAAAACGGAGTTTCTGACTGCCACCTTGCTGCGGCTGACATTCATTTTCTTACCCCCATCGCGGTGTTTCAGCCATCGATTGGGTAAACCCACTTAAATCGTTCCGTTTCGGAAGTAATTTTAATACCGTACAAATCACAAACAATCCTTGCGGGCCACTTAAGGCCATCCCGCCCCAATAAGACCGCTGAACATCGGAAGCGGCACAGCCGATAACTTCTCTGATTACCGGAGGCTGTTATGTCGCATTGGAAAGCGATCACCATAGTATTATCTTTTTCGTGCTTGACGCCACAAGTTAACGCCGGCGAACTCACCTATACGCCCACCAACCCATCGTTCGGCGGGAATCCTTTTTACAGCCAGCATTTGCTTGGCACGGCGAACGCCAACAACAAGTTCGAGAAACCGCGAACCGACTCCGGCCTGATGCGGACGCAGGACCCGGCCAAGGAGTTCGAGCGGGTCATCCAGAGCAGCCTGCTGAGCCGGATCACCAGCCAGATCGCTGACCAGATCTATGGCGAAAACGCCCGCGACTCTGGGCGGTTCGTCATCGGCAGCACCACCGTCGAGTTCAACAAAGCCGCCACCGGCACCACCTCGGTGCGGATCAGCGACGCCACGTCGGGTGGTCAGACGGTGATCGAAATCCCGACCCCCTCCTACTGACCTTACGGTTTTTGAAAAGGCTCGGCCGCCCGGTGGGCGGACACGCCCAAGGCAGATCCTGAACCAATTTGGATTTTTACAATGCACATCAGAACCCTTCTGATGATGGCCGTCTGCGGCCTCGCTGTGACCGGTTGCGCTTCGGCCCGCCCCGAGATGGCGTTCGCGGAACCCCCGCAGCTTGAAGCGAAGACGGACATGCTGGACGATCTCCAGGCGCTGCCGCCACCGGTGCGGCAGTTGACCGTCGCGGTGTACAATTTTGAGGACCAGACCGGGCAAAACAAGCCCAACGACACCTTCTCCGAATACTCCCGTGCGGTGACGCAGGGCGGCTCGACCATTCTGGTCAACGCCCTGGAGCGGGCCGGTCGGAAGTCCTGGTTCAAGGTCGTGGAACGCAAGGGGCTTCCGGCCCTGCTGCAGGAGCGGCAGATCATCCGGGCCATGCGGGAAACCTACGGAGGCGCACAGAACCTCCCGCCCATGACCTACGCCGGCATCCTCTTGGAAGGCGGCATCGTCGGGTACGATTCCAACACCCTCACGGGCGGTTTTGGCGCTCGCTTCCTCGGGGTCGGGGCGGACACCCAGTACCGTCGGGACACCGTGACGGTCTATCTCCGGGCTGTGTCGGTCCAGACCGGCGACGTGCTGAAGTCGGTCAGCACCACCAAGACCGTCTACTCCGTGCTGCTGCGCGGCGGGGCCTTCCGCTTTGTCGGATTCAACAAACTTCTGGAGATCGAGACCGGCCTGACCACCAACGAACCGGTCCAGCTGGCCGTCAAGCAGGCCATTGAAAAAGCGGTCTACAGCCTGGTCATCGAAGGAGCCATGGACGGCTATTGGCAGTTCCGCGGCCCCGAAGCCAAACCCTTTGTCGAGAAATATTTGCAGGAACGGGACGGCGTTTTGGAACGCCAGACCCTCAAGGCCACCCCGGCAGATTTCAGGCCCGAGCAGGAACCCGTCATGGTGCCGCCGCCGGCCGGCCGGACCCCCACGGGGACCAACGGGGAACGCAGCATGGTGCCGCCGGTGGCGTCGCCGCAGGCCCCGCCGAGCGGGCCGACCTACGTCCTGCCCCAGACGCCATACCGGAGCGATCTCCCGCCGGTCCCGCCTCTGCCGGGTCCCCGCTGATTCGTTTGGCTCTTTGAAGCCGCCAAACAGAAACCTGAGGGAATCATACGATGAGACACCGTCTCCTGTCGTCCGTTGCCGCCGTCGCCATCACTTTGGCGGCCGGCGTCGCCTCGGCCCAATCCATCAGCAACCAAGCCTACATCGATCAGGCCGGCACCAACAACACCAACGAGCAGCTGCAGGACGGCGGGTCCGGCAACCACACGAGCAACGTCCAGAACGGCTCGGACAACAGCGTCGAGACGACCCAGACCCGTGGGGCTCTGAATCAGGCTCGCACCTCCCAAACCGGGGTGTGGAACACCACCACGCAGTTCCAGAGCGAAGGCACGGCCAATCAGCTAACGGCGACGCAGAACAGCACCGGGGCCGGCGGCAACTCCGTGCACCAGAATCAGTCGGCCGGCACCAACAACCGGGCCGGGGGCTCCCAGAACGGGGAGACCAACACCATCAGGCAGTTCCAGTCGGACAGCGCCGACGGTGTTATGGGGTTTTCTCAGAATGGAACCAGCAACCTCGCCGAGCAGCGCCAGGGCAGCGGCAGTCGACGGAATCAGATGCACGGCACCCAAGCGGGAACGGGCAACGCCAGCAGCCAGGGGCAGACCGGAGGCGTGGACTATTTCATGCAGGTCACCCAGGACGGCACCGCCAACATCAACACGCAGTACCAGAGCAGCGGCGTGCTGAACGAGATGTACGGAACCCAGGTGGGAACCGGCAACGAGAGCTCGCAGGAGCAATACCAGGGGTTCTACAACCGGGCTTGGGCGATCCAGGCCGGCGATGAGAATAGCATCAGGCAATCGCAGATTTTTGGCGGTACCAACCGGATGGTGGCTTCCCAGACGGGCGTGGACCACAACTCGGACCAGCGGCAGCAGACATACAACAGCTACGCCTACGTCGAGCAGTCGGGCAGCGACAACACCGCGTTTCAATCGCAGATCGGCTATGGGGGGATGACCGCTCAGATCCACCAGAGCGGCGGGATCCGCAACAACGCCACGCAGACCCAGACGGGCAGCGGCCACACCGTCGTGGCCCGGCAGATCGGCAGCCTGAACACCGCGACGCAGACGCAGACCAACCCCGGCGGCGGGGCGGCGGGGAACACCGCGTCGCTCCTCCAGGAGGGCAGCGGCAACACCATGGTCCAATACCAGGACGGGACGGAGAACATCGCCTCGGCCCACCAGAACGACGGCTCCTCCGCTCTGACCCTCAACGTCGGCCGGCAGGAGCAGGAAGGCCGCCTTAATTCCGCATCGCTGACCCAAACCGGCACCAACCTCTACTCGACCCAGTTCCAGGATGGCGTCAGCAACGCCATGGGGGCCGTCCAGACCGGGGCCGGTCACCGCAGCATTCAGACCCAGCGATAAACGGGCCGGGCGGTGAAGTGGCTTCACCGCCCCAATCCAACCGCCTGCATTCGTTAGGCTCTTTGAAGCCATCGCAAAAACAATCAGGGATCACATCATGAAGAACGTTCTGCTTTCGACCGTTGCCGCCGTTGCCATCACCCTGGCGGCCGGGGCCGCCTCGGCCCAGTCCATGGGCAACGCCGCCTACGTCGATCAGGCCGGCCTCAACAACACCAACGAGCAGCTGCAGGACAGCGGGTCCGGCAACTACACGAGCAACGTCCAGAACGGCTCGACCAACAGCGTCGAGACGACCCAGACCGGCGGCGATCGCAATCAGGCCCGCAGCACCCAACTGAACCAAGGGAACACCGCCACCCAGACCCAGACGGGCGGTGTCACCAACGAACTCTCCTCGGTGCAGGACGGCACGGCCACTGGCAACGCCGTGACTCAGACGCAGACCGACGGCACCTTCAACCGGGCCTGGGCGTCCCAGGTCGGTGCCGGCAATACCATCTCGCAGACGCAAGAAATCGGCGAGCAGAACCGTATGGACACCCGCCAGAACGGGGTCAACAACCTCTCGACCCAGACGCAGTTCGGCACTCGGGCGGGATATGCCTACATCGAGCAGACCGGGACCGCCAACAACGGCTGGCAGGGCCAAACCGGCGGGGCGAATCTCGACGCCCGCATCTATCAGAACGGCCTCAGCAACCTTAGCAATCAGGCGCAGCTCAATGGCGATAACGCCCGGATGGAAGCCCGCCAGGTTGGCACCGGCAACAATTCGGCGCAGCTGCAGTCGTCGGCCTACAACAGCTACGCGTACGTCGAGCAATCAGGCTCCAGCAACCTGTCTGGACAGTTCCAGTCGGGGACCGGCCTGGACGCCCGCATCCACCAGAGCGGCACGTCCAATACCGCATCCCAGCACCAGAACGGCGTGGATGATGTCGCCTTGATCCAGCAGCTCGGCGGCAGCCTGAATTCCGCGACCCAGACGCAGTTCGGCGTGCTCAACAACGCGTCGATCTACCAGAACGGCAGCAACAACTCGATGAGGCAGGAACAGACCGGCACCGGCAACACCGCGTCGGCCCAGCAGTGGGACGGCAACACCACCGGGAATTTGGGCGTCCAGACACAGACCGGCAACACCAACGTCGCGTCGCTGTATCAGAACGGCAACGACAACCAGTCGCACCAGTACCAGACCGGCGACAACAACACCATGGGAGCCATCCAGAACGGGCAGGGTCATCGCAGCACCCAGACCCAGCGGTGACCAGGTCCGCGCAAAAAACGGCGGCGGGGCTGAGCCCCACCGCCTTCTTGTTCTTGGGAGAATTGCCATGCGGACACTCGCCGTCGTCCTGACCCTGGCCACCACCCCCGCAGGGGCCGGCAACCTCGCCTACATCGACCAAGCCGGGATCGGGCATTGGGCCAGGCAGACCCAGACCGGGGTCAACGAAGCCACCATCCTGCAAGCCGGCAGCGGACACTGGGCCGAGCAGAACCAGTCGGGATCGAATGTCGGTTTGATCGACCAGACCGGCCACCGCCAGCTGGCTGCCATGGACCAGACCGGCACGAACGCCGCCCGCATCGCCCAGGCGGGCTCGGGCAATCGGGCCGCCCTGATGCAGGACGGGGCGGCGAATCAGGCGACTGTCAGCCAGTCCGGAACCAACAACAAATCTGTGGTGACCCAGAGCGGCAGCGGGAACGTCTCGTCCACCACCCAGCGGGGGGTGAACAATACCTCGGAGCACATACAGGACGGCGACCGCAACGAGGTCACCACGATCCAAGAAGGCCGCAGCACCCTGTCGATCACCCAATCCGGCACAAACAACACCTTTGACAGTCGGCTCTACGACGGATCGCAAGGGTTCCGCATCCAGCAGAGTGGCAACGGCATGGACCTCCGGGTGACTCAAACGCCCGCCCAGAGATAACTATCGTTGAGAAATGGCGCCGTGTTGCATGGATGGGCTCTGTCACGGCAACGGCGCCCGAGGCGCAGAGAACCTGCAGTCCCCCGACGGGATCACGCCGCAGCGGTGGCGGCCTGTCAGTCAGCCATGGCCTGTGTCAAACGACATCCCGGCAGCTCACGGTGAACCGCAGAGACAGCCAGATCGCATGCTGGATGATCGCGGGCGGAAATTGGTGGCGGGCATACGAGAGGGGAGACATCCCGCGAGGATACCGTCATGACCGGTGGGCCGCCACCTTTGCCGTGACAATGCCACCCTACCCGTTGCCGGTCGGGAATGGGGAGGGGGATCGTTGCCGTATGATCTCGCCGGCGCTATATTATGATAGCATTATTGATACTACGGCAGAGCGCATGGCGAAGGTCGAGGACATTCTGCGACGGATGCGGACCGTGCCGCACGATGTGCCATTCGCAGTCGTTGCAAAGGTTTGCGAACACTACTTCGGCACGCCGCGCCAACGTGGAACAAGTCACGCTGTGTACCGCACCCCTTGGCCTGGAGATCCTCGTGTCAACATCCAGCAGGGCAAGAACGGCAAGGCCAAGGGCTATAAGGTGAAGCAGGTCGTGCAGGCCATTGAGCGGCTGCTGGTCCAGGAGCGACAGGAGGACAATGATGCCGAATAGCCATTACACGTACCGTGTCACGTGGTCACCGGAAGACCAGGAACACGTCGCTACCTGCGCGGAGTTTCCCAGCCTCTCCTGGCTCGACGAGGACGAGATCGAGGCGCTGCGTGGCATCCGCACGCTCGTGGCAGAGACGATCGAAGATATGCGTGCGAACGGGGAGACCGTCCCCGAGCCGCTGGCCGACCGTGAGTATTCGGGAAAAATTCTGCTCCGCACCACGCCCGACGTGCATCGCCGTTTGGCAATCGAGGCGGCCGAGGCGAGGGTGAGCCTTAACCGCTATATGAACGCCAAACTATCGCTGAACAGTTAGACCGAATTCCGGTTCCTTCTGAACCGGAATTCGGTCTTTGCCTTTGATTTGACGAGCAGATTTACGCACCCGACCTTTTGGGTCGGGCGCGATCTGCTCTAGAGCGGATTCCGATCATTCTGGTTCGTGACCAGCGGCGGTGAAGAAGGCTCGACTATCGCTTGGCGTCACGTTGTCGATGGCGTCGCGGATAGCGTCCCATAGTTCCGGGAGGGTCCGGGCGGCGGCTTTCCTGAGGTGCGCCTTGATCTTGGAGAAGGTCATCTCGATGGGAGTGAAGTCGGGACTGTCGGGCGGCAGGAGCTTTAGCGTGGCGCCCGTCCGCTCGATTGCCGCTCGCACGGCGGGAAGCTTATGGGCGGGCAAGTTGTCCATCACGACGACGTCCCCGTGGCTCAGCGTCGGTCCCAGAACGCGTTCGACGTAAGCAAGAAAGGCCGCACCTCCCATGGCGCCGTCGCGCGGCATCGGGGCGGTGACGCCGGACAACCGGAGAGCGCCTACGACGGTCGTCGTCGTCCAGTGCCCATGGGGAACCGCAGCGCGGCAGCGTTCCCCGCGGCGCGCGAGGCCGTGCATCCGGGCCATCTTGGTGGAGGTTCCGCATTCATCGATGAACACCAACCGCTCTGGGTCCAGGTCTGGCTGGGCGTCGAACCAGGCTTGACGGCTGGCCGCTATGTCGGCGCGATCGTGTTCGGCAGCGTGCGCCGTCTTTTTTTCCGCGTCACACCGTGACGCTGGAAGAACCGGCACACGATGCTGGGCAGCGGCCGATACCCCACCGCCTCGTCCAGACCCTCGGCCACCTCCGCCAAGGTCAGGTCCGGCTTCTCTTCGACCCAGCCCAGAATGAGGTCCCGGTGTTCATCGATCCGATGTGAGCGGACGTTACCGCCACGCTTGTCCGGGGTCAGGTCTCCGCGTGTCCGCGTGTCCGCGCACGGCAGCGTGTTGCAGGGAGGTTCGACAGGTCGAGGAGATCCCTTTCCCAGTCGCCGCTCACACGACGCGGACGGACTTCGGGCGTCCGAAATCGAGCATGCGGTTGAGGACCTCGACGGCGACCACGATTTCGGTGGCTTGCGCCCCCTCGGTATGGGAGCGCAGGGCGTCGCCGATCACCCGCTTGAAGCGCCCGATCTGGGCCTCCACCAGGGCGCGCAAATTGTATCGGCTGTTGCGTTGTCAATTCAGCCGCCCGGTTTCGGCGATCCGCTGAAGGTGCCGGTCGCGCTGCGTCGGCGTGGTTTCGGCGGTGTCGCTGAGCACGGCGCCGACGCGCGGCGGCACCACGACCGCAGCCTCCGGATGGCGCGCCTGCATGTCGGCGTAAACGCCCAGACAGTCGTAGGCGCCGTCGCCCAGGAAGGCGGCGATCAGGTCAGCCACCTGATCCAGCAGCGGCCCGACCTGTGCGGCGTCATCGACCGCCCGGTCGGTCAGAGCCCGGCGACAATCCGGCCGCTTGCCACATCCATGCCGATGTGCAACTTCCGCCAGGATCGCCGCTTCTTCGTGCCGTGCTTTTCGATCAGCCATTCGCCGGGGCCGCACAGCTTCAGCCCGGTGCTGTCCACCAACAGGTCGATCGTGCCACCGGTCAGGCGTCGCGCCGGCAGGATCACGGTCCAGGCGCGTCGGCCGAGCGTGGTGTGGTCGGGCACCGGCAGATCCAGGCCGAGCAGCTGGAGGATTGAGCCGATCAGCCCCTCGGTCTGGCGCAGCGCCAACCGGAACACCGCGCGCAGCATCAGCGCCGTCGTGATCGCAAGATCCGAATAGCAGGCCTGGCCCCCGGCGTGCTCCGCGCCGCCGCCCTCCACGTCGCGATCGCCGCGTCGGTGAACCAGACGGTCAAGCTGCCCCGCCGCCGCAACGCCGCATCGTACTCCGCCGGGTTGGTCACGCGCCGCTTCGGTCGCGGGATATGATGGCGGCGGGCCGGCATTGGCCTTGTGCGGCATTAAAGCGAATTTGCATTCGCTTTAGATTCATATGGCCTCATGTGCCGGCCGGGCTTCGGCCACACGTGCGGCCGGGACCGCCGTCGCGGTCCAAAGCGGATGGAAATCCGCTTTAGGAAACCATGGGAGCAGCGGAACGGCGGCCCCTCTCTATCGCCGCCAGCGCCTCGCTGCAACACGCTGCTCTGGGACCATCCGGCGAACCGGCCGGACACCGGCGCGGTCAGTGCCCGGGCGGCTCCGCCAGCCAGTCTTCGCACCGCAGCCCGGCCACGTGGCTGAACTCACCGAGATTGCCCGTCACCACGACAAGACCGCGGCTGCGGGCGTGGCCGGCGATCATCAGGTCGTACGGTCCGATCACACGGCCCTGGCGCTCCAGCTCGGCGCGGATGTTGCCAAAATGGCCGGCGGCCTCCTCGTCGAAGGGCAGCACGTCGAGGCGGGCGGCCAGCCGCTCGACCTCGTGGCGCTTTTCGGCCGGACGGTCCGACTTGGCGGCGCCATGCAGCAGTTCGGCGAGCGTGACCGCCGAGATGCACAGGCCGCCCGCCTCGGCGTTGAGCCGGGCCCGGGCGCTCGGCGGGCGGTCGCGCAGGGCGCGGATGCAGACGTTGGTGTCGAGCATGTAGCGCAGCATCACCACGCCTCGCGCTCCTGGGCGGCGGGCTGGTCGCGGTCCGGAAAATCGATGCCGGGCGACTCGAAGAAATCGTCCCAGACGCTGTCCGCCGGGACGATGACCCGGCGCGCGCCCTCGCGCAGGATGACTACCTCGCGGACGTGCGCAGGAAACGATACGTCCTTGGGCAGCCGGACGGCTTGGCTGCGGTTGGACTGGAACAGGGTCGTGCGGATCGTCATGAACCACTTCCGGCGTATATCCCAACGGCGAGGGCCGCAATGCCGTCGTGATCGGCCGCGCTCTTTTCACGGGGCCTTGCCACGACGCGCTTGGTTCAGGCGCAAGGCGATGAAGTCCGAAGCGGCGGCCACCGGGCTTTTCCCCGCACCCGCACCATCAGCCCCGTCGCCGCCTCGCTCCGCGGCTCCAGCCGTCCGGGACAGCGGCCAGCCGGCGGTTTGCCGCACTGTTTCCGCCGCCCGCGCGTTGCCCCGGAACACCGGGAACATCCGGCACAGCTCATCCACCGCGGCCAGTCCCCCCCCCCCCGCGCCGCCAGGTGGCCTGGATCAGCGCCGCTTCCTCTTCGCTCACGGTGAACATCGCTCATGCCCCAAGGGTGCGGATCGGACCGGCGCCATCCGACATGACACCGGACCGGCCGGACAGCTCGGTTCGCATGCGCCGCCAAAGGAACCTTCCGGGTCCTGATCGAGGGACCGCGACGCCGGGCGGCGCTTTCGGACAAGGCCTTGGGGCATTGGATCATCCGGGTGGAAAGCGCTCCCTCGGAACAGAAGGTTTGGAATCGGCACGAGACCTGCGCCAGCCGAAAGCCCTCCCCGGTCCGGAGCCCGCGTTGTGAACAATGACGATGATGCCGTCTGGCGCCTGCCGGCAACGGTTCAGGGCCGTGACGTTCGGCTGAAGACCGGAGGCGAAGAGCCACCGCTCTCCCCGAACGGCAAAGCCCGGCTCCGGCGCATCGTGACCAAGGTCCCCGAAGTCATGGTAAAGCTGACCGGGCGCTCCCGAGGGATCGCCGGGCACCTCCTCGGGCAACTGGACTACATCACCCGCAACTGGCGCCTGCCCGCCGAAACGCAGGACGGCGAGCGCATCACTGACCGCGCGCGGTTGCTAGCCCTGCACGACGACTGGCTGCTCGCCAACGCGGCGGAAGGCCGGGGCAAGACTGGTCCGAACACCGCCCAGAGCGTCGCCATCACCCTGTCCATGCCGCCCGGCACCCCATCCGATCGGGTCGAGGCCGCGGTGCGCCACTGGGCACGGGAGACCTTCGCCGGCGCGCACGACTGGATCATGGCCCGCCACGATGACGCCGGGCACCCACACGTCCACGTCGCGGTTCGCGCGGTCGGCCCGGACGGCCGCCGGCTGGCGCCGGGTCCCGCCGACCTCCAGCGCTGGCGCGAGCGGTTCGCGCGCGAACTGCGGCGGCTCGGCGTCGAGGCCGAAGCGACGCCCCGCCTTGCCCGTGGCCGGATGCGCCGGGCCGACCGCCTGCCGGCCCGCAAGGCGGAGCAGCGCGGGGTCGAACCACGCGCGGCCGAGGCGATCCGTCACGCCGCCGACACCGATTCCGGCGCACCCTCCCCGCCCCTGCCGCAGAACTGGAGCCGTGACCTTCAGGCGCGGTACGACTCCGTCCGGCGCGCCTACCTGAACCACGCCGAGGCTCTGGACCGGAGAGATACGGCCGACCGCCGGCTGGCCCGGGACATCCGGCGGTTCGTAGCGGACATGCCGGTGCCGCTGACGCGCCGGCAAGCGCTCGCCGCCGCGCTGCGGAACGCACAAAACGGCGAACCGGGCCGCGACGCCCCCTCCCCTTCTTCGCTCGTTCAGGTGCAGGCGCTGGACTTGCCCCGGGCAAGCCCGTCCCAGCGGCCGCACCGCAGCGAACCCACCCCACCCCGCCCGCGAGGGCGCGGCTGAAGTCGGCTAATCAGCCACGGCGTGTGCATGGAAATCGCCGTGAGCCCATCGAAGGAGAGGGCCGACAACGGTTGACGTCTTGCACCGTGCAAGGCCGCTCATCCTTTTTCGGTACAGCGTCGCAGCGTCCGGCAGACCTTAACCCGCATCGGTTGCGCCAGCCCGCGAGCGGCACCGCTGGAGCAGCCGCACAGAGGCATTCGGTGCGCCAAGGTCGGTTATCGTTCGCAATTGCCCTCGCTGCCTCGGCGACCGGCGCAGAATGCCCCTTCCCCTTCTGCTACATCCACACCGCCGATTTTGACCTTTACCGGACGGTAAGATCGTCGGCTTTGGGCCAAAAGCAGCCGGGGAAAGCTTCACTCATAACGGGCATTCCGTCGACGCCTACGCGTACGCTGAGGGGGCTGAGCATTCGCTCCGTTCGGGGCTGCGGTCCGTCTCCAGTGGCCGCTCTCCTACGGCCACTCGTATGACACGTCACTGCGATCCGGATGGGTGTCCCCGGTATTCGGTAGCAAACACACCCACGGCCCGATAGCCGCCAAGCCTTTGATTTAGCTACACTCTAACCCATTCCCTTCCAATGAGGAAGCCATGGGCGACACCTACGTCATCTCCGGCCTGACCGCTAAGCGCGCCGAGGTCTCCGGCATCATCGCGGACCTTGAGAAGCGCATCGCTCAGCGCCGGGCGGACCTTGTTCACATCGACGCTGTGTTGCGCCTCTACGCCCCGGAAGTCGTTCCCGAGAACATCCCCGCCAAGGCCGTACGGAAGCGCAACGACTGGTTCAAGCCGGGCGAGCTGTCCCGCATGGTGCTGGATGTTCTGCGCGTTGCCCCAGCGCCCATGACCGGCAAGGAGATTGCCGTCAAAGTCATGGAGCGAAGGGGGTTTGACACTAACGACGCGCGGACTGCCCAGCTTATCGCCAAGGTCGTTCATAATGCAGTCACCCGGCAAGCCGCTGATTTGGTGGAGCGGGTGGAAGGCGGCAAGGTGACGGCGTGGAAGATAGCCCACACCATGTCGTAGAGCTTCATTACTCTCTCTCCGACAGGGACCGTTCATGCGGGGGCAAATCTATCCAGTTCCTGAATCGCATTTGCCACTTTGTCAATTTCACATGGTGCCTCCCACCGCGCGACAAAATTTCGTCGTTAAGGCAGCAATCGTCTAGCACCGTTAGTGCTGGCGGACTGTCCGCCTCTATCTTGAAGCGCTCGCTTTTGAATTTTGCGACGTCGCGCGCTGACGGATCTACCGTGCCATGTATCGTAGCAAGCAACTCCACATAGCGGCGGCATAGCGCTTCATGAAGCCTCGACCTGGCCGAGAATGGAAGAACAAGATCGGCCGCCGAAATGGCAGCCATGAACAAAGCTAACGCACCAGTTAGCCAACTTGGAAGTTGGGAAAATGCTGAGAAAGCCGCTGCTGATCCCGAAAAAACAGACAACGTCTTTCTAACAAACTCCATGGTGTCAAGGTGTTGGCGGCGCTTCAGATGATACCGCCAACTCTTCCCAACACTGATTGTAAGCCGCCTCACCTCCTCAGTAACGTCTATTACCTGCTGGGGGGCGGCAAAAACCTGTCCGGCGTCCTGACATTCGGTGGCCCCTGCGGAGGCGGAGGTGGGGGCGGAGGGGGCGGAGGTGGGGGCGGAGGGGGCGGCGGCGGAGGGGCAGGCCTCCCGTTCGTGCTTGATGTCGTCCACAGCAACTCTCCCATAATCGACCTCCGAAGGGATATCCTCATCGAAGGGGAGTCATAGTTCGCCGGCAAAGGCTCGTCACTGCGACATGACGCACAGCTCAATAATCAACTGCTATACGTCTTCCAGCCGCACCAACGGGCAGCCAATCGCCTTCATGCTGGCGAGGAAGAACGCGGCCGAGAAGCCACCCCGACTGAGCTTGCTGGCGACCGATGCCTTGCTCTCCGGGATGCCCATCTCGGTCAGTCGCTCGGCCAACTGCTCATAGGTCACGTCGCGCCGCTTCAGCTCGGCCTTCATAAACCGCTTGGTGCGGTCAACCCATTCCTGTTCCTCTGACATGCGCTGACTCCGTGTCGGATTCGATTAGGAGTTAGCATATTCGGCAACTTACCCGTTGACAAGCTCACGCTTTAAAGATAGCATTTCCGACAACAACACGCCGAAAACGCCACTATGTCACAGCACTTTCTCATGTCCGCCGCCGCTCGCACCGTCAGCCTGAAGCAGGTTGCGCGCATGACGGATGGGGAAGCCTGCGCGCTGTTCCGCAAAATTCGTTGGCCGAAAACGAACGGCGCCGCCGTGTGCCCGCACTGCGACTGCCCGAAGTGCTACGAGTACACCACCCGGAACGTGTTCAAGTGCAAGGCGTGCCGGAAGCAGTTCTCCGAAACCTCGGGCACCCTGTTCGCGTGGCGCAAGCTGCCAATCCGCGATTACCTGATCGCCATCGTCATCTTCGTCAACGCGGTCAAGGGCATCTCCGCCCTCCAGCTCGGCCGCGATCTCGACGTGCAGTACAAGACGGCCTACGTCCTGGCGATGAAGCTGCGCGAAGCCATGGCCGCTGAAGTGCGCGGCGTGGTGCTGGGAGGCGAAGGAGTCGAGGTTGAGGTTGACGGCTGCTACGTGGGCGGTCACGTCCGCCCTGAGAACAAGAAGGAAGACCGCAAGGATCGCCGCCGGGCTGAGAACCAGTCCGGCAAACGTCAGGTGGTTGTCGTGGCTCGTGAGCGCGGCGGCAAGACTGTAACCATGGTGTTCGGCACCGAAGAGGAGGGCGCCTCCTTCATCAAGGCCCGCATTGACCGGAACTCCATCGTCCATGCCGACGAAGCCGCCGGCTGGAACGCGTTGCATGCCCGCTTCGCTATGAAGCGCATCAATCACCAGGACGCCTACAGCGCGGACGGCGCCTGCACCAATCAGGCGGAGAGCTACTTTGCCCGCCTACGCCGGGCGCAGTGGGGCCAGCGCCACCGGATCTCCGGCAAGTACCTGACCCGCTACGCGGCGGAGATGGCGTGGCGCGAGGATCACCGCCGCGAGAGCAACGGGGAGCAGTTCCGCACCGTGGGCTTCCGGGCCGCCGCGCTGCCGCCGTCCGTGGACTGGTGCGGGTACTGGCAGAGGGGGGCGTGCAGCCTAATCCTATGCGTGCAAAGATTCGACTCTTTTTCGACTTGAGTTTAGCATCCCGCCACTGTGTTCGTGGGGAGGATGCAATGCAGGTGCAAGCAGTCGGCATACCGTGGTACCGGCGCGAAGACTGGGAAACACTCAAGCGCCTGTTCGCCGACGCGGATAAGCTACATGACGCTTACGATCAATGGCTCGTCAGCGCCGAAAAGCTCGCGAAGCATCTCAAGGCAAAGGGGATGATTGTCGAGCAAGTTCCCATCAATCCTGATGAGTTCGCCAACTGGTGCGGCATTAGACGCAAGCCTCTCGACGCCAAGGCACGCAACGACTTCGCCAACGAGTTCGTCGCCAGGAAGCACTTTTACGGAAACCGCTAAGGTCATCGCCACCTTCATGACAAGGATTTCTAACAAATGACTCAATACGAAGAGAGATACCGGCTCTCGCTGGAAGCTTACGACGACGCGAAGAAGAAGGCGATGGCGCTTGTTGCTGACATTGCCAATGTATCCTCATCATCTCAGTACAATCTGACTGAGTTCTTGTGCGCGAACTATGGTCTTGTTCATGGCGCCAGGAGAACTTATGAAATCCAAAAGCATCGATTTAAGATGGACGAATGGCCTGATGCCGAGACGGTTCGCTCCACCTTTCAAGGCCTGTCAGATAGCTTCATGGAAGCGCACCGAGCATGGTCCGCTATCCCGGAGACTGACCGCCGGCACCTGCGTGAGCCGCCTAAGGAGCCTTAAGCCATTCAACCCCATCGCCGTGTATGCGCAGAGTCGCGCCATCCTCTCGCTGAACGGTGACGATCATGCGCTCACCGGTAATGCGTTCAGCCAACCCGCAGATCGCGTTAAGTGTCGCTAAGGCTACGTCTTGCTGAGTCCATAAGGCGGCGCCCGGTTCGCTGCTAACTGCCATGACACTACTCCGGATCAAGGGCCGCCGTGCGGCGGCCCTGTTTGTTTACGAACAATCTGCCTGGGTGTGTTTGCTACCGAATACCGGGTGTCCCGGCATCGGCCGACTGATGGCTCGCACGTACACTGGGCGTCCGGCGAGCACGCCAAACACCGCCGCGGCCAGTGTGACAGCGACGAACAGGAAACCCATCGCTGTCCAATCGCCGGTGCGCTCGTGCATCAGCCCAACCGCCAGCGGCCCGGCAGCCGCCAGCGTGAGGCCTACGCTCTGCACCATGCCCGAGAGGTGGGCCGCCACATGCATGTCCCTCGCTCGCAGCACGATCAGCGTTAAGGCCACCGAGAACGTTCCTCCTTGGCCGAAACCAAGCAACATTGCCCATAGCCAAACAGATCCAAGTGGCGCGTAGAGACAGCCCAGCAACCCTGCCAGCGTCAGCGACAGCATTGCTAGCGCCACACCGCCCTGATGCCGACACCGTCCGGCGATGACGGGGGCCGTGAGCGCCGTGACGAGTTGCGCCATGATCGCGCAGGACGCCACCATGCCCGCAACGGTCGGGTCGCTCCCCCGATCGCGCAGGATCGGCGCAAGCCAGCTGAACACGATAAAGGCAAGCGACGATTGCAAGCCCATGAATAGCGTCACCTGCCACGCCAGGGGGTCGCGCCACACTCCGTGCACTTCCCATGGGTCGGGCGCGCGCCCCACAGACGCGCACCGCACTTGTGGCAGCCATACCATGGCCGCGACCAGCACCGGCAGTGCCCAAAAGGCCAAAGCCCACGACCAGCCACCAAAGACGTGTCCCAGCGGCGCTGTAGTGCCTGCGGCTATTGCACCGCCACCGCACAGCGCCGCGGTATAGATACCGGTCATTGAGGCCGTATGTTCTGGGAAATCGCGCTTCACTAGTCCGGGCAGCAGCGTGCCGATGATGCCCATGCCGGCACCCGCGATCAATGCGGCTGCGAACTGCGCGACAGAGTTTGGCACACAGCGTAGACCAATTCCTAAGGCCAGAATGAAGAGCACGCGGAAGATCGTCCGCTCAGCCCCCCAGCGACGCGCAAGGGCCGACCCCGCCAGCCCGAACAGGCCCAGGCACACCACTGGGCCGGTGGTTAGCCAACTGGCACTGGCTTCGGACATACCGGTATCGCGCACCACCTCCGCCAGAACGGGACCCAGGCTGGACAAGGCTGGGCGCAGGTTGAAGGCGATCAGCACAAGCGCACAAGCCACCAGCAAGGCCCGACGTGGCGCAGGCCGCACGGATACGCCAGCCTCAACGTCAACCGGTTGGCTGTCAGCTAGGGGCGCTGTTGAGGACGGAGGAGCCGTGTCGGTGGACCAGTCGCGCATCGTCTTGCGTCTTAGTAAGGACAGGTGAAATCATTGGAAGCGGGATAAGGAAACGGCCCATGCGACGGCAGGGAACGGCTTTATCAGTGCCCGCTCTCGGCTGTCCTGATCAGGATCGTGCAATCAAGGATCAGCAACGATGCCAATGGATCGATGCTGATGTCGGGTTGGTATTCTGCGCTGCCGGCCAATGAGTGCAGACGCTGGTCCGAACCGACGCTCCCGGAGAACCTATGGGTGTCCTATCTGCCATGTGGATCGGCGCCCGATCCCAAAAAGATGCGTTCGTCATGCACCTGTGAGATCGTGCGCCGGTTGGGAGTCACAATGGTCGCCACGCCGGGCTTGTTCAGGGGCTATCGGCCATGATGTGGGTGCCCGTTTCGCCGCGCAGCATCGGGATCGCCTCTTCAAGGCGCCCGATCATCACGCGGCGCCCGCCGCCTTCCAGGAACTGGATGGCCGCGTCGATCTTCGGACCCATGCTGCCGGGCGGGAAATGCCCCTCGGCGTGGAGCCGGCGGATCTCAGACAGGCTCACGCGATCGAGATTCCGCTGATCGGGCTTGCCGTAGTTGATCGCCACCCGCGACACTGCGGTTAGGATGATCATGTCTTTGATCCCCAGAACGTTGGCCATCAACGCGGTGGTCCGGTCCTTGTCGATGACCGCCTCGACGCCGCGGCGCTGTCCCATCCCTTCGCGGACGACCGGCACGCCGCCGCCGCCGCCAGCGATGACCACCGATCCGCTGTTGGCGACCGTCTGGATCAGGGAGATGTCGACGATGTGCTTCGGCGCCGGCGAAGGCACAACGTGGCGCCAGCCGCGCCCGGAATCCTCGCGCATGTTCCAGCCCATTTCGGCGGACAGCGCCCTGGCCTCCTCCTCGGTGTAGAAGTAGCCGATCGGCTTCGTCGGGTTCTGGAAGGCCGGATCGCGCGGATCGACCTCCACCTGGGTGAGCAGGCAGACGACGTGGCGCGGGTTGCCCTTAGCGCGCAGGGCGTTCTCCAGCGCCTGCATGAGGAGGTAGGCGATGCCGCCCTGACTGTGGGCAACGCAGATGTCGAGCGGCATGGGCTCGACGCGGCCGCGGGCGATGGCGTGCCGCAGCAGCATCTTGCCGACGACGGGCCCGTTGCCGTGGGTGATCACCAGCTCGGTGCCGAGTTCCATGACCGGCAGCAGGGAGCGGGCGGTGTCCGCCGCGATCTGCTTCTGCTCCTGGGCAGAGCCGCGGCTTCCCTCGGGGTGCATCGCGTTTCCGCCGATGGCAATGATGAGACGATCGGGGATATCTTCTCTCAACGACATTTCAATGTCTCCACGGGATCTCGGGAGCCGCGCTTCGCGGCCGGGCCTCGTCGCAGGCCCCTTCGGTGCGGTCCGCGGTTCTTTCCGCAACGGGCGGAGTGAACCGCGGACCGTGCAGCACCTCAGCGTGCGCGTGCTTCCTTGTCGGCAAAGGCCAGCAGAGCCTTCTCGAAGCACTCCATCGGCGGGTAGGTGATGCCCGCACCGATCATGCCAATGCCGGGCTCCTTGTGCGCGATGGCCGTGTTGATGACCGGCAGGATGCCCGTCTGCAGGACCTTGCGGATGTCGATGCCGGTCGGCACGCCGCGGAAGTTCAGCAGCGGGATGGTGACGTTCGGGTTCTCCGCCGAGGTGATCTCGACCATCCGGGTCGAGAAGCCGATCGCCTCCTCAATGGTGCCGCCGACGAGCGCCACGATGGCCGGCGCCGTGGCCATGGCGAAGCCGCCGATGCCGTAGGTCTCGGTGATCGCGCTGTCGCCGATGTCGAGGCCGGAGTCCTCCGGCTTGTAGCCGGCGAACAGAGGCCCGATCACCCTCTGCGCCGGCCCGGTGAACCACGTGTTTCCCGGCATGCCGCTGACGCGGATGCCGAACTCGACGCCGTTGCGGCACATGGTCGTGACGATCGTGCTGTGCTCGATGCCGTGCGCCGCGTCGAGGGCGCACTTGCACAGTGCCATCCAGGTCGGGCCCGAGAAGTAGTCGCTGCTGGCGACGAAGTCGAAGACCTCGCGTTTCTCCTTGGTGGAGAACCCGGTCTCCAGAATGAAGGGGGTCAGCTTCTGGATCAGCAACGCGGTGCCGGCATTGTTCCGGTTGTGGCACTCGTCACCCATGTGCAGCGCCTGGGAGAGGAGAAGCCGCAGATCAACCTCGCCGGCGATCTCCATCGCGTCGCGCAGCACCGGGCCGAAGACGTCGCGCATCCAGTTCAGTCGGGCGATGACGCTTTCGTCGTTGGCGCCCATCCGTAGGATCTTCGCCATCTGCTCGCTGAGATTGGTGTAGGCGACGTTGCCGTGCGTCCTGTTCCGGACGACGTGCATGAACATCGACGCCGAGGTCACGCCGGCCATCGAGCCGACGCAGTCGTGCTCGTGGCACGGAGAAAAATTAATCTCCCCGGAGCCGGCGAGTTCAGCCGCCTCGTCGATGGTCCGGGCAAGCCCCTCAAACACCAGCGCGCCGGTGACGGCGCCGCGCATGGCGCCGTTCATGCGCTCCCAGGCGATCGGCGGGCCGGCGTGCAGGATCGTCTTCTTGGTCATGCCGGGCACGACGTCGATGGCGCGACCGAAGCCGACCAGCACCGGGTGCGCGGCGATGATCCGTTCGACCGCCCGCTGGT
This sequence comes from Azospirillum soli, assembly GCF_017876165.1. GTDB lineage: Bacteria > Pseudomonadota > Alphaproteobacteria > Azospirillales > Azospirillaceae > Azospirillum > Azospirillum soli. The sequence continues at coordinate 19,336 of NZ_JAGINQ010000027.1, forward strand.
TCGCCGCGGCGATCCGCTCGGCCACCCCCGGCTGCGACAGGGAGCCCAGGGCGGCGATCAGCTCCGGCTTGCCGCCGCCGGGCGGCCGCCAGTCGAGCTGGGTCACGCTGGCGCCTTGCCGGACGAGGTCATCCTTGAACAGCTCGATGCCGACGTTGATGACGTTCACGCCCTGGAACAGTTCGTTGATCTTGCTCATCACTGAATTCCCTTTTCCACAAAGCCGCGGGCCAGCAGGCCGGCGTTCGTGCAGCTGCTCGCGATCGTCACGCCGGCGTCGGACAGCTTGCGCGTCTGCTCGCCCAGGGCCGGGGTGTCCATTTCCGTCCCCAGCACGTAGCCGAGGATCTCCAGGTGCCGCCCCTCGGCCGCGGCAGCCCGCTTGGCATCGAGAATGGCGGGCAGCATCACGCCCACGGGGTCGGGGTGCGCGCCGTAGCCGAGGATGAAGTCGAGGACGATGACACCGACCGACGGATCACGCGCCTCCTCGATGAAGCGCGCCGTGCGCAGCGACGGGTCGATCATCGGATGCGGCTTGCCGCGCGTGAACTCGTCGTCGCCGAAATCGATGAAGGTGTGCTCCCGGCTGAGATTGACGTCCACCAGTCGGTGCGCCGGGTCCTTCGCGATGTTGCTGTAGACGTTGGAATACTTTTCCTCGGCCAGCAGCATCATCTCGTAGCACAGCGTGCCGCCGCACAGCAGGGCGCGGATGTACTTCTGTTCGGGCTGCAGTTTGGCCTTGGTTTCTTCGATCAGGGGCAGGTTCAGCGCGCGCTTGTTGATCTCCTCCTCCTTCTTCCCGCCAAGGATCACGGCCTTGAGCGCCGCTTCCTTGGTGGTCTTGGCGAAGTGGGCGCCGGCCTTCACCACCGCCTCCTCCGAGCCGCCGAGGAGGCAGACGACGACCGGCTTGTGGCACGCGGCGACCTCGCGCAGGACCGTCTCCTGCACCGCCTTGGCCGGCGGCTTTGACACCAGGACGATGACCTGGGTGGCCTCGTCGGCATCGAGCGCCCGCAGGGCGTCGATCATCATGATGCCGCCGACCTTCTCGCTCAGGTCACGACCGCCGGTGCCGATCATCTGCGTCAGCCCGCCGCCGAAATCATGGATGCGGGCGGCAATCTCCTGGCTGCCGGTGCCCGAGGCGCCGACGAGGCCGATGTTGCCCTTGCGCACGGCGTTGGCGAAGCAGAGCCCGACATGGCCCAGCATGGCGGTGCCGCAGTCCGGCCCCATCATCAGCAGGCCCTTGTCGTGCGCCAGCCGCTTCAGCGCCACCTCGTCGTCGATGCCGACGTTATCGCTGAACATTAGGACGTGCAGGCCGTTTTGGAGCGCCCGCTTCGCCTCCAGCGCGGCGAAGTCGCCGGGCACGGAGATGATCGCCAGGTTGGCGCGGGGGTTGTGGGCGACGGCGGATTCGAGGGTGGCGTACGTCACCTGCCCGGTGCCGGCGGGAGCCGACTTCTGCTTGAACAGGGCGTCGATCTCCTCGAGCGCCCGCTCGCCCGCGGCGTCCGTCTCGGCCCGGACGACGATCATCAGGTCGCCGCTCTTGGCCTCGGCCAGTTCCGGCGCCAACATGCCGACGTTGCGCAGGACCTCCTTGTTCATCTCGGTCGCCATCGCCACGACCGCCTGCTCAACCCCGGCGATGGTGTTCGCGCGGGTCGACAGCGACATGAGTGACACCGAGTCGAAGTAGGTGTTCTTCTTAATGACGATCTTGAGAGCCATGATGGTGTTCTCCAGTTGTCAGAGCCGCTTCCAGGCCGCACACGAGGCCCCAAGCGATGTCTGTTCCCGACGACGACCCGATGCGTAGGACGTCGTCGAGTGCCGGGCGGAACTGCCCCTGATGTTTGCCAAGCAGTTCGGACGTGAGCCGGGCGACGGAGTCCCGGACCTTGCCCTGTGCGGCCATTTTGATGGCCGCGTGGCTGATGGCGTTGGTGTTGGCCTTGGACATCAGCACCACGGAGGCGCAGAAGTCCTGATACGGCGGTGCAAGCGGTCCTGCGGCGCTGAGCGCAGCCATAAGGCCGACCAGGAAATCGTCCCCTGACGGCGTCAGTCCTGGACCAAGGCCGATCAGTTGCTTGGCGTGCGTGAGAGCAGCCGCCGTATCGCCGTGCTCCAACGCCTCCAGGAGCTGCGTGGCGGCGCGTTGAAGCATCTCGCTGGTGACGCGGGAGACGGCCGGCCCATCCGGCGCCGGGATCATGCCGCCCCGGCTGCCGTAGCGCTCAATGTGCGCGCGGGCGGCTGTGAGCCGCACGCGCAGCGTGTCGTGGCCACACGCCGGAACCGGCGGCGCCATCCGCCATTCAGCCGCGTGCGTGAGTGCGACGATGACCTTGCCCCGGATCGACAGCGCGCCATCGGCGGCGGCGGGGTCACCGGCCACGACCCCGATCGCCTGGAAATTCGGCACCTCCACGACCAGCGTGTTCGGCCCGTCGTCCATTCCGTCGGCCATCAGCGTGTAGAGATCGCCGCTGACGGCGCATTGCAGATTGATCGCCCTGTCGAACACGCTGTGGACAACCCCGCGGAACTGCGCCTGCATGATGGAGGCGATGAACGCGGCGTCTCCGGAGCGCGCCTGTAGGATGGTTGCTTCGTACATGGGTCCGTCGGGCCGTCTGCCCGCTCCTTCGCTCTCGGCCGGTTCCCCGGGATCAGGCAACCTTGTCCAGGGCGGCGCGCAGTTCAGCCCGCTCGCGCTGAAGGTTGGCGTTCTCCGGCGCAAAGCCGTGCGCGTGGTCGAGGACGCGCAGCGCGTCGGTTTGGCGGCCCAGCAGCACCAGCGATTGGGCCTTGTGGCGGTGGTAGAGCGGGTTCGTCGGGTCGGCGGCGATGGCGTTCTCCATCGCAGCCACGGCATCCTCATGCCGGCCGAGCGACCTCAAGCTGTTCGCCTTGTGGAACCAGAAATCGTACCGGCGCGCATCTTGCGCCAGCAGCCGATCCATTTCGGCAACCGCCTCTTCGTGGCGTCCGAGTTCGCGCAGGTAGTTGGACTTGTGATAGCGATGGAACGGCAGGTCCGGCTTTTGCTCAATCGCCGTGTCGTATTCGCGCAGCGCCAGTTCCGGCTGTTTCAACAATCGGTAGCAGTTCGCCGTGTAGAAGTAGAATTCAATGGCGTCCGGCGCCAGCCGCAGCACCGCCTTGTAGACGGAGATGGCCTCGTCGTAGCGCTTCAGTTCGGACAGGAAATAGCCTCTGTAGTAGAGGAGGTCGAGGTTTGTGCCGTCCTGGACGAGTGCCCCGTCGATGGCGCGCAGGGCGTCCTCGTAGCGCTCCGTCCGGGCGAGGCTCTTCGCCTCGCGGATCGCGTTCTCGGCCGCGGAGGGCGTGGGCGCCTCCTTGCAGAGGATCGCGAGCACCCGCCGCTGGTTCAACTCGTGCGCGTGTTGCAGCGAGGACTTGCCGTCGCGGTCGGGCAAATTGGGGTCGGCGCCCGCATCGATCAGCGCTTCGACGATGTCGCCGTAGAGGCGCCCGCCATCGCCGAGGATTACCGCCTCCAGGAGCGCTGACCAGCCCAGATCGTTGGCGTGGTTCACGGCGATGCCGGCCTTTAGGCAGAGCTGGACCGTGCGCAGGTAGCCTTTCTCGCTGGAGGGCAGCAGAGCCGTCCCGCCGAAACGGTTCACGCTCTTCAAATCCGCACCACCGGCGATGGTCAGCTTCAGAATGTCATGGAAGCCGTTGGCGCCGGCGCAGAGGTAGGGAGTCAGTAGGGTAACGTCGCGGGCGTTGACGTCGCTGCCGGCCTCGATCAGGCGCTTGGCCAAGGCGACGTCGTTCCTCTGCGTCGCTACCATCAGGGCGGTGCGCCCGCCGGTGTCCTTCTGGGTGAGGTCCGCGCCTTCGCGCAGCAGGCGCTCAATGGTTGCGAAATCGCCCTCGGCGGCGGCGGCGATCAGCGTCGGGGTGGTGGACGGAACGTTCATTGGTGATCGTCCTTCAAACGGGTCCGCGGCATGTCGATGAGAGGGAGCGGGCTCGTCCGCGTGTTGCCTGCGAGCCCGCTCTGTGAGTGAGAATTGACGGTGCTCAGTCGCTCTCCTGGAGCTGTCGCGGCGCGGCGACGACGGGCAGCGCCTCAGCAATTTCGCTGCGCTGGTTGAGGTAGTGCTTCAGCAGGAAGACGCCGGCGATCATCAGGTAGGCGTAGACAAGCGGCATGGCGGCCGGCTGAGCAAAGCCGACGCTCGGCGAATGGATGACACCGAACAGCACCAGCACCGCACCCACGACCGCCGCAACGGCGCCCCGGATCGGCTTGTCGAGGATGGCGAAGATCGCGATGCAGCCCCAGATCATGCTGCCCAGCGGCGCCCCGTTGCCGAGGTTCGTCAGGCCGACGTAGTAGACGCCCTTCTTGGCCAGCACGTCGGCGCCGACGACCTTGGCGCTGGTGCCGGCGGCCGACAGCACGTTGTTGGTCAGCGTCAGCGCCCAGTTGGCGATCCACGGGAAGAAGCAGACGAAGATAACGGGCACTTCGTTCTTCGGGGTCTCGCGCACCACTTGGTTGGCGGTGACGATGCCGATGTAGATCAGGATCGGGGCGACGGCGACCATCGGAATGACGGCGAGGAGGAACGCACCGAGGCCGAACAGCGTGACCAGCAGCATCGACGTGCCAGTCGCCAGGGTGTAGCCGATGCCCGCGCCGATCGACTTCCAACCGGCATGGCCGACGTAGACGGTCACCGGGAACGGGTTGCCGAACAGCATGCCGAGCGTGGACGACAGGCCGTTAGCCAGCATGACCGAGCGCGTCGGGTACGGATCGCCGGCGGCGTGCGCACTCTCGATGTTCTCCAGGTCGAAGACGTAGTTGGCCAAGCCCAGCGGCACCGCCGAGGCGAGGTACGGCACGGCGTGCGGCAGGCCCTCGATGAAGCTGCCGATGTGGAGCGACGGCGGGGTGAAGCCGAAGGAGGTCATCGACGCCTTGATGGCCTCGGGGCTTTGCAGCCCGAACGCCCACGCCAGAGCCGTGCCGACGGCGAGCAGCAGGAAGCCGGTCGGGATCTTCTTGAAGATCGGCGACTTGCCGAACCAGTTGATGAAGATGAGGATCATCACCACGAACGCGACCGTCGGCGTCTCGAACGACTGCAGCATCGGGTTCATGGCGAGCAGCAGCATGCCCAAACCGGCAAGACACGACAGCAGCACGGTGCGCGGGATGTTCCGGCGGATGACGTCGCCCAGGAACGACCCGGCGACCAGGATCATGGCCTCGACGAAGCACCAGACGAGCGCGATCTGCAGGGCGAACTCGGCATTCTTGGTCTGCAGGAAGACCGGCAGGATGACGAGGAACGTCACGGTGAAGATCGACGGGGCGCTCGGGCCGGACGGCAGCGCTGTGACATCCTTCCGCCCGGTGGCCTTCACCACCCGCAGCGCGAAGATGGTGTACCAGACGCTGGCCGCGAACACGGCGAGACCGAAGGCTGGTGCGATGCGCCCGTAGACCATGTCCTTCGGCAGGCCGACGACGAACACCAGAAGCCCGATCATCGTGAGGAGATTGGTCAGGTTATTGGACAGAAGCCCAAAATACCCGGCCCAGTCTCCTCTTTTCCAGAATATAGACCTATCCACATTAGCCTCCTGTAGGCTGACAAACATCGGCGTGCGATGTGGTGTGGAGATGTGCTGCGTGAGATCACAGGAAGTCGACCACGACACGTTACTCACGCTCAGGGCGGCGGCCTCTTAGGCCGGCGGAGCCTCAACATTTCTACACCTATCGGGGTGTCCTCCGCCGGCGAGCTATTCTTCTGCCAGCTTGTCATAAGGCGAGGGGCGCCCAGTTGCCGGGGATAAAAGCAAAGGCCGTGCCAAGTCATGGGGCAGGGAAAATGGGGGGATGGGCGCCGAGCGGAGAGGGAGCGCCCTTGCATTCGGCCATTGCAGTTCGCAACGGTCCGGCCCGACCAGCGCAAAAAGGCACGGCCTTGCCCGGGCTGTTTTCAAGTCCACCCGCCAAGCGCTGGCCCGCAAGCGGTTTGCTCGGCCAGCATCGGGTGCGTGTCTGTCGTCCGGCACCGGGAATGCATCAGGACTGCGAATCCGCCCGTCCATGCCCTAGCGTTGACGATCGGACTCTTCCCTGAAAGCTTAGGGCCTCACAGCCCAATGCTGGTCACCATGAGCGCGGCAATGAGAAGTGCCCCGATATCTTCCTCGTTTTTCACCCTGGTGATGGCCACCAGCGCCGGGCGCCGCATCGTCGGCGGCGGTGTGCTGGTGATCGCGCTGGTGTTGATCGGAGCCGGACTGGCCTCGTTGCAGCGATACGCCGATGAGACCGAAGCCGCGCGGCGCGCGACCGGCAATGTCGCCCTGCTGATCGCGGAAGAACTGTCCCGCACCATCGAGGCGGTCGATGCGGTGTTCAAGGGGATCGCCAAGCAGGTCGTCGACAACGCCGAGGGATCGGCAGGCGATCAGCAAGACTGGCTTCGTTCGGAAGCCCTGCATGGCATCATGCGCGAGCGCAAGGCCGGCATTCCGGTCGTGGACCGCGTCTGGCTGCTGGACAGCACCGGAATGGTGCGGAACTCCTCGGAGATGTATCCGACACCCCAGCTCGACGCGCACGAGCGGTCCTTCTTCCAGAGGCTGATCGAGAACCCCTCGCGCGAGGCGGTGGTCAGCGGTGCGATCCGCAGCCTCATCGACGAGGATTGGATTTTCGTGTACGCCCGGCGCCTGCGCGATGCCGACGGCCGCTTTGTGGGCGCTCTGACGGCCGCGCTGCGGGTGCAGCGCTTCGAGGAGGCGTTCGGGCGCATTTCGCTGGGTAAAGACGGCGCCATCTGGCTCGTGCATGACGAGACGCAGGAAGTGTTGGCGCGCCACCCGCGCCTGGAGCCCCTGTACGGCAGCACGACCAGCGCACGCTGGGACCGGTTGGGACCTTCGGCGGTGTCCTTCTGGTTCGACGACCAGGACGGAACCACCCGCCTGGTCGGTGCTCAGAAGGTCCGCGATGTTCCCATCTGGGTGATGGCCTCACAGTCCTATGGGGCGATGCTCGACACGTGGTGGGATCAGACGCTCGGAATCATCGGCATCGCTGGAGCCGCCATCCTGGCGCTGGCGGCCTTGATGCTGAACCTGGCGGCGCAGATGGCGCGGCATGAGCAGATGGAGGACGCTCTGCGCGAGAGCGGCCGGGCCAAGGCCGACTTTCTCGCCACCATGAGCCATGAGATCCGCACGCCACTCAACGGGATCATCGGGATGGCCGGGCTGCTGCTGGACACCGCGTTGAACCCGGAGCAGCGCCGCTTCGCCACGACTCTGCGCGGATCGGCGGATCACCTGCTGCTGATCGTCAACGATATCCTGGACATGTCCAAGCTGGATGCCGGCCAGCTCGACTTCGAAGAGGTCTCTTTCGACCTCGACGAATGCGTTCAGACCGCTCTGGAGGTGCTGTCCCCGCGGGCGCACGGCAAGGGCATCGACATTGGCTATGTGATCGCCCCAGATGTTCCTCGATGCCTTGTCGGGGATCCTGGCCGGCTGCGTCAGGTTCTCTTCAACCTCGTCGAGAACGGCATCAAGTTCACCGAGCAGGGCGGTGTCGCCGTCGAGGTCCGGCGCATCGATGGAGAGACCTTGGAACTCCTGGTCCGCGATACCGGGGAGGGGATCGCGCCCGACGTCCTGCCGCGTCTGTTCACGGCCTTCGTTCAGGGGGACAGTTCGACGGCGCGTCGGCACGGCGGCACGGGGCTCGGCCTCGCCATCTGCCGGCGGCTGGTCGAGCGCATGGGGGGCGAAATTTCCGTCAACAGCGTTCCCGGCCGAGGCAGCACCTTCCGGTTCACGGTGCGGCTGAAGAGCACCGCCTCGGGTGAGGACGTCCCCGGACGCCCCCCGGTCCTGTCCGGGCTGCGGGTGCTCGTCATCGACCGCAGCGCCTTTGCCCGCGACCTATCCACTCGTCTTCTGCGTGCGCTTGGCGCCACGGTGCAGGAGGTTGAGAACACCGGCGATGGTCTATCGGTGCTGCGCCGCGCGGCGGCCGGCGGCGTGCCGTTCGATGCGGTGCTGTTCGATCCCCGTGGCTCCGGCACGGACGGCACCGGCTTTGTGAACGTGGCGCGCGGCGAGCCGATGCTCGCGCGGACGCGGCTCGTCCAGGCCGTCTCATCGGTCCAGAACCCGGATCCCGGACAAACGGCTCCTGCTGGCGCCGATGACGTCCTGAGAAAGCCCCTCATGCCGGACGCGCTCGGCCGCTGCCTGTTGCCCGGGAGCATGGGCGAGCGCGATGCCGGGGCCAGCGGGAACGCTCCACCGGAACGGCCAATCTCCACGCCTGAAGCCCGGCGCCGGCTCCGCATCCTCCTGGCGGAGGACAATCACACCAACCAGGTTGTCGCACTGACCATGCTCGAGCGCATGGGATACCGTGTGGACGTCGCCGGCAACGGTGTCGAGGCGGTGGAGGCGGTGCTGGCGCGGCCCTACGATCTGGTCCTGATGGACATGATGATGCCGGGCATGGATGGCCTGGACGCGACACGAGCCATACGGACCCTGCCGGGCCATGCCCGAGACATTCCCATCCTGGCGCTGACCGCCAACGCGTTTGCGCACGATCGTGAAGCGTGCCTGAACGCCGGGATGAATGGTTTCATCGCCAAGCCCCTCACCGCGGAGCGATTGGCCACGGCAATCGCTCCTTACCTTCAGGATGAGGAACCGGAGGTGGGCGAGGACGTGGCGCTCGACGAGGGGGCGCTCACCACGTTGCTGCGCGACCTCGGGCGCGAGGGGCTGATGGAAGCCGTTGCGGCCTTCGTCGCCGATGCGCCGAAGCGCCTGGAGCGGATGCGCAAAGAGCTGGACGCCGAGGAGTCTCGCTCACTCGCCATGGAGGCCCATGCGCTCAAGAGCATCACGATGACTTTCGGCTTGCCCGAGCTTGCCAGCCGTGCTCAAGACATCGAACTGCGCGCTAAGGCGGGCACGCCCGTGGGGCCGAGTGACCTGGAAAGGCTTGCGGCCGCCCTTCGGAGCGCACTTCCGCGTGTCCGGCAGTGGGCATCCGAGACCTCGCCGGATACCCGGCTCTGAGGCTCGGACTTACCCCGCTTCTTCGGAGCGCCAGTGCTGACGCTTGCGATGAATGGTGGAAACGTTGATCCCCAGGCGGTTTGCCGCTTCTGTTAGATTGCCTCCGCACAGCGCCACCGCGCGCTCAATCGTATCGCGCTCGACCTCGGCCAGTGGACGGATCACCTCACGCGTCACCAGCTCGGCGCCGAATGGAGGAGGCCGCGCAGCAGATGGGGCTGGGGCGGCCGATTCAGTGCGCAGCCATGCGGGAAGCATGTCGGGCGTCACCAACTCGGCATCGTGCATCACGACAATGGAGCGGACCATGTTCTGGAGTTGGCGGATATTACCCGGCCAGCGGAAGCCTCGCAGCAGCGCTTCCACTTCTGGTGTGAAGCCATGAAAGCGGCGCCCTTCCAGAACCCCATACTCCGCAAGGAAGTGATTTGCGATGAGCACCACATCCCGCCCCCGCTTGCGCAGCGGCGGCAGCTCAATGGGGAGGACATAGAGCCGGTAGTAGAGATCCTCGCGGAAGCGTCCCGCCTGCACTTCGGCGAGCGGATCGCGGTTGGTGGCGCAGACGATCCGCACATTCACCGACCGGGTCCGATCACTGCCAACGGGCTGGACGACACCAGTCTGTAGAAAGCGCAAGAGCTTGACCTGTAGGGCAAGTTCCATGTCGCCGATCTCGTCCAGGAAGAGAGTGCCGCCGTCCGCTTGGACGACCAGACCGGCGCGGTCCGTGGTTGCTCCCGTGAAGGCGCCGCGGACATGCCCAAACAGCTCGCTTTCCATGAGCTCCTTTGGGATTGCGCCGCAGTTAACGGCAACGAACGGACGGTTGCGGCGCTCAGAGCGGCGGTGGATGGCCTCTGCAGTGACCTCCTTCCCCGTCCCACTCTCGCCGGTGATGAACACGGTGGCCGAGCTTCGGGCCGCCTGCTCAATGACCCGGTAGACCGCTTGCATTGAGAGGTCCGAGCCGATAAAGCCTTCGAACCGGCCCGTCGCCAAGTCGGCGCGTAGCGTGTCGACGATGCTGAGCAGCTGTTTGCGTTCCAGAACATGGCGCAAGGTGGTGAGCAGCCGCTCCGCTTCGATTGGCTTAGTTAAAAAGTCGTCGGCGCCGGCCCGCATGGCCTCTACCGCGGCTTCCACCGATCCATGCGCAGTCACCACGACGACGGGAACGTTGTTGCCCGCGTCTCGCAGCTCCTGCAGCAGATCGATGCCCCTGCCATCCGGCAGCTCCAAATCGAGCAGCACCGCCGCCAGCTCAGCGTCCGGCAGCAGCACCCGAGCTCGCGCGAGGGTGTCGGCATGAAGCGATGCGAACTGTCCCCGCTCCAGCTGCTTGGCATAGATAACCGCCAGCGGCTGTGCGTCTTCGACGATGAGGACCAAGGGGGGCGACATAGAGATCCCTTTTCACGATCCGAGTACGTAGACCAAGCCGCTCCGCGGCACATCGTAGCGCACTGCCGCAACATATGGGCCGCGGCAGCATGGTTTCAAAATGCCATACCCATCTCTGGGGAAATGCAGCATGGCGCATGAATGGTGCCTTCCTCCCTGGCCTTCACGCCAGCGTGTTGCACGGAGGTGGCGCAGTTTGAAAAGGCCCCTTTCCCCTTCCCTTGCTCAGGCAACGCGGACGGACTCTGGGCGTCCCAGGTCGAGCATGCGGTTGAGCACCTCGGAGGCAATGGTGACCTCAATGGCCTGGGCGGCATCGGTATGAAAGCGCAGGGCCGGTCCGATGACCTGCTTCCAGCGGCCGATCTGCCCCTCCACCCGGGCCCGTGTGTTGTACCCACTGCCGCACTGCCACGCCATTCGCCCCGCCTCAGCGATCGTCTGGATGTGACGGTCGCGCTGGGTGGGGGCGGTGTCGGCCGTGGCGCCGGGCACGGCGTCGGCGCGAGGCGGTGCCACCACCGTGGCCTCGGGATGGAGTTCGTGCACGGCCGCGTAGACCGCGGTCCGGTCATAAGCGCCGCCCCCATGACGGAGGCCACCGGTTCGCCGATCTGATCGAGCAACGGGCCGACCTGGGCGGCATCATCCACCGCGCGGTCGGTCAGCGTGGTGGCGACGATCCGGCCGCTCGCCGCGTCCACCCCGATGTGCAGCTTCTTCCAGGATCGCCGTTTCTTGGTGCCGTGTTTCTCGATCAGCCATTCCCCCGGCCCGCACAGCTTCAGCCCGGTGCTGTCCACCAGCAGGTGAACGGGACCGGTGGATGAGCGTGGCTGAGCGGGCCGTGGAACGGTTCGGGCACGCCGGGCGATGGTGGTGTGATCGGGCACCCGCAAGTCAAGCCCGAGCAGATGGAGAATGGAACCGATCAAGCCTTCGGTCTGGCGCAACGCCAGATGAAACACCGCGCGCAGCATCAGCGCCGTCGTGATAGCGAGGTCGGAGTAGGCGGGCTGCCCGCCCGGCGTGGTCCGGGGCGTTGCGCCGGCGTGGCATCGTATTCGCTCCAAGTTCTCACCCGCCGCTTGGGTCGGGGAATATGATGACGACGGGCGGCGTTCGCTTTGTGCGGCAAGGGACGGGACCAAGGCGAGGACGGGGCCTTTGCCTACGCCGGCACGCCCATCCGTGCAACACGCTGCCCTTGAGTGAATAAGGGTTTACCCGGTTATGAACCAGTCAGTTTGCACTTGATGTCGGCGAACCCCGGTCAGGGTGACATCATCGTTGTTGGAGAAGACGATCACCGCGTCTCCGGCGCCGTTGGCGGTCAGTGTGTAGGTCAGCCCGCCCCTCAGCTGGATGCGGTCGCCCTCGGCGGCGTTGAAGTCGGTGATCACGTCGTGCCCGTCACCGAGCCCCTCGGCGAAGCGCTGCCCGAAGACGAACACGTCCGCCCCGCCACCGCCGGTCAAGGTGTCGTTGCCCAGATCGCCGAACAGCAGGTCGTCGCCCAAGTCACCGAACAGAAGATCGTCGTCGCGCCCGCTGTACAGCGTGTCGCTGCCCATCCCGCCGTACAGTGTATCGGCTCCTATGTTGCCGAACAGAAGGTCGCTGCCCGTGTTGCCGAAGACGAGATCGGCACCATTGCCACCCGACAGTGTGTCGTTGTCGGCACCGCCTGTCAGGGCATCGTCGCCCAAATCCCCGTTCACGACGTCGCTGCCGTCGTCTCCGAACAGCGCGTCGTTCTCGCGCCCGCCATACAGGGTATCGTTGTCCCGGCCCCCGTACAGGGTGTCGGCGCCGGTGTTGCCGAACAGCGCATCGGCGCCGGTGTTGCCGAGCAGCAGGTCGTTGTCGCTGCCGCCGAACAGGGTGTCGTGGTCCTCGCCGCCCTGGACGGTGTCGTTGCCCTCGTCGCCGTACAGCACGTCGTTGCCGGTCTTGGAGCCGACGAAGTCGTCGCCACCGCCGCCGTGCAGCGTGTCGTCGTCCGCGCCCAGCACGATGTACTGGCTGGCGCCGTCGCCGAACACATGCTGCGAGCCGGCACCGCCAATGACACGGGCTGGGCCGATGACGGCGGCGAAATCGACGTTCTCCAACTCGATTTCCACGCCCTGGGGCAGGCCGCGGGTGTCGATGACCAACGCGGTCATGACTGGATTGGCCTCCGTCGTCGGGGTAGCGCCGATCACCAGCCGTTGCCCCGAAGCCATGGCCTCCGGAGACATCGTCGGCACGACGGTCTGAACGAGCAGCGGCGTGGCGGTCGGCAACGCCGAGAGGAAGGTGGAGCCGCCTCCGGTCAGGTTCGTCTGATCCGCCGAGCCCGCCTCGGTCCGGGCACGGATCTCGGTGATCAGATCGTTGAGCGAGTTGCCGGCCACCTTCGGCGCGGTCTGGCCGGACACCTGCAAGCCGACCCCGACCGGGATCTGCGCCGATAGCAGGGCTTGTCCCGCCGTGGTCGTGATCAGGGGAATATCGGCGACGCCGTTGTTGCCGACCGATTCGACGCGGGATGCCGTCACCACCGGGATGGTGATGGTGCGCGACACCGTGCCATCGTTGTTGAACGTCTGCCGTTGCTCGACGGCCACGCCATCGATCTCCGTCGACACGGGCGCCGAGGGGGGCGGCGGGCTGGCGGGTTCCGCGACCGTCGTGAAGGCGAAGGCGGGCACGCCGCCGACCACGCCGATGCCACCATAGGCATTGCCCGCGAGGTCGGTGAAGGCGCCCTGGGGGACCTCCAGGTAATAGCCCGTGCCGTACCCCAGCGACACCCCCGGATTGATCGTGACGGTGCTGCCGCTGATCTGCACCAGGGTGGTATCGGTCGCCGAGACCGAAGCGACCGTATCGCCAGTTCCCGCAGCCTTCACGAGAATCGTGCCGGTTCCCCGGGCGACCGCTTCGCTGAAGGTCAAGGACAGGCCGGGGGTGAGCGCCACGCCCACCGCGTTCTGCGACGGGGTCTGGCCGACCAGCGTGGGCGCCACCGTGTCGAGCGTCAGGATGAAGGGCGCCGAGGCGGGCGAATCCGCCCCGTCCGCGTCCCGCACCATCGCCGTCAGCGTCTGGCTCGTCCCCGACAGGGTGCCGGTGGTGAAGGACCAGGCGCCGCTGCCGTCGGCGGTCGTCGTTCCATGCAGGTGGGGCCCGGCGTACAGCGTCACCAGCCCGGAGGCCAGCGTGGTTCCGGTCAGGGTCGGCGTGCGGATGTTGGTCCGGTTATCCCCCGGGATCCCGCTGTCCGACAGGGGAGCCAGCGCCATCGTCGGCGCCGTGGGCGCCGCCATGATGGTCAGGATCAGTCCGCCGCTCGCGGTGGAGCTGTTGCCCGCCTGATCAACCGCCACGGCGGTGAGGGTGTGCAGGCCGGTGGCGAGGCTGGCGACCCCACCCGACCACACCCCGTTCTCGTCGGCGTCGGTCTCGCCGACCAGCGTCGCCCCGTCGTAAAGGCGGACGCGGGCGTTCGCCTCCGCCGTGCCGGTGACGGTGGGCGAGGACACGTTGGTCATCCCGTTGCCGGCAACGCCACTGTCGCTGTCGGGATCGAGCGTCAGGGTGCCCGGCTGGGTGGGGGCGATCGTGTCGATGGTCACGGCCAGGCCCGACGCGGCGACCGTCCTGTTGCCGCTGCCATCGACCGTCGCCATTGAGATCATGCTGGTGGTCGCGGTGTTGCCGGCGACATCCACCGCCTCGATCGAGATCTGCCGCGTGCCCTCGCTCAGGGTGGCGGAGGTGATCGTCCAGTTGCCGGACGCGTCCGCCGTCGTGACCCCCTTCACGGTCGCGCCGTCGTAGAGCGTGACGCTGCTCAGCGCCTCCGCCGTACCATGGAAGGTCGGGGTGACCTTCCTGGTCACGAGGTCGCTGTCGTCGAGCCCGGTGTCGGACGCCACCGCCATGAACAGCGAGGGCGTCGCCATCGTGGTGTCGACGGTCAGCGTCAAACCGGCCGAAGCGAGGCTGGTGTTGCCGGCCGCGTCCACAGCGCGTGCGGTCAGCGTATGGGTGGCCTCGCCGAGGACGCTCGTGGTGATGGTCCAGGCCCCGAGTCCGCTCGCCGTCGCCTGACCGACGAGGTTGGAACCGTCGTACAGCGAGACGACGCTGTTGGCCTCGGCGTTGCCGGTCACCGTCGGCGTGGTGGCCTTGGTGATCCCGTCGCTGGTCGACCGCCCAATGTCGGAGCCGGCGGCGAAGGCCAGTCCGCTCGGCGCCGCGATGCCGGTGTCGATGGTGACGATCAGCGCGGCGGAGGCCGGGCTGCTGTTGCCGGCGACGTCCACCCCGGTTGCGGTGAGCGTGTGGGTGCCGTCGCTCCAGCCAGACGCGGTGAAGGACCAGGAACCCGATCCATCGGCCGTGGCGGTACCGACCACGGCCGTGCCGTCGCGCAGCGTCACCACGCTGTTCGCCTCGGCCAGCCCCTGGATACTGGGCGAGTTGATTTTGGTGATCCCGTCCGTGCTGGAGACACCGCTGTCCGATGCGGTCACCAGATCGAGGGCGGACGGCGTGGTCGCGGTGGTGTCGATCGTGACGGTCAGGGCGGCGGAGGCCGCGCCCGTGTTGCCGGCCACATCGACGGCGAGCGCCGTCAGGCTGTGCAGGCCCGCCGACAGCGCGGCGGAGGTCGTGATCGTCCACAGCCCGGCCCCATCGGCGGTCGCCGTGCCGAGGCTGGTGGCGCCGTCATAGAGGGTCACGGTGCTGCCAGCGTCGGCCGCCCCCGTGATGGTCGGCGCGGTGACGTTGGTCAGCCGGTCGTCGGAGAAGGTGCCGCTGTCCGAGGCCGCCGCCAGGGCGAGCGTCGGCGATCCCGGCGCCGTGCTGTCGATGGTGATGGTCAGCGCCGCCGAGGCGATGCTGGTGTTCCCCGCCACGTCGATCGTCCGCGCCGTCAGGGCGCGGGTGCCCTCGGCAAGGCCGCCGGACTGGATCGACCAGCTGCCGGCGCCGTTGGCTGTGCCGGTGCCGACCAGCGTCGCGCCGTCGTACAGCATGACGACGTTGCCGGCCTCGGCCGTGCCGGTGACGGCCGGCGCGGTGAAGCGGGTGATGCTGTCGAGAAAGCTGCCGCTGTTCGACGCCGCCGCCAGCGCAAGACCGGTCGGCTCCGCCGCGACCGTGTCGATGGTGACCACGAGACCGGGCGACTGGCCGCTGGCGTTGCCGGTGACGTCCACCACGCTGGCGGTCAGCGTGTGCTCCCCCGCCCCCAGGCTCGGGGTGGTGAAGACCCAGGTGCCCAGCCCGCTCGCCGTGACGGTGCCGATCGCGCCGCCATTGTCGTAGAGGGTGACGGCGCCGCCCGCCTCCGCCGAACCCTGGATCGTCGGGGTGACGATGTTGGTCCGGTTGTCGGTGGCGTTGCGCCCGCTGTCGGACCCGGCGGCGAGCACCGGCGCGCTCGGCGTGTCGCCGGTGACGTCGATGGTGACCGTCACGCCGTCCGTGCCGATGTTGCCGCTGCCGTCGTCGGAGGAGACGCTGATGTTGTGCGCTCCCCCGCTGAGCGGTCCGGCGGTGTAGAGCCAGATTCCGGAACCGTTGGCCGTCACCGTCGCCTGCGGGCTACCGCCCAGCGAGACGATGACCGGACGGTTGGCTCCCGCCATGCCGGTCAGGACCGGGCTCGTGTTGCCGGTGATGCGGTCGCCCTGAACCCCGGTGTCCGAAGCGCTGTCGAGCGCGACGGTGACGCTGTCGGGAACGGTGTCGACGACGACGGTGAGCGACGCGGAGGCGTTGCTGGTGTTCCCGGCCAGATCCACGATGGTCGCGAACAGTGTGTGCGGCGTGCCGGTTCCGCCGGCCAGGGTCTGGTTGCTGGTGATGGCCCAGAAGCCGGCGCCGTCCGCCGTGGTGCTGCCGAGGTTGGTCGATCCCTCGAACAGGGTGACGGTGCTGCCTGCTTCCGCCAGGCCGTTGATGGTCGGGGTCTGGCTGGACGTCCGCAGATCGCCCAGGATGCCGCTGTCGGACGCCGCCGCCAGCGCCAGACTGCCCGGCGGCACGGCGCCGGTGTCGATCGTCACCACCAGGGCCGAGGAGGCGGCACCGGTGTTGCCGGCCGCGTCGATGGCGACGGCGAACAGCGAGTGCGCCGTCCCGCTGTCCGAACCGGCGAGCGCCGAGCCGGCGGTGATCGTCCAGAATCCGCCCGTGGCGGTCGCGGTGCCGAGCGCCGTGGCGCCGTCGTAGAGCACGACCGTGCTGCCCGCCTCCGCCGTGCCCGTGACGGTCGGGGTGGTCACCGAGGTGACGCGGTCGTTCGGCCGCGCGCCGCTGTCGGACGCGCCGGTCAGCGCCAGCGTGCCGGGCGCGTCCGGTGCGGTGATGTCCACCGTGATGCCGAGCGCGGCGGACGCGTTGCTGGTGTTGCCGGCGACATCGACAAGCCAGGCCGTGAGGCTGTGAGTGCCGGCGCTGAGGCCGCTGCTGGTGACCGTGAAGAGGCCGTCGGCGCCGGCGGTGCCGGTGCCGACGAGGCTGGCGCCGTCGTAGAGCTGGACGAGGCCGTTCGCCTCCGCCGTGCCGACGCTGCCCACCAGGGTGGGCGTTCCGGTGTTGATCAGGCGGTCGGTGGAGGAGATGCCGCTGTCCACCGCCAGCGCGAGTCCGGTCGGAACGGCCGCCGCCGTGTCGATGGTGACGAGGAAGTTCGCCGAGGCGGTGGAGGTGTTGCCCGCCGGATCCACCGCGACGGCGGACAGGGTGTGGGTGGTGGCGGTCAGCGTGGGCAGACCGAACGACCAGAGTCCCACCCCGTTCGCGGTGACCGTTCCAAGCGCGGTGGCGCCGTCATAGACGGTCACGGCGCTGTTCGCCTCCACCGTGCCGGTGACGGTCGGGGCGGCGTTGCGGGTGATGCCGTCGGTGCTGGACGATCCGGTGTCCGTCGCGGCGGTGAGCGAGAGCGCCGAAAGGGTCGGCGCCACCGTGTCGATCGTGACGCTGAGCGGCGTGTTCGCCGCGCTGACGTTGCCGGCGGCGTCGGCGACGGTGACGCTGAAGTTGTGCTGGCCGCTCGTCAGGGCGCTGCCGGGGGCGACCGTCCAGACGCCGCTCCCGTTCGCGACCGCCGTGCCGACCGCCGTGGCGCCGTCGTAGAGGGTGATCGTGCTGTTGGCCTCGGCCGTTCCCGTCAGGCTGGGCGTGGCGAGGCGGGTGATGCGGTCGGTCGTGCTGAGTCCGGTGTCCGAACCCGCCGCGAGCGCCATCCCCGTCGCCGCGTTCGGCGCGATGGTGTCGATGGTGACGACGAGGGCGGCGGAGGCCCCGCTCGTGTTGCCGGCGAGGTCCACGCCACGCGCGGTCAGCGTGTGGTTGCCGTTGGAAAGCTGGGAACTGGTGACGGTCCAGGCGCCCGAAGGATCGGCCGTGGCGGAGCCGAGCAGCGTGGCTCCCTCGTACAGGTTGACCACCCCGCCCGGCTCCATCGTGCCGGTCAGATCGGGGGTGGAATCGTTGGTGACGGCGTCGCTGGTCAGGCCGCTGTTCGTGGCCGTGGACAGGGTCAGCGATGGCGTGGCGGCCGCGGTGTCGATCGTCACCATCAAGGTGGCCGATGTCGTCGAGGTGTTGCCCGCCGCATCGACCGCGACGGCGGTCATGCTGTGGGTGCCGGCCGCCAGCGTGGCCGGAAGGATCGACCAGGCGCCCAGCGTGGACGCCTCGGCCGTGCCCACCGCGAGGGCGCCGGCGTAAAGGATGACGGTGCTTCCCGCTTCCGCCGTGCCGCTCATCAGGGGCTGGGTCGCGGAGGTGATGCGGTCGCTGTTGGAGGCGCCGGTGTCCGAGGCCTGCGCCATCGCCAGGGTCGGCTGGACGGTGGAGAGATCGACGGTCACCACGAGGTCGTTCGACGCGGCCGAGCTGTTGCCGGCCCGGTCGACGCTGCGCACCGTCAGCGTGTGGCTGCCCGCCGCGAGCGCGTTGCTGGTGACGGTGAAGACGCCGAGCCCGTTGGCGGTCGCAGATCCCAGCGCCGATCCGCCCTTGTAGAGGGTGACGACGCTGAGCGCCTCGGCCGTGCCGACCACCTTGGGCGTGGCAAGGCGGGTCAGCCCGTCTGTCGCGGAGACGCCCGTGTCGGTCGCCGCCGACAGGGCGAGCCCGGTCGGCGCGTCGTTCACGGTGTCGATCGTGACGACGAGCCCGGCCGAGGATGCCGACGTGTTCCCCGCGAGGTCGATGGCGACCGCGCTCAGCGTGTGCTGGCCGTTGATCAGGGTGCTGCTGGACAGCGACCAGCTGCCGCTGCCGTCGGCGGTCGTCGTGCCGACGAGCTTCGTTCCGTCGTAAAGCTGCACGGCGGCGTAGCCTTCCGCCGTGCCGGAGACGAGGGGCGTGACGACGTTGGTCAGCCGGTCCGAGCCGTCCACGCCGCTGTCCGAGGCGAGCGTGAGGCCGGTCGGGGCCGACGCCGACAGATCGATTGTGACGGTAAGGACGTTGGAGGCGGTGGTGGTGTTTCCGGCGCCGTCCACCACGACCGCGTCCAGCGCGTGCGCGCCAGCGGAGAGCGTCGGCATCGCGACGAACCACAGCCCGGCGTCGCTCGCCGTGCCCGAGCCCATGAGCGTCGCGCCCTCGTACAGGGACACGACCGCGCCGGCCTCGGCGGTGCCGGCGACCGTCGGCGCCGCGATCCTGGTGATCGCGTCGTAGGACAGGCGTCCGCTGTCCGTCGCCGTCGTGAGCGCCACGCCGCTCGGTGGCGCGACGGCGGTGTCGATGGTGACGATCAGCGCGGCGGAGGCGCCGCTGGTGTTGCCGGCCGCGTCGACCGACCGGGCCGTCAGGGTGCGGATTCCGTCGGCGATGCTGCCGGTCGTGATCGTCCAGGCGCCGGTGCCGCTGTCGGCCGTGGCGCTGCCGACGTACTCCGAGCCGGTGTAGAGAAGGACGGTGCTGCCCGCTTCCGCCGTTCCGGTCAGGGTCGGCGTGTGCACCTTCGTCAGGCGGTCGCCCACCGTGCCGCTGTCGGAGGCCGGATCGAGGGCAAGCCCGGTCGGCGCGTCCGGCGCGGAGGCGTCGATGGTGATGACGAGGGCGGCCGAGGCGTTCGAGCTGTTCCCGGCGAGATCCACCAGGCGCGTGGTCAGCGTGTGTTCGCCGGCGGCGAGCGGTGCCGTGATCTGCCAGAGGCCGGCGCCGTCCGCCGTGGTCATGCCGACGAAGCTGCCGGCGTCGTAGAGCGACACCTGCGCGCCGGCCTCGACCGTGCCGGTGATGGTGGGCGACAGCAGCCGCGTCCGGTTGTCGCCGGTCACGCCGGTGTCGGAGGCCAGCGCCAGCGCCGGGGCCGAAGGATCGGCGACGGACAGATCGACCGTCACCGTCAGCGTTCCGGCGCCGGACGAGCTGTTGCCGGCGGCGTCCACCGCCGTGGCGGTCAGCGTATGCGCGCCCTCGGTGAAGCCGGACGCGGTGAAGGACCACGCGCCAGTGCCGTCGGCCACGGCGGTGCCCAGCGGCGTCGCCGATCCGTTGTCGTACAGGGTGACCGTGCTGTTCGCCTCGGCCGAACCGGTGATCGACAGGGTGGTGGCCTTGGTCCGGTTGTCGCCGGACGACAGGCCGGTATCGGACTCCGTGGTCAGCGCGAGGCCGCTCGGGTCCGGCGTGCCGGTGTCGATGGTGACGACCAGCCCGGCCGAGGCGGCGCCGGTGTTGCCGGCCGCGTCGATGGCGTGCGCGGTCAGGGTGTGGGAACCCGCCCCCAGCGTGCCGGCGGAGATGGCCCAGACGCCGCCCGTCGCGGTCGCGGTGCCGAGGGCGGTCGTGCCGTCGTGGAGGACCACGGTGCTGCCCGCCTCGGCGGTGCCGCTGATCGTCTGCGCCGCGACGTTGGTGATCCCGTCGTTCGGGGTGCCGCTGTCGGCGGACAGGGCGAGCGCGCCGGGAGCATCGGGGGCGACCGCGTCGATGGTGACGGCGAAACTGTCCGACAGCGCGCTGGTGTTGCCGGCGACGTCCACCAGGCGCGCCGTCAGGTCGTGCGAGCCGTTGCCCAGGGCGGAGGTGGTGATCGTCCAGGCGCCCGCGTTGTCGGCGGTGCCGGTTCCGAGCAGGCTGCCGGCCTTGTAGAGCGACACGGTGCCGCCGGCCTCCGCCGTGCCGGCGAGGGTCGGGGCCAGCACGCTGGTGATCCCGTCGCCGGGTGTGCCGCTGTCGGACACCAGCGTCAGGATGGCCGGAGCGTCGCCCGTGCGGTCGATGGTCACCGTCAGCTTGGCCGAGGCGGCGCCGGTGTTGCCGGCCACGTCGACGGCCTTGGCCGTGAGGTCGTGCAGGCCGGCGGACAGCGTGCTGGTGACCGCCCACAGGCCGTCGGCGTCGCTGGTCGCCACCCCGACGACGGTGGAGCCGTCCGTGTCGTACAGCGACACGACGCTGCCGGCCTCGGCGGTGCCGGTCACGATGGGATTCGCGGCGTTGGTGATCCGGTCGGTGCCGGAAAGGCCGCTGTCGGAGCCCGCCTGCAACGCCAATGTTCCGGGAGCGTCCGGGGCCGTGATGTCGATGGTGATCGTCAGGCCCGACGAGATGCCCAGCGCCGTACCGCCGTGCTGGCCGGATGCCTTCAGGGTGTGGGTCCCCTCCGACAGCGCGGATCCCGAGACGATGGTCCACAGGCCGCCGCCGTCGGCGACCGCCGTGCCGATGACGACGTTCAGCTCGCTGGACAGGGTGATCGTGCCGCCCGCCTGGGCGGTGCCGGTGAAGGTCGGCGCGGTGACGTTGGTGATGCGGTCGGCGGCCACGCCCGAATCGGAGGCGAGCACCAGCCCGCCCGGAATGCCGACGCGGCCTGCCAGCGTGACCTCAAGCTCCGAATCCGAGCTGCTGTTGCCGGCAGCGTCCATCGCGCGCGCAATCAGCGTGTAGGTCCCGCCCGCGAACTCCGGCGTGGCGATCGACCAGGCGCCGGTGCCGTCCGCCGTGGCGGTGCCGAGCAGATTCGTCGCGGCGGGGCTGTCGTAGAGCGAGACCACGCTGCCGGCTTCCGCGCTGCCGGTGATGGTCGGCGCGACGGAATCGCCGTCGCTCACCAGCACGCCGATTACCGGGGCGCTGGTGTCGATGGTGACGGCCAGCCCGGCGGAGGCCACGCTCGTGTTCCCCGCCACGTCCACGGCGCGGGCGCTCAGCGTCTGGAGGCCGGGATTCAGATTCGTGCTGGTGATGGACCACAGGCCGCCGTTGTTGGCGACCGCGCTGCCCACGGCGGTGACGCCGCTGTAGAGCGTGACCGTGGCGCCGGCCTCGGCGGTGCCGGTGACGGTCGGGGTCGTGACGTTGGTCAGGCGGTCCGTGCTGGAGCGGCCGCTGTCGGACGCCGTGGTCAGGGCGAGGCCGGTCGGCTGGTCGGACTGGGTGTCGATGGTGACGGTCAGGGCGGCGGAGGCGGCGCCCGTGTTGCCGGCAACGTCGGTCGCCCGCGCGGTGAGCGTGTGCGCGCCGGCGGCGAGGGACGAGGTGACGATCGACCAGGCCCCGGTGCCGGCATCGGCCAGGGCGGTGCCGAGGAGCGTGGCGCCGTCGTAGAGCGCCACCGTGCTGCCGGCCTCGGCCGTGCCGGTGATGGTCGGCGTGTGCAGCCGCGTGCGGCCGTCGCCGGCCGTGCCGGTGTCCGAGGCGGGATCCAGCGCGACCGCGACCGGCGCGTCCGGCGCCACCACGTCGATGGTGATGGCGAGCGCCTCGCTGTCGGTCGAGCTGTTGCCGGCCAGATCGACCGAGCGCGCGATGAGGGTGTGGTTCCCGCCGCCGAGCCCCGAGGGGGTGATGGTCCACTGGCCGTCGGCTGCCGCCGTCGCCTGCCCGAGGATGGTGGTTCCCTCGTACAGGGTGACCACGCTCGATCCCTCGGCCGTGCCCGCGACGGCCGGCGCCGTGTCCTTGGTGATGCGGTCGCCCGCGACGCCCGTGTCCGACGCGCCCGTCAGCGCCAAGCCGGTCGGGGCCGTCGCGGCGGTGTCGACCGTGACGACGAGGCCCGAGGACGCTAACCCGGTGTTGCCCGCCGCGTCGATCGCGCGGGCGCTCAGGGTGTGCGCACCGACGGAAAGGCCGCTGGTCGCGAACTCCCAGTTGCCCTGCGCGTTGACCGTGGCCGAGCCCAGCAGGGACGCTCCATCGTACAGAGCGACGACGCTGCCGAGCGCGGCCGTGCCGGTCACGACGGGCGCCGTGACGTTGGTCACGGCATCGGTCGTGCTGCGCCCGCTGTCGGTCGCCGCCGTCAGCCTGACGGAGCCGGGCGCGGCCGGCGCGGTGGTGTCGATGGTGACCAGCAGGCTGCCGGAGCCGTCGCGCGTGTTGCCGGCCGCGTCGCGCGCCCGGGTGGAGAAATTGTGGGCGCCCTCCGGCCGGGCGCTGGAGGTGATGGTCCAGGCGCCCGACAGATCGGCGGTCGCCGTCCCGACGACGTTGCCGCCGACCAGCAGGTCGATGACGCTGCTCGCCTCCGCGGTGCCGGTGAAGGTCGGGGCGGTGACGTTGGTGAGCCGGTCGGAACTGGAGGCGCCGCTGTCCGACGACGCCGTCAGCGAGGGGGCGGACGGGGCGGACGGCGGCGTGGTGTCGATGGTGATCGTCAGGGCGGCAGACAGGCCGCTGGCGTTGCCGGCCGGATCGACCGCCTGCGCCGTCAGCGTGTGTGCGCCTTCCGCCAGCGCGCCCAGCGTCGCCTGCCAGACACCGCTCGGGCTCGCGGTGGCGCTGCCGACGAGCGCGCCGCCGTTGTAAAGGCTGACGACCGCATTGGCTTCGGCGCTGCCCGAGATCGCCGGGGTGTTGATGGACGTCAGCCGGTCGCCCGGCGTGCCGGTGTCGCTCCCCGCCGCGAGGGCGAGGCCGGTCGGGGCGGGCGAGCTTGTGTCCACCGTGACGGCCAGGGAGGACGAGGCCGCGCTGGTGTTGCCGGCCGCGTCAACCGCGCGGGCGGTCAGCGTGTGCGCGCCCACCGCCAGCGGCGGCGCGGTGAGCGACCACGCCCCGGCGCTGTCGGCCGTCGTGGAGCCCAGCAGCGACGCGCCGTCGTAGAGGCTGACCACGCTGCCGGCCTCGGCCGTGCCGGCCGCGGTCGGCGCCGTGATCCTGGTGATGCCGTCGGTGGAGGAGGCGCCGGTGTCGCTCGCCGGGGCGAGCGCCAGCGACGGGGCGGACGGGGCCGCCGTGTCGATGGTCACCAGCAGGGCGTCGGAGGCCGCGCTTTCCATCCCCGAGCTGACGGACTTGGCCGTCAGCGTCCACACGCCGTCGCTGAGCGCGGTGTTGGCGGTGATGGACCATTGCCCGGCCCCGTTCGCGGTGCCGCTGCCCAGCGCCGTGCCGTTGCCGTACAGGTTGACCACGCTGCCGGCGGCGGCCGTTCCGGTCAGGGTCGGCAGCGTCGTCCGGGTCCGGGAGTCGCCCAGAACGCCGGTGTCCGAATCGGCGCTGAGGACCGGGGTGGACGGGGGAGCGGCCGCGATCGGGAAGGCCACGAGCCGGTCCTCGCCGCCGAGGTCGAGGGACTGGCCGCCGAAATAGACGGTCTCCACGCCGGAGACGAACACCGTGCCGGACGGCTGGTCGAAGACGAACACATCCGTGCCGGCGCCGCCGATCAGCGTCTCGACCGCCGACACCGCCACGGTCACGCCGCGCGCCGAGGCGGCGGCGGTGAGGCTGACGACGTCCTTGCCGGTGCTGCCGACCAGCGTTTCCAGAGCCTCGATCGCCACCGTGTTGCCGATGTCGCCGAGGATCATCGTCTCGACGCCCATTCGGCCGACCAGGGTCTCGATCCCCTGGACCCGCATGGTGGAGCCCGCGTTGTTCAAGGACACCACCGCGTCCTCGCCGGACGACCCGATGATGGTTTCCAGCAGCGACACCTGCATGGTGTTGCCGTCGCTGTTCCAGGCGATGGGCAGGGTGCCGACGATCGGCGTGCCGTCCCCCCGGTTCGTCATGGTGATGACGTCGTTGCCGCTGCCGCCAATCAGGGTGTTCAGGCTGGCAACGGTCATCGTGTTGCCGACGTCGATCAGGATGCCGGCGTTCTTGGAGCTGGTGCCGCCGACGAGCAGTTCGACCGACGAGACGGCGACCGTGCCGCCGCCGGTCTTCATATCGATCGTGCCCATCTTGTAGCCGTACGTCACGACGTCGCGACCGCTGCTGCCGATCACCGTCTCGACGAAGGAGACGCCGATCGTGCCGCCGCCGCCGAGCGTGAGGACGTCCCCGGCCCTGGATGCGTTGCCGAGGAAGACCTCGATGCCCTGGAGCGTGACGGTGTTGGCGCCGCCGGCGACCGTCCCGATGACGTCCTGGGTGCCGGAGGTCCCGATCACCTTCTCCACCATGGTGATCGTGGCGGTGGTGCCGACCTCGCCGGCCGCTCCGAAGGTGATGATGTCGTTGCCGGCACTGCCGATGATGGACTTCAGATAGCCGACCGACATCGTGTTGCCGGCCGCGCTGGTCAGCGTGATCAGGTTGGTGCCGGTGGCGGCGCCGATGATCGTTTCGATGTTCTCCACCGCCATGGTGGAGCCGGTGGACGCGACGAGGACCACATCCCGGCCGCTGCCGCCGTACATCGTTTCCAGCAGCCGGACGCTGATGGTGTTGCCGCCGTTGTAGGGCAGCAGCGTGACGACATCCTTCACCGCCGAACCGATAGGGTTGACGCCCCCGGTGATGTGGTCGAGCCGCGAGACGTAGAGCGTGTTGCCCGACGGCTGGAGCGTAATGCCGCGCGTGCCGTTTCCGATGATCCCGGTCCAGGCTTCGCCCTTGGCGAAGATGTAATCCGAACCGGCAGACAGCGTCAGCGTTTGTCCAGCACCCACGACAACCCCCACGTGTGAGCTTCCGAGCGAAAGCTTTGAATTTGTAGGCCCGATCCACGTGCCTTATGCTCGGGCCGACTAGAACAACAGGCAAAAAAGCTCAGCCCCGATCGAACGGGGCAGCACCACAGGCACTATAGGGGGATATTCTGAAAATAGTCCAAGGTCAAAACACAGCATTCCCCATCCACAACAGCTCATTAACCGTTCGTTAATCAATAGAGAAAAAATAAAACGGGCGGAGCCAACATAATCTCATTTTTCTTCGGGTTATTTTAGTTAGAGTAGAGATGGCGTCTACACGCCATTACTCATGATGGAAAAAGAGGCCCGACACGATGCTTGGGAAAACCGGCAACACAATCGGAAGTGAGGATGCCGATGCCCAAGATGCCAAATTGTTGGCGTCACTGGAGACGGCCTTGCTCGCAAACCCGTATGATGCAGGCGCCTGGAGCACTCTGGGGGTCCTGCTGCGCCGGTCCGGCAAGTTGAACGAGGCGATCGTCTGCCACAACCGCGCGTTGGAGTATGCCCCGGAAAACGCCAGCATCTGGACCAATCTTGGAAACGCCTTGACCGGGGCTGGCCGCCTGATGGAAGCCGTGGCGGCGCAGGAAGAGGCGCTGCGCCGGGAACCATACAACCGGACAGCGATGTTCAACGCCGTCGTCAGCCTGCGCCAGGCCGGCCGCTTCGCCGAGGCCCTGGCGATGATCGAGCGGGCGGGGGGGCCGGCCGCCGATCCGGCCCTGCGCTGGGAACGCGCCCTCGTCCGGTTGCAGATCGGCGATTACGTCCATGGTTTTGACGATTACGCGGGACGCCGCTCGCTGCCCTCCTACAACGGGCGGCGCGCCACGCGGCCCGCCTGGGACGGCAAGGCGCTGGACGGGCGGTCGGTGTTCCTGACCGCCGAGCAGGGCCTCGGCGACGCCCTCCTGATGGCGCGCTACCTGCCCCTTGTGAAGGCGCTTGGCGGGCGCGTCCTGTACGAGGGGCACGAGGAGTTCAGGCGCCTGCTGTCCGGCCCGGAAATCGACGAGTACCGGAACTGGGGCGGGCCGGTGGATGGCGATGTCGAAGCCTCGCAGATGGATCTGCCGGGCCTGCTTGGAACCACGCTGGCCAGCATCCCGCCGCCGGTCCGGCTGAGGGTGCCGGAGGAGGCCCGGCGCAAGGCGACGAAGATTCTCGGCGTGCGGGAGCCGGGAACGCTGCGGGTCGGCATCGTCTGGTCGGGTCGGGTGACCTTCGCCGACAACGCCCGGCGTGCGACCAGCTTGGCGCCTTTCCTCCGCTTCGCGGAAATTTCGGGCGTCCGGCTCTACAGCCTTCAGAAGGGACCGCCGGAAGCCGAGTTGGCGGAACTGGGACCAGCCCAGCGCCTGATCGTGCCGCTCGGACCGGAGCTGGAGGACTTCGCCGACACCGCCGCGATGGTGGAGCAGCTCGACCTCGTCATCATGACGGACAGTTCCGTCGCCCATCTGGCGGGCGCGCTCGGCAAGCCGGTGTGGAACCTCCTCCAGTACGTGCCCTACTGGATCTACGGCTTTGCGGGGGCGTGGACCCCCTGGTACCCGTCGATGCGCCTGTTCCGGCAAGGGATGGATCTGGACTGGCGGCCGGTGTTCGACGCGGCGGCCGAGGCCCTGCGCGACGAGGTGCGGCGGCGGACCGGGCGTTGAGCGGGTTTCCTGTCGGCGCTTGCCGTCAGGCGCCCCCCTCCACCCATCGGCGCCACATCGTCCGGTAGGCCGCCTCGACCGACCGCGCGAAGCCGCGCGGGTCGCCCAGGGGCGAGCGCTCCAACCGCTCCCGCATGCCGAGCCGCAGGCCGGCCAGCCGCGCCGGATCCCGCGCCAGGGCCAGCGTCGTTTCGACATAGCCGGTCTCGCTGCCGGCGACCAGCTCGGCCAGCCCGCATCGGGTCAGCAGGCTGGCGCCGACCCGCGCCACATGGTGGCGGCCGGCCAACGTGACGACCGGCACCCCCATCCGCAGCGCCTCGCAGGTCGTGGTCGTGCCGTTGTAGGGGAACGGGTCGAGCGCGATGTCCATCCGGTCGTAGAGCCGCAGATGCTCCCCGGCCGACGGCACCTGGGCCAGGAGATCAAGACGGTCGGCCGCCACGCCATGCCGGGCGAAGCGCCGCAGGTAATCGTCGCGCGTCGGCCCGTCCGCGAAGGCGCCGCTCTTCAGCATCAGGCGCGCGGAGGGCAGCGCGGTCAGGATCTCCGACCACACCCGCAGGACCGCCGGGGTCACCTTGGCGACGGTGTTGAAGGACCCGAAGGTGACGAACCCGTTCCGATGCATCGGCGGCGGGGCCGGAGGACCGATCTCGGCCCCCACTTCGAAGGCGAGGAAGCCGTCCGGCAGGCGGACCAGCCGTTCGGCGTGCCAGCCGTCGGTTTCCCCCGGCGGGTCGGCGACGGCGTCGGTCAGCCGGTAGTCCACTGCCGGCATGCCGGTGCCGTCCGGGTAGCCGAGCCACGTCACCTGGACCGGGGCGGGTTTGCGCGCGAACAGCAACGGGCGTCCGCCCGCCGTGTGCCCGGCCAGATCGACCAGGATGTCGATCCGGTCCTGCCCGATCCGCCGGGCCGCCGCATCCTCGTCCAGCCCGATCAGGGGATGCCACGCATCGGCGAGCGCCCGCATCCGCGCCGTCGTGCCGTCCCGCCGCGGCGAGGCCGGGTAGCAGACGACCTCCACCGCCCCCCGGTCGTGGTGGCGCAGCAGGGGTTCGATGAACCCGGCGCAGGCGTGATCGCAGAAATCCGGGGAGACGTAGCCCACCCGCAGGCGGCGGTCCGGGTCGCGGTCGTTGGCGAAGGACGCGGGGCGACCCAGCGCCCGCGCGTGCCGCTCGTTCCAGTGCGCGTGGGCGCGGGCGATGACCTCGGGCGGAACCAACGGGGAATAATGGAGGGCGAGCAGCAGGTTGGAATGGAGGAGCGGCAGGCCGGGGTGCCGTTCCAGCCCTTCCTGAAGGGTGACGATCGCCTCGGTCACGCGGCCCTGGTCCTTCAGCGCCTCGCCCAGGTTGACGACCGGCTGCGGCAGGTCCGGTTGCAGGCGGATGGCCGTCCGGTAGCTGAGAACGGCGAGACTCAGCTCGCCGCAGCGCCGTTGCGCGTCGCCGAGGTTGCTGTGGGCGCCCGCCATCGCCGGATCGAGACGGATCGCCCGCCAGTAGGCCGTCTTCGCGGCGGCGATGTCGCCGCTCGCGATCAGCATGTTGCCGGCGTTGAACCAGCCATCGGCATGGCCGGGTTGCAGGGACAGCGCCACGCGCACCGCCGCGACGGCCTCGGCGCCGCGCCCCTGCTCCTCCAGCGCGCAGGCGAGGTTGTTGCGCACCGCCGCGTCCTCCGGCCGGGCCGCGATCGCGCTCCGGTAATGCGCGGCGGCCTTGTCCCACAGCCCTTTTCCCCGCAGCAGGATGGCGAGGTTGTTGTTGGCGTGCGGGTGGTCGGGGCGGCGTGCCAGCACCGCGCGATAGCCGGCCTCCGCGTTGTCGAGCCGCCCGGCCTCGTGATGGGCGAGCGCGGCTGCGAAGCCGGCGTCCGCATCGGCCGTCATCCGCGCAGCCCCGCCTCGTCGAGGATGGCCAGCAGCCGCGCGGCCGAGCGTTCCCAGGTGAAGCGTTCCAGCAGACGCGCGCGCGCGGATTTCGGCGCGCCGTCGCCCCTGATGATGCTTGTCAGAATGCCCGACGCGACGTCCTCATCTGGTATCCACCAGTCGAGGCCGTGGAAGGGCGGATAGTACCCCCCGCCGCCGGGCAGGAGCGCCGGTCCGACCGTGGCGGGGATCATGTGCGCGGTCGTGTCGTCCAGGTAATCGACATAGGCGGAGTGCCGGGGCGCCACCAGCGTCAGGCCCATCGCCCCCGCCTTGGACATGGGCAGATCCCACCCCTCGCCGTGCGACATGCTCCAGTAATGGGTCGCGGCGCGGTACAGCCCGGTCATTTCGGCGTCGCTCATCGCGCGGTCGATCAGGTTGACCGGCGCCGCCTCCGCCAGCCGCCTTCCCGCGCCGTCCTCCGCCAGCCGCAGCAGCGCGCCAAGCTCGGCGCGCATCGCCGCATCGCCGCCGCCCTTGCCCAGCTTCAGGATCAGCACCGCGTCGTCGGATGGCGCCGTGCTGCGCAGCCACACCCGCAGCAGCCCCAGGATGTTCTTGCGCGGGATGAAGTCGGAGATGTTGAGGAACCGGTGCCGGTAGCTCGACACCAGCCGCCCGTTCGGATCGACGAGCGTCGGGGCCGCCACGCTCCCTCCCTGCGCCGCGTCCTCGGGATCGACGCCGAGCGGGCAGATCCGCAGGCGCTCGGCGGGAAAGCCCTGCGCCTCCCAGGCGAGACGGGAGGATTCGGTGGGCACGAGGATGAGGTCGCTCAGCGCGCTCTGGCGCCGCCAAGCCGGCGGAATGCGCGTCCCCTCGAACATGGAGAAGGTGACGGTGGCGAGGCCCGGCACCCGTTCGGTCGCCAGCGGAATCAGGCAGTTCACCACGGCCCGCGCCGGCACCGGCGGGTCGAGGTTTTCCTCCGCCCAGGATTCCGGACCGACGATGCCGATGGCCTGGAGCGGCACCCCGTCCCGCCGCAGCCTCTGAATCAGCCGGCGGCAGAAATGCCCGTAGCCGGTGTGCCTGTTGAAGGCGCCGCGCATCACGAGGCCGCCGCGTCCCGCCGATGCGGTCTCCGCCGGTTCCGCGCGCGCCATCGCGGCGGCGTAGCGCCGGCAGCGCGCCAGCCCGTCGCCGGCCCCGCGCGCCGTGGGGTCGAGGCGCAAGGCGCGGGCGAAGGCCGCGGCCGCCGCCTCCAGCCGACCCAGCCGCAGCCGGATCTCGCCAAGCTGGGCGTGGGCATAGGCACCGTCGGGGGTGTGGGCGATGGTGCGGCGGAAGGCGTCCTCCGCCTCGGCGAATTCCCCGTTCAACAGGGTGACCAGCCCCAGGTTCAGCCAATCCTGCGCCGAAGGCGGCGCGAGGCGGATCGTGCGGCGCAAATGCCGCGCCGCCCGGTCGAGGTCGCCCTTTTCCTTCAGGATCGAGCCCAGGCGGCTGTGGGCGAACCCCAGCTCCGGAGACAGGGCCAGCAGATGCCGCAAGGCCCGTTCCGCCGCCGCCCAATCCTCGCGGTGCTGGAGCACGACGGCCAGATTGGTCAGCGCGGCGGCATGGCCCGGCTGAAGGCGGATCGCCTCGCGCAGCGGTTCGACCGCCGCGCCGTCCTCCCCCGCCGTGAACAGCGCGGCGCCCAGCAGGTTGAGCGCGTCCGGCGTCCGGGGAGCGGTCCGGAGATAGGCCCGGCATTCGGCGACGGCCTCGGCCAGCCGCCCGGCGCGGTAATGCTCGGCCGCCCTCTCAATGCTCGATTCCATGCCGTCCCTTCTCATGCCCGCCGGCCGCGATCAGCGCGCGCACCGCCTCGGCGATCCTCGCCATCGTTCCGTCCCAGTCGTTCCGCCGCGCCATCCGGAAAAGCCGGGTCGCGGGATACCAGGGCGTGCGGTCGGACAGGCGCATCCAGCGCCAATCGGCCAGCCAGGGCAAGGCCAGGAACACCGGCTTGCCCATCGCCCCCGCCAGATTGGCCACGACGGAATCGCAGGCGACCACCAGATCCATCCCCGCGACGATGGCGGCGGTGTCGACGAAGCCCTCGGCCCCGTCGCGGCGCCCCGGAAGCGAGACGATCCCCAACTCCCCGCCCAGCCGGTCGAGCTGATCGAGCCCGTTTCCCTGCTGCAGGCTGTAGAGCCGCAATCCGGGAACGCGCGCCAGGGGTTCGAAACGCTCCAGCGGGATCGAGCGGTCGTCGCCGTCGGCGCGCCATTGGATGCCGACCCGGAATTCGCCCGGCCGGCCGCGCTCGGCGATTGGCCGTTCCCAATGGGCCGTCCGCTCCGGATCGGGCCGCAGATAGGGCACGCCACCCGGAATCGTCCGCAGCGTCGTGCCGCACCGGAAGGGCAGGCTCATCAGCGACACCCAGCAATCGAACGCCGGCAACGGCTCGCCCCGCGCGACCAGCAGGTCGATGCCGGGAACGCCGGCGAGAACCTGCTTCAGCACCGGCTGGCACTCGAAGACCGTCCGCGCGCCCCGCGATTTCAGCACGCTCAGGTAGCGGACGAACTGGAAGCTGTCGCCGAGCCCCTGCTCGAAATGAACCAGGATTGTCCGTCCGGCGAGCGGACCGCCGTCCCAGACCGGCTTTCCGGGAAAGTCGCGGTTCCATGGCCAGACCGCCTGCCGCGTCCGCCATTCGTACTCGCGCGCGCCTTCCTCGAAATCGCCGACGGTCAGCAGACAGGTGCCGAGATTCTTGTGGTGCTCGGGGCGGGCCGGATCGATGCGGATGGCGCGGCGGAAGCTCCCGGCCGCCGCGTCCGGCCGGCGCTGGGCGAGCAGCGAGCCGCCCAGGTTGTTGTTGGTGTCGGCGGAGTCCGGCCTCAGAAGGGTCGCCACGCGGTAGGCGGTCTCGGCCTGCTCCGGTTCCTCCACGGCCATCAGCGCGTTGCCCAGCAGGAAGGCGGCGTCCGGATGGTCGGGCCGCAGCCGCGCCAGCCGGCGCAGCGCCGGCACCGCCTCCGTGGCGCGGCCCTGTTCCAGCAGAAGCGCGGCGAGGTGGAAGAGCGTGTCGGGATCGTCCGGGCGCAGCCGGTGCGCCGCCCGCAACGGCGCCGTAGCACTTGCGCCCTGGCCGAGCGTCCGCAGCGTCATCCCCAGGACGAACCAGGCAACGGGGTGGTCGGGCCGCAGCGCGGCGGCACGGCGCAGGCTGGACGCCGCGTCGTGCAGCCGCTCGGCGTCGATGTGGCGGAGGCCCTGGCCGAAGCAGTAAACGAAGGCGTCCTCGACGCCGGGAAAGGCCGCTCCGGCCATGCAGGTTCCCTGTGGGATGGCGATGCGGGTTGATGTAGCCTGAGGCCGCTGGGCGGTCAACCGGACGGCCCGCCCGCCCCCCTCACCCACCGCCTCCCGATGCCGCCCGTCCCACCCTCCGCCAGCATGAGCCTCGCCGAGGCGCTCGGCCTCGCGCTAAGTCTCTACGAGAACGGCCGCCTCACCGAGAGCGGGGAGGTCTGCCGCGCCATCCTGCGCAGCCTGCCCGATCAAGCCGAGGCGGCGTGCCTGCTGGGCACGGTGGAGGCGGCCCTGGGCCGGACCGCCGAGGGGCTGCGGCTTTTCAGGACCGCCATCGCGCTGAAGCCCGATTTTCCGGACGCCCACCGCAACGCCGCGCTGCTGGAACAGGACCGGCCGGATCGCGCGGCGCGCCTGCACCGCCGGATTCTCGCCCTGGATCCGACCGACGGAGCGGCCTATCACGCGCTGGCCCTGCTGCATGGGCGGATGGGGGACGAGGATGCCGCCCTGGCCGTGCTCCGCCAGGGCATCGGGCGGGCGCCCGGCCATATCCCGTTGCGGGAACTCCACGCCGCCGCCCACGAGCGCGCCGCCGTCCGCGCCCTTGCGCGGAACGATCCGGAGGGGATCGCGGCGGCCTGCGCGGAAGCCCTCCGGGGACTCGCCGACGCGCCCGTCAGCGTCGCGCTGTACGAGGGGCTTGAGCGGCTCGTCCGTCTCGCCCTGCTGGCCGGACGGCCGGACCTCGCCATGGCGCTGCTCGCGATCAAGGACCGCTACGACTTCCCCGCCTTGCCGGTCTCGGCGACTGACCGCTTTCCGCTGCGCCTGCTCGGCTTCGCCGACTGGTGCGCCGCCGCCGGCTTCCGCCACGCGCTGTGGACGCCGCCGGTCCAGACCCTGCCCGCCGCCCTGTCCCTGGGCCAGCCCGATTGGCTGCGGACGCATCTCGATGGGCTGGCGCGGCTCGGCGCCGAGCCGGTGGGGGTGGCGCTCGACGCCGGGGTCGAGGTGGTGCAGGGCTTCTACGTGAAGGACAACTACGAGAGCTTCGTTCTCGCCGGCCGCCAAGCGATGCTGCGCGAGACCACCGCGACCGTGCTGAAGAACGGCTGCGTGCCCCTGGTCGGGGTGACGCCGGGCGCGGTATCCGCCGTCTTCCGCCTGCCGCGCCCGCTCTACCGGACAGTGGACCTCGACCAGCCGGTCCTGTTCCTGCCGTCCACGCCGAACTACTGGCATTTCCTCATCGACGTCCTTCCGCGCCTGATGGTGCGCGAGCGGGTGCCGGAAACCCGCGACCTGCCGCTGCTGCTGTTCGATGTGCGCGGCTATCAGCGCGAGATGCTGGAACTGGCCGGAATCCCGCCGGACCGCATCCTTGATGCGCGCGCGCTGGTCGGGCCTGACGTCACCCAGGTCCACTACCGGCTGGCCCGCGCGGCGGTGCCGTCCGCCGTCAGCTACCCGGCGGCCTATCGCTGGCTGCGGGAACGCCTGCTCCCGCTCCGCCGGCCCCGCTCCCATACCCGTTCCGGGGGGGCGCGGCTGTATTTGTCCCGGCGCGGCTCCGCCCCCAAGCACCGGATCGCCAACGACGAGGCCGTCGCCGCGCTCCTCGCCGGCCATGGCTTCGAGACGGTGCAGCCGGAGCGGCTGGGCGTCCTCGAAACCATCGAGCGGATCGCCGACGCCGAGATCGTGGTGGCTCCGGTCGGCGCGGCCACCGGCAATCAGGTCTTCCTGCCGCCGGGCGGCACCTGGATCCACCTTCACAATCCGGACTTCTTTCATCCGCAATCCCCGTGGAACCCGCAGATGGGAACCCAGGTCCCGATGCTCGGCCGGTTCCGCCATCTGGCGGGAGACTTCACGGACGAGCCGGACAGCCGCCCCGCCGATCTGCTGGCGCGTCTGGACGTTCCGGTCCACATCGACCTGGACGCGCTCGACCGGCTGGTCGGGGAGGTCCTCTGAACCGTCAGCCGGGCGGGGCGAGTCCCAGCAGCGCCGGAAAATCCTGGCGCCCGGCCAAGGCCGTGTCGTAGGTCTCCGCGTCGACCACCTCGATCCGGGGCAAGGGAAACAGAAGCTTCGTCCCCGCCGCGATCGTGGCGCGCTCACGTTCCAGGAATTCGTGCCGGAAGTGCCAGGGCAGCACCAGATACCAGTCGGGCCTCAGCGCCCGCGATTCCGCCTCCGAACGGATCGGGATGCCCGTGCCCGGCGTGCGGGTTCCCACCTTGGCCGGGTTGCGGTCGGCGGCGCAGTCGACCAGCGTGCCGTCGATGCCGCACCATTGCAGCAGGACGTTGCCCTTGGTCGACGCCCCGTAGACGTGGATCCGCTCGCCGCGCGCCCGGATCGCCCGCAGCCGCCCGACCAGCTCGCCGCGCAACGCCTCGGCCCGCGCCTGGAAGGCGCGGTAAGGCTGCGGGCCGTTCAGCCCCATGCCGCGCTCCCGCTCCCGAAGCGCGTCCAGGAACGCCCGGTCCTCCGGCGTGCCGTAACGTGGGTTTCCGCCATGGCAGGCGAAGCAGCGGATGCTGCCGCCGTTCATGCCGTTGATCGCCGCCCGGAAGATCCGCAGCCCCGCCGCCACCGCGATGCGCTCCAGCACCGCGAGGCTGTAATATTCGAGATGCTCGTGACAGACCGTGTCGAAGGCGTTCTGGAGCAGCATCAGGGGGAGGTAGGACAGCTCCAGGATCCAGACCCCGTCCCGCGTCAGCAGCCCGGCGACGGCCCGCGCCGCCGCGACGGGATCCTCCAGGTCGTAGAACATGGCGATGGAGGTCACGGCGTCGAAGCGCCGGCCGCCGAGGCTGGCCAGCGCCGTTTCCGAGGGAAAGAAGGAGCGGATGAGGGTGATCCCGTTCCCCGCCGCCCCCGCCGCTGCCGTCCCTGCCACCGCCATTGCGGCGACGTCCGACGGATCGATTCCGAACCGGGCCGAGCCCGGCGGATAGCCCGACAGCAGGGTGCCGTCGTTGCAGCCGATGTCGAGGACCGTGGGTGTCTCCACGGCGATCAGGTCCATCGCCTCGCCGACGATTCCCGCGAGGTGATCGCGCATGGTGGCGTTCAGGCCCGAGCGGTACCAGTAGGCTTGGTAGAGCCGCTCGGGCGGCACGCTGGCGGCGGTCTGCAACAGGCCGCAGCCTTCCTCGCACAGGACCAGCCGCATGGGCAGCGCCGGTTCCGGGGACGCCGGCCCGCCGCCCTCCCCGGAGCCGGTGGCGAAGTTCCCTTGCAGAACCTGCGGCCCGAGATCGATGACTGGGGTAAGCTTCGGCGAATCGCAGACCCGGCATGTCTGTCTGAGGCGATGGAGCATCTCGCGTTGATAACAGGACAGGCGCCCCTCTGTCGCAGGCCATGTTCAGGCCTAGCCGGTGACGCACCATGACCGCCGCCCACCGTTTCGCCATCGTGACGGCCGGCGACGACGCCTATCTCCCCCTGCTCCAGGGGCTGGTCCGCTCGATCCGCGGCTGCCCGCAGGGCGCCGCGGCGCCGGTCGTGGTGCTCGACGTCGGGCTCGGTCCCGCGGCCCGCGACTGGCTGGGCGCCCAGGACGTCCGCTGCGTGGCGCCCGGCTGGGATCACCGGCCCGGACGGCCGGTGCCCGAATACATGAAGGCGATGCTGTCGCGCCCGCACCTGCCGCGCCACGTGCCCGACGCGGAGATCATCCTGTGGCTCGACGCGGATTGCTGGGTTCAGGACTGGAGCGCGGTGGACCTGCTGCTGAGGGGGGCGGAGGCGACGGGCTTCGCCATCGTGCCGGAACTCGACCGCTCCTACACGCCCCTCTACCACGGCACGCCCTACGCCCTGCATCTCCACGAGTGGTACAAGGCCTGCTTCGACGAGGCGACGGCGCGCCATCTCTGCGCCTATCCGCTGCTGAACTGCGGCGTATTCGCCGCGCGGCGGGACGCGCCGCATTGGGACCTCTGGGGACGGCTGCTGGCGGATGCCCTGCGCCGCACCATCCTCTTCGTCAGCGAGCAGGTCGCCCTCAACGTCGCACTGCGAACCGGCGGCCTGTCGTTCAGCCAGTTGCCGGCGACCTGCAACTGGATCTGCTTCCGGGCGCCGCCGCTCTGCTCGGACGACGGCCGGGTGCTGCTCGACCCGCAGCTTCCCCACGCGCCGCTCGGCATCGTCCATCTGGCAGGCTACCACCACGCCCGCAAGGCCGAACCGCACAGCCTGTCCACGCCCGGCGGCGGCACGGTGACCCGCCCGCTCTGCCATGTCATCCCAATGCCGCCGCCCAGCCTGCGCGACATGCCGCTGGCCCAGGCCGTGGCGACGGCCTTCAGGCTCTATCAGGACGGGCGGGCGGCGGACAGCCGGGCGGTCTGCCGCGCCATCCTGGCGGTGCGTTCCGATCAGGTGGAGGCGTCCTTCCTGCTCGGCGTGACCGAATTCGCGCTGGGGTTCCGGGCGGCGTCGCGCTCCCGCCTTACCGTCACCATCGCGCTGAAGCCGGACCTCGCCGACGCCTATTCCAACCTCGGCCTGCTCGGGGATCTCGAGGAAACCCTGCCGCTGCTGACCCGCGCGCTCCGGCTGTCCGGCGGGCAGGCCTCCGCCCAGACCTTCACGCAGCTGGGCGCCGCGCTCCGTGAACTGGGCCGGGCCGGGGCGGCGGTTGCCGCCCACCGCCGGGCCCTCGCGCTCCAGCCGGAGTCCGCCGACATCCACCGGGAGATGGGCCACGCCCTGCGCGCCTCCGGCGCCCTCTCCGCCGCCGCGACCGCCTATGGCCGGGCCTGGACGCTGGCGCCGGATCAGGCCGGTGCCCTGAGCGACCGGCTGTTCGCATCGCTGTCGGCCTGCGACTGGCGCGACCACGCCGCGCTCAGCCAAGCCATCCTCCGCGTCATCGACGGCGATCTCGGGCTTGCCCTGCCCCTGCTCACCCTGCTGATCGACAGCAGCCCGGCGCAGCAGGACCGCTCCGCCCGGCTTTTTCACGCGGCGATGGTGCGGCCCGCCGAAGACGCGGATCCCGCGCCGTGGCGGCCGGTCGGCACCGACGGCCGCCTCACGGTTGCCTATCTGTCCGCCGACTTCCACGAGCACGCCACAGCCTATCTGACGGCGGAGCTGTTCGAGCAGCACGACCGCGCGGGGTTCCGCATCCTCGGCTATTCCCAAGGCCCCGACGACGGCAGCCCGATGCGCCGCCGGCTGGAGGCCGGCTTCGACCTCTTCCGCGACATCCGGAAGCTGGACGCGGCGGGGGTTGCGGCGGCGCTCGCCGCCGACGGGGTCCACATCCTGGTGGATCTCAAGGGCTACACGCGGGACGCCCGGCTGGACCTGCTCGCCCGGCGGATGGCGCCGGTGCAGGTCGCCTATCTGGGCTATCCGGGAACCCTGGGCGCGGCGGTCATCGACTACGCCATCGGCGACCGCATCGTCACCCCGCCGGAGCATCAGCCCCATTACCGCGAGCGGCTGGTGCGGATGCCGGACGCCTATCAGGTCAACGACCGGCGGCGCCCCCTGGACGCGCCCGTCCCCGGCCGCGCCGCCTGCGGCCTGCCGCCGGAGGGCTTCGTCTTCTGCGCCTTCAACGCGCCCTTCAAGATCACCCCGGCCCTGTTCGCCCTGTGGATGCGCGTCCTGGCGCGCGTCGCCGACAGCGTCCTCTGGCTGATGGACGCCAACCCCGAAGCCACCGGCAATCTGCGGCGCGAGGCGGCCCGCCACGGCATCGACCCGGAGCGTCTGGTGTTCGCCCCCCATCGGCGGCAGGCGGAGCACCTCGCCCGCTACCGTCTGGCCGACCTGTTCCTCGACAGCTTTCCCTACACCGGGCACACGACCGTTTCGGACGCGCTGTGGATGGGGCTGCCCGTGGTGACGCGCATGGGGGACACCTTCGCGTCGCGCGTCGCGGCCAGCCTGCTGACCGCCGCCGGCCTGCCGGAGACGATCACCGCGAGCTTCGCGGAGTACGAGGAGCTGGCGGTGCGGCTGGCCGGCGACCCCGACCGGCTCGGCGTCTACCGGTCCCGCCTCGAACGGGGACGGGCGACGGCCGCGCTGTTCGACACGCCCCGCTTCGCCCGGCACCTCGAAAGTGCCTACCGGATCATGTGGGAGCGGCACGCCGCCGGCCTGCCGCCCGAGCCGTTCAACGTGCCGGCCCTGCCCGCAGACGTGTGAGCGCCGCCCCGACCCCGGCGACGACCGAATCCCACGAGCCCGGCCGTTCCTGCCGGAACAGGCGCATGGTCGGGTACCAGGGCGTGCGCTCGCCCCGGTCGAGCCAGCGCCAGTCGCCGACGTCGCGCAGCAGCGTCCAGACCGGCCGCCCGAGCGCGCCGGCCAGATGCGCGACCGCCGTGTCCACGCAGACGACCAGATCCAGGTTGGCGAGGATCGCCGCGGTGTCGGCGAAATCGCCGATCTCGTCCCCAAGGTCGGTGAAACAGGGCGGCAGCCGCCCTTGCCAACCGTCCAGCTCCCGCCGCCCGCCGCCTTTCTGAAGGCCAAGGAACGACACCCCCTCGACCGCCATCAGCGGCAGCAGCGCGGCCAGGGGAACCGACCGTTGCGGGTCGTGCCCGAAATCCGGGTTGCCGGCCCAGACCAGCCCCACCCGCAATCCCGTGACCGTCGCCAGCCGTGTTCTCCACCGCTCCGCCAGTTCCGGTTCGGCGCGCAGATAGGGCACCTCCGCCGGAATGGTGGCAAGCGTGGTGCCCAGCAGATGCGGAAGGCTCATCAGGGCCGCCCGGGCGTCGTGCGGCGGGGCTGGGTCGGAGCGGCGGACCACCCGTTCCACGCCGTCGAGGGTGGCGAAGAGACGGACCAGCGCGTCGTCGCATTCCACGATTACCCGCGCGCCCAGCCGGTGCAGCATCGCGGCGTAGCGGACGAACTGGATGCCGTCGCCAAGCCCCTGTTCGTCGTGCAGCAGGATCGTCCGCCCCTTCGGATCCTCGCCCCGCCAGGACGGCGTGCCCGGGTCGCGCGGCTCGTTGAGGCTATAGTCCAACCGGTGGCGCCATTCGTATTCGGCGAACCCCCGCTCCAGCTCTCCCCGGCGCAGCAGGCAATTGGCGAGCGTGAGATGCGCCAGGGCGTTATCCGGCTGCCGGTCGAGGACCGCCCGACAGCTGGCTTCCGCCGCCTCGTCCTTCCCCAGGGCGGCCAGCGCCAGGGCGAGGTTGAGGCGGGCGTCGGGAAAATCGGGCGCCAGCGCCACCGCGCGCCGGAGGGAGCGGGCGGCCTCGTCGTGACGGGCTTGGGCCGACAGGGTGAGTCCGAGATTGCTCAACGCGCCGGGCTCGGCCGGATGCAGCGCCAACGACCGGCGGCCCGCGGCCTCCGCCTCGGCGTAGCGGCCGAGATTCTTCAGCGCCACGCCGAGATTGCCATGGACGCGATGATCGTCCGGCTCGCGGGCGGCCAACTCCAGCAGGATCGCCAGCGCCTCGCCGTAGCGGCGGCCGATCAGGCACGCACGGGCCAGGGCGAAGCGGTGGAAGCTGCCCCAGGGGTCGAGGACGACGCAACGCCGCAGCGGTCCCAGCGCATCGACATCGGACGCGAGGGTCGCCAGACCGTCGAAGGCGTGGATGCAGGCGGGATCGAGCGCCACGGCGCGGCGGTAGGCGTCCGCCGCCGGCCCGCTCCGGCCCGCCGCCGCGTGGGTCCGCGCGGCGTCGAGCAGGGCGCTGCGGTCGGGCTCCGGCGTCGGCACCAGCCAGCCCATCCGCCGGAAATGCGGCAGCCGGTCGCGGATCGAGATCGGATAGGCAGCATCGACCGGAACCGGGGCGAGGCCGGTCCACATGCCGGGCACCGGCCCGGCCTCGAAACGGCCCGTCGCGTAGAACCGCCGCAACCGCTCGAGGTTCTCGGCGGCCTCGCCGTCGATGCCGGCGATCATCTCGCGGTGCGCGAAGGATTCCAGCTTGGCGCGGAAACGCTCGATGCCGCCCATCCAGGTGAAATGCCAGCCGGCGTCCGGCACGACCTGCCCGATCCCCTGCTTGGCCAGATAGCGCGCGCGGTTGGGTCCGATCCGGCGGATCAGGTTCCAAGGGGCCGCCGCCACCGACACCCAGGGCTCGGGCGATTTCAGATCGAGGAAATAGAGGAAGATGTCGAGCTGCGGCGCGAAGAGCCCGGCGCCGCCGTCCGGCTCGTGGCGCAGCCGCTCGACCACCGGCGCGCGCAGGATCTCGTCGGCATCGCCCACTATGATCAGGTCCTCCGGTCCGCAATCCTCCAGGCCGCGCGCGATGGCCTCGCGCTGGTGGGCCTCGCGCTGCCAGGCGAAGCCGCCGGGATCGTCGGCCACCACGACATGCACGATCTTGTCGGCGTAAGCGGCGAAGCGGTCGCGGTTGTCGGCGTAATGAAGCGGCTTGGGGTCGCCGGCGTGGGTGTAGGTCGCCTCCACCAGCACGAAGCGGTCGACCACCCCGTACAGCTCGGCCAGCCGCACCTCCAGGAGTTCCAGTTCGTTGTGGAACTGGAAGCAGTCGTACACCCGCCGCCCGCCGGGCGGCACCGGCACGCGCGGCAGGGTCGGCAGAACCGTGCGGTGGGCCAGCCACGCGTCGTAGCCGCGAAGCGTCGCCCAGACGCCGGAACGCCGTTCCTCCGTGTTGTGGTCGAGGCGAAGCATTCCCTCGACGAGCGCGATCATTCCATGCGCCTCCGCCTGCCAGCGGGCATCGGCGATCCGCCCGTCCCCCTCCCGCGCGCCGGCGTTCAGGTGGGCGCCCAGCGCCTCCAGCAGATGCGTCTGGGACTGCGCGACGCTGGCCGCGATCCGCGTTGCGGAGGCTTGGTCGGCCGTATGGGCCGCCGTATGGGCCGCCGGGCGCCGCCGCAGTTCGCCGAGCCAGTCCAGCCAGTCCCGCACCCGGACCGGCCAGCCCATCGTCGCCGTGGTGTGATCGACCTGCCGGCGAAGCCGCCGATCCCAGGCGGCGGGTTCTTCGCGGAGCGGACGAAGCGCGTCCGTCACCGCCTCCGCGAAGCGCAGGGCGTGCTCCGCCGGCGCCGCCGGCACCGGAATGAGCCGGGCGAAGCCCTCCGTGGTTTCAGCGAGCGCGCCGAGCTGGCTCGACACCATCAGGCAGCCGGCCGCCATCGCCTCCATCGCCGCGATGCAGGAGGTCTCGGGGAAGCGGTTGGGATAAACCAGACAGGTGGCGGTCCGGAGCTCCCCCGCCAGATCGTCCTGCGACAGCGCGCCGGCATACTCGACGCCCTCGGTATCCCGGCACCGCTGGTAGAGCGCGCGGTAGGGATCCTCGGTGGCGGGAATCTGGTACCCTTCCAGGCTGGAGAAGACGCGCAGCCGCGCTCCCGGCAGCGCCGCGCGGATGTGCGGCAGACTGTCCAGCAGCACGTCCAGCCCGCGGAAAGGCGCGCTGTTGTAGGCCAGCACCGGCGGCCAGGGCTTGGCCGCCAGAACGCTTTCGCCCGCCTGGAAGAGTGCGGCGAAGGCGGGGGCGATGCCATTGCGCAGGATGGCGCAGCGCGCGGGATCGATGGCGAAGGCCGTCCGGTATTGCTCCATCTGCCACCGGCTGACCAGGGCGAAGCCGTCCCAGCAGGCGCGCAAGGCCGGATCCGCCAGATCCCGGATGGCCGGCTCGTCGGCGGCGTGCTGGGTCCACAGGACCATCCGGCGCTCCCCCGGAGCCGCGCGCAGGCGCGACACCAGCTCCGGCGCGCAGCCGTTCAACAGGACGACGACGTCGAATCCGCACAGCGCGTCGAGGGACATCGCCGCCATGGGAACGCAGCACACCCCGCGCACGGTTCCCGGCGTCCGCGTGCCGTTGACCAGCGTGACCGTCAGACCGGCCGCCGCCAACCCTTCCGACAGGTAGCAGAGCGCCGACTGTGATCCTCCAAGCGGCTGGCGACGGGGCGTGTCCGGTGTATAATCGCCCCGCGCCGGGTCGATGAAGG
Organism: Azospirillum soli; assembly: GCF_017876165.1. Lineage (GTDB taxonomy): Bacteria > Pseudomonadota > Alphaproteobacteria > Azospirillales > Azospirillaceae > Azospirillum > Azospirillum soli. Next base: position 61,620 of record NZ_JAGINQ010000027.1, read on the forward strand.
CGATCGAAAAAGTCATCCGAATCCAGCGCCGAGCAACCGAGAGAACCGAGCGTTTCGATAAGCGATCCGGTACCATAGCAGCCATCGCTACCGGTATGAAGGTCATCGGCGTTCGCGACCGGCGTCGAAGGGCCGTGCATGCAACAGACTGTCGTTCCGAAGACCATCGTCCTGAAACCTATCGTTCTGAAGCCTATCGTTTTGACGTGGCAGCTTTCGGAAATCCATGGCTGGGGCCTGGTCGGTCTCCACACCGTGCTCCATCTGCTCGACCAGGGCCAGACGCCGCTGCTGGCGGAACGTCCCCTGCTGAGCGCGCTGCGGCCGGCGAACCGGGCGCGGATCGAACCGCTGCTGGAGGCCCAGCAACGGCTCGCTGCCCTCGTCCGGCAGGCCGGCGACAAGGTTCTCTGCCTGGAGGGAACCACCGTGCTCCAGGCGCTCGGCAACGGCTTCGTTCCAGGCGCCGCCGCCAACCTGCGGGGAAGCCGCACGGTCGGCGTCATCGCCTTCGAGGACACCCTTTTCGACGCGGACGTGCTGGCGCGCGCGCGGAACTACGACCGGATCGTCGTGCATTCCACCTACAACCGGAACCTGCTCGTCGAGCAGGGATTCACCGACGTCGGGCTGGCGTTCCAAGGCGTGGATCCCGACGAGCTGGCCCCGGCGCCGCCGGCCGGGCGGTTCGGCGACCGCTTCGTCGTCTTCTCGGGCGGCAAGATCGAATTCCGCAAGGGGCAGGATATCGTGCTCGCCGCCTTCCGCCGCTTCCGCGAACGCCGCCCCGACGCGCTGCTGGTCACCGCATGGCACAATCACTGGCCGCACACTTCGGCCAGCATCGCCGAATCCCACCACACCCCCACGCCGCCGGCCATCGGCGAGAACGGCCGGCTGCGCATCGTCGAATGGGCGATGGCGCATGGCGTCGCGCCGGACGGCTTCATCGACATGGGCGTCCTCGGCCGCGACCAGATCGCCCCGATCCTGGCTGACTGCCACGCCGCCGTGTTCCCCAACCGCTGCGAGGGCGCCACCAACCTCGTCGCCATGGAGGCGATGGCCTGCGGGGTGCCGGTGATCCTGTCGGCCAACACCGGCCATCTCGACCTGATCCGGGAAGGCAACTGCCTACCGTTGAGCCGGCAATCGCCCGTTCCCGATCCCGACGGCAGCCGCCGGGGATGGGGGGAGTCCTCGGTCGAGGAGCTGGTCGAGCAGCTCGACCGTCTCTACACCGACCGCGCGGCGGCGCGCGACTGCGCGGAAAAGGGCCGCGCCTTCGTGCGCGGCGAGCGGACGTGGAGCGGCTTCGCCCGCGCCTTCGTCGAGGCGGTGGGCTGACGTGACGACCGACATGACAACGGAGATGGATCCGCGGCTGGCGCTGCTCGCCGACCCCGCCGACGCGGTGGCGTTGCAGCGGATGGCCCTCCTGGCGGTGAGGGCGGGGAACCGGGCCGGCGCCCTCCGCCTGCTGCTCCGCGCCGCCCGGCTGCACCGGAATCAGGCCATCCTGGACCGGCAGATCGACGACACCCTGGTGCCCGCCCTGAACGACGCCCTCGCGCGGCTTCACGCGGGGGCAGTGGACGAGGCCGCCGCGATCCTCGATCCCCTGGCCGGCGTCCTGGAGCCGGCGGGCGACTTCGCCCGGATCCTCGGAACCCTGCGGCTGGTCCAGGGGCGTGACGAGGACGCCTCGCGGCTCGGCGCGGTTTCGGGCCGCGAGGACAGCGGGCTGGCCGTCGCCCTGGCGGCGGTGAAGCAGCGGCAAGCCGATCAATTCGTCGGCACCGTCGTGCTTCCCGTCTTCAACATGGCCGACACTATCGAACGCGCGCTCGACAGCGTGCTGGCGGCGGCGGATTACCAGCGGAGCCGGGATCCGTCGGCGCGGGTCCACATCTGCGTGGTCGACGACGCCTCGACCGACGCTTCGCTCGCCCGCGCGCTCGGCTGGGCCCGCGCCCACCCCGAGCAGAGCGTCGCCGTGATCGCGTGCAACCGGAACGTCGGCGCGGGGCCGGCGCGCAATCTCGGCGCCGCCTCGGCGCGGGGATGCTATCTGTGGTTCCTCGACGCCGACGACCTCTTCCTTCCCTCCCACCTCTTCCTGACCGCGCGCGTGCTGGACGCCGCGCCGGACGCCGGGTTCATCCGCACGGGCATGCTTTTCGACCGCATCGACGCGACGATCACGCCGGAATGGCGCGACGCGGCGGAGAACAGCTATCCCTGCAACCTCTGCGTCCGGCGGGACTGCCACGACTTCGTCGGCGGCTTCCCGGAGGAGGCGCCGTTCCTGCCGGCGCTGGCCGAGGATGTCGCCTATTCGCGCGCGCTGAACAGCCTGTTCGGCGGGATCAAGATCACGGAGAAGACCGTCCACTACACGATGCGGGAGAACAACGCGCTGGCGCGCCAGAGCGCCGAGATGACAGGCGGCCCCCCGTCCCCGGAGCGCACGCGGCCGAACCCGCGGTTCCTGGGCATGGAGTTCCTGACGCTCCGGCGCATTGAGGCGCTGAAGGCAAAGAGGGCGGCCTTCGAGCGCGGCCAGAAGCACGGCCAGGGCGGCGCAAGGCTTCCCTTCCTCCCCTCCATCTTCCCGGCTAGGGAACCGGCGGTCGCGGCGGTGATCGAACAATCGAAGGACTGGATGCAGCGCGGGCAGCCGCTGCGGGCCTTCGATCTGCTGCGCCGCGCGATCGCGCTAGAGCCGGGATCCGTGACCGCCTGGTTCGAGCTGGGGGTGGTCGCGCACCGGCTCCAGCGCTTCGCGCTGGCGCTGCGGGCCTTCCGCATGGTCGCCCGCCTGCAACCGGAGGCGCCGGCCGCCCGCTTCAACGTCGGCTCCCTCCTGTTCGAAAGGGGCCGGTACGCCGAGGCCTTCGAGACCCTGCGCGCCAGCCTGGCCCTCCAGCCCGCCTATCCCAACGCCCTCCGCCTTCTCGGCTGGGCGGCCCAGCGTCTCGGACGGAAGGTTGCGGCTCACGGGATTCTCGCACGCGGGCTGCGGCTGGAGCCGGACAACGCCGGCCTGAACGCGCTTTTCGCGGAGGTCGCCCTGGAGGTCGGGAATGGCGGCGAGGCGGCGCGCCACGCCCGGCAATCCCTGATCCTGGCGCCGGATCTGTTCGAGGGACAGGTCGCGCTGGCCGGCGCGCTCGACGCCGATGACGCTTCCGGCGCCCGTGACGATGCCCATGACGACGCCCTGCAATGGTGGGAGCGGGCCATCCGCTGCAATCCCGGCCGGGCCGACGCCTTCACCGGGCGCACGGTCAACCTGCTCACCCGCGCGCTCGGGGTGCCGCCGGCATCCCGGCCCGCCGGGCGTGTCGGGCGCCGCCTCGCTTCGACCCTCTTCGGCCGGCACGGACGGTTCGGCAACCAGCTTCTCCAATACGGCGTGCTTCGCCTGTACGCCGCCCTCCATGGCCTGACGCTGGAGGTGCCGGCGTGGCCTGGGCGCCATCTGTACGGCCTGGACGATCCGCTGCCGGGCACCCCTCTGCCGCCCGTGCCCGAAGCGGAGGGGGAGGAAGCCATCGTCGCCGCGCTGGAGGGCAAGGATGCGCCGGTTCTGGCCGACCGCGACGTCACCGGCTACTTCTGCGGCAACACCGGGTTCCTGTCGGCGCGCCGCGACGCCTTCCGGGCCTTGTTCACACCGGGTCCGCGCCTGCGGCCCCACGCCGACGGCATCGCCGTCCGCCTTCGCGCGCATGGCGGAACGGTCGTGGCGCTCCACCTGCGGCGCGGCGATTTCGGCTGGGGCCGCTTCTGGATCGCGCCCGAAGCCTGGTATCTGCGCTGGCTGGAGAAGGTCTGGCCCGGCCTCGACCGCCCGGTCCTCTACGTCGCGACCGACGATCCCGCCTGCCTGACCGCCTTCGCGCCCTACCGGCCGCTGTGCGCCCGCGACCTTGCCGAGCCGATCCGGGGCGCGGAGTTCTTCACGGACTTCCACGCGCTGTGCGTGGCCGACACCGTCGCCATCTCCAACAGCAGCTTCTCCTTCACGGCCAGCATGCTGAACCGGACGGCCATGGGCTTCCCCACGGGCTTCCACCGGCCGGACCGCGACCGGCAGGCGCTGGTTCCCTACGACCCCTGGAACAGCCCGGTGCTGCTGTGACGACGATCCGCCACCCCGATCCGGCCGCGCTGCTGCACGCCGGCATGGCCCATCACGGCGCCGGGCGGGCCGCCCAGGCGGAGGCGCTGTACCGGCAGGCGCTGGACGCCCGGCCGAACCATCCCGACGCCCTGCACCTGCTGGGGGTCCTGGCCCTCCAGGCCGGCAATCCGGCGGCGGCGGCCGGGCTGATCGGGCAGGCGATCCGCTTCGACGCGGGAAACCCGGTCTTCTTCTCCAACCTCGCCATCACGCTGCGCCGCCTCGGCCGGCGCGAGGACGCGGCGGCGGTCTGCCGGCGGGCGCTGGCGCTGGCGCCGGACTTCGCCGACGCGCTCAACAACCTGTCCAACATCCTATCCGACCAGGACGATCATGGCGGGGAAGCGGCCGCGCTGCGCCGGCTGCTGCGGCTCAAGCCGTTTTTGACCGACCAGCGGCTGCAACTCGGGCGCGCCCTCCTCCTGGACGGGCGGCCGGAGGAGGCGGTCGAGGCGTTCATGACGCTGCTCGGCATCCTGCCGGCCTCGGTGGCCGCCTATACGAACCTGGGCGTGGCGCTGCGCCGGCTCGGCCGGCTCGACGAGGCCGTTGCCGCCTACCGCAGCGCGCTGGGTTTCTCGCCCGGAGAGCCCGGCACGCTCAACAACCTCGGCATCGCCCTTCAGGAGCTCGGCGCCTACGCGGAGGCGGTTGCCTGCTTCCATCGCGCCATCGCCGTCAAGCCGGAGGACGCGGCCACCCACCTCAACCTCAGCCTCGCCGCGCGCGACGAGATGCGGGTGGACGCGTCCATCGCGCTCGCCCGGCGGGCGGTCCGGCTCGATCCGGCCCAGGCGGAAGGGCACACCGCGCTCGGTTTCGGCCTGCTGCTGCAAGGCCGGCTGGAGGAGGGTTTCGCCGAGTACGAATGGCGCTCGCGCATGGCGGATTTCCCTTCGCCCCGGCGCGGCTTCGCCTCGCCCGCCTGGGACGGATCCGACCTGACCGGGCGGACGCTGCTGATCCACGACGAGCAGGGGGTTGGCGACACGATCATGCTGGCCCGCTACGCCCCTCTTCTGCAATCCAGGGGCGTGCGTGTCCATCTGGAGTGCAACAGGCAGCTTGTCCGCCTGCTGTCGTCCATGCCGGGGATCGACGGGGTGATCGGTCGTTTCGAGCCGCCGCCGCCGCACGATGCCCACGTCGCCCTGGCCAGCGTGCCCCACCGGCTCGGCACGACGCTCTACACCATTCCCGCCGAAACGCCCTACCTCCGGGCCGAGCCGGAGTTGGTGAGGGCTTGGAGCGAGCGGTTGTCTTCGGAGGGGGGCGGACGGCTGCGCGTCGGTCTGGTCTGGGCCGGCAATCCCGAATTCAAGGGCGACCGTTTGCGCTCGCCCGGCCTGGCCGCCTTCCGCCCCCTGCTGGACGTCGCCGGGATCGACTTCTACGGGTTGCAGAAGGGGCCGGGGCGTCGCGATCTGGAGCATGCCGGCCCGCTTCCCGCCAGCTTTACGGATCTGGGCGCGACGATCGGGGATTTCGCCGACACCGCCGCGATCATGGACCAGCTCGATCTGATCGTCAGCTCCTGCACCGGCCCGGCCCATCTGGCCGGCGCGCTGGGCCGTCCGGTCTGGACCGTCCTGCCCTTCGCGCCCGACTGGCGCTGGCTGGAGCATGGCGTCTGCACCCCCTGGTACCCGACCATGCGCCTGTTCCGCCAGGAGCGGCCGGGCGACTGGACCGGCGTCCTGCGTCTCGTCCGGACCGCGCTCGCCGCACGCGCGCGCGACAAGGCCCGGGAGGTCAGGACCAGGGCTTGAAGGGCCGGATCCGCCGGGCCTCCACATCCGGCTCGACGAACAGCCAGGCGCGCCGGTTGAGCCGGGCGGCGAGCTGGCTGAACCCGCTCGCCGCGCTGATGCCGACCACGTCCGCCTGGGTCAGGACGTGGAAATCCTGGAGATACTCCAGCCCTGGCCAATCGGGGGCGACGTCGGCCCGCACCAGCGGCCGGAACTCGGCGAAGGCGCCCCGCACCGCCGCCAGATCGTCGCTGGCCAGATAGAGCACCGGCCGTTCGATGCCGGGCCAGATCTCCCGCAGCCATGCGAGATACCAGTCCGTCTCGGTGATCGGGTAGCCGAAGGTGAGGAAGTCGCCGCGCCGGATGTGGATCGCCACGACGGTCGCCCCCCCCGCCCGCAGCCGCTCGACCGCCGGGTCGAGCCAGGGCGCCCAGACGGTGCGCGGCCTGAGCCAGGATTGCACCCGCTCCCGGTACCGCTCCTTGTGCTCGAACAGGAAAAGCGGGGACAGCATGTCGCGGTCGGCCAGCGGCGGGTCGGCCGTCCGTCCCGTGATCCAGTCGTTGAGCCGGTGGCGGGGAAAGAGCAGCGGCGGCAGGGGTCCGCTCTGCGGCGGGTCGTTGATGTCGAAGAACGCGCCGCCCACCCAGTCCGGCGTTTCCAGGACATAGCCGAATTGCTCGGCGTAGAGCCGCAGCATCACATATTCCAGCGCGTTGTGGGCGAAGCGCCCCCGGTTCGCCAACGTCGAGGAGGTGATGCGGGGACGCGTGCCGGGCCGTCCGGCCGCCGGCCGCCTCAGCCTCAACCCCTTGCCGGCCAGCGAGGAATGCAGCGCGGCCAGGGACTTGACAGTGAAGAACCAGCCGTGATCGCCCTGGACACGCGCCAGCCTCGCGGCGGCGGCTTGCGGGTTCCCCTCGGCGAGGTCGACCGCCGCCAGGGCGGTCAGGCATTCCCCCACATAGCGGACCCCCGCCAGCGGCGTTTCAGCCAGCTTCTCGAAAAGAGCGCGCGCTTCCCCCAGCCGGTTGCACCGAAGAAGGGTTTGGGCCAGCAGTTCAAGGGCCTCCGGCACGGGCGTCCCCGCCGTCCCCAGCCTGTCCAGCAGCACCCGCTCCGCCTCGTCCTCGCGTCCGAGATCAGCCAGCGCCTGCGCGAACCGCGTGACGGCGACGCCCAGCCCGGCATCGGCGGAGCGTCCGTAGGCCAGAACCGCCCCCGCCGGGTCGCCGGACTGGTGATGGGCGTGGCCGAGGTTGTACCAGCATTCCGCGCTGTCCGGCGCCAGGGTGGAAGCCCGCCGCAAGGCAACCGCCGCCTCGCCCCCGCCGCCCCGCTCCAGCAGCGCCGATCCCAAATTCATGTGGGCGTGCGCAAGGTCGGGCTCGACCGCGACGGCGTTGCGCTGGCTGGCGATGGCCTCGTCGAGCCGCGCCGCGTGGCGTAGCGCAAGCCCCAGATCATGGTGCAGCCGGGCCGTTCCGGGCTGAATCCGGACCGCCCGGCGCAGCGCCGCGATGGCCTGGGGAAGCCGCGCGCTGCCTTGACGTTCGAGCGCTCCCCCGAACCCGTGCCACGCCGTCGCCCAGGCCGGAGCGAGCAGGACGATCCGGCGCCACTCGGCGGCGGCCTCCGCCGCGCGTCCGGCCTCGCCCAGGATGTTGGCGCGGTTGAGGCGCGCCTCCAGGAATTCCGGGTTGAGCCGGAGCGCGCGGCCGATCAGCGCCAGCCCGTCCTCCAGCCGCCCGGAACGCCGCAGGACGAGCCCGAGCAGATGCAGGGCGTTGACCTCGTTCGAGTCGCTGTCGAGCACGCGGCGGTAGAGCGCCTCGGCCTCGGCGAAGCGGCCCGCGCGGTGATGCTCCAGCGCCGTGGCCAGAAGGTCGGTAATCACCGGTCGATCCGCTGCGGGCCGATCCGCTGGCGACCGATCCGTTCAAGGTCGGCCTCGACCATCTCGGCAATCAGATCCTCAAGCCCGGTCCTCGGCTCCCAGCCCAAGTCCCTTCTGGCTTTCGACGCATCGGCCTCGATGCTGCGCCCCTCCCCCGGGCGCAGCAGGGCCGGGTCGACAACGACATGGTCGTCCATGGCGAGACCGGCATGCGCGAAGGCGATCCGGCAGGCGTCGCGCACCGTGGCCGTCCGGCCGGTGGCGATGACGTAGTCATCGGGCCGGGTCTGCTGGAGCATAAGGTGCATCGCGGATGCGTAGTCGCGCGCATGGCCCCAGTCGCGCCGGCTGTCCAGGTTCCCGAGCCGCAGCGTTTTCGCTTTCCCGAGCTTTATCCGGGCGACCCCGTCCGCGATCTTGCCCAGGACGAAATCCGTGCCCCGGAACGGCGATTCATGATTGAACAGGATGCCGCAGCTCGCGTGAAGCCCAAGGGTATCGCGGTAGTTGACGGCGGTCAGATGGGCGAAGAGCTTGGCGACGGCGTAGGGGGATCGCGGATGGAACGGCGTGGACTCGTCCCGCCGGTCCTGTTCGGCCGCGCCGAACATCTCCGAGGACGAGGCCTGGAAAAAACGGGCCGAGGGCCAGGACAGCCGCAGCGCCTCCAGCAGCGTCACGGCGGCCTGCGCCGTGTCCTTCGTGGCCTGGACCGGGTCCTGCCAGGAGGAACGGACCACCGACTGGCCCGCCAGATTGTACACCTCGTCCGGCCGTTCCCGCTCCAGCAGGCGCGACAGGCCGGACGAATCGGTCAGGTCCACGTCGACGATCCGCACATCCCCGGCGACGCCGAGCCCGTGCAGTCGGTGCATGGGGGCGCCGAGCCTGCCGCTCCGGACGATGCCCACGACCTCGTACCCCTTGTCGAGCAGCAGCCTCGACAGATAGGCGCCGTCCTGGCCCGCGATTCCGGTGATCAGGGCTTTGGTCATCCCCGGCGCCTCATGCCGCCGCCAACATCGCCAGCTCCCGGGCGACACGCTCGACGACCGCGCCCCAGTTACCGGATTCGGTCTGCTGGAACAGGCGCATGGTCGGATACCAGGGGGTGTCCGCGCGGTTCTGGAGCCAGCGCCAGCAGCCGTCGTAGCGGGACAGCACCCACACCGGCTTGCCCAGCGCCCCGGCCAGATGCGCGACCGAGGTATCGACGGTGATCACCAGATCCAGGCGCAGGATGAGCGCCGCCGTATCGGCGAAATCCTCGACCTCCCCCATCCCGTTCCAGAGGCTCATCCCGGGAGGAGGATCGGCGAGCTGGGCCGCCGGAGCGCCCATCTGGAGATTCACCAGGGTGACGTTCGGGATTCGGGCGAGCGGCTCGAAATCACGCAGCGTCATGCTGCGGCGCCGATCGGTCAGATTGGCGCGCAGCAGACCGGGCCGGGGATCCCCCGACCACACCAGCCCGACCCGCAGGCCGCCGCCGGGGAGCGGCTTGCCAAGCCATTTGCCGATGCTCGCCACGGGCGGGAAGAGATAGGGGACCGCACCGGGGATGCTGTCCAGCTCCGTGCCGAAGAGGCGCGGCAGCGACATCAGCGAGCACAGGAAGTCCGGTGCCGGGAACGGCTCGTTCAGGCCATGGACCGCCGCCACCTTCGGCATCTCCGCCACCAGCCGCTTCAGGGCCGGCTGCACCACCAGCACGACGCGCCCGCCCCGGTCGGCGACGAGGGGAGCGTACCGAACGAAGTGCAGGGTGTCGCCATGCCCCTGCTCGGCGTGCAGCACGATGGTCGCCCCCTGAAGCGGCTCGCCCCGCCAGGGACGGCCGATGGGAGCGACCGGCGGAAGCTGGCCGGTCTCCCAGCGGGCCTCGTAATGCTCCCACGCCTCCTTCAGCTGTCCCGCCTTCAGCAGCGCGAGGGAGAGGTTGAAGCGCGCGTCGGGATGCTTGGGCTCGGCCGCCAGCGTGCGGCGGAACAGATCCTCCGCCTGAACGAGGTTGCCCAGATCGAGATGGATGATCCCGAGATTGTTGGTCGCCGAGACGTGCGACGGGGCGATCCGCAGCGCCCGCAGGCAATGCGCCTCGGCGGTCGCGAAATCCGCCTGATCCTGGGCCTGCGACCTCACCACATAGCCGAGATTGGCGTAGGGGTCGGGGTGGTCGGGCTTCAGCACGATCGAGCGGTGGCACAGCCGGGTCGCCGCCGGCCCGTCGTTCATCTCCCAAACGACGCTGGCGAGATTGTTCCAGGCCCCGGCATGCTCGCGCGACAGCGTGAGCGCGCGACGGTAGGCCTTTGCCGCATCCGGATAGATTTTCGACCGGGAGGCGACCGCGCCGATGTTGACGTAGGCCTGCACCGAGGCCGGATCGATCGCGATCGCCGCCCGGTAGGCCTGACGCGCCTCTCCCAGTTGGTTGTTGAGAAGGCGGGCGTCCGCCATCGTGATCAGATCCGACACGGTGGGGACGCGCAACCGCCAGAGCCATGTCTGCAAGGGTGCTGCCGCCGTTGGCGCCTGCTTGAACAGGTTCGCCAGAGCCTCCCAATAGCTTGGGTTCAACGCCAGGGCACGCCGGTATTCGTGGCACGCCTTGTCTGGCTGGTCGGACGCGCGATACGCCTCGCCCAGACTGTTCCGGTACATCGCCTGCGTGGCGTCGATCCTCAAGGCGCGCCGGATCCACACCTGCGCCTGGGCGGCCAAGCCTTTTTGCAGCGCAATCAATCCATGAAGATGGAGAGCATCGGACTGCCCCGGATGCAACGAAAGGATGCGGCGGTACAACCCATCGGCGTTTCCATCCCCGGCGCGGTGACAAGCAATGGCGGCGGACAGCAAACCGGATACGTCCGAACCGGCGGTTGAAGCCGACGTATCGTGATCCCGCCATTGCGCGGCCCGAACCATGACTCTCCTTCCTCATCGCGGGGAACTTGGAACGTACAGAATCTTCTAAAAACGTTACTTTGTATTTTTTACCGGAGGAATGATCAATTTCAAACCTGGGGGAACGTCCCGGCGTTCCTTGACGCGGTTTATTCGCCCCATGATGTTATCCATTTACCTGGCATTGGTGGACGGAGGCGCTGCCGGACCAATTTGCGGGGGGCTGATGTGCCGTGTAGACGAGCGGCCCCGTCGTTCTGATCGCCGCGTCCACCATGCCCTTCAAGCACAACACTTCTCGCCGTCACCGCATTCCCAAGATGACGTTTAAGGTGACGAATTGGTCGGTGCTGGCGGATGGTGCCTACGACGGTGAGCCGATCGACCATACGGCTCTGTTGCAAATTTTGTGGTGGGGCGGGGATCCGGTAGAACCTTGGCGGGATCGGCAGCCGGGGTGACACGGTGATGCGCAGCAAAAAAGCCCGTTCAAGGGCAGGCAGTTCACGACGTAGGTGATCCTGTGGGCGGTGCGCTGGTATCTGCAATTCCCGATCAGCTACCGCGATCTGGAACGGATGCTGGCCGACCGCAGCGTGGCGGTCGATCACACGACGCTCTTCCGCTGGATCCAGGCCTACGCGCCGGAGTTGGACC
>NZ_JAGINQ010000028.1 GCF_017876165.1 Azospirillum soli
AGATGGCCGTTATCTTCGGCGACCGGTTCGCAAGGGCGATGAACGCCTGAAACTGAAATCCGCCCCGCCGAGCACGAAATTCCGGATACTCCCGACGAATGGGCTTCACTTCGCTGGCGGAGCCCCACGCGGCCTCGTCCAGCGTGTCGAGATACTCCCGGACCGAGCGGCGGGTCGCCGCCATCGCCTCCCAGTCGACCGCATCCGATCCCGCCGCCGAGCGCTGCTTGTTCGCGTCGGCCCGGATCAGGCTGGCATCGACCGCGAAGCCGTCACCTCCGACCAGCCCGGCCTCCAGGCAGCGCTGCACCGTCGTTTCGAACAGCTTGCGCAGGAGATCGCTGTCGCGAAACCGGCCGTGACGGTTCTTGGAAAAGGTCGAGTGATCCGGCACGTCGCCTTCCAGGCCGAGCCGGCAGAACCAGCGGTAGGCGAGGTTCAGATGCACCTCCTCGCACAGCCGGCGCTCCGAGCGGATGCCGAAGCAGTACCCGATGATGAGCATCCGGATCATCAGTTCCGGATCAATCGAAGGGCGTCCGATCACGCTGTAGAAGGGTTGCAGATGGGCGCGGATGCCGGACAGGTCGACGAACCGGTCAATCGAGCGAAGCAGGTGGTTCGACGGGACGTGGCGCTCGAGGCTGAACTCATAGAACAGCGCCTCCTGCATCACCGTCCGCTCGCCCATCATCGCTGCGCCCTCCTCTGCTCAGGAAGACTGAATCAGGACTTCACGCCGCCGGCAACCCCCGACTTTTTCAACACTATCCGCCAGACGCGGACGTCGGGTCGGCCGGAGGTCCGGAGACGGAACTCCCATCTCCGGACACGTCCGCGGCATCAGCCTTCCACGATGGCGCAGTCTTGGAAAAGCACGCTCCCCAGCCGTCCGGCGCCGGTCCGGCCGCTGGCCATCCCGACCGCCCGCGCCGTCAGCGTGCGGTTGGCCGGGCTGGAGGGCTTCAGGTCGGTGCGTTCGGCGACCAGCGCCTGGGCGAGCGGCGCGTTGCCGCCGCGGATCGCCGCCTCGACCAGCGTCAGGTCGATGAGGTCGCGCTGCGCGTGGCTGCCGCCGAAGCGGTGGGCGCGGGTGCGCACCGTGTACAGCAGGTCGGCCGCCGTCCGGTAATCGCCCCGGCCGAACGCCAGCAAGGCCCGGCACACCGGCACCCCGACCTCGCGCGCCATCATGGCGCCGGTGCCCCGGCCCCGTTGCGCCGCCGCCTCCTGGGCGGCGAGAGCGCGTTCCGCCGCGTCGTCGCGGCCATCGCCCACGAAGGCCATCATGGCGTGCGCGTCGTTGAAGGCGTAGTAGCCGTCGGCCGCCGTCCGCTCCCAGGAATCGGCGACGTTGCGCCAGCGGTCGCCCACATCGACGCCGCGCAGGTGCAGGCGCCAGAGCATGGCGGAGGCGTCCACAAGCTCCAGCGCCATCGACGCCGGGTTCGGCCGGACCTGCGCGTCGTAGAGCGCCAGCACCCGGTCTGTCTCCCCCCGCTCCAGATGGTAGAGCGCCAGGTGCCACCAGTTGTGGAAGGAGAAGGCGTTGTTGTCCGCCCACTGCGCCTTCCGGCTCTCCAGCCACTCCACGCCCTCGCTGACCCGGCCCTGCATCTCCATCACGTGCGCCACGGCGTGGATCGCCCACGGGTCCCGCTGGTTGAGGGCGAGCGCGCGGCGCCCGGCCTCCTCGGCGCGGTCGTAGAGGTTGTTCTGCTCCAGCCCGAAGGCGTGCATCCCCAGCACATGGCCAAAGCCCGGCACCCCCTCGTCCCAGTGCGGCAGCACCTGCGCCACGCGGTCGCGCAGCATGCGGGACTCGCCCAGGAAGAAATCGGTCTGGTGCCCGATCTGGAGCGCCAGGATGTCGCGCGGGTGCTCCTGCACGATCCGGCCGTAGAGGGCGGCGGCGCGCTCCAGGTCGCCCTCCATCCAGGCGCGGGCGGCGGCCATGTGGGCGCGTTCGCGGTCGTTGGCCCCGGCCGACAGGGCCTCCGCCGCCTCGACGCTGCGGCGCAGGTCGGGCTGGACCGCGGCCTCGTTGCAGGTGGCGTAGACGCCCGCCTTGAAGCAGTGGCCCATCACGAAGCCCGGATCCTCCTCCAGCGCCTCGTCGATGACGGCGATGAAGTCGAGGTAGTACCCGTTCAGCAGCTCCACGGCGGCGTCGAAGCGGTCCAGCGCGCTCTGGCTGCGGGTGGACACGGCCAGCCCGCGGGTGTCGTGCAGCGTCATGGTCTCTCTCCCTGAAGGACGTTGCGATGGGCACCTTTCTGACGCAGCGGCGTGATGCGCGCGTGAAACCGGCGGGGAGCGGAGCGTGAAAATGCGTTTTCCGGCCTCGGCGACGCATTTTCACGCCCGCTTCACGGGCGCGCACACGCCGGGCTGACGGGTGGGCCGGCAGGAAGGGGGCGTTGCAACCGCCGAACGGAGAACCCGCCATGCCGACCGACACCACCGCACCGGCCGCCGCCTTCACCCTGCGCCCCGCGCGCCGCGACGACAGCCGGCGCATCGCCGAACTGATCCGCATGGCCGCGGACGGCGTCGCCGACTACATCTGGAGCACGCTCGCCGCCCCCGGAGAAGACCTGCTCGACGTCGGCGCGCGGCGCTACGCCCGTGACGGCGTGGGGTTCGGCTACCGCAACGCCGTCCTGGCCGAGCATGACGACGCGGTGATCGGATTCACGCTCGCCTTCGCCATGCCGCCGCGCGCGGACGCGACGGCGGAGCCGGAGGCCGATCCCATCCTGCGCCCCTACGCGGAGCTGGAGGTCCCCGGCAGCCTGTACATCGCCGGAATCGGCGTACAGGAGGGGTTCCGCCGGCACGGCGTCGCCACCCGCCTGCTGGCGGCCGCCCGCGCGCGGGCACGGGCGGAGGCGCTGGACGGCATGAGCGCCATCGTCTTCGCGGCGAACACGGCCTCGCGCCGCCTCTTCCAGGGCCAGGGCTTCGCCGTGATCGACCGCCGCGCCGTGGTCCCGCACCCCATGATCCGCCACACCGGCGAGGCGCTGCTGTACCACGCGCACTCCTGAGGCCACTCTGCCACATCCGAGGAGAGCGATTTCTAAAGCCCTTCTCCCCTTGAGGGAGAAGGGTTGGGATGAGGGGTTTTCGCCGCAGGCGAAGATGCACATCGGACTCTTTTCCGGCCTGCCGGCCGTAACGCCCCCTCACCCCAACCCCTCTCCCGCGAGGGGAGAGGGGCTACCTGCAACCGGCAAGCCGCTCTCGGGAGATCGGAATGGCAGAGTGGTGTTAAGGGCGGGTCACCCGCGCAGCGCCGCCTCCAGCCGTGCGACGGGCGGGACGTAGCCGGCGTCCCGGCACTCCTCCAGCACGCGAACCAGCGCGGCGCGGGCCTCCTCGTCGCGCCGGCCGCCGCCCCAGGCGGCGAGCGCCCGGCCCCGCGCCGCGAACAGCGTGCACCAGGGCAGCGGCTCCGCACCGGCGTAGGCCTCCAGCGCGCCGGCGTACCGTTCGGCCAGCGCCCAGTCGGCGAGGTCCAGCGCGGTGTCGATGGCCTCGCGGTAGAATTGCAGGTGGTTGTGCCCGACACTGCCGCCGGCCAGCAGCCCTTCCCCCTCGTCGAGCGCCGCGCGGCGGGCGGCCGGATCGTCGCAACACAGCGCCAGTTCCGCCAGAATGGAAGGCCCGATGTAGCCCGGCCCGGTCTCGTGGGCGATCTCCATCGCCCGATGCAGCCGCGCGCAGGCGGATTCCGGATTGCCGGCGGCGCGTTCCAGCCTCGCCTCAAACAGCAGGTGCTCCGCCTCGAAGCGGTGCGCGCCCAACTGCTGCGTCAGCGCCCGCGCGCGGGCCAGATGGTCGCGCCCGGCGTCCTCCTCGCCCAGTTCGAGCAGCACCTCGTAGGCGCAGATGTGCGACAGCAGCTCGGCCCGGCGGTGGCCGATGGCCTGCGCCGCGCGCGCTCCCGCGCGGGCATCCCCGGCGGCGCCGTGCAGGTTGTTGAGGTACAGGCGCGTGATCGCGACCATGTAGAGGTTCGACACCTCGACCCGCCGCAACCCCTGCTGCCGCGCCAGCGCGACGCAGCGGGCGAAGTGCTCGTGCGCCGTCGCCATGCGTCCATGGGCGTAGTGCGCGTCGCCGAGCCCGCCCAGCGCGGCCGTCTCCAGGTCCGCGGCGCCGGCCTGCCGCGCCCAGTCGAGCGCCGCCCGATGCTCGCGCAGGCAGCCCTCCAGGTCGCCCCGGGGGAAGCACAGGTTGCCGCGCATGTGGTGGATGCGCGCCCGGTCGGCCAGCAGCCCGGCCGCGACCGCCGCCTCCTCCGCCTCGGCGAGCGTCGCCATGGCACCGTCCAGGTCCTCGGTCACCCGCTTGGCCGCAGCCAGCCCGAGGCAGGCGCGGGAGCGTTCCGCGTGGTCGGTGGCCAGGGCGCGGGCCTCGGCGAAAGCCTCCGCCGCCCGGTGCACCTCGCCCAGGGACTCCAACAGCTCGGCCCGCAGGCAGGCGAGCGCGAAGCGCTCCGGCGGCGTGGCGGCCAGCTCCAGCCCCCGGTCCGCCAGCCCCATGGCCCGTTCGAAGCGGAAATCGGCGGCGCAGGCTTCGGCCGCCCGGCGGTAGGCTGCGGCGGCGCCCGGATCCTCGGCCCGGTCGAGGTGTTCGGCGTGCCGGACCGGATCGCGCGCCGCGTACCAGCTGGCCGCTTGCCGGTGCAGGTCCGTGCGCTGGGAGCGGAGCAGCGCCCCGTACACCGCCTCCTGCACCAGGGCGTGGGCGAACAGGAACTCCCTGCCGTCGGGGCCATCGGGGCGGACCAGCGCCTGCCCGATCAGGGGCGCGCAGCCGTAGCCGGGATCGCCGATCATGTGCCGCAAGGCGTCCAGGGCGAAGCGCTGGCCGAGGACGGACGCCGCCTGGAGAGCCCGCCGGTCGCGCGGCGCCAGCGCGTCGGTGCGGGTCAGGACGATGCCGTGGATGGTGCCGGGCACCGTCGCCTCGTCCTCCCGGCTGCGCAGCAGCTGTTCCAGGAACAGCGGGTTGCCGCCGGCCCGCGCCACGCAGCGCTCGGCGTACGGGTCGCCCGCGTCGGCGTAGTGGCCGGCGAGCGTCAGCGCCTCCGCGCGGCGCAGCGGCGCCAGATCGAGGGTCAGCACCGGCCCCCCGGCCACTTGGGTGCGCCACTCCGCCCCCAGCGGATCGCCCTGAACACGCGTGGACAGCGTCAACACCGCCGGGCAATCGGCCACGACCCCCGCCAGCATCGCCAGATAGGACAGCACCTGCGCGTCGGCCCAGTGGACATCCTCCACGACCAGCAACACGGGCTGCTCGGCGCTGCGGGCCCGCACGAGGTCGGCCATGGTGTCGCGCCGACCGCGGTCGCGCGCGGGATGGTCCAGCGCCTCGTACGTACGGCGCAGCTCCGGCGGCTGAGGCTGGTCGATCAGCGGGGGCAGGTGCAGCCGCGCGCCTTCGGGCAGGCGCCCTTCGGCGAACAGCCGGTCCAACTCGGCCGGCGAGCCGGCAAGGCCGCGCATCAGCGCCCGCAGAGCGTCCTGGCCGCGCCCGACGCCGACGCCGACCACCGCCCCGGCGGCGCAGCGCACGCCCTGGGACACCGCGACGCTCTTGAACTCCTCGATCAGGCGGCTCTTGCCGATGCCGGGTTCGCCGCGCAGCTGAATCGTGGTCCCGCCGCCGGTTTCACGGCAGGCGGCGAGCGCCGCGCCGAACTGCCGCAATTCCGCCTGCCGCCCGACCAGCGGGCGCTGCGGCAGAACCACGTCGACGTTGTGCAGGCCGGTCAGGCGCCAGACCGCGCGGCCGTCGCCGGCCGTGGCGGCCGGCTGCACGCCGATGCGCTCGCCCAGCGCCCCGCGCACCCCGTCGCACACCAGCGTCTCGCCCGGCGCGGCCAGCGCGGCGAGACGCGGCGCGTCGTGCATGGCCCGGCCGGTGACGGCGTGCCCGCCGGCCCCATCCACCACGACCATGCCGCAAGCCACCCCCGTGCGTGCGGTCACAGGGTACTCTCTGACCGAGTGCTCTTTGGTCGCGTCGCCGAGGCTGGCATGTATCTCCAGGGCCGCGCGCACGGCGCGCCAGGGTTCGTCGCCGAAGGCTCGCCGCACCCCGAACGCGGCAAGTGCGGTGTCTCCGGCGTGCCGCAGCGTCTCCCCGCCATAATCCGCGACGATGCCGCCGATGCGGTCGAACAGCCCGGTGGTGAAGGCGTGTGCGTCCTCCGGGTCGAGCGCGGCGCCGACCCGCTCCATCCCGGCCAGGGACACGCAGAGAATGGTTCCATGCCGTACCTCCGGCCCTGGGACCTCCGGAGCTGGAATCTCCGGTGCGGGCGTTTCCGGGGAGGGCGGCGCTTTGGGCTGCCCCTCCGGCAAGGGCTCCGCCGACGGCATGCCGGCGGGGGCTTGCTCCTCCTTCCGGTTGCGGGCGTGGCGGCGCTCACGGATGGCGCGGTACACGCGCTCGGTTTCCGGCTCGGGCAAGACACCGAGTTCCTGCTCCAGCATGGCGCGGCAGGCTTGGTATTGCTTCAGCGCGACCGTGTGCCGCCCCTGGCGGGCATAGAGCTGCATCAGCGCGCGGTGGGCCGGCTCCTGAAGGGGATCGAGCGCCAGCAGGCGCAACGCGGTGCGTACACCGGCCTCCGTCGCGCCGGCCGCCAGCGCCTGATCGAGCCGCCGCGCCATGGCGCTCAGCGCCATCTCGCGCAGGCGCTGCCGCTCGACCATCAACCAGCTTTCGAAGATGTCCGCGTTCAGCAACAGGCCCTCGAATAGGTCCCCACGGTAGAGCGTGGCGGCCCGGTCCAGGGCATCCGGCGTCCCCTCGGCGATAGCCTGTTCGAACGCCACCGCGTCGGTTTCCATGGCGCCGGGGATCAGCGCCACCAGTTCCCCCTCCACGCGCAGGACCGGGGCGCCCTCGTCGGGAAAGGTTCGGCGCAGGGTGGCGATCACCTGACGTAGGCTGCTGCGGGCCTGGGCATCGGAGCTGTCCCCCCACAGGAGGCCGGCGAGCTTTTCGCGGGATTGCGCCTGATCCGGACGCAGGGCCAGATACGCCAGCAGGCCCATGGCCTTCCTGACTGTCAACGGAAACGGCGTGCCCGCCGGCGTTCGGAGGTCGAACCCGCCAAAGAGGTTGAGTCTCCAAGCTCCCATTGCTGTCCCGTGCTTGGCGCTGGAGCCGCGTAGGAGCCAATTTTGCCACTCGAACGTTTTGCGCCCAAACGGATTTCGCGTTCATATCCGCCTGCGCTCATCCGAGAGGAGATGCGTCGGGATTCCTTTGCCGCAGCGGCAAGCACAGGTCATGGCGGCAAAGCCGACGATCTCACCGTTTGGTAAGGGGCAAAGTCGTCAGTGTGGATGCCGCAGAAGGGGAGGGGCCTCTCTACCGCTTGCCGAGGCAGCGAGGGCGATTGCTAACGATGACCGGCCTTGGCGCGCCGAAAGCCTCTGTACGACTGCTCGAGCGGTGCCACACACGGGTTGGCGGAACGGATGCGGATCGAGGTACCCGGGGTGTTCGGCGACTACGGTGGAGTTTGACCTGTCGTGGTCTGCCGGACGCCATGACGCTGTACCGGAAAAGGACGGGCGGCGTTGCACGGTGCAAGACGTCAGCCGTTGTTGGCCTCCTTCGACGGGTTCATGCTCCGCCGCCGCTCCCTGAGGTTCGTCTTCCAGGGCTTCAACCTGCTGGCCCGCACCAGCGCGTTGCCAGCGTTCGCGCTATCGTCGCCGACCCCGCAGTCCTGCTGGCTGACGAGCCGACTGGCAACCTCGACACTCGGATGAGCCTGGAAATTATGGACCTGCTAATGCGGTTGAACCATGAACAAGGCATCACGGTCATTATGATCACGCATGAACCGGACATGGCCGCCTTCGCAGCCCCCGCTAGCAACACTCCTGCTCAACTAAAGGCGGCATCCCGGCCGGCACCAACTGGGATGCCCCTCCTACAAACAACCTCTTATTCCGCAGGGCTCTCGTTGATCGCGGGCTCGACGAGACGCCGGCGGGGCAGCCTGCCGTTCAGGACCACGTAGGCGACAAGACCGATCACCAAGCCCCAGAACGCGCCACCGATCCCAAGCATGGTGATGTTTGCAGCCGAGGCGAGAAACGTGATCAGCGCGGCTTCGCGCGACAATGGGTCAGCCATGGCCCCGGTGAGGCTGCCGCCGATGGTGCCGAGCAATGCAAGACCGGCCAGCGTGGTGATGAAGGTCGCCGGGAACGCCATGAAGACGGCCGCCAGCGTCACGCCGAACACACCCACCAAGACGTAGAAGATGCCTGCCGCGATGCCGGCAACCCACCGCTTGGACGGATCCTCATGCGCTTCGCGCCCCGTGGCAATGGCTGCCGTGATGGCGGCAATGTTAAAGGCGTGCGAGCCAAACGGGGCCATGATGAGCGAACCGAGGCCTGTCATGGTTACGATGGGGTTAGCGCTCGTCTTGAAGCCGTCGTTTCGCAGTACAAGCATGCCCGGCATGTATTGACCGGTTAGCGTGATGAGAAAGAGCGGCAGGGCCACGCTGAGGGCCGCATTCAAAGAGAACTCGGGCATTGTGAAGACCGGCATGGCAGGCTTGAACTGGAGGCCAGACAGATCGACGCGGCCCTGCACCAGCAGAAAGGCAAGGCCGATGACCAATATGCCCACGACGGCATAGCGCGCAGAAAGGCGCTTAAGCAAGACATAGGCAGTGATCAGGAGGCCGACCAGGACAGGGTCAATACTCGCGCCGCCAAAGGCTCCGATGCCGAACTGCAGCAGGATGCCCGCAAGCAAGCCCGAAGCGATGCCGGGTGGGATCCGTCGGATAAGCGTTTCGAAGCATCCCGAAACCCCAAGCGCGACAAAGGCGGCTGCAGACAGAATATAGGCCCCGACCGCCTCCGGATAGGAGGTGTTGGCGAGCGCCGTCACCAAGAAAGCGGCGGCCGGCGTCGACCAAGCGGTGATGATGGGTTCGCGGTAGCGCCAGCTCAGGACGAGGCCGGTCAGGCCGACGCCGATGGACACCGACCAGACCCAGGAAGCCGTGAGCTCAGGGCTGAGGCCGGCAACACGCGCGGCCTGAAACACCAGGATGAACGTGCCTCCATAATTGACGATGACCGAGATCAGGCCGGCGACGACGGGATGGGTAAGATCATTCAGTCTGAAGGCGGTGGATCGCGAGTTGGGCCGCATGGTCGTGTCGATCTCCTGAACGAGCGGGCGCAAAGGCCGAAAACATGCCTTGACTTCTAGCCGGGCAATGGACCGATTGTTCCCGCCAATTCACGCGAGGGGACCAGACCAATTGCTCAAGCATTCCCAACTTGAATCCGTGCAGGCCTGGATAGCCCATCCCGCCCACGCGGGGATGCCGTTGCGCGCCCGGATACAACGAGCAATCCGCCAGTTGATCCTCGACGGCGTGCTTGGGCCGGGCAAACCGTTGCCAGCCACCAGAGGACTTGCCAAGTCGCTTGGCGTGTCTCGCGATACGATCGAGGCGGCCTACACGCAGCTTCATGCCGAAGGGTTCATCGAGCGGCGTGTCGGCAGCGGAAGCTTCGTGGCCGAGATCACGGAGTTCCAGCCGGGACAACGCAGATCACGGCGTGATGCGATGATGGGCCACCAGGCGCCGAACCTCAGCGGGCGGGGAGCCACCATGTTCCGCGATGGTGGCGTGCGCGGAATCCTGGTCCCGCGGCCGTTCACGCACGGAATACCGGAAACACGGGGGTTTCCGCTGCAATTATGGGAGCGGCTGAATCGGCAGGTTTTGAAGCATTACGGGACGAAAGCCCTTCTGCACGGTGACCCGCAAGGCTGCAAACCGCTGAGAAGGGCAATTGCCGACTATGTCAACCTCGAGCGCGGCGCCCGTGCCACAGCTGATCGTATCCTTGTTCTCACAAGCTCGCAGCAGGCGATGAGCTTGTGCGCAACGATGCTGCTCGACGCCGGGGACCGGATCTTTATCGAAGACCCGGCATACCACGGTGCGCGCAGGGCGTTCGACGCGGCGGGGTTGGAGAGCGTGCCTGTTCGGGTGGATCGGCAAGGCATCGTGGTGGAGCAGATCATCGGCGATCCTCGAGGCGCCAAGGCGGTTTTTCTGACGCCTTCGCACCAGTTTCCGACAGGCGCAAAATTGGCGCTGGATCGCCGTCTCGCTCTGATCGAGTGGGCGGCCCGCAACCAGACTTGGCTCATCGAAGACGACTACGACAGCGAGTTCCATTATTCGGGCAAGCCAACAGCCTGCGTTCAGGGGTTGGATCCGCATGATCGGACGATCTACATCGGCACCTTCACCAAGTCCCTTTTTCCGAGTCTGCGGATCGGCTATCTCATTCTTCCGCCCCAGTTGGTGGAGCCCATGACCGTGGCACGCACGGTGCTTGACGGGCATACAGCCCAGATCACGCAGCTGACGCTGGCTTGGTTTATGGAAGGCGGCCATTTCGGGGCCCATATCCGTGCTATGCGGGCGATCTACGCCGAGCGTCTGAAGGCATTGGCTAGGCTCGTGGAGAAACATCTTTCCCCGTTTGTGGAGGCCCGTGTACCGATCGGCGGCTTGCAAATGCCGTGCGTCTTGACCTGCAACATCTCCGAACGCGCCGCAATCGAGGCCGCTCGACGGGTTGGCATCGAGCTGTTTGGGCTGTCTGCGCTTCACGCTTCAGGTGAGGCCGAAACCGGCTTTCTTATGGGCTTTGCCGCCTATACCCCCGAGGAGATCGAGGTTGCCGTCAAGGCATTGGCCAATGCGCTCGGCTCGATCCCTCGGTAAGCGTCGTCTGACGGATGCCTTGGAGAGATAGCCGTCGGTGAACTGATAGGTTTCGTCAGGATTCGCACCGGTTCTGTCTTCCGAGCCCGCCCGCGGGAGCTGGCGGCCGAGCGGCGCCGGTTCTGCTATCGACGTTTTTGACTTCTCAGCGGCGCCTTGATCGACGGCCGCGCTTCCGCATCCTGACGGTGGTGGACGATTTCACGCGCAAATGCCTCAACGAGACGCTGTTCACAGCGCTCTCCCATGCCTGTGCCGTCCTGCAAGCGTGGCGAAATGACTACAACCACGTCCCACCGCACTCCGGTCTCATACGGCCGGCGCATGAATGGTTCATGGTCGGCCGGCCGTATGCCCCTCTCGCACATGGCTGCGCCATGTGCTGCCGGGTTTGAACCGAAGGCGTTTGATGAAAGCCATCAAACGCCTTCGATATCAGTGGCGCCACGCCGATCGACGTCCGTTCAGGGCATTACGTGAAAGGACTCCCACTCTGAGCAGAGAAAATTTGGGAGCAGAGAAAATTTGGGGAGCAGGTCAAAAGCGTTCCTCTGATCTCGTCGCCTTTGGCTATCAGGACCGCTGCCCTTCAAAGGTGATCATCCAATCCTCGCAGGTTGGTACGCGCCCGTGCTCATGGCTTCCCGAGATGACGATGTCACCGAATCCAGCGGCCTTGAGAACCAGTGCGAATTCGTTGACACCCCACCAGCGAAGAGTGAATACCTCAAGCTGGGTCTCGATGAGGCGGCTGTCACGCCATCGCTCATAACGCAAATGCGATACCTTCCGCTGGGCAACATGGTCGATGCTGGCTTGCTGGGCCTGCAAGGTGATGAGGTCACCGTCCTCGGTCGGCCAGCTTCGGACCCCGGCGCTGTCGCCGAAAAAGTCGCTGAGGGGGTCGAGGTCCACGATCAACCGGCCTCCGGGCAGGAGGTGATCGTGAAAGCGCCGGAGGACCAACAGCGCCTCGGCAAAATCTCCGATCAGCTGGAAGGTACCGAGCGGCATGATGATCGCGTCGAACTTGTACTCGTAAGCGAAGTCCTGAAATCGCATCAGCTCAAGGCGGGGTGACAGGCCGTGCTTCCGGCAAGAGGTGCGGCAGCGCTCGAGCATGTCCTCGGAAGCGTCGAAACCCTCGACGGGCAAGCCGGCCTCAAGGAGCGGGATCAGCAGGCGCCCAGTGCCGACGCCAGGCTCCAGGATGCGCCCACGACATTCCGACAATCGGCTGCGGTAGAACTCGATCTCCTTGCCGAATACGCGGCCCACAGGCTTGTCGAGGTCATAGACGAGAGCAGCCAGACGGCCGTAACGATTGTTCATGCTCACCCCTGAATGTTGATGAGATCTGGAGAGCCTGTTTGACTAGGCGGGCGGATCAACCTCTCGGCTGTAGGCCCTGAGGCACGGTTGAAGGCAGCAATCTGACCGGCATCGTCGGCTGCGACCTCAGCCTGCTCCAGGTTTCTGGTCAGGCGGCGATAGCGGTTGGTTTGGGTGGCGAAGGTCGCCTCAATGATCCAACGGATGGGCAGCGGGATAACGCCGGTATTTTGTGGGGGCTTGCTGGAAACCTGCACGTCCACTCCTCCTGTGGCGACCAACAGGCGCAAGACAATTTCCATCAAACAGGCTTTGAAACCCGTCAGGACGAGCTCGTTACGAACAGCTTTTCAGAAGGAAGGATCGAAGGACGGGGTTCCGTCCGTCAGCCGGAGAGCGCGGGTTGTCGGGGGAATGAAGAATTCCTGATAATACAAGCAGGTGTCGCGGCCCGCGCGGGCGACCGCCTGGACCAGCATTCCGGTGGTTCCGTCCTTGACGCCGATATTGCCGGCCGCTTCCGGATCAAGGACGGCCACGCGCACATCCTGCACGACCTGCGTGATCGGCAGGTGGCACTCCTGCATGATGAGCGCTCGGAAATTTGCCCCGTCCAGATTCTGGAGAGGGCCGGTCGCGAGCGGCTTCAACAGCCCGGGATCGGCGAAGAAGCGGCTGTAGACGGTGAATTCGTTGTTGATGTTGATGAGCCGGTCGATCTTGAGAAGCCCACCCGATGGCCGGCCGAGATGCTTCGTCCAAGGGCCGGGTTCCGCGATCGTCCGGCGGGCCAGGGTCTTGGAATAGATCGGGAGAACACCGTCCCCGGAATCGTCCAGAAATCGGCAATGCCACGGAGCTTCCACCTGTTTGCGGTTTTCGGCGACAAAGCTGCCGAGACCATGCCGCCGCACCAGGATGCCCTCCTCGGCGAGGTCGCGGAGCGCGCGTTGCACCGTGCCCAGGCTGAAGCGCGTGATTTCCGCGAACTCAAGTTCCGTGGGCAGCTTGTCACCCGGCTTCCAATAACCCGACTTTATCGCTTCGAGCAGCATTTCGCGCAGCTGTGCGTACTTCGGCAACCCGCGGGTGCCGACATGACCGAACCGCTCGTTGAAATTGATCGTGGGGCTATCGTTTACGGTCAAGATCCTGTCTCCAATGCGCAGCCCGTCCGCTGTCCAGCGATGTTGGGATCGTCACCCCTTTCGGCCGTCGTATCGTGCTCGGTCGTCAGGCCGGCAGACCATGCGGACGGACCGGATCTGCCGCCGTCATGAGAATGACAGAAGGGCGGGCCGACCAATCTCACGGGACACCGGCCTCATGAAAACGTTGCAACTCCGCGTCGGATTGTCCGTTTGGGTTGCGACGCCTCACCGCTATCCCAAAGAGCTATATAACTCCTTAGCTCCAAAGTCAATTGATGGCTGTGGCCCCATGCGGGGGAAGGCGGAAAATCACGGCTGATTCTAGCGCTGGCGCTTGGTGCCGAAGCCGGCGGCCCATCACACCGCTGCGGAAACAGTGCGCAGGACAAGCCTGGAATTGTTCGGCCGGAAAACTGCTTGACGCATGTCCTATATAGCACTATAGCTCTGATGGTCGGGAGGGCGCGAGCGAACTGCTCCAAAGCGAAGGGCAGGACGGAACGGGCCGGTCACCGATCAGGCAGGGCGATCCCAAAAACCGGCGTCTCCGCGTGCGCGGCCGATCGCCGAAGCCTTGCTGGCCCTCGGGAAGGAGACAAAAATCAATGCGCACGACCGCATACCCAAAGTCGTTGGCGCTGTTCGTCGCCGGCGAATGGCGCGGCGCCGCCGGGCGGGATCTGCTGCCGGTCATCAACCCGGCCACTGGTGGTGAACTGGCGCGGCTGCCGGTCGCGACCGACGCCGACATCGACGAAGCGGTGCGCGCGGCGGAGGACGCCTTTGTGGCGTGGTCGCAGACCAGCGCGTGGGACCGTGCCGCCATCCTCCGCCAAGCCGCCGCGCTGATCGAGGAGCGGCGCGCCACGCTGGCCGCCATTCTCACGCTGGAAAACGGCAAGCCGCTGGCCGACTCCCACGGTGAACTCGACCGGGTCATCGACAGCATCACCTACTGCGCCGAAGAGGCCAAGCGCTCCTACGGACGCATCCTGCCGCCGCGCTCCCGCCTGCTGACGCAAGCCACGGTCAAGCGTCCGGTCGGCCCGGTGGCGGCCTTTGCGCCGTGGAACTTCCCAGCTTTCCTCGCGGCGCGGAAAATTGCCGCCGCGCTGGCCGTCGGCTGCACCATCGTTCTCAAGCCGGCCGAGGAAACACCGGCCATCTGCATCGAACTGGTCCGTGCCTTCGTCGACGCCGGGGTCCCGGCCGGCGCGCTCAACCTCCTGTTCGGCGTGCCGGCACGGATTTCCGAGCGTGTGATCGCCGCGCCGGCCATCCGCAAGATCACCTTCACCGGCTCGGTCGGGGTCGGCCGCCTGCTGGCGACCCAGGCGGCGCGGCACCTGAAACCGGTGACGATGGAACTCGGCGGACACGCCCCCGTGGTGGTGTTCGACGACGTCGACGTCGAACCGGTGGCGCGGGCCTGTGCGGCGTTCAAATTCCGCAACGCCGGCCAAGTGTGCCTGTCGCCGAGCCGCTTCTACGTGCACGCCAGCATAGCGCCGGCCTTCATCGAGCGCCTCTCCGCCTTGGCGCAATCCCTGCGCGTCGGCGACGGCATGGCGCCGGACACGCAAATGGGGCCGTTGAACAACGAACGGCGCCTGCACGCCGCCGAGCGTCTGGTCGAGGACGCCCGCCAGCGCGGCGCGCGGGTGGAGACCGGCGGGGAGCGCGTCGGCCGCGAAGGCTTCTTCTTCGCGCCCACGGTGCTGAGCCGCGTCGCCGAGGCGTCGAGCATCATGACCGAGGAACCGTTCTGCCCGGTCGCGCCGGTCCTGACCTTCGAGGATCTCGACGAGGTCATTGCGCGCGCCAACGGCGTGGACGTCGGGCTCGCCGCCTACGCCTTCACCAATCGGCTGGACCGGGCCGCGGAGTTCGCGGAGCGCATCGAGGCCGGCTGGATCGGCATCAACAGCTTCACCCCTTCGCTGGCCGACGCGCCGATCGGCGGTCTGAAGGACAGCGGGCTGGGGTACGAGGGCGGCCCGGAAGGGCTCGACGCCTACCTGCACACCCGCTTCATCAGCCAGTCAAACACCGTGGTGTGAACACCACGCATCGGAAAGGAAACGCCATGAACTCTTCCGTGAACAATGCTCCGGCCACCGCCCAACAGCCCGCCCGCTACGGCGGCTACTTCAAGCGCGACGTGCCGGCTCCCGACCTGGAGCTGACCAGCACCAACGCCGGCACGCCGATGGGCGAATACATGCGCCTCTTCTGGCAGCCGGTGTGCCTGTCGCAGGAACTGACCGACGTGCCCAAGGCGATCCGCATCATGGGCGAGGATCTGGTCGCCTTCCGCGACAAGAGCGGCGCCGTGGGCGTGCTGCACCGCCACTGTTCCCACCGCGGCGCCTCGCTGGAATATGGCGTGATCGCCGAGCACGGCATCCGCTGCTGCTATCACGGCTGGCACTACGCCGTGGACGGCAGCCTGCTCGACGCGCCCTGCGAGTCCGATGCCACGCGCCTGAAGCAGACCGTCTGCCAGGGCGCCTACCCGGCCTTCGAGCGCGATGGGCTGGTGTTCGCCTACATGGGGCCGCCGGACAAGAAGCCGCCCTTCCCCGAGTTCGACACCTATTCGCTGCCGAAGGGCACGAAGCTGGTTCCCTTCTCGAACATCTACCCCTGCAATTGGCTGCAGGTGTTCGAGAACATCATGGACCACATGCACACCGCGGTGTTGCACAACCACATGACCGTGGACGGCGTGGACGAGGCGACGGCCGAGGGCGTCACGCTCGAAGGATTCGGCGACATGCCGATCATGCAATGGGAGGCGACGCGCAACGGCAACGGCATCGTGTTCATCGCCGGCCGCCGCCTGCCGGACGACAAGGTGTGGATCCGCATCACCGAGATGATCTTCCCCAACTACCTGCAGATCGGCTCCCTCGTGCCGACCGCGGCACGCGAACGGCATTCGACCTCGGGCTGCACGCGCTGGAACGTGCCGGTCGATGACACCAACATGATCATATTCGGCTATCGCCATTTCAACGATGAGGTCGATCCGGACGGACTGGGCTGCGCCGAGGACTGCGGCGTCGACAAGATCGACTTTCTCGTCGGCCAGACCGGCAACCGCACCTACGAGGAAGGCCAGCGCGCGCCGGGCGACTGGGAAGCCCTGGTCAGCCAGCGGCCAATCGCGATCCACGCGCTCGAACATCCGGGGACGTCGGACGTGGGCGTGTACATGTGCCGGAAGCTGCTGCGCGACGCCGTGCGTGGCAAGACCGCGCCGGATCCGCTCTACGCAACCCTGTCCGCCGAAGGCGAGAGCCTGCCGCTGTACGCGCAGGACACGGTGCTTCACGTGCCGGAGCTGCCGGCGGACGTGGACCGCAAGCAAATCATGGAGCTGGGCAAGCGCGTGTTCGAAATCATGCGCTCGGCGGATGCCCTACCGGCCAACGAGCGGGACGCCCACGTGCGGCGGCAGCTGGACCTCATCGACGGTGGTCTTGACGGCGCCCCGGCGCCCCGGTCCACGAGTTCCGCCCTCGCCTGACCGTGAAGGAAGCCGACATGCTGACGTTGCGCGTTCGTTCCATCACTTATGAAGCCGAAGGCATCCTCTCCTTCGAACTGGTCGATCCGGAAGGCCGGGAGCTGCCGGCGTTTGATGCGGGCGCGCATCTCGATGTCCACGTCCCGGGCGGAATGACACGGCGCTATTCGCTGTGTGATCCGCCCTGGGAGCGGGATCACTACCGCATCGCCGTTCTCGACGCTCCGGACGGGAGGGGCGGATCGCGGGCCATGCACCAGCGGGTTCGCGCCGGCGACCTGCTCGACGTGTCCGGGCCGCACAACTTCTTCCCGCTGGCGGCTGGGGCGCGCCATTCGGTGTTGCTTGCGGGGGGCATCGGCATCACGCCCATCCTGGCGATGATGGAGCAGCTGCGTCGGACCGGACAAAGCTTCGAACTGCACTACTGCACCCGGACGCGCGAGCGGTCGGCCTTCGCCGATCGTCTCGCCTCGGAGGTCGCCGACGGCCGTGCGCGCCTGCACCACGACGGCGGCGATCCCCGGAACGGGCTGGACATCGCCGGCCTGCTGCGGTCTCCCCGCGAGGGCACGCACCTGTACTACTGCGGCCCGCCCGGCTTCATGAAGGCGGCGCAGGAGGCGGCCGCCCACTGGCCGCCGGAAACAGTACATTTCGAACATTTCGGTGCCATCCCGCCGTCGGCCGGTTCCGCCGCCACGGCGGGGGACGGCGGCGAGGTGGTTCTCGAACGGTCCGGGCGGAGGATCCCCGTGGGGCCGGCCCAGACCATCCTTCAGGCGGTGCGCGAGGCGGGGATCGACTACCCGTCCTCCTGCGAGGCCGGCATGTGCCGCACCTGCGAAGTCCGCTACGTCGGCGGCCGTCCCGAGCACAACGACTTCGTGCTCAGCGAGGAGGAGCGCCAGACTCACGTCCTGATCTGCTGCGCGCGGGTCGGTGACGGCGCCCTGGTGCTGGACCTGTGAACAAGAAGGGGCACGACATGCGCATATTCGACTACATCGTCGTCGGGGCCGGATCGGCCGGCTGCGCGCTGGCGGCGCGGCTGGCCGAGGACGGCACCAGCCGCGTGCTGTTGCTGGAGGCCGGCATCCCCGACCGCAAGATGTGGATTCACATCCCCATCGGCTACGGCAAGACGATGTTCGACCCCCAGGTCAACTGGCAATTCCATTCCGAGCCCGAGCCGCATTTGAGCGGGCGAAGGATCTACCAGCCGCGCGGCCGCACGCTCGGCGGTTCCAGCTCGATCAACGGTCTGGTCTACATTCGCGGGCAGGCGGAGGATTTCGACGCGTGGCAGGCGCTGGGGAACGACGGGTGGGGGTGGCGCGACATCCTTCCCTACTTCAAACGTTCCGAAGGCAACGAGCGCGGGGAAAGCGATTATCATGGTGGCCACGGCCCCCTGCGGGTGTCCGACATCCGAGGGCGCCACGAGCTGGTGGAAGCCTTCATCGGCGGTGCCGCCGAGTTGGGCATTCCACGGACCGATGATTTCAACGGTGCCCGCCAGGAGGGCGCCGGATATTTTCAGCTGACGACGCACAACGGCCTGCGCTGCTCGGCCGCGAAAGCGTATCTGCGCCCGTTGCGCGGACGCGACAACCTCGCCGTCGAGACGGAGGCGCAGGCCACCGGCATTATCTTCGAAGGCAAGCGGGCCGTGGGCGTGCGCTACCTCCGTGGCGATCAGCCCATGGAAGCCCGCGTGAACCGGGAGGTCATCCTCAGCGCCGGGGCCTTCCAGTCGCCGCAGCTGCTTCTGCTGTCGGGCATCGGGGACGCGGAAGAGCTGGGAGCCAAGGGCATTCCCGTCGTCCATCACCGGCCAGAGGTGGGGCGCAATCTGCAGGACCATTTGCAGGCACGGCTCATCTACCGCTGCACCCGGCCGATCACCACCAACGACGATCTGCGCACGCTGTGGGGCCAGGCGAAAATCGGCATGCGCTGGATCGTCCGCAAGGAAGGGCCGGTCGCGGCCGGCATCCAGCTCGGCGGGATGTTCGCGAAGGCCTGCCCCGGGGTGGAGAGGCCGGACATCCAGTTCCACTTCGGCACCATCAGCGCCGACATGACGGCGGGCAAGCCGCATGATTTCTCCGGCTTCACCATGTCGGTGTGTCAGCTTCGCCCGACCAGCCGTGGCGCGGTGACGCTGCGCTCGTCCAGCCCGCTCGATCCGCCGGCCTTCCGGTTCAACTATCTGGCCACCGACGAGGACCGGGCCACCATGCTGGCCGGCGTGCGGCTGGCCCGCCGCATCGCCGCGTCGCGTTCGCTGTCGCCCTACATCGAGTCGGAATACCGCCCCGGTCCCGGCGTGGCCTCCGACGATGAAACATTGGCCTTCCTGCGCGACTACGCGACCACGATCTTCCACCCGGTGGGCACGTGCCGCATGGGGGCCGACGCCGACGCGGTGGTCGATCCGCAACTGAGGGTGCGCGGCGTGACCGGCCTGCGCGTGGCCGACGCCTCGATCATGCCGCTGCTGCTGTCCGGCAACACCAACGCCGGAGCCATGGTGATCGGCGAGAAGGCGGCGGACATGATCCGCGCCGACGCCCGTGCCGACGCCGCCGACAGCGCTTCCGCCAGCCTGGCTCGCTCCATCGTCCGTTCGGCGCCCAACGCGGACATCGGCGTGGCTGCCAATTCCTGAAACGGGACGGTTTCGCCCGCCAGTCGTGAACCAAAGGGGCGCGGAGCGAAGACCTCCGGTCCCAGCCAATCGAATCACAGGAGTCCTCATGGAAACCGAACCGCAGAATCTCGTCATCATCATGTCGGACGAGCATTCGTCGAAGGCCTTGGGCTGCTATGGCCATGAAATCGTCAAGACGCCGAATCTCGATGCCTTGGCCGCGTCCGGAACGCGATTTTCGTCGGCCTACTGCACCAGCCCGGTGTGCATTCCCGCCCGCGCATCCTTCGCCGTCGGCAAATACATCCACGAGATCGGTTACTGGGACAACGCCGACGCCTATGACGGGGCGATCCCCAGCTGGCATCACAAGCTGCGCGAACGCGGGCACGAGGTCGTGTCGATCGGCAAGCTGCACTTCCGCCAGCCGGAGGAGGATCACGGCTTCAGCCAGGAAATCGTCCCGATGCACATCATCGAGGGCAAGGGGGACCTGATGGGGCTGGTGCGCAGCGAGCTTCCGGTTCGCAAGGGCGCGTACAAGATGGCCGGCTACGCAGGCCCCGGCGAAAGCCAGTACACCTTCTATGACCGCGAAATCGCGGCGCGCGCGCAGATCTGGTTGCGCGAGGCAGCCCGGCGGCGTCCGGAAAAGCCGTGGGTCCTGTTCGTCTCCTTCGTGTGCCCGCATTTCCCGCTGACCGCCCCGCCCGAGCATTACTACCGCTACTACGAACAGGACTTGCCGCTGCCCAAGCTGTATGAAAAGCCGGAGCGGCCCGATCACCCCTACCTCAGGGATTATCGCAGCAGCTTCAACTACGACGATTACTTCGACCGGGAAACGGTGAAGAAGGCGATCGCCGGCTATTACGGGCTGTGCTCCTTCCTCGACGAAAACGTTGGTAAAATCGTCAACACGCTGGACGACACCGGCCTCTCGGGCAACACCAGGATCGTCTACACCGCGGACCATGGCGACAACCTCGGCACGCGGGGCCTGTGGGGCAAGTCCACGCTGTTCGAGGAGGCTGCCGGCGTGCCGCTGATCATCGCCGGGAAGGACGTGCCGAAGGGCAGCGTAATCGACACGCCGGCGAGCCACGTGGACGTGTATCCATTCATCTTGGACGCGGTCGGCAACCGGGAACCGGCATTGCGCGACGGCTTCCCCGGAACGTCCCTGTTTGACCTCGCGGGGGGCAAAGACCCGGACCGCAACGTGATGGCGGAATACCATGGCATGGGTTCGACGACCGGTGCCTTCATGATCCGGCACGGTCGTTTCAAGTACATCCACTACATCGACTATCCCGCCCAGCTGTTCGACCTCCACACCGATCCGGAGGAAATCACCGATCTGGCGACGGAGCCGCGTTACGGCTTGGTGCTGGAGGAATGCCGCCAGCGTCTTTATGCCATCTGCGACCCGGTTGAGGTCGATCGCCGCGCCAGGGCCCGCCAAGCCCAGTTGCTGGAGGAACATGGCGGTCGCCACGCGGTGATCGAGCGCGGCGACTTGGGTTTCTCACCGGCACCGGGGGCCGTGCACCGCTTCGACTGAGCGGATGGTGATGTCGCGGCCTGCGGCCCTATCGGCCGGATCGTCAGTATCGGAAACTGCTTGACGGAATAACTATATAGCACTATAGCTATGACAAGCCGCTTCCGATGACTGTCGCATAAGGGGGGCACCGGGCTCGCAACCTTGCCGGAGTTGGCCCGGCGCTCTCGCCGGGCCGAATTTGCGAGTGCGTCAAAGGACCGCCCTTGAGAATAAGGCGTTGGGCGAGCGGGCTTGCCTTCGACCCAATCCCTTCAAGGTGATCGGAAGAGGCAAGGCGTCCACAACAAAAGATGAAGCCGGTCTTGTCGGGACGTTTTCGGCCGAAGCGCCGATCTCTCGAAAATGACAGGGGCAAGATGCAATGGCGCTTTCTTGCCCCACGCCACTCGCGCGAAGCGAGCTAAAAATCATAGCCAAAATGCCCAGGGAGGGTAGAGATGTCGCACATTCGAAGTACAAATCTTCGCGGCTGGCTAATCACATTGGCTTTGGCACTGTTTATGGTCATCAACTTCATGGACAAGGCGATCTTGGGAATCGTCGCCAAGTCGCTCATGGAGGAGCTGCACATATCGCCGTCGGAATTCGGCATGATCGCCAGCAGCTTTTTCCTGCTGTTCTCCATATCGGCGGTCGGCTTTGGTTTCGTTGCCAACCGGGTATCCTCGAAAACCATCCTGCTCGTGTTGGCGGCCATCTGGGGAATTTCCCAGTTTCCGCTTGCGTTCACCGCCTCGGTCCCCTTGCTGTATGCGTCCCGCATCCTCCTCGGCGCCGGAGAAGGTCCTGCTTATCCGCTCGCCCTGCACGCCTGCTACAAGTGGTTTCCGAACGACCGGCGCAATCTGCCATCGGCCGTCATCTTCCAAGGCGTGACCGCTGGGCTGCTGATCTCCGGTCCGCTCCTGACCTACATCGTGGTCCGTTGGAGCTGGCACGCCGCCTTCTTGGCCCTGGGTATCGCCAGCCTTGTCTGGATGGTTCTGTGGATGATTGTCGGTGCCGAAGGCCAGGTGACGAGCGACGATTCCAAGCTGACCAAAGGCGAAGCGGTCTCCTACGTGCCTTATTGGACGCTTCTGACCGATGGAACATTCCTTGGGAACATGGCTCTCTACTGGACCACGTATTGGATTTTCTCGATCATGTTCACGTGGACGCCTTCGTATCTCAGCACGGTTCTGAATTTTGGAGCCACTGAGACCGGCTGGATGTTCATGGTCTTCACAGCGTTCAACATTCCGATCGTGCTGATCGGCTCCTGGCTGTCCGAGAGGATGCTGAAAAGCGGCGTGGCGTCGGCCCGCGCCCGCGCGTGGCTGAGCTGCGGCTTCGTGGCGCTGGGCGGTGCGTTCATATTCCTGTCCGTCTACGGTGTCGAGGAACCTCTTCTGAAAGTGATTTTCCTGGCGGCGGGCTGCAATTTTCCGCAGATCACCTTTGTCCTGAGTTCGGCCATCGTCGGCGAGATCGTGCCGGATTCCCAAAGGCCCAGCATGATGTCCATCAACAGCGCGCTTGCCACCACGGGCGGGTTGATTGCTCCGGCGCTGATGGGAACCTTCATCCAAAGCGGGGCCACCCACGCCGTGGGCTACGACAATGGCTTCGCGGTTGCCGGCGTCCTGGCCATCGTCACCGCCGTCGTCGGCCTTCTGATCATCAACCCGGAGGCCAGCCGGCGCCGCTTCGCAGCACGTGCCAAGCCCCTGGCGGCGGCCCGGCCCGACTATCAGGCCGCGTTGCTCAAGTAGAGTGGCGGCGGGCCAGCCATTCGGCCTTGGCCCGCCGCCCCGATCCACCATCCTGTAGCGTTCCGAACAGGGCCGCGGGCGTCATGCCCGCACTGGCTTTCTCCTTCGGTCTGTCCCATCGGAGGAGTGCGTTGCAACAGAGGCTGTAATGAGAGCTGACATCGATCAGGATCGGATACTTGTTTCTGTGCCCCCGGCCTTGCCGCGAAGCTCCGTAGAATTCGTGAACCTTTTTGTCCACTTCTATCGGGGAGAAATGGGGCGCGGCCTGAGCTGGCGCGATCGTATCGACCGGACGACGAACTGGGCCATCACCGTGGTGGCGGGCATGCTGTCGTTTTCGCTTTCCACGCCGAACGCGCACCATAGCGTTCTGATCTTCGCCATGATGCTGGCCGGCTTCATGCTGGTCATCGAAGCACGCCGCTACCGGTTCTTTGATTTTTACCGCAACAGAATCCGCAGGCTTGAGCGCAATTACTACGCAGCCGTCTTTTCCCCCGACGGCGTCCTCGATCCCGACTGGGGACGTGGGCTAGCCGAAGAACTCCGCAATCCGGAATTCTCGATCGGCTTCGGGCAGGCCGTGTCGCGACGCCTGCGGCGCACCTATGTCTGGATCTTCCTTATCATCCTGATCGCATGGCTGTTGAAGATTTCCTCCATCCATCTTCAAGCGACCGCGGGTCGGCTGACCTTCATCCATTCATTTCAGGAGATCCTGGCGAACGCCGACATCGGTCCCATTCCGGGCTGGGTTGTCATATCGGGCGTGGCGCTGTTCTACGCCTTGCTTATCGGCGCGACCCTGAAGTTCGAACCTGCTAAAGGGGAACGGGCTTTCGGCGACGTGTATGTTTAGCATTACAATTGCGCCCTGCGTCTGTGGGCCTCGTTGGTGATGGTCTGATGGCATCGCCTCCAGGCGGACTGTGCGATCACTACGGCCGGTTCGATCCGTCGCTGAGCTAAGCGGTTGGCAACGCGACGGATCTCCTGCATCGGCCACCGGACCATAGGCAGAGAACTTTCCTTGCTGTTTTTGGAGCGCGGCGAGCACATCGGCCTTGTGACGGACCATTGTGACGGACCACCAAGAGCAACGCGAAGGCGATTATCACCAGCGAGACGTGCCGACGCCAGCCATGCCAGCTCCGCGTCTCGTTGTGGTCCAGCCCGAGTTCATTCTTTGCCGTCTCAAAAGCGTCCTCGAGCGCCTATCTTCGCCCCTCGACCCGCACCAACGTTTCCACAGAGGTGCCTTCGGGGCACCCGGTCGTGAACAAAGCCAACTCGCCATCGGCAGGACGATGCCGGATCAGCAGGCCCCGCGTCCAGGAGCCCAAGCTGGGCGGCGCCCCGACATACTCCGGGTCGAGATCGGCCAGTTCCAGTTAGCAACCGCAATCGGGCAATCCTGCACTCCATCGTCGAAATCGCCCGGCACATCATTACCGAATTGATTGCCGAGCAGATCGAGACGGACGAGCAACTCCACTGTCTGCGCCAGCTTGGCATCCGCTGTGGGCAGGGCTATCTGTTCGGCAAACCGGCGGCGGATTTGCCCAGTGCCGAGTGCCCGGCAGCCGGTCGCCCGATGTGGCGAACCGGGAAGCGTGAGACGTGGGAATGAAAACCGGCAAACCCGGCATGGTTCATGGACGTTTCGAAGCACGGTCCTGGCCGGACCGCGTACGGATTATTCCGTTTGGCGGATGGCGGGAGGGTGCGGTCATCCTTTAGGTGACAGTGGTTTGATCCGGGGGCGGCCGTTACAATGGCCATTAGCCCAAAACGCATTCTCGCCGACAGTCCGCAACCAAAAATAGAGCCGATGCTTTCAGAATTTTCCGGCGTCGACTTCAAGGCGCTGCTTGAGGCGGTGCCGCACCCCTACATGCTGCTGGATCGGGAACTGCGCTACGTCTGGGCTAACGCCGCGTATCTGCAGGTCACCGGACGCGACTTCCCGAGTTTGGCCGGGCGGCACATCTTCGAGGCGTTTCCTCCCGGCCCCCACGATCCCGATGATGCCAGCGCAGCGCTCCTTCGCGCCTCTCTCACGCGGGTCCTGGAACGATGCCAGCCGGATACCCTGGCGCTCATCCGGTATGCCATTCCAACCGCAGACGGCATGGCCTTCGAAGAGCGGTACTGGAGCGCCACCCACACGCCCGTTCTCGACGAGCAGGGCAGGGTTCGTTTCATCCTTCAGCAGACGAACGACGTCACGGAACTTCAGCGCCTGCGGGAGGCCGCCAAGGGCACCACCGGCAACGAGCCCCGGGGGGCTTTGGCGACGATCGAGGCCGGGCTCTTCCAGCGTGCGCAGGCCGTTCAAGAGGAAAACCGCACGTTGGACGCCGAGCGCCGACGCTTGCGTGAGCTTTTCCGGCAGGTGCCGGGATTCATTGCCGTTCTGAGAGGACCGGAGCACGTCTTCGAACTGGCAAACGATGCCTACTGCGCGATCGTCGGCCGCAGCGACATCATCGACAAACCCGTCGTCGACGCTCTTCCGGAGATCCGGGAGCAGGGGTTCCTTGAGTTGCTCGACGGCGTGCTGACATCCGGGCGCCCGTTCGTTGGGCATGACATGCAGGTTCGCCTGCAGCGCCAGCCGGGACAGCCGCTTGAGGAGCTTTTTCTGGATTTCGTGTACCAGCCGATCGTTGACCTGGACGGAACGGTCTCCGGCATCTTCGTTCAAGGCAACGACGTGACGCGGCGCCGCCGCTCGGAAGAGGCGTTGCGTGAAAGCGAGGCGCGCGCGCGGCTGCAGCTTCTCGAGGTCGAAACCTTGTACCGCACAGCCCCCATCGGCTTGGGCCTGTTCGATCGCGATCTGCGCTTCCTGCGGGTCAACGAGGCGCTCGCCGCGATAAACGGCCCGTCGGTGGAAGAACATCTCGGCCGCTACGCCTGGGACGTCGTTCCAACCCTTCGCGAGGCGGCCGAACCCCTGTTCCGTCGAGTGTTCGACACGGGAGAGCCGGTTCTCGGAATCGAGTTGCATGGAAGCACGCCAGCTCAGCCCTCAATCGAGCGCGATTGGATCGAGGACTTTTATCCCTTGAAGGCAGCGGACGGGACCGTGATCGCTGTCGGCGTCATCGTCCGCGAGGTGACGGAGCAGCGACGGCTGGAGGAGCGGGAGCGCCTGCTCACTGCTGAGTTGCGCCACCGGCTCAAGAACATGTTCGCCATGGTCGAGGCGCTGGCCGCGCAAACGGCCAAGAGCGCGCCGTCGGTGCCGGAGTTCCAGAAGCGTTTCATCGGGCGCATCCGGACACTCGCCGCGGCCCAAGATCTTTTGGCAATCGGTCCGGTGAACGGAGCGGTTGCCCTTTCGGAACTGGTCAGCTCGGCGCTTGCTCCTTTCGTCGGCACCGAGAGCCGGATGCGGGTGGCCCTCGTGGACTCCCCGATTGCCGCGCACGTGGCGTCGAATCTGGCTTTGGCTCTGCATGAACTGGCCACCAACGCGACCAAGTACGGCGCACTGTCCGTGCCGGGCGGGTGGATTACTCTGACGGCCAGCCTCGATGCGTCGGACGCCGGACGGGAACTCTGTCTGGAGTGGCGCGAAGCGGGCGGGCCGGTTGTCCGGCGTCCGCAGCGCCAAGGCTTTGGAACCCGGTTGTTGGAGCGTGTGATTGCCGGACAGCACCAGGGTCGCGTCGCGTTGGCCTGGGAGGAAACGGGGCTTGTCTGCCGTATATACCTGCGGATCGACGGGTAGTGACGTGATCTCCGGTTCCCGAACAGTCGGCTAAGCACAGTCGGCTAAGCTCGGTTCGCCCACGAGGAAGGCCGAACCCGATAACGGGGAAACGGAGGCGACATCGGGCGGAGTTCAAGGCGAAGGTGGCGCCGACGGCGATCCGGGGCGAGCTGACGGTGTCGCGGCCCGTCGCCAAGCCTTCGCGCAGATCGCAAACATCCATGGGGAAGGGGCGTTTAATCCAGGTTAATGCACCGCCGCGCCATTGGCGCGATACTGGAAGCCGTGACGACTTCATCCGATCAAGAAACAGGAGGAAGCCATGGCCGACACGAAGCTGACGGATAAGTCCAGGCAGGACACCAGGCAGGACACCCCCACCGGCACGGCGGCGCGGCAGTTGGCCGAACGCAACCGGCACCCGCTGATGGCCCTGCGTGACGAGTTCGACCGCCTGTTCGACGAAGCCTCCTCGATGTTCCGCTTCCCCTGGGGGCCGCGCTCGTCCTTCGGGATGGACCCGCTGCTGCGCTCCGACGCGGTTACGGCCTTCACGCCGCCGGCCGAGGTCGAGGAGCGCGAGAGCGAGTACCGGGTGTGCCTGGAAATGCCGGGCATGGACGAGAAGGCGGTGAACATCGACCTTCAGGACGATCTGTTGACCATCAAGGCGGAGAAGACCGACGAGACTGAGGAGAAAGGCGCCAACCGTTACTTCTCCGAACGGCGCTACGGCATGTGCGCGCGCTCGTTCCGGCTGCCGGCCAATGTCAACCGCGACGCCATCGCGGCCAGCATGAAGAACGGCGTGCTCACCATCACCCTGCCCAAGACGGAGCCGAGCCAGCCGTCCAAGCGCCGCATCGACATCGCCACGGGCTGACGCCGCCGTTCCGTCATGGAAACCAAGGTGGTGCCGGGCTACCGGAGGGACCGATGATCAAGCACATCCTTACCCTGGCCAGCGGAAGCGCCTCGGACGCGAACCTGTTGGCAGATGCCTTCGATCTCGCGCAGCCGTTTTCCGCGCATGTCGATGTCCTGCACATCCGGCGCGATCCGCGCCGTGGCCTGCCGGTCCATGGCGAGGGGATGTCGCTGGAGGCGATCGAGTCGATCGCTGCGGAGGCGGAACGGAAGGCGGTGGAGACCGCCGCGACGGCCCGGCGGACCTTCGAGCAGGCCGCCGCGGATGCTTCGGCCGCGATCTCCGACAGGCGTGCGGACGGCATGACCGCCCGGTGGCGCGAACTCGTCGGTGAGGGCCCGTATCTGCTGGCGGCGGAGGCGCGGTTCGCCGACTTGACGGTGCTGGCGCGTCCGGCCGGCGCACCGGAACCGTTGGGCGTGCTGGAAGGCGCCCTGTTCGAATCCGGCCGCCCCGTGCTGTTGGCGGGTGGCGGGATGACCCGGCTGGACAGCGTGGCCATCGCGTGGAACGGCAGCCCATCGGCGGTGCGGGCCGTGGCGGGGGCATGGGATTTCATCGCCCGCGCGTCCACTGTCTCCATTCTGGTTGTGGAGCAGGGGGTGGTGAACAGCCTGACTTCAGCGATCACCGGCCGGATCCCTTCCGATCCTGAACGGCTTGCCGAGCATCTGGCGTGGCACGGCGTCCAATCCTCGATCCGGAAAGTCGGCCGGGAAGGACGGTCGGTCGGCGAGGCGCTGGCGCTGGCGGCCAGGGAGCAGGGCGCCGGATTGCTGGTCATGGGCGGCTATGGGCACAGCCGCCTGCGCGAAATCGTCCTGGGCGGCGCGACGCGGTATGTGCTGAGCCACGCGGTCGGCTGTCCGGTGCTGCTTGCCCATTGACGGCTTGCCCATTGACTGCGCCGTATCGATCTGGCCGTTCCCGTGACAAAACGCCCGGATGGGTTGATCGATTTTCGGCGCTCGTCTATACCGAACGGGCTAAGACTTTGGACTAAAATTACTATCGCCCGGAGGCTTGGGCCAGCAGGTCCGCGCGGAGGTTGCGCGAACTGGCGGCGAACATTCGCAATGAGAGGTATGGACTCGCTCCGAATCGTTGGAAAACGGACCGTGAGCGGTCATAATGACAACTCGGCTACGGTATTCTTTGCCCCGGTCCCGACCGGAGCCATCTTGGAAAGCGGATTCGGTTTTGTCCAAAGAGCCTGCGGCACAGCATGAGGACCCCGGCGGACCACGTGTCCCAGCCCTGCCGCGCGCCCCGGATTTCCTGGCGTCCCTGGCGTCCAGCTTCCTCGATCACGCGGCTTTCGCGCTGGTCTATCTGGACGGCGAACGCCGCTGCCTGCACAGCGACGAACGCTTCGCCGCCGCCGTGGGGCGCACGCCGGACACGCTGCTCGGCCAGAACCTTGCCGATCTTGACCACGCCTTCACACGCGCCATCGTCCGCGCCCTCGACAGTGCGGCGGAGACCGGCACGGCGGCTCCGGTGGATTGTGTTGTCGACCACGCGAATGGCCGCCGCGCGGTCCTGACCGGCTGCGTCGTACCGCATCGGGACGGGGAGGGAGCGGTCGGCGGCTTCCTCGGCGTGTTCCAGGACGTGACCGATCCCGAACGCATCGCGGAGTTCGTGACACGGCGGGATCCCTTCGTGGCGACTCTGCTGGACGCGGCGGTGGACGGCGTCGTCGTGGCCGACCGGCGCGGCATCATCCAGACGATCAACCAAGCCTGCTGCACCATGTTCGGCTATGACGAGGCCGAGCTGATCGGGCGGAACCTGTCGGTGCTGATGCCCACACCCTTTGCGCGGGACCACGACAAGTACATCCACACCTACCTGGAAACCGACCGCGCCAAGATCATCGGCATCGGTCGCGATTCGCTCGGTAAGCGCAAGGACGGTTCCGTTTTTCCCATCCACCTCAGCGTGGGGCAGGCCAAGCTGGGACGGGAGGTCACCTTCGTCGGCATCCTGCGCGACATTTCCGACCGGCTGGCGGCGGAGCAGCGCGCCTCCTATCTGGCGAGGCACGATCCGCTGACCGGCGTGCTGACCCGCACCGCTTTTCTGGAAGAGTGCGAGGCGGTGCTGACCCAAACGCCGTCGGGCGAGGGGCAGGGGCATTTCGCGCTCTACACGCTCGACGTGGACCAGTTCAGCGACATCAACGAGGCGTTCGGCTTCCACGTCGGCGACGCGGCACTGAAG
The DNA here is from genome assembly GCF_017876165.1 of Azospirillum soli. Taxonomy (GTDB): domain Bacteria; phylum Pseudomonadota; class Alphaproteobacteria; order Azospirillales; family Azospirillaceae; genus Azospirillum; species Azospirillum soli. The sequence goes on from NZ_JAGINQ010000028.1 coordinate 29,687, forward strand.
GCCATGGTCAGCCGCGTGACCGAGGTGCTGCCCCAGCAGACCTACGTCTGCCGCATCGCCGCCGACGAGTTCGCAGCCCTGTCGCGGGTGGACAGCGCGGAACACGCGCAGAATCTTGCCGACGTGCTGCACGACCGGCTGACCGCCTCCATCTACGCCGACCGCCATTGGGTGCGGCTGCGCCTGTCCATCGGCGCCGCCGTGCAGGACGGCGACATCAACACCCTGGAAGAGTTGAACGCCAAAGCGAAGCTAGCGCTCCAGGCGGCGCAGCATGACGGCGGCAACGCCGTCTGCTTCTACACGCCGGAAATGGCCGCCGCGGCGACGCGGCGCATGCTGCTGACCATGCACCTCGCCCACGCCATCGAGCGGAACGAGCTGCACATGGTCTACCAGCCCATCGTCGAGGGAAAATCCGGTCGCGTGGTCAGCGCCGAGGCGCTGCTGCGCTGGACGCACCACACGCTGGGTCCGGTGTCGCCGGGCGAGTTCATCCCGGTGGCCGAGGAAAGCGGCCTGATCGTTCCCATCACCGACTGGGTCCTGTCCACGGTCGTCCGGCAGATGGCGCTGTGGGACAAGGACGGCGTGCTGCCCGAGCGGGTGTTCATCAACATCTCCGGCCAGCAGTTCCTGCGCGGCAACCTGACCCACCGGCTGGAAGAGCTGCTGAGCCAGAGCCCGTCGCTCCACGCCCGCCTTGGGCTGGAGATCACCGAGCAGGCGGCGGTCCGCGACCTGAAGGCCGCCGTGCGGACGCTGACCGAGCTGGCCTCGATCGGCGTGCAGGTGGCCATCGACGACTTCGGCTCCGGCTATTCGTCGCTCAGCTACGTGCAGCAGTTGCCGGTGTCCAAGCTGAAGATCGACCGGGCCTTCGTCATCGACGTGCCGGAGAACGTCAAGAACAACGCCCTGGTCCGCGCCGCCGTGGGTATGGCGCACGGTCTTGGCCTCGTCACCGTGGCGGAGGGCGTGGAGACGCCGGAGCAGCACGATTTCCTGGTGTCGGTTGGCTGCGACCTGTTGCAGGGCTATCTGTTCGGCCGCCCCATGCCGCCGGAGGCCTTCGCCGAACTGGTGCGCAAGCAGGTGGTCGTCCCCGCCTGAATCAACGCCGGATCAATCAACGCCGGATTAATGCCGGGGGCCGACCTTCAGATAATCGTTGCGGTCGGCTGACCCGATCCGCACGTCGAAGACGTCGCCCTCGCGCTCCAGGGTCAGCGGCACATCCACCCCGGCCGAGCCGAGCGCCCACAAAGCTCGATAGAACTCCGCCAACGAGGCGACCGGAGTGCCGGCGACCGCTCGCACGGTGTCGCCGGCGCGCAATTCGGCCTTCTGCGCCGGGCCGTCGCCGGCCAGCCCGACCAGCACGATGCGCGACCGCTCGTCCTCCGTGGCGTAGAGGCCGAGCCAGGGGCGCGACGGTCCGCTGACCCGGCCCAGCGTCAGCATGTCGTCCAGAATGGGCTTCAGCAGGTCGATGGGCACGCTCATGTTCAGGGGCATGACGCGCCCGCCCTGCACCCGGTATTGCAGCTGGAGCGACCCGATGCCGAGCAACTCGCCCTGCGCGCCAAGCAGCGCCGTCCCGCCCCAGTTCGGGTGGGCGGGGGCGGTGAAGATGGCGTCGTCGAGCAGATATTCCCAATAGCCGGCGAACTCCTGCCGGGCGACCACCTGGGCCGACAGGGAGTGATGGCGCCCGCCGGCCCCGCCGACCACCACCGGCTCTCCCGCTTCCGCGCGGCGGGAGTCGCCGAGCCGCAGGGCCGGCGCGCCGAGCGGCGACAGCGCCTGGACGAGGCCGAAGCCGGTGACGTGATCGTAGGCCACGACATGCCCCCGTGCGGCGCGGCCCTCGTTGGTGGTCAGCCAGACCTCCTCGGCCTCAACGATCAGGTAGCCGATGGTCAGCACCAGCCCGTCGTCGCGAATCACGGCGCCTTGACCCGCCCGTTCGGTTCCCAGCGCCTCCGCCGTATAGGCGTCTTCCGGAACGGTCGCGCGCAGGGACACCACGGAGGCAAGCGCCTGCTCCAGATCGTAGGCCAGATCGCCGGGATCGGGCTGGAACTCCGGCGGGATGCGCCAGTCGTTGGACGATGGCATTCAGGTCTCCTTCGGTGGGCGGCAGCGTGCCGCCCATACCGGCAAGGTGGGTACTGCGCGGTCCCGAAAACAGGCGTCAGCCTTTCTGCGTTCGGAACAGCGGCAGCTTTCGGAACAGCGGCGCCACGACCTTGTGGACGAGGGGGATCAGAACCGCGCCGACGGCAAGGCCGAACAGGCCCGACCCGGCGGCCGTCACCAGCCATTCCACCGCCGCAGCACCAGCCGGCACGGCGTGGCCGATGGCCACGGCGACGTTGTGGATCGCGTGCCCGATGGCCGGGACGCCGTAGCCCTCCAGCCCGTGGACGATGATGCCCCCGCCGACCCACAGCATCGCGGCCGTCCCGACGATGCTGAGCAGCTTGAGGAAGAAGGGCATGCCATAGACCAGGGCGCGGCCGATCCCCTGGGTCAGGGGGCGCAGCGCCCGGTCGGCGCCGCCCGCCTCCCCGGCGCCGGAATCGCGCAGGCCGAGCAGGCTGGACGCCGGCCGGCCGTTTTGCGCCAAGGCCACGCCCGCGTCGTCCGCCTTCACGATCAGGGCCACCGACCCATAGACCACGATGGTGATCCCGGTGCCAACAATGGCGAGGATGATCGCCTGCGACCAGAAGGAGGAGGTCTCGGCCGCAACGGTGGACAGCGTGATCGCCATGATCTCGGCCGACAGGATCAGGTCGGTCTTGATCGCGCTGGCGACCTTTTCCTCCTCCAGGCCAGTGGCGTCCTGGCCCGGTTCGGGGACCTGTCCGCCTGTGCCGTGGTGTTCGGCGTGCGGCCACAGCGCCTCGTAAACCTTCTCCGCCCCCTCGTAGCAGAGGAAGGCGCCGCCCAACATCAGCAGCGGGGTGATCGCCCATGGCGCCACGAGGCTGAGCACCAGCGCCGCCGGCAGCAGGTACAGCAGCTTGTTCTTCAGGGAGCCCACAGCGATTCGCCCGACGATGGGCAATTCCCGGTCCGCCGTGAAGCCAACCACGTAGCGGGGCGTCACCGCCGCGTCGTCGACGACGACCCCGGCGGCCTTGGCGCCGGCCTTCGTCGCCTGCGCGGCGGCATCGTCGAGCGAGGCGGCGGCGACCTTCGCCAACCCGACCACATCGTCCAGCAGTGCAATCAACCCGGTGCTCACGCGGAGCGCTCCCCTCAATGGCTGCAACGTCCGTGTGTAACACACGAATGCTGCGAACGGCTTGGTCACTGCGCCTCAGGCCCCGGCCTGTTGACAAACATACCAACCGTACGGTATTTATGCGGGCATGCCGAGACCCACGAAACATCACCCCGAGCGCGGCGACGCCCGCACCCGCCTCCTCGAAGCGGCGCGGGACGTCGTACGGGCCAAGGGCTTTGCGGCGACCTCGGTCGACGACCTCTGCAAGGCGGCCGGAGTCACGAAGGGCGCGTTCTTTCATCATTTCGAGAACAAGGAGGCGCTCGGCATCGCCGCCGCCGCCTACTGGGCGGAGACGACCTCGGCGTTCTTCGAGGGCGCGCCCTATCACCGGCTTGAGGACCCGTTCGACCGACTGCTCGGCTATGTCGAATTCCGCAAGTCGATCATCGACGGCGAACTCGCCGCGTTCACCTGTCTCGTCGGGACCATGGCGCAGGAGGTCTACGAGTCGTATCCCGCGATCCGCGAGGCTTGCGCCGCCAGCATCTTCGGTCACGCCGCGACGCTCGAACCGGATATCGCGGCGGCCATGAAGGCGCGCCGGATCGAAGCCGACTGGACCCCGGCGAGCCTCGCGGCACACACCCAGGCCGTCCTCCAGGGTGCTTTCATCCTCGCGAAGGCGACGGGCGAGCGCGCCGTCGCGCTGGAAAGCGTCGATCACCTGAAGCGCTATCTCACGCTGCTCTTCTCGCAGCCCGAACCGAAAGGGAGCACCCATGACTGATGCCGAGAGCGATCTCGTTCTGACCCGCACCCTGGATGTGCCGCGTGACAAGCTCTGGCGCTGCTGGGTCGAGCCCGAACTTCTCAAGCAGTGGTTCTGCCCCAAGCCCTGGTACGTTTCGGAGGCGCGGATCGACCTGCGCCCCGGCGGAGAGTTCTTCACGCTGATGAACGGCCCGGACGGCGAGCAGTTCGGGGAGGCCGGCGTCTTTCTCGAGGTGGTGGAGAAGGAGCGTCTGGTGTTCACCGACGCCTTTCGCCCCGGCTGGCGGCCTTCGTCGCGCGCCTTCATGGCGGCCGAGGTGCTGTTCGAGGACGCGGGCGCCGGCCAGACCCGCTACACCGCGCGCGCCATGCACTGGAGCGTCGAGGCGCGCAAGGAACACGAGGCGATGGGCTTTCACGAGGGCTGGGGCAAGGCCACCGACCAGCTCCTGGCCCTTGCTAGAACGCTTTGAAAACAGGGAGGAAAATCCATGGAACCGACCATCTATCTTTGCTTCAACGGCAATTGCCTGGAGGCGATGACCCATTACGCCGAAACCCTCGGCGGGGAGATCACCTACGTGCTCCGCAACGCCGATGCGCCGGGCGCGGAAAACCGCATGCCCGGCGGCGATGATCTCGTGATGAACATGGCGATGAAGCTGGGCGCCGCCACGATCATGGCCTCGGACGTGCCGGACGGCATGTATGACACGCCGAAGGGCTTCGCGGTGTCGATCGCCCCGCCGTCGCGCGCTGAGTTCGACCGCATTTTCGAGGCGCTGGCGAAGGACGCCAAGTCGATGGGGATGCCGCCCGGCGAGACCTTCTGGGCCGAGCGCTTCGCCATGTTCACCGACCGGTTCGGTACGCCCTGGATGCTGAATCACGCCGGTGCGAAAGAAGCGGGCAGGGAGGCATCCCAATGACCGAGCCTCGGAAGGTTCGCACCTGCCTCTGGTTCACGCGCCGGGGGATCGACGCCGCCCGATTTTACGTGAGCCTTCTGCCGGACAGTCGCATTGACGCCGTGTTCGACCACGGCAACCCCGACGATCCCCTGGTCGTCGAGTTCACCCTGGCCGGTGCGCCGATGATGCTTCTGACGGGCGGTGAGATGTTCAAGCATTCGCCCGCCGCCTCGATCAGCGTGCTTACGAAGGATCAGACTGAGACCGACCGCCTGTGGTCCGCCCTGCTCGCCGACGGCGGCAAGGAAAGCATGTGCGGCTGGCTCACCGACCGGTTCGGCGTGTCCTGGCAGATCGTGCCGGACGTGCTGCCCCGGCTGCTCAACGATCCGGACGCCGAGGCCGCATCCCGCGCGCGGAATGCCATGATGCGGATGAACAAGATCGACATCGCGGCGCTCGAAACGGCCTTCCAGTCAGCCTGAAGGAGAGGGGACATGTCCTACATCGACGGTTTCGTGATTGCGGTTCCGACTGCCCGCAAGCAGGAGTTCATCGATCACGCGAGCAAGGCCGGCAGCCTGTTCAAAGAGCTCGGCGCCACGCGCATTATCGAATGCTGGGGCGACGACGTGCCCAATGGCACGCTGACCGACTTTCGCAGGGCCGTGCAGGCGACGGAAGACGAGACCGTCGTCTTCTCCTGGGTCGAATGGCCCAACAAGGCCACACGGGACGCCGCCATGCAGAGAATGGACGACCTTATGAAGACCGACGACCGGTTCAATCCGGAGAAGAACCCGATGCCGTTCGACGGCAAGCGGATGATCTTCGGTGGGTTTGCCCCGGTCGTCGAGCTTTGAGCGTCGGCCGACGGCCTCGGTCCGCTTCCTACTTCCGCGCACGCTCGCTCATGGCGGCGTGGCGGCGGCGGGTGTCTTCGGGCCAGGTGCTTTTGATGTAGGCGAGGACGGCCCAGATGTCGGCGTCGCTCAGCACGCCGCCGAAGGCGGGCATATCGCTCGCGTATCCGGGAGGGGCGAACGCCGTGACGCCTTGCTTCGTGATCTTGAACAGATCCTCGTCCGGGTGATGCCAGGTGTGCCCGGAGGCGTCGTGCGGCGGCGCGGGCAGACGGCCGTCCGGCTTGCGGCTTTGCCACTCCGGCTGGCCTTCGAGCCGCGCGCCGTGACACGACGCGCAATGCTCCGCGTAGACTGCTTGACCTTGGGCAACCTGCGCGGCGTCGGCCGGATCGGCGCCAGGCTTTGGACCCGCGACCATGACCGCGGCGGTGGCGATGACCAGCGCACCCACGGCCAAGCCGATTCCGGCCTTTAGTTTCACGGAATTCTGCACGCCGACCTCACCGTCACCGGTTGTTCACGCCTTGCTTCAGTGACGGGCATAGATCTTGTTTCCATCGGGGGTGCCGAAGATGACGACATCGTAGGGCTGGCCCGGCATGTCCATTCCCGGTGCGGACTGCGGCATGCCGGGGGCGCTGAGGCCCTTGGCCTGCGGCCGTTCGGCCAGCATCCGCCGCACGTCGCTGGCCGGCACGTGGCCTTCGACGACATAGCCGCCCACAACGGCCGTGTGACAGGACATCAGGTCCTCCGACACCCCCTTGGCGGCCTTTACCGGATCGACGTTCTCGATGGTATGGACCTTCATGGTGAAGCCGGCGGCTTCCATATGCTTCACCCACCCGCCGCAGCACTCGCAGGTGGGCGACTTCCACACCTCGACCTCCTGGGCCGATGCCGGGGTGCTGCCGCCGAAGAACGCCATGCCGCCGAGGGCGGCCGCGCCGATCAGGGCTACGCCGAAGACCGCAGCCGCTTTCCGTTTCGCGGTCGCATCCGATGCCGGGGCAGCCTTGTTCCGTGTGTTCGTCATGTCTGTCTCGCTTGAACCTGAGAGGGGAGCCGGCGGGAGCACGATATCGGCCCGCTCGCCACTGGTGGCGGTGGTGTCCACCGGCTTGTTCGACCCGTCGGTTTCGCAGAGCCAAGGCTCCGGTGGAACGCGGGCGGACTCGGGGCGTCAGAGGATCAGAGCGGAGGACGGAGAGCGGGACCGATGCCGATCCCTTCCGGCGTGGCCAGGGCCGGCAAATGAGAGGACGTGTTCAGGCGAGGGATGAACGCATCGACCGCCGCCGTGGGAAGAGCGCCATGCATGGTGATGCACTGGGCCGCGCTGCAGCAGGCACCATTGCCCAGCAGGCGGAAGTCCTCGCATGGCCCCTGCCCGTGCTCTTGCTCGGCCAGGGTGGCGACGGATTGCTGGTGGTACGTCCGTTCGGCATGGCTCGGCGGGGCATAGATGAGCAGCGCGGCCAGCAACAGCAGGCTCACCACCACCTTCCTCACCGTCGACAGCATCCCGCGATGCATGGCGATTGCCTCATCCTTACCGAAGGCCGCGCGGCGATGAACGGCCCGCCGGCCTTTTTGAAAACCTAGGATCATTCCCCGGCCCATGCAACACCGTGGTCGTCCGGCCGGCAGACCGCGCGAGGGATCGGAGAGAAGCGGTGAGTTTCCCGAAGAGCCTGTGATGCGGCCATGGCGTCGTTAGAACAATGCCAGTTGATCGCCCGGTGCCGGTGGCGGCTTGAAGTCGGCGCAGTTCAGGTCGGCATCGCGGCCGTTGAGGCCAAGGCGCTTGCAGGCCAGCTTGAAGCGTTTCGACAACAACTCCGCGATGGGGCCGGAGCCCTTCATCCGTGTCCCGAACTGCGACCTGTAAAGGTCCCCGTCGCGGCACTGGCGGATCAGGCTGAGCACGCGGTCCGCCCGGTTTGGCGCGTGCTCGCGGAGCCATTCCTCGAACAGGCCGGCGATCTCCAGTGGCAGGCGCAGCAGAATGTAGTTGGCCTGGGTCGCTCCGGCCTCCGCCGCAGCGGTGAGGATGGCTTCCAGTTCATGGTCGTTCAGCGCCGGAATCATCGGGCTGGCGAGTACGGCGACCGGCACGCCGGCCTCCGTCAATTCCCGCATGGCCGCAAGGCGCCGGTGCGGCGTGCTGGCGCGCGGCTCCATCCGGCGCGCCAGATCGCGGTCGAGCGTGGTGAGGGACAGGGCGACGTTGACGAGCCCCCTAGCCGCCATGGGCGCCAGGATGTCGATGTCGCGCAGGACTAGCCCCGACTTGGTGATGATCATCACGGGCTGGTTGAAATCGCGGCAGACCTCCAGGATCGCGCGGGTGATTCGTTCCTCCCGCTCGATGGGCTGATAGGGATCGGTGTTAGCGCCCAGCGCCAGAGGCTGGCAGTGGTAGGACTTGGCCCGCAGTTCGGCGGCCAGGAGTTCGGCCGCGTTGGCCTTGCGGAAGATCTTCGTCTCGAAATCCAAGCCGGGCGACAGGCCGAGATAAGCGTGGGTTGGGCGGGCAAAGCAATAAATGCACGCATGCTCGCACCCGCGAAATGGATTTATCGATCTCTCGAATATGACATCGGGAGACGTGTTTTTGTTGATGATGGTTCGCGCGGTGTCGTCGAACACAAAGGTCTGAATTTTTTCCGTTACTATATCGCTGCTGTCCCAGCCGTCGTCCACGGCGACGCGCGTCTCGCGCTCGTACCGTCCGCTGCGGTTGCTGATCGCCCCGCGTCCCTTGCGCGCTATGTCCGGCAATTCATCCACCATACGCGGAGCATGGCATGGCAAATAGAACAAATCAAGAACATTGGCGCCGTGGGATCGTCGTCTGCGGGCTACTCAAAAATGTCATGCCCTGCCTCGGTTGATCGATGGAAGAACACTCAAGCCTCAGGTGTTCACCTGGGCAAGAGCGTTTCCTGGAGTTTCCATGATGAACATCCGCTTCGCCCCCAAGGCCCTGGCCGTTGCCGTGATGGCCGGCGTGGTTGCCCTCGGCGCCGGTGCGCCGCCGGTTCTGGCCGATCCGCCGCCGTGGGCGCCGGCCCATGGCTGGCGCGCGAAGCACCAACATCACCACCACTATCGCGGACATGACTACGACGAGCGGGTCGTCATCGTCCGCCGCCCACCGCCGGTCGTCCACTATGTCCCGGCGCCGGTGATCGTGGAGGAGGAGCCGGTGATCGTTCGCCGCGCGCCGCGCGTGGTGCGTCAGGTGGCGCCGGCTTCGGATTGCGGTCTGCTTGACGGCGATCTGGTCGGGGTGCTGGGTGGTGCGGCGGTCGGCGGGCTGGTCGGTTCGCAGTTCGGGAAGGGCGACGGCAAGCTGGCGACCACGGCGGCCGGTACGCTCGGCGGCGCGATGCTCGGCGGCGCCTTGACGCGGGGCGGGCGCTGCTGACTTTGGGTCAGCCCACGCCCCAGCCGCCGGTGTCCGGGAAGGGCACGGGCGGCGGCGGGGCGGACCCGGCCGGAGACGCAACCGCGCCCTTGGGCAGCGGCGGCGCATCCGCCGAGGTGGGCAGCAGGCGCGCGGCCTTCACCCACCAGTTCGGCTGCGCTCCCTGGACGAGCGCGGCGGCGGCTGTCGCCTCGTCCGCCGTGGCGTAAAGGCCGAAGCAGGTCGCGCCACTGCCCGACAGGCGGGCCAGCAGACAGCCGGGCGTGGCTTCCAGCGCCGACAGCACGTCGGCGATTGCTGGGGCGACGGTCAGCGCCGGTTCGGTCAGGTCGTTGCGGCGCTCGCGCAGCAGGGCGGCCAGCGCGGCGGCGTCGTGCGGTGTTTCGGTGAAACGCGCCGGCTCGGAGAAGCTTCCCTTCCGCGCCTTGAACACGGCCGGGGTGGGCACCGGGACGCCGGGGTTGACGAGAACGACGTGCGTTTCGGGCAGGGCCGACGCCTCATCCAGAACGTCCCCGATGCCGCCGAAATAGCAGGCCTGCCCGGCGAGGCAGACCGGCACGTCGGCCCCGAGGGAGGCGCCGACCTCGTAAAGCGCCTGTTCGGTGACCGGTACGCCCCACAGCCGGGCGAGGCCGCGCAGGGTCGCCGCCGCGTCGGCCGAACCGCCGCCGATGCCCGAGGCGATGGGCAGTGTCTTTTCCAGGGAAATCATCGCATCGGCCTCGCGGCAGAGCCGGGCGGCGAGGGCGTAGGCGGCGCGGATGACGAGGTTGTCCGACGGGTTCCCATCCATCAGGGCCGGGCCGAACGGGCCGGAGATGGCGAGGCGCGGCCCCACCGGGGGCAGTGTCACCCCACGCAACGCCACCCGCGTCACGCCCGGCCGCACGGTCACAGTGTCCGCCACGTCGGCGAAGGCGACGAGGCTGTCCAGCTCGTGGTAACCGTCGTCGCGGCGGCCGACCACATGCAGGTACAGGTTCAGCTTTGCCGGCGCGGCTTCGGTGAAGGCGTCCATGACGGGTCCCCAGCGGTCGACGATCCCCTCCTCCCCCTGGGGAGAGGGGGTGATCCTATCGGCTGGGGCGTCTCAAGCAAACAAAAGCTTCGCCTTACTGAACCTTCGCCCGCTCGGCCTGGGCGGCCTGGCGGTCGGTCAGGCCCTTGTCGAGCTTGGCGCGGATGTCTTCCTTCAGCGGCTCTTCCTCGGCCGTGCGCAGGGCGCGGTTCCACTGGAAGCGCGCCTCGTTGCGGCGGCCGACGCGCCAATAGGCGTCGCCAAGGTGGTCGTTGATCGTCGCGTCGGTCGGCTTCAGCTCCACCGCGCGTTCCAGCTTGTTCACAGCCCCCTCGAAGTCGCCGAGACGGTAGAGAGCCCAGCCCAGGCTGTCGATGATGTAGCCATCCTTGGGGCGCAGCTCGACGGCTTTCTCGATCATGCCCTTGGCCTTGTCGAGGTTGACGCCCCGGTCCACCCAGCTGTAGCCGAGATAGTTCAGTAGGAAGGGCTCGTTCGGCTTCAGCGCCAAGGCAGCCTGGAGGTCGCGTTCGGCGTCGGGCCAGCGGTCGATCTTGTCATAGGACATGGCGCGGGCGTAGAGCACGGCCCAATGCCGCTCCTCCAGCTTGCCCATGCGCTCCAGCGCCTTGGTGTAGGTGGCCGCCGCTTCGTCGTAGCGTTTGGCGGTGCGATAGAGGTCGCCGAGGCGGACCAGCGCGTCGATGCGTTCCGGCCGTTCGGATGAGAGCTGGGTCAGGCCGGCGATGGCCTCGTCGTTGCGCTCCAGCCGGGCGAGGCTTTCCGTGGCGCGCAGCCGAGCGGCCCAGCCGAGCACCGGATCCTTCTCCAGCGCCTTGAACTCGGTCAGCGCGTCGGCGTGATGGTCGCGGCTGTCCATGATGTCGCCGATCATCAGGCGGGCCAGTTGCAGATCCGGGCGCAGGTGAAGCGCGAGCCGGCCGAACAGCAGCGCGGTTTCTTCCGCCCCCTCGTGGTGCAGGGCGCTGCCCAGGTCGAACATGGCTTCGGCAAGGCCCTGCTTGGCGTCGCCCACCACCGGGGCGGCGGTCTTGCCCTCGGCCAGCGCCTTCAACGCCGGCTCGATCATCAGGCTTTCCGGGTTGTCGGCGCGGAAGGATTCGTAGAGCTTGCGCGCGTCCTCCTTGCGGCCGTTGCGCTCGTAGAAGCTGCCGACCAGCTGGACGACGCGCAGCGGCGCCTCCTTGTCCACCACCTTGGCGTAATGCTTGGCCGCCTCGTCCTTGCGGCCGCCCAGTTCCAGGACAAGGGCGGCGTGCAGGTCGTGCAGGGCGGCGAAGCCGCTGGCCGAGGCGAGCGGGCTGAGCGCCTGAAGCGCTTGATCGGTCTTGCCGCGCGCCACCGCCAGCCAGGTGTCCAGCAGCGGGCCGACATACTTCGCCATGCCTTCCTTGGGCATGCGGGCGGCCATCGCCTCGGCCTCGTTCAGCTTGCCCCGGCTCAGGTTGTCGGCGACCAGAAGGGCGATGGCGAGCTGCGGGTCGGGATCCTTGTCCAGCATCCGCTTGGCAAGGTCGCGCGCCGCGTCGATCTGCCCCTCGCCCAGCTTCAGCAGGTAGGTGCGGCGAAGCAGGGCCATATCGCCGGGATCGGCCGACAGGGCGTGGGCCATGAACTGCGCGGCGGCGCGCCAGTCGTCCTGATGCTGGGCGAAGCGGCCGGCCAGATAGCTGCCGGTCGCCGAGGTCAGGGGCAGGCGTTCGTTCGCGCCGGGCGCGGCACCCGCGCCGGTCGCGGGCAGCCAGCCCACCGTCGAAAGAAGCACCACGGCCAGGGCCGTTTTCCCGCCTCGGAAGTTCGTGCCTCGGAAATTCGTCATGCCGCGCTCACCTGCACACACCGGGGGTGTTGAAAAGGGCCGAAGGGGAAAGCGTAAGGCGCCATTCCTTGACCCATCATTAACCACGCGGAACGCTGGGGTGCTACCGCCAATCGCGGCTTACCCGTTCGACGGTGTCCGGACGGAGAACCTCGTCCACATGGCTGTCCATATGGGCCGACAGGGAGTCCGGCATGTCCGGCGACAGGCTTGCACCCTCCACCTTCCAGCGCGCCATCCATGACAAAGTGCGCAGCCAGGTGAGCCGCCGCAAGGGGCGCAGCCACGGACGGGTGGTTTCTGCAAGAATAGGAGGCACGGCAGCCTCCCAGGCGGACAGAAAAGCTGTGACTTCTTGGGGACTGAGCGCCGCCGCGACCTCGCGATCCCACTTGGTCGAGGTGTAGAGGCTGGCGTGGGCGAGGTCGATGGCCGGGTGGCCGTAATGCGCCTTTTCCAGGTCGGTGAACCATGCCTTGCCGGTGGTGTCGATCAGGAAGTTGCCGGGATGCACATCGCTGCCGACCAGCGTGATGGGTGAAGGCGCGTCGAGGGTGAAGGCGCGCGCATCCGCCAGCTCCGCCTGGATGCGGGCGAGGGCGGCGGGCTCCAGGCCGGCGCGCTCGAACCAGACGGCTTGCCGCTCGACCACCGCCAGGGTCGCCGCCACCGGATCGGCCGGGGAGGGCAGCGGTGGGCGTGCCTCCGCCTCCGGCAGGGGCAGGCGGTGCAGGGAGGCCAGCGCCTGGGCGATGGCCGGCATGTCGCCGGGCAGGCGCGGGGAGCGGCCGGCGATCTCCGTGACGATCAGCGCGCCCATGGGTAGCCTGCCGTCCGGGGGCAGCACGGCGACCAGTTCCGGCGTGTGGCCGCTGGGTGCTGCCCTCTGGAAGGCGGCGGCCTGCTGGCTCAGGTTGGCGGCGGGGTCGAGGCCCAGCTGGCTCCAGCGCGGCACGCGGGCGACGAGGCCCCGGCCCTTCAGCCGCACATGGTCGTGCGCCACGCCCTTGCGCGGCATCGGCTCCAGCGCGTCGGGCGGCAGGCCGGCGAAGGCCGGAAGGCGCGCGAGGGCGCCGTGCAGGGCCGGGATCACGTCGGGCCGCGCACGGGTCAGGCCTGATGTTCCCGCAGGCGAGGCATCAGTTCGACGAGGTTGCAGGGGCGATGGCGGTTGTCGAGCTGCCAGACCAGGATGTCGTCCCAGGCGTCGCGGCAGGCGCTGGGCGAGCCCGGCAGCGCGAAGATGTAGGTGCCGTTGGCGACGCCGCCGGTGGCGCGGCTCTGGATCGTCGAGGTGCCGACCTTGGCGTAGCTGAGATACCGGAACAGCTCGCCGAAGCCGGGGATGGGCTTCTCGAACAGGGCCTCGACCGCTTCGGGCGTCACGTCGCGGCCCGTCACGCCGGTGCCGCCGGTGGTCAGCACCACGTCGATCCGCGGGTCGGCGATCCAGGCCTGGACCTGCGCGCGGATGCTGGCGATGTCGTCCTTCACGATGACCCGGGCGGCCAGCGTGTGCCCGGCGCCGGTCAGCCGCTCGACCAGCGCGTCGCCGGAACGGTCATCCTCCGGCGTGCGCGTGTCGGACACGGTCACGACAGCGATGTTGACGGGCAGGAAGGGGCGGGACTCGTCAATCTTCGGCATGGCTGGCCACCTGGGTCGGACGGGCGTCCACCGGCATATAGACCGGCCAGCCGCCGGCCGCAACGGCGTCCAGCGATCCCGTCTCCTGCCCCAGGCGCAGGCGGTAGATCCAGAAGTTGGCGACAACCTTCTCCACATAGTCCCGCGTCTCGGCGTAGGGCAGGCTCTCGATGAAGAGAAGGGGATCGGTAACGATCTCGGCCAGGTCCTTGCGCCAGCGCATCAGCGTGCCGGGGCCGGCGTTGTAGGCGGCGGCCATCAGGAACAGGTTGTTGCCGATGTCCGAACTGTTCAGAAGCTCCGCGAGGTAGCGCTGGCCCAGCTCCATGTTGGTGGCCGGGTCGAACAGGCCGGCGCGCCCGGTGTCGGCCTCGCCGATGTCGGCGTTGCGCTCCTGCACGTGCTGGGCGGTGGAGGGCATGATCTGCATGAGGCCGGTCGCCCCGGCGGAGCTGACCAGTCTCGGGTCGAAGCGCGATTCCTGGCGCATCACCGCGAAGACCAGCGCGCGGTCCACGGCGAAGCCGTCGCGCGGCTTCCAGTAGGGCAGGGGGTAGAGCGCGGCGGTGTAGGGCGCGCCGTCCGGCCCGGTCACCGCGTTGCCGACCTGAAGCGCCAGCGCCGGCAGTCCGGCCCGGTCGGCCAGCGCCACCAGCGCCTGTTCGGCCAGCGCGTCGCCGCGCGGGTGGATGCGCTGCAACTCCAGTTCGGCCATGTCGCGCTGTCCGGCCTGGAGCAGGGCGATGGCACGGTTGCCGGACGGCTTGTCGGCCAGTGCCTTGAGGTGCTGGCCGGTCAGCTCCGGAGTCTGCCATTGCAGACTGCCGACGCCGCCCAGCGTGCGCTGCGCGACGAGACCATAAAAGGTGTGCGGGAAGCGCGCGGCGGCGGCGAGGTGGGCACGCGCCTCCTCGTTGCGGCCCTTCTTGGCGTGCGCCCGCGCCGCCCAATAGTCGGCGGCGGCGGCCATCCAGGGTGAGCGCGGCCGGGCGGCGGCCATGGCGTCGAAATGGCGGGACGCGCGGTCGTGCTGCTTCAGCCGCCACGCGGCGAGCCCGGCGATCCAATGCGCGTCGGTCACGACGTCGCCCGACCGGGCGGCGCTGGCTGAGGCAAGCGCCAGGGCCTGTGACACCTCCCCGCTGTAGTAGAGCGAGGCGGCGACGCGCGCCCGCGCCCGGTCGTACTGCACCGAGTCGAGGTTGCGCCCGACCTCGTCCTGGCCGAGCAGGGCCAGGGCGGCGCCCGGCTTGCCCTCGCGCAGCAGTTCCTGCACGCGGGCGACGGCGGAATGGTCGGCGCGCGGGCGCGTGGTGGTGCGGCTGCGCGGTGCGACGGTGATTTTCTCTTCGGGTTCGGCCTCGCCGACCTTGTCCTCGCCGGCCTTCTCCTCGGCCGTCTTGTCGTCCGCGATCTTTTCCTCGGGTGAGGGATCGGGCTCGGGACGCAGGCCGCCGAGCCGTTCCAGGGAGCCGGTCAGGCGCACCCCGTCGTCGCCGCGCGGCGGCTTGGGCGCGCGCTGGCCGGCGGGCTGGCGGCGCTGGGCGAGGTTGTGGATGCGCTCCGCCCCGGCGTGATCGCCGAAGCGCTGCATCCAGTCGGCCAGTTCGTCGTAGCTCGCCTTGCGGTCGGGGTGCAGGTAGCGCTGGCGCAGCACGTAGCCGACTAGGCGCTTGTCCTTCAGCAGGCGGATTTCCCAGTCGGCCGCCTCCCACTCCCCCTGTTCCTGGAGGGCGAAGACGCGGCGGTAACGGTGGGCATCCTCTTCCGTCAGCTGGACCGAACGCGCCTCGGCGTCCGCGGCCAGAAGCAGGGGCTGGTCGGCGCGTTCGAAGCCCGGCGGAATGACGGGACGTCCATCCGGCGCGTGTATGACAAGGGCGGCCTGGGCCGAGCGATAATCGCCGGCCGGGTCGGGGGCCGCGCACAGCGCAGCCGCCAGTCCCAAAGCCCCCAGGAGTTTCCGCCGCAGCGAGACGGGTTTTGCTGCACTGCAAGATATCCGGAGCATGGAAAAGGTCTAACCTCTTGGCGCGCGAACCGCAAGAAGACGATTCGCATGGCCCGGTCGAGGCGCCCGTATTCACGATGCTTTTCAGCGACTTAGCTCGGCTGGAAAAATCGCTCTAACCCGACCGTAAGACCCGATTGGCGCAAGGTCATGCGTCATTCTGTCGTGTTCGGCGCATGCGCCTAGCGGCGACTTTCCGGTTCTTACCGATCGTTCGGAGTGTCTGGACATTGCTTCGAATATCTACGCTCTCCACAAGAAAGACTAGTTGCGCCGAAAACGATCAAAAAAGAACAATATTCTAGATGTTTAGAATCTTCTGTTTCAGGGCCAGCAGGTCGCGCCACGCCTCCCGCTTGGCGATGGGGTTGCGCAGCAGATAGGCGGGGTGGAGCATCGGGATGACCGGCACCGAACCGGGAAGGCCGGGCGAGCTGTAGTCGAACCACTGCCCGCGCAGGCGCGTGATGCCCTCCGCCCGGTTCAGCAGTGTCTTGGCCGAGGTGCCGCCCAGCGGCACCAGCACCTTCGGGCCGATCAGCTCCACATGCCGCTCCAGGAAGGGCAGGCAGGCGGCGATCTCCGCCTGCGTGGGGGAGCGGTTGCCGGGCGGGCGCCAGGGCAGGATGTTGCTGATGTAGACGTTGGTCCGGTCCAGCCCGATCTGCGCCAGCATGCGGTCCAGCAGCTTGCCGCTGACTCCGACGAAGGGCTTGCCCTGCCGGTCCTCGTCCTCGCCCGGCGCCTCGCCGATCAGCATGACGCGGGCGTCCGGGTTGCCGTCGGCGAACACCGTGTTCATCGCCGTGGCCTTCAGCGGGCAGCCGTCGAAGGCACGCAGGGCGGATTCCAGTTCCTCCAGCGTCCGGGCCTCCTTGGCGCGCGCCCGCGCGCTGGCCCCGGCCTCGCTGGCGCCGAGCGGCTGGGACGCGGCCGGGGCGGGCGCGTAGGACGCGGCGCGCGGAGTCGCGGCCGGAGTGGCGCCCGGACGCGCCGCGCCCCCGCCCGGCGGCGGCGCCATCGGCGCGCGCGCGACCGCCGGACGGGCGGCGAAGGTCGTCCAGTCCGTGGGCTCGTCGCTGATGGCCTCGTCGCAGCCGATGTCCGCGTGCCAACGCAGGGCGGCAAGGATGTCGGCCGCTGGGGTGTGGCTTGGGTCACTCATCGTTTGACCTTAGCACGGCTCCTGTGGTCTTACATGGACTTAGATACCCATTTTGGCGGATGCGAACGGCATCCACCGCCTCCGGGAATACCGCATCGGACCCCGGCGGCGGCAACGACAATCGGGAGATTTGGGGTCATGGATCGCGAACCGCGCGAGGTGATGGAATACGACGTCCTCGTCGTCGGCGCCGGCCCGTCCGGCTTGAGCGCGGCCATCCGCCTGAAACAGCTCGCCAATGAGGCCGGGCAGGAGCTGTCGGTCTGCGTGATCGAGAAGGGCTCGGAGGTCGGCGCCCACCTGCTCTCCGGCGCCGTGTTCGAGCCGCACGCGCTGGACGAGCTGATCCCCGACTGGAAGGACAAAGGCGCGCCGCTGACCACGCCGGCCCGCGAGGACCACTTCGTCTTCCTCACCGAAACCAAGGCGCACAAGTTCCCGGTCACCCCGCCGCAGATGAACAATCACGGCAACTTCATCATCAGCCTCGGCAACCTCGCCCGCTGGATGGCCGCCCAGGCCGAGGAGCTCGGCGTCGAGATCTACCCCGGCTTCGCCGCCGCCGAGGTGCTGTACGACGAGCAGGGCGCCGTCAAGGGCGTGGCCACCGGCGACATGGGCATCGGCAAGGACGGCGCGAAGACGCCCAACTACACCCCGGGCATGGAGCTGCACGCCAAGCAGACCATCTTCGCCGAGGGCTGCCGCGGCTCGCTGACCAAGACCCTCTTCGACAAGTTCTCCTTGCGCGACGGCGTCGATCCGCAGACCTACGGCCTCGGCATCAAGGAGCTGTGGGAGATCGACCCCGCCAAGTCCCAGCCCGGCCTGATCGTCCACACCATCGGCTGGCCGATGGACGCCAAGACCTACGGCGGCTCGTGGCTGTACCACATGGACGGCAATCTGGTGTCAGTCGGCTTCGTCGTCGGGCTCGACTACGCCAACCCGCACCTCAGCCCGTTCGAGGAGTTCCAGCGCTACAAGACGCACCCGGCCATCCGCCCGACCTTCGAGGGCGGCCGGCGCATCGCCTACGGTGCCCGCGCGCTGTCGGAGGGCGGCTTCCAGTCGATCCCCAAGCTGACCTTCCCCGGCGGGCTGATCGTCGGCGACGCGGCGGGCTTCCTGAACGTGCCCAAGATCAAGGGCAACCACACCGCCATGAAGTCGGGCATGGTGGCGGCGGAAGCCGTCTATGAGCACCTGACCGGCGGCAGCAACGGCCGCGAGGTGACCGAATACCCGGAGCGGTTGAAGGCGTCGTGGGTGTGGTCGGAGTTGCACGCGGTGCGCAACATCCGACCGGGCTTCCAGAAGGGGCTGTGGGCGGGGCTGGCCAACGCGGCGTTCGAGACGGCGACTAGGGGCAAGTCGCCGTGGACCTTGCACCACCACGCCGACCACACGACGCTGAAGAAGGCTGCCGAGGCGCCGCCGATCGTCTACCCCAAGCCGGACGGGGTGGTGTCGTTCGACCGGCTGTCCTCGGTGTACCTGTCGAACACCAACCACGAGGAAAACCAGCCGGCGCACCTGACGCTGCGCGACGCGGAGACGCCGATCCGGGTGAACCTGGCGCTGTACGACGCGCCGGAGACGCGCTACTGCCCGGCGGGGGTGTACGAGATCGTGCGCGCCGAGGACGGCACCGCCCCGCGCCTGCAGATCAACGCGCAGAACTGCGTGCACTGCAAGACCTGCGACATCAAGGACCCCACCCAGAACATCAACTGGGTCGTCCCCGAGGGCGGCGGCGGGCCCAACTATCCTGGCGGCATGTAACAACAGCGGCATGTGACGGGGGAGGGCGATCACGCTCCTCCTCGCGTCCCCAAAGGCTCGGCGGCGTGCAGCCGCCAGCCGGGGACGAGGTGCGCCAACAAGAGGTGCACCGACACGGTTGCCGGAATCGTCTTCGTGCAACGGTGCGAAGTTCATCAACAGCCTATTTTTATGGCCGATCCAGCAGCCACCACAGCGCGAACAGGATGACGCTTTGCTCCGGTTTGGCGAGTGGGGTGGTTCGGCGCATTGGAATCGTACGGCGTTAACCAACAATTCGCGGTTGAGCGTTGTCAGAGCGACAATTTGCCCGTCGTTTGTTAACGAATGCTCGCCAACCCACCTTGCAGGTGCGGCAAAAATTGCCTACTCTCCTCCGTAGGCGTGTGGACAGGGAGGAGTGCGAACCATGGGCGTCACCGGCATCGGCGTCTATCAACAGCCGTACACGACCCCGCTGAGCAGCGGCCCGGCGGCCGCGCAGCAGACCAAGCAGGCGGACCCGAACCAGGAGGCGCAGGCCGCCGACGAGGCGCGGCGCCAGCAGGGCCAGCAGAATCAAACCCAGCAGAATCAGGCCCAGCAGGGCGGCGGGTACACGACGCCGACCCGTGGGCAGAACCTGAACATCACCGCCTGACCGAAGGGCGTTGTCGGTCGTCGATGGTCTGTTCGCGGCGACGGGAACCGAAGGTCGTGTGAACTGAAGCGAAAGGCGGGGCAGCGATGGAAATCCGAAGCGTTTCCAGCATCCCGGCGAACCGGCCGGCGGCAGCCGCCGTCGCGTCCGCGACCGCCGCCCCCACGAACGCTTATGCGGCGCGGTCTCCAAGACCAGACGATGGCCAGTCCAACGGCGGCTTCATCAGTCCGGTGCTCCGCTACGACCAGATCGCGCGCGTTGCGGTCCTTTATTACCGCGACACCGACACCGGCGAGACCAAGGACCAGATCCCGGCCGAGCGCGTCGTCGAGGAATACCGGCGCAACGCTGTCCGCCTCGGTAGCGGGGCAGGCGAATCGTCCGATCGGGCGGGGACGACAACCGGGAGCGGGGCGGCGGAACCCGGTGCGATGGAATCGTCTTATACGCCGACCTATACGCCGACATCGGACGGCGGCTCCGGCGTCGGTTCGGCCCCGTCCACCGTGCCCGGCTACGCCGCCTCACCCGCGCCGGGGGGCTTTTCCGGCGGTGGCGCGTCTGTGTCGGCTGGCACGAGTAGCGGCGGCGCGCCGGGCGGGCTGGTGTCCGTCACGGTGTAGGCAGCGTTTCACCCCGGCATTTCAAAGGTCGCGACCACCGGGGCGTGGTAGCTCTCCGGGGAGTGGCTGACAGTCGCGTGGGCGATCAACTCGTCCCCCAGCGCTTCGTTGTGGATTTCCGCCGTGCGGAACCAGCCGAGCAGGCCGCGTGACACCAGAAGGTGGTCGAGCATCACCGCCTCGCCTCCGTGCAGCACGGAAAAGCGCCGCTCCTCGGGCACCGAACGTTCCAGAGGCACCAGCGCCCGCCCGGCCAGATGGCCGTTGCCCGTCTCGTCCAGATCGGCGCGGATGATGCGGACCGGGGTCTGCTCCATTTCCGCGTTGAGGTCGCCCGCCACCACGATCAGCGCCTGTGAATCGGCGTCGAACACCCGATCCACCGCCAGCCGCGTTTCCAAAGCCTGCCCGGCCCGCTTGATGGCGGCGAGGTAGAACCCTTCGGCCCAGCCGCCGACCGTCTTCCAGGTGGAGGCGTTCTTCTTCTGCCCCGGCACCGGTGCTGCGATGGGCGCGCGCAAGTGCAGGTCAAAGACGTGCAGCCGCTGCCCGCCGGGAAGCTCGATCTCGGCGTGCAGGACGGGGCGGTCCCAGGTGACGGGATCGGAGGACGTGGTGGCCGGGTCGGCGGTGACGAGGCGCATCTGCGGCGCCGGCACCAGATCGTGGCGATGGAGCCGCGCCTCCACGATGGGCCAACGGCTGAGCAGCACGAGGTTGTGGCGGTCGGACAGTTTGTGACCCGGATCGCCGGCCGTGCGGTGAAAGCCGGCGTAGGGCGTCCCCTCCAGCAGGCGGTCGAGCGCGCGGAAGATGCGCGGCTCGCCCTTGGCGATGCGCTGGGCGTTGACCTCCTGAAGGCAGAGGATGTCGGCGTTCAGCCGCTCCAACTGGGGACGCAGGACGGCGACGCGCTCATCGAAAGGCGGCTCGGCCGTGTCGTCCAGGCTTTCCAGGTTGAAGGTGGCGATGCGGAAGCTTCGGCTCATGGCCCCTCGTTGCTAGCGGGTTCGCCTGCGGGTCGCGCGTCCGCTCAGAACAGCTCGATATCGCCTTCGATCTCGGTCGTGCGCAGACGCTCCATGAAGGAGGCTTCGGAACGGGCGATGTCGCGGGCGTTTTCGTCGCCGATCAGACGCCGTTGCGTCCGGCCGGTCGTGGGGAAGAAGCGCACGGCGCGCGGGGTCGCACCGCCGACGTCCCAGCTCATCGTCGGAATGCCTTCGGTCGCCAGATAATCCATGACGAACTCAACGTTGCGCTCGCCAATGCCGCCGCTGCGCGGCGTGCCCATGTTGACGTTGGCGCCGCCGAACACCTTCGCGCGCAGCCGGTCGCGCCGGCCGGTGACCGCCAGCATGCGGTTGATCAGCTGCTCCATCGCCGCGCTGCCGTAGC
Organism: Azospirillum soli; assembly: GCF_017876165.1. Taxonomy (GTDB): domain Bacteria; phylum Pseudomonadota; class Alphaproteobacteria; order Azospirillales; family Azospirillaceae; genus Azospirillum; species Azospirillum soli. Next base: position 51,042 of record NZ_JAGINQ010000028.1, read on the forward strand.
GGGAGGAGATGGACAGCCGGTCGGTGCCCGAATCCGGCAGAAGGAAGTGGTTCATGCCCCCGATGGCGGCGACCGGGTCAAAGACGCAGGCCGCCACGCAAGACCCCAGCGTGGTGGTGATGATCACGTTCGGATCGTCGCTGACCACGCAGCCGCCGACAACGATGTTCACCACCTCCGCCCCCAGCCGCTGGTCGTGGTAGCGGTTGGCCGCGATGTCCTGCTGCTCCAAGCGCCTGCGCAGCAGTCCGGTCGGCCGGAGTGATGAGGTCGGCCTGGGCGATAAGGTCGGCATGGGGGTCCTTTGAAAGGGCACCGCGAAACTGTGAATGGCGAAATTATGTATGGCGGTGCCCTGGCTTCGCAACTTCGGGGATTTGCCTTACATTTTCGCGATCCACAGGGCGAGCAGGTCGGCCTGGAGTGACCGGGCGCGGGCTAGCCACGCGCGCGCCTCCGGCGGCATCTCGGCGATGCGGCGGTCCATCGTGGCGTCCATGGCGCGGCGCTGCGTCTCGTCGGTGACGAAGAAGGCGAGGCCGAGCCGCCGCCCATCCGCCGTGGTCAGGGTGCCGGACAGCGCCTTGGCGTAGGCCAGCGTCCCCGATTTGGCCCGCACGCCGGGGGGCATGACCTTGCCCTCGTCCTCGCCGGGCAGCAGGGCCAGCACCTCCGGCCCGGCGCCGCGCAGCAGGGCGGCCATCTGGTTCGGCGTCATGCGGGATTGGGCGCTGAGCCCCGAATGATTTACGAGGCGCAGGCCCATCCAATCGGTTTCGGGCGCTCTCAAGGCGCGCTGCGCGGTCAGCACGGCGGCCGACTGCGCCAGGGTCGTCACCGTGGGGTCGAGGCGGCGCGCGGCGGCAAGGCCGATCAGCTCCGCCGACAGGTTGTTGGAATGGCGCAGCACCTGCCGGGCCAGCACGGCCAGCGGCTCGCTCCGGTGTAGGGCGACCAGGGTGGCCTCGGGCGGAACAAGGCCGGGAGCGGGGGCGGGCAGGGCGACGCCGGCCCCCTCGGCGACGCGGCGGAAGACGTGGGCGGCGGCGAGGCCCGGCCGGCTCAACGGCAGCCACACGGCCGACGCCACGCCGGGGCGTGGGGCGAAGCGCCAGCGCTCCCCGTCCGCCGCCTGCACGGGCGTGAAAGGGGCGGTGCCGTCCGTGGCGATCTCCACCCCGACGCTGTCGAGGGGGAAGCGGCCGGCGTCGGACACCGACCAGGCGGTCGCCTTTACAGGCTGGCCCGCCGCGCGCGTCCAGGACAGCTGGAAGCGGTTGAAGTTCAGGGACAGCGCCCCGACCCCGGTGTTGTAGCCCGCCGTCCAGGGCTGCCCGGCGTCGATCTCCGGCAGTTCGGGCAGGGCGGAGGCGTCGTACAGGAACCGGCCGGCGACCCGCGCGATGCCCATGGTCTGCAACTCGCCCAGCAGATCCAGCAACCCTTCGGTCGTCAGCGACGGGTCGCCGCCGCCCTTCAAAATCAGGTCGCCGTGCAGAACCCCGTCCGTCAGCGTGCCGGTCGCATGCAGGGTGGTGTCGAAGCGATGGTCCGGCCCCAGCACGGCCAGCGCCGCTGCCATGGCGGGCAGCTTGGCGACGGAGGCCGGGACGAAGGGTTTGTCCGGTTGCCGTTCGGCAAGGACGGTTCCGCTGTCCAGATCGAACAGGCTGTAGCCGACCTCGTCGCCCCGGAATCCGTTGCGCGCGATCACCTCCCGGTCGTCGGGGGTGGAGGGGGCTGCGCAGGCGGCAAAGGCCAGCAGCAGGAGTACAGGATAGAGCAGGATCCGCATGGTCCGGCAGTCTACCTCAACCCTGTGATCGCCGCCCGTATCATTGATGAGGGGGCAGATCACGTCCCGTTGGACAGCAACTCGTCCACAGGCATCGTGACGATCCGCCAGCCGGTCCCACGCACGGCCAGCGCTGCGACCGTGTCCGGCGTGCGACGCAGATCGAACAGCGACCAGTCCTCCGCACGCCCCGCGCCCAGCGAATCGTCGATGCTCAGCAGGCGGGCTGGGCGGCCGGGCGTCAGCTCCACCGCGAACTGGTCTAGCGGCATGGACAGGCCGGCGCCGGTCGCCTTGATGAAGGCCTCTTTCCGGGTCCAGGCGTTGAGGAAGGCTTCAGCCCGCAACGGCTCCGGCACGGCGGCGAAGGCGGTGCGCTCGGCCGGGGCAAAGAAGCGCCCGGCGATGCCGTCGGCGTCGGGCAGCACTCGCATCCGCTCGATGTCCACGCCCAGATCCACGCCCGAATCGGCCGCCGGGGCGACGGCCATCAGCACATCGTCCTTGCAGTCGGCGAGGTTGAAGGCGGGGCCGCCGGGCAGCAGCGGCTTGCCCTGGGGGCCATAGTCGAACGCCAGCGTTTCCGGCGCCCGCCCCACGCAGCGGCCGAGCATGAGCCGCAGCACCCCGCGCCGCAGCACGCAGCGGTCGCGCAATTCAGCCACCTTGTAACGGGCGGCGTGCTCGGCCTCGTCGGGGGAGAGCAGGGGGCGCAACGCCTCCAACTGCCCCGTGAGCGTGCGCAGATCGGCGTGGCAGACGCGGATCTCCCCGTCTTTCATCATGCCAGAACCTCTTCGGCGGAAAGCCGGATCATACTAGCCCCACGCGGCGATTGCGTTATCATGCGGCTCCCTTTTTGCCGGATTTGGAACCATGGTCGATACCGCCCAGCTCGCCCCGCACCTGTCGAACGTCGTCAAGGACGCCGCCATTCCCGAACTGCCCAACCATTACCGGGGCAAGGTGCGCGAGAACTACGACCTGCCGGACGGGCGCCGTGTCATCATCGCCACCGACCGGCTGTCGGCCTTCGACATCATCCTGACGGCTCTTCCCTTCAAGGGACAGGTGCTGACCCAGACCGCCCGCTACTGGTTCGAGGCGACGAAGGACATCTGCGCCAACCACGTCATCGAATACCCCGACCCCAACGTGGTGGTGGCCAAGCGCCTGACCATCATGCCGGTTGAGATCGTGGTGCGCGACTATCTGGCCGGCACCACCGGCACCTCGCTGTGGACCATGTACAAGAAGGGCCGTCGCGAGATGTACGGCCATACCTTCCCGGACGGCTTGCGCGAAAACCAGAAGCTGCCGCAGACCATCATCACCCCGACCACCAAGGCCTTCGACGCCGGCCACGATGAGGAGCTGACGGCCGCCGAGATCGTGGAGCGCGGCCTGCTGACCCAGGCGCAGTGGGACGAGGTGACGGCCAAGGCGCTGGCCCTGTTCGCCCGTGGGCGCGAGATGGCGGCCAAGCGCGGCCTGATCCTGGTGGACACCAAGTACGAGTTCGGCTTCGACGAGGCCGGCAACATCATCCTGGCCGACGAGATCCATACGCCGGACAGCAGCCGCTACTGGTTCGCCGCCAGCTATCCGGAGCGGTACGAGGCCGGGCAGCGCCCGGAGAGCTTCGACAAGGACTTCGTGCGCAGCTGGGTGACCCAGCGCTGCGACCCCTACAAGGACCCGATTCCGGAAATCCCGGCCGAGGTCATCCTGGAGGCCGCCCGCGTCTACATCGAGGCCTACGAGACCATCACCGGCGAGACCTTCCAGGTGCCGGCCGAGGGCACCCCGGTCGTCGAGCGCATCCGCGAGAACCTGACGCGCTATTTCTAAGCCGGATGCCGTTGCCGTGAAGATCGCTGTCCTCGACGATTACCAGAACGTGGCCCGCGATCTCGCGGAATGGCACCGTCTGCCGACCGGCAGCGCGCTGACCGTGTTCGACCGCCCGATTCCGGCGGACGAACTGGCGGCGCTGCTGGAACCCTACAGCGTCCTCGTCATCATGCGGGAGCGCACGCCGTTCCCCGCATCACTGATCGAACGGCTGCCCAACCTGCGCTTGCTGGTCACCACCGGCATGCGCAACCTGTCCATCGACTTGGAGGCCTGCAAGGCGCGGGGCATCGCCGTGTGCGGCACGGGCATGGTCGGCACGCCTGCGGCGGAGCTGACCTGGGGCCTGATCCTGGCGTTGACCAAGCGGATTCCCGCCGAGGAGCGGGCGTTGCGCGAGGGACGCTGGCAGCTTGGCCTGACGCAAGGATTGGCCGGCAAGCGGCTGGGCCTCGTGGGCTTGGGCAAGCTCGGCACGCAGGTGGCGCGGGTCGGGCAAGCCTTCGGCATGGAGGTCGCGGCCTGGAGCCCCAACCTGACCGACGAGCGTGCCGCCGGGGCGGGCGTCGTCCGCCTGGACAAGCGCGACCTCTTCGCGACGTCGGACATCGTCAGCGTCCATCTGGTGCTGAGCGACCGCACGCGCGGCGTGATCGGCGCGGAGGAGTTGGACGCGATGAAGCCGACGGCCTTCTTCGTCAACACCTCGCGCGCCGGGCTGGTGGATGAGGCGGCGCTGCTGGCCGCGCTGCATGAACATCGCATCGCGGGGGCGGGCATCGACGTGTTCCCGGCCGAACCGCTGCCGGCCGACAGCCCGTGGCGGAGCGCGCCGAACACGGTCCTGACTCCGCATCTGGGCTATGTGACCCGCGAGAATTACGAGGTGTTCTACCGGGATGCGCTGGAGGATATCCTCGCGTGGCACGCGGGGAACCCGGTGAGGGTGTTGGCGTAGCGGTTTTTTTCTCCCTCTCCCCAGAGGGGAGAGGGGGTATCTCCTTCACCCCACGGCGTTGAAATCGTCCAGCAGCGCGGCAATCCGGCCGCTGTCGCTCTGGTCCATGATGACGCGGGCGCGGCGGCTGGCTTCCATCAGGTCCACCGTGCGGATGCGGCGCTTCACCACCGGGATCGACGGCGGGGCCATGGACAGGTCGCGCACGCCCAGACCCAGCAGCAGCGCCGTGTAGCGCGGATCGCCGGCGATCTCGCCGCACACCGAGACGGGGATGCGGGAGCGCAGAGCCGCTTCGATGGTGAACTGGATCAGGCGCAGCACCGCCGGGTGCAACGGGTCGTAGAGGGAGGCCACGGCCTCGTCGCCACGGTCGATGGCCAGCGTGTATTGCGTCAGGTCGTTGGTGCCGATGGCGAAGAAGTCGGCGGCGTAGGCCAGCGCGTCGGCGGACAGGGCGGCGCCCGGCACCTCCACCATCACGCCCACGGGGGGCAGCGGGTCGGCAATGGCGACGCCGCGGCGGCGCAGGCGGCGGGCCACCTGGCCCATCATCTCGCGCACGCGCTGCACCTCGCTGACCGAGCAGATCATCGGCAGCAGGATGCGCAACGGCCCGTGGGCCCCGGCCCGCAGCATGGCGGCGAGCTGGGTTTCCAAAAGCTTCGGCTCGCGCAGGCCGAGGCGCACCGCGCGCAGGCTGAGCGCGGGGTTGGCGGGCTCGCCGTAGCGGCCGGCCATCCAGCCGGCCAGCTTCTCGCCGCCCACGTCCATGGTGCGGGCGGTCACGGTGCGGCCGCCCATGCCCTCCACGATGGCGCGCAGCACGTCGTACTGTTCGTCCTCGTCGGGCAGGTGGTCGCGGTTCATGAACAGGAACTCGGTGCGCAGAAGGCCGATGCCCTGCGCCCCGTTCTCCAGCGCGTGGTCGAGGTCGCGCGGCAGTTCCAGATTGGCCTGCAACGTGACCGCCGTGCCGTCGCGGGTGACCGCCGGCAGCTTGCGCAGGCTCTTCAGCTGCTCGCGCTCGCGCTCACGCTCGGCGCGGCGGTGGCCGTACTCCTCCAGAACCTCGGGCGCGGGGTCGATGATGACGCGGCCCTGCACGCCGTCCACGATGACGGTCGTGCCGTTCTTCAGCCCTGTCAGCAGCCCGGCCACGCCCAGCACGGCCGGCAGGCCGAGCGAGCGGGCCATGATGGCGGTGTGCCCCTCCGCCCCGCCCAACACGGTGCCGAATCCGGCGACGCGGCGCGGGTCCAGCAGGGCGGTGTCGGCGGGGGTCAGTTCCTCCGCCAGGATCACCGTGCCGGGGGGCAGCAGCGAGAAGGCTTTGTATTCGTGCCGCATCAGGTTGCGAATCAGCCGGCGGCCGACCTCGCGCACGTCGGCGATGCGGCCGGCGAGATAGCTGTCCTCCATGCCCGCGAAGGTCTGGGCGATGGCGGCGATCTCCGCCTGGACGGCGGCCTCGGCGTTGACGTGCTCCTCCTGGATGCGGCGCTCCACGCCGCGCGTCAGGCGGGAGTTGGTCACCATCGCCAGATGGGCGTCCAGCAGGAAGCCGATCTCCTCCGATGCCGAGCCCGGCAGCACCAGCGCCTTGGTCTTCAGCTTGCGGATCTGGCGGCGGGCCTTGGAGCAGGCCTCGGCGAAGCGCGCGGCCTCGGCCTCCAGCTGGTCGGGGGCGAGCTGGTATTCGGGAACGCGGACGGCGCCGCTTTCCACCACATGGGCGGGACCGATGGCGATGCCCGGCGAAACGCCCAGGCCGCGCAGCGATCTCCCCTGGCCCGAGGGGGCCGCCGGGGTATCAGTCTTCATCGAACTTGCGCGTGATCAGATCGACGAGCGCGGCGATGGCCGCTTCGGCCTCGTTGCCATAGGCGCACAGCTCCACCGAGGTGCCGGGGCCGGCGGCCAGCATCATCAGGCCCATGATGGATTCGCCCGACACCTGCGTCTCGCCCCGGCGCACCTCGACCTCGCAGTCGAAGGTGGCGACCAGCTTCACGAACTTGGCGGCCGCGCGAGCGTGCAGGCCGCGCTGGTTGCAGATGGTGACGGTCTGGCAAATCTCGGGATTCTGGGGCTCAGGATTCCGGGTCTCGGGGTTTTGGGCGCCCTGTGGCGGCGTCTTCTCGTCGTGATTGCTCATCCGGTTTTCCGTTATCCGTCCGACAGGAGGGAGGAGGCGACGTTGATGTACTTCTGCCCGGCCTCCCGCGCGGCGGCCACGGCGTGCGCCAGCGTCTCGTTGCGGCGGACGCTGGCCAGCTTGATGAGCATCGGCAGGTTCACGCCCGCGATCACCTCGACCTTCGCCTTGTCCATGATGGAGATCGCGAGGTTGGACGGCGTGCCGCCGAACATGTCGGTCAACACCACCACGCCCGACCCGGTGTCCACGTCGGCGACGGAGTTCAGGATGTCCTGACGGCGCTGCTCCATGTCGTCGTCGGGGCCGATGCACACCGCGCGCACCTGCTGCTGCTCACCCACCACGTGCTCCAGCGCGGCGATGAACTCTTCCGCGAGCCGCCCGTGGGTCACCAGAACCATACCGATCATGGGACATCCTTCAATTTTGGATCCTCCCCCAAAGCCGCGTTCTTTTTATCGTTCGTTGATTCAACACCCGACACGCCTCACCCGCCCCGCGGCGACTGACGTTGCAGTTCGCGGTGGCTGAGGCCCACCTTGAGCCCGAGATCCCCGAGCCACGCCGCCAGCCGTTCCGCGACGAACACCGACCGGTGCTTGCCGCCCGTGCAGCCGACCGCAATGGTCAGGTAGCTCTTGCCCTCCTGGTTGTAGCGCGGCAGCAGTGGCCGCAACAAGTCCGTCAAATGCCGGAAAAAATCCGGGAAGTCCGGATCGCCTTCCACCCGCGCCGCCACGGCCGGGTCCAGGCCGGTCAGCGGCCGCAGATCCGGGTCGTAATGCGGGTTGGTCAGGAAGCGCACGTCGAAGACCAGATCGGCCTCGCGCGGCAGGCCCAGCCGGAAGGAGAAGGAGGTCACAAAGACCTGCAACGCCGCCTGCGCGCCGATCTGGAATTTGCCGGCCAGAATTCGGCGCAGATCGTGGATCGATAGCTGGGTTGTGTCGATGGTCTCGTCCGCCTGCTGCTTCAGCGGGAACAGCATGGCGCGCTCGCGCTGGATGCCGTCCGGGACTGGCCGGTCGTCGGCCAGCGGGTGGCGGCGGCGCGTCTCGGTGAAGCGGCGTTGCAGAACCTCGTCGCCGCAGTCCAGGAACACCAGCCGGACGTCCAGATCCTCGTGCGCCTTCAGCGACTCGACCTGTTCCAGCACGGCGTGCGCGGAAAAGTCGCGGGTGCGGCTGTCGATCACCAGGGCCAGCGGGCGCTTGCGCGGGTCGGCCTGTTCCAGCAGGGCCGGCACCAGCGACAGGCGCAGATTGTCCACCGCCTCGTACCCCAGATCCTCCAGGGCCTTCAGCGCCACGGACATGCCGGCGCCCGAAAGGCCGGTGACCAGAACCAGCCGGCCGGGACGGGCGGGGGAGGGCGATTGCACGGGTGTTTCGGTGGCGGGGGTCTCGGTCATGGTGGGCTCGGAATCTCTCCCAGCGTTCCCGCCCGCGCGGCGGCGGCGGCGAACCTCAGCTTGGCTGTGGTGGACGCGTCGAAGGGATGAAGTGCCAGACGCGGCACGGCCTTTTCCAGCAGGGTCGCCGTCTCGGGATCGGGCAGGCGTTCGACCTCGCCGCGCGGTACCAGATCGACGACGAGCCTAACCTCGGCCTCCGGAGCGGTGGGCACGGCCAGGATGCCGACGCCGCGAACCTCCAGCAGACCGGCCAGCGCCGCCGGCGCCGTCGCCATCAGCCTGCCTTGAACCATGCGCAGTTCCACCCCGTCGTCCGCGATCAGCTGCGCCCCTCCGTCGATCAGGCGCAAGGCCACATCGGATTTGCCGCTGCCGGAAGCCCCGCGCAGCAGCACACCGATGCCAGAGACCAGAACGCAGGTGCCGTGAATCGTCACCATGATCCCGCGAAGGTGAGGCGTGCCGGGGATTCTGTCAATGGGATGCCAAGAATGCGCGCGGGAGAAGGGCTTTAACTGGCCGCTTCGCCGCCGAGCGTCCGGCGACCCGAGCGGCGGATGTCCTCCAGTTCGCGGACCAGGGCGTCGCGGCGGCGGATCATCTCGTCCAAATCCTCCAGCTCGGCCGCTTGCTGGCAGGCGTCGCGGAAGTCCTTCTCGCGCTTCAGGCGGCCCAGCAGCACCTTGTAGCTGTCGGCGATGTGGGCGAGGTGGCGTTGCGCGCCCTCAAGCGCCTCGGCCAGCTGAATGCGCTCTTCGGCGGACGCGCGCATCAGGCGGGCCAATTCGCCCTGCTGGCGGCCGGCGTCGCGGATCAGGCGGGCGAGGCGGTAACGGCGGAGGTCGATGACCTGAGCGCTTGCGGACATGGCCCCTCCGGACGTTGGACGAGAGGCCAGCCGGCGCGCGAAACCTTAAGATCCAGTCGCGCGCAAGGAATGACCGCGCCCAGCATCATCCGTGCACTCGCGTTTGTCCATTCTCCTCCATGGGAAATGCAACTTTGCCGCAGTGCCTCAGGAGCAGTGCCTCAGGCGCGGGGAAGCCGCACGGTGAAGGCCGCGCCGATGATTTCACCATTTGGGGCGCGGCGGTTGGCCGCAGTGATGGTGCCCCCGTGCGCCTCGACGATCTGCTTGGAGATAGACAGGCCGAGGCCCGAATGGATGCCGAACTTCTCGCCCGCCGGACGCTCGGTGTAGAATCGCTCGAAGATCGCGTCCTCCTTGCCCTCGGGTATGCCGGGGCCGTCGTCGCTGACGGTGATCTCGACGCCGCTCCGCCCGTTGCCGTTCACGGTCCGCGCCGCCAGCCGGACCACCCCGCCGGGCGGGGAGAAGGAGACGGCGTTGGCGATCAAATTCTGGAACACCTGGGTCAGCCGTCCTTCCAGCCCCGGCACGGTCAGGTTCCCACCGGCCGGCAGTTCCACGGCGAGGCGCGGCGGCGGTGCATTGTCTTCCGATGTTGCGGTGGCCGGCGTCGCGGTGGCGCGGTGGATGTCGGCCAGCATGCTGAGCATCGCGCCCAGGTTCACCGGCTCCAACTCGGCGCGCGACAGCTCGGCGTCCAGGCGCGAGGCGTTGGAGATGTCGCTGATCAGGCGGTCGAGCCGCTGCACGTCGTCGGCGATGATCGCCATCAGCCGGGCGCGGCGGCCGGGATCCTCGATGCGGTTGACCGTCTCCACCGCGCTGCGCAGGGAGGTGAGGGGGTTCTTGATCTCGTGCGCCACGTCGGCGGCGAAGCGTTCGATGGCGTCCATGCGCGCCCACAGCGCGGCGGTCATGTCGCGCAGCACGCCGGACAGCTCGCCGATCTCGTCGCCGCGCCGGGTGAAGTCGGGGATCTCGGCGTGCCGGCCGTGGCCGGTGCGGACGCGGTCGGCGGCTTGGGCCAGCCGGCGGATCGGCCGCGCGATGGTGCCGGCCAGATAGAAGGACAGCGCCACGGTGACCAGCAGCGCCACCGCGAAGACCTTCAGGATGTCGGAGCGGACCGAACGGATGGCCCCGTCGATTTCCGCCCCGCTGCACGACAGCAGCACCGCGCCCAGCACCTCCTTGTAGCGCTGGACCGGCACCGCAACGGTCAGCAGCAGGTCGGACCGCGCGCCGGGCGACTCGACGCGCCACACGGTGGCGCCGATCTCGCCGGCCAGCGCCCGCTCCACGTCAGGCCATTGGGCGGCGGGTCGTGGAGCGGAGGATCGGCCGGGCTCCTCCCGGTAGAGGGGCAGCCCCTCGCGGCTCGGCACCACGTCGATGAAGCGAGCGTAGAGGTCGTTGATGGTGCTGGAGACCGGATCGCCGGCCGGCGGGGCCGGCAGCTCGCGGATTTCGATCTTTCCGGCGGAACCAGTCAGCACGCGGCTGTCGGACAGCAGCGTGCCATCAACGCCGAACAGGCGGGTGTGCGTTTCCGTCGCCAATGCCAGGCGGCGGACCATCTGGCGCCCCAGTTCCGGCGACAGCTCATAGCTTTCCTGGCCCGACTCGTCGGCGGTGGCGGCGCGCTGCACGGCGCCCTCGCCCAGCGCCGAGGCGAAGATGCGCGCCTCCGTCGCCAGCGCTTCCAGTTCCGCCTGGATCAGCCGGTCTTGGTAGCGCCCGAGATAGAGCAGCCCGACGACCAGCAGTGCCAGCGCCAGCACGTTGACCGCCAGGATGCGCAGCGTCAGCGGCGAAACCCGCCAGCGGTCGTCGCGGCGGGACATCGGCACCTTGCCCTGGGCCGTCTTGCCCTTGGCTGCCTTGTCCTTGGCTGCCTTGTCCTTGGCCGGCTCCTGGGGCCGCGCCTTACTCCTTGTATCGGTAACCGACGCCATAGAGTGTTTCGATCTGTGCGAAGTCGGAGTCGATGGCTTTGAACTTCTTGCGGAGCCGCTTGATGTGGCTGTCGATGGTCCGGTCATCCACATAGACATTCTCGCCGTAGGCGGCATCCATCAGCTGGTCGCGGCTTTTCACATGGCCCGGCCGCTGGGCCAGGGCCTTGACCAGCAGGAACTCGGTCACCGTCAGGTCGATGGGCTGGCCCTTCCAGGTGCAGGAATGGCGGGCGCCGTCCAGTACCAGGGGACCACGGGTCAGGACCTGCCCCGGTTCCGACTCGGTCTTGTCGCGGGTCAGGGTTTCCCGGCGCAGCAACGCGCGAATGCGTTCGATCAGCAGGCGTTGGGAGAAGGGCTTCTTGATGTAGTCGTCCGCGCCCATGCGCAGGCCCATCAGCTCGTCTACCTCGTCGTCCTTGCTGGTCAGGAAGATGACCGGCATGTGGCTGGTCTGGCGCAGGCGCTGCAACAGCTCCAGCCCGTCCATGCGCGGCATCTTGATGTCCAGCACGGCGAGGTCCGGCGGGCGCTGGGTCAGGCCGCGCAGGGCGTCGGCCCCATCGGTGTAGGTGCGCACCTCGAACCCCTCCGCCTCCAGGGCGATGGAGACCGAGGTCAGGATGTTGCGGTCGTCATCCACCAACGCAACGGTGTGAGACATGGCCTTCGCGTTCCCAGTCCTAGCCGAGGAGTTTAAGTTAAGGCTTCAGGCGACCAAGCGCCTATCCCGAAGAGTGGTCCTACCTTGCCTCCACGGCGTCCGAATGGCGACGCAAAGGCATGGCGGTCCAGTTTTCGCTTTTCCCGGCCTATTTGTCTGGTCCAATATGGCACCAATGCGGCGCCGACGAAACGGCGCGGCACGGGAGAGCGCAGTCGTTTCGGGCATGAGTTCCACCGAATCTTCCAAAGCACCGACCCCTTCGGGATCGGGGGAGCCCGCGTCGTCCGACGCGGCCGGCAAATCGGGCGGTAAACCGGGCGATACGGCGCGCCGTCTGCTGCGCACGGTGGACCGGGCCTCGCTCGCGACGGCACAGCGCGACGCTTCTGGTTGGCCGTACCCCTCTCTGGTGCAGGTGGCGCTCGACCTCAACGGCACGCCGCTTCTTCTGCTCTCCACCCTCGCCGACCACACGAAGAACATCGCGGACGATCCGCGCGTCGGGCTGCTGTTCGACGGCACCGCCGGGATGGCGCAGCCGCTGGCCGGCGCGCGCGTGTCCGTGCTGGGCCGGGCTGAGAGGTCGGACGATCCCCGCCACCGCGCCCGTTTCCTGGCGCGCCATCCGGGGGCATCCTTCTACGCCGGCTTCGGCGACTTCGGCATATACAAGGTGTCGGTGGACCGCGCCCATCTGGTGGCGGGGTTCGGCCGCGTGCATTGGGTGGACTCGGCCGAATTTCTGCTGTCGAAGGTCCCGCTTGCGCTGGCCGAGGCGGAACCCGATATCCTCGCGCACATGAACACCGATCATACCGATGCCATCCGACTCTACGCCACGGCGCTGCTCGGGCTGCCCGATCAGGACGGCCCCGATCAGCACGCCTGGACGATGACCGGGATCGACCCGGAGGGCTGCGACCTGCGCCGCGGCGCGGCGATCGCCCGCGTTGATTTCGACCAGCGCGTGGAAGATCCCGCATCGGCCAGAGCCGTTCTCGCCGGCCTCGCCCGGCGTGCCCGCGAAAAGGGCGCTGGCGGAGGGGATGTCGGCCCGACCGGCGCACCGTACACTTGATTCGTTGGATCGACAGGGCTAACCACGACGCCGCAATAAGAACAAGGCGGCGCGCAAAAGGGCGCAACCAGGAGAAAACGTCAGTGGACCATTTCGGACCGACTCTTTCCCGTTCCGGCATTCGGGCCCTCGGGCCGCCCCACCTTTGCACGTTGGACTTCTGGGACGCGCCATCGGCGCATCTTTAGGCAAAACGGTCCGGAGCAGCGACCGGACCGACGCGGTTTGAGCCGGCGGTAAGCACCACCGCCATGCATTAACGACGGATCATAATCGGCCGAAACGGCCACCGTCCGACCTTCGGCAAGCCTGTGTCTTGTTGTCGCAAGACTCGGAAGAACCGGAGACGAGTGAGAGGCATAAGGATGACCGGAACGACGCGCACGCGGAACAAGAAGCTCCTGGCTTGGGTCGAGGAGATCGCGAACAAATGCAAGCCCGAGCGGGTTCACTGGTGTGACGGCTCGCAGGAGGAATACGACCGTCTCTGCGCCGAAATGGTCGAGGCCGGCACCTTCATCAAGCTGAACGAGGCCAAGCGCCAGAACTCCTACCTCTGCCGCTCCGATCCGGGCGACGTCGCGCGCGTCGAGGACCGCACCTTCATCTGCTCCGCCAAGAAGGAAGACGCCGGCCCGACCAACAACTGGGTCGCCCCGGCCGAGATGAAGGCCAAGCTGGACGGCCTGTTCGAGGGCAGCATGCGCGGCCGCACCATGTATGTGGTGCCGTTCAGCATGGGTCCGCTGGGCTCCGACATCGCCCACATCGGCGTGCAGATTTCCGACAGCCCCTACGTCGCCGTCAACATGCGCATCATGACCCGCATGGGCCAGAAGGTGCTGGACGTGCTGGGCGACGGCGATTTCGTTCCGTGCCTGCATTCGGTCGGCGCGCCGCTGGAGCCGGGCCAGAAGGACGTGCCCTGGCCCTGCAACGCCGAGCACAAGTACATCGTCCACTTCCCGGAGGAGCACTCGATCGTCTCCTACGGCTCGGGCTACGGCGGCAACGCGCTGCTCGGCAAGAAGTGCTTCGCGCTGCGCATCGCCTCCTCCATGGGCCGCGAGCAGGGCTGGCTGGCCGAGCACATGCTGATCCTCGGCGTCGAGAGCCCCGAGGGCGAGAAGACCTACGTCGGCGCCGCCTTCCCGTCGGCCTGCGGCAAGACCAACTTCGCCATGCTGGTTCCGCCGGCTGAGTTCGAAGGCTGGAAGGTCCGCACCATCGGCGACGACATCGCCTGGATCAAGCCGCAGCCGGACGGCACGCTGCGCGCCATCAACCCGGAGGCCGGCTTCTTCGGCGTGGCGCCGGGCACCAGCATCAAGTCGAACCCGAACGCCCTGAAGACGCTGGACCACAACGTCATCTTCACCAACGTCGCGCTGACCGACGACGGCGACGTGTGGTGGGAAGGCCTGACCGAGGAGCCGCCGGCGCACCTGATCGACTGGCAGGGCAACGACTGGACTCCGGCCAGCGGCCGCCCCGCCGCGCACCCGAACTCGCGCTTCACCGCGCCGGCCAGCCAGTGCCCGTCGATCGACCCGGATTGGGAGAACCCGGCCGGCGTTCCGGTCTCCGCCTTCATCTTCGGCGGCCGCCTGTCCAAGACCTTCCCGCTGGTGTTCGAGGCCTACAACTGGCGCGAGGGCGTCTACTGGGCCGCGACCATGGGCTCGGAAGCGACCGCCGCCGCCGTCGGCCAGGCCGCCATCCGCCGCGACCCGTTCGCCATGCTGCCGTTCTGCGGCTACAACATGGGCGACTACTGGAACCATTGGCTGTCGATGGAAGGCAAGGTCGAGAACCTGCCGCGCATCTACCGCGTCAACTGGTTCCGCAAGGACGAGAACGGCAAGTTTGTGTGGCCGGGCTTCGGCGACAACATGCGCGTCCTGAAGTGGATCGTGGACCGCGTGCGCGGCCGTGCGCCGGAGCCGGCGAAGAGCCCGTTCGGCTATTCGCCGCACTATCAGGACCTGAACTGGGCCGGCTTGAACTTCGCCGAGGACAAGTTCCGCCAGATCATGGACATCGACCGCAAGGAAGCCGAGGCCGAGGTCAAGGACCAGGAAGAACTGTTCAACCGCTTCGGCAGCCATCTGCCGGACGACATCGAGCAGCAGCGCGTCGCATTGCTGAAGCGTCTGGAAACGGCTCCGGACGTCTGGCGCATCGGCTGAGCCTCTGCTCACCGTTAAACGACGGTATCGTTGGGAAAGGGCCGCCTTCTGGCGGCCCTTTTCTTTTGCCGCCGGTGGCGTGCGGTGCGCTTTGGCCGGGCAGGGGGTACTCCTTTCGTGACAGAAAGCGGCCGGGCCGGTAGAATCCTGCGCAGTGGCACCGCCATGTCCTGAGGAATTTACAAAACTTCAAGAGATTTCCCTGTCATTGTCTGCGGACTGACGCTCTTGGAGCGGGCGGGCCCCGAAGCTCAAGCGGGACGCGCGGATCGATTAAGGCGCTGGAAGGACCAGAAGACATGTTCGTGATGATCGGCTTCGGCGTCGTGATTTTCAGTGTGTTCGGGGGCTATGTCCTTGGCGGCGGCCACATGGGCGTGCTGTGGATGCCCTTCGAATTCCTGATCATCCTGGGTTCGGCGGCCGGCGCGTTTTTGATCGGCAATCCAAAAAGCGTCGTCACACACACCGGCAAGGAGATCGGCCACCTGTTCAAGGGGCCGAAATACAAGAAGGACGACTTCCTCGAACTGCTGACGATGATGTATCAGGTCTTCAAGATCGCGAAGACCAAGGGCCTGCTCGCCCTCGAACAGCACATCGAAAAACCCGAGGATTCACCGCTCTTCCAGCAGTTCCCGAAATTCTACGGCGACCACCACGCCATCGCGTTCCTCTGCACCTACCTCCGCCTGATGTCGCTCGGCGCCGACAACCCGCACGAGTTGGTGGATCTGATGGACGAAGACATCGAGACCATGCATCACGAGCATGTGCGCGTCGCCGACGCCATCCAGGCCGTCGCGGACGCCGTGCCGGCGCTGGGCATCGTGGCGGCGGTGCTCGGCGTGATTCACACCATGGGGTCGATCACCGAACCGCCGGAGGTGCTGGGCAAGCTGATCGGCGGCGCGCTCGTGGGCACCTTCACGGGCATTCTGGTGGCCTACGGCTTCCTGGCGCCCATCGCCAGCGGCCTCAAGAACATCTATCACGCCGAAGGCAAGTACTATCAGGCCATGAAGACCGGCCTGCTCGCCCACCTCTCGGGCTACGCGCCGGCGATCTCCGTGGAATACGCAAGAAACGTGTTGGAACCCGAATACCGGCCGAGCTTCGCGCAGGTCGAAGAGGCGACGGCCGCCCTGCCGCCCGCCTAACATGGTCGCCTAAACATGGTCTCCGACGGCCTCATCACCATTCAGTGGAACGAGGGCACGATGGGCGAGTGGACCTCGCTCTTCGCCCGCGTTCCCCGCTCGACCCTGCCGCAGTGCTTCGCCTATGCCCAGGCAATGGGCCGGACTCACGGCCACGTTCCGCGCCTCGGCGTCATCAGCCGGGAGGGCGAGCCCATCGGCCTCGTCCAGATTCTGGAACGCCGGCTGCTCAAGATCTTCCGCCAGCGGCAGATGCACCGCGGGCCGCTTTGGCTCGACGGCGTCGAACCGGATCTGGAGACGCTCGAAGCGACCTTCCGGCAGTTGCGCCGCGCCTGCCCCGACAACCCGCTGAACCGCGCCAGCCTGCTCCCCGAACTCGCCGCCCGGCCGGAGACGGAGGACATGCTGCGCCGCTGCGGCTTCCGCCGCTTCGGTCCCGGCTACCGGACGGTCTGGCTCGACCTGACCCGCAACGAGGAAACGCTCCGCGCAAGCCTCGCCCGTGACTGGCGCCAACGCCTGAAGGGTGCCGAAAAGGCCGGCCACCTCATCGACCTGGACTGGGAGGCCAAGAACCTCCCTTGGCTGATGAAGCAAGAGCACGAGCAGGCCGTGGCCAAGCAGTTCCGTCCCATGACCGGTCCGCTGGCCGTGCGCATCCGCAACGCCCTGGTCAAGAACGACGGCGTTTTAATTGCGGCGGCCTTGAACGGCAAGGACCCGGTCGCCTCCGGCCTTTTTTACCGGCACGGCACCTCGGCCACCTATCAGATCGGCTGGGCGAACGAGGCTGGTCGCAAAACCGGCGCCATGCGCCTTGTCCTGTGGCGCGCGGCGCTCGCCCTGAAGGAGCGTGGGGTGAAGTGGCTCGACCTTGGCGGCATCAACCTGGAGACGGCGCCCGGCGTGACCGAGTTCAAGCTCGGCACCGGCGGGCAGGCCATCGAGACGGCCGGCCTCTACCGATAGGCGATTCGCGGGTGTTGAACGGACCCGCCGCTTGCATCATCCTGCCCGCAGCGAAGGAGACTGACATGGCCGATGACGAGATCATGAAACCGGAAGAGGCCCAGCTGGCCATCGCCCAGGCGGCCATGCGCAAGCCGCAGGTCCAGGTCGTCCGCGAACAGCTGCAAAAACTCGCGGAGGACGAGGAGAAGGGGTTGCCGATCCTCGCCTCGGCGATCCGCAACCTCCTTCATCAGGGATAAGGCGACCTCAGCAGGTCGTCGCCTTGGTGCAGCTCTTATCGTTCTTGTCGTCCTGCGGCCCCGGCGAGCGGGCAAGCTGAAGCCCGCCGCGCGCTTGCTCGAAGGTCTTCTCCAGCGACCGAACGGTCTGCTCGAAGGCCTGCATCTCGCGGCCTTCCAGCTTCTCCCCAGTCGGCAGGTCTATGGAGCGCGGATTCACCTGGCCACCACCCTTCAGCACCTCGTAATGCAGATGCGGCCCGGTCGAACGGCCGGTGGTGCCGACATAGCCGATGATGTCGCCTTGGTCCACTCGCGCGCCGCGCCGCGTCTCCTTGGCGAATCGGCTGAGATGGGCGTAGGCCGTCGAAACCTCTGTGTTGTGCCGGATGCGGATGTAGTTGCCGTAGGCGCCGCGCTGCCCGGCCTCCTCGATCACGCCGCGACCCGCCGCATAGATTGGCGTGCCCGTCGGAGCGCCGAAGTCCATGCCCTTGTGCATCTTGCTGTAGCCCAGGATCGGGTGATGGCGCATTCCGAAGCCCGAGGTGAGCTTGGCGCCGTCGATGGGCGTCACCAGCAGCGCGCGGCGGATGCTCTCGCCATCGCGGTTGTAATAGTCGACGCGGCCGTCGCGCGTCTTGTGCCGGAAGATCGGATATTCTTCGCCGCTTAGCACCAGGGCGGCGTAGAGGACATCGCCTTCGCCGGCAACCTTGCCGTCGCTGGTCACCATCCGCTCGTACAGCACCTCGAACTGGTCGCCCGGCTGTAGGTCGCGCTGGAAGTCCACCTCATGCGAGTAGGTCTTGATAAGCGCCATCATCACCGACACCGGCACCCCAGCGGCGCTGCCCGTCTCGAACAGGCTGGAGCGGATGACGCCCTGCGCGGCGACCGGCTGGCGCGTGACCGACTTTTCCACCTCGCGGGACGTGAAGTCCGCGTCGCCTTTCCGCGCCACGGATACGGAGCGCACCACGTCCGGCAAGAACTCCAGCCCGACAAAGCGCTTGGATCCACCCCGGCGCGGCTCGAACAGGACGGTCACCTCCTGGCCGATCTGAAGCTTGCGCGGGTCATAGACCTTCCTCAGCGCCGTGATGGCGCTGTTGGCTTCGTCGCGGGGCACGTCGGCCCCGGTCAGCATGTCCATAAGAGTGTCGCCGCGTCCAACCGACAGCACCTGCCGGTCCAGTGCGGCCTTTTTCGCTGCGGATTCATCGTGCAGGCGCTTCAGCTCCCGTTCCATCTCGGTCGGATGGTCTCCCGCGGCGAGCGCGGGGAGGGGAGCCGTGTGGGACAGGAGCCCCGCCAGTCCGGCGGCAACCAAGGCGAGCGTGGGAAGGCGGCCAAGCCTCGAACGCACCGTCATCCTCCTATCATTCCTCCCTGAAGCGCAAACGGATGCGAGAGGCTGAACCCCTGTCCGACCGTTCTACGACCCTAGGCTTTCGACCATGCGCGCCATTATTGTCACTGTCAACCGACAACAGCCGATTGGACGAAGCGCTATGGCCGAGTGCCACTCCAAAGACCCACCCCTTCCGTTCGGGAGCGGAGCCGTAACCGCTCAATACACCGAGTCCGGCCGCGTCTCCGGTAAAAAGTCGACCCGTCAGAAATTTTTCATCGGCGTGTAAGAAAGCGCTTGCATCGGGAAAGGGGGCACGCATATAAACCGCTCCACCGAAGCGGTGCCGCCGACATGGCGACGACGCAGCGGTCTAGGACATCGAAAACCATCAAGAATTTGGCGCCAATAACTTGGTGTCGGTTCATGCGTCTTCGGTTGTCGTTTCTGTTTTTTGCTGGCCCTGACGGCCTGTTCCTCACAAGGGACTAGGCAAAGGGCATTGCGGTTCCGGTTCTTGGTGCTGCGGTTTCTTGGACAAGTTGATACCGTGTTGTGAGAAGGGATGCGCAGGCGGCGGTGTTTGGTGCCGCGTCGCGGACCGGTCTCCTGGTTTGGGGATTGGTGTTGCGGTTGCCTGGAGCATCCTGATCTATGCAGTAAGAGACATCAGTTTCGAAAGCTTGGGTGAGGTTGCTTGATGGCGACCACGTCGAGTTGGG
>NZ_JAGINQ010000029.1 GCF_017876165.1 Azospirillum soli
GCTGGTGCCGTTGCGCCACAGGATGTCGGCCTTGCCGTCGCCGGTGAAGTCGGCCGCGCCCTCCACCTTCCAGGCTTGCGCCGGCGCCACGGCCGCCCCGTTCAGCTGCACCGTGTTGGCCGACGTCACCGTGGAACCGTTCATCGTCCACAGCAGCACCTGGTTGCTGGTGCTGTTGCGCCACAGGATGTCGGCCTTGCCGTCGCCGGTGAAGTCGGCCACGCTTTCGACCTTCCAAGCCAGCCCAGGCACCACGTTGGCGCCGTTGAGTTGAGGGCTGGCACTTCCAAGGACCATGTTTCCGTTCATTGCCCAGATGGACAGGGCACCGTTCGTGCTGTTCCGCCAGAGAATGTCCGTCTTGCCATCGCCGTCGAAATCGCCGAGCCCCCCGGAGTACCAGTTGCTGCTGACGGTGGCGCTGTCTTTCAATTCCACCTTGATGGCGGCATCGGAAATGCTGTTCCCTCCGTCCGTCGTCCAGAGCCTTACAGCACCAGTGCTGGCATTGCGCCACAAAATGTCCGCCTTGCCGTCACCGTTGACGTCGCCTTTGACCGACGTTTGCGACACGACCACGGCGCGGGTGGAGTTGTCTCCAGAGAATTGGAGCTGCTCCACATTGCTCAATTGCTTGGTCCCGTCCGCGCCGGTAACCGTGGTCAGCGCGCCGGATTGCGTTATGGTGTAGCTGCCCTGCGCACCCGCGAACTGGACGACGTCCGTACCGGCACCGCCATCGATGGTATCGTTGCCCGCGCCACCGATGAGCGTATCGTCTCCGTTACCGCCATACAGGAAGTCGCCGCCGCCGCCGCCATCAAGCGTATTGCCGGTGTCGTTGCCCCACAGCACATCGTCACCGGAGCCACTGAGGGCGTTTTCGATCGTGCAGTTATAGGCAATGGCCAAATTGCTGTTGGCGTCGGTGTTGATTCCCTGCCGTCCGACGCTGCTGAACGATCCCGGTGTGAGATTGATGATCGAACGGCGTGCCTGATTGGAGGCGTCGATCGTGTCAGTGCCGCCACCGTCCCAAATGGTGTTCACAAATTCCTGATTGGTCGTCCAGGAATAGGTGGTGTTGCCACCGCGCGTGCTGGTGTTGGCGCCATAAAGATATTGGATTGCGGCGATGTCGTAGAGCTGCAGTGTTTGCGGCCGGAGGTTCTGCGTCTGGTCGATGTAGTACGACATCACAGTATAACGCAGATTATCCGTCGATGACGGCAGATAGGGGCCGGAGGTCCCCCCTCCCCCCGCGTTGTAATTACCGGGGTGCTTCAAGCCCAATCCATGCCCGATTTCGTGCATGGCGGTTTGAAAGCCATAGCTTCCCTTGCTCATGTCGGAAAAACCGGCAAGCCGGTTGAACCAGACGTCACCACTGACATTGCCTTGGTTCGGGTAGTAGGCCCACGCTCCGACGGAACTCGGCAGATTGGCCAGACCGAATCGCATTTGCCCGCCGCCCCCGGCGTCGGACACCTCTGTGAAGGTCAGGTTGGCAACTTCCGAGTAGTATGACAGTGCATCGCGCACGGCCTGCTTCTGAGTCGTGCCCAACGCCAGGAAACCCTGCCGCTCCCAAGCACCGCTGCTGTAATAGGAGGGTGTTGTCGCACAAAAGCTGTAGGTAATCGAAGCCGCCGTTCCCATGGCGCTGCCGTAGTTCCAGCGGTATTCGGAGCCGGCCAACAGCGCGTCGATGTTGCTTGAGCCCGAGTTGACGGCGGTGGAAGCCGGAACGACGACCGCCTCCGTCCCGGCCGGATCGGTGCTGGCGCTTGCCTGGCACATCGGGCAACCACAGGCGATCATGAACGACATCGCTTACCCTCCTCTCCCCAACCGACTCCAAGGCGATTCTTCATCCGCGAACCAAACCCTGGGAGGATCGGATACGGTCACCACCTCAAGAGGGCCTACGCCCCTTTCGCGTTGCTCGCGAAGCGATTCTTCGCATTTTTTGCAAAGACCATCGCCAGCCGGCAACCTGAAAGCTGCTTCAATTCAACCATACCGGCACCAGTCACGCAGTGATTGCGATCACACTGAATAGCCGTCTGCGATTTTCCGCCATCGTTCACATCGATGCAAGCCAGGAAGGCCCAGGAAGGATGATTCCAGGTAGCATCGCCACCCCTACCCCTCCACAGCGTCGAAGGCAGCCAGGGTCCGCTCACGCGCAAAGGGATGCGCTTGCGCTTCCCACTCGCTTTTCAATATTTCAAAAACAAAAACGTCGTGGTAGCGACCATATTTAAACACATGCTCCTTGAGCACACCCACTTCACGGCACTTGAGAATGCGTTGGATTTTGATGACGTTGTCATTCCCTTCCATGAAATAATTAACCATTTTATTCATCCCCAATGCATAAAAACAGTAATCCATGATGAAACTGTGCAGGAAGCCCGCCACGGTTCGTCGAGCATCGGCATCGACGATGTAGGACCCGGATGAGCAGCGCCGGTGAACCCAGTTAATATCTGAATAAGACAGGTACCCGATCGGACATCCCTGAGTTTCGATGACGAAGTGTCGGAAATCTTGGCGCTTCTCCATGGCTTGTATCCATGCGCGCTGGCGCGATGCGTCGGGATTGTCGATGTCGGTGAACATGAACCGGGTGATCGCCGGTTCGGTCCGCCAAGCAAGCAACATCTCGGCGTCATCGACGGTCGGGCTACGGAAGCGAAACGGCATGGAATAACTCCGGAATTCTAAAGCGGATTTCGATCTGCCCAAAACCGCGACGGCCGTCCCGGACGCGTGTGCATCCAAACCCCGGCCTATCGCGGGAACGAAGTTCCCGCTGGCGGCAGGCGGATGCCGAAGGCATCCGCTGAGAGCCGGCATGTGAGGCCATTTAAATCCAAAGCGGACAGAAATTCTTATTCAGCGACTGTTGATGGGTGCGGTCATTGTGCCAAGTAGCCTCCATCCACCGGCAGCGACACACCATTGATCCAGCGGCTTGCGTCGGACAGCAGAAAGGCGATGGCCGAGGCCACGTCCTCGGGTCGACCGAAGCCCATGGGATGAGCGGCACGAATTGCCTCGAACTGGTCCGTCGTCGTCGTCTGGCGGAATCGCTCCATCATATCCGTTTCGACCATGGCGGGGGCAACGCAGTTCACACGAATGCCGTCGCGCAAGAACTCCATGGCGAGACCGCGCGATGCCGACACCAAACCACCCTTGCTGGCCGCGTAAACGACATTGCCGGGCTGGCCGATTTCGGCGGCCACCGATGACACCAACACCAACGCCCCCCGCCCGGTGTTGCACCCCTTCTGCCGAAAGCCGCGAGCAAGCGCCAGCGCGCTGAGAAGATTGGCGTGCAGGATATGGTCGAAGAACGCCCGGTCCACGCTGCGCACCGGCTTTCCAACCTGCACTCCGGCGCAGTGGGCAAGCCCATCGAACGGCCCTGCCGTTTCGGCCTGCGCCTTCATCCAACGGGGGATCGCGTCGGTGTCGGCAAGGTCGAAAGGAGCCGCCCGGTGTCCGTCCCCCTGAAGCAGGCCAAGGGTTTCCTCCAGCCGGGCGACGCTTCGGCCATTGACGGTGACGCGCGCGCCGAGTTGGGCCAGCAGGACAGCCGTCGCCCGCCCAATCCCCGTGGATGCGCCGGTCACCAGCGCATGGCGCCCATTGAGGTCGAAGGGGGAAGATGCCTCACCCGTCATCGTTCTGCCCCCATGCGCTTTAGATAGGCCCCGTGAAAGGCGAACAGGCGGTCCTCCGCCAAGCCGGGGACGGCTGGCTTTCCCCCAACCTGTTTGCTGCCCCGGTGCGTGCTCTCCGACACCCGACGGTCCTCGCTCAGCACCTGTGCGTTGAAAGCCTGTACGGTCCCGGACAGCATCGTCCAAGCGGCGCCGTCGCGCAGTGCGGTTTTTCGGCCCGGTACCGTCAACAGCCGAAAACGCAAGCGGAGCACCTCCGCATCCACGGGGTCGTAAGTCTGAACACTGAGAAGCGCGCCGTGGGTCACCGCGATGGACAGATTCGGGAAGATGAAATAGTGGTCATAGTCGCAATACCGCTCATCCCGTTGCAGGCCGAGAGCACGCGCCACACCGTTCCACCATTTTGTGCTGTGGTCGGACATGCGGGTCAGGCAGCGGGAATGTTCACGTTCCGTCGAGTTTTCCCACTGCTTGCGAATGAAGGTCTTGAAGGTCTCGGGGTGCGTGGCGTCAACGTGATAGGGCTCCAGGACGCTTTCGACACCAATCTTCCAATTGGCTTGCCAAACCTGGGTCTCATCGGACATCAGGTTCGTAAAGGCGGAAAGATCATCGAGCAGGGGCCCATACGCTCCCAGAAAATCGTCGAGGCTTTCTCCGCCCGCCTCCAGCCGCACAAAGACGAAACGCCCGCGCACCGCCACCTCGAACCGGGGAAGCGCCAGCTTTTCCTTGGCGGCGCGGTCGAAGCCAAAGAACTTTTCGTTGCCCGGAATGCCGACAGGCACGCCCTCGCGGTTGAAGAGCCAACCATGGTAGGGGCATTCCAGCCGCCGGTTGCCGCAGGGTTCCTGCTGAATCACCGAATACCGATGGGTACAGACATTGTGAAAGGCCGCGAGCGCGCCGTCAAAGTTCTGGACGACCACAGAAGTACCGGCGATGTCGGCCGTGACGAAGTCGTTAGGCTGAGCCAACTGCTCAGCGAAGCCGATGAAAATCCAAGAACGGCGGAAAATCCGCTTCCTCTCTTCCTCGAAGACCGTCGGATCGGAATAGCGCGCGGTGGAAATGACGGTGGCCGAAGGCGGCTCCACTCTCCGCTTCGGGGAGGCGTCAGACATGACGGTATCCTTTTATACCTTCCTTAATCGTTTTGAAATTAGCGTCGGCCAGTTAAAGTTTCCCGAATTGCCATCCAGTTGGGCTTCGGCCCCGATGAATCCAGCCAACGAGAGCGGAAGCGGAACGCCATGGTCAAGGCCGTCATCGAGGATGTTCGGATCGCCGGCATGAGGGCGGTGGTGCCCCGTCAGCGCCACTCCTTCATGGAGGACCACAGCCTTTTTTCGGCGGAAGAGGCCGAGAAGCTTTACGCCACGACCGGTGTGCGGGAGCGCCGCATCGCCCCGCCGCACATCTGCGCCTCCGACCTGTGCGTCGCGGCGGGAGAAGGGCTGCTGCGCCAGCTTGACTGGGACCCGCAGACCGTCGATGTGCTGATCTTCGTCTCACAAGATGCCGACTACAACGTGCCGGCCACCGCCTGCATCATGCAAAAGCGGTTGGGGCTGGGCAACGGAGCGGCCTGCTTCGACGTGAATCTGGGCTGCTCGGGCTTCGTGTACGGTCTGTGGTTGGCGGGGCGCCTGCTCGGCGGATCGACCGGACGGCGCGCTCTGGTGCTGTGCGGCGACATATCGTCCCGCCACCTCGTGCCGGGTGATCGCTCCACGCGTCCGTTGTTCGGCGATGCCGGCGGTGCAGCGGCACTGGAAGTCGTGCCGGGTGCGGCACCCATGCATGTTGTGGTCGGAACCGACGGAGCGGGAGCCAAGAACATCTGGGTCAAGGCCGGGGGCCGGCGCAACGCGCTGACTCCGGGACTCGTGGAGCGTACACCCGAAGAGCAGGCACAGTTGTTCAACGACTCACGCCTATCCTTAAACGGAGCGGAGGTCTTCGCCTTCACATTGCGCGCCGTGCCTCCCTTGGTCCGCGAAGTGTTGGAGTTCGCTCAAACAACGGTGGACGCTCTGGACCATTGCGTGATGCACCAAGCCAACGCCTTCATGCTGGAACACCTGCGCAAGAAGGTGAAAATCCCGGACGAAAAATTCCTCACGGACATGCACGATTTCGGGAACACCAGTTCGGCCTCCATTCCATTGGCGATCAGCCACCGGCTGGGCGAATCACTGGCGACCGGCACGCGCCGGATGCTGCTCGCCGGTTTCGGAGTGGGCTGGTCCTGGGGTGCCCTGATCGGAGATGTCGGCCCCATTCCGCCTCCGGAAGTCGCCGAGTTGCCGGACGATTTTTCAGTGCTGACGCCGTAATCCGGTCATGCGCAATCCACTCGACCTCACGGGGCGGCGCGTCCTCGTGACCGGCGCGTCCGCTGACAGCGACATCGGCCTGGAGGTGTGCCGCACACTGGCCGAACTTGGCGCTCGCCTTGTGCTGGTGGGCCGCCGGACCGAAGCCCTGGAAGCGACGCGGGCTCTGCTGACCGAACCGACGCGGCACGAATGCGCCTCGTTCGACCTGACCGATATGGACGCAATTCCCGCTTGGATGAAGAAGCAGGCGGAGTCCAGCGGGCCGTTCCACGGGCTGGTCCACTCCGCATCCGAGCAGGGATATACGGTGCTGAGGCAGGTCAACCGGGTTCAGTTCGAGCGCTACTTCACCCTGAATGTCGGGGCGGCGTTGATGCTGGCACGCGGATTTCAGCAGAAGGGTGTCTTCGCCGACGGTGGCGCGATTGTATACGTCGGTTCGGTCGCCGGGCTTAAAGGGCAAAAGGGGCGCGCGCTCTACGCCGCATCCAAAGCGGCGCTGGTGTCGGTCGCCCAATCCCTGGCCTTGGAACTGGCCGACCGACGCATCCGCGTCAATGTCGTGGCGCCGGCCGTGGTTCTCGGCGCCAAGGCTAGGAAGCAGTTCGCCATGCTGCCGGCCGAGCAGAACGCTGCGCTGGCGGCGTCCCACCCGCTGGGGTATGGCATGCCCCAGGATGTGGCCGAGGCGGTGGCCTATCTGCTGGCGGACAGCGGGCGATGGATCACCGGCACGACGCTGACCATCGATGGAGGCTTTACCGCGCAGTGATCGCCGCGCAGAGCGCGTCCGCGATCCGCACCGCCCCCATGCCATCGACCACCGTGCCCAAACGCTCCGCCATGGCGGTCCGCCGGTCGGCGTCCGCCCACAGGCGCAAGGCGGTTTCAACGATGTGATCGGCGGCGTCCGGCTCCCGGCCGTCGATGACCGTGCACAAGCCGACTTGCGCCGACTGACGAGCGCCTTCCTCCTGATTGTCGGCGACGACGACAAGAATGGCCGGTGTTCCCATGGCGGCCAATTCCCCGGTCGTGGTTCCCGCCGCGGCGACCGCCAGCCCCGCCTCCGCCATCCGGGCTGCCATCGCCCGGCAATTGACATGAAGTTCGACACGACCGCCGAACCGCTCCGCAGCCAGACGAATTCCGTCAAGCTTCGGGTCGCTTCCACCCACCGCCACGGAGAGGGACACGCCTTCGGGAAGGCGTGGCGCGAGCGTCTCCATGACCGGCGTAGTCAGGCCCAGCGGGTCCGCTCCTCCGAACGTCACGAACAGCCGGCTGCGTGCGGGCAGAGGCTCTTTGACGTCCTGCGCCACGACCCGGAATTCGCGCCGCAACGGTGCAAAGGCAGGCCCCAGCAGGTGGACCGCATCGGAGGCGATTCGCCGATAAGGTAAGGCGGACGCCTGAAGCGCCGCGTTGACGACAATGTTCGCGTGCAGTTGCGGCGCGGTTGCCAAATCGTCGAAAACCAGGACGGGCACCCGCCCGTGGCGGCAGATTTCGGCCAGTCCGGCCCACCATCCCTCATCGAAATGATAGCCATCGACGACAACCCCGGCGGCGTCCAGAGCGTCGATGATTCCCGCGGTGGCCCCGAGGTCTTCGGCTCCGCCGGGCGGGACCGCCAGCGCGTGCAGCGCAATTCCCGCCTCCCGAATGCGATCCGCCAAGGTTGACGGCAGGTTCACCGACGCCAGATGGACATGCACCCCCCGATCCTGGAGCGCTTCGGCAACCGCAAAGCAGCGCATGACATGACCGGCCCCCATGACCGGCCCGGCGTCGGCGCGCATCAGGATGCAGGACATTGAAGGGGTGCTCCATGGCGAACGGGCGCGGTGCCGCCCCGTGGAGATTGACCCAACAATGCCACCCTGTACAGTCTCGCCAAAGGGGACGGTTCCCCGAGACGCGGCGTCAGCCGCACAACGGAAAGAGACTTATGCGCATTCTTGTTTCCGGAGCGGGCAGCGGATTAGGACGGCATGTCGCCGCCGCCCTTGGCGGCGTGCCGTTCCTCCGCGGCGATGCGGTCGAAGCGTTCGCGCGGGAGTCCATGGAGCCATTCGACGCCATCGTTCACTGCGCGTTTAACGCGATGCGCTCCGTCCCCTGGGACAGGCTGGTCGATTACATGAGCGACAACGCGTTGCTCACCGCGCGGCTCCAGCAGATTCCGCATCGCATGTTCATCTATGTTTCCACGGTCGATCTTTATCCCCGAGACGGCAAAATCCACGACGAAGCGAGCGACATCCGGGCCGAAAACCTGCACGGCGCATACGCTGTAACGAAATTTTACGGGGAAGCGCTGGTCCGCGCCGGGGCCGCGCCTTGGGTTATCCTCCGTCCGACCAGCCTGCTTGGACCGTACGCACGGCGGAGCACGCTGGCCCGCGTTCTGGAATCACCGGAATCGGTCGTCGGGCTGTCCGGCGATTCCCGATACAACGCCGTGCTGCACGAGGACGTCGCGCAATTCATCCAGTTGGCAATCGAACATAGGCTGAGCGGCGTCTACAACATCGCGTCGTCCGACGACATATCCCTTGACGAGATCGCCAAGGCCTTCGACCGCCGCGTAACCTTTGGCGACCACCACTACAGCGCGCCGCGCCTGGACAACAGCCGTGCCACCGCCGTGCTGCCGGCCTTCGGGCGGTCCACGCTGGACACATTGCGCCTCTACGCCCGCCGGTGCGGGCTTGAGAACAGTTAACAAAATTGCTTAAAGCGGATTTCGATCCGCTTTGGACCGCGACGGCGGGCCCGGACGCCCATGCGTCCGAAGCCCGGCTGGCGAATGAAGCCATGTGAATCTAAAGCGAACGGAAGTTCGCTTTAGGGCTGTTGAGGGGCGCCGCCGCCCCCTCTTCTTCCCGACCGCCTGTGGTCGCTCATCGAACCGCTGCTCCCCCGGTGGAGCCTGAGGGAAGCCGCGGGCGTCCGCGTTTTTGTGAATCGCCCTTATCTGAAGGCGACCGGCTGCGGGCCGGGGACGAACGCCTCAAAGTTCCGGTAAGCCGCGATCACGGCTTCGAGACTGTCGGCCGACAGCGCCCCCAGATCGCTGGCCATGGCGTTCTGGCGCGATTCCGCCGGTGTGGCGATTCCCGGGATCACCGTCGCGACTTCCGGCCAGGACAGGCAGAACCGGAGCGCCGCTTGAACCGCTTCCGGACCGGGAGCGGCGCCGGCTGCGTTCAGGGCCCGCTTCGCCCCCTCCTTCCAACGCTCCACCTGCTCCGCCGGCCAGCGGGATCGATGGTCGTCCGCCGCGAAAGCGGACACGTTCTCCAGCATGCCCGACAGGAATCCAGCGCACAACGGGGTACGTGCCACGATTCCCACATCGGCCTCCATCGCCGCCTTCAACAGGCCGAGATCGACGGCCCACATGTCGAGCATATTGAGATTGACCTCCAGCACATCCACGACGTCAACATCAAGCATGGCCAGCGCATCCTGCGGAGACCGGGCGGAGGCGCCGACGGCGCGGACGATGCCCTCGCTGACGAGATCCTTCAGGCATTGGGCCAACCTGCCGCCCGACGCCAGCAATTCCGGCGGTGGATTGTGCAGAAGCAGCAGATCGACGCAACCGCCACCCAACCGTTCGAGGCTTCCGGCCAGGGACTGGCGAATGGCTTCGGGGGAAAAGTCCGCAGGCTCGTCGTAGCGATGCATGCCGGCCTTGGTCGCAACGACGGTTCGGTCGCGCCGATGCCGGAGGGCTTCCCCGATCAGGCGCTCGCTCCGGCCATACCCATAGACCGGCGCGGTGTCGAAGAAGGTAATCCCGCTCTCCAATGCCGCATTCAGGGCTTCCAGGGAGACTGCGTCATCCGTTGCTCCATAAGATGTCGCGCCGGGCGTCTGTCCGCCGATCGACCACCCGCCGAAGCCGATCTCCGAAACCTCCAACCCCGTGCGTCCGAGTCTGCGGTAACGCATCCTGACTTCTCTTGAATGGTGCATCCGGTTGCAACGGCCAATGCCAAGCTACCCTTGGGAAAAGGCTTATGCTATAGCGTTACCGTTGATGGTTAACCCATTCCATATTGACGCGACGGAAAGCCAACCCATGCCGCTCGGGAGTTTTGCTTGTTTCCGTCAACCGATGCGGCGCTCCACTCATCCTGCCGATTTCGTGAACGGGTCGGGGACAGCCGCTCTTCCGCCTGACCTCACTCGCGGCCATCCGGCATAACTTTTGCTTTATCATTTTGGCCGTATTGTCTCCCGCGCCCCGGCAGCGAAGGCGGCACTGGTCCGCGGCTTTCCACGACCAACCTCGCAAGGTTTTCATGATGGATGCGCAAGACGACTTGGTTAATCTTTATCGGTCGCTATTCCTGATTCGTCGGGTTGAGGAACGGATTGCAGAGATTTACCACACAGACAAGATCAAGAGCCCAGTTCACCTTTCAATTGGGCAAGAATCTGTGTCGGTGGGGGTCTGTGCGGCGATGCGGCCGGACGACATTGCCTTCGGTACCTATCGCGGCCATGCGCTTTACTTGGCCAAAGGCGGCGATCTGAACGCCATGATTTCCGAGCTGTACGGGAAAGCCGCGGGATGCGCGCGAGGCAAGGCCGGCTCGATGCATCTGGTGGATATGGCGGTCGGCATGATGCCAACCTCCGCGATCGTCGCCACAACAATTCCTCAGGCTGTCGGGTACGCCATGGCCTTGAAGATGCGCGGCAGCAACCAGATGGTCGCCGTTTTCTTCGGTGACGGGTCGACGGAGGAAGGGGTTTTTTCCGAGAGCCTCAATTTCGCCGCGTTGAAGAAACTGCCGATCCTGTTCGTCTGCGAAAACAATCTATACGCAATCTATTCGAGCATGAAAGCCCGATGGCCCGCCGACAACTTGTGTGATCGCGTGGCCAGCTATGGCATCCCGGCGGCAAGAATCGCCGATGGCGACCTCGATGCCATTCGCACGGCGGCATCCGCTGCGGTCACGGCAATCCGCCGAGGGAATGGTCCGCAGTTCCTGGAATGCATGACATACCGATGGCACGACCATGTCGGCCCCGGCGAGGACCTGCACATCGGCTATCGGACTGCCGAGGAACTGGCCGCATGGAAGGCGAAGGATCAGGTCGCGCTCACCGGCGCGCGGCTTGCACCGGACGTGCGCGCCCGCGTGGAGCAGGCGGTGGAGGACGCCATTGATGCGGCGTTTGCCTTTGCCGAGCAGGACCTTTTCCCCGATGTCGCGGAGTTGCACGACCATGTCTTCCATCAGTGAAAATCGTGAAATCACTTACGCGGAGGCCCTGCACGAGGCCACCGTGCAGGAGATGGAGCGGGATTCGGGCGTCTTCGTTTTCGGCCTCGGGGTGGACGATCCCAAGGGGATGTACGGGTCTACCCGCGATCTGCACACCATGTTTTCGCCCGACCGCAACTTCGACACACCGCTGTCGGAGGACGCGATGACGGGTGTCGCCATCGGCGCCGCCATGGCCGGGATGCGGCCGATCCATGTGCACCAGCGCATGGATTTCCTGCTTCTTTGCATGAACCAGTTGGTCAACTGCGCCGCGAAGGCCAGCTATGTGACCGCCGGCGCCGTCGCCATGCCCATCGTCGTGCGCGGCATCATTGGCCGCAGCTGGGGACAGGGCGCCCAACACAGTCAAGCCGTGCATTCAATGTTCATGCATGTCCCAGGCCTGAAGGTTGTCGCCCCGACGACGCCCCATGATGCCAAAGGCTGCATGATCGCCGCCATCCGCGACAATAACCCGGTGATCTTCATGGAACACCGGATGCTGTACCAGTTGCGCGGCTTCGTTCCGACCGAAGCGTACGAGGTCCCATTCGGCAAGGCGCGAGTGCTGCGCAAGGGGCGGGACGTCACCATCGTCGGCATCAGCCATCCGATCCTGGATTGCCTGCGGGCAGCCAATAGCCTGGACGCCGTCGGGATCAGCGCAGAGGTCATCGACCCCGTATCGCTGGCACCGCTGGACATCGACACCATCGCGGATTCGGTAAGCAAAACCGGATCGTTGCTGGTCGTTGACACGAGCTGGACCAACTGTGGCGCTTCCGCCGAAATCGTCGCCCAGATCGCCGAGCGTTTTGCCGGCGACCGCGCTGTCCGCCTGCGTCGTCTCGGCTATGCACCGACCTCCTGCCCGACGACGAAGCCTTTGGAAAACGCCTTCTATCCCGATGCCGCCAGCATCGCGCAGGCGGCTTTTGGTCTGCTGCACAAGGGTGAGGAATGGCGCCCGCTGGCCACGGAGGCAAAGGAAATCACGG
Source organism: Azospirillum soli (assembly GCF_017876165.1). Taxonomy (GTDB): domain Bacteria; phylum Pseudomonadota; class Alphaproteobacteria; order Azospirillales; family Azospirillaceae; genus Azospirillum; species Azospirillum soli. The sequence goes on from NZ_JAGINQ010000029.1 coordinate 12,333, forward strand.
AATTCCGCGGACCGTTCTAAGTCGATCAAGACAACGGGATAGAGAGAACGCAACAATGACCGAGAACAAGCTCCAGGCCGTCCACGATGCGGTACGCGCCTACTGCGCCAAAGCTTTTGACTTTTCCTTCGATCCGGCGAATCCCATCGTACGCCTGCATGAGCCGACGTTCGAGGCCGAGGAAATCATTGCCGCGCTCGACTGCCTGCTGACAACGCGGGTCACCATGGGCCCCAAGGTCCTGGAATTCGAGAATGCCTTTGCCGCGGCCCACGGTTACCGCAACGCGGTGATGGTCAATTCGGGGTCCTCCGCTAATCTGCTGGCGATCGCCGCGCTGGTTAATCCCGCCCTGCCCGATGCTCTGAAGCCGGGGGACGAGGTCATCGTTCCCGCCCTGTCTTGGTCCACCACGGTCTGGCCACTGGTTCAGTTCGGTCTCGTTCCCGTGTTCGTCGATATGGACCCCGACACTCTCAACATGGATATGGCCGAGGTGGAGCGCGCCATTGGTCCACGCACCCGCGCGATCATGCCGGTCCATGTGTACGGCAATCCGTGCGACATGGACGCGCTTACCGATATCGTGAAACGGCACAATCTGGTGCTCGTCGAAGATTGCTGCGAGGCGCTAGGCGCGCGGTTCCGGGACCGTCCCGTCGGCACCTTCGGCCGAGTCGGAACCTTCAGCTTCTACTACTCCCACCACATCACCACCGTGGAAGGCGGGATGTGCGTGACGGACGACGATGAACTGGCCGAGCTGATGCGCATCCTGCGCGCCCACGGCTGGATTCGGGAGGTGAAGGACCGCGAACGCTGGCTGCGGCAGTACCCGGACATCGACCCGCGCTTCCTGTTCGTGAACGCCGGCTTCAACCTGCGCGCGTCGGAGCTTCAAGGCGCAATGGGTCTGATCCAGCTTCCCAAGCTGCCGGCCTTCGTTCAGGGGCGCCGCACGACGCACGCCTTCTTCACGGAAGCCCTGACCGGGTTCAGCGACAAGATCCGGGTTCAGAAGCAGACGCCGAACAGCTTCAGCAGCTGCTTCGGGTTCGCGGTCACGCTACGGGACAGTTCCGGGCTCAGCCGGCAAAAGATCACCGCTGCCCTCAACGCCGCTAACATCGAGACGCGCCCGATCATCTGCGGCAACATCGCCCGGCAGCCGGGCATGCAACTGTTCCAACACCGCACGGTGGGCGACCTGCCGCACGCGACCCATTCCATGCACCACAGCTTCTCCTTCGGCAACCACCAGTTCGTTGACGAGACCGCCTGCACTTACATCGTGAAGGTCCTGAGCGAGGCACTGCGATCCGGCGCGGCAATATGATCCGGCACAAACGCCGTCGTTGACGCATGAAGCCTGGACGCCCTTCACGGCACCGTCCGGACCGGCGCCTGCCCGCACCGTGCGCGGGTCGATGGCAAGCGGCTGGTCGGCGGGTCAGGACTCTTCCCCTCAATGAGATCGAGGAAACGGGATGACATCGAACTTCTACCGGGATCTGAACGTACTGGTCACCGGAGGCACCGGCCTGATCGGCCGGCCGCTCACCGAAATGCTCCTGGCCGCCGGTGCGCGGGTACGGATCGCGTCGCTCGACGACCCGACGCGAGCACCGGCGGGGGTCGAATTCCGTCGCGTCGATCTGCGCGATTTCAAGGAATGCCTTTCCGTCTGCGACGGCATGGACGTGGTCTTCAACCTCGTCGGCGTGAAAGGCTCGCCGGCCATGACCGCAAAGCGCCCGGCCAGCTTCTTCGTGCCGACCATCACCTTCTCCGTGAACATGATGGAGGCCGCGCGCCGCGCCGGTGTCGGACGCTACCTCTTCACCAGCAGCGTCGGAGTCTACGCGCCGGCCGAAGTGTTCCACGAGGATGACGTCTGGAGCACCTTTCCCTCGCCCAATGACCGGTTCGCCGGGTGGGCCAAGCGCATGGGCGAATTGCAGGCCGAAGCCTACAGGATCGAATACGGCTGGGATAAGATTTCCGTGGTGCGGCCAGCCAACGTCTACGGGGCGTTCGACAACTTCGATCCCGAGAACGCCATGGTCATACCGTCCCTCATCCGGCGGGCGATGGGCGGCGAACGCCCGCTGACCGTGTGGGGCGACGGGTCGCCGGTCCGCGACTTCATCCATGCGCGGGATGTCGCGCGGGGCATGATGCTGGTCGTTGAAAAAGGCTATAACCAGCCCGTCAATCTGGGCAGCGGCTCCGGCGTCACCATCCGCGAGGTTGCCGAAACCGTGGCCCGCCTGGTGCCCGGCGGCACGGAGATTGCCTGGGATCCGACCAAGCCTTCGGGCGACCGGGTGCGCATTCTCGACATGGCGCGCGCCAAATCGCTGGGGTTCGAGCCGGTGGTTTCCCTGGAGGAAGGCATTCGGGAAACCATCGAGTGGTATGCGGCCAATGGAATGAATGTGGCCAACCGCTACAATGCCTTTACCGATCAGGCCTATCTGCCGGCGCAATGAGGAGCCACAGCACCATGCGGAAGACCAAGGTACTCGTCTGCGGCGCGACCGGCTTCATCGGCCGCAACATCGCCGAAGCGCTTGCGCTACGCGACGATCTCGATGTTCACGCCGTCCGCTTCACCCGACCGGAATACGAATGCCCGGGGTTGACTTGGCATCAGGCCGACCTGCGTGACGCGTCGCAAGTCGGTGAACTGATCGCGGGTGTGGATGTCGTGGTCCAAGCCGCCGCCACGACATCGGGTTCGAAGGACATCGTCACCCGCCCCTACATCCACGTCACCGACAACGCGGTGATGAACTCGCTGATTCTGCGGGCTTGCTACGACCACAAGGTCAAGCACTTCGTGTTCTTCAGCTGTTCGGTTATGTATCAGTCGTCGGAAACCCCTTGGCGTGAAGACGACTGGTCCATCGCCGATGAGCTCAATTCCCGTTATTTCGGGGTCGGTTGGACCAAGATCTACATCGAGAAGATGTGTCAGTTCTTCTCGAACCTGGGGGTCACCAAGCATACGGTAATCCGCCACAGCAACATCTACGGCCCACACGACAAGTTCGACCTTGAACGCAGCCACGTCTTCGGCGCGACGGTCACCAAGGTGATGACCAACACCTCCGGCACGGTCACCGTCTGGGGAACCGGGGAGGAGGCCCGCGACCTCCTCTATGTGGATGATCTCGTGAGGTTTATCGATCTGGCAATCACCCGGCAGGAATCCCCATACGAGCTTTTCCACGTGGGCTATGGCAGCGCCGTCACCATTAAGGAACTCGTCTCCCGCATCATCGCCGCATCGGGCCGGAATCTCCGGGTCGAGCATGATCTTTCGCAGCCAACCATCAAAACATCCCTGGCACTCGACTCCAGCCGAGCGACAGAGCTTTTGGGGTGGGAGCGTCAGGTGTCGCTCGACGAGGGCATTCGCCGCACTATCGCGTGGTGGAATGCCGCCCATGGCGGGCGCTTGGCCGAACCGAAGACGCCCTGATGAGCGACGACGGCTCGGTCCTGGGGAGGGGCGCGTTCCGCGGGAGATCCAACCGCCTTCGCGGTGTGCCCTTCCGCCGGATCCACGGAACCGGACCCGCTGTTGACCGCCGGGCCGGTGTTGGCTAAGAAGGCCGCTTTGGCTGGCGGGAAAACGATGAAGGAACCTGCCGTTACGGCGATCCCATCACCGAGGTTCATCGTGCGGGCAACCCCCAACTCCGTGGAGGCGCCACCTCTCCCGGATGCCTCCGCACTGCACGGTCTCATCGAGGCCAGGCGGTTCGAGGAATGCCTGTCCGTTGTCCGCGCGCTCATGCCCCGGTCGCCCGGGGCCGGAGCGGAGGCTGCCCGATTGCTGGGAGTCGAACGGCTTTGCCTCGCCCGGCAGGGGCGTTGGGCCGAGGCGGCGGAGGCCGGCGCCCGTCTTCTCGCGACCGGCAGGGGAACCGCCGACGACCGCTTTCGTCAGGCACAGATCCTCATGCGCCTGCACCGGCATGACGACGCGCTGCCCCTTGCCATCGCGGCGGTACAGGAGATCCCCGATGCCCCGCGCTTCATCGGGGCCGCCGTGGAAGCCGCTCTGGTGGTCGCGAACGGCCCGGCGCGGCTGTGCCGTGCGCTTGCGGGCATGGGCGACAATGGCGTTCCGGACCCGCCTTCTTCCAAGGGCGCGGTCCTGTTTCCGCAAGAACTGACCTTCGGCAACGGCCGTTTCGACCACCCCTCCATTGCCGGCATGTTCGCCGCCGTTCCCAACTTGGCAGTCCACAAGCCGACCCCGGCGCTGCACTGTATGCTGCGTCATCTCCCGGCGATCCTCGACAGGGCAGTTCGCTACCTCGCGGCATTGCTCGATGTGCATCCGTGCGTGGACCGTGCCACGGCGGCCTGCTTCGTGGCCACCCGCCTGCACGCCTGGACGGAACCTGACGACGGATGGCTTTTCGATTTCCTATCGCCGTTTCCGGCCAGCCTTGGCCAGCGCCCTTGGGTCTACTGCCACGATTTCATGCCAGCGCTGTTCATCCCGGTCCTTCCGGTCGATGAAGTTCAGGTCACGCCGGACACGGCGCTCTATTGGATACTGAAAGGGCATTTGGAGGCCAATTACTGCATCCAGATCCTGACCCACTGCCCACGAACCCTCGGCCATCTCGGGGATTTCTTCGACAGCCCGGCCATTGCCGGGAAGGTCGCGCACGTCAACACCTGGCACCGGCCGAACAAGCCCGTTCGCAAGAGCCCGCAAATGGCCCGGACTTGGCTGTTCACATCCAGCTTCTTCGAATCCGATGCATTCTTCTACATGCGCGGAGGCGTTGAAACGCTGAATGCCTTCCTTGTGCTGGCCGAGGAGTTTCCAGACATCCGGCTGATTCTGCGCGCCCGATTGCCGGAAGGGCTTTCTCCCCGCCTTCGGGAGGCGGTCGCCCACCATCCTCGGATCGACCATTACGATTCCCCTGTCGATGAGGCGGTGCTGGACGAGTTGTTCGCCGCAGCGGACCTGTACCTGATGCCTTGCCCCACGATTTTCCGAAATGGGCTCGCCGAAGCGCTTCAAGCCGGCCTTGTGCCCGTCGTGGCAGATACCATCGGGATTGGAGATTTCGTGCGAGACGACGAGAACGGAATTGTCGTCGGCGGTCTGGAAGCGATTTCGAAAATCAACCTCGACCCACCGGAGCTCACCTTCCGCACCGCCCACATGTGGTCGGACGATCGACCGGCCTGTCCGGATTTCTTTGAAGAATTGCTCGGTCGTCTCCGGCACCTCCACCGGACACCCGCCGAGTTCGCTCGCCTCGCGGCGCACAACCAAACCACCATGTCCGACGCGGTTTTCGGCGCCATGGACCAGACACGCTTCGCCGACGCCATGCGCGAGTCCGCGACGCGGGCATCGGACATTCGCCAACGCGGAGAACCGTTGCGTTTGCCTTCCTACCGGAGAGCGCCACGATGAAGCCGCAGATTGGCCGCCCGGATCGAGGCCCGCGCATCGCCGTCCTGATGGACCCGGAACGGTTCGACGATCTTGAAGCCCTGGCTCGGTTGCAAGCGGTGGCGGCGAAGGCCGGCGCAACTGTGGTCGCCACGTCCACCGGCGAGCCCCCGCCCCTTTGCCGGTTCGATGCGGCCCTGGCCCTGTCGATACGCGGCCCCAAACCTGCCGGCATCCCCACCTATGCCATCGTCGCGGCGGGAGCCGACTCCTTCACCGAACCCGCCCGATTTCGGGATCTGCTGACCTACGATGGCTACCTGACGCTTTCGGACACCGTGGCGTCTTGGTTGCGCAACGTCATGTTTGGAGCGCGCAAGCTCGACGCGCCCGTCGCAAGGTTCGGCGTCACCCCGCTCCTGAGCACCGAGGCCGGACCGAAGGGAACGGGAGGCCTTGCCTTCGTCGGTTCCCCCGACGTCGGCACGGAACGGGATGCGGTGCTCGGCAGTCTCGCGGATCGCCCGTACCTCCGTCTGCATGGGGAGGGATGGGATCGAATCGCTCCCTCGCAGGCGGCTAGGAAACTGGCGCCCGACGGCCATGCTGTCATCGACGCCTACCGGGCGGCGGGAGCCGGTCTTTGCCTGGACCCTGCCCCGTTGCGCGCCGAGCAGGGCATTACGCCCCGCCTCTTTGACATTACCGCCGCAGGAGTTCCCTGCCTCTGCGCGTGGGCACCGGACGTTGAAGAGCTGTTCGGCGATTGCCTGCTTTACATTGACCTGGATGCTCCGGCGGAGGCAATTGCCTGGCAGATCGATGACCACATGGACTGGCTAGCCCGCCACCCGGATGCCGCCGCCGCCAAGGCACGGAAGGCTCACACCCTATTTTTGGAACAATTCACGCTCGACGCGCTGTTCGACAACCTGCTGGCGTTCCTAGGCGAGGCGGCTCAACGTCAAAAGGACTGGCAGGCTGCGGCTGATGCGGAACTGATAAGCGTCGCCATTCTGGGCAAGGCCGGGCAGGAATCCGCAAAGCGCTTCGCCACGACCATCGCCTCTGTGGCGCGCCAGCAAGGGGGGCGCCCGGACATCTTCGCGGTGGCTTGGGGCGATGAAGCGGACGAGGCGCTCTCCGACGCACCGCCACCTGACGCCGGGGTGTCGGTGACATGGCGGTCGCTGCCCGACGGCAATCGTTGCGATGCGCTCTGGGCGGCGCTCGACTGGTTGCGCTCCCGTCCGGGCCATTTCTGCATTCTGGAGGCCGGGGATCAGCTTTATCCGGAACACCTGTCGTCCCTGCTCGCCGCCATGCGGAAAATCGATGGACGCTACTGGTACGGTCCCGTGCGATTGGCTTACAGCGGCGCGCGGTTGGAAGACGCCGTCGCCGATCAGCAATCGGTTCATTTCCAGTTTTTCTCGCCCAATCAGTTTGAAGATCCGCTGTCATGCGAGGCGGCACCAGGATTTTTGGCGCGGACGGACCTGATCGACGACGAGATTCTGCAAAACCCCAAACTGCCGGACGGAGAAGAACTGTATCTTTGGCTGCTCCTGGCCGAGCGGACGTTTTTCGCTTTTTCAGCCCGGATCACACTGACGGCACAGCCTCGCCCCGGTGTGGCGCGGACGGCTTCTCCGGATTCCGCTGAACGCTTCCTCATGCGCTTTCTCGGTCGCTCCACATTCGGCGCCACGCCCTATTCCCTGACGGCTCGCCAATCCGATGGGACGGCTTTCGAAGCCTTCATCGATCCAGCCCTCAAGATTCCGGCTTTCCGGCTGCAACGTGGCGGCCGGGCTGAAGCATCCGCCAACCTGCTGAGCGACGCCGACTTGACGGCATGGCCCATAAGCGTCGAGCGGCGGGAAGGACTGCCGCTGGGCATATTCCGCCTATCGGCATATTTTGCCCAGCACTGGGCAAATATTTCCCTGCTCGTCCAGTTTACGCCGCTGGACGGCGGTGCGGCGCGCAGCATTGCCGTTCCCGTCCGGCAACGCCTCTTCGGCAGCGGCATCCGCCTTGATGGAAACATCGAACTGCGGCAGGCAGAGGGGCCGGTTCGCGTGACCGTCCTCACCGAGGCACAGGATGCACCGCCGCCGCTGGGCATCGGACTGTGGAAACTTGACCGTCCGCTGACCTATCGCCTTGCCGATCTCGCCAGTTACGAGGCCGTCTGGCTCTTTGGCGCCGGCGGCGGCGGTCGCATCGTGCTGCGCCGGATGGCCGCCGCGGGATTGCCCAAACCAGCCGGCATTCTCGACAGCTTCCTGACTGGACAGTTGGAAGACATACCGATCCACAAGCTGGACGAGGTTCAAATGGCGCTGACCGACCGTACGGCGGTGGTTATCGCCAGCCAATATTGGGTCAACATCCATGCGTCGTTGAAGGCGGCGGGTGTCCGCAACGTATTCAGCGCCTTTCCGTTCAACCGCGACATCATCTACCGCTTGGACGACGCGCCATGACGCGGCAATCCGGGATGCATTCCGTGCGCGCGGCTCTGATTGCCCCGCCGGGGCTGAGCGACGAAGCCCTGGCCGAAGACCTGCATCGGCGCCTTGCCACCGCCGGGGTGGATGTTGCCCGCCGCGCCACATGCGATGACCTGGACGGTATCAATCCGTCCTTCGTGATGCTGATGTCACCGCAGCACGCTCGCCTTACGCGCTTCCCGACTTATGGTGTGCTGCGCGGCGAGCCGGAAGACTATCTATGGTCCACCCGTCTCGTCCGCAACGTACTGACCTGGGACAGTTGTCTGACCGAAACGCCCCGGCTCGGGCAATGGGTTGGCGATCTGTGTTTCGGCATCCGAAAGGCCGGTGTGGTTCCACTCGACCTCGGAGCGGACGGAGACACCATTCTGCGATGGCATGCAGATAACCTTGTGCGCAAAGGCTACCTGCCAGACCCGGACGAGCGGCCCGACGACGTGCCGTCGGTCGGAATCGTCGTGCGCACCGGGGGCGCGCGCCCCATGCACCTGCTTCGCCGGGCGTTGCGCAGCCTGGAAGCGCAGCATTGGCCCAATCTGGAAGTCGTTTTCGTCTGCTTCCGACCTTTTCCCGAACTGCCCGCCATTGCGGCGGAATTCCCCAGCCTGCGCTGGCAAATCGTCGATGATTTCGGCCGCAGGCGGTCCAGCGCCCTGCGCGCGGGCGTCGCCGCCATGCGGACCGACCTGTTCGGGATGCTGGACGACGACGACGAAATGTTTCCGCACCATATTCGCACGCTGGTGAACGCCCTGCGTCGGCGCAACAGGCTCAGTCTGCCGGCCGAGGTCGGCATGGTCCACACCGGAACGGTGATGGTGTCCGAGACGGAACCGCTGACGGAAAGCGAAATCTGGGAGGACGACGCCAGCCCGGACCTGCGGGAACGGCGGGTGATCGAACACTTCCAATGGTTCCGGCCAGAGCGTATGGCGCGGCATTGCAACATCTTCATGTCCAACAGCTTCCTGGCGCGCACCGACCTCGTGGATGCGGAGATGCTGTCGGACCCCGCCATCCATACGGGCGAGGACATGGATTTCCAGTTCCTGCTGGTGCAGAAAACGGGCGTGGCCTTCACGGCCGAAGTGACGGCAATCCATCATTTCCACGGGCACGGGCACTCGAACTACCAGGACGTCGACGGCACCTTTTCCGACACCCTGCGTATCGGGGATCGCATGTGCGCCCGCTTGCTTCCCGACCAACGGCCGTTCTTCGCGCGCAGGTTTATTTTCCCCAGGCGTCGCGATCCATTCCGGATCAGCTGATGCCGATCCAGGCCGCTTTGAACGAGACAATAGGCATGTCGGCACAGCGCCGCGAAGGAGCTTACATGGTCAAGCGCATCGCCATGCTTTTCCCGGTCGACAACGTCGCCGAGACCGAGACGATGATGCGGATCTCCATTGCCGCAGAGCGATTGGGGATCGAGGCGAAGCCATTCCGCACCAGCGAAGAGATCCTGCCCTTCGAGCCGGACTTCGTGCTCTCGCTGACCCACCAGGACCCGAAGCTGACCCCCTTTCCCACCTATGGGGTGGTCACCGCCCCATCGCGCTTTTACATGCAGACGGCTAGGTTCGTCCGCAACATCCTGTCCTATGATGCCTATTTTACCGTGTCCGACACGGTCGTGCGCTGGTTGAAGGATGTGCAGGCCGGCAGCGGAAAGACCAAGGCGCCGATCGGCTATTACGCCAACACCGTCCACGAGACCGGCTTCGTCGCACCGGACTTGACGAACCCACAACTCGCCTACTTCGGCACCAACTGGGACGGGCAGCGCCACGCCGATCTGTTCGACCATTTGTCGCGCCTTCCATTCATGCAGTTTTACGGTCCGGCGGAGGGTTGGCGCCACGTCGGCCCGGCCTACCGGGGACGGGTGCCGTTCGACGGCGTTTCCACCCTGGACGTCTACCGCCGCTGCGGCGTCGGTCTCTGCCTGTCGATGCGCGACTTCGAAGTGGAGGCCCTGCCGACCAACCGCATCTTCGAGGTGACCGCCGCCGGAGCCCTGCCGATTGCTTCGCGCAACCCGTTTATCGAACGGCATTTCGGCGACTCCGTTCTTTACATCGACCCGCTGGCCTCCGCGACCGAGATCGCCCGGCAGATCGAGACCCATATGACGTGGGTCGCCGACCATCCGGAAGAGGCGTTGGCCAAGGCCAAAAGCTGCTGGTCGATCTTCAACGGCTCCTTGAACCAGGAACGCATGCTCGAAACCGTGCTGACGGTGCATGAGGAGGTTCTGCGGACCCGTGGCTATCGGCCGATGCCGCAGACCACGGGGCTGACCGTTTCCTACATCGTCCGCACCGGCGGATGCGGTCCCGACGACCTGCGGCCAGCGTTGCGGTCGCTCGCCGACCAGAGCCACGCCGGCATCACAATCATCCTGGTGCTCGGTCAGTCGATGGACGTCGGAGCTCTTACCGAATCCTTCCCAGAACTGCGCTTCGTCACGGTGGAAGCCTTCGGCGCAGCGGCTTCGACCGCGCTCTCGGCCGGTTTGCGCCATGTGGAAACGGACCTTTTCGGAGTGCTGGACCCGAGTGCGCGGTTGCACCGCAACCATGTCCGGAGCCTCGTGACCGCGTTGGAGCGCGCCGAAACCGTGCAGCGCCGCGCGCCCGTCCTGCTGGCCTATGGCGCCAACGCCGAGGCGTCGGACTCGGAAATGCTGCACGAGCGGGAGGAATGGCGCGACGTCTGCATAATTCCCCGGCAGGAAAAGATACGGCTTGGCATCTTCCATCCGTTCGACCCTTCGTCGCTTGCGGCGAGCCGGTTGACGGTTCATCCCAACGCTTGGCTGGCCCGCCGCGCTCTGCTCGACCCCGAAACGCTCGATGATCCGGAGTTGGAAGCGGAGGATATCCGCTACCTTCTGCTGCAATTCGCCCAGCGCGCGGATTTCGTCTTTTCCTGCGAGGTGACGCTGACACACCGGCTCGACGGGCCGGAGAACTTTGCGCCTCCCGGCCAGCCGGCCCTGGAAGCGATCATGCGCCGCATCCACCTGCGCCATTGGTTCCGCTGCTTCCCCAGCACGCACCCATTCTCGGTTCCGGGTTACGATCCCCACAGCTTTCCGGGGTATGGAGTGTCAGCGCCCCCGAGGCAGGAACTGATGGATCTTTTGCCGTCCATGCTCCTGGATCGTGGCGCGACACGGTCTGGCGGCATTGTCACCGTCCCGGAAGGCGTGACGGGTGTGGTGCTCACGGGCACGAGCCGAAAACTGGATGCAAGACCGCACCGCCTTAGCCTCTACATGGCGACCGAAAACATTGAAGCCGCCGCCGGGAACCCGCTTGCCGAGGTCAATGTGCTGAGCGAAAGCGGCGCGGTCGTGGCGGCACCCTTCGCTGTTCATGCTGGAACCTTGCGCTCCGACGGGCTATCGACACGGCTTGACTGGCTATTCGATGTGCCGGGACCGCTGGCCGGGCAGCCCTGCCAAATCCGGATTTCAAGCGTGGGCGCGGCGCCTTTGACCGTATACAAGGTGACGCTCCGGCCAGTCTGACGGACACGCGGATGTTGTCCCTCATGGGCTTGCAAAGCCTTCCTCGATGGGCATTATAGTCCTTTCGAGGGAGGCCGCCGGACTTGGCGCATTTCTTGAATAAAAATCACCGCGTCACTTGGCGCGGCACCCCATTGGAGCACGATGTGCATGCGTGATGACGCCAACGACGCCCCCCAAACCGTCACTGGGTCACCGATGTACGAATTCGACCCGAACGAGACCTATAAGGAAATCGTTTACCGCGACACCTGGAAGACGCATCGCCCCCCGGCCTATTTCGAATACCGGCAATTGTGGGATGAAGTTCCGCGTCTCAGGAAGGAGTTGGACTTTCCAATTCACCTGGACATCGAAACCACCAACATTTGCAACCTGAAATGCCCGATGTGCCCAAGGACGATGCTGATTGAGCGGGACGAGTTCTCGCCTCTTGGCATGATGACGCGCGACGAGTTCGCGTCGATCATTGACCAGGGCGTCGCCCATGGCGTCAAAAGCGTCAAGCTGAACTATCTGGGTGAACCCCTGGCCCACCAGGATGCGGTCTGGCAGGTGGCCTACGCCAAGCAAAAGGGCGTGTTGGATGTGATGATGAACACCAACGCCTCTCTGCTCCGCCCGGCCAAGGCGATTGAGCTTCTTGAGGCGGGACTGGACAATCTCTTCGTCTCCTTCGACGCAATTTCACCGGACTTGTTCGAGGATCGCCGCGTCGGGACGTCGATCGGCCGCGTCATCGACAATGTCTATGCCTTCGTCAAGGTTCGCAACGAACGCTTCCCCCATGTTCAGGTTCGCCTGTCCATGGTCATGTACGACGACCCGAAGTGGCGCGAGCAGTTCGAAGGCATGAAGATCATGTGGAAGCATCTGGTCGATGCCATCGGCTATGGCTTTTACACCGAGCGCGACCCAGACGCCCAAGGCGATTTCCCGGAGGTGCCCGGCTTCTGGTGTGCACAGCCGTTCCAACGCATGTTCCTGAAGTACAACGGCAATGTGACGATCTGCTGTGTCGATGACAAGGACGAGACCGTCGTCGGAAATTGGCGGGAACATCCCTTGGCGACGATCTGGAACGGTGACGCTTACCGCTCGATCCGGCGCCTGCACGCCGAAGGCCACTATTACGACATGCCCATGTGCCGCAAATGCTACCTGCCCGCCAACGGCTGACCTGATACCCGATCCCCAATCCGCAAGCCCTGCAACCGGTGACCGACACGATGAAAAAGACTTATGTAATCGCCGAGATGGCTTGGTCGCACGACGGCCAAGTCGGGCTCGCGTGCGATATCGTCCGCGGTGCGGCGGCGGCCGGCGCGAACGCCATCAGCATCCACATCACCCACCTGCCCGATTACATGGTGCGCCATTACCGCACCGGCCCTGGGCGCGTCTCTGCCGGGCACGATCAGAAGCCCATCTACACCTACCTTGAGGACATCAACCTCTCCTTCGACGATTGGCGGCAGGTTGCGGCGACCGCGCGCGAGGTGGGCATCGACCTTCTGGTGATGCCGAACGATGCCGCCAGCCTGGCGTTCGCCCGAGGCTTGGAACCGCAGGCCTACGTCCTGTCGGCTGCCGCCTTCGAGGAGCACGGCTTCATTCAGGAGATCGCCCGCGCCGGCAAGCCGATGTACCTGCGCATCGGCGGAGCCACCCTGGGGGAGATCGAGACTGTTGTCGGCCTCGTGCGCGGCGTTGTCGGGGACGAGGCCGCCATCACCCTGCTGTACGGGCATCAAGATTATCCGACGCGGGTCGAGGACAACAACGTGCGGGTCGTCGCCGCGTTGCGCGACACCTTTGGGCTTCCAGTCGGGCTTGCCGATCACCTCGATGCCGACGACCCCTTCGCGTTGGTCATGCCGCTTCTCGCCCTGCCGCTTGGCGCGACCTGCATCGAGAAACACATCACCCATGACCGCTCGCGGCGTGGCGAAGATTTCGAATCCGCCCTGTCCCCGGACGAATTCACCCGGTTCGTCGATCTGATCCGCAAGGCGGAACAGGCCCTGGGACAGGGAAGCCTGCTTGGCCTCGCCCAGCGCTCGGTCGCGTACCGCCAGAATTCCCGCAAGCGCCTCGTCGCCGCCCGCGACCTGCGTGCGGGCGAGTTGATCGACGAGACTGCGGTAATCGCCAAACGCTCGGACGAGGGCGCCTCCCCCGCGCATCAATCCTATTTCATCGGAGCCCACGCCCGTACCGACATCCGGTGCGACGAAGGGCTGACCTTCGATCTGGTCACGCGGAGCGCGCAATGAGGATCGGCACGATCCTCTCGGCCCGCAACAAGGCAAATCGCCTGCCCGGCAAGGCGCTGCTGCCCTACGCGGGGCAGCCACTGACCGGCTTCATGTTGCGGCGCCTGAGCTCGGTGCCGGGGACCGAAGGAGTGCTGCTGGCAACCTCCACGGACCCCCGTGATACGACCCTTTGCGATGTGGCCACCGAACTGGGGTTTCAGAGCTTTCGCGGCAGCCCCGACGACAAGCTGCTGCGCTACCGCGACGCCGCTCGCGCCCAGGGTTGGGACTATCTGATCGTCGTCGATGGCGACGACCCCTTTGTTTCGGTCCGGCATCTGGGCGAGCTTGCCGCCTTTGCCCGATCGGAGTGTCCCGACTTGGCGGTGGTCGAAGGCCTGCCGCTCGGCGCGACCGGATTTCTGGTGGCCCTGACCGCGCTGGAGGCTATCTGTCGGGATCGGCCCGAGGCCGACACCGAGGTCTGGGGCCATCTGTTCCGCCGTGATCCGGCATACCGCTGCATCGACCTGAACGAGTCGGACCCGCGCTGGCACCATCCGGATTGGCGGCTGACGCTCGACTATCCGGAGGATTACCAGCTGCATCAGAAGATCATGCACGGGCTTGAGGCGCGCGGGCTTTCCGCGGATTTCGAGAACGTCATGGCCTTCCTCGCCGACAACATGGCGCTTCTCGACATCAACCGGCATGTACAGGCCGCCTACGAAGCCGGCCTGGCGCGCGCGCGCGCGGCAGCGCTTTCTCCCGCCGCTGGAGGGCAATCGTGAAAATTCTCATCGTCGGCCTTGGCTCGATGGGCAAGCGGCGCATCCGGTGCCTGCACCGGCTGGGCATAACCACCGTGATCGGCTACGACCCCCGTCCCGACCGGAGGGCGGAGGTGGAAGCAACCTACAAAATCGAATGCCTGGACGATTGGGAGAAGGCGTCCGCGGTCGACGTCGGCGCCTGGATCATCTCCACGCCGCCGGACACCCACGTCGACTATGCCCTTCAGGCGGTGGATCGGGGGATTCCGTTTTTCACCGAAGCCAACGTCACCGATCCTCGGATGCCGGAACTGATCCGGCGGCTGGACGAAACCGGGTTGGTCGGCGTGCCTTCCTGCACCATGGTGCACTTCGCCGGCGTGAGGGAACTGCGCCGCTTGATTGGCGAGGGCGCCATCGGCCGGCCGTTGGCGTTCACCTATCAGAGCGGCCAATATCTTCCCGACTGGCACCCGTGGGAAAGCTACAAGGATTTCTACGTCTCCAAACGCGAGACGGGAGCGTGTCGCGAGATCGTTCCGTTCGAGCTGATCTGGTTGGTCGATCTGTTCGGCCCAGTTAATGCGGTGTCGTGCATGAAGGGGAAGTTGGGCGACCTGGACTGCGATATCGACGACGTCTATCAGCTGCTGCTGCGGTTCGGGACGGGGATGATCGGACACCTCATGATCGATGTGGTTGCCCGCCCGGCGGTGCGCCTGATCCGGATCAACGGCACCGAAGGCACCCTGGAATGGGACCACACCGCGAATACGGTGCGCCTCTTCCGGGCCGAGGCAGGCGCGTGGTCCGTCATCGACCTGGGGGCTGGCACGGTGGAGGACGGCTACATCCACCCGGAAGAGCCCTACATCCGGGAGATGGACGATTTCCTCGCCGCCATTCGCAGGGAGCGGCCGTGGCCCCATGGCTTCCGCGATGACGAAGCGGTGCTGGACCTTCTGGTCCGGGCGGAGGACAGCGACCGAAAGGGGCTGCCATGCTAGACGACGACGTCCACCCCACGCCCCACCTGCCCCAGGATGTCATTCCCGGCGGCGGCCACACCTACAGCAAGGGCGACGACCAGTTTCCCGCGAACGCCCCCAGGTTTTTGGAGCGGGGCGAAGGGGCGATCGTCTGGGACGACCAGGGCCGAAGCTATCTCGACTGGACCATGGGGCTCAGGACGATGTCGCTGGGCTATGGCAACGCGGATGTGATCGAGGCTGCCATCGAACAGATCCGTCTGGGATCGAATTTCGGCCGCCCGTCTCGCGTGGAATCCGACGCGGCAGCCGATCTGCTGAACCTTCTACCCCACGCCGAGATGGTGAAGTTCGCGAAGAACGGGTCCACCGCAACGACCGCCGCGGTGAAACTGGCCCGCGCCTACACCGGACGCGATCTGGTGGCCCTGTGCAGCGATCACCCGTTCTTTTCGTACGATGACTGGTTCATCGGCACGACCGCCTGCGATGCCGGCGTTCCAGAAGCGATCAAGCGCCTGTCGCTGACATTCCGCTACAACGACCTGGACAGTGTCCGTCGCCTTTTCGACGCCCATCCGGGACAGATCGCGGCGCTGATCATGGAGGCGGCGACCAGCGAGCCGCCGCGGGATGGGTTCCTGCAAGGAGTCCAGGATCTGTGCCGCCGCAACGGAACCGTGTTCATCCTGGATGAGATGATCACCGGCTTCCGCTGGCACTTGAACGGGGCGCAGGCTTATTACGGCCTCGCGCCGGACCTCAGCACCTTTGGAAAGGGAATTGCCAACGGCTTTTCGGTTTCGGCCCTCGTCGGCCGCCGGGACATCATGGAATTGGGTGGTCTGCGCAGCAGCCAGCCGCGCGTTTTTCTCGTCTCGACCACGCATGGCGCGGAAAATCACGCGCTGGCCGCCATGCGAGCCACACTCCGCGTGTTCAGCCGTGAGCCCGTCATCGAGCATCTCTGGAACATCGGTGGCGCGCTGATCGAAGGGTTGAACGCGGCTGCGGCGGATGTCGGCATCGCCGCACACTTCCAGGCGGCCGGTTACCCATGCAGTCCGGTGTATGCCTGCCGCGACAGCGAGGGTGCTGTTTCCCTGCCGTTGCGCACCTTGTTTTTGCAGGAGATGGCCCGTCGAGGAATTCTGTGCAATTACTTGGCGCCCAGTTACGCCCACACGGCAGCCGATGTCGTCCGGACCGTGGACGCCGCACGGGATGCTTTCATCATTCTCTCGCGCGCGCTCGACGCCGGTTGGCAAAGTCTGCTCGAAGGGGTACCCATCAAGCCCGTCTTCCGCCAATTCAACTGATCTCTGACTGGAGTTCCGCCATGTCGACCCAACCGCAGGACACGTCCGGAACCGATACGGCCGCCGTTATCGATTACGACGCGTGGCGGAAGCGCATCCGGGAGTCCACCTTTTCCAACTACCACAAGGAAATGGGACGGGCGATCCAGCGCGAGGGCAACCTGGAGGCGGCGGCGGCGGCGTACCGGCGGGCGCTGGAAATCAGCCCCGACTGCGCCGGCGCCGCCCACGGATTGATCAAGACGCTGAATGGGTTGGGAAAGGCGGCAGAAGCGGCTGCGGTGGATGCCGAGATGCGCGCCCGCAATCCCGCATACACCGCCGAGGCGCTGCTGGAAGAGGGCGAATCCCTGCTGGAGCGTCGTGAGATCGGTGCGGCCATCGAACTGTTCAATCAGGCATTGTCCGGCGATCCGCGCTTGGCCCACCGCGTCGCGGACGCCCTGCGAAGCGCGGCAAAGCTGGTGGTTGGAACACATGGCCAGCCGGAAGGGCTAAGCTTTATCCAGCGCGCGCTCGCGCTGTTGCCCACGTCCGGCGACTTGCAGGGGAGCCAGGCGGACCTTCTGATCGCGATGAAGCGTCTGCCCGAAGCCGAGGCGGCATGCAGCCGGACCGACCGTCTGGGTGTCGAGGACATCGCGAGCCAGGGCGGCAGATCGCTCAACTTCGCGGATCTGCTGATGAGGAACAACCGACTGACGGATGCGATCGGAGTTCTGGAGAAGGCTTGCGCGTTTCTGCCGAAAGACGCACCGCTTCACAATCGGCTCGGCTTCGCATACATGCTGCGGGGAGAATACGGAAAGGCCGAGGAGGCCCTTGCGAAGGCAATCGCCAGCAATCCGCAATTCTTCATCGCCAAAGCCAACCTTGCCACTTTGCACCTTGTCGCCGGCCGCGCGGTCGAGGCAATCGGAATCCAGCAGGATGTCTGCCGGAACAGCCCGAACGACGCCGCGCAGCTCTCCGTTCTGGGGCTCATGCAGCTTTCCGCCGGACAGCATGACCTCGCCCTCGACACGTTGCGCCGCGCGCTGGCGCTGGCGCCGCAGGATCAGTGGTGCATGACCAACGTCGGCCTTGCCCTTCAGGTGACCGGCGATGCGCTGGAGTCTGTCAGACTTCACAGCAGTGCGCTGGCAAAGGCCGAGGACAGCTGGACGGCCACGAATCTCGGCCTCGCTCTGGAGGCCCTGGGGCGGGAACAGGAAGCGGTCGAGGCTTTCCAGAGGGCTTCGCGGAACACGCCGACGCTGCTGCACTATCAGGCCAAGCTGCGCCCTTGGGCATACGAGCGCCTCGTCGCGCGCTTCACCGCCATCGGCGTCGATTTTTCACGATGATGGTGCGCGAGACCGAAGCCGCCGAGCGGAACGCCCGGACCATCGGGGACAGAATCGCGCGGCTTTACGCGGCTGATGCCGGCGGACCTTGGCTGACGCTTCTGTTCGGCAATCGGGCGACGGTTTCGCTGACCTATAGGGACTTCATCGACGGCGCGCAAGGCGTGGCCGGGCTGTTGTCGGGCCTCGGGGTCGGACGGGCCGACCGCGTGGTCGTCATCCTCGACCACACGGAAGAACTCTACACCGCCTATGCGGGCGCTTTGCTCATCGGGGCAGTCCCTTCCTTCTACGCTCCGCCCTCTCCCAAATTCTCCACGGCCAGGTTCCTTGAAACGGTCGGGGCTCTTATAGACATCGCGGCGCCGCGCGCCATCGTCACCACTCCGGAGATCGCGGAGCTTCTCAAGCCCCTATGCCGCGAAGACGTCCTGATCGTTTCCGCCCCGTCGCTCGTCGACGCGGGGGCGGTCCCCTTTAAAGGCGGGCCTGCGGGCATCGACCCGGACACCGCTTCATTTCTTCAGTTTTCGTCCGGCACCACGGGCCTGCGCAAGGGAATCGCGATTTCCCATCGGCAACTGCTTTGGCAGGTCGATGCTTACGCGGCGGAGATTGGCCTTGGGCCGGACGACCGCATCGCCAGCTGGTTGCCGCTCTATCACGACATGGGGCTGCTCACCGCATTCTTCATGCCGCTGCTGACCGGCTGTCCCGTCGTGGCGATGTCCCCTTTTGAATGGGTCCGCCACCCCTTCAGGCTGTTGCAGGCCATCGACGCCTGCCGATGCTCGCTCTGCTGGCTGCCAAACTTCGCCTATCATGTGCTGGCACGGGCCGCACAGGACGATCTTGTTTCGCAACTCGATCTGTCCTGTGTCCGGGGCCTCGTGAATTGCTCCGAGCCTGTGACCCAGAGCGCCCACGAGGCCCTCCTCGAGCGCTTGCGTCCGGCCGCCCTTGATGGCGGTGTCTTCGCAACCAGCTACGCGATGGCGGAAAACACCTTTGCGGTCACGTCCGGTGGGTTCGCCGGCGGCCTGTGCATCGAGCGGGTTGACCGCCAAGTCATCGCCACCCGTGGCCAAGCTCTGCCCGTCGATGAAACCGCCCCCAACGCGCGAGTCATCGTCGGATCGGGGCGCTCCCTGGCGAACACCGAAATCCGTATCCTCGACGAGACCGGGGGGACTCTTCCGGACCGCGTTGTCGGCGAGATCGCCTTGCGGTCCCCCTGCCTGTTCTCCGGCTATCTCGGCAAAGCAGAGGCTCCCGCCGCCCGCTTTGTGGATGGGTTTTACCGCACGGGCGACCAGGGCTACATGGTCGATGGGCAACTCTTCGTGATCGGCCGGATCAGCGACACGATCATTCTCAGGGGCAAAAACCTCTTTCCAGAAGACATTGAGGCAGCGGCCGGCAGCGTCCCGGAGGTCATTCCCGGACGTTGCGCCGCCTTCGGAGTCTTCGACGAGGCGACCGGCACTGACCGGCTGGTCGTCGTCGTGGAAAGCAACAGCCCGACACCTCAGCCGGTGATGCGTAAGGTGCATGCCGTGATCGGCGAGGTGCTCGACCTGACCCCCGACGAGGTGTGTGTGGTTCCGCCTGGATGGCTGCAAAAATCCACATCCGGCAAGCTCTCGCGCTCCGCAAACCGCCGGAAGTATCTGTCGGCCAGGACTCTTGACGCGCCCGCTCCCGCCGATGACGGGAAAAGCCCGACTTCCCACCCGAATGACACAAGTGGTGATCTGTTGTCGGTCACCCGCGCGTGCGTGCACAAGGTGGTTCGACAGCGGTCATGCTTCGCCGATGCGGTGATTGGCGACGACGAGCCGCTGATCGCGTCCGGCCTCCTTGATTCCTTCCAGCTTGCGATGCTGGTTGTTGAACTGGAAAAGCAATTCGGCATCCGAATTCCAACCGCCGCTTTGGCCGACCTGGAAAGCTTTTCCACCATCCGCGCGACGGCGGACCTGTGCCGGTTCCTTCCACATGCGGAAGCGAACGACAAGAGCGACGTCCGGCTGACGGACATTCACAGTTCAATCGCCCGCAATCTCGTGGCGAAGCTGAATACGCGCCGTTACGATCTCCTGCCGCAGATGCGGGATTATGACCGCGTCGGCATCGTCAACGGCCCAACGGGCCGGAGAGTTCAGGCGAACCTGCGCATGGACTGCGTTTCGACCGACGGGTCCGGATTCCGCACCGCCTTTTGGGGCGGAGCACGAAGGGGATTTCAGGACTTCCTCGGACACAATGGCGCGCGGGCGCTCATCGCCGGGAACAGCACCCCGTTCGGCGTTGGGGCCTCGTCGGACGAAGCGGCGGTGCACAACGTGTTGAACCGCGCCATCCCGGACGAGGGGCCGCGCTGGTACAACGTCAGCGTCCGGGCATCGCTGTTCCCGGATGAACAGGTTGTGGTCATGGAGGTGGCGCCGCGCGATCTGGACATCGTCGTGTTCGTCAGCGGGCTGAACGACGCATCCTATCTGGCGGCGGACGTGATCCGTGAAACCGGCCGCACGGGGGCTTTCCCTTATGAGGAATACGCCCCGCGGCATCAGGCGCGGGTGGACGGCATCCGACAGCAGATGCTCGACCTCCTCGCGCATTTCGGCGACCATCGGCCGCGAATCCTTTACGCCCTGCAGCCGAACGCCTTTTGGATCGACAAGCCATACGCGCCTGAGGAAAAGGAAATTCTCTCCCTCTACGCAGCGGATACCGATCTGCTCGCCAAGGTTCTTCGCTCAACCTTCTTCCGGAAGGTCCAGAACGACCATGCGCGCGCGCTGCGGGATGCCTGCCTTTCCATTGGCGTCGATTTCATCGACACGAACACCGAAGAGGAGTTCGCATCGCCGGATTGGCTGTTCGCCGACGCGGCTCATCTAACGGACAAAGGCCAGCAAGCCCTCGCCCGTGTGATCCTTCGTTGGCTGAACGGAGCCGCCGCAAACCACAGCGGCGTGCCGCAGCGCAGACGGGTTGCCGTCGCGTGAGCGGGAGTGGAAGCGGATTGATGCGGATCGTGATCTTCGGGGCCGGCGGCCACGCCAAAGTCGTTTGCGATGTCATCGAGGCGTTCGGCGGCTTTACCGTGGCCGGCTTCGTGACACCCGACCCCGAAGCGGCGACCTATCTGGGCTATCCTCTCCATCGCGAGGAGACCTTCCTGCGGACTGGGCCAGCCATCGACGCTGCGGCAATTGCCATCGGGGACAACGCGGTGCGTTGGCGCGTCGCCGCCCAGATCCGCACAGCCCTGCCGAAGATTGCATTCCCCGCCTTGGTTCATCCAACGGCGGTCATTTCCTCCCGTGCCATTCTCAGTGAGGGTTCGATCGTCATGGCCCGCGCCGTGGTGAACGCCGCAGCCTTGGTGGGCCGCTTTGCCATCGTCAACACCGGAGCGATTCTGGAGCATGACAGTCGATTGGGCGATGGCGCCCACCTGGCACCCGGTTCGGTCGTCGGGGGCGCGGGCCAGATCGGCGATGGCTGCCTCGTCGGCATCGGCGCCACTGTCCGTCCGGGTGTCCGCATGGCAGCCGGCAGCGTTCTTGGCGCGGGAGCGGTCGCGGTTTCGCATCTGGAAGAAATGGCTGTGTTTGTCGGTGTCCCCGCGGTTCGCATGAAACAACGGAACCAAACGCGCACGATTGCGCCCGAAGATTGACAGTTCAGAGCCTTCATCCGCCGCCAATGACAACCTCAAACAGACGGCTTGCACGCAATATGGCAACGCTCTCCGACAAAGCCGCCGCAACCGAAGACTCTCCCGGCGGCATGCCGCAAAGGTCACTGGAAACACCGGACTTCCTTCTCGCACCGTTTCAGGATGGAGACATCTCCGACGAATACGTGGCTTGGATGAACGACCCTGAAGTCGTCCAGTACACCGATTCCCGCTATGTTCAACAGACACGCGAAACCATTGGAGCTTTCCTGCGCTCCTTCGACGGCCGGAATGCCATGATTTGGCGCATCATCCACAAGCCGGACGGGGTGTACATCGGCAATTGCCTGCTGCGGGTGAACTGGCTGCACAAAGTGGCGGAACTCGGCGGTATGGTGGGAGACCGGCGGTATTGGGGAAAGCCGGTGATCGCCCAGACCTTCGAACGCCTGATCCGCCACGCCTTCCAGGACCTGGGAATGGAAAAGGTGACGGGAGGCACGCGCTCTTGCAACTACCCGGCTGTCTACAACCTGCATCGGATCGGCATGACTCTGGAAGCGGAATTGCGGCGCCATGCCGTTCAGGATGGACGTCGCGTGGACATTGCCCTGTTCGCGCTGTTCCGCGAGGATTGGGAAGCCCGCCAATCGGCGTAGCCGAACGCCCCGACGGTGCCGAACGTCACGCCTTGAAAGGACAAACAACGAAATGAAGACGAGAGTTATCGCGGTCGTCGCCAAAGTCATGGATGTTCCGCTGGACCAGTTGGACGAAACCTCGTCTCCCGACAGCGTGGAGAACTGGGATTCCGTAAAACACATGGCCCTGATCATGGCCATGGAGGAGGAGTTCGGGATTCAGATGACGGACTCGCAGATCATCAAGCTCTGGAACGTCGCCAGCATCTGTGAAGCCGTCGGCCAATCCCTCCCCCAGATGACGGATTGACGCGAAGCAACGGTATCAAGCGGTTGCCTCGACGATATCTACGCCATTCGGGAGCGTGCTCGATGTCCTTCAATCACACAGACGCATTCCTTTCGCACATCAAAAAGGAAGCGCCTGCCTTCGCCAAGCAGATCAGTGATACCGCGGATCGCAATCCGGGCCTGTTCGGGGAACTGGCGGAACCGATGCTGGCGTGGGCATGCAAGGCAATCGGTCCACAATGGCTTGAGACATTGACCCGAGGCTACACCACCTTCGTCGTCGGCGTTAACCGCAGCCAAGCCGAGTACGAACGCGACCGCCGCTACAAGCACTCGTCCTATGCCGAGGTGCATTCGCAAACCTACGCCGACCCCCGGTTCATGAACGACTATCACTGGGGCGTCTACGTCACGACCTTTGCGTGGGAACACCATCTTCACATCTACGAATTTTATCGCGACCAATTCCTCGGACGACTGCGCCGTTCCGCCTCGGCGGGAAAGATCATCGACCTTGGATGCGGTTCCGGCATTTGGTCCATGCTGGCGCTCGCACGATTGGAAAGCTGGAAATCAACCCTGGTCGATATCAGCCCGACAACGTTGGCCCTGACACGGCGCACCGTGCAATGCACCGGCCTCGCGGATCGGGTGGATGCGCATCAGGCCGACGCGATGAGCTTTCGGGACGGGGCACCATACGACGCCGGTATTTCATGCTTCCTGTTGGAGCACCTGGAATCTCCCGGCCAACTTCTCGCGAGCCTCGCCAAATCTTTGGGCGAACGTCGTTTTGCCTTCGTTACGGCGGCGCTCACCGCGGCGGAAATCGATCATATCTTCGAGTTCCGCCGGGAGAGCGAGGTCGTGGCTTTGGCCGAGCAGGCCGGTTTCCGGGTCGTGGCTATGTTCTCCAGCGCCCCCCGGTCCGTCGCACCATCGGCCACCTTCCTTCCGCGATCAATTGCGCTGGTGTTGGAGAAGCGCGTCGGAGAGTTCTGGTAGGCGATCAGGCCGCCGGCTGTGTCTCGATAACATGCACCGCGATGTGATCGGCCTTGGCGCCGGCCATTGGACCGAGGCGGTGGCGGTACCGGCGTTCGGTGCCGTCGCCGGCGGCCTCGGGCGTCATTCCCAGCCGGTCGAAGAAGTCTTGGACTTGGACGTTCTTCGCGGTTGGCCGGTAAACGGCCGTCAGGTCAAGACAGCCCCTGGCTTTCGCCTCGTCGATGACAACCGGCCAAAGCGCGAACTCAATGCCGCGCCCGATCACGCGGCAACTCATGAAGAAGCTCTCGACGTCCGCGACAGCATCCGTGTAACGGATGACCGCAACGCCGGTCAGACCATAGTCGCCATGCCGGTCGGTCACCCGGAACACATACACGTCGCTATCGCCCGCTTCCATGAGCGCTGCGATCTCTCCATGTGTGTAGCGGCGCGTCGTCACGTTGAACTGGTTGGATTTCTGAGACAGGTCGGCAGCCCGGAGCGCGGTGGCCGGATCGTTGCGGCTGACGGTCACGGCGATGCCAAGCGACGCCAGATAGTCGTCGTGGCTGGCAAACCGCTGCCGTTCCACTTCGGATTTGGCAAGTAGCCTGTACTGGGCGGTCTTATCCGCGCTCTCGTCCCCGACGCCGCCCGCAATGAAAAGGTTTTTCAGCTGTGCGGCGACCATTGGATACTGATAGGTCTCGGCCGGGACCTGGATTGTCTTTACCATGGGCAGTCGAGCCGCGACTTCCTCACACTCGACCGCCGAATCGTCCAGAAAGACAAAACTGTCGAGCCCGAGGTTCAGTGCCTCCGCGAGATCCCGCAAATTATCGACTTTCGAACTCCAGTTCACGGCCTTGCGGATGATATGTTCATCGCGCAGCACCTGGTTTGGGTGATGGCTTAGAACGGCGTCCACGTCAGCGGGATTGTTCTTGGAGCACAGGCACAAAAGCACACCGGAACGCCCAAGCGCCAGAAAGGCATGCTGCATCGCCCAGAACACGTTTCCAGGATAGTCATGCGGGTCCAGTTTTATGCCGTCGATACCATCCTCGCCGACAATCCCGCCCCAAAGCGTGTTGTCGCAGTCCAGAACGAGGACTTTCCGGTAATAACTCCCGCCCCCACGGCTGCACAGCAGCACCTGCTCCGCCAGACGATCCAGAAAAGCGGCTTTGTACGGCGCTTTGGAACGATAATAGAAGCGCGGATCGAAAGCGTTTTTCCAACCGAATTCCTCGACGATGGCGCCGGGAGACAGCAGCGTCACGTTGGCAAACCGCGCGGCTATCTCGGACAGCCCGTCGTTGAACCGCGCCAGCACGCGATCGAGCGACCGGTTCACATGCGCAATTCCAGGCGGGCCAAGCCGGTGCAGGGTCGGTAGAAAGACCCTCCTCATCGGGCGGGCGGCGTCCAGCACCAGGCACAATTCATCAAGGAAACGCTGACGCACCTCCTCCAGAGCATCAGGCTCCAGCGTGGGAACCCGCGCCTCCAGCGACGGCATCAGGTTGTCGAACAGGAAAAGCGCCAGCAGATGTTCGACGCCGGCGTCCAAAAACCGCCGCACGTCGGCCACGGGCGTTGCATAGTCGCCCATGACAACGCGTGGCACCAGACCATGCAGATAAACATGCTTTTTCAGCATCGGCGCCAGCAGATCGACCGACGCGTTTGCCGAAACGCCGATGGAGAACACGTCGCCCACCGCCTTGGCGCCGCCACCGAACTGGCGATCCAGCCGGTTGACCAGTTGGATCAGTTCGGCCAATCCCAGATCAGCCGTGCGCAGACGGGCCAGGGTGTCAGCCTGGAGGTCGTCGCTGGTGGCGGCATCGCTCATGGTCATGCGTCCAAACGTCCTCAATGGGTCACGGCGCCCTTCTACACCGGGGCGGTCAGGGGATGCGGAAGCTTTCTTCGGTCACCGGATTGATGGCCCGGTTGCGCAACGTGTCAGGGTGAATGGCGACCACCAGATTGCGCCGCATCCCGTTGCGCACGACCGTGCCACGGTGAACCGTCAGAGTGTCGAAGAACACGACGTCACCTGGCTTGCCGACACCGGAAAAAGCCCGATCGCCATAGCGCTCCATCACCGCCTGAGTGGCGTAGGTCTCGGGCTCCCCACCCTTGAGCCAAGCGTGGAAGGTGTCCGTGAGAAGGTCTTCCATCATGTGGCTGCCGGGGACGATACCGATCGGGCCGGATTCCGGAGTGACGTCGTTCAACAGCACCATCACCTTGAACTGGTCCCGGATCGCGTCGACGTGCCACTGCTGGTCCGCCTCGCCCGGCTCCAACCCTTCGGCCAGCGTGTAGAGCGACCGCACATTGGAACGGTAATAACGGGCTGCGACTTCTAGAAACAGGGGGTTGGTCATCACCGAATCGATTTCCTCGATCCCTGTCGAGCGCCCCTCGTAGTCGAAATAGATCCGCCGACGCCCATTGTAATTCACCGATCCGCCCCGGAACTCGGAACCGGAAACAGGCCCAGGCAACCGCAAGGTGCCGGCCGGCGCGCCGGCAAAGGCATCCTGGTGCGCGACCACCAGATCATCGACCAGAGCCTGGGCACGGGACAGAAAAGGCTGACCGGCCATCAGGCCCGGCCACACGGCGAAACCATCCCTTCGCAGGTCGTTCACCGTGCGGTCGATCAGAAGCGTCGGTGCCATTGACGGGTCCAGATAGGTCTGCTCCCGCTTCGTCCGCTCGCGGCTGACCACGCTGGACACCATGAAATAGGCCTCGAACAAGGCCACGTCCTCGCAAAGAAGCCGGCGAACCTCCCGTCGCAGATCCACCGGCAGCCCTTGCAGCACCGCCCACAACAGGAACTTGGCTCCGAGAACGCGGTCGCCCGCCAGCGCAAGGTGGCGACCGTAGGCAAAGCAGGCATCGGCCGCTCCACCGGTGGCTGCCAAGCGCTCGTACAGGGCAGCCCCCTCCGCGTCGCGGGGGCGAAGGGCGGCATCATCGAGCGAGCCATCGAGGGGGGGCAAGCGCATGGGGCTGCCCGGCCGCAGCAGGAACTGCCGCATGTCGCCGGCCCGCATTTCCGCCAGTTCGCGGCGCAGAAGATCGGCCTCATCAGCCCTAGCCTCAGCCGCCCGGCATCGGTGGACCAGCCGCTCGAAGGAGAGGTTTTCCAGCGTGTCGGAGCGGTATTTTGGCACGTCCGTATCGGCGGTGGCGATGATCCGGTCGAACAGCCGCTCCGCATCGTCAAGCGGGCGGAAGAAATCTGGACCGACGCCCTGCTCGCGGAATCGGTGCAGCGCCTCTGTCAACCAAGGCACCAGGAAGGTGCCATCGTAAAGGCGGTCCGCTGGAATGTAGTAGTGAGTCAGAAGCCAGTGCAGAAGCGCATCCTTGCGCTCGTCCCACGGTTGCCGCGCGACGGCATCGAGGTCATCCACCGACTGAGTGTCCGCGATCGCAGTCAGGTGGCTGTCACCGATGGCGCAGACTTTCTTCCGCCAGAGCAGCGCCAGAAGCGCCGCGCCGGTGTTGGCCGCGATGATCCCATCGGCAATGTCAAACAGGAAATGGGTCGAACAGGAAACGTTCCAAGCGGACGGGATATGGATGAAGTTTGGATAGTGCTGCTGAAAATACTCAACCAACTCGTCGGTCATGATCGGCGAAGCACGCGGATGCTCCGTGACGATGATGCCGATCTTGGAATCAACCCGATCCAGAATACGGACCAAGTGATCGAAGAAGGCGCGATAGCGCAACTTACTGTCGAAGCTGTAGGCGTGTTCGGAGTGGGTCGGCACAATCCAGACGCTGTCGAAGCGGGACCGAATGTCCGACTTCAACGACGCGAAGGGGGACTTCGGGATCAGAATCTCGTCCAGGAAGAACCGGCGCAGCTTGGCGATTCCGGCCGATGCGGCTTCGGTCAACGGGCGGTCCAGCAACGTCGCGACGAACCGGCGCGGAAAGGAGTGCCGCATCACCCCGCAAGGGTCGAGGTAAAGATTGCAGGGGAAGGGAGCCTGGGCGAACATCCCGACTTCCTTGTGCAGCACCAATGCACCGGGAAAAGCCCTGGCAAGGAACGGAGCGGGAGAAAAGGTGAAGATCACCTCCGGCTCGAAACCGTCGAGGCTGGACCGGACGGCATTCGCCATGGTCTCAAGTTCCGCTTCGGTGTAGGCACCGTCGTACCACCGGGCGCTGGTGGTGCGGGCGTCCGCATCGAATGGCGTGCGCAACGTATCGCGATCAATCACGCGGAGCATGTCCGTCGGCAGCCGCACCGGCGCGGTGCCGAATTCCGGCAACTCCACCACCAGCAACTCCACCACCAAGCCGGCCTGGGCCTTTGCCGCGAGATGGTCGTTCGTCAACAGGCGGAATCGGTTCGGCCAAGCCGAGCGGTCCGGCTCGAGCGCCTGCATCAACGCGATGGAGGACATAACCCACCAGTGCCGCAGATTCGGCATTCCCCATTCGATCAGAGGCTCGACATACATCAGCGCCCGCATCTTACGCGATCCTTCCATCGTGAACTCGCAGCCAGTTCCGCCGGCCCGTCACCAAACCTCACGCATCAAGGAGAAAGCCTCCGCATACCCCACCCCTGCCTGGGCTCCACGGTACCGGGCAAGGGCTCGAATGGCGCTCTCCTCACGAGGGAAGGGGAACGGCTGCATTTCGCCTGTGTAGATCGACATCAATTCCACCTTGCGGTCGATCTCCGCCGAGATATCGACAAAGGTGGTCGGCTGAAACGGCAAAGAGACACCTAAGGCAGGTGCCTGTTCGGTCTCGGAAAGAGTTTCATAAGTCAGGACGCGGTGGACGGGCCGGCGCAGCCGAAACGTCTTCAACGCCGCCATGCAGGCCTGGAAAGCGACCCGATGATCGGAATGGGCGTCGCCGCCGTGGTTCATGTAGATCACATCCGGAGACAGGTCGGCAACGGCACCGGCGACGCCGCGAATCAGGTCGCCTTCGGGCACCCGGTCGAGAGCCGCGGCGGGAAACCCCAGCCGCACCACGCGGGCAAAGCCGAACGCCTCCTCGATCCGCTTCATCTGCGCGGCCCGGATCGCTGACATTTCGGCGGTGACCAGCGGTTCCCCGGCCTGGGTCACGATCAACCAAAACAATGTGTCCCCATTCTTCCGGTGGCGCAGCAGGGTTCCACCGCAACCCAAGCTCTCATCGTCGGGGTGAGTGGCGATGCAAAGGACGTTCATCGCAGGCTCCGGCCAAGGCAGGCGCCCGCTTCCGGCGCGGACGACTGGTCCCAATCCTGGTCCCAATCCCAATCGAGGATCCCCAAGGCACCATCCCCCGTGCGCACGAGCAGCCGCCCCCCATCGACGGACAGAATGGTTCCCGGCGCTTCGCTTCCAACCGCCAGACAAGAGGCCGGCGCCGCCTTCCACACACGCAGCAGGCGGTCGTCCAGCCATGTGTGCGCACCGACATAAGGGCGCGTCAGGGCACGAATAAGGTTGTGGCAGGTCCGGCTTGGTGCATCCCACCGGATTTCGCCGTCCTCCTTCGTCCGGCGGCGCCAGACGGTTGCGCGCGTGTGGTCCTGCGGCCGGTAGCGCACGGTTCCATCGGCGAAGCGGGGCACCAGTTCGGTGATGGCTTTGGCCGCCAGCGCCTCGATCCGTGCATAAAGAACGGCCGCGTCGTCGTCATCACCCACAGGAAACGCCTGCTGCCAGACGATGTCGCCGGTGTCCGTTCCTTCGTCGATCCGGAAGAAGGTCAGCCCCCCTTCCTTCAGCCCTTCCACCAGCGTCCAAATCAGTGGGTGCCGCCCACGACCGTGCGGCAGAAGGGACGGATGCGTTCCAATAACCCCAAGCGGCGGAATGGCCAACAACTCCGCCGGCAGCAGTTGTGACAGGCCGCAGACGAACACGACATCCGGTTTCAGCGCCGCGACGGCGTCCAACGTTTCGGGAGCGCGAACGCTGTCGAAAGGAATGCCATGGAGCCCCCGTATCCGTGCCTCCGCCGGCATGTCGACATAGTCGCTGTTGATCGTCGCGGCCGAGGGGCGAGGCCCAGCCACACCGACCACATTGGCCCCCACCGCCAGCATGCTGTCCAAGCAGTGGCGGGTAAAGGCGACCGCGCCGATCAGGACGATTCTCATCCGCATGCCTCCAGGTCATGGAACCGTTTCATCACCAGTTCCTGGCCCAGGGACACGGAACGCAAAACCTCGACGATGCGCGGGGCGGCCGTCCCCCTCCCATATGGGTTGACCTGATCCGCCAGAGATTCGCGGAACTCAGGCGACAATGCCTTTCGGATCGCTTCGCGGATGGTCTCGGCGTCCGCCGGGACGTGGATCACGTTGCCGCCCGCCACGCGGCCCCGCTGCCGATCGCCGATGTTCACCACCGGCAGGCGGAAGCTCGCCGCTTCGATGATTCCACTTGAGGAATTGCCGACCATGGCCCCGGCGATCGCCATGACCGAGAAATAAGCCTGGCTTCCCAGGCTTTCGGTGAAGACGACATTCGCCCGGCCGGCGGCGAATCGCCCTATCCGTTCGATGATGCGGCTCGCCCTCGTGTCGGCATTGGGATAGGTGATGATGATGGGCTGGTCGAACGTTTCCAGCGCGTCGAGCAGAACACCGACTTCCGCGTCGGCCTGCTCGGCGGCGAGCGTCAGCGGATGGTGCGTGACCAGCAACGGCGGCGTATCGAGCGATATCCCCAGACGCGCGGACAAAGCCGCCCGGTCCAGGCGTTCCAACTGCGACATGAGGTCGATCGCCGGCGCACCAACGGTGAAGACACGGTCGGGCGCCTCGCCCAACTGGATCACCCGGCGCCGGTATTCCTCCGTCGCGACGAAGTGCAGATGGCACATCTTCGTGAGGGAATGACGAATTGCATCGTCGATCAACCCTTCCGTCAGTTCACCGCCGTGAATGTGCGCCAGCGGCATGGCGTAGGGCAGCGCGGCGATGGCCGCCGCGAACATTTCGTAACGATCACCCAACAGCAGGAGGATGTCGGGGCGGACCCTGCCGAATTCTTCGGAAAAGGCCGTGACTCCCTGCCCCATGGACTTGCCGATGCCTTCCGGCGAATCGTCGTCGCACAGCGTCGGCAGACGAGCCGCGATGGTAAATCCATCCGCTTCGATGTCCCGAACCGTCAATCCATAGGCGGGCGAGAGGTGCATGCCGCAGACAATCAGCCGGAGCTGCAAATCCGGGCTGGACAGGATATGACGCAGAACCGGCCGGTAGATCCCGTAGTCGGCACGCGATCCCGTGACGACGCCGATTGTTTTCATGCGAGATCGTCCTCGGTAAAGGGCATGCCCTCGGCCACGTCGCGGCGCAACGCCTTTCCAACCGTGCGGCCCGCGAGTGCGGGCGCAAGGCCCGTCCCCGGCCGCCGCACCACGATGTCGCCCGGTTCCAGGCGGTGGCCGGCGGGAAGATCCCGCGATGCCGCCAGACTTTTGCGGACGGCGGCGCGGTTGCGCAGCTCCGCTTCGGCCGGCCTTTTGATGCCATCGCCCAGCGCCGCCTCGACAGTCCGAATCCCCCGCACCAAGGCAGCCAGAGCCTTGGGCTCCAGCGAGGCGGCGTGGTCCGGACCGGGCAGGCCGCAGTCCAGGGTCACATGTTTTTCGATCACCACCGCACCCAAGGCTACGGCCGCCAAGGCGCACTCGATCCCCAGCGTGTGGTCCGAAAAGCCGACCGGCACGCCGAAGGCCGATGCCATGCTTGCCATGGCGCGGAGATTGGCGTCCTCGGGACGGGCCGGGTAATCCGTGGTGCATTGAAGGACGGTGAGGTCGCTCGTCCCCGCCCGCCGCACCGTGTTCACGGCCTCGGCAACCTCCTCCAGGTCGGCCATGCCGGTAGACAACAGCATGGGCAATCCGGTGCGCGCCAGATGCTCAAGAAACGGCAGGTTGACGACCTCGCCGGATGGGACCTTGATGCGCCGGATTCCAATGGACAGGAGGAAGTCGGCGCTTTCCTCATCGAACGGTGTCGAAAGGAACTCGATGCCCCGGTGGGCGCAGTGCGCCTGAAGGGCCAGATGCGCCTCCGCCGTCAGTTCCAGCCTGCGCAGCATGTCGCGTTGGCTTTCCGCACCGTCGGTTGTCGCCCGCTGGTAGTCGGCCTTGGGAGCGGACCCGCTGGCCAGCCGATCCGCACGAAAGGTCTGGAACTTGACGATGTCGGCTCCGGCATCGGCTGCAACATCGACCAGCCGGTGCGCCAACTCCAGGTCGCCGTTGTGGTTCACGCCAGCTTCAGCGATGACAAGCACGAATGACGTCACGGCATTTCCCCCAGGGCCTTTGCCGTCAGCAATTGCGGACTGCTTGGGATGTTGACGATGCGCGGCCCCAGCCGCACCGCCTCAGGCACGCCGCGCGCCGCCATGGGGGCATTCCGATACATGTTCAACTGAGGCAGAAGTCTCCAACAGGGCCTGCACTGGAAGCCGCGGGCGTTCCCGAGTTCCAGCATCGCATCGCGGTCGGCAAGCTTCTCGAACAGCAGCGCGTTCAGCCAATAATTGCTGCGCGTGCCGGGTGGTTCATGCAAAAGGCTGACGCCGGCGATGCCGTCCAGGGCTTCGGCGTAGAGCTGGTGCAGATGCCGCTTGCGGCGGATGCGTTCGTCGAGCCCTTCGACCTGAGCCAGCCCCAATGCGGCGTTCAGGTTGGGAAGGCGATAGTTGAAGCCAACCTCGTCGTGGTCGAATTCCCACCCCGCCGAGACCCGAGCGGTCGTCGTGAGGTGCTTGAGGCGGGTGGCCAGTTCGCGGTCGGTGGTAACCACCATTCCGCCTCCGCCGCTGGTCACCGTCTTGTTGCCGTTGAAGCTGAATGTTGCGGCGCGCGCCAGGGTGCCACAGGGCTGCCCATGATGGACACTGCCCAGGGCCTCCGCCGCGTCCTCGATAAGGTCCAATCCATGACGGACGCAGAGCGCGGCAAGGCGGTCCATGGCCGCCGGGCTGCCGAAGATGTGCACGGCGACCACGCCGGCGATCCTGGCGCCGGTTTCCTTATGGACGAGGCGATTGCCTTCCGGACGGCAATCCTTTTCCAGGAAATCAGCCAGGGCGTCCGGGCAAAGCCCCAGGCTTTGGGGCTCGACATCGAGAAAGACGGGCTGCGCCCCGGCATGCGCGACGGCGTTGGCCGTAGCGACGAAGCTGATGGCGGGGCAAACAACGACGTCTCCCGGCCCGACCCCCAGCGCGTGCAGCAGCACATGAAGCGCACAGGTGCCATTCACCACGGCAATGGCGTGCGCGCCCGCGCACCGTCGCTCCATTTCCCGCTCGAAGCGCTCGACGTAGGGACCGGCCGTGGAAACCCAGCCGCTATCAAGGCAATCAAGCACGTAGGAGTGCTCGTTCCCGTCGAAGGAGGGCTCATGCAACGCGATCGGCCCATCGTGACCGAGCCGCTCTCGCAGCACGCACTCCAACGCGGAGAGCACAGCCTCCACGCAGGTTCCTGCCGTCGCATCAAATGGCTGAAGTGAACGTGCCATCGCTGTAATCGCTGCAAGCTTGCCGATATTGATCGTGCGTGCCGATGTCGGCCCAATACTCATGGATGGGGAAGTGCCCGACGCGCACGCCCGCAGCCAGTTGCCGCGTGATGAGTTCGGGCATGTCGAGGCGTGTGCTCAACGCGATGCTGTCCAGGACTTGCGGAGACAACATGTATGCGCCGGTGCTGATCGTATAGCTGAAACGCGGCTTTTCCCGCAGGGCGATGACCCGGCCGTCGCCGACCTCCACGACCCCGAAAGGAATTTCGACGTCCTCGCGCCGGCTTGCCAGGGTGATCGAGTTTCCCTCGACGGCATGATACCGGGCGAATTCGGCCAGCGACATGTTGGTCAGCAGGTCGGCATTCATGACAAGGAAGGAGTCCGACGGCCGCTCCGGCAACAGCCCCAGCGCCCCCGCCGTGCCCAGAGGTTGTTCTTCCAGGAGAAAGTCTACCGCATCGCGGTAATGCGGCACCTTTTCCACGGCGCTGATGATATCGACCGGGCGGTAGAACAGGCTGATGTAAACGCGGTTGAATCCCTCGTTGAGGATCTGGTCCAGCACGATGAACAGAATCGAACGTCCACCGACCTCCAGAAGAGGCTTTGGCCGATTGTTGGTAAGCGGACGCAACCGGCTGCCAAGGCCACCCGCCATCACGACGGCGACCCGATCCCTATGGGGCACCTCGCGGACGAACTCCTTGAGGAACCGGATTGCCGTGACTCGCCCCCGCGCATCGAGCAGGGGGAGGGCATGGCAACTTTTCCCCCGCATGATCCCAAGGATCTCGTCCTCGTCCAGCGTATCGGGCGCGGTGATCGGCGAACGGACCATGATCGAACCAATCGGTTCGTCAAAGGAGATGCGCCGCAAAATGGCCGAACGGATGTCGTAGTCGGTCACCACTCCAAGCAAGCGCTTGTCGGCATCGGTGACCAGCAGGATCTTCTCCGCCGTTCGCGTCATGGCGTCTATGGCCGCGAACAGCGCCATGTCCGCTCCGACGCAAAGGCTGGCGACCAGAGCGGAGTTATGGGGGGCGGAGTTGTAGGGGACGGTGCCGTGGATCACGTCACGTATCGGTCGGCCTGCCGCGCCAGCCCGCCCGCCTCCTTGACAAACCAGTTGACCGTTTCCCGCAACCCGCGGCGAAACCCGTTCAGTTCCCCATATTGCGGCACCCATCCTGTCGAGCGGCGAATGCGATCCGTATCGGCGTACAGCCGCTCCACTTCGCTCGCCGCTGGGCGGACACGCGCGCTCGTCGTTTCAATATTCACGTCCACGTTCATGACGTTGGCGATTTCACGGGCGACGTCGCCGATTGAGATCTCGAAGCCGCTGCCGGCGTTCACGACGTCGCCGACCGTATGCGGGCTTTCCGCGACGGCGGCGAACGCTGCGGCGGTGTCCGTCACGAACGTGAAGTCGCGCGTCGGATGCAGCGCGCCCAACCGGATGCTCCGGTGTCCGGCCATGATCTGCGAGATGATGGTTGGGATCACCGCGCGCGCCGACTGCCGTGGCCCGAATGTGTTGAACGGCCGGATGACGGACACGGCCAAGCCGGTGCTGCGGGCGTAGGCCAATGCCATTTGATCGGCCGCAATCTTTGACGCGGCATAGGGCGACTGCGCATTGAGCGGATGCTCTTCCGTCATGGGGACGAACCGCGCGGTGCCGTAGACCTCACTCGTCGAGGTCTGCACGACACGCTTCACGCCGCAAGCCCGCGCCGCCTGCAGGACGTTCAACGTCCCGGTCACGTTCGTGTCGATGTAAGACTGAGGTGCCTGATAGGAGTAAGGAATGCCGATCAGCGCGGCCAAATGGAAAATGGTGTCGCAGTCGCGCACCGCCTCTGAAACGCAATTCAAATCGCGGACGTCGCCGAGCACACATTCGACGTTGCCGCGCACATCCGGGGCAAGCTCATCAAGCCATCCGAAGGAACCGCGCGAATTGTAATGGCAAAGCGCCCGAACCGTCCGTCCGGACCGGGCCAAATGCTCGACAAGGTGCGATCCGACGAAGCCGCCGGCTCCGGTTACAAGCACGGGCGCTTGAGCCGTCATTTCAGCTTCCATGCCGGACCCTGCTCCATCGGCGAAGCGGCCATACCATCTCGCCCCGAAAGCGCCTGCTCGCTTCCCCCCTCCTCACCGGACAAATCCACCCAATCGGCTGCGGAGAATTGGCGAAAGTCACGCCGCTGCAATGACTCGGGAAGGAAGGCGGGTTGGCTGTAGAAGATGATCTGCGATCCACTGCGGTCGAAGATGACGGGCACCTCTATCAGCTCATTCAAGGCCTTGCGAACGGCCGCCTGTCCACCCTCGGGCGTGAAGAACAGCATGAAACCGCCACCGCCAGCGCCAAGGAGCTTGCCTCCAATGGCGCCCGCGGCACGGGCGCGTGCGTAGATCTCGTCCACGAAGGGAGGTGCGACGGCAGAACTCAAGCTGCGCTTCAGCATCCAGGATTCGTGGAGCAAACGACCGAAATCATCGAGGTTTCCGTTGCCGGTGAGAATTGCCGTGCCCTCGTCCACAAAGCTCCGCAGGCCGGTCATCTCCTGCACTTTGTTGGGAATGGCCTTGATTTTCGAATCCGCCACCGCCGAGGCATAACGGACAATTCCTGTGAAGAACAGCAGCAGCCGTCCTTCAAGCGCCTTCAGCCGATCCCGGCTGATGGGAAGCGGGACGACGTTGAACGTTCCGTTTTGCTGAATGTCGATCCGGTTGAAGCCGCCGAACGCCGTCTGGATCTGATCCTGGACGCCGACGCTTTCACCAAGGAGTTCCTGCTCGACGAAGATTGCCTCCTCGGCCAGCCGTTCGCGCGTGACAAGGCGTTCTTGCAGTGAGTGCAGCACATGCAAGATGCCGACCGTGAACGCCGAACTGGAGCCGAGGCCGGAGCGCGCAGGCAAATCCCCCGCGTGATGGATCTCGATCCCTTTCGAAATGCCAAGAAATTCCAGCACGGCTCGCACGACGGGGTGGTTGATCTCCCCGTTGTTCATCACTTGTTCAATTTGCGACCACACGACCCGCGAACGATGTTCGAAGAAAGGGGGCAGAAACCGTCCGGTGATGTAGCAGTAATGCTGGATCGACGTGGAAAGGACCGCGCCACCATGTTCCCGGAACCAGACCGGATAATCGGTCCCGCCTCCAAAAAAGGAAATTCGGTATGGTGTGCGGCTGATGATCATCGGCTTCCGTCCTTGACTTGCCCCTCGGCGGGCCACCTGAAACACCTAGCAAGTTCCGCGCCAGACTCCGGGGCCACGTCAAGGACAGTGGCCCCAAAGCCGCCGCTTCAGCGGATCAGATGGCAACTGCCGTTGGTGGCCACTCGGTCGCGCCAATAATCAAGCAAGTCCCGCATGGTCTTTTCGAAGCTGATCTCCGGTTGCCACCCCGTGTGCTCCCGGAATCGGGTGGTGTCCGGCACTTGAAGATCAGCATCGATTGGGCGCAAGCGGCTCGGATCGACTTCCACTTTGATGCGATCACGAGCGGGCGACATGCCGATGAGCGCGTCCAATATCTCTCCCACAGTACAGCTGTGGGTCCCGCCGATGTTGTACACGGAACCCGCGATCGGATTGACCGTGACCAGCATATAATATGCACGCACGGCGTCGCGGACGTCGGCAATGGTGCGCAGGGACTTCAGATTGCCGACCTTCACGACCGGATCGGCATGGCCGGCTTCGATGAGCGCGATCTGTTTGGCGAAGCTGGACTCCGCGAAGACATCGCCCCGTCGTGGCCCGGTGTGGGTGAACATGCGGGTGGTCAGCACCGTCATGCCGTAAGCCTCGGCAAAGAAGCGGCCGACCAAGTCCGTCCCGACCTTCGAAATCGCGTAGGGCGATGCCGGGTGGAACGTGCAATCTTCGTTGATCGGCAGCTTTTCCTTGGAAACCCGTCCAAAAACCTCCGACGACGAACAGACGTGCACGACGGCATTGGGCGCGTGATCGCGCAAGGCATTCAGCAACCTTTGCGTGCCGAGGATATTGACGTCCAGGGTATCTACCGGAGCGTGAAAGCTCGTTTTCGGAAAGCTCTGCGCCGCAAGGTGGAAGACATAGTCGGGCCGCGCTTCCTGTACCGCCCGCCTCAGGGATGCCTCATCCCGCAGGTCACCATCCACGAGCCTGACGCGGTCACCGCGGTTGATCCTTGGAATAAGCGACGCGATGTTGTCCAGAGGACTGCGCCAACGCGCAAGGCCAGCAATCTCCCAATCCGTTCGCTCAATCAGAAACTCGGCAAGGTGGGAACCAACCATGCCGGTTATTCCGGTAATCAACGCACATGGACGGGTCATTGAAGCACTTTGCAAAGCGAGAGAAACGGGACGAGAGCAAGAACAAAAGGCCCCCGAGTGGCACGCAACGATTAAACAGAGGAATATCTGTATTCACCTTGGAACACAACGATAAATCAATAGATTAACCCCGTGCCTCGACAGTTGCCTTAGAAAGCATATCGCACAACTCACCGAACAGCCATTACGGCCGCCAACCAATGGCAGCAGAAAATCACACCAACGGCATGAGCTTATTCATGAAAAATTGTTAACGCACAGCGGTTAACAATTCATGAATTCGGGTCTGATGGCAGACAGGGCCGATTCAAATGAACAGATTGAACGAACCCAGTAGCTTCTGCGTGCCGGTCTGCCCAGTGGGAATGGACTTCATACTGGCCGCCGCTTGGTTCAAACCATCGAGCATCGCCTGCTGTCCGGCCGACAACGCAAAGGGACTGTCGCCCTTCCGGGGCGCCTTGGCCACCGTGTCGTAGTCTTGGGTATAGCTGCCCATGCTGAATTGGATGGCGTAGTTTTTTGTCTCTTTCGCCGATTCGCCCTTATCGCGGCTGATGCGCACGGAATAATCGCCGCGATCAAGCGTAAGCTCACCTTGCATCAGGCTTTTGAAATTATCGTAGGTCTTACCGGCCTTCTGGTCGCTGTCCGCAATGACCGTGCCGTGCTTGGACATCAACTGGACATGCACGCCCTTGTCGCCAATCTGCCCCATCGTCGCCTCACCCTTGCTGGTGACGCGGAATTTGTAAAAATCGACGTTGTCATTCGCGTTCAGCGAGCCGATAACGTTGAGGCGAGTCGTGTTTTTGGCAAGGATGCCAATGTCGGTCGCGAACGCCCGGCTGTCGGAGGAGGACTTGCGGACGTCCTTGCGGAATTCCTGGACGTTGGCGGCGGCGGCGGCCTGCGCCTCCCTTTCCGCTTTCACGCGTTCAATGGCAGAGTTGATGGACTTGTTAAGGTCCGAGACCATTTGGCTGACGCCGGCCATTCCGTCCGACATGGCACTCTCTCCTTCAAAGACGCGGAGCGACCTCCTCAACACTACGCTACGTCGAACACTGTTAATCGACAATTAATTTTTGAGGGGGCGCACTGCGGCCCAAACGCGCAATCGACTGTGCCGCCCGAAGCAGCGCATCGTCAAGACCACCTCCCGGTTCGGGGGAGATCAACCGCATGGCGGGAAACCACGGCCGGACGCCGACGCCCAACCGTGACCAGTCGTCCTGCCCGCCGATCCGCCACACCGGCGTGCCGAGCGCGCCCGCCAGCTCGCCCACCGACGTGGGAGCGGCGAGCACAAGGTCGAGACCTGCGATCAACGCGGCCAGCCCCTCCAGATCGTTTTTCAGATCGAGGTCCGCCCAGCGGTGAATGACCACGCCGAAGCGTCGCTCCGCCTCCGCGATCTCAGCCGCGCAGTCGCCGTATTGCAGGTTGACGAACCGCAGGCCTGGGACGGCGAAGACCGGCCCCCACTGGTCCAGCCGGGTGTAGGCCCCCGCCCGCTCCGCCGTGACAAGGCCGCTGCGCCATCCGATTCCGACGGTCAAGCCAGGACCGAGCACCGACAGCCGCTCGCGCCACCGCGCGGCCAAGCCGGCCTCGGGGGTCAGATAAGACGCACGCACCGGAAAATCGCTCCGCCGGCTCCGCAGCCGGCTCGCCACCGTCCCCATCGGGACGTGCAGATCGCAATCGGACGGAAATTCCGTCGCGGCGCGCACCTCGGCACCGGAAAGAGCGCGGGCGAACAGCGGAACGAGCCGCGGATCGCATTCCACGATCAAGCGCCCACCAAACGTCTGCAGGTCCGGCAGGGTGGAGCCGAACATGATCTCGTCGCCGAGGCCCTGCTCCGCCCACACCAGAAGGGTTTTGCCGGCGAGGTCTTCGCCATGCCATTCAGGAACGGGAAACACGCGTTGCGGCCCGGCTTCACCCCCCGCGAAACGCTGCCCATAGTCCGCCCAGCCTTGCTCCAGATCGCCCCGCGCCAGCAACAGCAGCGCGCGGTTCACCCGTGCCTTCGATTGTGACGGATTCACGATCAACGCGCGCTCCGCCAAGCGCTCGGCCAGGACCGCACGCCCC
This sequence comes from Azospirillum soli, assembly GCF_017876165.1. Classification (GTDB taxonomy): domain Bacteria; phylum Pseudomonadota; class Alphaproteobacteria; order Azospirillales; family Azospirillaceae; genus Azospirillum; species Azospirillum soli. Next base: position 52,141 of record NZ_JAGINQ010000029.1, read on the forward strand.
CGCACCTGCTCGGCGTGGCCGAGATTAAGATACGCGTCGGCGAAGTCCGGTGCCAAGGACAGCGCCAGGTACTGCACGGCGATGGCGTCGTCCCAACGCGCCTCTCCCGCCAGCGCAGTGCCCAGGTTCGACCAGGCCTTGGCGTGGGTGGGGGCAACGCGCAACGCACGGCGGTGGTTCCGGATCGCCTCCCCAAAGCGGCGGAGCGCCTTCAACGCCGCGCCGCGCGTGGTCCAGGCGCCGGCAAGGTCCGGCTTCAGCAGCAACGCCGTACCGCAGGCTGCGACCGTCCCGTCATGCCGCCTCAGGCGCAGCAGGGCAGCACCCAAGTTGCCCCAAGTCTCCGCCAGCGTCGGACGCAGCCGCGCGGCACGGCGATGACAGACGACGGCTTCCCTGACGGCACTGCTGTTCTGCAAGCTGACGCCCAGGTTGTTGAGCGTCTCCGCGCCGGCCGGAGCGAGGGCCAGCGCCCGGCGGTAGCACTCGTCCGCTTGTGCGAAACACCCCTGCGCGCTGAGCGCCAATCCCAGATTCGTGTGTGCGCTGGACCGCGTCGGTTCGGCCCGGAGGGCAAGGCGGTGCCAGCGTTCCGCGCCGGCCGGATCGCCGTTCAGGCGCCGTGCGGCCCCCAGAAGGTCGAGCGTCGCCGCCCGCCGACCACCCAATTCGACAGTGCGTTCCAAGCTTGCCGCCGCTTCGGCGTAACGCCCGCGCTGGAACAGAATCTTGCCAAGGCCGGCGTGCGCCTCCGGGTCGGACGACGCCAACGCCACCGCCTCGCGGTACTGCTCCTCCGCCTTTGCAAGTCGGCCCAGGTCGGAGAGCAGGGCGCCCAGGCCCATGCGCGCGTCGGGCGAACCCCGATCGCGGGCAACCGCTTCGACAAGGCAGGCAAGCGCCTCGTCGAACCGCCCCTGCGCGTGGAGAACGGTGCCAAGATTGCCAAGCGCTTCCGGGAAGTCCGGCCGTTGGGCCAAGGCAGCGCGGTAACGGGCTTCCGCTTCGGTAAGCCGGTTAAGCTCCTGCAACGCGCTGCCCAGACCGTTGAGCGCGTCGGGATAGTCGGGCCGCAGGGTCAGCGCGCGCTCGTAGTGGATCACAGCTTCGTCGGGGCGGTCGAGCGCCTGGAGCACGGAACCAAGGTTGCCGTGATACTCCGCCACGTCACGCTGGGCCAGGGCGCGGCCGATCAGCTCCGCCGCCGCGTCGTGCCGGCCGATCTGATGCGCCAGCACGCCCATGAGATGCAACGCGTCGGGATGCTGCTGGTCCCGGTCGAGGACACGGCGGTAGAAGCGCTCGGCGGTCGGAAGGTCGCCAGCTCGGTGATGCCGAAGCCCCTGCGCCAGCAAGTGCTCCGCTTCCCGTCCGTCGATGGAATCAGGGCAAGAGGGGGTGGGGAGCGTGGTGGGGGCGAGCGCCTGCGCCATCTGCGCCAGCACGTCGCCCAACGCCTCCCCCGCACGCGGTTGGAACAGCCTTTGGGTCGGGAACCATGGACGCGCGCCGGTGCCGAGCTGCGTCCAGTCCCGACCGCCGAAGCGCCACACCGGGACGCCCAGCGCCCCAGCCAGTTCGCCCACGGACATGGCCGGCGAAATCACCAGATCGAGAGCCGCGATCAGGCCCGCCGTACCGTCGAAATCATCCTTCAGATCGAGATCGGCCCAGCGGTGAATGCGCACGCCGAACCGCCCCTCGACGGCGGCGAGTTCCCCCTCGCAGTCGCCGTACTGCAAATTCACGAACACCACGCCTGGCAGGGTGAACAATGGTTCCCACTGGTCCAGCGCGACGTAGGCGCTCCGCCGTTCTTCGGTGATGAACTGACTGCGCCAGCCGATGCCCACCTTCAGCCCCGGTCCCAGAGACGCCAAGCGGTCGCGCCACAAGGTCGCCTGCACGGGATCGAAAACCAGCCAGCCCGGCCGTGCCGGAAAGTTCGCCAACGCTGGACGGAACACCCGCGCCAGCGACCCCATGGGAACGTGTAGATCGCAGTCGCGCAAAACAGTCGGCTCGCGCACCGACGCCTTCGGGAAGGATCGCGCGAACAGCGGTACCAACCGCCTGTCCACCTCGATCACCACGGCGCGGGCACGGACGATGACATCCTCAAGCATGGAAGCGAACAGGATGGTGTCGCCAACCCCCTGCTCCCCCCAGACCAGCAGGCGCTTGCCGGTCAAATCCTCGCCGCGCCACGCAGACATCGCGGGCTGCCGCCCTGCCCCCACCTGCCCAGAAGCGAAACGCCAGCCATAGCCGGGCCAACCCTCGGTCAGGTCGCCTTGCTCCAGACGGAGCAGCGCGCGGTTGAAATGGGCCAGCGCCAGTTCGGGCTGAAGGGCCAGCGCTCGACCATAGGCCGTTTCGGCCGCCACCCGGTCGCCGAGCCGTTGGAGCGCCAGCCCCAGGTTGCTCAGCGCCTCGGCATAGGCGGGGTTGAGGGCCAGCGCACGGCGGAACCAGCGCGCCGCCTCCGCGTGGTGGAGCTGCCCCTGCAGCGCATGGCCGTAGTTGTTGTTGGCCGCGGCTTGACTCGGCATCAGCAGCAGGGCTCGGCGGTGACAGCGTTCGGCTTCGGCGAAGCGTTCCCGCTGGCGCAGGCCGTTGCCCAGGTTGGAGTAAACCTCCGCCCGGCCAGGCTCCAGCGTCACCGCCATCCGCCAGCAGGCCAGCGCCGCGTCCAAGCGGCCGTGCGCCTTGATGGCGTTGCCAAGGTTGTTCCAGGCGGCGGCCATGTCGCCCCGATAGGCCAGCGCCGCGCGATGGCAGGCTTCCGCTTCAATCGTCCGGCCCTGCGCGGCCTTCAGCGAACCCAGATTGTCGTAGGCTTCGGCGTAGTCCGGCTTCAGGGCGAAGGCCGCTTCGAAGCAGGTGACGGCATCCTCGGGCTGGCCGATATCGCGCAGCAGAAGGCCGAAGTTGTTGAGCAGCAACGGGTTCTGCCCGTCGAGGCGCAGGGCTTCCGCGTAAGCGTCCGCCGCCTCGATCAGGCGCCCCTCGGCGTGCAGCGCGCCTGCCAACGCCATCAACGAACCGGCGTCGGCGGCTCCCCCGCGCGCCATTGCCTGCCGCAGGGCCTCGTCGGCCTCCGCCGACTGGCCGAGCTGGCGCATGGTCACCGCCATGTTGCTCCAGGGCCTGGGATCGCCGGGCAGCAGCTCCGCCGCGCGGGCATGGGCCGCCAGCGCCTCTTCGGGGCGGCCGAGATCCTGAAGAGCCGCGCCCAGATTCAAGTGCGCATCGGCGAAGTCGGGGCGCAGGCGCGCGGCCTCGGCGTAATGGGCGACGGCCTCCGAAACCCGACCCAAGGCAACCAGCACCAGGCCGAGGTTGAAGTGGGCTTCTACATAGTCGGCGCGCAAAGCCAGCGCCCGTCGGTGGCACGCCGCGGATTCATCCAGTCGTCCCAACGCGGCCAGAACGAGGCCGAGATTGCTGTGATAGTCCGGGATGCCGCTTTCGATCCGGATCGCCTCGACGATCAACGAGGCCGCCTCCTCGTGCCGGCCCCGCTGGTGGATCAGCACGCCCAGCAGGTGCCGCGCGTCGGCATGGCCGGGGACCATGTCCAGAAGACGGCGGTAGAGTGGTTCCGCCGCGTCCAGCCGCCCTTCCCGATGGTGCCGGAGGGCAGCGGTCAAAATCTCGCCCGGCGGCTGATTGTTCTGGCTCACGCGGCTCCTCGCGCGAGTTCGCGGGCGACCTGCGCCAGAGCATGGTCGATGCCCTGCCCGGCTTGCGGCTGAAACAGGCGCATGGTCGGGAACCAGGGGCGCACGCCCGCGCCGAGTTGGGTCCAGTCCCGCCCGCCGACCCGCCACACCGGCACGCCAAGCGCGCCCGCGGTCTCGCCCACCGACGATGCCACCGTCACGACGAGGTCAAGCGCGCCGGTCAGCGCCGCCGAACCGTCCAGGTCATTGTAAAGGTCGATGTCGGGCCAGCGGTGCAGGCGCACACCGAACCGGGACTCGGCGGCGGTGATCTCGTCCTCGCGGCCATCGTATTGCAGGTTCACGAACCGGACACCCGGCGTGGCCAGCACCGGCGCCCATTGGTCCAGACGCGTGTAGGCGGCGCGGCGCGCGGCGTCGGCGCGGCGGCTGGTCCAGGCAATTCCGACCTTCAATCCGGGGCCGAGCGCCGCCAGTCGCTCCCCCAGCAGCGCAGCCCGCAACGGGTCGGGCCGCAGCCATCCGGGTTGTGGCGGAAAGTCCGCCAAGCGGCCACGGAGCAGCCGGGGCAGCGTGCCCATGGGAATATGCAGGTCCACGTCGCGCGGGTTTGCGGTCGGGGCGCGCACCGCCGCCGTGGGGAAGGACCGCTGGAGCAGAGCGATCAGCCGGGGATCGCATTCGATCACCACGCCCCCGGCGCGGGCAATTAGGTCGGGCAGGACAGAGCCGAACATCAGCGTGTCGCCAAGGCCCTGTTCGGCCCACACCAGGATGCGGCGGCCCGAAATATCCTCGCCCTGCCATTCGGGCATCGAAAGCCGTCTTGCCGTTCCCAGGGCGGGCGAGGCGAAGCGGTGGGCGTAGTCGGCCCAGCCCTGCGCCAACCGACCCTGACGCAGGCGCAGGATGGCACGGTTGAACCGGGCGACCGCCTCACCCCGGTCGAAGTCCAGGGCGCGGGTGAAGCTGGCCTCGGCCGCCGCCTCGTCTCCCCGATCCTGAAACACCAGAGCGATGTTGGCGTGCGCCGCCGCGTAGTCCGGCCGCAGGTCCAGTGCCCGGCCATGCAACTTTGCCGCTTCGTCCAGCCGGCCTTGCAGGCGCCGGACGTTGCCGAGATTGGTCAGCGCCTCGGGCATTAGCGGAGAGAGGCGAGAGGAGCGAGCGTAGGCGTAGGCCGCCTCGTCGATGCAGTCGGCGGCCTGGAGGAGCAGGCCGTAGCCGTTCCATGCACCGGCGTCGGCTGGCTCCACCACCATGTAGCGGCGGTAATAGGGAGCGGCGTCCGCGTCGCGTCCGGCGCGCTGGTAGGCGCCGGCCAACGCCAGCAGGGCAGGTCCGTGCGCCGGTTTCCGCGCCAGCGCGTCCTGCAAGGTCGCGACGCCCTCCGCGATGCGGTTGAGGTCCAGCAGGGCAAGGCCAAGAGCGGCGCGCGCCTCGACAAGGTTCGGGTTGCGCGAGAGGGCCGCCCGAAGGAGAGGTTCCGCCTCGGAGGAACGGTCGAGTGTACGCAGCACGGCACCCAGATTACCCTGCGCCTCCGCATAGTCGGGCCGGCCGGTCAAGGCCTCGCGGTAGGCCGCCGCGGCTTCCTCAAACCGTTTCTGCGCGCCCAGCGCGTTGCCCAACGTGTTGGCCGCCTCCGGAAAGGAACCGCGCAGGCGGAGCGCCTTGCGGGCGGCCTCCTCTGCCTCCGTTGCGCGGCCCAGGGCCTGGAGCGCGAAAGCAAAATTGGCGTGATAGTCGGGGGCCGAACCGTTGCCCGCCACCGCCTGCCCGATAAGCTCCACAGCCCTGTCGAAGCGGCCGGTCTGACAGGCGATCATGCCCAGCAGGTGCAACGCGTCGGGATGCCGGGGATGCGCACGCAACGCCTGAACGTAGAACGCCTCGGCCTCGGCCAGCCGGCCCGCCTGATGGTGCTGGACCGCCTGGGCCACTAGGTTGGCGGCCGGAGAGGGAGCGTTCCCCCTCGCTTGCGACGCTCTGCGATCCCTGCGGTTCATCCGGCTATCCACGTTTCCCACGGAGGGTACCGATAGCACGATCATGGGCCTGGGGCATGCGTCGAGTTGCGCAAATTCCGCGACGACTCGAACATGCGGCAGCGTCACCTCAAGCGGTTTCAGGCCCCGCTTGCGTCCACAGCCGGCCATCTGGAGCAATGGGACGGAATGCGTGCCTGCGCGCCAGCAGGCCGGTCCACCACGCCCGATACTCCTTGTCCGACCGGACACCGACCTCGTCGGGATGGTGCCGTGTGCCGACCTCAAGATAGGCGTCCAGGTTGGTCAGATCGGGGCGAGGCAAGAGCCCGTTCTCGCAATCGCTCCACATCTGCCCGAACAGTTCCTCCAACTTGCGCACCAGCAGTGGCGTGTCGAAGAGTGTGCAACGGTCGCGTTGCGCGGACAACCGCTCCCGATACGACCGAAGCACCGCCCGATCCCGGCCCAAGGCCACGGCACGGCCGACATATTCGTCCGGGGAGGTGCAGACGAGTTCGGGAAGACCCGCACTGCGCAACAGGCTGCCGCAGACGCGAGAGGCGAAAGATCGCCCGCTCAGCGTCAGCATCGGAACTCCCATCCACAGCGCGTCGGATGCTGTCGTGTGCGCTCCATAGGGCATGGTGTCGAGGAACAGGTCCGCCAACGGATAGCGCGCCAGGTGATGCGCGTTGGCCATCTTTTCCGCGAAGATCAGGCGTTCCGGCGCGATGCCGCGCAATGCGGCGAAGCTCCGGAGCCGCTCGTGCACCGCCGCCTCTCCCGCCAGAAGCCAAAGGACGCTGCCCGGAACCCGATCCAACACGGTCAGCCACTGTTCGAACGTAGGCCGGGTCAGTTTGTGCAGACCGTTGAAGCAGCAATAGACCATCCCGTCTTCGGGAAGCCCGACATCGGTCCTCGACGGCGACTGCGGCGCCACGACACGTTGCCGGTCGTTGGGCTGATAGCACGGCAGGCGAAGCACCTTTTCCGAATAGTAGATCTCGTCGCCCGGAGGGATGATCCAGTCATCCGCGATGATGTAGTGGTGATAGGGACTGCCCATGGTTCCGGGAAAGCCCAGCCAATTGACGATCACCGGAGCTGGCCGCAACGCCAGCAGCTTGGTCCGTCCATCCCGCGTGTAGCCGTTGACGTCCACGAGAATCTGGATACCGTCGTCGGCGATCCGTCGGGCGGCCGTGGCGTCGTCGAGATCGCTGATGGGGACCCAGTGATCGACGGTGGCCTTGATCCGCTCCTGCAACGGGCCGCCCAACGCTGGACCGCAGTAATAGGCGAACACCTCGACCGCGTCCCGATTATGCAGCCCGAACACCTCCGCCGTCAGATAACCCACCGCGTGATCGCGCAGATCCGAGGACAGATAGCCGATGCGCAAGCGGCCACCCCGGCGCCCTTCGCGCGCGGCCCAATGGGAGGTGATCAGCCCTTCGCCCGGCGCACCGACGTCACGCAGGTTGTAGTTCCAGGCGGCCGCCAACTGCAGCATTGGATCGTCGGCATAGGCCGCCATGGACAGCGGCGACATCCCGCTCAGCAGCGCCTCGCGGCCGACCCGCTCCCACGGCTGGACGACCGGCCACTTGCACTGGCGCTGGCGCAACGCGAGGTAATGCTGCATCGCCTCCCGCTGATCGCGGTCGATGTCCAGGGTCTGGCGCAGCATGGCCTCCGCGGACTCATCCTGTTGGTTCTCCTCCAGCACACGGGCGATCTGGTTCAGCGCCGCCGCCTTGTGGGTGATGGCGTTTCCGTCCACCGCCACCAGCCGATCCACCAAACTCGACCATTGGAGAACCGCCCGCCCGGCATCGCCCAACCGTTCGTGAATTCTCCCGAGGTTGATGTAGGCCGGCATGAAATCGGGGTTGAGGAGCAGCGCGCGCTCCAGGCAGTCGCGCGCCGCGTTCAGGTCTCCGCTGTCGGTCAAGACCACGCTGTGATTGAACAGGACCGCGTACAGCAGCTGGTTGTCCGCGTTGTGGGAGACCCACGTCTCGTAAAGGGACAGGACTTCGCCGATGCCCCTTGTGGCCCTGATCTCCTCCGCGGTGCGGATCAGATCCAAGACGCTCAGATCGCGCCCTCTCGGACGGTTCAGCGCCGACGACAAATTGTCGCTGTTCATAGGTCCTGGTTCCTACTTTTCCCTTCGCCCCTTAAAGCGAACTTGCGTTCTCTTCAGGTTCATATGGCCTCATCCGCCGGCTCTCAGCTTCGCCGACTCTCAGCGGAAACTTTGTTTCCGTGAATTGAAATCCGCTTCAATTAAGCCAGGGCGGCGTTCATGGACGCTATCTGCTCCGGCGTCATGCCCGCGATCTGCGTCGTGGTGAAGGCGCCAAGCTGCGTTGCCCCCAGCGCTCCGATCTGCGCTTCGGTCAGAGCGTCGATGTTCGCGTCCGTCAGCGACGCCACCTGCGTGGTCGTCAGTCCGGCAAGCTGGATCGGGCTCAACGCGCCGATCTGCGTCTCGGTCAGTCCGGTGATCTGCCGGGTCGTCATGGCGCCGATCTGGGTCATGGTCAGCGCGGCAAACTGCCGGCTGCTTAACGCCTGCAAGGATGTGGTGGCGAGGTTGGTGATCTGCGTCGTCGACATGGACCCGATCTGCGTCGTGCTCAGCGCGCCGATCTGGCTGGTCGAGAAGGCGCGCAGTTGCACCCGTCCCAGGCTGTTGATCTGCGTTGCGGACAGGGATTCGATTTGTGTGCCGCTCAGCGCGCCGATCTCGGTGGCGGTCAGCATCATCAGTTGGGACCCGCGCAAGCCGTCGATCTGGGTCGTGGTCAGCGAAGCGATCTGCGCCTCCGTCAAGCCGGTGATCGCGGACGTGGAAATCGCGCCGATTTGCGTCGCCGTCCAGCCGGCGAGTTGGGTCGTCGTCAAGCTGCCCAGCGCGGTCTCGGTCAACCCGCTGATGGCCGAGGTGGACAGAGAGGCGACCTGCGTCGCGGTCAGAGCGGCCAACTGACCGGCGGAAAGTGCCGTCGCCCCGCTGGCGCCGAGAGCGCTGATCTGCGTGGTGGTCAGCGCGGCCAACGTGGTGGTCGTCAGCCCGCCGATCTGGCTGGCGGACAGCGCGCCGACCTGCACCGTGGTCAGGCTGCGCAGCTGGGTGGTGCTGAACGCGCCGATCTGCGTCTCGCTCAGCCCGCTGATGCCTGTGCTCGACAGCGACGACACCTGGGTCGTCGTCAGGCTTTGCAATTGGGTCGTGGTCAGCGCCGCCATTCCGGCCGGGGCAATGCCGCCCAGTTGCGCCGCGGTCAGCGCGGCCATCCCGGTGCCGGGCAGGCCGGCGATCTGGGTCGCGGTCATTTCACCCATCTGGGTTGCCGTCAGACCGCGCAGCTGCGTCGTGGTCAGCGCTGCGAGCTGCGCCCCGGTCAGGGCGTCGATGCGCGTGGCGGTGATTGCCCCCACCTGCCCCGCCGTCAGGCCGCGCAGCTGTGTCGTGGTCAGTGCCGCGATCTGCTCCTCGCTCAACCCGCTGATGCCGGTGGAGGACAGCCAGCCCATCTGGGTGGAGCTGAGCTGCGCCATCTGGGTCGTGGTCAGCGCCTCGACGCCAGTGGCGCTCAGCGCGCCGAACTGGGATGCGTTCAGGACGGACAGTCCCGTGGTGGTCAGGCCGGCGATCTGGGTCGTGGACAGCCCGGCCAATTGGGTCGCCGCCAAGCCGCGCAGTTGCGTGGTGGTCAAGGCGGCGAACTGGCCGGCGGTCAGGCCGTTGATGGCGGTGGTGGACAGGCCGCCCAGCTGCGTGGTCGTCAGCGCGTTGAGCTGCGTGGAGGACAAGGCCTGCGCCTGCGTCTCCGTCAGACCGCCGAGTTGGGTCGCCGTCAGCGCCGACAGTTCAACGTTGGTCAAGGCGCCGAGCTGCGTGCTGCTGAGCGCCGCGATTCCGGTGGTCGCAATTGCGCCGAGTTGGGCCGTCGTAAGGGCGGTCAGCTTATCGACCGCCAAACCGGCGACCTGTTCGGTGGTCAGCGCGCCAATCTGCGTCGTGGTCAGGCCGCGCAACTGGGTCGAAGACAAGGCGTTGAGCTGGACCGTGGTCAGGCTCTCCAGGGTCGAGTTGGACAGCCCTCCGATCTGCGTCGCCGTCAGCTGCCCAAACTGGGTGGTGGAAAGCGCGCCCACCTGCGATGGGGTGAACCCCTTCATCTGGCCGGCGGTTAGCGCCGCCAAAGTCGTGGCGGTCAGGCCGGAGACCTGCTCGGTCGTCAGGGCAGCCAGCTGCGTGCTTGTCAGACTGCGCAACTGCGTGCTGGTCAAGGCGGCGAGTTGGGAGTCCGTCAGGCTGTCCACCGCGTCTCCGGTCAACGCGCCGATCTGGGTCGTGGACAGCCCGGAAAGCTGGGTGGCGGTCAGCGCGGCGATCTGCGGGTCGGTCAGCCCGCCAAGCGCCGTGGCGGTCAGCGCCCCAAGCTGCGTCGCCGTCAGGGCGGCGAGCTGGGTCGTGCCGAACGCGCCAATGCCCTCGGAGGTCAGCCCCATCATCTGGGTGGTCGTCAGGGCTGCCATCTGCGTTGTCGTCAGACTGCTGAGCCCGGTGCCGGACAGGGCGCCGAACTGCGCCGCCGTCAGGCCCCGCACCTGGGTGGTGGACAGGGAGGAGATCTGCGTGGGGGTGAGCGCGCCGACCTGTGTCGCGGTCAAACCGCTCATCTGGGTCACCGTCAACACGGCCATCTGGGTTGCGGCCAGCGCCTCGATCTGGGTGTCCTTCAGCCCGCCCAATTGGGTGGGCGACAGCGCGGTGAACTGGGTGCTGGTCATGGCGCCCAGCTGCGTCGCGGCCAACGCGCCCATCTGGCCGGAAGCCAGTCCACGGAGCTGCGTCGTGGCCAGCGCCATGACGCGCGTCTCCGTCAGTCCGGCGATCCCACCGGAGGACAATCCGCCGATCTGCCGGGAGGTCAGCGCGCCGTACTGAGCATCGGTCAGGGAGCCCACCTGCGTTGCGCTCAGACCGCTCATCGCGGACGTGGACAGCGAGGCGATCTGGGTGGTTGTCAGGCCGGCAATCTGTGTCGTGGCCAGCGCCTCGGCTTGGGTTGCCGTCAGGCCACCCATCTGGGTCGAGGTCAGGGTGTTGAACTGGGTGGTGGTCAGGCTGCGCACCTGAGCGGTGCTGAGCGCGCCGATCTGCGTCGCCGTCAGCGCCCGCAGTTGCGTGGTGGTCAGGCCGGAGATCTGTGTGTCGGTCAGACCGCTGATGCCATCGCCCGAGAGGGCCGTCAATTGCGTCTCGGACAAGGCGGAAAGCTGCGTCGTGCTCAGCGCGCTCACCAGCGTCGTCAGCCCGCCGAGCTGGCTGACGCTCATCAGGCTGAGCGCGGTGGTGGTCAGCGCCTGGAGCTGCGTCTCCTCAAGCGCGCCCACTTGGGTGGCCGTCAGCCCCCGGATCTGAACGGCGCTCAGCGCGGATACCTCGGTGGTGGTCAGCGCGGCGATCTGCGAGTTGGTCAGCGCGCCGATCTGCGTCGAGGTCAATCCGCCGAACTGCGTGTCCGTCAGGGCGGCAAGCTGGGTGTCGGCAAGGCCTCGGACCGCCTCTGAGGACAAGGCCGCAATTTGTGTCCGGCTCACGGCATCGAGCTGGGTTGCCATCAGCGCCGCCACGCCCGACGCGGTCATGCCGCCGATCTGCGTGGTGGTGAGCGAGGCCATCAGCGTTACGGTCAACCCATTGATCTCATCGGGTGACAATTCGCCGATTTGGGCCGCAGTCAAACCACGCAGCTGGGACGTCGTCAGCGCGGCCAGCTGGGTCGCCTTCAGCCCGTCGATGGAACCGGCGGAGATCCCCCCAACCTGCAAGCTGCTCATGACGCCGAGTTGAGTCGTCGTCAACGCCGCGACGCCGGTTTCCGTCAGGGCGCCAAGCTGCGCGGGGCCGAGCGCCGCAACCTGGGTCGTCGTCAGGGCGCTCACGGCCTCTGGCGCGAGAGCGGCGAACTGGGTCGAAAGCAGCGCGCGGACCTGAATGGTGGCCAGGGACGCGACGGCGGTCGGCGTCAGCCCGCCGACCTGGGTGGCGGTCAGGGACGTCAACTGGGTCGAGCTGAGCGCGCGAATCTGCGTGGAAGACAGTGCACCGAGCTGCGTCTCGCTCAACTTGGCGATCACGGACGAGGACAGCGCGGCAACACGGGTCGTGGTCAAGCTGGCGAGCTGCTCGGTGTTGAAGGCGCCGGCCTGCGTGGCGGTGAAGCCGCTGATCTGGGTGGTGGTCAGTCCCGACAGGATCGTCGTGGTCAGGTCGCCGACCTGCGTACCGCTCAGGGCTCCGATCTGCGTTGCCGTCAGGGCGCCCAGCTGCGTCGTGGTCAGGCCGGCCATCTGGGTTGCGCTCAGGCCGCCGATCCCGGTGCCGGACAGCACGCCGATCTGCGCCGTGCTCAGGGCTCCGACCTGGGTCGCCGTCAGGATTCCCATGAAGGAGGTGGACAGGCCGCTCAGCTGGGTGGCCGTCAGGGCCGAAACGCCGGTGGTGGACAGGGACTGAAGCTGCGCGGTGTCCATGACGCCGAGTTGGGCGACGGTCAGCCCTTGCACCTGGCTGGTGGTCAGCGCCGCAATCTGCGTCGTCGTCAGCGTGGCGATCTGAGAACCGGCCAGGGAACCGACCTGGGTCGCGGTCAGCCCCGCGAACTGCGTGTTGGAGAGAGCCGCAATCTGCCCTTCGGACAAGCCGCGCAACGCCGTGTTCGTCAGCGCGCCCATCTGGGACGCCGTGAGCGCCCCGAGCTGTGTCTCGGTCAGGCTTTCAAGGGCGGTGGAGGTCAGTCCCTTGACTTGGGTGGTGGTCAGCGACGCGATCTGCGTGGCCGCCAGCCCGTCGAGTCCATCGACGGACATCTCCGCCATCTGGGCGGCCGTCAGCCCCCGGATCTGCGTGGTGGTCAACGACGCAACCTGGGTCTCGGTCAGGCTCTTGACCCCGATGGAGGTCAAAGCGCCCATCTGGGTCCAGGTCAGATGGTCGAGCTGTTCCGTCGTCAATGCCCGGATGCCGGTCTCCCGGAGGCCGGTGACCTGCGTTGCGCTCAGCGCCGCCATTTGGGTCGAGGTCAGGCCACCGACGCCCTCCGAGGACAAGGCCCCCATCTGGGTTGCGCTCAGCCCCCTCAGCTGCGTGGTCGTCAAGCCAGCGACATCGCTCGACGTCAGGGCGCCGATTTGGTCCGTGCTCAGCGCCCCGATCTGGGTCGCCGTCAGGGCATTCCTCTGGGTTGTCGGAAGGGCCCCGATCTGCTCGGGCGTCAGCCCGCGCACGCCGGAGGCGGACAAGGCCGCCATCTGCGCCGTCGAAAGCCCGCCGAGTTGGGTCGTGGTCAGTGCCGCGACCTGCGTCGCCTGCAGGGACGCGACCTGGGTCGTGGTCAGCGCCGAAAGCATCGTCGGCGCCAGGGCGGTCACCTGATCGGTGCTCAACGCGCCGACCTGCGCCGGGGTCAAGGCGCGGAGCTGGGTGGTGGTCAGCCCGTTGATCTGCGTTTCGTCGAGACCGCGAATCCCCGCATCCGACAGGGCCGACAGCTGCGTTGTGCTGAGCGCGGCGAGCTGAGCGCCGGTCAGCATGGCGGCCACGGTCGTCGTCAAGCCCCGGAGCTGGGTCGTGGACAGCGAAGCGATGTCGGTCGTCGTCAGCCCCTGGACCTGGGTCTCGCTCAAGACCGCGAGCTGGGTCGCCGTCAGGCTCTTGGTCTGGGCGTCGGTCAGGCCCGACAGCTGGTCGGTGGACAGGCTGTCCACCGTGTCGGTGCTCAGGGCCGAGATCTGTTGCGTCGTCAGGCCGCGCAGCTGGTCGGTGCTCAGCGCCGCCACCTGCGTGTCGGTCAGGCCCCCGATCGCCGTAGTTGCCAGCCCCCCCATCTGCGCCGAGGACAGGGCAGAAATCTGGGTGGTGGTCAGCGCCTCAACCCCGGCAGCGGTCAGGCCGCCCAGTTGCGTCCGGGTCAGCACCGCAATCTGGGACGTGGTCAGGGCACCGATTCCGGTGGCCGTCAGCGCCGCCATCTGCCCGGCCGTCAGGCCCTTTACCTGGGTGGTGTTGAGCGATTCGATCTGCGCGGCGGTGAGGGCGCCGACCTGCGGCCCAGTCAGCCACGAAAGCTGGGTCGAGCTGAGGCCGCCGAGCTGCGTCGTGGTCAGCGCTTCCAGCTTGGGCGCGGTCAGCGCGCGAAGCTGGGTCACGTTCAGCAGGGACATCTGGGTCCCCGCGAGCCCGCTCATCCCATCGTCGGAAAGGGAGGCGATCTGCCCCGCCGTCATCCCGCCGAGTTGCGTCGCCGCCAAGGCCGCGACCTGTGTCCCCGTCATGCTGGCGGCGGCGGTTGAGGTCAACGCCGCCATCTGCGTTGCCGCCAAAGCCTGAATCTTGGCGGTGGTCAACGCGCTCATCTGCTGCTCGCCCAGGCCGCGGATGGCCGAGGTGGACAGCGCCCGCAACTGCGCCGTGGTCAGGGCGCCGACCTGCTCCGACGACATAACCGCCACTTGGCCTGACGTCAGGCTGGCGATCTGCGTGGTGGTGAGCCTGCCGATCACGTCGCTGCTCAGCCCGCCGATCTGGGAGGCGGTCAGCGCAGCGATCTGCCCCACGGTCATGGAGGCAACCTGCGAACTGCTGAACGCCTCCAGCGCAGCGCTGGTCAGCCCCTGCGCCTGCGTGGCGGCCAGCGCCGATATCTGGGTGGCGCCAAGCCCGCTGACTTGGGTGGCCGTCAGCGCCGCCAGCGCGGTCGGGGTGAATCCCTTCATCTGCGTGCCGGTCAGACCGCCCAGCACCGTCCCTGCAAGCTGACCGGCCTGCTCGGCCGTCATCGCGCCGAACTGGGCGGCGGTCAGCCCGGCAGCCTGACTGCGCGTCAGAAACGCGATTTGCTCCCCAGTCATTCCACGGATTTGCGTGGTGCTGAGGGCGCCGATCTGCGACGTGCTCAAACTGCCGAACTGCGTCGTGCTCAGGCCGCCGATCTGCGTTTCCGTCAGCCCCGCCATGGCGGTGGTGGTCAGCGCCGCCAGCTGGGTTGTCGCCAAGGCCGCGATCTGGTCAGCGTTCAGCGCCCGGATGCCGCCTGCGGACATCCCGCCAAACTGGGTTACGGACAGCGCCGCGATCTGTGTGGGCGCCAGGCTCTCGACCTGAGTCGGCGCCAACGCGCCGACCTGGGTGGAGGTCAGGACCGCAAACTGCGTCCCCGGCAGTGCGGCCAGGGCGCTCGCGGTCAGCCCCCGGATGGCGGTGGCGGACAGCGCCGTGAATTGGGTCGGCGCGAGGGCGGCGAGTTGAGTGCCGGTGATGACCTCCATTTGATCGCCGGTCAACCCGGACGCCTGGGTGGTGGTCAGCGCCGCAAGCTGCGTCTGCGTCAGCGCCTGGAACTGGTCCGTGCTGAGGCCCGCGATCTGTGTTCGGGTCAGACCGGAGATCTGGGTGGTGGTCAGATCGTCGATGTCGCTGACCGACATGCTCCTGATCTGGTCCGTGCTCATCGCCGCCATCTGCGTTGCGCTGAGCCCGCTCATCTGCGCGGCGGTCATGCTCGCGATGTTCGTGACGCTCAGCCCGCGGATGCTCGTGACGGTCAGTGCCCCCAATTGCGTGGAGGACAGGACCGCCATCTGCTCCATGCTCAACGCCATCACCCCAGTGGCGGTCAAGCCGGACATTTGGCTGGTGCTCATCGCCGCCACGATGTCCGTTGCCAAGCTGGCGACCTGCGAGGCGCCCAGCGCGGCGAAATGCTCCGCTCGCAGACCGGACAGCTGGGTGGTGGTCATGGTCGCGGCCACCGTGGTTGTCAGCCCGCGGATCTGGGTGGTCGTCAGAGAATCGAGTTGGGTGGAGGACATAACCGCGAACTGCGTCGGCCGCAGCGCCACAAGCTGCATCGATGTCAGACCGTCCAGCTGCGTCGTGGTCAGGGCGGCGACCGCTTCGGAGGACAGCCAGGCGACCTGACCGGGCCGCAACGCCCCAAACTGGGTCGAGGTCAGAGCGCCGA
>NZ_JAGINQ010000030.1 GCF_017876165.1 Azospirillum soli
TCGAGCGTAGACACAAACCGTTCTCCCGATCATCCGATCCGGGAGACTCACCCCACAGCGACCGCGCCGGAAGGTGGGACCAGAACACCGCTTACTGTACAGAAGTGACCCACGCCGATACTAGAGCTCCAGCAGCTGTCGAATCCAAGGATGATCAGGTGACCGTTGGCCGCGGAGGAGGAAGATCATCTCGCCGCTGTACGGAGCCTTCCTGTTGATCATCCGCTGGATGCGCTTCGCAATGCCCCGGAAATCTGCTTTAGTATCCGGATTGGTGTCGTCAATTCTAAGAAAGGCGGCTTTTGCTTCGCGTACAGCTTCTAGAAGCATTACAGCCTCACGGTGCCGCTGCTTGCACGTGGGCTCGTGGTTGAGATGGTATACCTCAATGGATTTCTGGACACGATCGACAACACTCTTGTCGCTGCTTGTTGGGCATGGATGTCCGTTCTCGCGCTGGCAGCCTAATAATTTCCAATCTTCGAGATCGCACGGGTCCAAAATCTCCGGCTGTTCCTTTCGCACCGTCCTGAGAAGGTCACTGAAATCCAGCGTCGTCACGTCGACTTCATAGACGCGTGCAGCCTCGTCAACAAGCGGGAACCGGTCCGCCTTGCCCCCGCTGGTGCCGTGCTCCACGTCGATGCGTCGGCTGTTGCAGTAAGTGCAGGCATACCGGAAATTTCCACGCTCGAACGCGAGCCAGCGATACCCTGAGTGCTCCTGCTTTGCGTCGCTAACACGCCCTTTCGGGCGAAAGTGGTCAACGGCGTTGTCCGATCTCGGAATCGGCGTCTCGCAAAACCAGCATTTATCGTGGAGTAAATCTGCAAGTTTCGCCTTTACATCGCGCCAGATCTGGTCACGTTCGCCAGGCACGGCTCCGTTTTGCACTACCGCCCGTGTTGCAGCCTCGGCTTCTTCGAGCCAGCCGTCACGCAGACGCAGTTCATCAATGTCAACGTATCTCAATTCGACGGCCCCTGCTGGTCACGCACCAAGTCCGCGATAAGCCGTCGGGAAAGCTCCTCCCGCTCCTCCAGGCTCATGTCGAGCACGCGGTTAGCAAGATTGTCGACATTTTGCGTATGGAAGATTTGCTCCAACTCCTGGCTTCGAAGGCGGAGATACCTTGAGTACTCGTCATCCGGGTAGAAAAAGCGAAACCCCAACTGATCCAACCTATTATTAACGTCGTCCAAATCCGCCTGCTCCGCCTGTGAGAGCTGGTCTTTCGTAGACAAGAGGCGCTGCTTTTCGAGATCGAGCTGCGTGGACCTGTCGAGGGACGATGCAATGCCGAACATCTTGCTCGTGACAATGGCGGCATAGCCCATTCCTCGGGGGTCCATCTCGGGAAACGCAGCCACGATCCGGCGCTTGCCGTCATTGTCGCGCGCCTGAAGTATCTGAACCTGCTCCCTCAGAAGTTCTGCGATGGCGAGCGGGTTATGTGTAGTCATTATAACGTGGCTGGTTTCCTGCTCTTCCACCGAGCTGCCTATGAACTCCTTTAGGAAAGTAAGATAATCGACGCTCCACTTCGGATTAAGATGGGTATCTGGCTCGTCGAGGAGGAACAGGCTCTCGTCTTCAGCAGTAAACCGGAGCAGACCGAGCACTGTAAGTAGCTGCTGTTCGCCCTCGCTCAGCTCGCGGAAAGTGACCGTTCCATCGTTTTTCCTGAGCTTAACCTTGATTCGAACTTCCTCGACGAGCTGTGACACATAAGTACTCTCGAGATCCCTGAAGAAATGTGCTGGAGACTGGGTTCCAACCAACCTCCTAAGCGCCTGTATGTCCTTAATGTAAAGGTACTTGAACTGCAGAGTCTCTTTATTCCAGAGAGATGTAGGCACTCGGCGCTCCACCTCGATTGGTGCGAGGGCTACCTCCCAGACGCGATCTAGGAAGCTGCTCACGATCCCTCTTGCGCCCCAGAAGCGGGGATCCCCGTCGGGATGCGGTTTCCAGGGCGGTTTGCGCAGGACGAACAGAACAGATTCGAGACCCTCGTCAGGGTCGAGCCCCAAGTGGTCGCGAAGCAAATCAGAGGCTTGACCCGAACCGCCGATCATAAACGCAAGCAGAACAAATTGACTATGTACCGGCAGGGCATAGAACAGCCTCTTCAAACCTGGGTCTCTGCCTCGTCTCAGTTGCTCGTCATACCACTGGGTGTACGGCGAAAAAACGTCTCGCATTCGACGGCTCTCGCCGGAATAATAGCTAAAGACATAGCGTGGAAGATTTGACTCGTCCTTGAGAAATGCTCCCAACTTTATTTTTCGTGGAGCCGAAGCTTCTCCATTTTCTAACATGGCAGTGGAGGCCACCATGATTTGGAATGGCTCCCTCTTGTCGGGGTCGTGATAGATGCTAATGTTTTTCTGGAGGTCACCGCGACCGATCCGATAGATCAACTCAAACGCAAAATCTATGCGAGGCGTTCTCCGTGGTCCAATCAACTCGCGGAAGATGATCGCGAGGGCCTCAAGGACGTTTGACTTACCTGTACCGTTCCAACCTATGACGACGGTCACCCACTCGCCTTGGTCGAAATCGATGGTAACGTCCTTGAGGTTCTTAAATTGGTGCGTCGGGCTGTCCTTGTCGCTCCCGATCTTTATTTTGTCAACACGCATGTTAGACGGAGGCCTTCAATCTTAGGCGATCACCGATTTTCGTCCCCGCGCCGTCGCGGATCGGTTCCGATAGCAGGTTGCCAGACGCGTCGAGTTTGCGCAACTCCGTGTAGAATGGCTCCACCACCTCGGTGGGTGTTCCGGACGTTATGCCATATAGCCTTGCAACCTCTTGGGATGGCAGCCAGTCGTCTGCCTCCCGCAGGATATCCTCTACCGTTCTCTGCATAGCTTCGACCCCGATTGCGATTTTATCGATGTCTTTGGCCTTCTGACGCTTCTTCGCGGCAGCGAGCCTCTCGATTTGTTTCGTCGCGGCTTCGTCGGCGGGGTTCCGGGTTGCAAGCTGCCCAGCAAGGGCTTGATTGACCAGCCGACGGTACAGCATGGCAATTCCTTCGCGAGCTCTTCTCGCCTGCTCCGCAGCTGAAGCCAGCTTACTCAAACCCGCCTTGACGCGCTCGATAATTTCGCGCTGGTCGGCAATGCTGGGGCAGGGGAGTCGGAAGGCTGCAAGCTTCCTGGAATTGATGTTCGACTGGCTCACACCGTCACTCTTAACGGCACGGCAGTAGCTGCGGCCGGCAGGGCTGTTGAGACAATGGGTCAGGTATTCCGGCAGCATGCGATCAGCGCATCTTATTCGAATCAGGTATCCGGCAAAGATCGCCTGCTGCTCCCCGCGGAAAAGGGCTGTTTTGCCGACGAGTTGGGGGCTGTTGGTCCGGTTGAACAGCACGTCCCCAGGCTGGAGCGAGTAGCGCTCAATCTCCTGATCATCGGAGGTGTAGACTAGGTTGGACCAGTTGAGAATGCCGTCTTGGATGTTGCCCATTCGCAGGACGGGCACTTTTCCGGTCGGCGTCGACTTGGCGGACGAGCCATACATCAGGTCAGTCGCGATCTCGTCCACGGAGACGACTGGCGGCCCACCAAGGTATTCTGCGCGCCGTTGCTTTGGGAGTATGGTGAGATTGTAGGCGGACTGCAGGATGGCCGACCGCCCAGTCTCGACGGAGGCAATAACGCTATCGAGGTGCGATCGTGCGGCGGCACTTCGCTCTTCGGCGCTCCTCAGTCGCTCAACGATGCGTCTCTGCTCGTTAAGCGGAGGCACGACAATTTCTGTCGCTTCAAAGGCGCCCTTGGTGACGTGGCGGAGGCCGGCTCCTCCGTGCGCCTTAGCGATCTGCTCTTCGAGCGTCTGGTTGATCGCGAGCCGCAGGAATTCTCGGTCGATTAGGTGTGGATCGACCCGGACGTTGAAAATGTGCTGGTTCAGGACAGCGGTGGGGCCGCGCCAAATGTGCGCCCCGAACGACGTGCCCGGCGTTCCCGACCAAGCGAACAGGAGGTCGCCATTGCGGACTAAATGTTTCTCCGCGACTGGTCCCGAGAAGTGGTTGAATGCTGCGTCAGCCCTGTTCAGGTTTTGGATTCGGACGATTGGGAGGCCCGTTCTCGTCCAATCGCTCGGCTTGAAAGCTCGTCCGTTCACAAGCTCCGCAATCGAGCCAATTGTGGTCCTCGCCCAACCAAGCGGAAGTTCCTTCACCGTTCGTCCTCCTCGGACGCGAACTCCTCGGCAAGCACCTCGATCTCCGCCATTGCCGTCTGGAGATGAAAGAGAATAGTAGAAGCAATCTCTTGGGGTAGAATTTCCCCTGCCTCCCCGTCCCTATCCTGTGGGGTGAGCCAAACCAGATCTAGGTTCTCCTCACGATCCGCGATCTCCGCGCGCCCGAAGCAGCGCCACCTTCCAGTGGCGTCGTCTTCCGAGCGCGGTGCCCTGCCATGTGGGTCATTGCCGAACAGCGCCTCGAATTCAGCAAAATGCTCGGGCAGGAGCGGGCGCGTCTTGCCAAACCGGGGCATAGCCGTCCGCATGTCATAGACCCATATCCGCTCCGAATTATTGGCGACCCCATCTCGTCTTCGGAAGAATAGGACATTGGTGTTGACGCCCTGACTGTAGAATATCCCGTTGGGCAGGCGTAGGATGGTATGCAAATCGCACGCACTCAGCAGGTCAGCGCGTATCGATCTTCCAGCACCACCCTCGAACAACACATTATCCGGCACGACGACTGCCGCTCGGCCGCCGTCTTTAAGGCCGAGTCGGATGTGCTGGAGGAAGGCCAATTGCTTGTTTGCTGTCTTGTGAGGAAGATCACTGCGCGTCCTCCTCGCGCTTCCAGCCTTGTTGCCGAACGGTGGATTGGCCAGAATGAGGTCGGCCGGCCTGAGGGATATTGCATCCGTGGTGAGCGCATCGCCCAACAAAATCCGGGCGTCCAAACGGTGGAGGAATGAGTTCATCTGGCAGATGCGATAGGTCCCCTTCTCTATTTCGACACCCTCGAACAACGGCGGATTGCCAGGGTATGCACCGGGGGACGCGCCAGCCTCGACGTATTGCTTCGCCGAAATCAGGAAACCGCCGGTGCCACATGAGGGATCTTGTATTGTCTCGCCCATCGCTGGGCGTGTCAGTCGCACCATACTGTCGACCAGCGGGCGCGGCGTGAAATACTGACCAGCGCCTGATCGCGCATCTTGTGAGTTCCGGGCGAGCAACCCCTCATAGATGTCACCCATCCCATCCGCGGTTACGGAATGCCAGTCGAGCTTGGCAATTCCCGCAATCACTGCCTTCAGATTTTCCGAGTGCGAGAATACGGTGGTTGGAAAGGCATAGATTTCCTGTACGATGGGGCTCGAGGCATGCCCTCCAAGGTAGGTCAGCATGTCGCGATAGAAGGTTAGCAAGTCTGGTCCTTCATATCCGACCAGATCACGCCAGCGGCAGCCCTCCGGCAATGCCGACTCTGTACCCGTCTCCTCGGCGATCTTGAGGAACAGGAGGTAGGTGAGTTCGGAGATGTACTCATGGTAGCTAACCCCATCCCCCCGCAAGATGTGGCAGAGACTCCAGATGCGCCTGACGAGGTCATTGCTGGTCCTAGCCGGCTTGGTTGTCACTCGCGATCTCCGAGATAGTGCATGTTGACGGGGCCAGTGTGGTGCGGTGATCAGGATGGGAAGAACGGGAGCGCAGAGGCGCGATGTTTGACGCTGTCGTCGCTGGAATTCAAGGCTTCTGTCGCGGTGCATCAATCTGATTGAAATAGATTATCGCGGCTCTCCAGAGGGTTGGGTTGATGACCAGGCACGATCTTAGCATCACTGAATTGGATTTTTGTCCCCCGTCGCAGGAAGCATGTGTGCGGGGCATAAGGACATCCTTCCTGCAAGGTTGCCCGATCAGCGGGCAGGCGGGGGATGGTCATCAGGTGCAAACAATTTTGTCAGGCCAAGCCGGTGGACGATCCTCGGCGTGGCCGCCATGTGCAAACATCCCAAATCTAGCTCATTAACCACGCACGCCGAATCAATGCTTTAGCGGCAGTCCATGTGCAGATATTTTTGTCCGCCGACATTTTTGTGTTCGTTCAAAAATGTTTTCACATTGACAAAAAAGTCTGCGCATCAACAAAAATGTTTGCTCATGGCCCGGATCGGGCTGAACGCAGATTGCTCCCCGGAAAAGACATTCGCATTGATGGCCGAAGATCAACATGCGCCGTCACCCGGCCATTAAGAAGAAATAATTACTCCGTCTATGAGCTTTTCCAGTTAGAAAAATAGCAGAAAATCGCGGCGAAACAATGTGTTCTGCAGACCGACTTTCCCTCAAAAGAAGAAATAGCGTCTATTCGTGTTACGCGGTTGGAGCTTGGCTGAATGCCAAGCTGGCACAGGCGCATAATAAGGTTGAAAGCCTCAGAATAGCTCGGTTGAGCAGGTGTTGGAAAGCGAGCACCAGCACATGTGAGCCGGCGTGTCCGCCGTGGCATCATGTTTCAATCCACGCCTCCGCACGGAAGGCGACGCGAGGCAGTCGCGGCCTATGCCGCCCGCGCCGCCGAGTTTCAATCCACGCCTCCGCACGGAAGGCGACGGGGTCGCAGGCCATGTACCAGGCGTTCGGGTCGTGTTTCAATCCACGCCTCCGCACGGAAGGCGACTCGCGTGCCGCGCCGTGACCCCGCCCCGGCCGCTCCGGTTTCAATCCACGCCTCCGCACGGAAGGCGACACCCCGACCTCGCGCTGTTGCGCCGGTCGGACGTGTTTCAATCCACGCCTCCGCACGGAAGGCGACGCGTGCGAGTTCGACCGGGAGAACGACCGCCTCAAGTTTCAATCCACGCCTCCGCACGGAAGGCGACCCTTCGCAGGGGCCCACACGCTTGCGTGTGGGTGGTTTCAATCCACGCCTCCGCACGGAAGGCGACATCTCTTCGACCAGCGTGGTCTGCAGGTCGCGCTTGTTTCAATCCACGCCTCCGCACGGAAGGCGACGCCGCCACCGATAGCAGGCCCGCCGAGCGGCATGTTTCAATCCACGCCTCCGCACGGAAGGCGACCGGTCCGCTCAGCCCAAACGGGGTGTGGGCGTCGGTTTCAATCCACGCCTCCGCACGGAAGGCGACTCGACCAGCCGGCCACATGTTCCGCCAGCCCCATGTTTCAATCCACGCCTCCGCACGGAAGGCGACATGCCCGCGTCCGTCTCGGTCAGGGCGAAGTTGCAGTTTCAATCCACGCCTCCGCACGGAAGGCGACCATCCAGCGACACGCCGTCACGGGCAAGCGCCTGTTTCAATCCACGCCTCCGCACGGAAGGCGACTTCGTGTCCGACGACTGGTCCGCCTTGGAGGCGCTGTTTCAATCCACGCCTCCGCACGGAAGGCGACACGACACCAGGCCGGGCCTGACGGTCGAGGTCTAGTTTCAATCCACGCCTCCGCACGGAAGGCGACTACCAAGTTGCGCCGGCTTGCCAGAACGGGATGCTGTTTCAATCCACGCCTCCGCACGGAAGGCGACTCCTGCTGGCCCCGGTGCTTCCCGGCGAGACCATGTTTCAATCCACGCCTCCGCACGGAAGGCGACCTCCGAAGTGTAAGCCTTTGTCAGCTCGTGGAAAACGGCAGTGTTTGCGCGAACCGGATTTGCGGGAGGGAGCGGGAAGCGTTCAATTCGATCATAGCGGCTCCAAGACGTTGGCACGCCTGCGCTGATGCGCCGCGCGAACGTGCCGGGGGTGGCGTGGGAGCTTGGGGTTCGCGCGGCGGTGCGGGGCTGGTAGGGTGGAGTGCCACCATCGCGCGAGGTTACCATGCACTGGTACGCTCATACGCTACCCGCCCGGCCGAAGGCGGAGTGGGAGCCGTTGCGGTCCCATCTGGAACTTGTCGCCCATCAGGCCGAGAGTTTCGGAGCCGTTTTGCCGGAGGCCGGCGCGGCGGTGTTCGCCCGGGCGTTGGGGCTGCTGCACGACGCCGGGAAGTATGCTCCGGCCTTTCAGGATTATCTGGAGACGGCGGACGAAAAGCGGAAGGGGCGGGTGGATCATTCCTCCGCTGGCGCGGTCTATGCGGTGGAGCGCTACCCCGGTGCTGCCGGCTGGATGCTGGCCTATGCGGTGGCCGGACATCACGCCGGGCTGCCGGATGGCGGGGGCGGAGAAGCCGGATGTCTGAAGCAGTGGCTGGCGGACTCGCCCTCGGCGGCCGCGGCGCGGGCCGGGTTCATGGCGGAGATCGGGCATCGGCTGCCGGGAGTCCTGCCCAGAACCAACCTGCCTGACGGCTTCGCGGCATCGCTGTTCGTGCGCATGCTGTTCTCCTGCCTGACCGACGCCGATGCCCTCTCGACCGAGAGCTTTTCCGATCCGGAGACGTCCGCCGAGCGCGGGCGCGCGCCGGGGCTGGAGATCTTGGCGGAGGCGCTCGACCGGTATTTGGAGAAAAAGATGGCGGTCGCGCGCGCCGAAAGCGGCGGTCGCGTCAACCGCATCCGTGCCGATGTGCTGGCGCGCTGCCGCGACGCCGCCGGACGGGCGCCGGGGGTGTTCTCTCTGGCCGTGCCCACGGGTGGGGGGAAGACGCTGTCCTCGCTGGCCTTCGCGCTGGACCACGCGCGAGCCCATGACTTGCGGCGGGTGATCTACGTGATCCCCTACCTCAGCATCATCGAGCAGACGGCGCAGGAGTTCCGAGACAGGGTGTTCGCCGGTCTGCCCGGCGCGGTGGTGGAGCATCATTGCGCCTACCGCCCGCCGGAGGGGGACGGGGAGGAGGGCAGTGGCCCCGACCGGCACAAGCTGGCGGCGGAGAACTGGGACGCTCCGGTCGTCGTCACCACCGCCGTGCAGTTCTTCGAATCCTTCTTCGCCGGGCGTCCCTCGCGCTGTCGCAAGCTGCACAACGTGGCGCGCTCGGTGATCGTGCTGGACGAAGCGCAACTGCTGCCGGTGCCGCACCTGCGGCCGTGCCTGGCCGTGCTGCGCGAACTGGTGGAGCGGTACGGCTGCACCGTGCTGCTGTGCACTGCCACCCAGCCGGCGCTCGGGCTTGGCCGGCCCTTGGACTTCGGTCTTCCAGCCATCACACCCATCGTGGAAGAACCGGAGCGTCTGCACACGGCCATGAAGCGCGTGCGGGTGGCGCACGCCGGGCCGATGGACGACGAGGCGCTGGCCGACCGGATCGCGGAAGCCGGGCAGGCGCTGTGCGTGGTGGACACCCGGCCGCACGCCGCCGAGCTGTTCCGGCTGCTCCGCCGACGCGGGGTGGAGGGCGTGCGCCACCTGTCCGCCGCCATGTGCGTCGAACACCGCTCGGCCGTGCTGGACGCCATCCGCGCGGACCTGAAGGAGGGAAGGCCGTGCCGGGTGGTGTCCACCCAACTGGTCGAGGCGGGGGTGGACGTCAGCTTTCCCCTGGTGCTGCGCGCCATGGCCGGGCTGGACTCGGTGGCCCAGAGCGCCGGGCGCTGCAACCGGCATGGCGAGTTGGGAGAGGACGCGTTGGGCACCGTGCTGGTGTTCGACACGGAACGCGCCCTGCGGCTGGCCGACCTGAACCGCCGCCGCGACAAGGCGCGCGAGGTGCTGTACGGCCGCGATTGGGACGAGGCGCTGGATCCAAAGGTGCTGGAAGCCTACTTCCGCGCGCTCTATGCGGCGGGGAAGAAGGGGCGGGGGAGCGATGGTGCCGACCCGTTCGATGCGTGCGGAGCGTGGGAGGCGTTCGGCAAGGCGGGACGGATGGAGGCGCTGCCATTCCGCACGGTGTCGGAGCGGTTCCGCCTGATCGACGACGACCAGCTTGCGGTCATTACACCCTTTACGGACGAGGCGTGGGGGTGGGCCGCCGCCTTGCGTGCGGTGGAACGGCCCGGCGGGCTCGCACGAAAGCTCCAGCGCCACACGGTGTCGCTGCCCCGCTCCCGCGCGTTGCGGCTGCTGGCTGCTGGGACGGTGCAGGCCGTAGGGCCGGACAAGCAGTTCCTCGTGCTGGCGGACGGCGATGCCTACGACAAGGATGTGGGACTGACAGCGCGCGATCCGAGGGAGCGCACCGAAGAGGAAAACGTTCTCTAGCCAAATTGGGTATTTGCAGCTTCTGGTTTGCGCGTGGAGTGGCCAAAGGAATGAAATATGATGGGCGAGCTGAACTGGATAGGTTCGTATCTTGCCTTACAGTAAAGCATGACTTGCAAGATGAGTGCTGATTGCAAGGGGGTTGAAATACTGTCAGGCCCAGGTTGCGCACGCTAGGCATAATTTCGCTCGGCCTATAGTAGGTTGAGCATGGAGGATCCCATGGATACGGATTTTGCGCGCGACGATGCCAAGAAGAAAAAGGAAAAAGAAAGAAATTTTATAAATATTTATAATTTTGGAAGAATCACGATCAGGCAAAATGATCATGATTCTTCAGAGAATTTAGCTTCGTCATGGCCTGTAGCGGCAAAAATACTCCGGCGCATTTTGGGGTAACGCAAAATTATCGGTCGTGACGGGAGATGCATTCGGTGTTGAGGCCAGCGAAATCAATGCGCCCGGTGTCTAAAGCCGTTGGGTTTCACTGGCTCTCAACCCAACCTACGTTTTCCCTCTCCCCCCTGCGACATTTTCGCCGTCCGGTTGACTTACCCTGATTGCCGGGCCAGCCTGAACTGTCCCGCGCACCGCCAGGGGTGGACCCATGTCCCAAGGCATCCGCGTTCATGTCTGGGGCGAACGTGCCCTGTTTTCCCGGCCGGAAATGAAGGCCGAGAGGGTCTCGTACGACGTCATCACGCCCTCGGCGGCGCGTGGCGTGCTGGAGGCGATCCACTGGAAGCCGGCGATCCGCTGGGTCGTCGACCGCATCCATGTGCTGAAGCCGATCCGCTTCGACACCATCCGGCGCAACGAGGTGGGGTCCAAGGCGTCTTACACCACGGCGCGGCAGGGCATGGCGGGCGGCGAGGCTCCGGCCCTGTTCGCCGACGAGGAGCGCCAGCAGCGCGCGAGCGTCCTGCTGCGCGATGTCGGCTACATAATCGAGGCGCATTTCGAGATGACCGCCAAGGCGGGGCCGCAGGACAACCCCGGCAAGCATCTGGACATGGCCCGCCGCCGCATCGCGCGCGGGCAGTGCGTCTGGCAGCCCTGTCTCGGCTGCCGTGAGTTTCCCGCCTGGTTCGAACCGTTCGAAGGCGTGCCGGAGGTGCCGGACGACCTGCGCGGCACCCGCGACCTTGGCTGGATGCTGCACGACATCGACTTCGCCGATGGCATGACGCCGCGATTCTTCCGCGCCACGATGGTGGACGGCGTGATCGAGGTGCCGCATCCCGACCGCGCCGGGAGGTGAGCGATGATCGTCACCGAACTCTTCCGCTATTACGAACGGCTGCGCGACGCGGGTGAACTGCCGCCCTACGGCTTTTCCGCCGAGAAGGTCACGGGCTGCGTCGTGCTGCATCCGGACGGCGGCGTCTTCACGGTCGAGGACATGCGCCAGGACGTCACCGTCGGCAAGAAGACGGTGCAGCGCCCAAGCCTGCTCGACGTGCCGCAGCCGCCGCGCCGGACGGTGGCGATCCTGCCGGGTTTCCTGTGCGACTCCGCCGCCTATCTGTTCGGCGTGGCGGACGGGAGCAAGCGGGCGCGGGCGCTGGAACAGTTCGCGGCCTCCCGCGCTCGGCACGAGACGGTGCTGGCCGGCATCGACCACCCCGCCGCACGCGCCGTGCTGGACTTTTTCCGGACTTGGGAACCGGGGCGGGAGCCGCCGGCGTCGGATCCCGAGGTCCTGTCCGGCTGGCTGGTCTTCCGCCTGCGGAACGAGGAGGACTTCGTCCACGACCTGCCCGACATCCGTGCCGCCTGGGAACGGACGCTGCTGGCCGAGGAGGAGGGCGCGGTCACCGGTCAATGCCTCGCCACGGGGGAGGAGGGCCAGCCCATCGCCCGCATCCACCCCGCCGTGAAGGGCGTGCCGGGGGCGCAGACCGCCGGGGCGGCGCTGGTGTCCTTCAACGACGACGCCTACACCTCCTACGGCAAGACGCAGAACTTCAACGCGCCCATGTCCACGCGGGTGGCGCATGGCTACACGGCGGCGCTGAACCATCTGCTGGCCCAGCGCGGAAAGCGTCACATCGTGGTCGGCGAGGTCTCCGTCCTGTTCTGGACCGACCGGCCGACCCGGTTCGAAGAGGACGTGGGCCTCGTCTTCGGGCGGCCGGACGCCCAGACGGAGGACAGCGGCCTCGCCGAGGAAATCCGCGCGGCGCTCGACCGGCTGGCGAAGGGACGTGACGGCGTGTTCCCGGAGGATCGGAGCGCGCGCTTCTTCGTGCTCGGCCTGTCGGGCAACGCGGCGCGGGTGGCGGTGCGCTTCTGGGTGGCCGATGGGCTGGGCGCGATGGCCGACCGGCTGGCCGATCACTTCCGCGATCTGGATTTGGTCACCCAGTGGGACAACCAGCCGCGCCGCCCCACCGTCTGGGCGCTCGCCAACGAGACCAAGGCCAAGTACCGGCGCGACGGCGATCACGCCCGCCCGGACCCCAACGACAAGGGGCTGGCCAAGCTGCAAGGCGACCTGCTGCGCGCTGTGCTGAGCGGCGGTCCGTACCCGGCCAGCCTGCTGGCCGTCCTGCTCGACCGCATCCGCGCCGACCACACGATCAACCACCCGCGCATGGCGCTGCTGAAGGCGGTGCTGGTGCGCCGTCGGCGGCTTGCCGGCCTTGGGCAAGAGGGGGAAAGCCTCGTGAGCCTCGATCCGAACCGCACCGACATCGGCTACCGGCTGGGCCGCCTGTTCGCGGTGCTGGAACGCATCCAGCAGGCCGCCGCCGACGGGCGTGACCTGAACGCCACCATCCGCGACAAGTACATCGGGTCGGCATCCTCCACCCCGCGCTCCGCCTTCCCCTTCCTGCTTGATCTGACGCAGAAGCACCTGAAGAAGGTGCGAGGGGGCAAGCCCGGCCTTGCCCGCGTTCTGGACGTTGCCTTGCAGGACATTCAGGAGCCGTTGACCGGCTTCCCGGCGACGCTCGACCTGGAACAGCGCGGCCTGTTCTTCCTCGGCTATTACCACGAGCGCGCCGACCGCAAGGCCGGCAAGGCGGTTCCCGACACTGGCCTGGACACCGCCGCGTCCGTCGAACCCACCCCCGCTTCGGAGTGAGCCGCCATGGGCATCCACGAGTCCCGCATCGAGTTCGTTTATCTGTTCGACGTACGCAACGGCAACCCGAACGGAGACCCGGACGCCGGGAACATGCCGCGCCTCGACCCCGAGACCGGGCGGGGGCTGGTCACCGACGTCTGCCTGAAGCGCAAGGTCCGCAACTTCGTCGAACTGACCCGCGGCGGTGAGCCGGGCTATGAGATCTACGTGCGGGAAAAGGCGGTGCTGAACCAGCAGCACAACCGCGCCTACGAGGCCACGGGCATCAAGCACGAGCCCCGCAAGCTGCCGAAGGGCGACGGCGCCGGCGCGGTGACGAAGTGGATGTGCCAGACCTTCTTCGACGTCCGCACCTTCGGCGCGGTGATGACCACCGAGATCAACTGCGGTCAGGTGCGTGGCCCCGTGCAGTTGACCTTCGCGGAGAGCATCGACCCCATTGTGCCGACCGAGGTCGCCGTAACCCGCATGGCGGTGACCACCGACGCGGAAGCCGACAAGCAGCAGGGTGACAACCGCACCATGGGCCGGAAGTACATCGTGCCCTATGGGCTGTACGCCGCCCGCGGCTTCATCTCCCCGCATCTGGCCAAGCAGACCGGCTTTTCCGACACCGACCTGGAGGCTTTCTTCCAGTCCCTGCTGCTGATGTTCGACCATGACCGTTCCGCCTCGCGCGGCGAGATGGCGGCGCGCAAGCTCGTTGTCTTCCGTCACCGCTCCCCCCTGGGCGAGGCGCCGGCGCACGCGCTGCTGAAGCGGGTGTCGGTCGAGCGGAAGGAAGGCGTGACCGCTCCTCGCCGCTTCGAGGACTACACCGTGACCATCGACCGCAACGGCATGCCCGAAGGCGTGGAGATCGAAGAACGGCTGTAGGCGATGACGGTCCCGGACCTTGGGCAGGATCCGGACGCCGGGCTGGCAGCGCTGTCGGCCTTGCAGCACCTTGCCTTCTGTCCGCGCCAGTGCGCGTTGATCCATCTGGAGGGCACCTGGGCGGAGAACCTGCTGACCGCCGAGGGCCGCGTGCTGCACGAGCGGGTGGACGAGGCGCCCGGCGAGACCCGGCGCGGCGTGCGCGTCGCCCGTGCCGTGGCGCTGCGCAGTGTGCGGCTGGGGCTGATCGGCAAGGCCGACGTGGTGGAGTTCCGCTCCCGCCGCTCCGGCCCGCCGCAGCCCTATCCTGTGGAGTACAAGCGCGGCAAGCCCAAGCCGCACGATGCCGACCGCATCCAGTTCTGCGCGCAGGCGCTGTGCCTGGAGGAGATGCTGGAGACGCCGGTACCGCGCGGTGCCCTTTTCTATGGCGAGCCCCGCCGGCGCGAGGAGGTCGCCTTCGATGATGCCCTGCGGGCGCGGACGGAGGAAACGGCGCGTGCGTTGCACGCGCTGCTCGCCGCCGGTGTGACGCCACCGCCCGAACCGGCGGCCAAATGCCGGTCCTGCTCCCTCGAACCCTTCTGTTTGCCAAAGGCCGCCGCCGGACGGTCGGTCGCCGGCTGGCTTGCCCGCGTTCTTCGGGAGGATGCGCCGTGAAGCGCCTGCTCAACACGCTCTACGTCACCACGCCCGGCAGCTATTTGTCCAAGGAAGGCGAGGCCATCGAAGTGCGGCGCGAGGACGGCGCACGCACGCTGGTGCCGCTGCTGGCGCTGGAAGGCGTCGTGGCGTTCGGCGCCGTGGGAGCCAGTCCCTACATCCTCGGTCATTGCGCGGCGCAGGGAGTTTCGGTCGGGTTCCTGACGGACAATGGGCGCTTTCTCGCCCGCGTCGAGGGGCCGGTTTCCGGCAACGTGCTGCTGCGCCGGGCGCAGTACCGCGCCGCCGATGATGCAGAACGTGCCGCGTCGGTGACGCGATGCCTGCTGGCCGGTAAGCTCGCCAACCAACGCACCGTCGTGCGCCGCCACCGGCGGGACCACGACGATCCCACCGGCGCGCTGGGCGCGGCGGAGGACACATTGAGCCGTGCCTTGACCCAACTTGATCGGGTGGGAGATCCAGCGGGCGAGGTGGATCGGCTGCGCGGGGTGGAAGGCGACGCGGCGGCGGGGTATTTCGCGGCGTTCGGCGCGATGATCCGGCGCAGCGGCGAGGAATGGCGCGTCCGGGGGCGCAGCCGCCGTCCGCCTCTGGATCGGGTGAACTGCCTGTTGTCCTTCGCCTATACGCTGCTGACCCATGACGTGCGCGGCGCTTTGGAGGCGGTGGGCCTTGATCCGCAGGTGGGTTTTCTGCACGCGGACCGTCCGGGCCGCCCGTCGCTGGCACTCGACCTTGTGGAGGAGTTCCGCGCCCCCTTCGCGGACCGTCTGGTGCTGACGCTGATCAACCGTCAGGAATTGGGGCCGAACGACTTCGAGATTGGTGAAACGGGCGCGGTGACGCTGACCGATGATGCGCGTAAGGCGGTCCTGGTTGCCTATCAGAAGCGCAAGAAGGAGGAACTGACCCACCCTTTCCTGAACGAGAAGCTGCCGTTCGGGCTGATGTGGCACGTCCAGGCACGGCTGTTGGCGCGGCATCTGCGCGGCGATCTCGATGCCTATCCGCCGTTTCTGTGGAAGTGAGAGGCGCGCATGCTGGTGTTGGTCTGCTACGACGTGTCCACCGAAACCACCGCCGGCCGGCGGCGCTTGCGCCGGGTGGCAAGGGCATGCCAGGACCATGGTGTGCGCGTGCAGTTCTCGGTATTCGAGTGCACGGTGGATCCGGCACAATGGACCACGCTGCGGGCGCGACTGCTGGATCTGGTCGACCCAAAAACAGACAGTCTACGCTTCTACCTGTTGGGCTCGGCGGCGCGACGCAAGGTGGAGCATATCGGCAACCGGCCGCCGACCGATCTGGACGAACCCCTGATACTCTGATCCGGCGCTGGTCGCCAAAACCGCCGCGCGAACCCCAAGCGGCCATGCATTTGCCGGTGGATTCGCGCGGGTGGGTCGAGCCATGCATTCCAAGGGATGTAGTGGAATATAGGAAAGCGGCTCTGTTGCAAGATTGGCCATTTCCAGAGGTTCGCGCAAACGCTGTTATTTTCGCTGATTTGCGAAGTCGCTATGCTCAGGCGGTCGCCCTCCGTGCGAGGGCGTGGATTGAAACTCGCTGGCCGAGCGCGGCAACCTGTCCGAGGAAGGTCGCCCTCCGTGCGAGGGCGTGGATTGAAACCGCCGATGGTGGCGGCGTCCCAGGCTTCGCCCTCGTCGCCCTCCGTGCGAGGGCGTGGATTGAAACTCCAGGTTGCGCTGGCCGAGTACCCGGCCACGGGCTGTCGCCCTCCGTGCGAGGGCGTGGATTGAAACAGTTCCTCAACCGGCCGGTGCCATGGACAGGTATCGTCGCCCTCCGTGCGAGGGCGTGGATTGAAACAGGCCGTACCGGTCGATCGAGTCCGCCAGGGACTGTCGCCCTCCGTGCGAGGGCGTGGATTGAAACTTGCGGATCCGGTCGAGGTCGAGTTCGAGCACGCGGTCGCCCTCCGTGCGAGGGCGTGGATTGAAACCTCACGGATCGCCAGTCTCTCGAATCTGGCGAAAGTCGCCCTCCGTGCGAGGGCGTGGATTGAAACGTCTCTCTGGCGACGCGCGCCTAAGCGCGTCCCTCGTCGCCCTCCGTGCGAGGGCGTGGATTGAAACCGTGGCTGTTCGCGGTGGCCGATTGGCGCTACCGCGTCGCCCTCCGTGCGAGGGCGTGGATTGAAACATGGCGAAGCCCCGGCCCAGGTGGTGTCACCTGTGGTCGCCCTCCGTGCGAGGGCGTGGATTGAAACGACACCAACCTGAAGCAGCGGGCGCGGTATCGGTTGTCGCCCTCCGTGCGAGGGCGTGGATTGAAACACGCCCCTATGGCCCGCGACGGACTGGTCACCGTGTCGCCCTCCGTGCGAGGGCGTGGATTGAAACCTTGCAGGTCGGCATGTCGGCCGGCATCGGCAGAGTCGCCCTCCGTGCGAGGGCGTGGATTGAAACGTCGTGACCCCAGCGCAGCCGCAGAGGGTTTGGGTCGCCCTCCGTGCGAGGGCGTGGATTGAAACCGGCCATGATGCGCGCCAGACTGCGCCGGGCGGCCGTCGCCCTCCGTGCGAGGGCGTGGATTGAAACAAGTTCGCCCCGCCGGATAGCACGTTGCGCCCGGTCGCCCTCCGTGCGAGGGCGTGGATTGAAACATCTCGCGGCGCGCTTGCGCCTCAAGAGCCTCTTGTCGCCCTCCGTGCGAGGGCGTGGATTGAAACGTCGCCTTGTGGGAATGCGCCCATTCTGAATATGTCGCCCTCCGTGCGAGGGCGTGGATTGAAACGTAGTCGAGGCGGGTAGTACCGGCCTGCGGCTTTGTCGCCCTCCGTGCGAGGGCGTGGATTGAAACCCGCACGCCGCCATGGTCAACCGGATGAGCGGCCCGTCGCCCTCCGTGCGAGGGCGTGGATTGAAACCCGGCCCTGGTCGCCGCGGTGCAGGCGCCCGACGGTCGTCCTCCGTGCGAGGGCGTGGATTGAAACGCCTCGACGGCGAGGTGTAGGGTGACCGTGGTCGTCGCCCTCCGTGCGAGGGCGTGGATTGAAACCGCAAGCCGCCTAACCACCACTCCCTCCCTAGTGTCGCCCTCCGTGCGAGGGCGTGGATTGAAACCGATGGCCGCTGTCACGCGGCGCCGGTTGATCTTGTCGCCCTCCGTGCGAGGGCGTGGATTGAAACATGTCGTTCAGCATCACGCCGGCAACGTCGCGCGTCGCCCTCCGTGCGAGGGCGTGGATTGAAACCGGTCGGTCGGCTCCGACGCCCCGGTGGTCTACCTGTCGCCCTCCGTGCGAGGGCGTGGATTGAAACAGGTAGGCCCAGCGCGGCGACCGCAGCACCGTCTGTCGCCCTCCGTGCGAGGGCGTGGATTGAAACCGACCGTCGAGGAAGGCTTTCACCTCTCATGGCTTGTCGCCCTCCGTGCGAGGGCGTGGATTGAAACCTCGATACGGAGACGGGGCGCGGCCGGCTGTACTCGTCGCCCTCCGTGCGAGGGCGTGGATTGAAACCGGCGCTCCGGCCAACCCCGCCGCCTGACCACCGGTCGCCCTCCGTGCGAGGGCGTGGATTGAAACCCGCGCCCCATATATCGCGAACTGAACGCCCCGTGTCGCCCTCCGTGCGAGGGCGTGGATTGAAACCAGGCCGCCGTCGAGATCGCGACACGCCCGGTCGTCGCCCTCCGTGCGAGGGCGTGGATTGAAACCAGGTGAAGCCCATCTCCGAATGGCCCCAAGCGGGGTCGCCCTCCGTGCGAGGGCGTGGATTGAAACACCTCGCCCTGGACGCGGTCGCGCCGCATCCTGGTCGCCCTCCGTGCGAGGGCGTGGATTGAAACAACCCCCGTCCGCTTGAACGCGCGGTCGCCGGACCGTCGCCCTCCGTGCGAGGGCGTGGATTGAAACCAGGAAGCGGTGATTGCGCTCGGCAGTGTTGCGTCGCCCTCCGTGCGAGGGCGTGGATTGAAACCAGGAAGCGGTGATTGCGCTCGGCAGTGTTGCGTCGCCCTCCGAGCGAGGGCGTGGATTGAAACCTGTCGTGGCTGATCTCCGGCGGGGAGAGCGGGGTCGCCCTCCGTGCGAGGGCGTGGATTGAAACACGCCGCCCCCCGAGCTCGCCGCCATCGAGCGCGCGTCGCCCTCCGTGCGAGGGCGTGGATTGAAACGCCGCGGAGATCGACAAGTCGCTCGGCCTGTCACAGTCGCCCTCCGTGCGAGGGCGTGGATTGAAACAGCGCCTGCGTGGCGGCCGGATGCCCAAGCCCCGGCTACAGGTCAAGGTGGGGAATCCGTGCGCCTTCTTGCCCGTCGGCGGTCGCGGCGATCTGGTCGCGCAAGTCGGCAACCAGCCGATGGAGGTGTTCCGGGGAGGTGTCGGGGCGAAGCGCCGCCGCTTCCAGGCGCGCGGCCGTTTGGGACAGTGCGGTGTATCCATAGGTTGCCGCCGAACCATTCAGCCGATGCGCAATGCGGCCCATGGATTCGCGGTCGCCCGTTGCCAGCGCGGCGGCGAGTGCTGCATCGAGATCGCGCAGGGTAACGAGGAACATGCGCTCTAGACGTCCGGAGATCGCGAAGGATCCCGCCAGTTCCTGCGTGGGCGGGGGAGCGTTGACGCAGGAAGGAGCATTGCGGGCCAGCGCATCCAGCAGAGCGCTGGGGATCAGCGGCTTGGTCAGCACCTCGTCGATGCCCGCGGCGACATAGGCGTGCAGGTCGTCCGGGCTGGCGTTGGCCGTCAGGGCGATGATCGGCGTCATGGCGCGTTCCGCATCCGGCAGGGCGCGGATCCGGCGCGTCGCTTCGACGCCGTCCATGCCGGCGAGGCGGATGTCCATGAGGATCAGGTCGAAGCTCTGCTCGGCGATGGCGCTCAGGGCTTCTTCGCCGCTGACCGCGCATCGGACGCGATGGCCGCCGGGCGCCAGCCATTCCTGCACCACCGCACGGTTTTCCGGCCCGTCCTCGACAAGAAGGATGTTCAGAACCGGCAGGGGCGGGAGGGACAGGGATGCATGGCCGCGTTCCGCCGGAGGCTCGGCCAGTGGTAGATCAGCCGGTGGGAGATCGGCCGATTCAACGGGGATGGAGACGAGGAACGACGC
Organism: Azospirillum soli; assembly: GCF_017876165.1. GTDB lineage: Bacteria > Pseudomonadota > Alphaproteobacteria > Azospirillales > Azospirillaceae > Azospirillum > Azospirillum soli. The sequence continues at coordinate 19,813 of NZ_JAGINQ010000030.1, forward strand.
GCCGCCAAGGGTGCTCCGGTCAACGGTGACCGTTCCGTCCATATGCTCCACGATGCGCCGCACAATGGCCAAGCCGAGGCCGACGCCCTTCGTCTGGCTGGCCGGGGCCGCGCGGGCATAGGCGTCGAAGATGATTTCCCGCTCGTGCTCCGACACGCCGGGGCCGCTGTCCTCGACCGCGAAGGTCAGGCGCTGTTTCCCGCCTTCCCCCCGCTGGACGTCGATGCGGATGGCGACGGCGCCAGCCGGGGTGAACTTGACGGCGTTGGACGCGAGGTTCAGCAGGATCTGGCGCAGGCGCAGCGGGTCGAGCCGGTAACCGCCGCCGACTTCCTCTCCGACCTCCAGCGACAGGCGCAGGCCTTTGCCGGCCGCCTCGCCCTCCAGCATCGCCAGGACCTCGCCAGCGAGCGCGCGCGGGTCGGCTGGCTCCGGCCGCAGGGAAACCGTGTCAGCTTCCAGCCGCGACAGTTCGAGCACGTCGTCGAGCAGGTGGACGAGATGCCGTCCCGCCCCTTCGGCGATGTCGAGCCGCCGGTCCCAGCCGGGGCCCGGACCGTCGCGCCGCATCAGCCGCACCATGCCGAGCACCGCGTTCAGCGGGGTGCGCACCTCGTGGCTGAGCCAGCCGAGGAACAGCGTCTTGCGCTCGGCGACGGCGGCCAGTTCGGCGCTCTTGGCCTCCAGCGCGCTGGTGCGGGCGGCGACCTGACGCTCCAGGATGCCCTGCTGGTGGGCCAGCGCGTCCACGGCGAGACCGACGAAATGAAAGGTCAGGCCAAGAACGACGATGACCAGCGCAAAGCCGAACATGGTCAGGCCGGACTGGTCGGCTGGGAAGGGGCCGGCGTTGGCGACCACCGTGCCCGCCGTCGTCAGCGTCAGGATGGGCATCGCAAGCACGGAGCCGAGCAGCCCATGCCGCACCGCCACGACCAGCGCCACCGCCAGCGCCAGGATGGCGACGTGCGGAATCGTGACGGTGGACAGCAGGATCGGCAGCGGCACCATCGCCAGCATTCCCAAAAGCGGGCGCCAGTCGGCGGCAAGCGCGCGCCGCCGCTCCCAGACGACGGCCAAGGGGCCCAGCAGGAACAGGCCGAGTGCGTTGCCGGTGACGACGATGAACAGCTTCGTCACGATGCCGCCCAGCGAGCCGTCGGGGCTGAGGCCGCCGATGCCGATCAGCGGGTCCTTCATGACCAGCACCGGGCAGGTCAGCAGCGGCGGGATCAGGCACACCCAAAACAGATAGGAGGCGAGGCGCCCATAGGGCTCCCCGGTCTCCGCCGCGTCCCATCGGCCGAACCGGCGATCGGCCCGGCCGGCCAGCCAGACCTGCATCACGTCGAGCGCCGTCGTGGACAGCCCGGCGAGTGCCGCGACCGGCAGAGGCAGACCCGAGCGCAGGCTGTAGTAGACGAACGACGCCGTCATCGAGGCCGCGGCGATGGCGCCCAGCCCGGCGGAGCCGAGCGTGCGCACGCACAGCAGGCCGACGCCGGAACTGAACCAGATGACCGTCCAGTTCGCTTCGGGAAGGCGCGCCACCTTCACGCTCAGGATCACCGCCCCATAATAGCACAGGGCGAACAGGAGCCCGAGAGCGACCGTTCGGACCGGGTGAGCGGCGCTGGACATGGGGGCGAGGCACCCTGCTGGTGGAGGCGCGGCACTATGCCATCATCGACGGCGCCGCGTGGACCATATAATGCATGCGAACACACCCGGTGCGTGCGCGTCGTCCGCCTCGTGCGATGCGCTCGCCAACGGGTTTTCGGCGCTCGCCCAAGCGGCGGCGGCGTGATGTTCAGGAGGGCATGGTGCAAGGCACGGTTCTGGTGGTGGAGGATGCGCCCGAGGTCCGCGAACTGTACGCCGACTGCTTGGAGGCGGCCGGGTTCCGGGTGCTGCGGGCGGCAGACGCGGCCACCATGGCGCGGCTTCTGGCCAGCGACCGCCCGGACCTGGTTCTGCTCGACATCGACCTGCCCGACGGCAACGGACTGGACTGCGCGCGCCGGATGCGGATCCGCGATCAGGCCGGGCTGATTTTCGTCACCGTCCGCACCGACAACGAGGACCGGATCGCCGCGCTGGAGGATGCCGGCGACGATTACGTGACCAAGCCGGTGGACCCGCGCGAGCTGGTGGCGCGGGTGCGCAACCTCCTGCGCCGCCGGTCGCCCGACGACACCTATGTGCGCTTCGACGGCTGGACGCTCGATCTGGTGCGCCGCGCGCTGTTCCGGCCGGACGGTTCGTTCCTGGCGCTGACGGCCGGGGAGTTCAACATCCTGGCCGCCCTGGCGATGATGCGCCCGAACCCAGTCAACCGCGAGTATCTTCTCGACGTCATCAGCAGCCGCGACCGGGCCAATGTCAGCGAGCACACGGTGGACACGCTGGTGATGCGCCTGCGGCGCAAGATGCGCCAGGACAACGGGCGGGACGCCCCCATCCTCACCGTGCGCGGCGTCGGCTACGTGCTGGCGGGCGAAAGCGGCGATTCGTAGCAGCCCACAGCTCGTCTTTTTCAACGTTCGTTGAAAATGGAGCGCAGCCGATTGCGTCGCCTTTATTTGCCATGACTAACTCCGCGCGATCCAGTCGAAACGCGCGTTCAAGGGTTGTGTCATGGCAAATCGGTTCAAGCTCACTCGCGGCGGCGATTACAACGAGAATTCATCCGAAGACATTTACACGACCTCTTACGCGAACCCTGTCACGCCCGGTCTCATCGCGTCGCTCAACGAGTGGGTGATCCTGGGCTATTACCAGAACGTCTCCTCGCCATACCCGAACAACGTCAGCACCGACCCGAGCGCGACGCTGGGCCGCGTCCGTTTCGAGGGCTATCTTCAGGGCGAGGCGCTCTACTCGCGATGGACGGTGCGGGCCGATCCGGGAAGCGCCAGCCCGTTCATTCCCCGGCGCGACAACGCCGGCTATCTGTTCGACTGGTCCGCCGGAACCCACAAGGCGGACATGACCGGCGGGTCCTTCGCCGACCGGCTGATCGGATCGCCTTACGCCGACACGCTGGCCGGGGGGCTTGGCGCCGACACCCTGACCGGCGGCGCCGGCAAGGACCTGATCCACGGCACCCCGGACGAGCTGGACGGCGACACCATCACCGAGGTCGGGCTGGGGGAGGACCAGATCCGCATCGACGGCGTCACCGGGTCCTTCCTCGGCTTGCAGAACACGGTCGTGGACGGCGGTCTCGATCTCGGCGGCGGCCGGACGCTGACCTTCGACGCCCTGCCGGCCGGGATGCATCTGGGGGTCGAGGAGCGGGACGGCAGCACCTACCTGACCCTGTATGACCGCTTCGCCTTCTCGTCGCGGGCCGACAGCCACACCGACGCGGCCGGCAACGATTTCCGGGCCTATTCGTACAACACGCCCACCCTGGTGACCTTCAGCACCGGCGACAGCATCAGCGGCGGCGACGGGACCGACACGCTCGACGTCGTTCTGGAGAAGTCCACCACCACCGGCGCCGCGACGGTCTCGGGATTCGAGACCCTGAACGTCACCGTCCTGGGCGATGCCAACAATTGGGAGCAAGGCACGTTCAACGCGGCGAACGTCAGCGACTCCTCCATCAAGCTGCTCGGTTCGGCGGTCATCAACGTCACCAACGCGTCGGTGAGCATCGACGGGTCGGGCATGCAGGGCTACTTCTACGCGACCTTCACCGGCGGCGACGTGAAGGTGGTGGGCAGCGCGCGGTACGACACCTTCGATTTCGGCACGACGCTGGACGGCAACGACACGGTCATCGGCGGCGCCAACGACGTTGTGCGGGCGACCATCACCGACTGGTCGGCGACGGCCGCCCGGCCAAGCATAACCGGTGTCGAGAACCTCGTCCTTAATGGGACCAACCTCGGCACGGTCGATATGGGGTCGGTGAGCGGGGCGTCGCAGGTGGAGTTCACCGGCAACGGCGACGTCACCGTGACCGGCCTCGGCGTCGGGTCGTCGACCATGGCGGTCCGGGCGTCCACCCTGAACGGCCGGCTCACCCTGACCCAGGACGTGTCCTGCGGGCTGACGGTCTACGGCTCGCAATCCGCCGACACGATCAAGGGCGGCTCCGGCAGCAACTCCATCTACCTGGGGGGCGGGAACGATTCCATGATCGGCGGCACCGGCTTCGTCTGGGCCGAGGGTGGGCTGGGCGACGATTTCGTGGACGGCCGCGCCAGCATGGGCTTCTTTGCCGGCGAAGATGGAAACGACACCCTCCTCGGCGGCGCGCACCCCGACTGGCTGTCGGGGGGAGCCGATGCCGATTCGCTGTCGGGGGGCGGCGGCGCCGACACGCTGCGGGGCGACTCCGGCGCGGACACGCTGACGGGCGGCGCGGGGGCCGACATCTTTCGGATCGGTTATTTCGACTACGGCGACATCGACGTCATCACGGACTTCACCAGCGAAGACCGGATCATCTTCGCCGACGACTACGGGTGGAGCCATCCGTTGAGTGGCCCGATCGCTGAAGGCCGCGATTTTTGGGAAATACCGTGGCAAGGCGCGGCGGTCGAATTCGTGGGCGGCGACGCCATCGTCCGCGTCGACAACGACACGCGATGGGGAGGCGGCGACGTCCTGGCCGTGCGGATCGCCAACATCGGCAACCGGACGCTCAAGGACTTCGCGGTCGTCAACGGCGCCCTCACCGTGCTGCCGCTCCCGCCCCCGCCGCCCGCCGACAGCGGCGGTTCGGACGGCGGCGGAAGCTCAGGCGGCGGACAGACCAGCACGCAGACGATCGGCGGCACCACCGTGCAGACGACGGTCACCACGGGCGGCAACGGCATCCCCAGCGTGTCGGTGTCGGTGACGCCGCCCACGGGCGCCACGCCGGTGGCCGTGCCGATCACGGGAGGCTCCTCCGGCACGGCGATCACCGCGACGGTGCCGGCCGGCGTCGGGCTGTCGGCGTCCGGGCCGCAGAACCCGGTGACCCCGGATAGGGCGGCCAGCGCCCTGACCGCGTCCGTTGCGGCGCTGGAGAGCGACCCGGCCCGCAGCGCGGAGTTGGCCCAGGCCATCGCCGGCTACACCGGAAGCCTGCCAGCCGGCGCGTCGCTGACCGTGCGCACCATCACCCCGAGCGTCAGCGGCGGTGTTCCGGGCGCACCGATCACCATCACCGGCGGCGGCGCGGGGGGCGAGGCCATGGTGATCGACACGCGCGCCCTGCCGCCGGGCACCCAACTGAACCTCGACAATGTCGGCTTCGTGGTGATCGTCGGCAACGCGCTGGTCGGCGGCGGCGCCGGCTCGCAGGTCGCGTACGGCGACGGTTCCGGCCAGACCTTCGTGCTGGGCGCTGACGACGACACGCTGCACGGCGGCGGCGGCGACGACTTCGTCGGGTCGAAGGGCGGCAACGACGTGCTGTACGGCGACGAGGGCAACGACACGGTGCAGGGCGGTGAGGACAACGACACGCTGTTCGGCGGCAGCGACAACGACCTGCTGCTCGGCAACACCGGCGCCGATGTGCTGCTGGGCAACATGGGCGCGGACACCCTGTACGGTGGCCGGGACACCGACACCCTGTATGGAGGTCGTGACGCCGACGCGCTGTTCGGCAACGACGCCGCCGACCGGATGCACGGCGACGACGGCGCCGACCGGCTGTTCGGCAACACCGGCAGCGACCTCCTGCTCGGCAACATGGGAGCGGACACGCTGTACGGCGGGATGGACAACGACACGCTCCACGGCGGTCGGGACGACGACGCGCTGTTCGGCGATACCGGCGACGATTTCCTGTATGGCGACTTCGGCAACGACATGCTGACCGGGGGCGCCGGGGCCGACCTGTTCGTCTTGACCGGCGGCGCCGGCCATGACGTCATCGCCGATTTCAACGACGCCGAGGGCGACCGGATCAGCATGACGCTCGGGTTGCCCTACGCCATCACGAGCAACGCGGCCGGGGAGGCGGTCATCGTCTTCGGCCAAGACGACCGCGTCACCCTGTCCGGCATCCGCGTCGAACAGGTGCAGAGCGGCTGGTTCGTCTTTGGCTGAACCGCGAGCCAGGTTATCGGCGGGTGGGATGGGGCTGCTGCCGCCCTGCCTGCCGCCCTGCCTGTCGACGTGACACGGAGTGATCGGCTCTTCATCCGCTTTGGACCGCGACGGCGGCATCTTCTCGTTCGCCAACCGGCGGATCGCCATCGGGAACGTCCTGGAAAATTTTTTCCAAAGGCGTGGGAATACGGTACAGCCTCGCGCGTATGCTGGGGGTAATGGTGCCGGTGGCGGTGAATGAAGCACGAGTTGGACAAGCATCTGGACGTCTTGCGACGGTACGCCCTGGTGCTGATGCGCGACCCCGAGCAGGCCGAGGATCTCGTCCAGGAGGCGGTGCTCAAGGCGATCGAGGGGGCGGATTCCTTCCAGGAAGGGCGTGACCTGCGCACATGGCTGCTGGCCATCGTCCACAACAGCTTCGTCAGCCGCTGGCGGCGCCGTCAGGCCGAGGGGCAGGCGACCGGGGCTCTGACCGCCTTTACCGAACCGTACGTTCCGCCGTCCCAGACCAGCCGCGTCCAGCTTGGCCAGACCATGACGGCCCTGATGGCCCTGCCGGTCGAACAGCGCGAGGTGCTGGTCCTCGTGGCCCTGGACGGGATGACCTACCAGGACACGGCCGAATGCCTGGGCGTTCCGGTCGGGACCGTGATGTCGCGCCTGTCCAGAGCCCGCGAGGCGCTGCGCTCGGCGACCGGTGAAACCCGCCAGGACAAGCCGACCAACCGGCCCCGCCCCTCGTTGCGCGTGGTGAAGCAGCCATGAACGAAGACATCAGCGATATCGACCTCAACGCCTACATCGACGGCGAGCTTGACCCCCGGCGCCGGATCGAGGTGGAGGCCTATTTGGAAACCCACCCGGAAGCCGCCGCGCGCGTCATGCACGACATGCGGGTGCGCAACGAAATCCGCCTGTTCATGACGGAGCCGGTCATGGTGGAACCGGCCGCGACCGCCCCTTCGGCACTCCCGAATTCGGCAGTCCCGGAGGAAGCGCCGGAGGCGCCCGCCCCGCAGCCGCTGCCCATGGACATGCCGCACCCGCGCCGGCCGATGCGGTCGCCGTCCATGAAAAGTCTGGTTGGGAAGAGTCTGATTGGCCGGACGGGCGGGCGCGCCCGCGCGGTGGTCGGGCGTGGTCGGCGGACCGTCGCCGCTCTCTGCCTGCTTGGCCTCGGATGGGTTGCGCACGGCGCGGTGATGGCGATCAACGTCAACCCGGTGTCCGCCGCGCACGCCGCCACCCATTATCTGATGGTCGCGGCGGAGGCGCACCAGCAGGCCGTCCGCGACGATACCTCGTTCCGGCCCTTCGCGGCGGCGGGCCATTCGCCGCTCGCCCCGCTGATGGCGCAGGATCCGGCGGCGTCGGTGTCCTTGCCCGATCTGGACCGGACGGCGTCTCCCTACGGCCTGCGCACGGTGGCGTGGGATGGTGGCGTGGCGGTCCAGGCGGCCTACCGGTCGGGCCGTGCCGATCTGATCACCCTGTTCGCGAGCGAGGTCGAGCGCTTCGCGGTGACCGCACCGCAGACGGAGCGGATCGGCGGCGTGTCGGTCGCCTACTGGCAGGTCGGGACCACGGTCTACGCGCTGTGCGGCGCGCTCCCCGAAAGCGAAATCCTGGCTCATGCCCGCGACGCGCGGATGGGCTGGTTCTGATCCCTTTTTCCGATCTTCCTGCACGGTTGAGATGATGGTGATTCAATGAGCAACCCCTTCCACACCAGCCCGTTCGACACCGCCGCCCGCCCCTTCGGCGCGGTGTTCGACGAGGGCCTGCGCAAGCACATGCTGCGGGTCTACAACTTCATGATGCTGGGCCTGGGCGTGACCGGTCTGGTGGCGTTCTTCGTCGCCAGCACGCCGGCGCTGTACGTGCCGATCTTCACCACGCCGCTGAAGTGGGTGGTGATGCTGGCGCCGCTGGCCTTCGTCATGGTGCTGTCCTGGCGCTTCGAGCGCATGTCGGCGTCCGGCCTGCAGGGCCTGTTCTGGGCCTTCTGCGCGGTCATGGGCGTGTCGATGGCCTCGATCCTGCTGGTCTTCACCGGGGCCAGCGTGGCGCGCGTGTTCTTCATCACCGCCGCCATGTTCGCGGCGATGAGCCTGTACGGCTACACCACCAAGGCCGACCTGTCGAAGATGGGCTCGTTCCTGATGATGGGCCTGATCGGCATCGTCATCGCCGGGCTGGTCAACATCTTCGTCGACTCCAGCGCCCTGCAGTTCGCCATCTCGGTGATCGGCGTTGTCATCTTCACCGGCCTGACCGCCTACGACACCCAGCGCATCAAGGAAGAGTACGCCGAGCATTACGGCCACGAGACCAACACCAAGCTGGCCGTCATGGGCGCCCTGTCGCTCTACCTGAACTTCATCAACCTGTTCCAGATGCTCATGCAGCTCATGGGACAGCGCGACGAGTGACGGGGCGGTTGCTCCGGGCGTTCACCGTCACGCCATGATGGGCCGGCCGCCACGCGCGGCCGGCCCCTTGTTTTTGCGATCCTTGTTTTTTGATGGTCCCTCGGGAAACCCCGAACCGGGCTGGACCGCCAAGCAGCCCGACGGGCTGAAAAGCGGATTGAAATCTGCTCCAATTGACCGCTTCCTGTTTGGGCACCCGGCATCATCATGGGAATGGTGATGATTGCTCGCACACTTCCGAACACGCTGTGAGGTTTGACGGGGAGAAGGACAATTGCCCATCCGTCGGCACCCTGGGATTTCTGACAGCTAGGCGCGAGGGGGAAAAGATGAATTGAATGCGATGTCTTCTACTGCTCCAGCGTGCTCTGCGATGGCGTATTCCTTTCCATACTTCGGCCCCGGCGATCCTGTTCCCTGGTTCAAAGCCAACGCTTCGAACAATCCGCACTTTCAGTTCAGTTCAATGGGGGGACGCTATGTTCTCCTGTGCTTTTTCGGTTCCGCCGGCGCAGAGGTCGCCCATCAGGCGCTCGCGGCGGTGCAGGCGCAGCGCCATCTCTTCGACGACGCCAAGGTGTCGTTCTTCGGCGTTTCGTCCGATCCGCAGGACCAGCAGGGACGCGTGCGCCAGTCCCTTCCCGGTATCCGCTTCTTCTGGGACCTCGATTTCGCCTTGGCCCGCCGTTTCGGGGCCGTGTTGCCCGCCGATGCGGTCGCGGATCAGCGTCCGAACGTCTATCGGCCCTTTTGGCTTCTGCTCGACCCGATGCTGCGGGTGCTCTTTTCCGCCCCCCTGGCGGAAAGCGAGGCTGTCCTTCAGCGCGTCGCCAGCCTGCCGGACGTGGGAACTCATGCCGGGATGGAAATTCCGGCTCCGGTGCTGGTCCTGCCGCGGGTCTTCGAGCCTGAGTTCTGCCGCCGTCTGATCGGCCTTTACGAGACCCATGGCGGGGGCGATTCCGGCTTCATGCGCGAGGTCGATGGAAAAACCGTTCCAGTCTATGACTACAGGCACAAGCGCCGCTCCGACATGCACATCGCCGATCCGGCGATCCGGGCCGAAGCGCGGGAACGGATCGAACGGCGCCTCATCCCGGAGATCGCGAAGGCGTTCCAATTCCGGGTAACCCGCATGGAACGGTACATCGTCGCCTGCTACGACAGCGCGGTCGGCGGCCATTTCCGCGCGCACCGTGACAACACCACCAAGGGCACTGCTCACCGCCGCTTCGCGGTGTCCCTCAATTTGAACGCCGAGGAATTCGAAGGAGGCGAGGTCCACTTTCCGGAGTTCGGGCCGCGCTCCTATCGGGCTCCCACCGGTGGTGCGGTGGTGTTTTCGTGCTCGCTGCTGCACGAGGCGGGGCCGGTGACGGCCGGCCGGCGCTACGTCTTTCTTCCGTTCCTCTATGATGAGGCGGCGGCGGCCCAGCGTGCGGCGAACAATCGCTTCCTCGGCGCGGGCGTCGGCGAATACGAACTGATCACCCGAGGGCAGCCGCAGGCCGAACCGCAGGCCGTGGAACCGACGCCGGCCGGAACGTCCGCCGAAATCGGAGCATGAACGACGCAGGGGTTCGGTTCGGTTTCGATCCGCTGTATGCAGGGTTCGTTGTCCAACTCGACACCCGGCTCGATTCCAATCCGGCCCGACGCCAATGGTGATGAACCTGTTTTTTAAGAATGGCGGGAATGGCATGAACGCAGCGATGCGCCGGGACGAGCCGGTTGCGCGAGCGGTGCCACGGATTCACAGCCGGTTCGGCCGCGCGATCTTCGCCGGAAACTTGGCCATTCTGGCTGGAGTTTTCTTCTTCGATTCGATCACGCCGGCCGACAACGTCTCGATCTGCTTCGCCTACGCGATTCCGATCGTGCTGAGCATCCTGGAGGGAGGGCGCCGCCCCTTCCTCTACGCCGGCATCGCGACGGTGCTGTCGGTCGCCGGCTCCTTCATCCAGCCGCCCAACGACGCCATCACGCTGACCTTTGTCGCCAATCGCGTCATCGCGATCGGGACGCAATGGGCCATGGCGCTTCTGGTGCGCTATCGTCTGGCGGTGGAAGCGACGTTGAACCGGTCGTTGCAGGAGCAGCGGGAGACGGTCGAGCGGCAGCAGCGCTTCATAGCCATGCTGTCCCATGAAATCCGAACCCCCCTCACCGTCGTGGACGGCCAAGCCTATCGGCTGATCAAGCTCAGCCGGACGTCGCCGCCGGAGGACATCGAACGCCGGGCGCAAAAGGTCCGCGACGCGGCGGCCCGCGTCAACAGCATCATCAACGCCGTGCTGGCCTCGGCGTCGGTGGGCGAAAAGGCCATTCAGGCGACGCCCAGGCCGGTGGACCCGAAGGCGCTGCTGACCGACCTCGTCCAGAACGCCGTCGAGAATGGGGCGACGGCCGTCTCCTGCGATCTGGATGGGCTGCCGGCGCGCATCGAAGCCGACCCCACGCTCCTCTTTCAACTGTTCGAGAACATCCTGTCGAACGCCATCAAGTATTCTCCGCCGGGCAGCCCGATCACCGTCACGGGCGCCAGCTGGGGTGCGGAGGTGACGGTCGAGGTGACCGATCAAGGCCGAGGCATCGACCCGGACGAACTGCACAAGCTCTTCACCCCCTACTATCGCGGCGGGAACAGCCGGGGCGTTCCGGGGGCGGGCATCGGCCTCTATCTCGTGGACCGGTTCGTGGCCGCCCATGGCGGCAGCGTGTCCATCGCGAGCCGCGTGGGCGAGGGAACCACGGTCACCGTGCGCCTGCCGCAGTCAATGTCTAGGGAGAGACGCGCTGCCAATGCCTGAACGCAAGAAAATCCTCTGCATCGAGGACGACGCCGACACGCGGGATCTGCTGATCGAGGAGTTGGAAGAGGCCGGATTTCAGGTGGACGGCTTTGGTGACGGCGCGTCCGCGCTGGCGGCGCTGGCCTCGGACCGGCCCGATCTCATTCTCTGCGACATCGACCTGCCCGAGCTGTCGGGTTTGGAGATTCTGAGGAGCATCCCGGAAATCGGACCCGCGTTCAGAGCCATTCCCTTCATCTTTCTGACCGCCTACGGACAGCGGGAGAACGTGATCGCGGCGCGGCGGCTTGGCTGCGACGAATACATCGTGAAGCCGATCGACTTCGAACTTCTCATCGAAACGATTCAGAACCGCATTGCCCGCAGCGCCGGCCGCGCGGTTCCGGTGACGAACGTCCACCTGACCGACCGCGAGGTCGAGGTTCTGACATGGTCGGCGCGCGGGAAATCCTCCACCGACATCGCCGTGCTGCTGAAGGTGAGCGAGCGCACCGTCAACTTCCACGTGGACAACGCCATCCGCAAGCTGGATGTCGCCACCCGCATCCAGGCGGCGGTCAAGGCCGCGCTCCTTGGACTGATCGTTCCGTAGGGGGCGTTTCGGCTGAGGATTCGGTATCAGATGTCGAAGTTTACGGCGAGGGTGCCGGTGGCCTGCCGGTGGCGCAGCGCGTCGGACAGGGTGTGGTTGTCCAGCACGCCCGCCGTCGCGTCGCGCACCTGCACCATCAGCCAGCGCACCGAACAGGTGGCCGGGTCCTGGCAATCCTCGCAGGGGCGGAAGGAATACTTGCTGGCACAGGGGATCGGGGCGAGATGGCCGTCGATCAGGCGGATGACCTCGCCGAAGGTGATGTCCGAGGCCGGGCGGGCCAGCCGGTAGCCGCCGCTCTTACCGCGCTTGGCGAACAGCAGGCCGTGTTTGCGCAACTCCACCAGAATGGCTTCCAGGAACTTGCGCGGGATGTTCTCGCGCTCGGCGATGTCGGCGATCAGCACAAGCTCGTCGTCCGTCCGCTCCGCCAGCATGATCAGCGCGCGCAGGGCGTATTTGGCTTTTTGCGACAGCATTCTGGAACAACCCGCTCCTGGCGGCGGCTTTGGGGATTCACGGTTGATACTCCCTTTACGCCGCGATGATTAATAAATGGTGCCGAACCTTGCCCGGTGTCATCCCTGCGCGTAAGGTCCGGCGACTGCCCCGCAATACGCCCTGCAATACAAAGGTTCCGGCATGCAGACGATCATCGTTCCGGTCACCCCGTTCCAGCAGAACTGCACGGTGCTCTGGTGCCCCGAGACGATGAAGGGCGCCGCCGTCGATCCCGGCGGGGACATCGACCGCATCCTGCGCGCCGCCGAGTCGAAGGGCGTGACGCTGGAGAAGATTCTGGTCACGCATGGCCACATCGACCATGCGGGCGGTGTCGCCGACCTCGCCGCGCGCCTCAACCTGCCCATCGAGGGGCCGCACCGCGAGGACCAGTTCTGGATCGACGGGATGCCGATGCAGAGCCAGATGTTCGGCTTCCCCCCCGTGCAGGTCTTCACCCCCGACCGCTGGCTGGAGCAGGGCGACACGGTGACGGTGGGCAACCTGACGCTGGACGTTCATCACTGCCCCGGCCACACGCCCGGCCATGTGGTGTTCGTGCATGGCCCGAGCAAGCTGGCCATCGTCGGCGACGTGCTGTTCCAGGGCTCCATCGGCCGCACCGACTTCCCCAAGGGCAATCACGGCGACCTGATTGCCTCGATCAAGGACAAGCTTCTGCCGCTGGGCGACGACATCACCTTCATCCCCGGCCACGGCCCGACCTCCACCTTCGGGGAAGAGCGGCTCTACAATCCCTTCCTGAACGATTGACGCTTTCGGTCCCGATTCGGTTCCACGGAAGTGATTCGGTTCTACGGAAGTCTGGCCGGTCCCGATTCGCCGTCGGAGCCGGCCTTTTTGCATCCCGCCGTCCACAGGGGGAGTGAGTCTTCCCGCGTAATCTGGTGCGCGAAATGCGTAGTCTTGTGGTTGCGACTCGGCTTTTCCCGCGTAGTTTGGTGGCACAAGCTAATAACTTAAGACTCAACTAGCTACTAATAGCTTCCACCACAAGAATACGCGTTGACGCCGGGACCTTAACCAAACCAGAGTCGTTTCACGCTCAACGGACATCGACGGTTTTGCGGGGTCGGCCATGGCTGAGATCCACCAGCTCATCATCCAGCATGGGCGCGAGCGCGCCCGCGAACTGGTTCCGCGCGACCAGCGCCCGCTGGTCGATGCCGCCGCCGCCGTGCTGGCCGATGAATCGCGGGCGATGGGCATCACCTACAGCGGTTTCTGCCTGACCGCCCTGCCGCACAAGCGCATCCCCGACGACCAGACCTGGCGGCGTGATGGCCACCGCGTGACGCTGGTGGTGCAGCCGGGCGTGCTGCTGATCGGCGGCAAGGAGAAAATGTTCGGCGTGCCCTACGGCAGCCGCGCGCGGCTGATCATGCTGTACCTGCAAACGCGCGCCCTGCAATCCAACAGCCGCGAGGTGGAGTTGGGCGCCTCGATGCGCGACTGGATGAGCCGGATGAACGTGTCCACCGGCGGCCAGTCCTACCGGGACGTGAAGGAGCAATGTAACCGCCTGTCCGCCTGCCACCTGACCTTCTTCTGGGACGAGCCGGAAACGCGCGGGCGCGGCAGCAAGTTCGCCAAGGACAGCATCGTCGTCGGCGGCCTGACCTTTACCGAGGAGGACGACCGTCAGGGCTCATTGTGGGAAGAGCGGGTGCTGCTGTCGGAAAGCTTCTTCAAGTCGCTGCGCGAGCATCCGGTGCCGGTTCTGGAATCGGCGATCCGCGAGATCTCCAGCAAGTCCATGGCCATCGACGTCTACATCTGGCTGGCCTACCGCCTGCATTCGCTGAGCGAGCCGACCAAGGTGTCCTGGCAGTCGCTCTACGCGCAGTTCGGCGCGGGCTATGACGAGATCCGCCACTTCAAGACCCGCTTCCCGGAAACCCTGCGCGTCGCCCTGAACGTCTATCCGGAAGCCAAGGTGGAGGTGAACCGGGAAGGCATGGTGATGCACCCGTCGCTTCCGCCGGTGGCGTCCGACCGCCGTCAGGCGGCGCTGATCGGGATGTAGCACTTCCACCAGAATACGCGCAGGAAATCCTTTAAAAACAACAGCCTCCACAAAACTACGCACGGCGGCCGGGCAGCCTCCCCCGGCCGCCGTTTCTGTGTCCGCATTCGGCCGTCGCTCCGGCAAGGGCGCATAGGCGCGGACATTAGGGCCGGACGAGCAGTTCAAGTGTCCCGCCACCTCTCCATCGTCATCCCCGCGCAGGCGGGAATCCAGGCGGAACAAGCACTTGTACGGAAAACTTCTGGATCCCCGCCTGCGCGGGGATGACGATGAGGAAAGGGGAGGGCTCCGGGGGCAATGTTTCTCCGGGCGGCGGCACGGCTGCGTCGAGATGAGTGGATTTCACGCTGAATCAAGGGCTTCCACAAAAATACGCGCGCCCTGTCCTCCACAAGATTACGCACCGGCGACTCGGCTTCCACAAGATTACGAATCGGGGTGGGCTCCCGCATCGCCGTCCACCTCGCTCTCCACAAGATTACGAGTCGCCCGTTCCACAAGACTACGCACGGGATGCGTAACCTTGTGGCAAAGCTCGCGTCTCCTCAGGTTTCGATGGCGAGGGTGAGAGGCGGCGGGTTGGCAAGCGTCTGGTAGACAACGCAATAGCGCTCGGTCAGCTTGGTCAGGGTGGCGATGCGCTCGGGCGGTTCGTCGGTGTCGAGGTCGAAGCGCAGGCGAATGGCGCGGAAGCCCACGGGGGCGTCCTTCGCCACGCCCAGCGTGCCGCGAAAGTCCAGATCGCCTTCCGCCGACACGGTGCCGCCGCGCAGGTTGAACTCCAGCGCGGTGGCGACCGCCTTCAGCGTCACGCCAGCGCAGGCGACCAGCGCTTCCAGCAGCATATCGCCGGAACAGGCCTGAGTGCCCGGCCCGCCGGTCGCCGGGTGCAGCCCCGCCTCGACCAGGGCGCGGCCGGTGTCCACCTTGCAGGCGATGCCGGTGTCGTCCAGAGCCCCCTTGGCCTTCAGCGTCACGACCGCCGAATCGGGGTTCTCCTTGTACTGATCCTTCAGCGGCGCCTGAAGCGCGCGCAGATCCTGTGCGTCCATGCCCTCGCATTTCCTCTCGGTTGATTGATTGTGGGCGATGGAAGCATGACCTGCGCCGTTCGCTTCGGCAATCTCGATGGCTGCCCCAATAGCCGCCCCCGATGGCCGCGCGCAGGACCGACCTGCGTTCGCGTGGGTTGGAGGTGCCGGATGTTTCCCGCTATGACGGACGGTGGAAACATAAAGAAAAGGGAAGGGAGATACCCCCATCATGAAACGTCGTGCCTTTCTGACCAGCGCCGGTGTCGGGCTGGCCGCCAGCACCGTCGCCGCCCCGGCCATCGCGCAGAGCCAGCCCGAGATCAAGTGGCGCATGGCGTCGAGCTATCCCAAGAGCCTCGACACCATCTACGGCGCCGCCGAGCTGATCGCCCGCCGGGTCGCCGCCGCGACGGACAACAAGTTCCAGATCCGCACCTTCGCGGCCGGAGAGATCGTCCCGGCGCTGCAGGTGCTGGACGCCGTGCAGAACGGCACCGTGGAGTGCGGGCAGTCGGCCGCCTATTTCTACATCGGCAAGGACCCGACCTTCTGCTTCGACACGGCCATGCCCTTCGGCCTGAACACGCGCCAGCACATCGCCTGGATGATGCACGGCGGCGGCCTGGAGCTGATGCGGGAGCTGTTCAAGGACCACAACATTTATAACATCCCCGCCGGCAACACGAGCGCCCAGATGGGCGGCTGGTTCCGCAAGGAGATCAAGTCCACCGAGGATCTGAACGGCCTGAAGATGCGCGTCGGCGGTCTGGCCGGCACGATCATGAGCAAGCTGGGCCTCGTCCCGCAGCAGCTGGGCGGCGGCGACATCTACCCGGCGCTGGAGCGCGGCACCATCGACGCGGCGGAATTCGTCGGCCCCTACGACGACGAGAAGCTGGGCTTCCACAAGGTCGCCAAATACTACTACTCGCCCGGCTGGTGGGAGGGCTCGGCCCAAATCCCGCTGATGATCAACATCACCGCGTGGGAGCAGCTGCCCGCCTCCTACAAGGTCATCCTGGAGCAGGCCTGCTGGGAGGCCAACAGCTGGATGATCGCCAAGTACGACACCGTCAACGCGGCGGCGCTGAAGCGTCTGGTCGCCGGCGGCGCCCAGCTGCGCGCCTTCCCGCGCGAGCTGATGCAGGCCTGCGAGAAGATCGCCAACGAGCTGTATGACGAGCTGTCGGCCAAGAACTCGCGCTTCAAGAAGGTTTATGACGCGTGGAAGCCTTTCCGCGACGAGGAGAGGCTGTGGTTCCGCGTCGCCGAGAACTCCTTCGATTCCTACATCTATTCCCAGTCCGCCCAGCGCAAGTAAGCGGCTCTTCAAGGCGCCTTCCCCCGGTCCCGATGGGCCGGCGCGGAGGGCGCCTTCATTTTCCGGCTTGATATGCTCGAAAAGAGCATTTACGGTTTTGCTCGTTGCGAGCATTAAGGAAGCGAGCTATGCCGGACAGCTACACCCCCGACATCGCCGAGGCGACCCGGCCGATTTACGAGCGCGTGAAGCACGTGATCCCGGCGGTGGAATGGCCGTTCCACGCCCCGCTGGTGCACGAGATCAACCGCCTGAAGGCGGAGCGCAACGCGGTGGTCCTGGCCCACAACTACCAGACGCCGGAGATCTTCCACGGCGTGGCCGACATCGTCGGCGACAGTCTGGCGCTGGCCGCCCGCGCGACGCAGACGGACGCCGACGTGATCGTGCTGGCCGGCGTGCATTTCATGGCGGAGACGGCGAAGCTGCTGAACCCGGCCAAGACGGTGCTGATCCCCGACGCGGGCGCCGGCTGCTCGCTGGCCGAATCGATCACCGCCGCCGACGTGCGCCTGCTGCGCGAGCGCTGGCCGGGCGTGCCGGTGGTCGCCTACGTCAACACCTCGGCCGAGGTGAAGGCGGAGGTGGACATCTGCTGCACCTCGGGCAACGCGGTGGAGGTGGTGGAATCGCTGGGCGTGCCGCGCGTCATCATGCTGCCCGACGAGTATCTGGCGAAGTACGTCGCTACCCAGACCAGCGTCGAGATCATCGCCTGGAAGGGCCATTGCGAGGTGCACGAACGCTTCACCGGCGACGAGATCCGGGAGTTCCGCGGCCGTTTCGACGATCTGGTCGTCATCGCCCATCCGGAATGCCCGCCCGATGTGCTGGAGGCAGCGGACTTCGTCGGATCCACCGCGCGCATGATCGACTTCGTCGCCAATCGCCGGCCGCCGCGCGTGCTGATGGTGACCGAATGCTCGATGAGCGACAACGTCGCGGCCGCCTCCCCGGACACCGAATTCGTGCGGCCCTGCAACCTGTGCCCGCACATGAAGAAGATCACGCTGGCGAACATCCTGGAATCCCTGCGCACGCTGGAGCCGTGCGTGGAGATCGCCCCGGAACTGGCCGAACGCGCCCGCCGCTCGGTCGAGCGCATGTTGGCCGTAAAGCCCCGGTAGGCCCGAACAAAGAGGCGCCGCCATGTCCGCCGTTCCCTACACCGTCCGCAACGCGGAGGTGGTCGTCATCGGCTCCGGCCTCGCCGGGCTGACGACGGCGCTGAATTTGATACACCATCATTCACCAGCTGCGCCGGTCACGCTGCTGACCAAGACCGCCGATCTGCCGGGCGGGTCCAGTCCGTACGCCCAGGGCGGCATCGCCGCCGCCATCGGCCCAGGCGACCGGCCGGAGGACCACGCCGCCGACACCGTGTCGGCCGGCGCCGGCTTTGTGGACGCCGCCCGTGCTCAGGTTCTGGCGCAGGAGGGGGCGGAGCGGGTGCGCGCCCTGCTGGACGCCGGTCTGCCCTTCGACCGCGATGCCGACGGCGCGCCGTTGCTGGGGCGGGAGGCCGCGCATGGTGCCGCGCGTATTGTGCACGCGGGCGGCGACGCCACCGGGCGCACGCTGGTCGCGGCGCTGGCCGACCAAGTCCGCGCCGCGCCGTCCATTCGGGTGGAAACCAATGCCTTCGCCGTGGATCTGGCGGTGCGCGGCGGGCGGGTGTGCGGCGTGCTGGCCCGCCATCCTGACGGCTGGGTGTTTCACCGCACCGCGCGCGTCGTGCTGGCGACCGGCGGCATCGGGGCGGCCTTCGCCCGCACCACCAACCCGGCGGAGGCGACCGGCGACGGGCTGGTGCTGGCCGCCCGCGCCGGGGCGACGCTGGCCGACGTTGAGTTCGTGCAGTTCCACCCCACGGCGCTGGCCGTCGATGCCGACCCCGCGCCCCTGCTGACCGAGGCGTTGCGCGGGGCGGGCGCCCTGCTGCTCGACCGGCATGGCGAGCGGTTCATGGCCCACGAGCATCCGCTGGCCGAGCTGGCCCCGCGCGACGTGGTGGCCCGCGCCATCGGCGCCCGCATTGCGGCGGGGGAGCCGGTCTATCTCGACCTGCGCCCGGCGCTGGCCGCCAAGCCCGAGGGGTTCCCGACCGTGCTGGCGCTGTGCGCCGAACACGGCCTCGACCCGTGGACGGATCCGGTGCCGGTGGCCCCGGCCGCGCATTACCACATGGGCGGAGTCGTCACCGACCTGTCCGGCCGCACCAACGTGGAGGGGCTGTGGGCCTGCGGTGAGACCGCCTGCACCGGCGTGCACGGCGCCAACCGGCTGGCCAGCAATTCTCTGCTGGAGGCGCTGGTGTTCGGCGCCCGCGTCGCCCGCGACGTAGCCGAGCGGTCCCTGCCCACCCTGGCTCCCTTTGCCCTGCCGCAGCCGCCGGCCATCGCGGGTGGGGCGGGCGCCGCGCTGCTCAACGCCATCACGGCCGATTCCCGCGCCACGCTCTATCAGGCCGCCGGGCTGGTGCGCGACGGCGCCACCCTGCGCAGCGCCCGGCAGCGGCTCGACCGGTTGGCCGTGGCGCTCGACCGGCTGCGGGGCGACGTGGGCGGCGGCTGCGCGGCGGACGCGGAATCCGTGCGCCGCTGGGGCGAGGCGCGCAACCGGCTGCTGGTCGGCCGGCTGGTGGTGCACGCGGCGCTGGCCCGCACCGAAAGCCGTGGCGCACACTTCCGCTCCGACTTTCCGCTGGAAGATCCGGCGGCGCAGCGCCACCGCTTCACCCTGAACGACCTCGCCGGCAACGCCGAAGCTACCCTGGAAGACGCCGCATGCTCCATTCTCTGACCTACGAGCCCATCGTCCGCGCCGCCCTCGCCGAGGATCTCGGGCGGGCCGGCGACATCACCACCGACAGCATCGTCCCTGCGGACTCCATCGCGACCGCCCGCCTCGTCGCCCGCAAGGACGGCCGCGTTGCGGGCCTGGAGGTCGCGCTGTCCGCCTTCCGCATCCTCGACCCCGATGCCCATGTGGAGGTGGAGCATGGCGACGGCGCCGACGTGCCGCCGGGCGGCACCATCGCTACGGTGACCGGCCACGCCCGCGCCCTCCTGACCGGGGAGCGCACCGCGCTGAACCTGCTGGGCCGCCTGTCCGGCATTGCCACCGCGACCCGCGCGCTGGTCCGCGAGGTGGAGGGCACCCACGCCCGCATTGTCTGCACCCGCAAGACCACGGCGGGCCTGCGCGTTCTGGAAAAGCACGCGGTGCGGCTGGGCGGCGGCTTCAACCACCGTTTCGGGTTGGATGACGCCGTCCTCATCAAGGACAACCACATCGCCGTGGCCGGCGGCATCCGCCCGGCGGTCGAGCGCGTGCGCGCCAACATCGGCCACATGGTGAAGGTGGAGGTCGAGGTGGACACGCTGGAGCAGTTGGAAGAGCTGCTGACCCTGCCGGCGGACGTGGTGCTGCTCGACAACATGGATCCGGCGACGTTGCGCCGCGCCGTCGCCATGGTCGATGGCCGGATGCTGACCGAGGCGTCGGGCAACGTCACGCTGTCCACCGTCCGCGCCATCGCGGAGGCCGGGGTGGACATGATCTCGGTCGGCTGGATCACCCACAGCGCGCCGAACCTCGATATCGGGCTCGACATGTAGGGCGAGCTTGGCCGATCCTCCCACATAAGAAATAAAGATATGTGGGAGGACACATGCCGCCGGGCACACGAGAGTCCCTGTTCCGCAGGATCGAGGATCGCCGCGACGACCTTGTCGATCTCACCCGCGATCTGATCCGTATCCCCACGGTCAACCCGCCGGGCGATGCCTACACGCCATGCGCGGAGTTCATCGGCCGGCGGCTAGCCGCGCGCGGCTTCCAGGTGGAGTATGTGCGGGCGGACGGCGCGCCGGGCGACAGCGACCGCTACCCCCGCACCAACGTCATCGCCCGCATCGAGGGGCGGGAGCCGGGCCCCTGCGTCCACTTCAACGGGCACATCGACGTGGTACCGGCCGGGCGCGGCTGGACGGTCGATCCCTTCGAAGGCGTGGTAAAGGACGGGCGCGTCTACGGGCGCGGCGCCTGCGACATGAAGGGCGGCATCGCCGCCTCCATTATCGCGGCGGAAGCGATCCTGGACGAGGGTATCCCCTTCGGCGGCGCCCTGGAGATCTCCGGCACGGTGGACGAGGAATCGGGCGGCTACGGCGGCGTTGGGCATCTGGCGCGGCTCGGCTACTTCTCCCGCCCGCGCGTCGATCACGTCATCATCCCCGAACCGCTGAACGTGGACCGCGTGTGCATCGGTCATCGCGGCGTCTGGTGGGCGGAGATCGAGACGAAGGGCCGCGTCGCCCACGGCTCCATGCCCTTCCTCGGCAACTGCGCGGTGCGCCACATGGGGGCCGTGCTGCACCGGATCGAATCGGAGCTGATCCCGCGCCTGGCATCCAAGCGCACCGCCATGCCCGTCGTGCCGGAGGGCGCGCGCCAGTCCACCATCAACGTCAACGCCATCCACGGCGGCCAGCCGGAGGACCGCGAGGGTCTGCCCAGCCCCATGGTCCCCGACAGTTGCCGCATGGTCATCGACCGCCGCTACCTGATCGAGGAGGAGCCGGAGGCGGTGAAGGCCGAGATCGTCGACATCCTGGAGGGACTGCGGCGCGAGCGCCCCGGCTTCGACTACGAGCTGCGCGAGGTTCTCGCCTTCCTGCCGACCATGACCGACGCCGACGCGCCGGTGGTGCGCGCGGTGGAGGGGGCCATCCAGGCGGTGCTGGGCCGCCCGGCGGAACATGTCGTCTCCCCCGGTACCTACGACCAGAAGCACATCGTGCGCGTGGGGCACCTGAAGGACTGCATCGCCTACGGTCCCGGCATCCTCGACCTCGCCCACCAGCCGGACGAGTATGTGGGCATCGACGACATGGTGCATTCGGCCCAGGTCATGGCCCTGTCGGCGCTGTCCCTGCTGAAGGCCCCGCCGGAATTCAGGGTTTCCAACTTTAAGGGCGATTGGGGTCAAAGTTCTTTTTAAGGCCCTGCCAGCAGCGGAAATACTCGTGCTGCAACTGCGCCGTCTCCAGCGCGTAGCGGGTGGGTTGGA
Source organism: Azospirillum soli (assembly GCF_017876165.1). Classification (GTDB taxonomy): domain Bacteria; phylum Pseudomonadota; class Alphaproteobacteria; order Azospirillales; family Azospirillaceae; genus Azospirillum; species Azospirillum soli. The sequence continues at coordinate 41,693 of NZ_JAGINQ010000030.1, forward strand.
TGACGGCGCGCGTCTCGAACATGAAGGCCATGGTGTCGGTGACGTAGTGCGGCTTGGACGTGTCGGCGGCGGACGCCTTCTCGAAGGTCTCCGCGTCCGGCCCGTGGCCGCTCATGCAGTTGTGCAAGGATGCGCCGCCGGGCAGGAAGCCTTCCTCCTTGGCGTCGTAGACGCCGTGGATCAGGCCCATGAACTCGCTGGCGTAATTGCGGTGGAACCAGGGCGGGCGGAAGGTGTCCGTCGCCGCCAGGATGCGCGGCGGGAAGATCACGAAGTCGATGTTGTCCACGCCCGGCGTGTCGCTGACCGAATGCAGCACCAGGAAGATCGACGGATCCGGGTGGTCGAAGCTGATCGAGCCGATGGTGTTGAAGCGGCGCAGGTCGTACTTGTACGGCGCGCAGGTGCCATGCCATGCGACCACGTCGAGCGGCGAATGGTCGATGGCGGCGGCCCAGAGATGGCCGTTGAACTTGGCGACCAGCGTGAAATCGCCCTCGCGGTCCTCGTACCAGGCGGTCGGGGTGCGGAAGTCGCGCGGGTTGGCCAGACCGTTCGACCCGATCGGCCCCAGATCCGGCAGGCGGAAGGGCGCGCCGTAATTCTCGCACACATAGCCGCGCGCCTGTCCGTCCGGCAGTTCGACGCGGAAGCGGACGCCGCGCGGGATGACCGCGATCTCCTGCGGCTCGACCTCCAGAATCCCGAGTTCCGTGGCAAGGCGCAGCCGTCCCATCTGCGGCACGATCAGCATCTCGCCGTCCGCGTCGTAGAAGAAGCGGCCGTCCATCGACCGGTTGGTGGCGTAGAGGTGGATGCCGCAGCCGACCTGCGCCGCCGGCCCGCCGTTGCCGGCCATGGTGACAAGCCCGTCCACGAAGTCGGTCGGCCGGTCGGGCAGGGGCAGCGGATCCCAGCGCAGCTGGTTTGGCGGCGTCGGCACCTCGTCGAAGCGGCTCAGCAGCCGGCCATGGTCGATGCGCTCGAACGGCTGGTGCATCGCCGCCGGGCGGATGCGGTAGAGCCAGGACCGCCGGTTGTGCGCGCGCGGTGCCGTGAAGGCGGTGCCGGACAGTTGCTCCGCGTACAGGCCGTATGGCGCGCGCTGCGGTGAGTTGCGGCCCACCGGCAGCGCACCGGGCAGGGCCTCGGTCGCGAACTCGTTGCCGAAGCCGGATTGGTAGATGAGATCGGCCGTCATGCTGCCCCCCGCCACGCAAAACCAATCGGGTTCCCGCCCATAATCTAGGACGGACGTGGCCGGGGGGCAGCTTGGCCGGGGTGGTTATCGCGGATTTGCCCGACGGAGTTCCGCCATGGCGCAGCGGCCGGCGGCGAGGTCCCAGGCGGCGCAGCCGACGCTCTTGAACAGCCGGGGCCGGTCGGGCGACACGCGGCCTTCCAGCGCATCGACCAGCGAGCGCGCCTTGGCCCAGTCGAAACCGGCCTGGATCAGATCGCCGGCCTCGTGCTTGGCGCCGGCCGGGTCGTCCAGGAAGACCTCGCTGCCGTGGATGGCGGTCGAACCATACTCCGCCATCTCCGGCTTGAAGGCGCCGACGCCGATCAGCAGCCGGTCGGGGCGGGGCGTCTCGTCATAGACCGGCTGGAGGCTGGTGGTCAGGGTGATGACGACCGAGGCCGCCGGGTCGACGGCGCCGACCGTGGCGCGCAGATCGAGGTTGAGGCCGGCGTACTTGCGGCAGAAGGCCTCCGCGCTGTCGAGGCTGCGCGCGTGGGCGTCCACGCGGATGCCGGGGTACAGGGCGGCCAGCGCCTCCGCGTGATGGGACGACTGCGTGCCGCAGCCGATCAGCGCGACGTGGTTCGGTGCCGTGCGGGCCAGCGTCCGGATCCCCAGCATGGAAATGCCGGCGGTGCGGCGGCCGGTGACGGTCGGGCCGTCCAGGATCGCCAGCGGCGCGCCGGTCGCCGCGTCGTAGGCGGCGACCACGCCATGGATGGTCGGCAGCCCCCGCGCCCCGTTGGCCGGGCAGACGTTGACCAGCTTGTGGATCCCGATGTCCTGGGCGGTGGCCGGCATCGACAGCAGAACGCCGTTCTCCGGCAGCGGCAGCACCTGCCGTTCCGGGCTGACGATCCGCCCGGCGGCGTAGTCGCGGGCGGCCTCGGCCAGAGCGTCGCACAGCCGGTCGAACGGCAGATGCGCGGCGGTCTGTTCGGCGGTCAGGATGGTCGGAACCGGCGCGGTCATGGAAGGGCGTTCCTCTGGATGGTTGGTGTTTCTGGCCGGATAATGGACGGCGATGCCCCACCCTTTCAATCGGATAAGGCCGCCCGCGGCAGGGCCTTCCTCACCCCCTCAACTGATCGCGACGAGGCTGGCGTTGCCGCCGGCCGCCGTGGTGTTGACGCTGAGCGACACTTCGTCCAGCAGCCAGTCGAGGGTGCAGTCCCCGTCACCGCCAGTCATGCCCTGCACCGTCACGATGGGGCCGGGCAGGTCGGCGATGCGCCGGTTCATGGCGGTCAGACGCTCCGCGTCGCCCTCGACCAGGGCACCGGCGAACGGCCCGGCCGCGTCCCAGTCCCCGGTCACCCGCAACCGGCGGGCCAGCTCGGCCGGCAGTCCGCGCAGCACGTCGGCCAGGGCGGCGGGCGCGTCGAGCACGGCGTCGTTGCCGGTGGCGAAGACGGCGCCCAGTTGCAGCAGCAGGCCGGTTTCCGTCTGCGGCAGCAGCAGGATGGTCCCGCGCCGGTGCAGCGCGTAGACGTTCTGTTCCCCCACCGGCCCGGCCAGTTCCACGCTGCCGCCGAGCGCGCTGCGGGTGGCGTAATCGGCGCAGCACGCCGCCTCCGCCGTACGGCCTTTCGCCCGCAGCCAGTCGGCGTAGGCGTGGGCCGGGGCGCGGTCCGCCTCCGTCCCGCGCAGGGTCAGCACGGATTTCGGCCGGCGGCTCAGCAGGCGGGTGAGGTAGAGCGGACCGCCGGCCTTCGGGCCGGTGCCCGACAGGCCATGGCCGCCGAAGGGCTGCACGCCGACCACCGCGCCGATGGTATTGCGGTTGACGTAGACGTTGCCGGCCCGGATGCGCCCGGTCACCCGCTCGACGGTGGCGTCGATGCGCGTGTGCAGGCCAAAGGTCAGGCCGTAGCCCGTCGCGTTGATCGCATCGACCAGCGCGTCGATGTCGTCGCGGCGGAAGCGCAGCACGTGCAGCACCGGGCCGAACACCTCGCGCTGAAGATCGGCGATGCGCTCGATCTCGATCAGCGTCGGGGCGACGAAGGTGCCGTTGGCGGTCTCGGCCGGCAGCGGCAGGGACTCCACCCGGCGGCCCTTGGCGCGCATGGCCTCGACGTGGCCGGTGATGATGTCCCGCGCCTCTTCGGTGATGACCGGGCCGATGTCGGTCGCCAGCCGGTCCGGGTTGCCGATGCGCAGTTCCCGCATCGCGCCCCGGAGCATGGCGAGCACGCGGTCGGCCACATCCTCCTGCAAACACAGGATGCGCAGGGCCGAGCAGCGCTGGCCCGCGCTGTCGAAGGCGGAGGCGATCACGTCGCCGACCACCTGTTCGGCCAACGCGGAGCTGTCCACGATCATGGCGTTCTGCCCGCCGGTCTCGGCGATCAGCGGGATCGGCGCCCCGTCCGGCGACAGGCGCCCGGCCAGCTGGCGCTGGATCAGCCGCGCCACCTCGGTGGAGCCGGTGAACATCACGGCGCGGGTGTCCGGGTTGCCGACCAGGGCCGCCCCGACCTCGCCGGCGCCGGGGAGAAGCTGGACGGCACCGGCCGGAACCCCGGCCTCGCGCAGGATGCGCACGGCCTCGGCGGCGATCAGCGGGGTTTCCTCGGCCGGCTTGGCGAGCACCGGGTTGCCAGCGGCCAGCGCCGCCGCGACCTGTCCGGTGAAGATCGCCAGCGGGAAGTTCCACGGGCTGATGCACACCACCGGCCCGAGCGGGACGTGGGTGGTGTTGCCGAATCCGTCGCGTACCTGCGCGCCGTAATAGCGCAGGAAGTCGATGGCCTCCCGCACCTCGGCGATGGCGTTGGGCAGGGACTTGCCGGCCTCCCGCACGATCAGGCCGAGCAGGGTCGGCATGCGCGCCTGCATGGCGTCCGCCGCGCGGAACAGGCTGGCGGCGCGTTCCGCCGGGGGCGTGGCGGCCCAGGCCGGGGCGGCGGCGACGGCATGGCGGACGGCGGCCCCGACTACCTCCTCCGTCGCTTCGATCACCGAACCGACCACGTCGCGGTGGTCGGCCGGGTTCAGCACCGGGCGGGCCTCGCCGCCCCGTTCCCCGTCCGCCAGCAGCGGGGCGGCGGTCCAGGGAACCCGCGCGCTGGCCGACAGGGCGGCGGACAGGCGGGCGAGCTCCTGTTCGTTGGACAGGTCGAGGCCGGCGGAGTTGGCGCGTTCCGGCGCGTACAGGTCGCGGGGCAGCGCGATCATCGCGTGCGGGGCGCCCAGCGGGGCGATGGAACGCGCGACCGCGACGGGATCGGCGACCAGCTCGTCGATGGGCACCGACTTGTCGGCGATGCGGTTGACGAAGGAGCTGTTGGCCCCGTTCTCCAACAGGCGGCGGACCAGATAGGCCAGCAGCGTCTCGTGCGTGCCAACCGGCGCGTAGACGCGGCAGGGGCGCTTCAGCGGCCCGACCACCTCCTTGTAGAGCGGCTCGCCCATGCCGTGCAGGCACTGGAACTCGTACTGGCCGACGTGGAAGTCGGGCCCGGCCAGCTCATAGATGGTCGCGAGGGTCTGGGCGTTGTGGGTGGCGAACTGCGGGAACACCGCGTCCGGCGCGCCCAGCAGCTTGCGCGCACAGGCCACGTAGGACACGTCGGTGTAGACCTTGCGCGTGTAGACCGGGAAGCCCTCAAGCCCGTCCACCTGCGCGCGCTTGATCTCGGCGTCCCAATAGGCGCCCTTGACCAGCCGGACCATCAGCCGGTGGCCGCTGCGCCGCGCCAGATCGATCAGGAAGTCGATGACGTAGGGGCAGCGCTTGCCGTAGGCCTGCACCACGAAGCCCAGGCCGTTCCATCCCGCCAGAACCGGATCGAAGCACAGCGATTCCATGAGGTCGAGCGAGAGTTCCAGGCGGTCGGCCTCCTCCGCGTCGATGTTCAGGCCGATGTCGTAGCCCTTGGCCAGCAGCGCCAGCTCCCGCACGCGCGGCAGCAGCTCCGCCATCACGCGGTCCGCCTGGGCGCGGGAATAGCGGGGGTGGATGGCCGACAGCTTGATGGAGATGCCCGGCCCCTCGTGGATGCCGCGCCCGGCCGAGGCCTTGCCGATGGCGTGGATGGCCTGCTCGTAGTCGGCGTAGTAGCGGGCGGCGTCCTCGGCGGTCAGCGCGGCCTCGCCCAGCATGTCGTAGGAATAGCGGAAGCCCTCCGCCTCCATCGCGCGGCTGTTGGCGAGCGCTTCGGCGATGGTCTGGCCGGTGACGAACTGTTCCCCCATCATGCGCATGGCGAAATCGACGCCCTTGCGGATCAGCGGCTCGCCGCCGCGCGCGATCATCCGGGTCAGCGCGGAGGACAGCGCCTGTTCGTTGACCGACGCGGTCAGCTTGCCGGTTATCAGCAGGCCCCAGGTGGCGGCGTTGACGAACAGCGACGGGCTGTTGCCGAGATGCGCTTGCCAGTCGCCGCCGGCCAGCTTGTCGCGGATCAGCGCATCGCGGGTGGCGGCGTCGGGGATGCGCAGCAGCGCTTCCGCCAGGCACATCAGGGCAAGGCCTTCCTGGCTGGACAGGCTGTATTCGTGGATCAGCCCTTCCACCCCGCGCCCCGGCGGCTTGGCGCGGAGTGCTGCGATCAGTGTGTGCGCGGTCGTCTCGGCGGCCTTGGCGGTCGCGGGGGGAAGCGTCGCCTGCTCCAGCAGGACGGGCAAACATTCGCTTTCCGGCCGGCGGTAGGCGGCGGTGATGGCGGCGCGCAGGTCGCTCGCCGGGCGGATCGGCCGGGCGAAGGCGGCGAAGGGATGCGGCCGCGTCTCAGGGCCGCACGAATCCGGACCGTGGCCGGGAACGGTGATGTCGTTCGGAGTGCTGAGGATCGTCATTGGTCTCGTCGCCCTGTTCGACCGGCCGGGAGCGGCCTGTTTGTTGCCCAAGCGTATGAACCAAGCTTACGAATGGACCGGCCGTGGCTCCACAGTTGATTTCGCCGGTTTTCCGCGATAAGCACGGAGAAACAGGCAAAAGATCGTGACTATGACGGACATCGACAAGTTCGACCGGCGCATCCTCGCGACCTTGCAGGTCGATGGCCGGATTTCCGCTGTGGACCTCGCCGAACAGGTCGGCCTGTCGCCGACGACGACGGGCGAACGGCTGCGCCGCCTTCAGAAGGACGGCTACATCACCGGCTTCGGCGCGCGGCTGAACCCGCACCGGCTCGGCTTCGGGCTGCTGGTGTTCGTGGAGGTGCTGCTGGACAAGACCACGCCCGACGTCTTTGACAAGTTCGCCAAGGCGGTGCGCGCCATGCCGGAGGTGCTGGAGTGCCACATGGTCGCCGGCGGGTTCGACTATCTGGTCAAGACCCGCGTCGCCGACATGGCCTCCTACCGGCATTTCCTGGGGGAGGTTCTGCTCTCCCTGCCGGGCGTCAAGGAAACCCGCACCTACGCGGTGATGGAGGAGGTGAAGAACGACAGCCCGCTGCCGCTATGACGCGCGCGGCCCGTGGAGGATGACCAGGGCGCCGGCCACGCACAGGGCGGCGCCGGCCATGTCCCAGCGGTCGGGCCGCGACCCCTCGACCGCCCACATCCACAGCAGCGACGCCAGGATGTAGATGCCGCCGTAGGCCGCGTAGGCGCGTCCCGCGAAATCCGCGTCGATGCGGGTCAGCGCCCAGGCGAACAGCGCCAGACTGCCGATGCCCGGCAGCACCCACAGCGGCGTCTTGTCCAGCCGCAGCCACGCCCAGAAGGCGAAGCAGCCGGCGATCTCGCACACGGCGGCGGCGGCGTAGACGGCCAGCGCGTTCACGGGCGATCCCCCGGAGTGGGATTTGGGGCGGGATCCTGCGGCGACAGCGCCTCGATGATGCGGCAGTCGGCGACGCGCCCGTCGTTCCGGCACTGGTGCGCCAGACGGTCGAGTTCGGCGCGCAGCCGCTGGAGATCCGCGATTTTGCGCTCGACCTCGCGCAGTTGCTCGACCACGAGCGCATCGACCTCGCCGCAGGGCCGGTCCGGCTGGTCCGCCAGGGCGAGCAGCGCCCGCACCGTCTCCAACGGGAAGCCGAGGGCGCGCACCCGGCGCACGAAGGCCAGCCGCCGGACATGTTCCCCGTCATAGCTGCGGTAGTTTCCCGCCGTGCGCGCGGGCGGTGGCAGGATGCCGATCTGTTCGTAATAGCGGATGGTCTCCGCCTTCGTCCCGGTGGCCTTCGCCAGGGCTCCGATGCTCAGGCCCGGTTTCATCGAAACACCCCTTGACCTTCTAGTTACTCGAAGGTCCATCGTCATGGACGGCACACACAATTGCAAGGAGAGCCGTCATGGGATCGTCCTGCTGCGCAAGCAGCTGTTCGTCGTCAAAGCCGCCGGTCGACCGGACCTACCGCCGCATCCTGTGGATCGCGCTGGCGGTCAACGCGACGATGTTCCTGGTCGAACTGGTCGCGGGGGCGGCGGCCGGGTCGGTGTCGCTCCAGGCCGACGCCATGGATTTTCTGGCCGATTCCGCGAATTACCTGATTTCGCTTCTGGTCCTCGGCATGGCGCTGACCTGGCGGGCGCGCGCCGCTTTGCTGAAGGGGCTGTCCCTCGGCGTCATCGGCCTTTGGGTGGCCGGGCAGACCCTGTGGAACGCGATTCATCAGACCGTGCCCGAGGCCCACGTCATGGGCGTGGTCGGCACCCTGGCGCTGCTGGCCAACGTCGGCGTCGCCGTTCTGCTGTACGCCCACCGGCACGGCGATTCGAACCGCCAGTCGGTGTGGATTTGCTCGCGCAACGACGCCATCGCCAATCTGGCGGTTCTGGCGGCGGCGGCGGGCGTCTTCGGCACGGGCACTGGCTGGCCCGACGTCGTGGTGGCCGCCGTGATGGCCGGACTGTCGGTGTCTGGCGCTGCGCAGATCGTCCGGCAGGCCCTCGCGGAACTCCGCCCCGGTCCGGCGGGGGTGGCCGCGGAATGAGGATTTTTAGAACCACTCTAAAAGAGTGTGAACAGCTGTTCATATAGGTTGACGTTTGCGCGGGGTGGCGGTAGTTATCGCCCCAGCATTGGGGAGTAGCCACCCTCGGCGAAGAGGGGTGCGCGCCAACAGACTCGGGGCCGACCGACTTCAGGGACGCTCCGTGGCGCGCGCGGCAGCCGGACACTGGTCTGGAGGCTCGGCGAGACCGATGGCGCATCGTCCTTCGCGGCCAACCGGGGGATGGCGGCGCTGTCGTGTCCCGATTGGCCGGAGAAGTCCCATGCTCGGCGTTACCTCCATCGCCCTTGCCGTCAGCCTCTCCATGGACAGCTTTGCCGCCGCGCTCGGCTGCGGCGCCGCGCAGAAGCGCCCCAGCGTTTCCGAGGCGTTGCGGGTCGGCCTTAGTTTCGGGGCGGTGCAGCTCGCCATGGCGCTCATCGGCTGGGCGCTGGGCGTGTCGTTTGCCGAACAGGTTCAGGCCATCGACCACTGGATCGCCTTCGGCCTGCTGCTGTTGATCGGCGGGTCGATGGTCCGCAACGCCGTGGGTGGCGAGGAGGACGACGAGGCCGCCGTGAAGCGGTCGGGCTGGCTGGCCCTGCTGACCATGGCGGTCGCCACCAGCATCGACGCCAGCGCGGTCGGCGTCGGCCTCGCCATGGCCGACCTGGACATCGTGGTCACCGCGACGCTGATCGGCGTGGTCACCTTCCTGATGGGCTTCGGCGGCGTGCTGCTGGGCCGCGCCGCCGGTCCCCTGTTGGGCCGCCGGGCCGAGCTGGTCGGCGGCCTCGGTCTGATGGCCATCGGCGCCAAGATCCTCGTCGAGCACACCCTGTTCTAGGCGGCGGGTTTCGATCAGGGGCGCTTACGGCATCAAATCCACGGCGACGAACACGCGGTCGAGCGCGCGGTTGGTGGCCTCGCGCACGATGCCGGCCTCGATCAACTCGTCCACCAGCAATTGCGCGCCTCGGAAGGTGCTGCCCAGCAGCTTCTGGACGCGGCGCACGGTGAAGGCCGGTTCGTCGAACAGAAACTCCAGAATCTCCGGCAGGCGGGAATTGCGGCGCTTTGTCCCGACCCGGCGGCGCCAGTGGGTTGCCGCCTGATCCAGCATCAGGGCGCGCTGGCGCTCGCGCCGGGCGGTTTCCGCTACCGTGTCGGCCAGCCACAGCCGCCAGGATTCGTCGCGGCCGCGCGCGGCGATGCCGGCGGCGGTGCGGTCGGTGTGCAGCGCGACGGACATGGGCAGCCACACCGACGGCACCCGGCAGGTCCGCGCCACCGCCAGCGCCCCCATCAGCCGCGCCGACGGCACCGCCCAGCTGGGGATCCGCAGGTCGGGCGCCGGGCGCAGCAGTTCCGCCAGCATGCCGACCCCGCCGAGCAGGGCAGGGGCCTCGCCCGCCGCCTCCAGCCGTTCCAGCAGGACGACGGCTTCCCCCTCGCGCTGGGGTGAGAAGACCAGCCGCCCCGGATCGCGCCCCGACACCTCGGCCTCCAGGCAGCGCCACAGCGCCTCCATCCAGCCGAGCGTCCAGGGCAGCAGCGCGTCCGCGCGCGTATCCGTGTCGTCATTCTCGTCCAGTGCCGGTGTGTCGAGGTCGGTCAGCCCGGCTTCCAGTTCCGCCACGGCGCGCCACGCGTCGGCCGCCGCGCCGCCGGTGGGGCACATGGGCGCGCGGCCGTCCTCGTAGCGAGCCGGGGCGGAAATCACGCCTTGGGAGAAGCGCGCGCCCTGCCACAGCGCGCGAACCGATTGGGCCGCCCCCCGCCCGGCGGTGGGAACGAGGTCGGTGCTGACGGTCGCCACCAGGAATTCCGTGCTGTCCACCGCGACGCCGTCCAACCGGGCCGCCGCGCAGGCCTCCCGCCGCGCCGCATCAGCCCACAGGCGGCGTTTGCGCAGGGGATCGTTGGTCACCTCCGCCAAGCGGCCGAGCGCGCGTTCGGCCTCCAACAGAGCGGTCAAAAGGGCGGGGGAGAGGGGCTGTGACGGCATGGCCCCATGATACCGATCCGCGCCATCGCTACCAGCTGGTTCTGGGCCGGGTTCCGGGGCCTGTGTGGAATGTGTATTGTCTTTTGCGCCAGAGGACAAAAAATGGCTTTGCAGGCACGACGCGTTTTGGCAAACTCTACGGGACAAATAGAAATTAATACGCAGTGTTTGTGTGTAAATACTGTTGTATATCGTTTCTGCCGTGAGTCACTGAGTTTGGGCAACCGAAGGAGTGCGTCATGTCGTTCCGTTATCGCCTGTCCCTGCTGGCCGCCGGCTTGGCCCTGACCGTTCTGGGCGCCGCTGCCGCGACGGCGCAGGATACCGTGCTGAACGTCTCCTACGACCCGACGCGCGAGTTCTATGTGGAGTTCAACCAGGCGTTCGCCAAGAAGTGGAAGGCGGAAACCGGCCGCTCGGTCACCGTCAAGCAGTCGCACGGCGGTTCGGGCAAGCAGGCCCGCTCGGTCATCGACGGCCTTGATGCCGACGTGGTGACGCTGGCTCTGGCCTACGACATCGACGCCATTGCCGATTCCGGCGCCTTGGCCAAGAACTGGCAGTCGCGCCTGCCCAACAACAGCTCCCCCTACACCTCGACCATCGTGTTCCTGGTGCGCAAGGGCAACCCAAAGCAGATCAAGGACTGGAACGATCTGGCGAAGCCGGGCGTCCAGGTCATCACGCCGAACCCGAAGACCTCCGGCGGCGCGCGCTGGAACTACCTCGCCGCCTGGGCCTACGCGCTGGAGAAGAACGGCAATGACGAGGCCAAGGCCAAGCAGTTCGTGGCCGATGTGTTCAAGAACGTGCCGGTGCTGGACAGCGGTGCGCGCGGTTCGACCGTGACCTTCACGCAGCGCGAGATCGGCGACGTCCTGCTCGCCTGGGAGAACGAGGCCTTCCTGTCGTTGCAGGAGTTCGGCGCCGACAAGCTGGAGATCGTCGTCCCATCCCTGTCGATCCTGGCCGAACCGCCGGTGACCGTGGTGGACTCGGTGGTCGATCGCAAGGGCACCCGCAAGATTGCCGAGGCGTATCTGCAGTTCCTTTACACCCGTGAAGGGCAGGAATTGGCCGCCAAGCACTTCTACCGCCCCCGCCAGCCGGAACTGGCAACCCAGTATGCGGGCCGCTTCGCGGATGTTAAGCTGGTGACCATCGACCAGTCGTTCGGCGGCTGGCGCGCGGCACAGGAGAAGCATTTCGCGGATGGCGGCGTCTTCGACCAGATCTACCAGAAGGGTCGCTGATCCGTGGTTGCGGCGGCCTCGACCGACACCGTGCTCCCCTCATCGGGGGGCACGGTCTTGAGTGTTCTGAAAAAGCCCAGCGTTATTCCCGGATTTGGCCTGACGCTAGGGTTCACCCTGACCTACCTGGGCCTGATCGTGCTGCTGCCGCTGGCGGCGCTGACGATCAAGGCGGGCGGGCTCGGCTGGTCCGGCTTCTGGAACGCGGTGCTGACGCCGCGTGTCCTGTCGGCGTTTCAGGTCAGCTTCGGCCTGTCGCTGGCCGCCGCCGCGGTCAACGCCGTCTTCGGCTTCATCGTCGCCTGGGTGCTGGTGCGCTATCGCTTTCCCGGCCACCGGATCGTCGATGCGCTGGTCGATCTGCCCTTCGCCCTGCCGACCGCCGTGGCCGGCATCGCGCTCAGCGCGCTGTACGCGCCGAACGGCTGGATCGGCAAGCTGCTGATGGACTGGTTCGGGCTGAAGGTCGCCTTCACGCCGATCGGCATCGCCATCGCGCTGACCTTCATCGGCCTGCCCTTCGTGGTGCGGACGGTGCAGCCGATCCTTCAGGACCTGCCGCCGGAGGAGGAGGAGGCTGCCGCCTCGCTCGGCGCCTCGCGCTGGCAGACCTTCTCGCGGGTGGTTTTCCCGGCCCTGCTGCCGGCGCTGGTGACCGGCTTCGCGCTGGCCTTCGCGCGGGCGGTCGGCGAATACGGTTCGGTGATCTTCATCGCCGGCAACATGCCGGGCATATCGGAGATCGTGCCCCTGCTGATCGTCATCAAGCTGGAGCAGTACGATTACGGCGGGGCGGCTGCCGTCGGCACGATGATGCTGGTGGTCTCGTTCTTCCTGCTGCTGATCCTGAACCTTCTGCAAGCCTGGATGAGGTGGCGTCATGCTCGCTAAGGCACGCGGCCATGCACCGGCCACCGGCGATTCCGCGCTGGTCCGGGCCTTGATGATCGCGACGGCGCTGGGCTTCCTGCTGCTGTTCCTGGTGCTTCCGCTGGCCTCCGTCTTCGTCGAGGCGTTGCGGCGCGGCGTCGGCGCCTATTGGGCGGCGCTGGTCGAGCCGGACGCACTGGCGGCCATCCAGCTGACCCTGACCGTGGCCGCCATCGCCGTGCCGATGAACCTAGTCTTCGGCATCGCAGCCAGCTGGTGCATCGCGAAGTTCGACTTTCGCGGCAAGGACCTGCTGATCACGCTGATCGATCTGCCCTTTTCGGTGTCGCCGGTCATTTCCGGCCTGATCTACGTGCTGCTGTTCGGCCTGCACGGGCTGATAGGGCCGTTTTTGAAGTCGCAGGGCATCCAAATCATCTTCGCCGTGCCGGGCCTCGTGCTCGCCACCGTCTTCGTCACCTTTCCCTTCGTCGCGCGCGAGCTGATCCCGCTGATGCAGGAGCAGGGCACGGAGGAGGAGGAGGCCGCGCTGGTGCTGGGGGCAAGCGGCTGGCAGACCTTCTGGCGGGTGACGCTGCCGAACATCAAGTGGGGCCTGATGTACGGCGTTCTGCTGTGCAACGCCCGCGCGATGGGCGAATTCGGCGCCGTGTCGGTCGTTTCCGGCCATATCCGGGGCGAGACCAACACGATGCCGCTGCACGTCGAAATTCTATACAACGAATACAACTTTGTCGCCGCCTTCTCGGTGGCCTCGGTGCTTGCCCTGCTCGCCCTCGTCACGCTGGTGGCGAAGGCGGTTCTGGAGTGGCGCTTCGGGGCCGAGCTGGCCGCGACCCGGCATTGAGGCGCAAACGATGGCGATCCAGGTTTCCGGCATCACCAAGCGGTTCGGGTCCTATCTGGCGCTCGATTCGGTGGATCTCGAAGTCCGCTCGGGCGAGCTTCTGGCCCTGCTCGGGCCGTCAGGTTCGGGCAAGACGACGCTTCTGCGCATCATGGCGGGGCTGGAGCACGCCGACGCCGGCAGCCTCCAGCTGCATGGCGAGGAGGCTCTGGGCCTGAAGCCGCGCGAGCGGCAGGTCGGCTTCGTCTTCCAGCACTACGCCCTGTTCCGTCACATGACGGTGTTCGACAACATTGCCTTCGGCCTGAAGGTACGCCCGCGCGGCCAGCGTTTCGCCAGCGCGGAGATCAAGCGCCGCGTGATGGAGCTGCTGGAATTGGTTCAGCTCGCCCACTTCGCCGACCGCTATCCGGCGCAGCTGTCGGGCGGCCAGCGGCAGCGCGTGGCGCTGGCCCGCGCGCTGGCCATCGAGCCGAAGGTCCTGCTGCTGGACGAGCCGTTCGGCGCGCTCGACGCCAAGGTCCGCAAGGAATTGCGGCGCTGGCTGCGCAAGCTGCACGACGACATCCACGTCACCTCGGTCTTCGTGACCCATGACCAGGAGGAAGCGCTGGAGCTGGCCGACCGCGTCGTGGTGATGAGCCAGGGCCGGATTGAGCAGGTGGGCAGCCCGGCCGAGGTCTACGACCACCCGGCCTCGGCCTTCGTGTACGAGTTCCTGGGGCAGGTGAACCGCTTCGACTGCGCCGTGGAAGACGGCGTGGCGAAGGCGGCGAACGGCGCCCTGTCCATCGCGACCGACGGCGCCGTCCAGGGTCCGGCCATCGCCTATGTCCGCCCGCACGACCTCGGCCTCAGCCCCACGGTGGGCGGACCGGGCCGTGTGTCCTCCATCCAGGTCGTCGGCCCCGACGCGCGGATCGAGGTGGATTTGGCCGGTCTGGTTCTGGAAGCGGAAATGGACCGCGAGCGTCTCGGCGTCCTGGGCCTCAGCCCCGGCGACCGCTGCGCCGTGCACATCGACCGCGCGCGGGTGTTCGCGCGGCGTTGACGACATCTTTAAGGCTGCGTAGGTTGGGCTGAGCGCACGCGAATCCCAGCCTGCTTCAGCTCTGCAAAATGTTGGGTTGTTGTGCGCCTTTGTGCCCATTGCACGAAAGGTGCGCTATGGTCAAGAACGCGGGGCGCATAGGCCTGTGTATTATGATTTTGTCGGCAGCGCTCCTGCTGCCAGCGAAAATGTATATTTTTGATCGCTCAACACTGCCAATATTTTCTAAACTATCAGCGGCCTACGATCATTCCACAATAATGAAATTTCTACCGAGCGGAATTTTCCTTTCCTCAGTTAAGGGTAATGTTCCGCATTGGGAGACGGCGCGTATAGTCACAAGTGCGGCTTATGCGTATTTCGACGTCGCTGTTGCTTATGGGGTTGTGTCGTCAATTTTGCTTGCAGCGTCTATCATTTGTTTGGGCTGGGGAATTAATATTGGAAGGACATTGAGGAATATGTGGGGGCAAATGGCGTTTTTCGTTGTAATGCTATGCTTTGGCGGAATTATGCTTTATTTTTTGCGATCAGAGATTTTCGAAATAAATATAATGATTGACTTTGTGTCGAAGAATGGGGTAAGCAAAATTAGTTTGGATGACTTTTTAAGTAAATTCTACTCTGCTTGCAAGAGTGTTTATGCAATGTGCTTTGCTTTTATAGTTTTTATCTATGTCATTGCTTGTTTCAGGCGTGCTGGCAGATTGCCTCTGACGGCGATGAGTTAGGTCGCTTTTGGGGTTCGCTAGGCTGTTTTTCTGTTTGACGGGATGGCTATACGAGTCGCTAAAAATCACGCGGAGTGTCGGGCGGTTCACAGCCGCCCGGCGCGCTGGCAGGTAGGGTTGCGTCCATCGCGACCAGCCGGGGCACTGGGCACCGGCGCCGCGGCCCCGATGGAGAACCCGACATGGTCCGCTCGCTGTCCCGTCCTCTGCGCCTTGCCGTGCTCGCCGCCGTTGCCACCGCCTCCGCCTCCGCCGCCGGCCCGTCGCTGGCCGACACCAGCTGGACCAGCCGCATCCGGTCGCCCTATGCCAGCATGACCCCACAGACCAAACTGTGTGTCTGGGTCACCTACACGACCCCGTATCTGTACAAGAAGAACACCTGCACCGGAGAGACGCAGATCCTTCTGCGCTGATCGCTACGGTTCCTCAAGCCCTTCTCCCCCTTGGCCTGTGGCCGCCGAGAGCGGGAGAAGGGTTGGGGTGAGGGGGCGGCCGATAGGCCGGAAAATCTCAGATCCACCGATGTTTCCCCCTCACCCTAACCCTCTCCCCAGGGGGGAGAGGGGATGTGGCTTGCCTCATCCCTTCACGATCCTCCCCACCCCCTCCCGAAAGGCCGTGGCGCCACCGTTCGCCGGATGGCGTACGGCGGGCACATCCGTCCCGTGCGCGGCCAGCCGCCGCCGCGCCGTCTCGCCCACCGCGACCACCGGCACACGCGGGAACAGCGCGAGGAAGGCGTCCAGAACCTCGGCCTGCTCCTCCACCTCGCGGTCGGTCGGCGTGCGGTTGGTCAGCGGCTCGCCGGGACGGTGCGGGTGAAAGGCGAAGCTGTTCCACAGCACGAAGCCGTCGGCCGGCACGCCCAGCCCCAGCAGGGTCGTCCACACGATGGTCGCGGTCGGCTCGCAGAAGCCGCCGCTCCGTTCCGCCGCGTTGCGGGCGACGGAGGCGACGCTGGTCCGCCGCTTCGGGCCGGCGAAGACGAGGTCCGGCGAAACCTGCGGCTTCGCGCCCAGCAGGGTGCGCTCGCAGGTCATGGGGATGCCGCTGAAGCGGGCGCCCTGATAGCCCACCGCCTCGGCCACCAGCACCAGCTTCGCCCGGCCGATCCGCGCCGCCAGATAGGCCCGCAGGTTGGCCAGCCGCACGTCCGGCGCGTCGGGGCCGGCGTCCACACCCGGTGTGCAGTCGGTCCAGGGACGGAAGACGCCGGGGCCGACCGGCCGGTGCCGTAGCGTGTCGAGAAATCGGTCCAGCGCGCTCACGTCCACTCCCCAATGTTCAATGCCATGCGGTCATCGGTTTCGCCGAAGCGCTTATACAGAATTCCGAGCCCGGCCTTGAGGGCTAATGCCGAAGCCGAAGCTGTAACGCCTTTGCCTGCTGGCCTATGACGCCGGGGATTTGCTTTCCATGTCGCGTTGCACAAGGCGCGAGGATGAGCGGATGGAGCACCCCGGACTGTCGCAAACGCCTCGGCAAGAGGATATCCTGCTGGGAGCGGGGGGGCGCGCCGGGGCGTCCTCCTTCAGTATGGCTCTTCCCCTGGCCGTCGCGCTGTTGCTGCTGCTTCTGCCGCTGGCGCTGGTGGAAATGCCGCCGCTGCTCGACTACCCGAACCATCTGGCGCGGGTGGACGTGCTGCTCAACTTCCGCACCGATCCCTTCTTGGCGGAGCATTACACCGCGTCCCTGAAGCCGGTGCCGAACCTGCTGATGGAGGCGGTGCTGCTGCCGCTGGCCAGCCTGCTGCCACTCTACGTCGCCGGCCGTGTCTATGTGGCGCTGGCCGTGGCGCTGACCCTGTTCAGCGTGATCCTGCTGCACCGGACTTTGTTCGGCCGCTGGAGCCTGTGGCCGCTGTGCGGCGCGCTGTTCGTCTACAACGCCACGCTGATCGGCGGATTCATGAGCTTCTCGCTCGGCATCCCGCTGATGCTGATCGGCGTGTCGCTGTGGATCGGGCAGGAGGGCAGGCGCTGGCAGCTTCCCATCGGGGCGGCCTTCGCGCTGTTCCTGTACTTCTCCCACGCCATCGTGCTGCTCGCCTACGCGCTGTGCCTGTTCGGGGTGGAGGTGACCAAGTACGTCGGCGCCGGCCGGGTGCCATTCACCGTCGCGGCCGTGCGGCGCGATGCCCTTCGCTTCGCCGGGCTGCTGGCGGTGCCCGTTCTGTTGTTTGCGAGCACGGTCGCCGGGCAGCTGATCGATTCCGACGCCGCGGCGGTGGGCACGCGCGACCAGTCGCCCCTGCTGCTTCTGAAGCAGGTCTACTGGCGCCTGAAGAAGCTGACCGAGCTTCGGCACTGGGGTTATCGCCTGAACGACATGCTGGCGCCGGTGCTGAACTACAACACGCTGCTGGACGCGGCGACGCTGCTGCTGGTCGTGGGCGGCGTGGCGGTCGCGGCGGTGACGAGACGGCTGCGCGTCTCCCGCCCGATGATGCTGACGGTTGGGATGTTCATCGTCGGGTTCTTCCTCATCCCTGACCCGTTCTTCGGCACCTATTTCGTGTCGATCCGCTTCTGGATCCTGGCCGCCCTGCTGCTGATCGCCGGCACCGACCTGCGCTTTTCCAGTCCGCGCGCCGCGACCGTCTTCGCGGTCGGCCTGCTGGCTCTGCTGGGTGTGCGCACCGTTGTGCTGACCGCCAACTGGTACGGCTATCAGGAGGACGTCGCCGACCTGCGCCGCGCCATGGAGCGGATCGAGCCCGGCAGCCATGTGCTGGTCGCCTGGGCCGGGCAGGAGGCCGGCTGCTGCAACACGCGGGAGTTCCTGACCACCCAGCCGCCCTGGCGCTCC
Source organism: Azospirillum soli (assembly GCF_017876165.1). GTDB lineage: Bacteria > Pseudomonadota > Alphaproteobacteria > Azospirillales > Azospirillaceae > Azospirillum > Azospirillum soli. The sequence continues at coordinate 59,424 of NZ_JAGINQ010000030.1, forward strand.
GCCCTCGTCGCGCTGCCGAGCCTGGGGCATCTCCCGGCGCTCATCACCGTCGAGCGGCGCGCCTACGTCCCCATCCTGTTCAGCCACCCCGGCAAGCAGCCGCTGACCGTGACCCAGCCCTTCCGCGACCGCTGCATGTCCATCTACGAGGGCGTTCCGGTGGACGTGCGCCTGCTGACTCGGCCGGAGGAGGCGACGTACCGCGACCATGTGGAGCCCTGCCCGCACTACGTCGGCTGGCGGGAGAAGTACGATTACGTGCTGGTGATGTTCGCCAACAGCCTCCACCAAGCCGGCCTGCGCCCGCCGCCGGGGGCGGAGGAACGCTACCGGGGCACCGTCTTCGACCTGTGGGCCGTGCGGAGGTAGGTCACGCCGCGCTGTCCCGGTCCTTGGGGGTGGTGGCGGGCGCGGGATTGGCGGCGGGCTCGTCCGCCAAGGCCTCGTAGCCTCCGTCGCGGAAATCCTTCAGGCTGTGGGCGATGGCGTCCTTGTCCACGCCCGCGCTGCCCAGCACCAGGGCGGCCATTTGCAGGCTGGCCTCGATGGTCTCCGGCACCACGGCCGAGGCGCCGGCGTCCTTCAGCGTCGCGCATTGGCCCAGGTCATGGGCGCGCACCACGATCGGCAGGCGCGGCGCCGTACGCCGGATCGAATCGACGGCCCGCTCGGCCATCTCCGGCCGGTTGACGGTGATCACCGCCGCCCGCGCCCGCGCGATGCCGGCGGCGCGCAGCACGCCGACCTGGCTGGAATCGCCGTAATAGACCGGCAGCCCCTCGGCCCGCGCGTTGGCGACCCGCTGCGGATCCAGATCCAGCGCCACGAAGGGGATGTCGTGCGCGGTCAGCATGCGCGCGATGGCGCGGCCGACCCGCCCGTAACCGGCGATCACCACATGCCCCTTCAGATCGTTGGTTTCGATGCCGAAGGCCTCGGCGCCCAGCCGCGCCTCGATGGCCTGCGCCAGCCGCTGCGCCACGACCCCGATCAGCGGCGTCACCGCCATGCTGAGCGCCACCGACGACGACAGCAGCAGGCCCGTGTCGTGATCCAGCACCGACAGGCCCGTGGCCTTGCCGATCAGCACGAAGGCGAACTCGCCCCCCTGCGCCAGCAAGAGCCCGACCCGCAGCGAGGTCGCCAGCCCCAGCCCCGACAGCCGGCACAGGATGAACAGCAGGATGGTCTTGCCCACCAGCAGCGCGCCGGTCAGCGCCAGGATGGCGTCGGCCCGCTGCCACATGGCCGGAAGGTCCAGCGTCATGCCGACGGTCATGAAGAACAGGCCCAGCAGCAGGCCCCGGAACGGCTCGATGTCCGCTTCGATCTGGTGGCGGTAGGCGGTGTCGGCCAGCAGCATGCCGGCCAGGAAGGCGCCCAGCGCCATCGACATGCCGGCCTCCGCCGTCAGCCAGCTGACCGCCAGGACGACGAACAGGTTGGTGGCGGTGAAGACCTCCGGGCTCCTGGCCGAGGCGACGAACTGGTACACCGGCCGCACCACGAACCGGCCCAGCAGCATGATAACCACGATGGCCGCCACGCCCTTGGCGGCGGCGAGCGCCAGCGCCTGCGGGATGCTCGTCTCGCCGCCGGCCAGCAGTGGCAGCAGGGTCAGCAGCGGCACCACCGCCAGATCCTGGAAGATCAGCACGGCGACCGAGATGCGGCCGAAGCGCGCCACGGTCTCGCCGCGCTCGACCAGCAGCTTCAGCACCGTCGCGGTGGAGGAAAAGGCCAGCATGCCGCCGACCACCACCGCCGCCTCCACGCTCAGCCCCAGCGCGTAGCCGACGCCGCCGATGGCGGTGCTGGTCAGAAAGACCTGCATCAGCCCAAGGCCGAAGATGTAGCGCCGCATCGCCTGCAGGCGCGACAGCGGCAACTCCAGCCCGATGGCGAACAGCAGGAAGACGACGCCGAACTCCGACAGCAATTGCGGCAGGGCGAGATCCACCACCGGTCCCGGTGTGTGCGGCCCCAGCATCGCGCCCGCCACCAGATAGCCCAGCACCGCCGGAACGCGCAGCGCCTGGAACAATGGGACGATGATGATCGCCGCCAGCAGAAGGGACAGGGTATCGAGAAGCAGGCGGGGATCGTGCATGAACGTCAAACAGCTTTTGCGGGGGATTTGGGGGCCGATTTTTCGACCGCCCTGTATGCGGCGGCCCGGTATGAAACTGCAAGCGCGCACGCATGAAAAAAGCGGCGGTGTCGCCACCGCCGCCTGTCCCGTGAGGATCGATTTGGGCCTCGATCTCTGCCGTCAGACCTCGATCCCGATGCTGGGCTTTTCGGTGCTGGCGCCCGTCCCGCCCTCGACGCCTGCGGCGAAGTCGTAGCCGACGGCAAGGCCACCGGCCGCTCCGGCCGATGCGAAGCCGCCCGCGAATCCGCCGACAAGGCGGACGGGCTGGCTGTTGCTGGTGGTGGTCGCGGTGGGGGTGCTGGTGCTCTCGGTGTCGCGCATCGCTGTCTCCCGCCAATCGGCTCTGTGTGGTTTGTGGAACCAACCATACCGAAAGTTCTAAGCGTCAGCTGTGCGATATTGCGCCGCACAATAAACGTTTCAGGATCCCAGCAGCTCGTCCACCGCCGCGACCAGTTCGTCATTGTCGAAGGGTTTGAACAGCAGCCGGTTGGCCCCATACATTTCCGACAGCTTCAGGGAGTGGGATGCCGGGAAATCGTCGCTGCCGCCGGACATGGCGATCACCGGGATTTTATGGCCGGCACCGCGCAGGCGCTTCACCACCTCGATGCCGTCCAAGCCCGGCATCATCATGTCCACGACGACGAGATCGAAGCTCCCGCCGTCCAGCGCGGCAAGGCCGGAGGTGCCGTCGTTGCATTCGACCACCGCGTGGCCGCAGCCGTCCAGGACCGCGCTCAACAGCGTCGTGACGGCGGGAACATCGTCAATGAGCAGGATTCGGGCCATCAGTTCGCCGCCACGCCGTCATCTTGCTTTTCGTCCGCCGTGCGATGGAAAGCGCCCCGGCCTCCGCCGCGCGCGCCATTCCGCTGTGCCCGGCGGGTCAGCAGCGTGCGCAGCAAATGGTCCAGCCCCTCCGCGATTGCCGTGTGTTGGGGGTCGCTGAGGCTGGATATCGCCGTGGCCAATTCGTTCAGCGGGTCGTGGGCCAGAACGCTGCGGCCGGATTCGGTCAGGATCAGGCTGACGGTGCGGCGGTCCCGTTCGCTGCGGTGCCGCTCCAGATAGCCCTTCTTCAGCAAAGCCGCGATGGTCTGGCTGGCCGTACCCTTGGTCGTGCCGTGATAGTGGGCGAAGGCGACCACGCTTCGGGCGCTCGGAGTAGCCTGGGCGAAATAGCGCAAGGCGGCCCACTGCGCCGGGTTGAGACCTTCCGTAAAGGCGAGATTGGCCGTTGTCCGCAGAACCTGGGCCATCACCTCGGCGGTCGCGCGCGCGCTTGGGCGCATACCGGAACCCTCTAACTTTTCATGGGATCACGTTTCGACTCGAAACATAAGCGGCGGGAGAACGCCTGTCCAGTGGGCGCCGCTTTTGGCGCCGTTCCCGATGATGGGCGGCGACGCAACCCTACACCGAATTCCCGGGCGTGGCAAAAAAGGACGGGGACGGTTTATGCGATGGGAAAGGCATATGCATTTTTTGCTGGACCGGCGGTCGGGTCTTCCTTATACACCCGCCTCCCAGCCGGACGCGGCCCTCCAAACACGGAAGGCGGCGGACGGATCGGGACTTCCCGTTGAAGAGCGGGGTAGGCGGTTCAGCGAAAATCGGAAAAAAGAGCTTGACGCTCTCCGACGAAAGCGCTAGATAGATCGTCTGCCGGCACGAGCATCGCTTCGTGCCTCTCCGATCTTCCAGACCATTCAGACGCCAGCGGCCGGATCACCGGGCGCAAAGCTGTCGGGTCTGTTCGGGGAATGGATCTTGGACATTGTTAAACGTGAAATCGAGAAGGGATGCGCAGGCGGCGGTGTTTGGTACCGCGTCGCGAACCGGTCTCCTGGTTTGGGGATTGGCATTGCGGTTGCCTGGAGCATCCTGATCTATGCAGCAAGAGACATCAGTTTCGAAAGCTTGGGTGAGGTTG
>NZ_JAGINQ010000031.1 GCF_017876165.1 Azospirillum soli
GCCGGTATGAGGGGGGCCTCTGCCCGTTCGGCCCTTACAATCGGCGCAGCAGCACTCGATCAGCACCCGACTTTTTCAACGATATCGGCGAAAAGTGGACGATCCCACCGCCCGGGAAAGGGCGACATCCGCCGATTAGGATGTGTGGTGAAAGGGGACACTCCTTGCGGGAAGTCGACTTGAAAAGCCGTCCCATGGTTGTCAGCTTCCAATCATGCCTGGATGCTGTTTAGGCGCTGCAAGTGTGGAGCCCATGTCGAATATTGCCTTCTTTCGGACACGCGCCTCGTTGCGCGAAGATGCCGAGCATTTGGGCATTGGCCCAGGAGACATCGTCGTGGTCCACGCGGCGATGAGCCGGGTTGGGCCACTTCTGAATGGTCCCGACGCCTTGATCGGAGCGCTCCTAGACGCCTCAGGCCCGGATGGCACGATCCTCGCCTATACGGATTGGGACGCGCGCTACGATGGGCTTCTGGATCGCGACGGACGTGTCGCCGAGGAATGGCGAGCCCATGTGCCACCGTTCGATCCAGCGTCTTCACGGGCTGCGCGGGACAACGGTGTGCTGGCCGAATTCATTCGCACCTGGCCGGGCGCTCGAAGAAGCGGCAACCCAGGCGCATCCATGGCCGCGATCGGCGCGAGAGCGGAGTGGATCACAGCCGATCATCCGCTGGACTATGGGTACGGCCCCGGCTCGCCGTTGGCAAAGCTGGTGGCCGCCGGAGGCAAGGTCCTGATGGTGGGCGCGCCACTCGACACGATGACCTTGCTTCACCATGCCGAGCATCTCTCCCGTGTTCCGGGAAAGCGCATCCGCCGTTGCGAGGTGCCATTCGCCACGGCGGCCGGCACCCAGTGGCGAATGATCGAGGAATTCGAAACGTCCGTTCCGGTCGTGCCCGGCCCTGACGACGACTATTTCGCCACCATCGTCGCCGAGTTCCTCGCGGCGGGGCATGGCGTGCAAGGGACCATCGGGGAGGCCGCCAGCACGATGGTTGAGGCCGCCGCTATCACCGCATTTGCAGTCGACTGGCTGGAGCAGCATTACGGCTGCGCCAACGAAGATGACATTTCCAACTGGCGATCTGGGGTCGCGTAGCGAAAGGGGATGGCGCCCCAGGGCTGCGACTGGGGCCACGTGTCGCCGAAACCCGCCCCTTCTGACGGACAAAAGGGAGGCACTGATCTTCGACCCGATCCTTAGCAAGGGAGTGGTCGCGCCCGCGGACAAGCGTCAACGGCACCCGCCCGATGGTCCGGAAGCCCAACTCTACCGGCAGCTTCTCCTGCCGCCGCATAACGCCCAGGTCGGCCGTGCCGTCCCGCACCATGCGGCTGACGTCCTCCATCAGCGGGAACAGCAGTTCCAGTTCCACGAGGGGGAAGTGGTGGGCGACATCGGCGAACAGCGCACCAAGCGCATGCTCCGGGTATAGTTCGTCGACGGCCACCACCAGCCGGTTCTCCACCCGCTGCTCCAGTCTCGTGGCAACGCCGATCAGAGGCGTTGGTGTATGGAGGCGCTGCTGGAGCAATTAACGAGGGGCTGACGTGCCGCGTCGACGGACAGCCCCGTCGTTCTGATCGCCACGCCTGGTCAAGAGACCGGCCGCCCGCCTCGGTGCACCAACGCTGAGGGGCCACGCTTGCTGCGGCCCGGCCCCGTCAATCATGATGCCGGATCATCGTCCGTCCGTCGATCCGGTGTACCTGCATCCGGTATCCGTAGAGCTGTTCCAGCCGGCCGACGGTCAAGACGTCATTCGGCGGACCGTGGGCAACGATCCGCCCGTCCTTCATGGCGACGATGCGGTCGGCGTAGGCGGCGGCGTAATTGATGTCGTGGAGCACGATCACCACCGTCCGCCCGCGCCGGTCCACCACCTTGCGCAGCAGCCGCATCATCTGCCGGGCGTACATCATGTCCAGATTGTTCAGCGGCTCATCCAGCAGCAGATAATCGGTCCCCTGACAGAAAGCCATGGCAACGAAGGCGCGCTGCCGCTGCCCGCCCGACAGGGTGCCGAGATCGCGGCCGGCCAGCGCCGTCAGGTCGAACAGAGCCAGCGCTTCGTCGATACGCTCCCGATCCTCGTCGGTCAGGCGGCCCCGGCTGTGGGGGAAGCGGCCGAACCCCACCAGTTCGCGCACCGTCAGGCGGCCGGCAAAGCCGGTGTCCTGCCGCATGATGGTCAGCATCCTGGCAAGCTCGCGGCTGGGGGTGCGGTCCACTGGCAGCCCGTCCACCGCGACGGACCCCGACTGCAAGGGCTGAAGCCGGGCGACCACCGACAGCAGGCTGGACTTGCCGGCTCCGTTGGGGCCGATCAGCGCGGTCAGCTCGCCTTTGGGCAGTGCCAGCGAAACCTCATGGAGAATCGGCGTCCCCCGGTGGCTGAGGCTGACACCCTCGATTTCGATCATCGCCCTCGCTCCGTCGCCAGCAGGAACAGGAACAACGTCCCGCCCACGAACTCCACGATCACCCCCAGCGTCCCCGCTCCGCCGAAGCCGTGCTGCAACACCGTTTGGCCGCCGACCAGCACCGCGACCGCGATCAGGGCGGACGCCGGCAGCAGGACGGCGTGGCGTTGGGTGCCGGTCATCCGCTCGGCCAGCGCCACCACCAGCAGGCCGAGGAAGACCACCGGCCCGACCAGCGCGGTGGACACCGCCACCAGCGTCACCACCAGCGTCAGGATTCCGGTCACCGTGCGGCGCCAATCGATGCCCAGCGCGATGGCCGCCGCCGGGCCGAGCGCCACCACGTCCAGCACATGCCGCAGCCGCCACGCCACCGCCGCCCCGGCGGCCGTCAGCACCAAGCCCAAGGCCAGAAGATCCCCGCGTACGGCCGAAAAGTTGGCGTAGCCGGAGCCCTGGAGCACCGCGAAGTCGTTGGGGTCGATCAGCCGTCCCACCAGTGAGGTCAGGCTGCGGAACAGGATCCCCAGCAGCGCCCCGGTCAGCAGCATCCGGAAGAGCGGCACCTGCCGGCGCAGAATCGGCAGGAAGACCGCCGCGGCGACGCCGACCATCGCCAGCAGCGCGCAAAGGAACTTCATCCGCGGATCGACGCTGGCGAAGCCGAGGCCACCCAGCAGGAAGACCATCACCGTCTGGCCCAGCAGATAGAGCGCGTCCAACCCCATGATCGAAGGCGTCAGGATGCGGTTCCCCGTCACCGTCTGGAGCAGAACGGTGGAGACCGCCACCGCCACCGCCACTTGGACCAGCGCCAGCAGCTTGACCGCCCGCAGCTCCAGCACGAAGGCGAAATTGCCGCGCAACCCCAGCGTCATGAAGGTGGCGGCACAGAGCAGGGCGAGCCCAGCCGCGAACCAGACCCGCCGTTCAGCCGCGTTCATGCCGTTCCGCCAGAAGCCAGAGGGCGAGCGCCGCGCCGACGGTGCCGAGGATGGTGCCGATGGGAATTTCATAAGGATACCGCAGCAGCCGGCCCAGCACGTCACAGCCCAGCGTCAGCCCCGCCCCGCCCAGCGCCACCCAGGGCAGGGAGCCGCGCAGGTTGTCGCCGCGCAGGCGGGAGACTAGGTTGGGCACGATCAGCCCGACGAAGGGAATCATCCCGACCACCACCACGGTCATGGCCGACAGCAGCGCGACCGCCGCCAGCCCGGCCTGCACCATCCGTTCATAGTCGAGGCCGAGGCCGAGGCTGGCGTCCTTGCCCAGCGAGGCGATGGTCAGCGCGTCGGCGAACCACCAAGCCAGCGCCACCAGCAGGGCGGCGAGCCACAGCAGCTCGTACCGCCCGCGCAGGACGCCGGAGAAGTCCCCGTTCATCCAGATGTCGAGATATTGCAGCAGGTCCATCTGCCACGCGATGAAGGTCACCCCGGCGGAGATCACACCGCCGTAGATCAGCCCGAACAGCGGCATCAAATAGGGCTGGGTCGGCGGCAGGCGGCGGACCAGCAGCAGGAAGGCGGCGGTCCCGGCGAGGGCCGTCAGCGTCGCCACGACCATCTTCTCCAGGATCGAGGCCGCCGGCCAGACCAGGGTCGCCAGCAGAATGCCGAAGGCCGCGCTCTGCTCGGTCCCCCCGATGCCGGGATCGACGAAGCGGTTGCGCGCCAGCGTCTGCATGATCAGCCCGGCGATGGCCAACCCGGCCCCCACCAGGATCACTGCCAGCGTGCGCGGCAGCCGGCTGATCAACAGCGTGTCGAGCGCCTCCGTCCCGTCCACGGTGGACAGGTCGGAGACGCCGACCGACAGGCTGGCGGCGCAGAGTGCCGCGAAGAACAGGACCGTTCCCAACGCTGCGGCCCGCACGGAGACGGCCGGGAGGATGGTCATGGGGCCGCCCGGAACCGCTCTTCGAGCCGGGCTAGCACCCGCAGGGTGGCCGACACGCCGCCGGCCGCGATGTAGGTGTCGGCGGGCGGCAGGTAGACGATCTGGCCGGTGCTGCCGGCGGTGGTCTGCGCCACCAGATCGTTGGTCAGCGTCGCCTTGGCGCTGGCTCCCGTCTCGCCGATGGCGGCGGTGCGGTCCAGCACGATCAGCCAGTCCGGGTTGGCCTTGCGAATGAATTCGAAGGAGACGACCTCCCCATGCAGCGCGGTCCCCAAGTCCGGCACGGCGGGCGGGATGCCCAGCTCCGAATGCAGCCAGCCGAAGCGGGAACCGACCCCATAGGCCGACAGCTTCGGCCCGTTGGTCATGACGATCAGCGCCCGCCCCCGGCCGGCCACCGCCGCACGGGTGGCGGCGACGGCGGCATCCAGCCGCACCTCCGCCGCCTTCGCCTCCACCTCGCGGTTGAACAGCAGGCCGTAGGCCGACAGGCGGCGCTTGGCGTCGGCCAGCAGGTCCTTGCCGTCGATGGTCATGTCGATGGCGGGCGCCACCCGGCGCACCGTGTCGAGGTGCGGAGAGGATCGTCCGCCGATGATGACCAGATCGGGGCCGAGCATGCTCAACGCCTCCAGATCGGGGTCCTGAAGGGTGCCGACCGGAGCGGCCCCTTTGGTTTTCGCCTCAAGCTCCGGGACGAAGATCTTCTGCGGCCGGCCCGCCGGCGTGATGCCGAGGTGCAGCAGCGTGTCGATGGCGGCGACGTCATACACCGCGACCGTCTTCGGCACGCCCTTGACCTCGACCGGCCCGAGCGCCGTGGCAATCAGGGCCGTGGGAATCCCGGCGGCCCCGGCCGGCAGGACCGGCAAGCACAGGGCGACAACCACAACCAGCCGACCGAACCACACCATTGCGTCCATCCTGTTTCGCGCTCCCGTCATTGCCGCGCCATGCCGGCGGCGCGAAGGGGCCGCGCGTTCCCGGCGGTGAGAGCCGTGGCCTTCGCCACGCCGTCCCGGTCCCGCCGCAGAACCGCGTAGCAATCGTCGCCGAACCACTCCAGCGAGCCTTCCGCCGCCGGATCGCCGGCCAGTTCGGAAAGGAAGCGGCGATAGTCCACCGCCCCGTCGAACAGTGGCACCATCCCGTCGCGCCGCCCCGCCGCCGCATAGACGTTGGCCGGTTCGAACACCGTCAGGTCGGCGCGGTCGCGGATGTTCTTCAGGTGGTAATGGCCGATGTGTGGACGCAGCGCCCGATGGGCGGTCACGGGGTCGTCCCCGCCTTCCCAGACGTGCAGCACGTCGAAATTGACCTTCAGCGCCGGGTGATTGACTGCGGCGATCAGCGCGCGGGTGGCTTTCAGGCTGTCGGCCAGGGTGCCGGGATGGATTTCCACCAGCAGCGACAAGTCATGGTCGGCGGCCAGTCCGCACAGGGTGCGCAGCCGCTCCGCGATGAAGCTCTGCCGCTCCGGCGGTGTCTCCGCGCTGCCGGAGCCGCCGGCGAAGGTGCGGATCTTGCGGGCGCCCCAGCGCTGGGCCAGCCGGCACAGGTCCAACGTCTTGCGCACCAGCGTGTCGGGGGCGCCGTCCAGCGGCAGGTAATCGCTGACCATCGGCACCGAAAGGCCGAACTCGGCCAGCCATCCGCCATCGCGGTTCGAGGTGCCGGCCATGTTGCGGGCGTGCGCCCCCCACAGCTCGATCCCCTGGAAGCCGTTGCCGGCAGCCCAGACGGCCAGATCCTCCAGCGACACCAGATGGTGGCGGAACGTGATGGTGCAGAGCGAGAGCTTCATCACGCTGCCTCGACAGAAATTGCGGTCAGGCCGGCGGCGGCGCGCCATTGGCGGAAGACGGCGGCAAGGTCGCCTTTCAACGCCGTCTCCTGCCGGTCGAGCCGGTCAAGCCGCTCGAACAGGTCGGGGACGAGGCCCGCGTCGCCGGTCTGGGCGAGGCGGAGCATCGCGTAGTGCAGGGCCTTGAACCCCTGGAACAGCTCCTCAATCGCGTCGCAGTGGGCGAGGAAGCCGTCGTCGGGCAGGCGCAACGCCCGCCAGAAGAACGCAAAGCCGTGCTCGTAGGCGTATTTCCGGATGGCGATCACCGGAACTTCGCGCAGGGCAATGGACAGATTGGCAACCGGCAGGCCATCCGCCCCGGCCAGGTGGGCCGACAGGATGGCGCGCACGGCGGCGGTCAGCGGGTTGGCATCGGCCCGGAAGCAGGCTTCGAAATAGGCGGCGATGTCGGCGGGCCGCGCCGGGTGCAGCTCGCGCCGGTCGAACAGGTAGCCGCCGGCCACGCTGGGCTGACGGAAAGCGTTGGCGATCCGCTCGCGCTCGATCTCGCCTTCCCAGCGGAAGTCGGGGTCGGAAACGAAGAAGGTCGCGGGATCGCCGCTTTTTTCCAGCATCAGGTAATGCGGGAAGGGGTTCTGGTTGAACTTGTTCTCCCGCTCCGGCAGGTGGAACAGATCGACCATCGCCATGACGCTGAGGGTGTCCGGCCGCCGCTCCACCAGATCGAGCAGGAGGGCGAGATTTTCCTCCTTGCCGCGGGCGTGATCGTACCATTGCCGCACCTCCGCTCCGTAGAGGCGGCGGTACCAGTCGCGGAAGAAATCGTGGCTGACGGTGGGAGCGTGGTAGCGCAGGACCCAGTCGGCCCCGACCTCGAACTCGGCGTCCCAGACCCCGAAATAGAAGGGGCGATGGTCGATCCCGGCCCGCTTCAGCGCGTCGCAGACACAGCTGACGAAGCAGTGGACCTTGATGTCCTGATACTCCTCGCCGTGGACGCTGCCGGGGGGCGGCGCCTCGGCACCGGCGGCCGGCTTGGTGCCGGCGAACAGGCTCGCCACGTCGGCCACCGTGGACAGATCGCGCGAGGTGATGAGGTCGTCCGGGGCGTCCAGCCCGAAGGACAGCTCCAGCTGAAGGAACAACTCCATCATCAGCACGGAGTCGAGGTACAGATCCTCGTTCAGCCGGGCCTGCGGACCGAAAGCCGCCAAGTGACGGTTTTGCAGATGGTCGCGCAGGACGGTGTGGATGGCTTCGACGATGTCGTTCTCGGTCACGGTGCGGCCTCCGCATAGCGCGTGGCGACCGCGCGCCGGCTGATCTTGCCGTTGGCCATCCGGGGCAAGGCATCGGCGCGGATCAGTTCGCCCGGCTGCTGATGGTCCGCCAGATTCTTCCGGCACCAGTCGCGCAGCATCGGCTCCGTCACCTCGGGCGCGGCGGAGAACAGCAGGGCGACCCGTTCGCCGGCGAAGCGGTCGGTGCGGCGGAAGGCGACCGCGTCGGTGACGCCGGGCAGCGCCATCGCCACGTCCTCCACCTCCTGCGGATAGACGTTCAGGCCGGCGACGTTGATGGTGTCGTCCAGGCGCGACACGAACACCAGCATGCCGTCGTCGCGCCGGTATCCCAGATCGCGGGTGCGGATTTCGCCGCCGGGAACCGACAGCACGATCTCCGCCGGGGCCTCCCTCGTGCCAGTGGTCAGGCGGTGGTGGGGCAGCACGCGGCCCAGGTCGGCGCTGGCCGCCATGTCGGGATTGACCGCGATGCAGCCGGCTTCCGAGCAGCCGTACTGTTGGAACAGGTGAACGGTCTTGCCGCGGATGCGCTCGAACCAGGGTTCCGGCAGCAGGGTGCCGGAGGTCATGGCCGCGTGGATGCGCTCCCCCTCGGGCATCAGCCGGGCCAGCGTGTGCAGGATAACCGGGGAGGCGTAGAGCAGCGGCCGCTCGATCTCCCGCAGCGCCTTCAGCAGGAACTTCGGGTTGGTGGTGTCGAGGATCACCGGCTCCGCTCCGCGCCGCAGCCCGGCCAGCAAGCCGCTGATCAGCCCGTAGGAATGGGTAGTCGGGCAGGCGATGACCGGGGTCATGCCGGCGGGTTCCGTAAAGGAACCGACGTAGCTTTCGATCTCCCGGTCGATCTCGGTCCAGCTCCGCGCGATGCATTTGGGCGCGCCGGTGGTCCCGGAACTCATTTGCAGCAGCTGACCGGGTGCGGGAGTGGCCGGACGGGGGGCGATCTCCTCCGGCTTCAGGCTGTTGTGGTAGAGCGCATGGCAGCTGGCCTCCCGCGCCAGCCGCCGCGCCGCCTCGACTGGGGTGGAGGGATGCAACGGCAGCAGGCTGCCGCCCGCCGCGCGGATGGCGAAGAACAGGGCGAGCCAATCGATGGTGCTGGCGAAGCAGACGGCGAAGCGGGCGCCGGGCCGGTCGGACAGGCGGGCCTGCCCGGCGTGGCCGGCGGTCAGAGCCTCGACCTCCACCCTGGAATAATGTCGGTCGTCGATCCGGATCATCGGAAGCCTCCGGGCGCGGGTTGTTGCGCGAAACGCGCAAAAATGTTGGGAACCGTGTGGTGGATCTCCTCCCGCGCGCGGAGCAGCTTTCCCCGCAGCAGGGATTCGGTGAGGATCTCCGGGGCGGCATGGCCGACGCGGCGGTGCCGCTCCTCCAGCCCGTGGCGGCGGGCGTGAGCTTCCAGCAGCTCATGGACGCGCCGCCAGAACACCTCCTCCGGCATGCCGTGCTTGAGCGCCAGCAGGTCGGACATGTCGGTCAGGTTGAAGACGAACAGGGTGTCCATGGCCAGCTCGCGGAGCGCGTCCACCCCGCTTGCCCAGTAGTACCGGTCGGGCGGCGCGTCGCGGTAGGCGGGATGCAGACCGGGGAAGTCCGGCAGGTGGGTGGCGTCGGCCAGGAAGTCCGGCGCGTACTCCACGCTGTCGTGGAAGTCGCGCAGGATCAGCCGCACCGGCCAGCCGTCGCGGTGGACCAGAATCATGTTCTGCCCGTGCGCCTCCACCGCAATGCCGTGGCGGACCAGCAGATGCCAGACCGGCAGAACCGCCACCTCCAGCAGCCGGTCCAGCCAGGGCAGCAGCCCATAGCGCTCCACCCAGGGCGCCAGGAAGGGGTTGCCGTCCGCCTCCGTCACCATCAGCAGGTTGAAGGGGATCGCGGATTCGCCCTCGTCCAGCGTCGAATGCACGCTCCGCCGCCACAGCGCAGCCAGCTGCCCGGCCAAGGGGCCGTCACGGTCGGCGATGACGCCGGCATATTCCGGCAGCAGGGTCAGCGGATAGGTCTCGCGGAAGTCCGGATCGCCCTCCACCACGGCGGTCAGCCAGCCGGAGATCGCGGGGCCGGTGCACACCGAATGCGGTTCGATGATTCGGCGGGACGCGGTGTTGATGACGTTCAGAGCCAGCTTGACGTCGGCCTTGCGCGGGTCGTCGGCGTTCATCACCGTGCGCAGCGACTGGCTGGCTCGGTAGTGGTCGCCCAGCGGCCCCAGGCAGACCGCCCGCCGATCGGCGAGCCAGGGAGCCAGCCAGGGCGCGGCGTCCCCCTCCCGCAGCGACCACCATTGCCAGGGATGCAGAGGCAGGAGGCCGTAGTCCTTGTCGGACAGGCCCAGTTCGTCCCGGCGGCGGCGCACCACCTCCCAGGCGGCGGGACCGAGTTCGGCGCGCCAGAACGCCTCCTCGTCGCCGGGGATCGCCTGATGCAGGCAGGAGCGGGCAACCAGCAGCCAAACCAGCTGGAAGCGCTGCCCGACCTCCGGCCCGAAGGCGGCATGGTCGGCCTCGTCGAAGCCCAGTCGCGCCTTGAAGCAGGGATGATAGGGGTGCCCCTCCTCCAGCCGGCCTTCCAGTTCGGCGAAGGACAGGCCGTGGCGCGGGTTGGCCGGCAGGTTGGTGGCGTTCCAGCGGCAGAGCGAGACGGTGCGCTCCAATTCCGCCAGCAATCCGGTCTTGTGCGGATCCGGCGCGTCCAGGCCGGCGACCATCGCGGCGAGGGTGGCGGCCCGCCAGGAACCATCCTCGCCGCGCATCTCGACCGATCCCGGCTGGAGCCGCGGACGGCCGAACGGCCCGAGGGTTCCTAGGCAACGGAATTCCCGACCGCCCGAGCGCCAGGAGAAGCGCTCGCCCCCGGTCACGGCCAGCTCGACGATCCCTTCGAACAGCAGGGCGGCGGCAAGCTGGCGGACCACCCGCTCGTCGGGGCGGCCGGGCAGGTCACGAGGAAAGGGCATGGCGTCCCCCCTCGGTCCCCGAAACGCCGCCGGTCCGGCACAGGGGATTCCGGCACAGGGGATTGGGCCAATGGGCGTAAAGGTCGGCCTCGCTGCCGGTCTGAAGCTCGTCGATGTCCAGCAGCCGGACGGTCAGGTTCTGCTTGGCGCCGATGGTCGGGCTGTCCAGAACCTCTTCGGCGAAGCGCCGCCCGGCCCGCGCCAGCGACGAGGCCAGCCGCTCCAGCCGGGCGCGCAGGGTGCGCAGCAGGTCCTCTTCAGCAGCCAGCCGGTCCTTGCCCATGCGGGCGATGACCGAGAAGATCTGGTTCACGATGACGTAGTAGGAGAAGCGGCGGTTGATCTCCTCCTCGTCGTAATAGAGGGAGCGGATGTTGTCGGCTTCCGGGATCAGCCGGCGCAGCGAATCACGGTAGGAGTTGGACAGGTAGAAGCCCTGGTTGTCGCGGTAGAGGAAACGGGCGGGCATGCTGTCCCGGATGTCGAGCAGCCCGTTCTGCTGGTGCGCCTCCAGCGCGATGCCGTGGGTGTCGTAGAGGCGCAGCACCGGGTCCAGCGCGCAGTCCAGATAGGCCTCGAACCAAGCCCGCGCCGCCTCGTCGACGCGCACACCCCGTTCCGTCGCGGCGCGGCGCACGATCCGGTCCAGCCGGGATGGGCGGCCGGGCAGCGGATCGGCGGCCAGCGCCGCGATGGTCACGACACCGCGCTGGCGGCCGGCGGAGAAGGGATTCTCGCGGATGATCACCTCGAATCCGCTCTCGCTGCCGTCGCAGGAATTCAGTGTGATGTAGGCGGGATCGAGTACGAAGCCGAGGCGTTGCCCCAGCGTCGGGCCGACGGCGCCGATCAGCTTGGCCATGATGACGCCGGCGTCCAGCTCGTGCCGCCGGTTGACGCGGATCGAGTTTGTGATGCGCACCGGCAGCGAAAATTTCAGCATCCACGGGCTGTCCGGGCTGTAGACCGTCCGCACCGAGGAGGTAGCGGTGAACTCCGGCCCGGCGGCGCCCAGCGCCCGCAACGCGCCGCGCTCCAGCATCGCCTGCACCACCGGGTCGAGCGCCAGCGCGTCGGCCTGGAGCGGGTGCATCGGGATCAGAAGCTCGTCGGCTTTCGGGGCGAAGGTGGCGCCCCCGTCACCCAGGATCGCGGTGATCATCTCCGGGGCCGACTGGCGGAAGGCGGACCGGTGGCTGATCTTCGCCGCCGGGGCGGCGAACCAGCGCAGACGGAACCGCCCGCCAAGTTCCGGCGCGTAGACCGGCTGCTGCCAGGGGGTCATGCCCTGAAGGCTCTTGGGCGTCGGGTGCAGCCAATGGCCGAAGACCAGCGACTGTTCGGCGGCGATGAAATCGTCCTCCTCACCGTTGGCCGCCTGTGCCGCGTCGAGGTAACGGTGGACCGACTGGTAGCTTTGCAGGACGCGCAGCAGCAGTTCCAATTCGCTGCCGCGCAGGTCGGATCGGGCGCCCTTGCCCTCCATCCGGCGATAGCTCTCGCCGGCCAGACAGCACAGCGCGGTGAAAGGTTCGGTCGGCTGCCAGGGCTCGTCGGGCAGGGCGCGTTTCCAAATCCGCCCGAAGCCGCAGGGGCCGCACAGCGAGCGCGAGACGATCTCGGCCCTCAGCGCGGTCCGCTGCGACGGCAGCAGCCATTCGACGCACTCGACGCCGGGTTCCGCCTCCGCACCGTGCCGGGTGGTCCGGCCGGCGTCGATCTCCCGCCAATAGCAGTTGGCGAAGTTCTGAAAGGTGGCGTGCTCGGCGATCTGTTGGGTGGAACGCATCATGTGCCGATCCTGAAGGACTTCGGGCAAGGCATGGCGAAGGCTGGCCTCACGCCACCCGATCGAGCCGCCGCCAATCGAGCCGTCCGCCACCCTCGCGGAAGGCGAAGCGCAGCAGGTGGCTCTCGACCACCGACTGAAGCTCGACCAGTTCCTCGGCGGTGGGCGCGCTGGCCTCGATGGTCAGTCGGTCGGGAGCCGCCCGCAGCCGGGCGGTGCCGATGGAAAATCGGCACTCCCCGCCTTCTTCCATCTCCTCCGTTTCGATCTTGTGGGCGAAGTGGCGGCAGAGCTGCGTGGCATAGCGCTTGCCATGCTCCGTCTCGAAATGGGCGGTTGATTGGAACATGAGGGGGCTCCCGTTCGCGGTGCGGGGGTCAGAACTTCGCCGACGCGGTCAGCAGGAAGGTCCGGCCCGGCTGATAAAGCGGGGTAACGGTCCCGAATTCCTGCCCGTAGGTGGCGCGGTCGGCGTAGGTCTCGTCGAGCAGATTGCGGACGTCGACGCGCAGGGTCAGGTTGGAGTACTGCGGAATCCGGTGCTCGACGAAGAGGTGGACCGTCTCGTAGCCCTTCAGCGGCTGCTGGCCGGCCTGCACCTTGTCGTAATCCAGCACGATCTCCACGTCGGCGCCGAAGGTCAGCTCCCATGCCGGGATGGTTTGGGCGCCGCCGAACGTGTAGACGCGGCCCATCGGGGTGGCGAGGTAGGTGCCGGTGTCGGAATCGGCGGGGAGCCCGTCGATGGTCACGTCGATGTCGGCGTACTTGGCGCGGACGAAGCCGGTGTCCCAGGCGTAGCCGATGCCGACCTCATAGCCCTTCGACTTGACGTCGCGGGTCAGGGTGCCGCTGCCGACGGCGAAGCGCGGGGCGCGGACGTCGTCCAGCTCGGTGCGGAAGACGCGGCCCTCGGCGGTGAAGCCCTGGTAGCGGCCGACCAGCCCGGCGGTCAGGTTGTCGGCGGTTGCCGGCTGCGGACCGGCGCCATACCGCCAGGCCGGGTTCATGACGTAATTCTCGGCCAGCTGGACGCCGCCCCAGCCCCGCGAATAGCCGGCCTTCGCGGTCAGATACTCGGGCCACACATCCACCTCGCCGGAGACGTTGTGGCTGATGCCGCTGTTGGTCCATTCCTCGCCGGAAGTGCCCTCGAACCATTGCTGGTCGGCGCGCATGCCGAAGGACAGCCGCACCCGCTCGACCGGGGTCAGCCGCGCCTGACCGTAAAGGCCGGCGTTGCGGGCTTTTTCCACCGCCGTCATGGTCCGGTCTTCGTAGTTGGCGCGATCGACGTAGAAGTCGGTGCCGGCGGTGATGGTGCCCATTCCGATGGTGAAGGCGTTCTCAAGCTTGCCGTTGAACGAGCTGGTCGCCCCCTTGCCGGGATAGCTGCCGGGAACCGTGCTGGCTCCCACCGGGCGGGTGAAGATCGGCGCCTCGATGTCGGTGCGGCCGTAGGCGACCAGCAGCTTGGGGTTCCACAGGTCGGTCGGCTGGCTGTCGGTGTAGGTGAAGACGAGGTTCTGGCGATCCATCGTGTAGTCGCGCACCCTCGGTTCCCAGGGCGGCCGGCCGGAGATGAAGCCGATGTTGGCGCGGAACGGGCGCGGCGCGTCGTCGTAGACCCGCTCGTAGCTGGCCTGGAAGCGGTGGCCGGTGTCGGTCTCGTAGGCGAACTTGCCGAGGCCGCTCTTCAGGTCGGTCTCGGTCCCCTCGACCTTGCGGCCGACGCCGTCCTTGAAGCGACCGCCCTTGGCGTAGGTGAAATAGCCCAGCCCCTCCAGCCCCTGGTGGCGGCCGTAGCCGGCCACGCTGTTGGTGAAGACGGACCCGTTGGTAGCGAAGCTGGACTTGACGAAGGCGCCGAGCCCGTCACCGGCCAGGAAGTCGCGGGCGTCCTTGGTCTCATAGGCGATGGAGCCGGCCAGCGCCCCCGGTCCCGCGTCGGCGGGGGCGACGCCGGCATCGACGCGGGCGGTCTTCAGAAAGGCCGGGTCGATCAGGGTGGTGCCGTTGTGGTGGAAGACTTTGTTGTTCTGCCGGCTGCCATCGATGCTGACCGACAGGTTGGTCTCTTCCAACCCGTCGACGTAGACCTTCTGCGACATGGGGACGGAGCTGCCGACGCGCACCGCCGGCTCACCGACGAAGACATCGCGGAGGTTCTGGGGGTTCTTCCGTTCCAAATCCTCCTTGGTGATGATGATTTGGGCCGGACCGGTCGGCGCGGAGGCAGCCGCCGACACGGACACCGGGCTCAGCACGACCGCGTCACCCGAGGCGGATGGGGCGGGGGCCGGGGCCAGTGTGGCGGTGGCCGGACCGGTCAGGCGATAGGTGACCCCGGTGCCGGCCAGCAGGGTCTCCAGCGCCTGGGCCGGCGCCATGGTTCCGTTGACCGGGCGGGAGGTCCGGCCATCGGCCAGCGTGCCGGGATAGCCGATCTGCCAGCCGGTCTGCCGGCTGAAGGCGTCGATCGCGCTGCGCAACGGCTGTGCGGGCAGGGAGAAAGCTGCCGGACGGTCCACCGGTGCGCTCTGCTGGGCCGCGGCGGGCATCGCCGTCAGCGTGGCGCCGAGCGCGGTGGAGGCCATCAATGCGGCGAACAATTGCCCGGCAATCCGGGACCGGTTGAAATCTGCAACTTTGATTATGGATGCCGTGCGGCCGACCATTCCCTGCAACTCCCGTCATAGGCTGGCGCGGGGGATGCAATCGCAGGCCGCCGAGCCTGCCCCCCTGTTCGCCAGACGTCCGGGGTCGCGGGACCTCACAAAAAAAGTTGCGAATGATTCTCAGCGCAGGACGATGATGCCGGCCGGCAGCACGGTCATCCGCGCGCCGACAATGCCGGCTAGAGCGGCCAGCGCACCGGTCGGGTCGTCCAGCCGGTAGTTGCCGCTGACCGGCTCCGACGCGATGCGGTCGTCCAGCAGCAGGATCGGCGCGGGGTGATAGCGCCGCAGCGTCTCGACCACCGTGGCGAACCGCTCGTTGTGGAAGGCATAGCGGCCGTCCCGCCACGACAGCGCCGCCACCGGATCGGCGCGGTGCTGCATGGTCAGGCCAAGCGCCGTCGCGGTCAGCCGGTCACCGGGCGCAAGGGTCATTAGCTGCCCCGGATCGCCCCGCCGGCTGACCACCACCCGCCCGCGCTCCAGGAAAATGGAATCCTCGCGCTGGTCCGACTGTACGGTGAAGGCGGTCCCCGTCACCTCGACCGTGCTGAAGCCGGCAGCGACGCGGAATGGGCGGGCGGGATCGCGGACAACGTCGAAATAGGCGCGCCCGCGCATCAAGGCCACCCGGCGCTCACCATGGCCGAATCCCAGCGCCACGGCGCTGTCGCTGTCCAGGATCAGGCGGGAGCCGTCGGGCAGTGTCACCTCCCGCCGTTCGCCGGTGCCGGTGCGGTGGTCGGCTTCCCAGCGGATCCTGAGGTCAGGGTAGAGGTGCGCTCCAACAACGGCCAGCAGCACGGCCGCCACCATCGCGCCCAGCCACGCCCGCCGCGGCTGCCGACGCGGCATCGGGTTCGCCGGACGATGCGTCAGGGTCGCGGTGCGCAATTCCGCCATGCCGCCGACCTCGGCCAGCCGGTCGAACGCCTCGGCGTTGCGCGGGTCGCTCTGTCGCCAGGCCCGGTAGCCGGCCAGCGTGTCCGGGTCGGCCGGAGCGTCGAGCAGCCGGACGAACCAGTCGAGCGCCGCATCGGTCACCGGGTCTGCATGCCGGTAGGCTTCCTCCGGCTTTTTTCCGTCTGCCCTGTCCTGCGTCACCCGCTTCGCCCGCCGTCTGTCAGCCTGGTCTTGCATTTTAGACGTTCGAGATCGGGACGACCACAAATAGCGCTGATCGGCACTCGGGCCGGCTTGACATCACCAAATGAGAATGATTATCAATTTCTGCGACTCCAGGAAGCGCACAGCGCGACGGATAGGCCGACCATGCCCACAAGTCTGACCGCCATCTATTTGGATCACCGCCAATCGCTGCTGGGCCGGGCCTTGCGGATCGTCCGCGACATGCCGACTGCGGAAGACGTGATCCAGGAGAGCTATCTCAGGGCCTGCAACGCGGCGCAGAAGGAGCCGATCGACAACATCGCGGCTTTCCTCCACCGCACCGTCCAGAACCTCGCCCTCGACCATATCCGCCGCCGCCGGACCCAGAATCGGTTTGAGGCCCCGGCCTCGGGAGGCGTCGATCCGCTGGAGGTCGCCTGCAATTCCCCTTCGGTGGAGGACCGCCTGCTTCACCGCGAGCGGCTGACGCAGTTCATGGGGGCCATGGACGCCCTGCCCGACCGCGCCCGCCGGGTTTGGTTGCTGAACCGGGTGGAGGGCATGTCCTATCCGCAGATCGCGGCCCATCTCGGCGTCTCGCAGGGGACCGTGTTCAACGATATGAAGCTGGCGATGGGGCATTTCCTCGACGCCATGGCGCGCGCCGACCGCGCCTGATCCGGAGCGTCGGCGCGGCTCTTGCCGGGGTAAATTATCCGGCGTGAATTTTTGCGAGGCCCCCCCTCCCCGCGCGTCACAATGATGGCCGCCCAACCCGACCGGGGGCGCGGCCAGGACCAGCGCAACCAGAGGCCCCCAACCGTGTTGAAGGAATTCTTCAGCTACTACCGCCCCCATAAGGGGCTGTTCGTGGTCGATTTCGGCGGGGCGGTTCTGTCCGGCCTGCTGTCGCTCGGCTTTCCCTTCGCGGTGACCGCCTACGTGGACCGGCTGCTGCCCGGCGGCGACTGGGGCATGATCCTGCTGGCCAGCTTCGGCCTGCTGCTGGTCTATCTGGCCAACACCGGGCTGATCGCGACCGTTACCTATTGGGGTCATCTGCTGGGCATCGAGATCGAGACGGAGATGCGCCGCCGTGCCTTCGATCATCTGCAACGGATGCCGCTGCGCTTCTTCGACGGGCAGAAGACCGGCCATCTGGTCGCCCGCCTGACCAAGGACCTGGAGGAAATCGGCGAGCTTGCCCACCACGGGCCGGAGGACGTGTTCATCGCGGTGGTGACCTTCCTCGGTGCGCTCGCCCTGATGCTGTCGGTGCATGTGCAACTCGCCCTGCTGACGCTGCTGATCGTGCCGGTGGTGATGGTGCTGATCCTGCGTTTCGGCCGCGACATGACGGCCAACTGGCATGCCCAGTTCGAGCGGGTCGGCGCCTTCAACGCCCGGATCGAGGAGGTGGTCGGCGGTGCCCGCGTGGTCCGCGCCTTCGCCAACGAATCCCATGAACGCTCGCTGTTCGCCCAGGACAACACCCGCTACCGGCAGGCCAAGCTGAACGGCTACCGCATCATGGCGCTGAGCCTCGGGCTGAACTACCTGGGCATGCGGCTGGTGCAGGTGGTGGTGCTGGTCGCCGGCACCTGGTTCGTCTACGAAGGCGAACTGACCATCGGCGGATTTGTCGGCTTCCTGCTGCTGATCAACGTCTTCTACCAGCCGCTGGAGCGCATCGCGGCGGTGATCGAGAATTATCCCAAGGGGATCGCCGGCTTTCGCCGCTACTGCGACTTCCTCGCCATCGAGCCGGAGATCGTGGACCGTCCCGGCGCCGTGACGGCGGCGCCTTTCAAGGGCGACATCACGTTCGAGGAGGTCAGCTTCGGTTACGACCCCGACCGGCCGGTGCTGGAGGACGTCTCCCTGTCGATCCGCGCCGGGGAAACCGTCGCCTTCGTCGGCACCTCGGGAGCCGGGAAAACGACGCTGCTGTCGTTGCTGCCGCGCTTTTACGACGTGACGCGGGGCCGCATCACCATCGATGGCCACGACATCCGTGACCTGACGCTGGATTCGCTGCGCCGGCAGATCGGCATCGTGCAGCAGGACGTGTTCCTGTTCGCCGGCACCCTGCGCGACAACATCGCCTATGGCCGGCTCGACGCCAGCGAGGCGGAGATCCTGGAAGCCGCCCGCCGCGCCCGCCTGGACGGGCTGATCGCCGACTGCCCCGATGGCCTGGACACGATCGTCGGCGAACGAGGGGTCAAGCTGTCCGGCGGCCAGAAGCAACGGGTGGCGATCGCACGCATCTTCCTGAAGAACCCGCCGATCCTGATCCTGGACGAGGCGACCTCGGCCCTGGACACCGAGACGGAGCGGGCGATCCAGGCGTCCCTGCAGGAATTGGCGCAGGGCCGGACGTCGCTGGTCATCGCACACCGGCTGACCACCATTCGGGACGCCGACCGGATCGTGGTGGTCGGCGATGGCGGCATCCTGGCCGAGGGACCGCACGATCAGCTTATTCGCGGCGGCGTCTACCGGCGGCTGCATGACGCGCAGGGCTGACATTGTTCGCTGTCTGGCGTTGGTGCACGGAGGCGGGCGGCCGGTCTCTTGGCCCTCCGCGTCTCTGGCTGCGGACTTGTGCTTGAAGGGTATGGTGGGCGCGGCGATCAGAACGACGGGGCCGCCCGTCGACATGGCACGTCAGCCCCCGCTAACTGCTCCAGCAGCGCCTCCATGCACCAACGCCGTGCGTTTCCGCAGCCTATGGCAAGAGCGGGTCCGACGCATGTTGGTGGACCACGCCGACGATCCGCGGTTGGTCAGCCTTACCACCTGGAACCGCCGCCCCCCACGGATAGCCGACGACGAGAGCGACGATAGGATATCCGCAACGGCGCAGCCATCCTGCTCTTCGCGGTGCTCACCGTAACGGCCGCCCTTCACGGGCGCCAATCCCGCGGAGCTTGCTCCGGCGCAAAGACGCCACCCAGCGCGGCGCCTAGGATGTCGGCAACCAAAAGACTGGGGGCGGCAGAGGCATGACGACGGCGGACATCATCATCGATGCGGACACGGATGCGGGGTCGGACCCGTTCGTGGGCCTGCCCGGCCATCCGATGATCTGGATCCTGATCCTGAGCGAACTGGCGGTCTTCGGCGTCGGCTTCGTCGGGTTCGCCGTGGCGCGGCTGTTCGATCCGGCCGGCTTCGCCGCCGGGCAGGCCCATCTCAGCCCGATGCTGGGCGGCATCAACACCATCGTCCTGGTGACCAGCGGCTTCCTGGCTGCCTTGGGTGTGTCGCTGGCCCGTGGGGGCTGGCGGTTCCGGGCGCGGGGGCTGTTCGTCGCGGCGGCGACGGTGGGGGCGCTGTTCCTCGCCATCAAGGGCGTGGAGTATGCGGCGGCCTTCGAGGCCGGCCATTCGCTCGACAGCGGCGGTTTCTACACCCTGTACTTCCTGCTGACCGGATTCCACGCGCTGCACGTGGTCATGGGCATCCTGCTGCTGCTGATCGTGGCGTGGCACGACAGCGTGGAAAATCTGGAGACCGGAGCGGCCTTCTGGCACATGCTCGACCTCGTGTGGGTCGTGCTCTTCCCGCTTCTCTACTTAATGCGCTGAGGAGGCTGGCGATGACCCAATCCATGATCGTCCTTTTTCGCGCCTGGGGCATTCTGATCGCCCTGTCACTGGCCGCGCTGCCGCTGGCCGACGGTGAGCACGGGCCGGCTTTCGGGATTGCCGTGGCCGCGGCCCTGTTGAGCATCGCGGTGGCGAAGGGGCGCCAGATCCTCCTCCACTACATGGAGCTGCACCGCGCCCGGCGGTGCTGGCGAACCGGCCTGACCGCCTATCTGCTGGTGGTCGGCCTTCTGATCCTGGCGATTCACGCCGCCGGCGCGCTGGGTTGGCACCCCGCTTGATACCTTTTCACGAGACTTCGTGACATGCACACCGAAAGCCAGACCGGTCAGCTCCTTCACGACGACCATCACCGCACCATCGACCTTCTGAACACCTTCGAAGCCTGCATCGAGCGCACCACGGAGGATCACATTCCACCCCTTGGTCCGGAGGACCGCGCTCTGCTCGCCACCCTTGGCACAGAGCTGGGCCAGAGCCTTGAACGGCATTTCATGCTGGAGGAAGAGTTCCTTTTCCCGCCCATCGCCGCTGCTGGCGCCTACGAGATGACGGCCGACCTGTTGGCCGACCATGAAACTCTGCGCCCTCTTGCCCAACGCCTCGCCCGCCTGTGTGCCCTGGCTCTGCGCGAAGGCTTCGATGAGGAAAGCTGGCCCGTCTTCCGTCATTTTGGCCGCGAGCTGATCGACGGCCTCGTTCTGCACATCCAGAAGGAGGAGACGGCGCTGCTCGGCGCCGTCGATGCCGTGCTCACGCCGGCACAGGACGCCACCCTGGCGCAGGCCTACAGCCACGGGAAAGGCGCGTCCGGTGGTCCGGATGAGCGCACACTATTGCCGTCATCACAGGAAGACCGATCATGAGAGACATCGACCGGATCGGCTCAGCCGAACTGCTTGGACGCAAAATTGCTGACGTTGACGCTGAGGGGGCTGTCGTTTTCGATGCCGCACCGGTCGCGGCCTTGCTCGGCCTACCTCCGGAGGGGCTTATGGCCGGGCTGCGCGACAACCTCGTGTTTCAAATCCATGAAATGGGCACGGGAGATGATCTGGGAAACACTCGGGTGACCTTTCGACACCGCAGCCGCGAAGTCGTTCTCATCCTTGACGCAGCTGGACACGTGCTTGGCGTTCATTGACGGCGCGCAAGCCGCCGCGGCGCCACCAAGCTCATCCCGATGCCGGAACCCAGCCTAGCATGAGGGGCCTCGGCCCGCTGGCCCCTTGCAGTCGGCACAGCAGCAATCTGCCGGCACCTTGGCCGGCTTTTCGCCAGAAGCCGCCTTCTCCGTTGTACAAAGGGGCCTCCAGGGCCCAGCTATGCCGTCAGCTCGCCCAGAGTCCAGGCGCGACCTCACTCAGTCCGGCGTGTCTGTCCGGCATCGGTCAGCATTGCATTGAGCTCATGGATCAGGAGGTCGATCCGATAGGGTTTGGGCAGTACCTTCACGCCGGTGGCACGAGCGATCTCCTCGCTGTAGCCGGTTGCCAACACGATCGGTAGATTGGGATAGCGGCGTTGCGCTTCACGCGCCAGTTCCACGCCGCTTATGCTGCCGGGCATGACCACGTCGCTGAACAAAAGGTCCACGCCGCCTTCTGCGAGCAGGGGAAGCGCCTCATCCCCGGTCGCCGCGCGGATCACCGTGAACCCGGCGTCCTCCAGCGCGGTCGCGACCGTCATGGCGACGATGGGATCGTCCTCCACCACCAGCACGCGTCCGCTTCGGATCGGTTCGGCCAAGGAAGAGGAGCGCTGCTTGCTTTCCGACACCGGAACGCCGAGAGAGCGAGGCAGGAGGAGATGCACCCAGGTGCCGCCACCCTCCACGGACTCGATCCACGCGGTGCCGCCCGAATGCTGGGCGAAGCCATAGACCTGCGACAAGCCAAGGCCGGAGCCCTTGCCGACCTCCTTGGTGGTGAAGAACGGGTCGAAGGCCCGCGCTTGGATGTCGGGAGGCATCCCGGTGCCGGTGTCCGACACCGTCAGCCGCACGAAATCACCCATCAGCCCGCTTGGGTGATCGGCGGCGAGCGAGACGTTGGCTGCCCGCATGGTAAGCGCCCCGCCTGTCGGCATGGCGTCGCGGGCGTTGACCGACAGGTTGAGCAGGGCCAACTCCAGCTGGGTCGGGTCAACTTCCACCGGCCACAGGCCGCTGGCAAAATTGGTTTCCAACCGGATGTCCGCGCGCAACGCCCGGGTCAGCAGATCGGACATGCCAAGCACCCGGTCGCGCAGGTCCACCGCCTCGGGCCGCAACGCTTGGCGGCGGGCGAAAGCCATCAACTGCTGCACCAGCTTGGCCCCCCGGTCCACAGCCTGCCGCCCGGCGTCCAGCAGCGGCTGGATCGGGGCGTCAGCCGCCCGGCGCTCGATCATCGCCAGACAACCGGAGAGGGCCTGGAGGAGGTTGTTGAAGTCGTGCGCCACGCCTCCCGTCATCTGGCCGAGCGCTTCGGTCTTCTGCGCTTGCAACAGGGCCACCTGAGCTCGTTCGCGCTCGGCGGTCTCCTCGGCGACGCGGACTTCCAACGTGGCGTTGAGCCGCTGAAGCGCCTCTTCAGCCATCTTGCGCTCGTGGATGTCGGTGCTGGAGCCAAACCAGCCGGTGATCCGCCCGGCCCCATCGCGCAGCGGCTCGGCGCGCGCCAGAAACCACCGGTATTCGCCGTCGCGGCGGCGGTAGCGCACCTCGATCTCGTACAGGTGCCCGCGGGCGCGCGCGTCATCCCACTGCGCCGCGGTGCGTTCCACGTCGTCGGGGTGCAGCATCGCGATCCAGCCGTCGGGCAGCGCTTCCGCGGGTGTCTGTCCGGTGTACGCGTACCAACGGTCGTTGAAATGGTGCAGCGACCCGTCAGGGTGGGCAAACCAGATGAACGCTGGAGTCAGGTTGGCGATTAGGCGGAGCCGCTCCTCGCCGGCGCGCACGGCCTGCTCGGCCTCGCGGATGTCTGTGATGTCGATGACGGAGCCCACATAGCCAAGGAACTGGCCGTCGGCGTGGAAGCGTGGCGCTGCGGCGTCAAGCGCCCAACGCCAGGAGCCGTCGGCGCGGCGCAGACGGAATTCGGTGCGATAGGAGTGCTGCCGCGCGTTGGCGTCGAGAAAGCTTCGTTCTGCCGCGGCACGGTCTTCGGGATGGATGGCATCAATCCAGCCGAGGCCTTGTCCGAGACCCGGCGCTTGGCCGGTAAACTCGTACCAAGGCCTGTTCAGGTAGCTGCATTGGCCGTCCGGTTCGGTGACCCAGATCATCACCGGCGCATTGTCGGCCATATCGCGAAAGCGTGCTTCGCTTTCGCGCAACGCCATCTCCGCACGCGCCCGTTCCACCGCCGACCCGGTGCGTTGGGCCACCTCGGCGGTCAGGGTCAGTTCGGCCACGCTCCACATCCGGGGTTCCGGGTGATGGACGAAGAGCGTGGCTACCAGTTGCCCCTCTTTGACCAGCGGCACGGCCAGCACGGCCCGGATGCCCAGCGCGTCGAAGGCTGCCGCGACGGTGCGGTCGTCCGTGCTCACATCCGACACGGCGAAGCTCTCGCCGCGTCGCAGCGGCGCGATGAGGGCGTCGCCGAAGTCGGCGAGCCGATGATGCCCGACAACGCTGGGGATGCGGCCGTCGCCCCAGTCGTGCCCGATGGTGATGAACTCCCCGCCGCCATCAATCTCGGCGTATCCCACCTGCGCCACGTTCAGATGTCGACCCAGCCGCTCGGCGGCGGCGGCGATGACCTCCCTGGGATGGGCAAGGTCACGCAACTGGCGTTCCAGGTCGAGCCGGAATGCCTGCTGTCGTTCGGCGATCACCGTCGCGGTGGTTTCGGTGCACGCGCAGAACATGCCGGCGACGCGGCCGGACTCGTCCCGGATCGGGCTGTAGGAGAAGGTGAAGTAGGTCTCCTCCCGATACCCATGGCGCTCCATCACCAGCAGGCGATCCTCGTGGAAGGTCGCCTCGCCGGCCAGCGCGCGCTCGACCAGCGGGGTGAGATCATCCCAGATGTCGGCCCAGACCTCGGCGAAGGGACGGCCCAGCGCCTCGGGTTTGTTGCCGAGGATGGGACGATAGCTGTCGTTGTAAAGGAAGGTGAGGTCCGGTCCCCAGACCGCGAACATCGGGAAGCGGGACGTGAGGATCAGGTTCACCACCGTGCGCAATGACTGTGACCAAGCTTCAGGCGGTCCCAGGGGCGACCGTGTCCAGTCGCAGGCAAGCATACGCGCCCCCATCGCGCCGCCTCCGGCGAAGATGTCGGGGGCGGTAGGAGCGAAGGGCTCAGTGCTCATTCGGCAATCGTCATGTCGTGGCAGATCAGCAAGAATGTGGACAATGGAGACAGGGAGGTCAGGTGCAGAATATGTGTACCGTCATATCGCCGCCGCAACCCGCGAGCCTCCATTCCAGCAGCGGGGACGATGCGTATTAAGAACATGTTTGTAGCGGGGACGTCCCGGCCGGCGCGTTCTGGGCCGAAGCCGACCCTGACGGTCGCATCGTTGCGCAAAGCGATCATGGCCATTTGGTGCGTGGGATTCGGCCGCATGCTGTGGCGCGCCATCGCCCCGCTCTCGGGCCTGCCTTTCGGCACGTTGTACACGCGGTTCGCCCGCAAGCCGCACCTGCCGCTCGGCTCCCAGCTGCTTTGCGCGTGGTGTCGCCGGCGGCAAGAAGGGCTTCGGCGTGAAGGTCCACATCAGCGTGGACAAGTACGGCATTCCTCTGGCCATTGATACCGCGCCGGCCAATGTCCACGACACCACAGGCATCGTCCCGGTCCTGCGTCGACTTGCCGGGCAAGGCTTCCAAGGGCCGGCTCTGGGCGACCTCGGTGACCGGAGCGAACGCCTGTCCAAAGCCGGCGCGGTGCTCGGCATCACCATCGAGCCGGTTGCCGGAGGACGTAAGGGGACCTCCATCCCAGCCGGAATCTGCAGGACCATGGAACGTTCCTTCGGATGGCTCGCTCTGGTAACCGTCAAGTTCAGGCTGGTCGATGGCCGACGGGATCGGTATAGGGCAACCATGACGACGCGTCCCGACTCCCGCTAAACCGGTTACCGCTGAGTCTGCGGATGGTCGAGGAAATGCTGGCGGCGCGCGGCATCACCGTCAGCCACGAGACGGCGCACCAGTGGGGTCAGACGTTCGGTCGTGAGTTTGCAAACCGGCTGCGGCGACACGCCCCCTGCCGGACGTGAGCAGTGGCGAGCAGCGCAGTCGTCATGCTGAACGCCCCTTCATTGTAACTCGCTCAGTTTCATCTGGGCTGATGCAGCATCGCGACCATGCTGACGCTTCATCAGCGGCGCTGACCCACCGCGTGGTTGGCTCTCTCCCGGTACAGAGTGTGAAAGAGCGCTGCGCGCCAGGACCATCAACAGGTCCGTCTGCGTGATGACACCCAACAGCTTGCCGTCGTCGTCCACGATCATGACTTCGCGCGTCCGTCCCTCGGAAAGGTCGCCGAGAAGCTTGAAAGCCGGCGTGTCCGGCGCTTCGAGCCGCGCCGACGCCATGACGTCGGCGACGCGCGCGCCGCCCTGGGCCAGCTGCGCGTGGCCGACCGCTCCGACCACGACGTTGCGCTCGTCCACCACGGGCAGGGCGTGGAAGGCGTGCGCGATCAGCTGCGCGCGGGCGATGTCGGGCGACGAATTGGCGGTGACCGCGACCACGCCGGTGGACATCACGTCGCGGCAGGCGACTTCGGCGTGCAGCCGCTCCATGGCGTTCAGTTCCGCCTGCGCCAGCAGCATGCCCAGATCCTCCCGGCTGACGTCCAGCGCTTCGCCGAGCTTCTGGATCGCGTCATCCACATCCGACGCCGTGACGCCCCCGCGCAGCTGCGGCTGCGGCGACCCGCTGGCCGGTTGCGGGGTGGCCGGCCTTATCGCCGGGACGTGCGGGTAGGAATGGCCGGAGTAGCGGTGGAACAGCCAGCCGGCGGCGACCAGCAGGACCGAATTGACGGCGACCGGGAAGAAGGCGAAGCCGAGGCCCGAGGTCGCCACCGCCGGCCCGCCCAACACGGCGGTCAGCGCCGCGGCGCCGCCCGGCGGGTGCAGGCAGCGCGTCAGGGACATCGCCACGATGGCGAGCGCCACCGCCACCGCCCCGGCGACCATCGGGTCGGGAATCACCGCCGCGATCAGGACGCCGACCAGCGCCGACAGAGTGTTGCCGCCGATGATCGGCCAGGGCTGGGCCAGCGGACTGGCCGGCACTGCGAACAGCAGCACGGCCGACGCCCCCATCGGTGCGACCAGGGCCGGCGCGACCGACAGGCTGGACAGCAGGTTGTGGCACAGAAGTCCGGTCAGGGCGATGCCAAGCAGGGCACCGCAGCAGGCGACGAGACGGTCTTGGAGATTGGCCCCCGGAAGAATGGGCCTGAAGAGGGCGATGTGACGGCGGACCCGATGTTTCTTGGAGAGGATGATCATCCAACGGCGCAGCGGATGCCTTCTCTTACAATTCATTCTCCTCGTTCTCCCGGAGGTGGCGAAAGGTCTGAGCGCAAAGCTCAAAGGCGGTTCTAAGTCAGACAGACGGATGAAAGGGTCGGCTTAGGCCCTTGCAGGCGTAGAGCGCATTGCCGTTCCGAAGCGGGCGGGTCTAGGCTCTGGACAACCGCCCCAGCGCCCATGAGGCGGGAAAATGCCCGGGGCACGCTCGTTCCAGCCCTCTTTTGCGGGTGCTCCGGAAGACCATGGCTGGATCTTCCGTCAATGGGCTGCCGCTTGCACGGCTGGCGTGCGGCGGGTCCGTCCACGTTCCTCAGCCGTATCGCCGCGCATGGTGCGCACGAGATTGTAGACCATGATCAAGGCGCCCGCGAGGAACAGCGCCCCGCCAGCCGCGCGGATCGCATGGAACGGGTGCATGGCCGTGACCGTCTCAACGAACGAGTACTGCAGGAAACCGAGGCTGTCGTGGGCACGCCACATCAGGCCCTGCATGATGCCCGACACCCACATGGCGGTGATATAGAGCACGATGCCAAGGCTCGCGGTCCAGTAATGCAGGCTGACGAGAGGCAGCGAATAGAGCCGTTCCCGCTTCCAGAGACGCGGAACGAGGTGGTAGAGGGAACCGAACACCATGAAGGCCACCCAGCCCAGCGCGCCGGAGTGCACGTGACCGACGGTCCAGTCGGTGTAGTGCGACAGCGCGTTGACCGCCTTGATCGCCATCAGCGGGCCCTCGAAGGTCGACATGCCGTAGAAGGCCACCGACGTGACAAGGAAACGCAGGACTGGGTCGGTGCGCAGCTTATCCCAGGCCCCCGACAGGGTCATGATGCCGTTGATCATGCCGCCCCACGACGGCATCCACAGCATCACCGAGAAGGTCATGCCCAGCGTCTGCGCCCAGTCCGGGAGAGCGGTGTAGTGCAGGTGGTGCGGACCGGCCCAAATATAGATGAAGACCAGCGACCAGAAATGCACGATCGACAGGCGGTATGAATAGACCGGCCGCTCGGCTTGCTTCGGCACGAAGTAGTACATCATGCCGACCACGCCGGCGGTCAGGAAAAAGCCGACGATGTTGTGCCCGAACCACCATTGCAGCATGGCATCCTGCACGCCGGAAAAAAGCGGATAGCTTTTCGAACCGGTGAAGGACACAGGAACCGACAGGTTGTTGACCGTGTGCACCATGGCCACGACAATGGCGAAAGCCAAATAGAACCAGATGGCGACATAGATGTGTGTCTCCCGGCGTCGCCGGACGGTGGCCGCCAGGATGGTGAAGTAGAGCGACCAGATGACCAGCAGAAACAGGTCCGTGTACCACTCGAACTCGGCATACTCCTTGCCTTGCGTGGCACCCATCGCGTAGCCGGACACGGCAAGAACGATGAAGATCTGGTAGCCCCAGAACAGCAGCTGGTGCACGTCGCGACCGCCCCACAACGCTGTGCGGCAGGTGCGTTGCGCCACGAAGAAGGATGACCCGAGCAGCGCATTGCCCGTGAAGGCGTAGACGACGAGGGCGGTGTGGATTGGCCGGATGCGGCCGAAGCTGGTCCATTCCAAGCCAAGGTTCAGGGAAGGAAAGACGAGCAGCAGCGCCACCCAGACGCCCATGGCAAGGCCAGCGACACACCAGACCAGAGATGCTTTTACGAACATCCGAACGAGATCGTCGCCCGTGCTGTACATGGAAGCATCGCTGGCCGTGCGATCGAGGGGGGTCGTGGGCGCAAGATCGGTCATGATCGTAGTCCTATTGCCGTCAAAAGCACGCACTGCGGGCGTTGCGCCGTGAGGGCCGCTGTCGCGGTGCATGGGATGGGAGCGCTTCCGACCCGCCCCCCATTGGGCAAGACAGGACCGGAAGCCGAGGAAGCCCCTGGTTCTCTCCGGGGTCGGTTGCACAAAGCCTAGGTCGCGCCTAAAGGCAGGAAAAGCGAATTTGTTCGATGAATTGCATCGAAGTTTCCGATATCACTGGCTCGCAGTCGGAGCGCGATACCCGGTGTGTGGTGAGGTGGCATGGATACGGAAACGGCACGCACCTTCCTTGAGGTGACGAGGGCGGGCAGCTTCGTGGCCGCGGCGGAACGGCTGCATGTGACGCAGTCGACGGTCAGCACGCGCATCCGCCAGTTGGAAGAGCAACTCGGCTGCCAGCTCTTCGTGCGGAACAAGAATGGTGCAACGCTGACCGCCGCCGGAGTGCGGTTCCAGCGCCACGCCATCGCCATGGTCCGCCTGTGGGAACAGGCCCGGCAAGAGGCGGCGCTTCCCCGCGGGCACCGGGCGTTGCTGCGCATCGGCAGCGAGGCCGGCTTGTGGAACCGCATGCTGAACCGCTGGATCCCGTGGATGCGGCGCAATGCCGGCGACATCGCCCTGCGGTGCGAAGTCGGGTTGGCGGATGACCTGCTGCAGCGTCTGCAGGATGGGACGCTCGACCTCACCATTCTCTATTCGCCGCGCGCTGTGCCGGGGTTGACGGTGCGCTTGCTGCTGGAAGAGGAATTGGTCCTGCTGAACATCGCCGCCGATCCGCAAACCGAGGGCGGGCATTATGTCCACATCGACTGGGGAGAGGAGTTCCAGCGCAACATCCGCCTGCGGCATCCGGAAATATTGTCCACACCGCTGTCCATCGGCGTCGGCACGCTGGGGCTGGACTATGTGAGGCAATGCGGTGGCAGCGGGCATTTTCCGCGCGGCTTGGTCCAGCCCTTGATCGATCAGGGAATAGGGGAGATCGTTCCCGAAGCCCATCCGTTCGCCCTTCCCATCTACGCGGTCTACCCGACGGAGGCCGATGCGAGCGTCCTCGACAAAGCGTTCGAAGGCTTGCGGGCCATTCTTGGCCCTAGCGCGGCCACGGAAACGACGGTTCCCTCCAGCGGCCTGTAGGACCGACCTAGCTCGCACGCTTCCTGGCAGCGTCCCGGGCCGGAAAACGCAAGAGCGTCAACTCGTCACCACGACAAAGTGCGAATGCGGCGCTGCTGAACGGATCCACAGCCGTAACGATAAGCGTTGTTGTGCAAATCGGATTGCGGACAGGCTGTGCCCCTTGCCCGCGGACTTCAGGCGACCTTTCGGGAGACCGGCATGCCGAGGCTGGTCATGCGGTTTATCACCGTGCCAGCGTGGTGCATCGAGGTGTCGGCAGCGATAGGGAGGGGGCGCCGTTCCGCTGCTCCGATGGTTTCCTGATGCCGCACAAGGCGAATGCCGCCATCATATCCCGCGACCAAAGCGGCGCGTGACCAACTCGTCCGAATACGATGCGGCGTTGCGGCGGCGTGGCAGCCTGACCGTGTGGTTCACCGAAGACGCGAACACGGCGTGGAAGACCGCGTCACGGGCCAGCGGCGGTGCGATCCGCCTGCTGGTGGACAGCACCGGATTGAAGCTGTGCGGACCCGGCGAATTTATGGGTAATTGACCACGCCATCGTCTGCCGGCACTTCCTCAGTTGGGTGACGAGCCGCGGCCACTTCGTCGATGCAGGCGGCGACCTGCTGCGGACGCGCATAGTGGACCATGTGACCAGCCCCGTTGATCAACTGCAGGCGGCTGCCGGGAATCTGGTCGTGGAGCCAAGTGGCATGGCTTTCGTGGCTCACGATCCGGTCTTCCGTCCCGGCTAAGATGAAGACTGGCAGATGCAGATTGCGAAACCGTTGGTGCATGTCGATCGCGGCCGGCATCATCGTGACGGCGTCTTGCGACTCGGCCCGGATCTGCCAAGGGCGGATTGGGAAACCGTATGGGAAATTGCGTTTGAACTGGGGCGGCACGGGTTGGGGCGAGAACATAGCCTTGATGTTCAGCGGCAACAGGGCGGCTCCCAGAACCGGCGACACGGTGTACCGAATGACATCGCCCACACCGGGAACCGCCGACACCGCGACGAGCGGCACGTCGTAGCGGATCGTGGCATCGTAATAGCCGGATAGAACGACCAAACCACTGACCGCGTCCGGGTGGTTCAGGGCGAGTTCCAACGCAACGAGTGCCCCCCAGGAGTGTCCGACGACCACCGGGCGTTCGATCCCCAATTTGCGGAAGGCGTGGCGCAGCAGCGTGGCCTGATGGGCCGCCGTCCACATCGAGCCGTGCGGCCGGCCGCTGTGTCCGAAGCCGGGGCGGTCGAAAGCGATCACACGGTGATGAGTGGCGGTTCGGTCCAAGACGCCGCTCAAAACCCAATCTCCCGCATCCACGACGTTGCCATGAATGAGGACGACCGGCGATCCCTCGCCCTGGTCGAGGTAATGGAGCCGGACGCCGTCCACCGTGACGAATCGCCCCTTGGGCGGGTGCTCGCGCTCGACCTTGCGTGCCCGGTAGGTGTTGAAGAGGGCTGTGGCGGCCACGGCAGCGGTGGACAGACCCAAAACGGTCCCCAGCCGCGACCGTCGTTGCTGCCGATGCGGTTGATTGGAAAGCCGAATCTCGCGCGTGGGAGAGTCGTGAACCCGGATTCCGGTCATGCTTGGTCTCCCGCGTGGGGTGAGCGGAGCGGAGCCATTGTGCTCCGCACCATGACGGGAGAGGAACCCGAGCGAGGCTCGGTTGGTTCCGAACGCACAAGGCCCGGGCTGAAACGGCAGTTTCCGCCAGTCCGATGCGGCGTCACGGCCCCAAGCGGGCCTTTGGCGGTCCCGCCCCCGGTTGCCGCCACCCGTTCAGGGCATCACAGGAGAGCACTCAAACTCTGAGCGGAGAACCTTGGAAAGCTGGTTGCGATATCTCGCGCGCTCGCGGCGCTTCGGGGCGGCCCTCCTCGCCCCACGGCGATACGTGAAGCGGCGGACCGTCACAGCGAGCGTGGCCGACGTGGTTCTCCGAGCGCGCATTCAAGACGTGCGCGTTCCCAGCCGCCGAGGCCGGCCGCCGCGCGGTAGGTGCTCTCCAGAAACGCCATCAACGTCGCCTCCGGATCAACCGCCCGACGCACGGAATCGTAGGGCAGCAGAAACTCGCCGAGTTCACGGTTGAAACGCGCGTCCTCCGGCTCGACCCTGGCCTCGGCGAAGCCCTCGGGCGCCGGATAGGCATAGGAGTAGAAGGCTGGATACTCGACCATCCCGCCGCCCGGCCAGAAGCCGGCCGAGGACACTTCGTGGCTGTAAGCCTCGCGGGTGACGTCATCGGGCAAGGCCGGGATCCCGCCGGGGTGAAGAGGCGCTGCGGCACCGGAGAAGCGCGTAACCGCCAAGTCAAAGCTTCCCCAGAAAAGATGCACCGGGCTGACCTTCCCGAGATATCCCGTGCGGAACCGCTTCAGCACGCCGTCAACGGCCACCAGAGCGCCAAAGAACCGCCGCACGGCATCCGCATCGTAGGGACGTTCAATCCGGTCCTCGGCGAACGGCACCGGGTCGGGCACCTCGTTGGGACGGCCGTCCAGCCAAGGCGTGGCCCCGAGCCACGCGAGCAGCTCCATGAAGCGGGTGTGAAAGCCGGCGACCGTCGTCGGGCCGAGGGCGAAGCGGCCGGAACGGCCGTCGGTGGCACACCCCACCACCGCATGGTCGATCAGGTCGAAGGCGATCTCGACGCCGCCCGGCCCGTCGGGGACCAGGCCGGTCGTCAGCCCCCGTCCATTCACATAGAGCGTGGCGTGCCAGGAATGGTTCACCCAGGGCGTCCGCGCAAGACGGTACTTGCCCACGATCTGCGTGTAGAGGTGCAGGGCGGTGCAGGTGTCCCGCCAAGGCTGATAGGGAATGTCCGGCCACATGCGGCACCTCCTCGCGGGATCGAGCGGACTCGGGGAACAAGGTGGAGGTTTGCGCCTCGGCGTCCATCCCCTCGGTGGGAATGCGCGGCGGCCCACCTTTGACGGCCGCGCCGCAGCAGCCATATTGCCAACGTTAGCTGATCGCATGACCATGGAGGCGCGGATGACCACACTGATCGGATTATCGGGCAGTCTCCGCCGAGGTTCGCTCAACACCGCTTTGCTGAAGGCGGCCGCCGCTGCGATGCCGGATGGCGCGACCCTGACCATAGCCAGCATCCGCAGCATACCGCTTTACGACGGGGATCTCGAGGCCGCCGAAGGAATTCCGCAGCCGGTGGTGGAGCTGAAGGACGCCATCGCGG
This sequence comes from Azospirillum soli, assembly GCF_017876165.1. Classification (GTDB taxonomy): domain Bacteria; phylum Pseudomonadota; class Alphaproteobacteria; order Azospirillales; family Azospirillaceae; genus Azospirillum; species Azospirillum soli. The sequence goes on from NZ_JAGINQ010000031.1 coordinate 32,200, forward strand.
CCGCCGACGGGTTGCTGCTCGTCACGCCCGAGTACAACAACTCGATCCCCGGCGTGTTCAAGAACGCGATCGACTGGCTGTCCCGGCCGCCGGCCGACATCCCCCGGGTTTTCGGCGGGAAGCCCGTTGCGCTGATGGGAGCCTCGCCTGGTGGCTTCGGCACCATCCTGAGCCAGAACGCTTGGCTTCCAGTTCTGCGCACGCTCGGTACCGAACTGTGGAGTGACGGTCGCCTGCTGGTCTCGCGGGCGCACACGATCTTCGGCGAGGACGGCACAGTCTCAGACACGAAGGTGGAAGAGCAGTTGCGATCGTTCCTGCGGGGCTTCACCGCCTTCGCCCAAAGGTCGCGGGGAAAATAACCGCGCACCCGAGAGGCGCGGCGGATGGGCACGGAGTGCGCCGCCACGCTCCCTTTGTTCATCGGGAGGGGCGGCTTTCGGCGACACGTGGCCCCAGTCGCAGCCTCGGAGCGCCCTCCCCTTCTGCAACACGGTGATGCACCTCGCCGCGTCTCAGCATCGACTGAGGTCGACTGGAAACCCATTGCAGACGCAGCTACGGAACCTACCGCCCCGCCAGGGCCGACAAAGCCGGTCTTACGGCTGGCCCCCTTCCATATGCGCCTTGAACGCCTCCGAAAATTCAGGGTGCCAACGCGACAGGGCCGGACGATTCTCGATAATATCGCCAGCGGACCAAGCGATCCTCTTCTTATCCATGTCGGGCGTTACCTCGTTGTCGGGGCAGAGGATATAGAAGTCCCCCGCGGCCATGGCGGGGAGCATGTATTCGATTACCTGTTCCGGGGTCCAGGCACCGGGCGGTTTCTCCGCAACGCCGCGCGCGCGGGTGAAACCCGTAAAGGTGAAGCCCGGGATCAGGAGGTGCGCCGACACACGGCCACCGGTTTGCAGCAGGTCATGCGCAAGGGATTCGGTGAGCGCCTTCAACCCGGCCTTGCTGACGTTGTAAGCCGTATCGCCGGGCGGAAGGGTGATGCCCTGTTTGGACCCGGTGTTGACCACGGCGCAGGGCCAGTCCGCGCGGAGCATGTCGGGAACAAACGCCTGAATTCCGTAGAGCGGCCCCATCAAGTTTGTCGCGATCGTTCGTTCCCACACGTCGGCGCCGGCCAAAAGGCCGCCACCGCCCTCGCGCCCCGCATTGTTCATGAGGAAGGAAACGGGACCGAAGGCGCTCGCCTGGGCCTTGAGCGCGGCAACGGCGTTCTGATCGCTTACATCGGTTCGGACGGCCAAGACCTCCGCGCCTTGCCCCCGGACCTGCTCGGCCGCGGCTTCAAGGGCCTCCGCCGCGTGATCGGCGAGGACGATCCGCATGCCCGCCTCCGTCAGACGCTGCGCGGCGGCAAGACCGATGCCGCTCGCGGCTCCCGTAATCACGGCAACGCGCCCCGCAGCGATGGAGGGGTGAAGGCGGCTCATATCCGCGCCTCCAGAACTGACGCTTCAGGGGGGATCAATCCCTCAGCGCGCAGCTCTTGCCAGAGCATGTCCGGGATCTCTGCGGTCATCAGGCGAGCATTGTCCCGCACCTTATCGGGATGCTTGGCGCCTGGGATGATCGCGGCGACGACAGGATGGGCGGTGCAGAACTGCAGTGCGGCGGAGCGGAGGTCCACGCCGAAGCGCGCGCACACGGCGGCCAGCCGATCGCGCTTGGCGATCATCTCGGGCGGAGCCTCCTGGTACTCGAAGGTCTTCCCGCCCGCCAGAAGGCCGGAATTATAAGGCCCTCCGACGACAACGTGCACGCCGCGCTCGGCGCACATCGGGAACAGCCGCGCCAGCGCCGGCTGATTGAGCAGGCTGTAGCGCCCGGCGAGCAGGAAAACGTCGGGGTCCGATCGCTCCAACGCACGCTCGCAGGGCTCGGTGAGGTTGACGCCCATGCCCCAACCTTTGATGACGCCCTCGTCCCGCAGGCGGATCAGCGCCTTGGCCGCGCCGTTCATCGCCACATCGAACAGCTCTTCCCAGGCGGGGCCATGATGATCGGCGGCGAGATCATGGATGTAGACGACATCAATCTGAGCAAGGCCCAGCCGCTGATAGCTGTCCTCGATCGAGCGCATCGTTCCGTCGTAGGTGTAGTCATAGTCGCCACGGAACGGTAGGGTGCTCACGAACGGCCCGTTGGCCGTGACGCTCGGGTCCGCCCTGAGAACCCGGCCGACCTTCGTCGAAAGCGTGAACTCCTCGCGGGGATACCGGCGCAGCACGTTTCCGAAGCGGTGCTCGGAAAGACCGTTTCCGTAATGGGGCGCCGTGTCGAAGTGACGAACGCCCGTTTCCCAGGCGGCCACCAGCGCGGCTTCTGCCGTCTCGTCCGAGACGACGTCAAACATGTTGCCGAGCGGCGCTCCGCCGAACCCCAGCGGGCCGGGCGGAGCAAAATGGGTTCGTGTCATGCTGCGGCCCTCAATTCGTTCATCGTTAAGTTGGAGACCCAGGCGACGAGTTTGCCCCCCTGACCGCCATCGGCCCGCAGGCGCAAGACGCTGGATAATGCCACGACCATCAGCAACAGGAGAACGCGGGCGCCGTCGCGATTTTGGATGTTGCCGCGTAGACTTGGGCGGTGGGCCTGTTGAAGAAGGCAACGGATTGAAGCGGCAAGCCTCTTTAGGACCGGACCGAAGGCACAGGGAAAGTATCAGCGAACCATTCCCCACTTGCGCACCGTGTGTGTTTCGATCCAGCGGAAGACGACGTTCTCGACCAGCAGGCCGATCAGGATGACGGTGACAAGGCCGGCGAAAACCTTGTCGATGGACAGCTCGTTGCGGTTTTGGAAGATGAACCAGCCGAGCCCGCCCTTGCCCGACGACACGCCGAACACCAGCTCCGCCGCGATCAGGGTGCGCCACGCGAAGGCCCAACCAACCTTCAGTCCGGTCAGGATGGCCGGAAGGGCCGCCGGGATCAGCATGGTGACGACGTAGCGGATGCCCGTCAGGCCGTAATTGCGCCCGGCCATGCGCAGCGTCTCCGACACCGAGGTGAAGCCGGCGTGCGTGTTCAGCGCCAGCGGCCACAGCACCGCGTGCACCAGCACGAAGGTCAGGCTGACCGCCCCTAGGCCGAACCACAGCATGGCGATGGGCAAAAGGGCGATGGCCGGCAGCGGGTTGAACATGGAAGTCAGCGTGGATAGCACGTCGTTGCCGATGCGCGTGGACACGGCGAAGCTGGTCAACACCACCGCCAGCACCACGGCGATGGCATAGCCCTTCAGCAGGACCGACAGCGACACCCAGACCATGGACAGCAGGTTTTCCCGCCAGATTCCGTCCCACAGCGCCGCTATCGTGGCGCTGAAGGTCGGGAACATCAGCGGGTTGTTCTGCCACGTGGCCGCCCCCTCCCACAGCGCCGCCACCAGGGCCAGCACCAGCAGGCGGCGCAGCGCCGTGACGTTGCTCAGCCGCTCCCAAGGGGACAGCGGGCGGGCGGCGTCGCCGATGGGGCCGGTGGTCACCACCTTACGCTCGTACTCGGGTCGCCGGGGCGGCTCGCGCTGGATGCGCGAGGAAATGGCAAGGTCGGTCATGCGCGCACCTCCTCGACCCGGTCATTTTCAACTTGGTCCGCGAACAGCATGGTGTGAATGCGGTTGGCGGTGGCCTGGAACTCCGGACTGCCGACGGCGAAATGGTCGTAGCCGTCGCAGTTCAGCTCCGCCTTCACCTGTCCGGGGTGCGGCGACAGCACGAGGATGCGCGAGCCGACCACCAGCGCCTCCTCGATGGAGTGGGTGACGAACAGGACAGTGAAACGCACCTCGTCCCAGAGCTGAAGCAACTCCTCCTGCATCTTGCGGCGGGTCAGCGCGTCGAGTGCCGCGAAGGGCTCGTCCATCAGCAGGATGTCCGGCTCCATCGCCATGGCCCGCGCGATGGCGACCCGCTGCTTCATACCGCCTGAGAGCATGTGCGGATGGACGTCGGCGAACTTGGACAGGTTCACCTTGGCGATACAGTCCAGCGCCTTTTCCTCCGCTTCCCGGCGCGACGCCTTGCCGCTGGCGAGCAGCGGGAACATGACGTTCTGCTTGACCGTCTTCCACGGCGGCAGTTGGTCGAACTCCTGGAACACCATCATGCGGTCGGGTCCCGGCCCCTTCACCGCGCGGCCGTTCAGCCGGATCGCGCCCGCGACCGGCTGGAGGAAACCGCCCACCGCCTTCAGCAGCGAGGACTTGCCGCAGCCCGACGGCCCCAGCAGCACGTAGCGTTCCGCCTGGAACACCTGGAAATCGACCCGGTAGGTGGCGGTGACGAGGTGCCGGCGCGTCTTGTACTGCAAGGTGACGCCGGACACGTCCAGCAGCGGGCGTTCGGAAACCTTGTCGGTGTCCACAACGTCCAGAGAGGTCAGCGCGTTCATCGTCTCAGCTCCCGGTTTGGCGCAGACGTTGGCACGGTGGCGGTACGGGAGGCGTGGGACCCCGCACCGCCGCCGCAGGTCGCCTCAGGCCGCGAGGCTCGGTTTCTTGCCGAGAACGCGCGTCACGCTCCGGCGCCCGTCCACGCTGACGGCCGGTTCGCCGGCCACCGTAGTGCGGCGGACGACGCGCGGGCGATCGCCGTAGTCATCCACGGCGCGGTGGATGGTGGCCCGGTTGTCCCAGATCGCCACGTCACCCGGCGACCAGTGCCAGCGCACCGTGTTCTCCGGCCGGGTCGCATGGTCGTTGAAGATGCCGATCAACCGTTGGCTGTCCGACGTGGTGAAGCCTTTCAACCGTTGCAGGAAATGGCCGACGATCAGCGTGCGTTCGCCGGTGACCGGGTGCACCGCGACCAGCGGATGCTCCGTCTCGTAGACAGTGGAGGTGAAGACCTCCTTGAAGCGCTTCAGCCCGTCCTCCCGCACGGTGACGCGGTCGCCGGCATAGTCGTACTGGTTGGTGTGAATGGCCCAAATCTTGTCGGCGAAGTCGCGCAGCGCCTCCGGCAGTTCCTTATAGGCCGCGACCGTGTTGCCCCACAGCGTGTCCCCGCCCCTGTCCGGCAGCACATGCGGGCGCAGGATGCTGATACTGGGATAGGCGTCGACGAAGGTGATGTCCGCGTGCCAGGAGCTGGCGCGCTCCCCGCGCGAGCCGTCCACGTCGAAGATCGCCTGCGTCCCGCCCAGCGAAGGCACCGTCGGATGGCCGACCAAATCACCCCAAAGACGGCCGAAGGCCTCCTGCTGGGCGTCATCGATGTGGTGCTGGTCGCGGACGAAGATCACCTTGTGCTCGTACACCGCGTCCTGGATCGCCTTCAGCGTCGCCGGGTGCAGGTCGCCCGACAGTTGGACGCCGCGCACTTCGGCGCCGATGTTGCCGTTGATCGGCTTGATGTCCAGAGCGGAGGGGGTGGAAACGCTCATCGACCAATCTCCTGTTGGTGAGGAAGGGGGAGAATGAAAGCTTGGATTAGCTGCCGGACTCGCCGTGCAGGATCGGGAACACGTAGTCCTTCCAGGACTCCGGCTTGTTCTTCAGGGAGCCGACCCGATGCATGAAGTCGGCGATCACGCCGGTGTTGTGCGGGACCAGCGAGTAGCTGATGTCCGGGTTGTTCAGCAGCTTCACCACGTCCTCGTGGCTCAGCTTGCTGGATTCCTCGGCAAGGTAGATGCGCGCGGACTCGGCCTTGTCGCGCGCGATCAGGGCGAAGCCGTCGCGCAGCGCGTCCACCACGGCGGCGACGACCTTGGGGTTCTCCTCGTAGAATTTCGAAGTAGCGTAGGCCAGGACCAGCGTCGCCTCGCCGATCACGTCGCGCGAATTCAGGATATGGTGGACGTTTGGGGAGGCCAACTGGATCGTGCCGTAGGTCGGCGTGGTGATGTGCCCGGTGATCTCGGTCTTGCCGGACACCAGCGCGGCGGTGGCCTCCGGCGGGCTGAGCGTCACCGTCAGCGGCTCCAGGTCGTAATGATGACCCGGCCCGAACTCCTTCTCCGCCGCGATCTGCAACACGACGGAGTTGATGGAGATCTTCACCGCCGGAACTGCGATGCGGTCCTTCTCCGTCAGGTCGCGGATGCTGCGGACGTTCGGGTTGTTGCTGTTCACCCAATAGGCCGAGGAGTCGAGCCCGGCCAGCGCCTTGACGTTCAGCCCGCCGCGCGTTTTGTCCCAGATGGTCAGCAGCGGCGAGATGCCGGCGGCCACGATGTGGGCGTTGCCGCTGAGCAGCGCGTCGTTCAGCGCCACCCCGCCGCTCAGCACCTGCCAGCTGACCTTGACCTTCCCGGCCCCGCGCGCCTCGGCGTACTTCTCGATCAGCTGCTGGTTCTTGGCAATCATCAGCGGCAGATAGCCGAGGCCGTACTGGATGCCGATCTTCAGCTCCGGCACCTCGGCGCGCGAGGCGCCCGGCGCCAGCGCCGCCCCCAGAGCCACGGCGAGGCCGAGCCACGCCCCGCGAATCTTACCGAAAGCCATTCCTCGTCTCCTCGTCGCAGGGGTCAGTAGGGGCGGTCGCCGAGCACGGTGGCGCGGTGCATGACGCGCCGGTGCGGCAGGTAGTCGTTGACCGCGTAATGCTGGGTCGAGCGGTTGTCCCAGATCGCCAGATCGTCCGGCTTCCACTGCCAGCGCACGGTGAATTCCGGCCGGGCGATGTGGTCGAAGAGGAAGCCAAGAATGCTGGCGCTTTCCTTCTCCGTCAGGCCGAGGATGCGGGTGGTGAAGTTCTCGCTGACGAACAGAGCCTTGGCGCCGGACACCGGGTGGGTGCGGATCACCGGATGGGTCAGCGGCGGGTGTTTGTCGCGCGCTTCGCGCCAGCGTTCATGGATGGCCGGGCCGGTGTGCCGCCATTCCGGGAAGGCCTTGGTAAAGTCGTGCACCGCCCGCAACGGTTCCAGCAGCCGGCGGATGGGGGCGGACAGCGCCTCGTAAGCGGCGACGTTGCTCGCCCACACCGTGTCGCCGCCCTGCGGCGGGATGATCTTTCCGGACAGGGCGACGATGGCCGGCGGCGTCTCGATGAAGGTGACGTCGGTGTGCCAGACGTCGTTGTCCGTCGGGTTGTGCGACCCGGTGTCCAGCACCATGATCTCGGGCTGCTCCGGCACGTTCGGGTAGACCGGGTGGATGTGCAGGTCGCCGAAGCGGGCGGCGAAGTCGCGCTGCTGGCGGGGGTTGAGCGGCTGGTTCTCGAAGAACAGCACGTGGTGCGTAACCAGCGCCCGCTCCAGCGCCGCGAAGCTGTTCTCGGACAGCGGGCGGGTCAGGTCGATCCCCGTCACGCGGGCGCCGATGGACGGGCTGATGGGGGCGATGGTCAGGGTGGGAAGCGCAACATCTGGCATGTGAAATCCCCCTTTAGGAAGGTTTATTGGCGCCCCTGCCAGGGCACGAAAATCCGTTGAAAGAGCCGCACCAGCAGTTCCAGCGCGAAGGCCACGGCGGCGATGACGAGGATTCCCAGCACCACCACGTCGGTGACGAGGAACTGAGCGGCCGACTGGACCATGAAGCCGAGGCCGCGCGTTGCCGCCACCAGCTCCGCCGCGACCAGCGTGGACCAGCCGGCCCCAAGGCCGATGCGCACGCCGGTCAGAATGTCCGGCAGGGCGCTGGGCAGGACGACGAGGCCAACCACCTGAAACCGGGTGGCGCCCAGCGAGCGGGCGGCGTTCACCCGCTCCGCATCGACGGAGCGCACGCCGGCCGCCGTCGCGATGGCGATGGGCGCGAAGATGGCGAGGTAGATGAGCAGAACCTTCGAGCCCTCGCCGATGCCGAACCAGATGACGATCAGCGGCAGATAGGCCAGCGGCGGGATCGGTCGGTAGAACTCGATCACCGGTTCCAGCACGCCGCGCGCCAGCGGACTCAGGCCCAGCGCAAGGCCGGCGGGGACCGCCGTCAGGATGGCGAACAGGAGTGCGGCGAACACGCGCCCCAGGCTGGCGCCGAGATGCTCGGCCAGGGTGGAATCGACGAAGCCCTCCGTCCACACCCGCACCGCTTGGCCCGCGACCGCCTCGGGCGACGGCAGGAACAGCGGCGGCACAAGGCCGAAGTGCGATGCCGCCCACCAGCCTCCCAGCATCAGCGCCACGGTGAGAAGGGCGGCCCGCGCCGTTGGGGATAGCGGGCAGGAGCGGTGCGGCGCCTCCCTCCCGCCGTCGGGCGAAGCAAGGCCATAGAGAAGCGCTTCGATTTCGGACATGGCGTCACTCCCCGGCGGCGGCGAAGACGAGGTCGCGGACGCGTTCGCGCGCCGCGATGAAGGCGGGATCGGACTTCACGGCCCGCGCGGGCTCCCCGGACGCCACCCGCCGGCCGAAATCAAGGTCGAGCGTTGCGGTGATCCGGCCGGGGCGCGGCGACATGACCAGCAGCCGGGTCGCCAGGAACACCGCCTCCTCAATGCCATGGGTGATGAGGAAGATGCTTTTGCCGGTGCGCGCCCAGACCTCCAGGATCAGTTCCTGCATCTGTTCGCGCGTCATAGCGTCGAGCGCGCCCAGCGGCTCGTCCATCAGCAGCACCTCCGGGTCGGCGGTCAGCGCGCGGGCCAACCCGACGCGCTGGCGCATGCCGCCCGATAGCTGCCAGACGCGGTGCCCGGCAAAGCCCCCTAGCCCGACGAGGTCGAGCACGGCGCGCGCCCTCTCCTGCCGCTCCGCCTTGAGCATTCCCTTCAGCCGCAGCCCGAAGGCCACGTTGTCGAGGACACTGAGCCAGGGGAAAAGCGCGTCGTTCTGAAACACCACGCCGCGCTCCGCCCCTGGCCCGGTGACGAGGGCCGTGCCCAGGGCTACCCGTCCGGACGTGGGAGGCAGAAAGCCGGCCATCAGGTTCAGCAAGGTGGTCTTGCCGCAACCCGACGCCCCCAGCGCCACGACGAAGCCCCCCGGTTCCACCGCGACCGACACCCGGTCGAGCGCGGTGACCGTCCCCCCGGCGGGGGACGGAAAGCGCACGGTTGCATCGAGGACGCTCAGGGTGGGCATGGAGGATCTCCGGCGGGATGTTTGAAGCGCTGCGGTGGGCCCCCACCCAACCCTCCCCCATGCTGCGCACGGGGGAGGGCCTTTTCGTCTCCCTCCCCCGCCGTCAGGTGGGGGAGGGTCGGGGTGGGGGCCCGATGCGGATCTACTTCGCCGCTACACTGTCCTTGACGAAGCGCGGCTGGACGTAGGCGCCGTAGTCGGGCAGCACACGCTCGACCTTGCCCTGTTCCTTCAGGAAGGCGGCGGTCTCGGCGATGGCCTTGGCGGTGCCGCCGCCCAGCAGAGCGGGTGATGCCTGCTCGTCCGGCAGCGGGAAGTGGTTGCCGGTCAGAAGTTCCGGCACCTCCTCGGCCTTGGCGCCGGTCAGCTTGACGACCTTCTGGACGTTCTCGGCCTTGCCGGCCCAGGCGGCCGGGTTCTGGCGGTAGGTGGCATAGGCGTCGCTGGTGACGCGGACGAAGCCCTTCACCACGTCGGGATTGGCGGCGCTGAAGTCCTTGCGGGCGATCCAGGCGTCGAAGGTCGGGGCACCCCACTTTGCCACCTCGGACGAGGTGACCTGCACCTTGCCCGTCTCCTTCGCCTTGCCCAGCGCCGGGTCCCACACATAGGCCGCGTCGATGTCGCCGCGCGCCCAAGCGGCGGCGATCTCCGGCGGGCGCAGGTTCAGGATCTGCACCTGCTTGGGCGCGATCCCCCAATGCTTCAGCGCGGCCAGCAGGCTGTAGTGGGTGGTCGAGACGAAGGGCACCGCGACCTTCTTGCCGACAAGGTCCTTCGGTTCCTTGATGCCGGCGCCGTTGCGCACGACCAGGGCCTCGGCCTCGCCGATCTGGGCGGCGACCAGGATGGTTTCGATGGGCAGCTCACGGCTGGCGGCGGCGGCCAGCGGGCTCGACCCAACATAGCCGATCTGCACGTCGCCCGACGCGATGGCGGCGATCACGTCGGCGCCACTGTCGAACTTGCGCCAGTTGATCGTCCAGCCGGTGGTCTTCTCGTAGACGCCATCGGCCTGCGCGACCTTCGCGGGATCGACCGTGGTCTGGTAGCCGATGGTCACCGTGCGGTCGGCGGCAAGAGCCGTGGCGGAGGTGGCGGTCGCAAGGCCGAGCGCGGCCGTTGCGGCCACAAGCAGGTGCTTCATGGTCGCTGTCATCGGGGTCTCCCGAAAGGGGTCTGTCCAAACTGCGTGCCCCAATCACACCAAGCGTGATCCAGGCTGTCAACATCAATCTACCTAAAAAGTAGATTTATTGGAAAAAATAATACTAATTCATTTTGTTATACAGCCGCCCGAGGCCGCACAAAAGCCTACACCCGCAATTGACAATGCGCTGCAAGTGTGTGCTTTCATGAAGAAGACAGCAATTTCAACAACGCCCAGTCGCTAATAGGGCTCGGCACACACGAGGGAATTGGATCATGGTGGAGTTTCGACAGGGCAACCGTCCGGCGGCGGTGTCCCGGCGTGGTCTTCTGATCGGCGCGGCGGCGGTCGGCGCCGCCTTTCCTCTGACCGGTCTGGCGCCGCGTCTGGCGGTGGCCAACGCTCCGACGGTGACGAAGACGTTGAAGCTCGCCTGGAACACGGGCGCGGTCTGCGGCGCGCCGGTCGCGGTCGCGCAGCACAAGGGCTTCTTCGCCAAGCACGGCCTGAACGTGGAATTCGTGAACTTCGCCGGCACCACCGAAAGCCTTCTGGAGGCCATCGCCTCCGGCAAGGCGGACGTCGGTCACGGCATGGCGCTGCGCTGGCTGAAGCCGCTGGAGCAGGGCTTCGATGTGAAGATCGCGGCTGGCGTGCACGGCGGCTGCATGCGCCTGCTGGCGGCGAAGTCCGGCGGCATCACCGACCTGAAGGGGCTGAAGGGCAAGACCATCGCCGTCGCCGACCTGTCCAGCCCGGCCAAGCACTTCTTCTCGATCCTGTTCTCCAAGCAGGGAATCGACCCGAACAAGGATGTGGACTGGCGCGTGTTCCCCGGCGACCTGCTGGCCGTCGCCGTCGAAAAGGGCGAGGCACAGGCCGTCGCCCACTGGGACCCGGTCACCTACGCCTTCCTGAAGTCCGGCAATCTCGTGGAGATCGCCACCAACCTGACCGGCGAGTACGTCAACCGCACCTGCTGCGTCATCGGCGTGCGCGGCAGCCTGCTGCGCGAGGACAAGGCGGCGGCTGCCGCGCTGGTCAAGGCGGTGTTCGAGGCGCAGGACTACACCGTCCACCACCCGGAGGAAGCGGCCAAGGCCTACCAGCAGTACTCGCCCAAGACCAGCATTGAGGACTTGGTGGCGCAGCTCCGCAGCCAGACGCACCACCACCACCCTGTCAGCGCCAACCTGAAGAAGGAACTGGCCTCCTACGCCGACGAGCTGAAGGGCATCCAGGTCTTCAAGCCGAACTTCGACACCGCGAAGTTCGCCGACAAGATCTACGCGGACGTGGTGGCCTGAGATGGCGGCCATTGAAGGAGCAGCTGGCGAGGAGGCGGGGGCGCTGCCCAAGGAGGCCCCATCGCTACGGCCGGTAATCGGTGGATTGAGCGCTGCGGCGGCGTGGTTCGCCGTCGCGGCGCTGACCTCCGCTTGGCCGGACGCGGAGGAGTGGGAACGCACGGGCGAACTCGCCAGCCTGCTGGCCGTTGTGGGGGGCGGGCTCGCGCTCGCCTCCCTGCTGCGCCGGGCGCAGCGGGCGTGGCCCTGGATGCTGGCCCTGGCGCTGGGCGTGGCGGCCTGGGAGGTGGCGACCGCCAAGCTGAACCTGCTGCCGCGCCCCTTCTTTGCACCACCGCAGGGATTGCTGGAGGTCTATCTGGACGATTGGCCCCGCCTTGCCGAATGCGTGCTGCATTCGGCGTGGCTGCTGATCTCCGGCTACCTGCTGGGCTCGGCCGCCGGCTTCATCACCGGCGTGGCGGTCGGCTGGTCGCGGGCGGTCGGCTATTGGGTGAACCCGGTGCTGCGGCTGATCGGGCCGTTGCCGGCCACCGCGTGGCTGCCGCTGGCCTTCTTCGCCTTCCCAAGCAGCGCCAGTGCCAGCACCTTCCTGGTGGCTCTGGCCGCCTTCTTCCCGGTCACGATCCTCACGCTGTCGGGGGTGGCGGGCGTCAACAGCGCCTTCTACGACATCGCCCGCACGCTGGGCGCCAACAAGCGGTTCCTGGTGCTGAAGGTGGCGATCCCCGCGACCATGCCGCACGTCTTCGTCGGCCTGTTCATGGGCCTTGGCGGTTCCTTCGCGGTGCTGGTGGTGGCGGAGATGCTGGGCGTGAAGGCCGGGCTCGGCTGGTACATCCAGTGGGCGCAGGGCTGGGCCGCCTACGGCAACATGTACGCGGCACTTCTGGTGATGGCGCTGCTGTGCTCCGGTCTCGTCGCCTTGCTGTTCCGCATCCGCGATCACCTGCTCGCCTGGCAGAAAGGACTGCTGCGATGGTAGCGCTCGCCCACAAGGCGGATGATGAGGCCGGGCTCGGCCTTGCCGTCCGCAACGTCAGTCACGCCTTCGAACTGCACGGGCAGACCCTGCCCGTCCTCGACAACGTCAGCTTCTCCGTGGAGCCGGGGGAGTTCGTGGCGCTGCTCGGCCCCTCCGGCTGCGGCAAGTCCACGCTGCTGCGCCTCGTCGCCGGGCTAGAGCCGCCGTGCGGCGGAAGCCTGCTCGCCGACGGACGGCCCATCGACGGGCCGCACCCGTCGCGGGTCGTGGTCTTCCAGGACCCGACGCTCTACCCCTGGCGCACGGTGTGGGACAACGTGGCGCTGGGGCTGGAGGCGCAAGGGCTGCTGAAGCAGAACCGCGCGCGGGTGGACGAGGCGCTGGCCCTGGTCGGCCTGTCCGGCTTCGCCAAGGCCTACCCGCACCAGCTGTCCGGCGGCATGGCCCAGCGCGCGGCACTCGCCCGCGCACTGGTCAACGACCCGCGCCTGTTGGTGCTGGACGAACCGCTGGGCAAGCTGGACAGTTTGACCCGCATCGCCATGCAGGGCGAGATCGTGCGGCTGTGGCAGAGCGCCGGCTTCACCGCCCTGCTCGTCACGCACGACGTGGAGGAAGCCCTGCTGATGGCGACGCGCGTCATCGTGTTCAGCGAGCGTCCCGCGCGCATCACGGCCGAAATCCCCATTGACCGCCCCTACCCGCGCCACCGCGACGACCCCGTGCTGGTGGACCTGCGCCACAAGGTGCTGGACCTGCTGGGCATGGGATCGAGCTGGTGACGTCCCCGCCAAGTGTTCGGAGAGCCGCATGATCACCGCCATCGTCCGCTACCGCCTTCCCGCGTCCATCACGCGGGAAGACTGCTTCGCCCATTTCAAGAAGATCGCGCCGGGCTTCGGCGACGTGCCCGGCCTGATCCGCAAGCAGTTCATCTGGAGCGAGATCGGCACCGCCGGCGGCGTCTATCAATGGAGCAGCATCGAGGACGCCAAGCACTTCTACGAGGGGCCTTGGCTCGAAGGGATTCTCGCCCGTTACGGGACCTATCCGGAGATCGAGTATTTCCGGACCTTGGCGGTCACCGATAATCCTGGGGGGCAGGTGATCATCCCGGAATGACCCTGTGCCCGGAGTTGCCGAATCAACATCCAGCCCGTCCGCCCTTGCCGACGCCGACTAAAGCGAATTTGCATTCGCTTTAGATTCATATGGCCTCATGTGCCGGCCGGGCTTCGGACGCATAGGCGTCCGGGCCCGCCGTCGCGGTCCAGAGCGGATCGAAATCCGCTTTAGGCCCAAAAAGCCGGGCGCGACCGCAATCGCTTTCTGTCCCGATGTCGTGTCGGCGGGCTTCGCCGTGCTGAGCAGCCGGTGCAACTTCGAACTGGTGCAGAAGGCGGCGGCCGGCATGACGCTGTTCCGATGAGCCTTACGCCCCCCGGCGCAGAGTGCGCGGCAGGCAGACACGCATGCCGCCGTCGCCGACCGTCAGCACGTCCACCTCGGTCCCGTACACCTCCCGCATCATGGCGGCGGTAATGACCTCATCGGGCGAACCGAGGCGGGCGAGCCGGCCGTTGTGCAGCAGGGCGACGCGGTCGGCGATGGCGAAGGCCTGCTCGGGATGGTGGGTGGAAAACACCACCGCCAGGCCGTCCTCGTCGGCCAGCCGGCGCACCTGCTCCAGAACGCGCACCTGATTGCCGAAGTCGAGGCTGGCGGTCGGTTCGTCGAGCACCAGGACGCGCGGCGCCTGGGCCAGCGCCCGCGCAATCAGGGCCAGTTGCCGCTCGCCGCCGCTGATGCGCAGCCAGTCGCGCTCGGCCAGATGCGCGATGCCGAGGCGGTCCAGGGCTGCCGTTGCCGCCGCGTGGTCCAATTCGGCGGGGGCGGTGAAGGGCCCCCGGTGGGCGGTGCGGCCCATCAGCACCATCTCGCTCACGCTGAAGGAAAACTGCCCGGCGCCGGCCTGCGGAACATAGCCGAAGGCCAGCGCGCGGCGGCGCGGGGTCCAGCCACCGGCATCCTCGCCATCGACGCGGATGCGGCCTCCGCGCGGGGGCAGCAGGCCGAGAATCGTTTTGAACAGCGTTGTCTTGCCGCTGCCGTTGGGACCGAGCAGGCACAGCACCTCGCCCACCCCGACGGCAAAGCCGACACTGGCCCCGACAGTTCGCTCGCCGTAGCCGAAGGCCAGATCCTCGACGGCAAGCCGCGCGCTCATGACCAGCCTCGACGGCCGAAGGCCAGCAGCCAGAGAAACACCGGCGTGCCGATCACCGCCGTCAGCACCCCCAGCGGCAATTCGACCCGCCCAAGTCCGCGCGCCAGCGTGTCCACCGCCAGCAGGTAGGCCGCCCCCAGCACCACGGCGGTGGGCAGCAGGCGCACGAAGGCCGGCCCGACCATCAGCCGTGCAAGGTGCGGCACCAGCAGCCCGACCCAGCCGACGATGCCGGCCACCGACACGGCGGCGGCGGTCATCAGCGTCGCCGCCGCGATGACAACGGCACGGATGGCGCGCACCGAGACGCCGAGCGAGGTCGCCTCCTCGTCACCCAGCGTCATAACGTCCAGCCGCCAGCGCAGCAGCACCAAGGGCACCAGCGCCACCGCCACCGGCGGTGCCAACGCGGCGAGATCGGCGCGGTTGACTGCCGATAGGCTGCCCAGCAGCCAGAAGGTGATGGCTGGCAACTGGTTGTAGGGGTCCGCGAGGTACTTGAGCAGGGCCACCCCCGACCCCAGCAGGGAACCGATCACCACGCCCCCCAGCACAAGGACCAGCACCGGGTCCCGCCCGCGCACGGCGGCGGCGAGGCCGTAGACCGCCGCCACCGCCACGAGCCCCCCGGCGAAGGCCAGCCCCTGGATGGCGACCACCGGCAGCGAAGCGAAGATGCCCAGCACCGCGCCCAGCGCCGCACCCGATGAAACGCCGAGGATGTCCGGCGAGACCAGCGGGTTGCGGAACAGCCCCTGGTAGGCGGCACCCGACGCCGCGAGCCCGGCGCCGATCAGCATGGCGGCCAGCACGCGCGGCCCCCGGATGTCCCAGATCACCGTCTCCACCGCGCGCGGAACGCTCACTGAACCTCCCGTCGCCTTGGCCCACAGGAGCGACGCAAGCTCGCCTGGCGACACGGGGAAGGCGCCGACGTGAAACGCAACAAGCACAGCCGCCAGCAGCATGGCCACGATGGCCCCCAGCACCACGGCAAAGGGCATCTCACCCGGGCGGACGCGAACCGGCCAGGAGTTCGTCGATCTGCCGGTCGTCCGGTTCTCGGTGGTAGAAGAGGGCATAGAAGCGTCGCGTCTCCTCGCGCAGGTCTTCCGGGAAGAGGTCAGGGTACAACACTTTGCCGAGCCAGCGCAGACCAAGAAGTCGATTGGCGGAGGGCGGTGAACCGATCCAGGTGAAGGGCAGCCCCGGCGACAGGTAGACGCGCCGTTCGCGCACCGCCTTGACGCCCTGCCACAGCGGATCGGTCCACACGCTGTCGTAAAAGCCGCGGTCGATGGTGACGATGGCATTGGGTTGCCATGCGAGCACCTGCTCCATCGAGACATTGACGATGCCGCCGTTACCGAGCGCTTCGGCGGCGACGTTGCGCACCCCGGCAACGTCCAGAGCTTCGACGTTGATGGAGCCCCGAATGCCGGTCTGCAACCCGCGAGGCCCGCGCGCCATGTAGACCGTCAGCCGCCGGTCCGCAGGCACGCTCTCCATGCGCCGCCGCACCTCGGCCAGTGTCTCCTCGGCATAGCGGGCCAGCCGCTCTCCCTGCTCCGACACGCCAAGCAGCGTGCCCACCGACCGGAAGGTCTTGGCTGAATCCGCCAGATGCCCGTCGATCAGCACGGTCGGCACGCGCGTCTGCTCCTGAACGCGGTCGGCGAGCGACACAAAGGTCGGCGCCGTGCTGCCGACATCGAGGACGATGTCCGGCCGGGCGCCGACGACCGCTTCCAGATTGACGGTGTTGCCGCGCCCGGTCAGCCGCCCCAGTTCCGGCAGATCGGCGTACCGTTCCGGCAGGAACGAGCGCTCCGGCGGGCTGATGGCGCGGGTCCAGCCCAGCAGCTTGTCGGGCGCCAGCATATAGACGACGACCGAAGCGGGCGGACCGGCGGGAAACACCCGTTCGACGCGGGGCGGTACGGCAACACGGCGCCCGGACGAATCAACGAACCCGTCCTCTGCCGCTGCCATGGGCTGCGTGGCGAGCAACCCGAGAAAAAAGCCGAAACTTAACCGACACACAGAAAGCCGAGTTCGAACTGGTATGGCACAGCCGGGCACCATGATCGCTCCGGATGGTGGACATTTGTCGGCTCAAGACGATGAGCGGTCGTTGCCTTTTCGTCTATAGGCCAATGGCCCTGGGCAAGGCCGATGGGAGCGATGACCACGCAGGAGGCCACCCATTGTGGAGCTTTGACCGCTTCCGGCAGGAAGCGGCTTGGGCCATAGCCTTGGAGCGAACGTCGGCTTTCGGCTCGGTCAAGACGAAGTCGTTGCACCTCACCAAAAGCGCTGCACGCCGGAACCCTTTGCCTCGGCAGCGGCGATGAACCGTTCCTCGGCGTTTGCCGGAGCCGTGGCGTCCGCGACAGCCGCGACAGTGGCGAGGGCCGTCAGGACGGATCAGCTGGGTAGCAAGAAGATGGCGATGAATTCCTCTCCCGCGTTATCGTGTCACTACCATCAGGAACCTATTGCGCACAAAGCAATCATTCTGACGTCGCGCTCGCGCAGATCGCCCCGCAGCTGATTATGGAAGGTGGCCCAGACGCCGCCACGCTGCCAAGCTTGGAGGTAGCAGCACACGGCGAGACCAGCGGGGACTCACGCGGCAGCATGCCATCTCTCCAGACTACCGGCATCGAGCACTGGATGTTACGGGCTCCTGTGACAACGCTCCCTCAGCCATCTCCTGTCCAAGGCGGTTGGTGTGGGACATCAGGCCGCCCGGATGCTACCAAGGAAATTCTCCACATCACGATGCAGAGCTTCCGCTTGCTGTGACAGCTCTCTGGAGGCGCCCAAGACCTGCGTGGCTGCGGTGCCGGTCTGTGTGGCCGCTTGGTTCACCTGCACAACGTTCGTGCTCACCTCGTCGGTGCCCTTCGCCGCTTGCTGCACGTTGCGAGTGATCTCGCCCGTTGTAGCGTTCTGCTCCTCAATGGCGGCGGCAATGGCCGACGCGATCTCGTTGATCGTCGTAATCGTTTGGCCGATTCCCTCAATGGCGGTCACCGTGCCTTGGGTGGCCAATTGCACGGACATGATCTGCGTGGCAATCTCCTCAGTCGCCTTTCCGGTCTGATTGGCCAGCGCCTTCACCTCCGACGCCACGACGGCGAAGCCCTTACCTGCCTCACCAGCGCGTGCCGCCTCGATGGTGGCGTTCAGCGCCAACAGGTTGGTCTGCGAGGCGATGTCCTGGATCAGCTTGACCACCTCGCCGATCCGGCTCGCAGCATCGGCGAGGCTCCTCACCGAACTCGTCGTCTCCTGCGCTTGCCTTGCCGCTTTGACGGCAATTTCGTTGGAACTGGCGACCTGCCGGCTGATCTCATGGATGGAAGCAGCCATCTCCTCGGTAGCCGCAGCGACCGTCTGCACATTGGCCGAGGTCTGCTCGGCCGCGGCGGCCGAGGCGGTCGCCTGCCGGTTGGTCTGCTCGGCGATTTCGGCCATGCTCCGCGCAGTCGAATCGAGCTCAGTCGCCGCCGAGGCAACCGTGCGCAGGCTTCGCGACACCGTGCCTTCGAAGCCGCGGACCAGTTGCTCGACCGCCGCGCTGCGCCTCTCCCTAGCCTCGCGCTCGGCCGCCTGCTCAGCCTCAAGCCGCTGGCGAGCGATGCCGTTTTCTTTCAGCACCTGCACCGCCCTTGCCGTGTCGCCAATTTCGTCCTTGCGTTCGCAATCGGGCACGTCGGCACGGTAGTCCTGATTGGCAAGCCGGGTAACGATATCGCTCATACGAACCAACGGAGCGACGACACGACGGCTCAGAACACCGTACAGAATTGCCAGAAAGCTGAGTGCCGTCAGCCCAATGATGATTTTAGTCAACGTGTCCAGCAGACCTGCACGATCTCGTGCTTCCTCAACCACTTTCGTCGTCCGCTCCGCCAGCAACTCCTGGAAGCGG
This sequence comes from Azospirillum soli, assembly GCF_017876165.1. Lineage (GTDB taxonomy): Bacteria > Pseudomonadota > Alphaproteobacteria > Azospirillales > Azospirillaceae > Azospirillum > Azospirillum soli. Next base: position 50,802 of record NZ_JAGINQ010000031.1, read on the forward strand.
GAAAGCGGTGCCGCTATTTCTGCCTTGCCGCGGTCGTAGTCAGGCCCGAACATGAGTTCCTGGGCCTTTCTCAAATCTCCTGCGGCCACCGCTTTCATAGAGGCGTCTTCTACCGCGACCAGCGTGTCCGACTTTCGCTTGGCTTCCTCAATCAGATCGAGTTCACGTTGAGGAGCACCCAGTTCGGTAAGGCGCCGGACCACTCGGTCACGGGTTTTGACATCCTTCACCTCCCGCCAATAGTTGTCGTAGTGCCGTTTGTCGCCGAAAACCGTATATCGGCGGGCTTCGTTGGTCAGATGCTCAGACGCATTGGCGAGATCGAAGGCCAACTGCCTGTATTCCGCGCGCTCCAGCATAGCCCGCCGTTCCGCATCGGTAGCGTCATTCGCAAGCGCGAGACAGATACCAGACAGGACAGACAAAGTTACCGTAGCGGCGTAAGAAAATTTCACTATGGCAGCAATACGCATATCCACCTCGGCTGTTATCTGCTCACTTCCCCAAGAGCAGGCTTAATTGCCAATCCTATTCAGCCGCAGTTTCGGATTGCTTAACAGTATACAAAAGTGAATCAAAATCATCTTTCACAACTGAACCGCGCTATGCGTGTTGCGGCTCGCCCGCCATCTTTAAGTCAGAGTTTGTCTTGAAAGATTATTTCCGAGCGAGGCGGCGCATCAGACGGGTCGTGGCGATGCGAATGAAGGCAACGGAGGTGCGGAGATACTGCTCGTCACGACGTACGAGGCGGCGGCACCGCGTGAGCCATGACAGCGTTCGCTCGACCAGCCATTGCTTCGGGAGCGCGAGAAAGCCTTTGACCTGATCGGAGCGTTTGACAATCTCCAGCCGCCAATCGCCGGCATCACCCACCTTGGTGGCCGCGACATCCCCCCGGTAGCCACTGTCGGCCGTGTCGGCAAGGATGAGGGATTGCGGATGGAGTCAACTCGGAACGCGCCAATTGCCTGACAGTTCGCGGGCTGGCGGCAGGTTCGCTTGGGATGCGCGGATCCGATCGGCGGCCGGCATGCTGTCTTGAGCGCCACGGCCACAGCACGCCAAGGCCGCGGCCGTGACCGCCCAGCGCAGAGCCTGCGGCAGCGTTTCCCCTGCATCGAGCGCGGCGGCCAGCGCGCCCGTGAAGGTGTCGCCGGCGCCGGTCGTATCGACCACCGCAACCGGCAGCGCCTCGACCGCCCAGACCCGCTCCCGGTCGCAGGCCAGCACGCCCCGGCCGCCAAGGGTCATGACGCACACGACGCGCAACGCATCCGCAAGGCGGCGGCACAGCGTGGCGGCGTCCACCGATGCGGCCCCTTCATCCAGGCCAGACGCCAAGGTTGCCGCCTCAAGTTCGTTGACCACGAGGATGTCGACGGCTTCGCGGACCGCCGTGGCCAGGGCCGGTGTCGGGATGGGGGCCGGCGCGAGATTGAGCACCGTGCGCATGCCGGCGGCCTTCGCCCGCCGCAGCACCGCCCAGGTCTCCTCCGCCGGAACCTCCATCTGCGCCACCAGAAACCCGCCGGGCTTCAGCGCGTCGTCGGAGACGTCGGCGGAACGGGCTTCGAGGTTGGCGCCGCTGGCAACGGCGATGGCGTTCTCGCCGTCCGGGGCGACCATGATCGTGGCGCATCCCGTCGGTGCCCCGGCCGTACGGACGTCCTCGTCCGAAATGCCGTTGGCGGCGAGATTGGCCCGCAACGCCGCGCCGAAGCCGTCCGGCCCGACGCGGCCGAACAGACGCACCGTTCCCCCGGCGCGCGCCGCCGCGACGGCCTGATTGTTCCCCTTTCCGCCGGGCAAGGCCTGATAGGATGGGCACAGCACCGTCTCGCCGGGCCTCGGCAGCGCGGGCACGGCCATGACAAGGTCCATGTTCAGGGACCCGAAAACGACAATCATGCCGGCCCTCCCCTTTAAGCGCCCCCCGTGCCGCCCCCTGTGCGGGCCTTGTCCATATCGTGCAGCTTGGCGACGCGCCGCACATGGTCCTCGGTGGCGTTGAACTGCGCACCGAGGAAGGAATCGACCAGATCCGTGGCCAGCCAGGGGCCGACGATCTGGGCGCCGATGCACATGACGTTGACATCGTCATGCTCGACGCTCTGGTGGGCGGAATGCACGTCGTGGCACACCGCCGCCCGGATTCCCGCGACCTTGTTGGCGGCGATCGAGGCGCCGACGCCGGTGCCGCAGACCAGCAGGCCACGGTCGGCCCGCCCCTCCACGACGTGGCGGCAGACCTGCCCGGTGATGTCCGGGAAATCCACCGGCTTGTCGTCATGGCTGCCGACGTCGATGACATCGTGCCCCCTGGCCTTCAGGATTTCCAGAACCGTCGGCTTGAGCCTCCAGCCGGCATGGTCCGATCCGATGACGATGCGCATGAACAGGGCCTCCTTGAAATTGCTTATCGCAGCAGGCTGGGCAGCCACAGCGTGAGGTCCGCCCAGAGGGTGATGACGGCGAGCGTGGCGAGCAGCGGAACATAGAACGGCAGCAGCGCCTTCAGCAGCGCGCGCATGCTGATCTGGGCGATGTCGCTGATGAGGAACAGCGACAGCCCCATCGGCGGCGTCAGCAGGCCGATCATCAGGTTGAAGATCGTGACGATGCCCAGGTGCACCGGATCGACGCCGGCCGCCACCAGCGGCGGCGCGATGATCGGCACGATCAGCAGCGTGGCGGTGGTGCTGTCCAGGAACATGCCGGCGACGAAGAACAGCGCGTTGACAATCAGCAGAAGCACCAGCGGGTCCTTGGAGATGCCAAGCAGCAGCCGGGCGACATCCTGCGGGATCTGCTCGACCGCCAGGATCCAGCCGAACAGCGCAGCCACCGCGACGATGATCAGAATGGCGCTGGTGTTGCGCGCGGTGACGATGGCGGCGTCGATCAGGTGCGCGACGGTCATCTCGCGGTAGTACAGGAAGCCCACGGCGATGACGTAGAGCACGGTCACCGACGCCGCCTCGGTCGGGGTGAACAAACCGCTCAGCATGCCGGCGATCATCAGCACCGGGGCGAGCAGGGCCGGCAGCGCCGGCAGCAGGTCGCGCCAGACCTCGCGCGGTCGTGGCCAGCGCTCGGCGCGCGGGTAGCCCTTCCACAGCGCGACGACCGCCGCGGTGATCATCAGGAATGCGACGCACAGCAGCGCCGGGACGATGCCGGCCATGAGAAGCTGCACGATCGAGACGCTGGTGACCGAGCCATAGACGATCAGCGGAATGCTGGGCGGGAAGATCGGCCCGACGATGGCGGACGCCCCGGTCACCGCGCCGGAGAAGGCGGGGTCGAACCCCTTCCTTTTCATCGCCGCGATCTCGATGCGGCCAAGGCCGCCGACGTCGGCCAGCGCCGCGCCGGACATGCCGGAAAAGATCAGGCTGGAGAAGATGTTGACCTGCGCCAGTCCGCCGGGGATCCGGCCGACCAGCGTGTCGGCGAAGCGGAAGATGCGGTCGGTGATGCCCGAGAGGTTCATCAGGTTGCCGACGAAGATGAACAGCGGCACGGCCACCAGCGGAAAGCTGTCCAGCGCGTAGGTGATGCGCTGCGCCAGCAGACCGAAGGGAAGCTCCTCCCACAGCACGTAGGCGGCGGCCGGCAGCAGGATGGTGTAGACCACCGGAAACCCGGCGATGAACAGGACGAGGAAGCTCACCAACATGACAATGCCCATCGGCGCATTCTCCCCGCCCGGTCAGATGGAGATGTTGGTGTCGCGCTGCGGCGGGTGCCGCAGGTGCCAGAGGTGCACGAGCGCCGCCCCGGCAAACCCGACGAACGTCGCCGACAGGAAAACCCAGAAGGGGATCTTCAGCGTCGGCGTGGCGTTGCTCAGATACTGGAACGCCGTCCGGTAGGTGACGTAGGCCACGAACGCCGTGACGGCGATCGCCGCCACGGAAATGGCAAGATCGACGATGCGCTGCGCGGCCTTGGGCAGGGCCGCCTTGAGTTCGCCCATGACGATGTTCTCGCCGGTCGCGACCACCAGCGGGAAGCCGGTGAAGACAAGGCAGATGAGCAGGAAGCGCGTCAGCTCCTCCGAGCCGATGAACGGCACGCCCAGCGTGCGCATGACGATCTGCAGCGACGGGACGAGCACCAGCCCGAACAGCAGGAGCACGGTCAGCGCCGTCAGGAACTTCTTGAGGATGGCGGTCATGGTGGCGTCACCAACGTCCTAAGGCCCCGCTCTGGGCCGGCGGGCTCTTTGGGGGAGCCCGCCGGGCCCGGATCACTTCACGGCTTCGATCTGCTGGATGTACGGGCCCCAGGTCGGGAAGTCCTTGGAGACCTGGGCCATCACCGCCGTCTTGAAGCTGGCGAGATCGAGCCCGCTGTCCGTGGTCACGAAGGTGACGCCCTTGCCCTTCAGTTCGCCGACCAGATTGTTCTCCGCCTCGGTCGCCCACTGCAGCGACTCTTCCGCCTTCTGGCTCAGCGCCTGCTTCATGGCCTTGCGGTCGGCCTCGGGCAGGCCCTGCCAAACGCTCTCGTTGATGAAGACGGCGAGCACCGAGTGCATGTGGCCGGTCAGCGAGATGTGCGACTGCACCTCGTACAGCTTGTTGGCGTTGATCATGGTCAGCGGGTTCTCCTGCCCGACCACCATGCCGGTCATCAGCGCGGTGGGCAGCTCCGCCACCTCGACCGGCGTCGGGATGGCGCCGAAGCCCTTGACCATCGACACCCACAGTTCCAGCGGCACGGCGCGGAACGGCTTGTTCGCCAGATCGGCCGGGCTCTTGACGGGGAACTTGCTGGAGATGTGCCGGGCCCCGCGGTAGATCCGCCCGATGATGCGCACGCCGCCGTCCTTAACCAGCCGCTCGTTGATGGCGGCGACGGCCGGGGTGTCCGGGTCCGTGGCGTGCAGCGCGTGCGTAGCGTCGCGGTAGATGAACGGCGCGTTGAAGACGGCGACCTCCGGGACGATGCGGGCCAGCGATGCGAAATCGTGGTGCCCCATGGAGATCGATCCCATGCGGATGCCGTCCACCATCTCCGCCACGCCGCCCAGCTGACTGGCCGGGTAGACCTTGATCTTCACCCGGCCCTGCGTCGCCTGCTCGACGGCCTTCGCCGCTTCCTCGGCGTACCGGGTCTGGATGTCGCCCTCGGCCCCGACATGCGCGTAGCGCAGGTCCTTCGCCGCGACGCTGCCGCATGTGACCAGCATCGCCGCGACGATGCCGGCGGCGAGCGGAGACAGCCTGGTAAGCATGGTCATCGCGTTTCCTCCTCATTGTTTATTGTGGCGGGGTTTGTTGCGGCAGGATTTGTTGCGGTGGGGGCGCTGCCGGTCGCGGACTCCCGGTAGGCGGCGATGATGCTCTGCCGCCGGAATTCGTCACCGATGGCGAAATGCTCGCGCAGCTTCCGTTCCGCCTGATCGGCATCGCGGTTGAGGAGCGACAGGAACACCTCGCGATGCGCATCGGCGAGGTATTCCCGGATGCCGGCCACGGGGGTGGTCGTCACGCGTCGCTGCACGTGCGAGCGCAGCAGCAGCGTGGAGATGGCGTCATACATGGTGGTCAGCACACCGCTGTGACCGGCGCGCACGATGGCCCAGTGGAACTGGAAATCCGCCTCGCCGCCCTGGGCGGGGTCGTGCAGCGTGGCCATGATCGCGTCCAAGGTGGCTTGAACCTGCGCCAGATCGCGCGCGGTCGCACGCTCGCAGGCCAAACGGATCGCCTGACACTCGATGGCGATCCGGGCCTGCATGACGTCTTCGAGAATGTCAGGCTGCTGGGCGAGACAGAAGGTGAAGAAGTCCCGCAGCACCCGGAGGTCGGCATGGCGGACGACGGTGCCCCGGCCGTGCTGGATGTCAAGGAAGCCGAGCATTGCCAAGGACCGCAGCGACTCGCGCAGCAGCGGCCGGCTGACATCCAGCGTCGCGGCAAGCTCGCGCTCGCCGAGAAGCCGGTCGCCGGGCTTCAGTTCTCCATTCAGCAGCTTGTCGCGGAAGAAGGCAAAGAGCTTGTCGGAGACCTTGACGTCATCCCCGTTCTCCGTGCGCGTGACGACGACCATGACGCATCTGACCTTGCCGTGGTCAGACCAGTTCACCTTGAACCGTTCGCTAGGTCAACCAATTTTCGAGCACAAAACGGAGTAGCAACAATGGGGGGCTCAATCCGGGCCAATGCCCCTACGCTGCCCAAGAGGCGCAGGCGCCAAGCCCATAAGCCGGATGACACAGCCGGATGACACAGCGGGGCGAGATTTGATTTTCGCGAGAATCGCGCGGGCTCACCCCGTGGCCGGCGCCCGCGTCGTGGCCCTCGGCCCTGTCAGTAAAACCGCGACGCACATGAGCGAGCTCCGTGTGATGGTAAGCCCCCCAGCCGAGACAGAGATGCGCGTCCCCTTCCACCACATCGGTAACGGTCGCTCCGGACCCACACCGAACACTCGCCCCCGGAGGAGATGGCCCGTCCGGGATCCTCAGCCCATGATCCTCGCCCTACCGTCGTGACCCGTGGGCGTTTTGGACGAAAGTGCTGTGGCATGCGCCGATAGGAGGTTTTTAATGCCTGATCGCCGACGTTCTGGTCCGCGCAGATCAGGAGAGCCCAGTGAGCACCGAGGATAACCAGCATCTCAGCATCCGTTTGTCCATCACCCGGCATGGAGTGTCCGGCTGGCGATGGACGATGCTGTTGACCTCGGAGGAGGACGCCGTGGCTGCGGCGGCCGAATTCCGCTCCGGTGAGGACGGCCGCGGCACTTGGATGCGCATGCTCGGTGACGCGGACTGGATGATGGTGACACCGCCAGAACGACGCACCTATCCAGCCGACGAGGAAGAGGCGCGGGCCGAGATCGCTCAGGTCTGCGTCGGAGCCGCTGCCGAGCTCGTGAGGCGTGGGGATCCCTCTCAAAGCACGGTTCCACGCCACTGTGATTTGGCGGCGATGGTTCCGGCGGGCACCTGCTGAAATTGGCCCCATCCGCCGCCGGGACGAGATCATGCTGGAGAGCCACCGGGCGCCTCACGGCATACATTGAGCCGAAGCCGGCCAGTCGCCCGTGACCCGTCGATCAGGGCGTGCGCCGGCCGTGCGTGCGGAAGAACCCGTTGAGTGCATCGAACGGCTCGGCCTCGCCAAGGGCGTCGAAGCGCCCCTGATCGGCCAGCATCCGCGCCGCCCGGAGGAAGCCGCCCCACGCGGCGCGGTTCAGCCCGCTGCCCAAGCTGATGCGTCGCACGCCGAGCGCGGCGATCTGTTCCACCGACAGGCCGATCGGTGAGGAGACCAGTAGGTTGAGCGGTTTCGGGCTCACGGCCTCGACCGCCGCCTTGATGACGTCCGGGGTCCGCAGGCCCGGCGCGTAGAGGACGTCGGCTCCCGCTGCGGCGTAGGCCGGCAGCCGGCGCAACGCCTCGTCGACCGCCGCCGGATGGTTCACCAGCAAGGCCTCACAACGGGCGGTCAGAAGCACGCCGGTCCCCCGCAGCGCCTCCGCTGCGGCCGCCACGCGCTCGACGGCATGGTCGAAGTCGTACAGTGGCTTCGACGAGTCACCCGTGGCGTCCTCAACGGACAGACTGGCCACGCCGGTGTCGGCGCAGAGCCGCACGTTGCGGGCCAGCCCCTCGCAATCATGGGCATAGCCGGATTCGAAATCGGCGTTCACCGGCAGGTTGGTTGCCTGGACGATGTCGGCGATATGGGCCAGCATGGCCTCGCATGGCACGGCCCAATCGGCATCTGGAAGCCCCCGCGAGAAGGCATATCCCGCCGAGGTGGTGGCCAGTGCGCAGAATCCAAGCTGTTTCAGCATCAGAGCGCTTCCGACATCCCACGGGTTGGGAATGACGAAGCAGCCGTCTTTGTGGAGGTCGGCAAAGGCAGCGCGGGCTTGGCGGTGGTCGGACATCACAGTCTCCCTCTGGGCCGGCGGCACAGTTTTGGTGGGTTGACCGCCAGAAGGTATGCCTCCATTCCGGCGTCGTCCAATAAAGAGGCTCCAGCTCTGCCGAGTCCCTATTGCTACATCCCTTTCGGCGGCTCCCGACCCGCTCCAGACCCTCAGCAAGAATCTGCGGATCTGCAATCGGAGCGGCGGCCAGCACGACAAAGCTCTCTGTAGACGGCTGCCCATTCCCAACCAGGACGACTGCTACGTCCTTAATGATAGGTCGCCCTGCTGTTGCGGATCGTTGACAGATCAATAACGAGTCCGACCCATCACCCAATGCCGGACAGGCGGATAAGACCAAGGCTAGCGGCGGCGAGCGCTATCAGGGACAGCAACGCCGCGACGGTGACGCGCCCTCCCGAGCGCCCCATCATGCGCAGATCGACCTCCAGCCCCAGCGCCGCCATCGATAGAAGCGTGAGGAGGCTTGCCACCGACGCGAGGAACGCGGTCAGTGCTTCCGGCATCACATCGAGCGACCGCAGCGCTCCCAGCCCGAAAAAGCCCAGGATGAACCAGGGCACCATCTCGCATACCCGCAGGCGGCCTCTCCTGTTGCCGCGCTCGGCGACGGACAAGGCGAACACGACGGGGCCGAGCATCAGGACACGGACCAGCTTGACCAGCGTTCCGACCTGAGCGCTGAGCGCGCCGACCGGAACCGTGGCGGCCAGCACCTGCGGCACAGCATAGACGGTGAGGCCAGCCAGCATCCCATACTGAGTCTGAGAAAGGCCGAGCGGCTCGACCAGCAACGGCAGCCCGAGCACGACTGGAACCCCCAGCGCGGCGGTAAAGGCGATCGACAGCGCGACCTCTTCGCCGTCGGCCCGGACGGCCGGCGCTGCGGCGACGATGGCCGAGTTGCCGCAGATCGAGTTACCGCAGGCGACCAGCAGCGCCAAGCGATGCGACAGCCCGACCGTCCGGCCGATCGCGTAGCTCGCGACGAGCGCCGCCACCACAACACCGGCGATACCGGGAACCAGAAAAGGCCCGGCGTCCAGAATCGCGCCAAACCCAAAGGACGCCCCCAGCAGCGCGATCGCAACCTCGAGAAGCGGCTTGGCCGCAAAGCGCACCCCCGGCCGCAAGGAGGGCGGCGGCGTCCAAACGGTCCGGACGACAGCCCCCAGCAGGATCGCCAGAACCAGAGCCTCCAGCCAAGCCCGTCCGAACCATGCCACCTCCACAGCCTGCAGCGCCGCCGCGCTCGCCGCGACGGCCGCGCAGGCCGTCAGCCCGGGCATCACGTCGGCCACCTTGCTCAGGGCCGTTGTCTTTTCTGGAATGTCCGCCATCGTTCATCGCTCCGCATTCGGGGGGCGGGCCGATTCTGGAGGCTCGATACCGTTCTCTCAAACGCATTGTCTTGTCCGTTCCGTTCGATAAAATCGAACAAAGAGCAGCAGCGCGGAGGAGCCATTGACGTTGGAGCAACTGCGGATCTTCGTGGCGGTCGCCGAGCGCGAGCATATCCGCCGCGCCGCCGAGGCGTTGCACCTGACCCAGTCGGCCGTCAGCGCCGCGATCCGCGCCATCGAGGAGCGGCACGACGTCGCCTTGTTCCATCGTGTCGGCCGGCGCATTGAACTCACGGAGGCGGGCCGGCTCTTCCACGGGGAAGCGGCGGCGGTGCTGGCCCGCGCTCGGGCGGCGGAGCGGCTGCTCGACGACCTCGGCGCGCTTGTCCGCGGCACCCTGCCGGTCGCGGCGAGCCAGACGGTGTCCAACTATTGGCTGCCGCAACGGCTGGTGCGGTTTCGCGCCGACCATCCGGGGATCGCGACGGTGCTCCACGTTGGCAACACGGCCGAGGTTGTCGGCCGGGTGCTGGACGGCAGCGTGGATCTCGGCATCGTCGAGGGCGAGGTCGACGCACCGGCCCTGGCGGGCCGGACGGTTGCGCATGACCGGATGGTGATCGTCGTAGCGCCCGGGCACCCCTGGACCCAGGTACCTCCCGTAAATGCGGCGGTGTTGGCCGAGGCCGATTGGGTGCTGCGCGAGCCCGGCTCCGGCACGCGGTCGGTGTTCGAAGCCGCCCTGCTCCGGCATGGGATCGAGATCCCCGCCGCGCGCGTGGTGCTGGAGTTGCCGTCGAACGAGGCCGTTTGCTCCGCCGTGGCGGCCGGCGGCGGCGTCACGGCCATTTCGGAGCATGTGGTCGAGGCGCTGGTGGCGTCGGGTCGCCTGGCCGTCGTCGCCTTTGCGCTTCCGCCACGCCGCTTCGTCGTGCATTGGCATAAGGAACGCCAGCTCGGGGCGGCGGCTTACGCTTTCCTGCAGATGATTGGATGTGCACGAAATCCCCAATAATCCCAATCTCGGCCCCGGGGCGCGCGGGGACAACAACCCACCGCTGGTGCGGATGACCTGACAGCGACGGCGACGATGACCGAGGACGACGCGCCGCTGCTAATGCTCCTTCAGAGCTGAAATGAAGGGTAGAGGCTGCGCAGCTTGATGCGCGCGTCGTCAGTGGTGAACTGCCGGTTGAGGTGGGTGCCGGCGGCGGTGCGGGCATTCTCCCAGTATCGGACGTGGCGCTCCAGGGTGGCCTTGCGGGCGATGCGGCGGGCCCGGCATTGCTTGGCCAAGGCGCTCAGTTCGATCCCCGCCATGTTCAGCCAGGAGCCGTGCTTGGGCGTGTGGTGTACCTCCAAGCGGTCAGCGAGGCGCTTGGCTTCCGCGGGCGGGAACGCCTCGTACAGGCTGGCCGGCGAAGGCGTGTTGATCTGGTCCATCACCAGCACGACCGTCTCGGCGCTACGGTAGCGCCCGTCCAGCAGATCGCGCACGACGTGCGCCCAGGCGCGCCACGTGGCGCCAACCGGCCAGCGGCTCGCAGGCGAGGAACAGGCTGGCGACGCCGTGGCGGACGTAGACGTGGTCATAGCGTTCCACCGCGCCCGGCGTAACCGGCAACGGCTGGCGGGTCGCGCCGATGAGTTGCTTGAAGGGCCAGCCCGACCTCCAGTGCCTCGACGATGCGGGCATCGCTCCACGCCGCCCCGCCCGCGGCTTCGTCCGCCTTCACCAGGATCTG
>NZ_JAGINQ010000032.1 GCF_017876165.1 Azospirillum soli
CACTAGGGCCGAAGCCCTCGTTCGACTTGCATGTGTTAGGCATGCCGCCAGCGTTCGTTCTGAGCCAGGATCAAACTCTCAGGTTCAAATCGGGCCGAAGCCCAACTCGACGTGGTCGCCGCAAAGCAACCTCACCCAAGCTTTCGAAACTGATGTCTCTTGCTGCATAGATCAGGATGCTTCAGGCAACCGCAATGCCAATCCCCAAACCAGGAGACCGGTCCGCGACGCGGCACCAAACACCGCCGCCTGCGCATCCCTTCTCACAACACGGTATCTACTTGTCCAAGAAACCGCGAAAGGCTTGAACGCTTTGTCCTGCCTTCTGCTTCCCTCGCGTCGTCGCCGCCTCGTTGGCGGCCGTCGCGTCGGGAGGCGCTTTATAGGCGGGTGCCTTCAGGCGAGCAAGCGCTTTTTTCACTCCTTGGCGCTTTTTTCGGAGGGGCCGTTTCGGGGGCCTCTTTCGTAAAGTGGGGCTCCCTTCCTTGTCAGGTTCCCCGGTCCCATGCGCCTTCTCCACACCGCCGACTGGCATCTCGGACAGACGCTGCACGGCATCGCGCGCGATTATGAGCACGCGCGTTTCCTCGATTGGCTGCTGGAGGTGATCGACGAGCAGGCGGTCGATGCGCTGGTGATCGCGGGGGACGTCTTCGACGGGCAGAACCCGCCCATTCCGGCGCTGCGCCAGTTCTACCGATTCCTCGCGCGGGCCAAAGCGCGACGGGCCGGGCTGGACGTGGTGGTAATCGCCGGCAACCACGACAGCGGCAGCCGGCTGGAGGCGCCCTCGCCCTTGCTGACGGAGATGGGGGTTTGCGTGATTGGCGGGCTGCCGGTGGCGGAGGACGGCGCGTTCGAGGCGGACCGGCTGGTTGTGCCGCTTCATGACGCGGACGGTTCGGTGGCCGCGCGCTGCGTCGCGGTTCCGTACCTGCGCCCCGCCGATCTGCCGGCCATGACCGACGCGGCCGAGGATGCCGATCCCTTCATCGAGGGCGTGCGGCGCGTCTACGCCGCCGCGGTCGAGGCCGGCCGGCGCGCGGTGCGGCCGGGAGAAGCGCTGATCCTGACCGGCCACTGCTATATGAGAGGCGGCGCCCTGTCGGAACTGAGCGAGCGCAAGATTCTGGGCGGCAACCTGCACGCCCTGCCGGTGGACATCTTCCCGGAGGACGCCGCCTATGTGGCGCTGGGCCATCTGCACCGGGCGCAGGCGGTGGGCGGCCGGGAGCGTGTGCGCTACAGCGGTTCGCCGATCCCGCTGGCCATTGACGAGGAGTCCTACTTGCATCAGGTCGTGCTGGCCGAGTTCGAGGACGGCCGGCTGGTCCGGCACGACGCGTTGCGGGTGCCGCGCTTCGTCGCCGTTCGGCGGGTGCCCGGCGGCGGGCGGTTCGCGGCGCCGAACGAGGTGCTCGACACCCTGCGCGGCCTGGAGTTGGACGCCGCGTTGCCGCGCGACGCCTGGCCGTTCCTGGAGGTGTCGGTGGCCTTGGCCGAGCCCCGCCCCACCCTGCGCGACGAGGTTGCGGCGGTTCTCGCCGGACGGCCGGTCCGGCTGGTGAAGCTGGCGGTCCGCGCGACCGGCAGCGGCGAGACTCTGGCCGAGGCCGCACCGCTCGCCGATCTGGCGGAACTGGCCCCGGAGGATGTGTTCCGGCGGCTTTATGGAAAGCATCATGAGGGAGAGCCGGATCCGGCGTTGATCGCCGCCTTTCATGAGCTTGTCGCCACCGTGCAGGAGGGTGCGTGATGCGGATTCTCGCGGTGCGCGGCGCCAATCTGGCGAGCCTCGATGGACCTTTCGCCGTGGAACTCGACCACGGCCCCCTGCGCCAGGCCGGCCTGTTCGCCATCACCGGCCCGACCGGGGCGGGCAAGAGCACCATCCTCGATGCGCTCTGTCTGGCGCTGTTCGACCGGATGCCACGCCTGCCCGACGGGCGCGGCGTGCCGCTCGGCCGTGAGGGTGACCCGGATGTCATCAGCACGACCGACGTGCGCACGGTGCTGCGCAGGGGCGCCGGGGCCTGCTGGGCCGAGGTGGACTTCATCGGTATCGACGGAGCCGCCTACCGCGCCCGCTGGGAGTTGCGGCGCGCGCGGCAGAACGCGCGCGGGAAACTGCAAGATCAGGCCATGAGCCTGTCCAGCCTGGACGGCGCCAAGCGGTTCGGCGACGGCAAGACGAGCGTGCAGAAGGAGATCGCCGGCCGGTTGGGCTTGAACTTCGAACAGTTCCGGCGGGCGGTCCTGCTGGCGCAGGGGGATTTCGCAAATTTCCTGAAGGCGCCGGCTAAGGAACGCTCGGCGCTGCTGGAACTGCTGACCGGCACGGAAATCTATTCGCGCCTTTCAAAGGCCGCGCACGAACGGTGGGGGGCCGAGCAGCGGGCGCTGGAGGCGCTGGAGGCGCAATGCGCCGGGATCGGCGTGCTGGGCGACGACGAGCGCGCCCTGCTGGAAGCGGACGCCGCAACGATGGAAGGAAGCGTCCGGCAGGGTGAAGGCGCCCTGGAGGCGGCGCGTGCCGCCGTCGCGTGGCACGAACGGGACGCCCAACTGGCCAGGGCGGAAGCCGAGGCGGCCGGTCAGGCAGCCGAGGCGGAGCGGGTCTGGCTGGACGCAGAGCCCCGCCGGCGGGAGGCCGCGTTCCTGCGCCGCCTGCACCCGCTGCGGCCGTTGCTCGCCGAGGCGGATCGCTGCTCGCGCGAGGCGGCGACCGCACAGGATGCGCTGACGCGCGCGGAAGCGTCGGTCGCCGAGGCCCGGCAGGTCGTCGAACAGACCACCGCCCAGCACGCGGACGCCCGCAGGGCTTTCGAGGCCGCCAGTTTGGCGCAGACCGCCGTTGAATCTGATTTGGAACGCGCGGTCGCGCTCGATCAGCAAATCGCGACGCTCGCGACGGAACACGCGGATGCGGCGAGCGAGGCATACAAGGCCGAGCAACGCACCTCAACGCTGCTAAACGATTGGCGGAGTTTGGAAAAGGCGCTCGGCAAGGCAAGGCGGGAAGCGGCCGAGCGGGAGCGCTGGCTGGCCGGACAGGCGCCGTTCGCACCGGTGGCGGAGCAGTGGGCGCGCTGGGACGCGGTGCTGGTGCGCCACCGCGATGCGACGCGGACACACGGCAACGCGGGGGCGCAGGCTCGGCGTTGCGCGATCGAGTTGCAGGAGCACGAGGCGGAACTGACCCGGCTCGGCCCGGCGTTGGAGGAAGCCAGGATCCGGCACGAGGCGGCTGAGCGCGCACAGGCCGCTGTGCAGGCCGAGCCAATGGCGGCCCTGGACGTAGTCAGCCGGCGCCGGGGCGTCCTCACCGCCCGGCGCGACACGCTGTCGGCCTTGGCGGGAATTGCCGAGACGGCGGCCCGCCTGGCACGGGAGCAGGCCGAAGCGGAGAGCGAGCGCGGGCAGCAGGCCGCTGCCGCGGACGCCGGAGACGCGCGGGCCGCCGAGACGAAGGCGCGGCTGGATCGGCGGCAGGCGGCGCTGGTGGAGGCGGAAGGGGCGTTGCGCCGCTTCCATCTCGCTCGCCGGGACGACGTGGAATCGCTGCGGACGCAGCTGGTCGAGGGGGAGGCGTGCCCGGTCTGCGGGTCGGCGGATCACCCCTGGGCGACCGGCAGCGGCCCGCTGGCGCGCCTTGCCGACGCGCAGGAGGAGCGGGTCGCGGAACTTCGCGCCAAGGTGACCGCGCTGGTCAAGGAGCATGGCGGGCACGAGGCGTCGGCCCGCGCGGCGCGCGAGCGGGTTTCCTTTCTCGACACGCGTTTAACGGCGTTGCGCGACGACGGCGAAGGCGCCGGGCGCCGTTGGGCGGAGCGGGCAGCCGGCCTGGATCTGCCGGAACGGCCGGAACCGGACGCGGTGGCCGCCCAACTGGCGGTGGTCGAGGCGGAACTGGCCGAGGTCGCGCGAGACGAGGCCGCCGCGCTGGATCACAAGGTGCGTTTGGACGCGGCGGCGAAGGACCGGCGCGACGGCGAGATTGCCTTGGCCGACGTCACGCGGACCATCGAGGCGCGGACGAGGCAGCGCGACGCGGCCCGCCACGCCGAGGCGTTGGCGGTGGTGGAACGCGACCGGGCGGCGCGCGACCGGGCCGAGGCGCTGGCGGAACTGGCGGCGCCCTTCGCCGGGGTGGCGGATTGGGACGCGTCGCTGAACGCGGATCCGGAGGGATTCCGCAGCGCGACGGCGCGGCGCGTGGCCGAGCTCCTGGACCAGCGGGAGGCATACGCGCGCGCCGTTCGCCACGGGGACACGCTGGCCGCGACCTGCGCCACCAAGGCCGCCGAACTGGAGGGCGCCCGGCAGGCGGAGCAAGCGGCGCGGCGGCGGCTGGACGGCTTAGTCGAACGGCTTGGCGCGTTGCGGGAAACGCGTGCCGGCCTGCTCGGCGGGCGAACCGTGACCGCGGTGAAACAGGAGCTGGCGGAGGCCCGGCAACGGGCGGAGGCCCTTGTGGACAAGGCGACCGTGGCCCGGCAGAACGCGGCCACCCGCCTGTCGGCGGCGGAACAGGACCTCGCCACGCGCGGCGAGGCGGCCCAACGTTGCGCCAACGCGGTCAAGGCGGCGGACGCGGCGCTGAGCGGGGCGGCGGCCGAACGCGGCGTTGCGGTGGACGAGGCCCGCCTTCATCTCGCCCGGAGCGAGGATTGGCTGATGGCGGAGGAGAAAGCGCTAGCCGCGCTGGATCAGGCGCGGCGCGACGCGGCCCTGCTGGCGGCGGAACGGACGCGGCTGCGCGGCGAGCACCACGCAGCCGGCTCGCCGGCCGCCACGGCGGAGGAGGCGCGGGCCGCCGTCGTCGAAGCGGCCCAGGCGTTGCAGGAGGCGCGGGGCCGGCTGGGCGAGGCGCGGGCGCGGCTGCGCGCCGACACGGAGAACCGGGGCCGGCTGGCCGCCGTGCTGGATCAGGTGAAGGCGCAACGGAAGACCCACGCGCTGTGGGCCGGCATGGCGCGGCTGATCGGCTCCTCCGACGGGCAGAAAATGCGGAACTTCGCGCAGAGCCTCAGCCTCGACATGCTGCTCGTGCACGCTAACCGGCATCTGGAGGATCTGGCGCGCCGCTACCGGCTGGAGCGGGTGGCCGGGGCCGACCTCGAAATCCGGGTGGTGGACCGCGAGATGGGCGACGAGCGGCGCGGGGTTCACAGCCTTTCCGGCGGCGAGATGTTCCTCGTCTCGCTCGCCCTGGCGCTGGGGCTGTCCGCCATGGCCGGTGGCGGGAGCGGAGAGGGCATCGGAACGCTGTTCATCGACGAGGGGTTCGGCACGCTCGACCCCGACAGCCTGGATCTGGCGCTGTCCTGCCTGGAGACGTTGCAGGCCACCGGCCGGCAGGTCGGGGTGATCAGCCACGTGCCGACGCTGGTGGAACGGATCGGCGTTCAGGTCCGGATCGTCCCGCAGGGCGGCGGGCGCAGCACCTTGCGGGTGACGCAGGGCGGCGTGACCGCACCGGCGGACCGCGGCATCGCGGACCTGCTCAGCCCCTCGGCCGACGCCGGATGCGTTGGTTGAGAAGGTGGGGCTGAAGGGCTGGGCCGTTACGCCTCGGTGTAGTATTTCCGGTACTGGGAATAGTAATAGCCGGCGTCGTGGTAGCCGTAGCCGGCATGGCGGCGCAGATCGACGCGCGTCAGCAGGACGCCGCCGATGTTGCCGCACACCTCGCTCAGCATCTGCAACGCCGATTGGGCGGTCTGGCGCGGCGTGCTGTCCCAGCGGACGCAGAACAGGACCTGATCGGCGTGCTGCGCCAGGATCTGGACGTCGGCGACCGGCAGCACCGGCGGGCTGTCCACCACGATCAGGTCGTAGGATTCGCGCATCTTGGCGAACAGCGCCTCCGCCCCGTTGGACAGCGCCATCAGGTCGATGTCGGAATTGCGCGCGCTGCGGCCGGGCAGCACGTCGAGCGGCGTGCGCGGATCGCGGGCCACGGCGTCGGCCAGCGCGGCCGTCCCGTCGAGAAGGTCGATGATCGAGCAGGTCGCCTCCATGCCGATCTTCTTGGCGATGGTGGACCGCCGGACGTCGCCGTCCACCAGCAGCGTCTTCATGCCCAGCGTCGCGCAGGTGCGGGCGAGCGACAGGGCCGTCAGGCTCTTGCCCTCGTTGGGCAGGGACGAGGTGACCAGCAGCACCTGTGGCGCCTTGCGGTCGCGCAGATGCTTCATGGTGAACCACAGCATCCGGAACGCCTCGGCGAAGCCGGAGGCCGGGTTGTCCACCATATAGTCCTCGGTCCGCTTGCCGCTCAGGCGGCGGCCGATCTCCGGGATCATGCCGATCGCGGTGCGGCCGAGCGCGGCCTCCAGCTGATCGCGGGTGCGGATGCCGGCGTCGAAATGCTCCAGCACCAAGACCAGGGCCGAGCCGCCGACGAGGCCGACGATGCCGGCCAGCAGCAGGATCAAGGTGCGCCTGGGCGAGGACGGGGCGCGCGGCGGCTCCGCCTGCGAGATGATGCGGGCGTCGGCTTGCTGGATCTGCTCCTGCTCGCCGGTTTCCTTCACGCGCGACAGGAAGGTCTCGTAGAGGGCGCGGTTGGCCTGGGCCTCGCGCTCCAACTCGCGCAGCCGCACTTCCGCCTTGTTCTGGTCGAGGACCTTGGCCTCCAGCGCCCGCGCCTCGGCGTCCAGCGCCTGCTCACGCTCGCGCAGAACCTCCAGCTCGTTGCGCAGGCTCTGGATCTGCGTCTGGATTTCGCCGTCGATCTTGCGGCGGATGTCGGCCAGTTCCGACTGGGTCTTTAGCAGCAGCGGATGCCGCGCGCCGTAGAGGGAACCCTGTTCCGACATCTGGCGCGACAGGGTCGCTTCCTGTTCCTTCAGCCGCGCGATCAGCTGGGAACTCAGCACCTCGTCGCGCGCGTCGATGTTGCGGCCGCTGCGCAGCGTGGCCTCGACCCGCGCCACGCGGGCGGCCTGCTCGCTGCGCTTGGATTTGGCGATGACCAGCTGGCTGTTGAGTTCGGTCAGCTTCTGCTGCGCGGCCAGCTGCCCGCCGCGCGCGCCGACCAGACCGCTGGCGCTGCGGTAGGCCTCGACCGCGCTCTCGCTTTCGAGCACGGTCGCCCGCAGGTCGGACATGCGGCTGTTCAGCCAAATCGAGGCGCGCCGGACGGCCTCGAACTTGGCCTCCAGCTGCTGGTCGATGTAGGCCTCGGCGTAGGCGTTGACCAGCTGTGCGGCGCGCGCCGGATCGGGCGAGCGGTAGGTCAGCCGGATCACCAGCGATTGACGGATCGCCTCAACGGTCAGGCCGGCGCGCACGCGGGCAACCACGGCATTGCGCATGAGGCGGTCCTGCTCCTCGGGCGACAGTTCGACGGCGTCGGGCCTGCCGATCACCGTGGCGACCGCGTCGGAGATCATCTGCATCACGGCGCCGCCCAGGCGGGATTCCTCCGCCGGCCGCAGGCTGGGGTTGAAGTCCGGATCCTTGTAGAGGTTCAGCTGGTCGGCGACGCGGCGCGCCAGCGTGTCGGAGCTGAACACCTCCACCTCGCTGAGCACGGTCGCCATCTGCGGCTGCAAGGTGGTCAGCACCTCGTGCAGATCGACGATGCGGGTCTTGCGCCCTTCGATCAGGACCTTGGTGGACGCCGTGTAGGTCGGCGTGATCTGGGTCAGGATCCCCCAGGCGATGCCGACGGACAGCAGGAAGACACCCAGGATCGTCCACCGGCGCTGCCACAGCGTCTTCAGAATCCGGATGGGCTGGAGGCCGAACAGGACCCGGAAGTCGCGGGCGAAGCCCTGCCGTGTGTCGCCGTGGGGAAGCGCGTGCGTCATCGATCGGTCCGATGGGAGAAGGTGTCGGGAATGCCGGGCCCTTGGGCCTTTCGCACACCGCGAGCGACAATGAGGAAGATGACCTGAGGTGTCAACGAAGGACGGGAATATCGCATAACGATCATTCTTTCGTCCGCTTCCCGCCCCACGGGGACAGGCCGGACAGACGCCGCCGTATCAGGGCGCCCAGCAGCCAGAAACCGAACACCGCGTTGGTGACCAGATAGCGCTTCCACATCCGGCGCGGCTCCTGGCACAGGCGGAAGAACCATTCCAGGCCGCAACGCTGCATCCAGACCGGCGCGCGGCTGACGAGCCCGGCCGCCACGTCCACGGCGCCGCCGACCCCCATCACGAAGGGCACGCCCATGGCCGGGCCGTGCGCTTTCATGAAGCGCTCCTTCTTTGGGCTGGAGATGGCGACGAACAGGCAATCCGCCTTGCTGTCCCGGATCTGGCGGGCGATGCCCTCCTCCTCGTCCACGCGGAAATAGCCGTTGCGCAAGCCCGCGAAGTGCAGGCCGGGGTGACGGTCGGTCAGGTTGGCCGCCGCCCGCCGCAGCACGGATTCCTCCGCGCCCAGGATGAAGGGGCGGTAGCCGCGCTCCGCGCACAGGCCGAGAAGGCGGTCCATCAGATCGACACCGGCGATCCGCTCCGGCACCGGAAGGCCCAGCATCCGGGCGCCCCAGACGATCCCCATGCCGTCGGCCGTGACGATATCGCCCAGCCGCACGTCGTCGTCCAGCTGGCGGTCCGACCGCATGTTCACCAGCTTGGCGACGTTGAGCGAGACATGGACCATGGAGGCGCGCGTCACGATCGCCCGCTCGGCCCGGCCCAAAATGTCGTCCATGGTCAGCGGGTCGAGCGGCGCGTCGAAGAAATCGAGCCGCTCCGGCCCCGGCAGGACGTCGTCCAGCGTTTCGGGCCGGGTTTCAGGCTTCAGCAGCGTCAGGGTCAATAGACGCTCCGTCCAACGAGATGAAAGAGTGTGCGCACGAGGATCATCAGGTCCAGCCACAAGGACCAGTGATCGATGTACCAGAGGTCGAGGTCGATCCGCCGGCGCAGCCCCTCCGGCGTTTCCACACCGCCGCGGGCGCCGCTGATCTGGGCCAGCCCGGTCATGCCGGGCTTCACGCGGTGGCGCACCATGTATTCGCGCACCGCTTCGGAAAAGGCGGCGTCATGCTCGACCGCGTGGGGCCGAGGGCCGACCAGCGACATCTCGCCGCGCAGGACGTTGACCAGCTGCGGCAGCTCGTCGAGGCTGGTGCGGCGCAGCAGCCGGCCCACGCGGGTGACGCGCGGATCGTCGCGCTGCGCCGCCTTCACCGTTCCGGCGCGGCAGTCGGCCCAGCGCATGGAGCGGAACTTCAGCATCGTGAAGTGGGCGCTGCCCATGCCGCCGCGCGATTGCGGGAACAGGACCGGCCCCGGACTGTCCAGCTTGACGGCCAGCGCGATCAGCAGCATCAGCGGCATCAGCCCGACCAGCAGGCAAGCACCCACGACCAAGTCGAACACCCGTTTCAGAAGACGGTCGTTCGCGGTCAGCGACGTGCAGGCGACGACCTCCACGACGGGAAGGTCGTGAAGCACGGAGGCCCGCTTTAACGTCGTGTTCGGCGGCAGGATCGCGACTTCCAGCGGGAGGAAGCGCGTCGCCTCGGTGAAGGCCTCCATCTGCTCCTCGTCGTCGAGGGCGGGGGCCAGAAGCACCCGGTCGATGGACTGTTCAGCGCACAGGGAACGAACCCGCGCCACCGCCGAGGCCAGATCGGCGCCATTCCCCGGCTCGACCGGGAAGGTCTCCACAAGGTGCAGATTGAACGGGGCCAACAGCGGCTCCAACGTCCGGTGGCGTTGCAAGGACGCGATCACGATGACCCGTTCCCGCAGCCGTTCCGCAGCCCCCGGACCGCTCAGCCGGGTGTGCAGGGCGGCGCGGGCGAGCGCGAGCAGGCCGAGGCCCAGCATCAGCCAGAGGACCAGCCAGATGCGGGAATACCCCTCCGCCGTCTTGCTGATCACGCAGGCGACGAGAACGATGCTCCAGGCGATCACCCACGCCCCGAACAGCCGCGCCGCCCCGTTCCGGCCGGATTGCAGATTGCGCACATGATAGACGCGCAAGGCGCGCGCCGCGCCGGCGAAGGCCAGGGCCCCCAGCAGGATCGGCAGCAGGTAGGCGCTGGGCGGCACCAGGGTGTCGTGCCGGAATTCGTAGGCGAGAGAAGCGGCGAGAATGATGAAGGCGACGTTGACGAGTTCGAACCACAGAATGAGCAGTTCTTGCGAGAGCTGACGGCCGCGCCCAAAGTCCCGGCTCACGGAGTTCGACGTTGCGGCTTGGGCCGCCGTGTCATCCGGCACCATGGTCATGGAAACCACTTTCCTGCCCAAGAGGTGGATCGAGATACATCCCTGCCGTTCATTTGCGCCACAATGATGAGAAGCAAGCCGATCCGCACTCGCAAAACGGCGGCAAATTCACGACCATCACCACCACCACGTATTGTCTGAATGGCAAACGCACTCTTGAATAGTCAAGGGTCTTGCGACACACGGCACGCCCGCCCGTTCAGAATTCTCCCTTTGCGTGAAAAGCCAGAGTCCGCATGAGAATCCGGCCGATCCGCACACCGTAGTAAAGTGGATAAAGTGGTGGGGGAAGGTGTATTATTTTCCGGTCATCGGCGGTCGGCCGCAGATGGCGGTTGAGCACGGCACGACGGGCAGCGACGCGGCTGTGCATCCACAGGTCCCAGCCGACCGCCCGAGACAGCCCTATCCGGTATTGGGCAACCCCCGAGGCCAGCGGCGGGCAGGCGGTCACCAACGGCGTGACGAGCGCCGCCGGGCGGGCCACCCCGTCCAGCAACCGCTGGTCCCCGGCCAACGGTTCGGGCAGCGGCGCGTCCAGCAGACGGTGGGCGAGCAGCGCACCCAGCGCCAGATGCCGCTCACACCCCAATCGGCGCGCCAGATCCAGAGCGACGTTCCAATTCATCTCCGGATGCCGGGCGGCGGCGGCCATGTCGGTTAGCCAGACGATCCGTTCCCAGAAATGCTTCCAGCCGTGGAAGGCGGCGTAGACGACCGCCGCTTCGCGCGACAGGGACCGCACGCCGTGACGGCCGATGCGCAGTTCGACTGCCATGTCGAACGGCCGGTCGAGCGGAAACAGGCGCGGGTCGTCGGCGAGTTCGCCGTGCACTTCCAGCGGGGCCGGCAAGGTGGGGCCGCGAAAGATCGACACGGGCGGCGGATGGGGGTTGTCGGGGCCATCCTCCCGAAACAGGACCCGCGTGAAACCCAGGGGAGCCAACGCCGCCGGCGCATCCTCCAGCGCGTCGCGCGGTATCAGCACGTCCAGGTCCAGGGCATCGCGGGCGGCGACGCCGCCGTGCAGCAGGGCGCCCACCGCCACCCCCTTCAGCGCGACATGAGGGATGCCGGCGGCGGACAGGGTGTTTCCGATGTTTCCAAGCTCCGCCGCCATCCGCAACAGACGCGTGCCGCGACGCCGGCGCAAGGCGGCCAGTTCATCGCGAAACGTCTCGGGTAGGGACAGGTCGTCCTTCACGTCGCCCGACAGGGTAAGGGCGACGCGATGATGCTGGATCATGTCCAGGACCATGCGCTGGACCGCCGGGTCGGCGATGTCCGGGGGCAGCGGAACGCCGGCCGGAACCGGTTTCAGCCGGTCCAGAAGCCACGCCGTCACGGGCGGCATTGCGTCGCGCGGAACCGTCATGAAAGCGCCGCCTGGGATAAGGAATTTTCGCGCGCCACGCCGCCATTCTCCTGCGCCCACCACCGAGACCGCCTGACCTCCGCCCGGCCGACGCCCAAACCAAGCAGAGCCATCCACAGGAAGGTGACGGCCGGAATCTGCGCGACGAAATCGAGGGTCGAATGCAGGGCGATCTGCAGCGTGCCGGCCAGCGCCAAAGCACAGAATATGCGTGCGTCCCGCTGGCGGGCCAATCCGATCATGACCCGCAGGATCAGCCAGAACAGCGCGGCCAGCAAGGCCGCCGCCGCGGGCAGGCCCAATTCCAGCGCCAGTTCGATGTAGGTGTTGTGAACCTCGGTCCACACCGTGTTCTGCGCCGGCGTGCGCAACTCCTGCATGAGATGCGGGAAGGCGCCGAGGCCGTGCCCCAGCCACGGCCGCTCGGCCAGCGCGCCCAGCGCCAGCCTGTAGACCTGCAGGCGGTCGGAGCCGAGTTCGACCATGGTCTCGGACAGGGAGACCGTCGCGCCCCACGCCGCGATGAACAGCAGGCACAGCGCCGCGATGCCGGCGACGGCGCCGGGACGCGCCCGCCCGCCGCGCGATGCCGCCAGCGCCGTGGCAAACACGATCAGCCCGCACAGCGTCGCCATGATCCCGGCGCGGGAATCCGAGGCCAGCTGGGACAGGGCGATGAGGACGGCGACCAGCGCGAACAGAGCGGTGCGCCGTTTCAGGTGCCGCACAAGCACCGCCGGGCGCAACCGTTCCCCTTCCAGCCGCCGGGCGACCGCCGCCAGGGCGCAGAGCAGGCTGAGGCCCGCGAACGCCGCGTAGCTGTTGCGGTTGACGAAGGTTCCGGTCAGATAGCCCTCATAGGCCCATTTCCGGTACCAGAGGATTGTCTCGGCCCCGGACAGGTGGACCACCAGGGCGTAGAGCGCGTAAAGGCCGCCCGCCGCCGCCAGTATGTCCAGCAACCGCTCCGCCCGGCGCCGCGACAGTGCGTGGTTCAGGACCAGCCAGAAGACGAGCGCATAACCGGTCAGGCGCAGCAGCCCGGTCCCCGTGGCGTAGGGGGCGATGGAAACGGTGTTGGCGCCCGCAACGCCGTGGTCCCGCGCCACCGCCCACAGCGGGTGCGCCCAGTGCGGGTGCGCCCAGTGTGCCGGCAGGCCCGGCCAGCCTTGCGCGGCGGCCCACAGCAGCACTCCCGCGAACAGGATCAACGCCGGCGACAAGGGCGCCAGCGGCAGGGTCGGCGGCATCACGCTGCGCTGCCGGATGAGCGGCCAGACGAGACCCAGCAACCCCAGCACGGAGATGGCGATGGTCCAGGACAAGGGCCGATTCAAACCGAGCGGCAGCGGCGCAACCGCGAGTACGCAGGCCGTGACATAAAAATGAGCGTAACGAGCCGTCAACGAATCGAGCCCACGGTTTGGTGCAGTGCGTATCCTGATTAGAACAGAGCTGCGCCAGTGACAAGCGATCACGCTTGCCGGAGTAGATTGCACGCGCTCGGATATCACGATACCAAGGAGCCGCTATCGGTCCGTGCATTGGCCTTCTGGAGACGGATTTGCGGGAGAGTCAACGAAAGGTCGTCTGTGTCATCGGCACCCGGCCGGAGGCGATCAAGATGGCCCCCGTCATCCAACGGCTGGGCCGGGAAGCGTGGGCCGACCTGACCGTGGTGGCCACCGCGCAGCACCGGGAATTGATGGATCAGGTGCTGCCGCTGTTCGGCATCACGCCCGATCTCGACCTCGACCTGATGCGGCACGACCAGTCGCTGGCCGATTTCTCCGCGCGCGCCCTCCAGGCGATGGACGGGGTGCTGGCCGACGTCGCGCCCGACCTGCTGCTGGCGCAGGGCGACACCAGCACGGTGCTGGCCGGGGCCATGGCCGCCTTCTACCGCCGGATTCCCTTCGCCCATGTGGAGGCCGGCCTGCGCAGCGGCGACATGGACAACCCCTTCCCCGAGGAGTTCAACCGCCGCGCCGCCTCGATGGTGGCGTCCATCCATTTCGCGCCGACCGAGGAAGCGCGCGGCAACCTGCTGGCCGAAGGGATCGCCGGCGAGCGGATCGCCGTGACCGGCAACACCGTGATCGACAGCCTGCTGGAAACCGCGCGGGACGACCTGCCGCTGCCCGTCGCCGTTCCCGCCGGCCGGCGGCTGCTGCTGGTCACCGCCCACCGGCGCGAGAATTTCGCCGGCCCGATGGCCGGGATCTGCTCGGCGGTCGCCCGCATCGTCGCCGACTTCCCGGACGTCGAGGTGATCTGGCCGCTGCATCCCAACCCGAACGTCTCCGGCCTCGTGCGTGACGCGCTGGGCCGTACGCCGCGCGTGCATCTGTGCGCGCCGCTGGACTATCGTGCCTTCTGCGCGACGCTGAAACGCTGCACGCTGGTGCTGACCGATTCCGGCGGTCTGCAGGAGGAGGCGCCCGCGCTGGCCAAGCCGCTGCTGGTCCTGCGCGACGTGACCGAGCGGCCGGAGGCCGTCGCCGCCGGGGTCGCCCGGCTGGTCGGCGCCCACCCGAACCGCATCCACGCCGAGGCGTCGCGGCTGCTGTCCGACCCCGCGGCCTATGCGGCGATGGCGAGCGGCGTGTCGCCTTACGGCGATGGCCGGGCGGCGGAACGGATCGTCGCCGTGCTGCGCGACCGCTTCGCCGTGCACTGATCCCCGTTCAGCGATACCCGTTCCGAACCGGAGCTTTCCCCCCAATGTTGCAGGTTTGCCAGAATTACCGGTCCGGCGCGGTCGAACTGCGCGAGGTCGCATCCCCCGCGCTGCGCGACGGCGGCATCCTCGTGAAGACCGCCATCAGCGTCATCTCTCCGGGCACCGAGGGCATGAAGGTGCGCGAGGCCAGGATGAACCTGCTGGAAAAGGCCCGCGCCCGCCCGGATCAGGTCGCGAAGGTGCTGGACACGGTGCGCCAGCAGGGGATGCGCGCGGCCTATCAGAAGGTGATGAACCGCCTGGATTCCCTGACGCCGCTGGGCTACGCGCTGTCGGGCACGGTGCTGGCGGTCGGGGCCGGGGCGGAGGAGTTCCACGTCGGCCAGCGCGTCGCCTGTGCCGGGGCGGGCTTCGCCAACCACGCCGAGATCGTCTTCGTGCCGAAGAACCTCGCCGTGCCCGTCCCGCCGGCCCTGGGGGACGAGGCCGCAGCCTTCGCCACGCTGGGCGCCATCGCGCTGCACGGCCTGCGGCAGGGCGGCCTGCAACTGGGCGAGACGGCCTGCGTGGTCGGGCTGGGGCTGGTTGGGCAGCTTCTGGCGCAGCTGCTCCGCGCGTCGGGCGTGGCGGTCCTGGGCGTCGATCCGTCGGAGGAGCGCTGCCGGTTGGCCGAGCGGCATGGTGTGCGCAAGGCGGTGTCCCCGGACGATGCCTCGGCCAAGGCGGCGCTGAGGGCGATGACCGGCGGGGTGGGCGCCGATTGCGTGTTCCTGACTGCCGCCAGCGACGGCAACGGCCCACTGGAGCTGGCCGTCGATCTGGCGCGCGAGCGTGGCCGGGTGGTGGTGGTTGGCAAGACCAAGCTGGACCTGCCCTACGTCGATTGCTTCCGCAAGGAGGTGGAGGTCCGCTTCTCCCGCTCCTACGGGCCGGGGCGCTACGACCCGACCTACGAGACGAGGGGCATCGACTATCCCATCGACTATGTCCGCTGGACCGAGCGGCGCAACCTTTCGGCCTTCCTCGATCTGGCGGCGTCGGGGGCGGTCGATCCGTTGCCGCTGGTCGGCGCGGAGTTCCCCTTCACCGAGGCGGTGGCCGCCTACGAGGCGCTGCGCGAGGGGCGGCTGCCCGGCCTCGGCGCGCTGTTCCGGCACGCGGACAAGGCGACGGCCGAAACGCCCGCCGCCCCTGCCGTGCCTGCCCAGACGCGGACGGGGGAGGTCGCGGTCGGGGCCATCGGGGCCGGCAACTACGCCAGCAGCATGCTGTTCCCCGCACTGCGGGGCATGGCCGGCGTCCGGCTGGCCGCCGTCGCCACGGCGAGCGGCCTGACCGCCGCCGACGCCGCCCGCAAGTTCGGCTTCGCCCGCCATGGCGCCGACAGCGCGGCGATCCTGGATGACCCGGCCATCGACGCGGTGGTGATCGCCACCCGCCACGCCGCCCACCCCCGGCTGGTCGCGGCCGGGCTGGCGGCGGGCAAGGCGGTCTTCGTCGAAAAGCCGCTGGCCATCGACGCGGCCGGCACGGCGCTGGTCGAGGAGGCGGCGCGGAGCGCGCCGGGCGGCGCGCGGCTGCTGGTCGGCTTCAACCGCCGCTTCTCCCCCTGCATCGCGGCGGTCAAGGAACGCTTCACCGCCGGGGCCGGCCCCCTGGCAATGGTCTTCCGGGTCCACGCCGGCGCGCTCGACCCCACGGCGTGGCAGCGCTCCGCCGAGGAGGGCGGGCGGTTCGTGGGCGAGGCCGGACACTTCCTGGACGTCTTCGCCTTCCTGACCGGCTCGTCCCCGGTGGCGGTCACGGCGTCGCGTCTGCGCCCGACGGGCACCGGCGCGGCCATGGGCGACGAGACCGACAACCTGTCGGTGGTGGTCGATTACGCGGAC
This sequence comes from Azospirillum soli, assembly GCF_017876165.1. Lineage (GTDB taxonomy): Bacteria > Pseudomonadota > Alphaproteobacteria > Azospirillales > Azospirillaceae > Azospirillum > Azospirillum soli. The sequence goes on from NZ_JAGINQ010000032.1 coordinate 16,156, forward strand.
GGCTCGACCGGGACGCTGCTCTACCTGACCCAGGGCGGCAGCACCACGCCGAAGGAGCGGCTGGAGGTCTTCGGCCAGGGCCGCACCGTGACGATGGACAATTTCGAGACGGTCACCGTGCACGAGGGCGCCGCGAAGCCGAAGACGCGCCGGATCGGCGGCGGCAAGGGGCAGGCCGCCCAGATGGCCGCCTTCATCGCCGCCTGCCGCGACGGCGCGGCCATGCCGATCCCGGTCGCCTGCCTGCTGGAAACCACCCGCCTGACGCTGGCCGCCGTGGAAAGCGCGACCAACCGGCGCACCGTCGTGCTGTAGGCGCGGGACCCCTTACGCCGGCCGCAGGATGGCGTGATAGGTCGAGTGCTTGACCATCGTGGGCAGCGGCAGGATGCGGTTGAACCACTCGCGCGTGCCGTATTCCACTTCGTCCTCACGCAGGGCGAACCCGTGGCGCGCGGCCAGCTGGCCCAGCAGCACGGGGTCGATCCAGCAGACGTGTTCGACGTTGCTCTGCACCCGCCCGCGCACCACGGCCTTGGCGATGTGCCGCCAGTACCAGGGATTGGGCGTGGTCACGAGCAGCATTCCGCCGGGGCTCAGATGGCGGCGGCACGACTTAAGGAATCCCCCGGTGTTGTCGAGATGTTCGATGACGTCGCCCGCGACGATGACGTCGAACGTCTCCCCCAGGTCGAAGTCGCAGGCATCGCCGATGAGGACGTTGAACCCGTTCTCGCGCAGGAAGGCGACGCCCGCCTCGTCATAGTCCAGCCCGACGACACTTTTGGCGGCCTGGGTCAGCGCCCGGTGCACCCAGTACGGGCTTTTGAACTTCTCCCGGTCATGCTCCACGCAACCGATGTCCAGCACGCGCTTGCCTGTGACCAGCTTGGTGAAGAAGCGGATGCGGTGATCGGACCAGGCGATGTCGGGGGAGAGGCCGCACCCGGACGTGGCGCCCATTTGAATTGTCGAGGATTGCTGCACGGCACGACCGAAAACTGCGGAAGAGCGGGCGCACCCTATCATGGGGGAGTGTTGGATCGAAAGTCTTTCGCGTGACACGGCGCATCGGTTCCGGCCCAACCCTGCCCCGTATACATCGCCGCGCAAATTGCAGGCGCGCTTGCTCGCGCGAAGCGGTATACAGGGCCATGCCTCCCAGCACGTCTCGCCCTCCCCGGCACGGACCCAAACTCGTTTCCGCCCTCGTCAGCGTCACGCTCGGCCTGCTGGCCATCGGCCTTGCCGTGCCGCGCCTGTACGCCGAAACGGCGACGCTGATCGGGCAGGCGGCCATCGGCGAGGCGCAGCGGAAAAGCCGGGCGCAGGCGCCGGACGCCATCGATCAGGACAGGATCAGGCCGGACGAGATGAGGGATGTCGCCGCCCTGCTCGACGGTGCTGCAAGGATGAGCGGGTCGCCCATGGCCCACAGCCTTGCCGGCCAAGCCCGCCTTCTCACCGCCGACCACGCCGTCCGGACCGGCCAGCCGGCGGCGGCGAGCGTCGAGGCGGCCGTCGCCGGCCTGAGCGCCGCGGTGGCGGCGAACCCGGCCGACCCCTATGTCTGGGCGCGCCTGACCCACGCGGAATACCGCGCCGGCCGCCCCACGGCTGCCGCCAGCGCATGGCACATGTCGGTGCTCACCGGCCCGTACCATCCCGACCTGATGGAGCTTCGGCTGATCCAGGGCTGGGGCCTCCAGGACTGGCTCGAACCGCCCGCCCGCGCCGCCTTCGAGGAACAGGTCATGCTCTACTGGCGGCTGGACCCCGGCGAGACGACGCTGTTCGCCCATCGCCACGGGGCCGAGGCGCTGCTGCGGCGCCTGTTGAGCGGCGATCCGGAGGCGCTGGACGAATTCAACCTCCGCTACGACAGCATCCCGTCCGCCAGCGCCCCCTCCGCCAGCGCCGGCAGCGCGCGCCCGTGACGCAGTCCGGCCCATGGCCCGTCCCATGACGCTCGCCGGGAAGACCATACAAGGGGTCCGCGTCACGCTGACGGCGACGGCCCTGGCGGCCGTCCTTCAGGCCGGGGCCATCGCCGTGCTGGCCCGGCTGATCTCGCCCGCCGAATACGGCGTGGTGATCGCCGCGCTGGTCGTCCTGCGCCCGGTGACGGACGTTCTGGGGGCCGGGATCGAGAAGTCCGTCGTGCTGCCGGCGGACATGCCCGACCCGTCCATCGCGGCGCGCTACCAGACGGCCTTCGTCGGGGGCGTCCTGCTGACCCTGCTCCTGGCGGCGCTGGCGCTTGCGGCGGCCCCGCTGGCCGGGGACATCGCGGCGGCGCTGGCGCTGTTGGCGCCGGTGACGATCCTGATGGCAGTCTCGGCGGTGGCGCGGGGCCTGCTGCGCCGCCGCCTCCGCTTCGCGAGCCTGGCCGCGATCGATGTCGCCGGCTTGGCAGCGAACGGCGCGCTTGCCGTGGCGACCGCCGTCAGCGGATGGGGATCCCACGCGCTGGTCGCCGGGCAGTGGGCACAGAGCCTCGTGCAGCTGGCGCTGGGGCTTTGGCTGTGCGGTCACCGTCCATCGCTGGGGATCGTGCCGACGGCGCGGGTCCTCTCGCCGATCGGCGAGGGGCTGTCGAAGAGTTCGGTGCTCGAACTGCTCAGCGGGCAGCTTCCGCAGGCGCTGATCGGCGGCGTGCTCGGCACCGCGCCGCTCGGCTGGTTCAACCGCGTCTACGTGTTGGTGTTTCTGCCCGTCGAGCTGATCGTCAACGCGGTGACGCGGGTGGCGCTGACGGGGTTCAGCCAGAGCCGTGACGACCGCGCGCGCCTGCGCCGGGGCGGCATGGCGCTGATCGAGACGACCGGCGCGGCGGTGCTGCCGATCTGCGCGGGCATGGCCCTGGCGGGGCCGGAGCTGGTGGCCGTCGCGCTCGGCCCGCAATGGGCGGAGGCGGCGGCGCTGACGCCGTGGCTGTGCGTGGCGGGCGCGGCGACCGTGCTGGCGCACACCCTCGCCATGGTCGCCGAGGCGGCCTTGCGTCTCGAGACGCGCGTGCGCATCCAGGCCGCCGCACTGCTGCTGCGGGGGGCGATGCTGGCCGCCGCCCTGCCCTTCGGCCTGACCGCCGCCGTCGCGGCGGTGGCGGCGTCGGCGCTGGTGTCGATGCTGCTGCACCTTGGGCTCGTCGTGTCGGCGCTGGCGCTGCCGGCGGGACGCGCGCTTGCCCTACTGATGCCGGGCCTGACCGCCGGGGCCGCCTGCCTCGCCTGCGTCGCACTGGTCCACGCGATGCTGCCGCCGAATCTGGAGCCGGCTTGGCTGCTCGCCGCCGACGTCGCGGGCTGCGGCGCGGTGACATTGGCGGTCTACCGGGTCCTGTTCCCCAATTTGCTGGACAAGCTGCTGGGCTATACCGGATTTATCTCAAAACGCGCATGATCGGTCCGGCACCGCCCAGGCGCGGGTGATACAGAGAGGCGGTCGTCCCGGTGTGCGGCATCGTTGGCTCCTTCGACCTACCGAACCTTGCACCGCGCATGGAGGACGCGCTCGACCGTCTGGCGCATCGCGGCCCCGACGCGCGCGGCCTGATCCGGGTCGAGGCCGGCGGAAGCGTGGTCATTCTCGGCCACCGGCGGCTGTCCATCATCGACCCGACCGGCCCGGCCGACCAGCCCTTCGAAAAGGACGGGCTGCTGCTGGTCTTCAACGGCGAGATCTACAACCACGCCGACCTGCGCCATGAGTTGGAGGCGCTGGGGGCGTCCTTCACCACCCGCTCCGACACCGAGGTTCTGCTGGAAGCGTGGCGCCATTGGGGACACGGCAGCCTTCTGCGCCTGCGCGGCATGTTCGCCTTCGCGCTGCTGGACCGGCGCACGGGGGAGCTGGTGCTGGCCCGCGACCCCTTCGGGATCAAGCCGCTGTTCATCGCCCGCCCGCCGGGCGGCGGGCTGGCCTTCGCGTCGGAGCTGAAGGCGCTGCGCGTCCTGCTGCCCGACGGGCGGATCGACGAAACCGCGCTGACCGCCTCGCTGCTCTATCTCTGGGTGCCGGAAAACCGCTGCATCATCGCGGGCATGGAGAAGCTGCCCGCCGGCCACTGGCTGCGGATCGCGCCGGGCGGCCGGGCCGACATCCGCCGCTACTGGTCGGCGGCGGACGATCTGGCGGCGGGGCGCCGCAAGCCGCCCACGCTGGATGAGCTGCGCGACGTGCTGGCCGATTCCGTGCGCCGGCACATGGTCGCCGACGTTCCGGTCGGCAGCCTGCTGAGCGGCGGGCTGGATTCCAGCCTCATCACCGTGCTGGCCGCCGAGATGGCCGGGGGGATCGACGCCTACACCATCGCCTTCCGCGCCGAGGACCAGCGGTTCGAGGCGATGCCCGACGATCTGCACTACGCCCGGATGCTGGCCGACCGGCACCCCGGCATCCGCCTGCACAGCATCGAGCTGGCGCCCGACGTCGCGGCGCTCCTCCCCTCCATGGTGGAGACGCTGGACGAGCCCATCGGGGACCCGGCGGCGATCAACGTGCGGCTGATCTGCGCGGCGGCGCGGGACCGGGGCATCAAGGTCCTGCTGTCCGGCATGGGAGCGGACGAGCTGTTCGCCGGCTACCGCCGCCACCAAGCGATGCGGGTGGCCGCCGCCTACCGCCGGCTGCCGGCGCCGCTGACCGGGCTGGTCGAGCGGGCGGTGAAGGCCCTGCCGGTGGCCGGCGCCGGGCGGGGGCATCGGACGATCCGCTGGGGCCAGCGCTTCGTAGAATTCGCCGGACTGCCGGAGGAGGACGCCTACCGCCGCAGCTACTCCTATTACGACCCGGAGGCGCTGAACGCGATCACGCGCGGCGCGCGCCGCGAGGCGGTCGCCGCGCTGATGGAGGATCACCGCGCGCTGTTCGACGCCGGACCGGCGGATGACGCGGTCAACCGGCTGTGCTTCACCGACCTCCACATGTTCCTGCCCGGTCTGAACCTCGCCTACAGCGACCGCGCCAGCATGGCCGCGTCGGTTGAACTGCGCGTGCCCTTCGTCGATCTGGCGGTGGCGCGGGCCGCCTTCGCCCTGCCCGGCCACGCCAAGCTCGCCGGCTGGCAGACCAAGGCGATCCTGAAGCGGGCGGCGGAACGCTGGCTGCCGCGCGAGATCATTTACCGGCCCAAGGCGGCCTTCGGCGCGCCGTTGCGCGCCTGGATCCGGCGCGATCTGGCGGAGATGGTGGACGACACGCTGCCCGGCGGGCGGCTGGTCCGCGACGGCTGGGTTGACGGCCCGTCCATCCGCCGCATGATCGACGAGGACCGCGCCGGGCGCCGCGACCACGCGCTGCGCCTGTGGCACCTGATGACGCTGGAGCTGTGGCTGCGGTCCATGGCGGGGGAACGCCCGTGACGCCGACTCCGCAGGCCGTCTTCGCCCGCCTGGAATCCTGGTGCCGGGAACGGGACTACCAGGGATGGGACCCGTTCGACGGGCTGGAAAGCCGCCTGTTCCGAGCCACGCCCTTGCACCGGTCCGCGCTGCTGCGGCTCGTCTGGCTCCAGCTCTTCAAACGGTCGCCGGTCAATGCGCGGGCGCTGGCGGGCGTGCCGCGCCTGGACAACCCCGCGGCACTGGCCCTGTTCGCGCGCGGCTACGGGCTGACCGGGGACACCGCGCGCGAAGGGGATCTCGCCGGGCGGCTGCTGGCGATGCGGTCGACGCGGTGGAGCGGGCCCGGCAACGGCTGGGGCTACCCGTTCGACTGGCAGGCGCGGGCCTTCGCGGTGGCCAAGGACACGCCCAACGCCATCGCCACGGCCTACGCCGTCCGGGCGCTGGCCGAGGCCGAGGCGCGCGCCGGGATCGACGCCACGCCGGCCATCCTCGACGCCGCCCGCTTCGTGGCGGGCACCCTGGTCCGGCGCCGGGGGGACGACCTGTTCCTCGGCTACGTGCCGGGATCGGACGCCATGGTGCACAACGCGAATCTCTGGTCGGCCTATGTGCTGGCCGAAGGGGTGCGGCACGGCGGCGATCCGGCGTGGCGCGGCATTGCGTTGGACGCCATCGCCCACAGCCTGTCGGCACAGGCGGCGGACGGGTCCTGGCTGTACGGCGAGGCCGGACACCACCGCTTCATCGACAGCTTCCACACCGGCTACAACCTGGAAGCCCTCGACCTCTGCGCCGGCCTGCTCGGCGGCGGCTGGGACGGGGCGATCCGGCGCGGCAAGACCTTCTACGAGGCGAACTTCTTCACCAGAGATGGACAGCCCAAATACTATCACGACCGGCTCTGGCCGACCGACCCCACCTGCACCGCGCAGGCGCTGATCACCCTGCTGACGGTCGCGCCCACGAACGCCGCACGGGACCTCGCCGACCGGGTGCTGGCCTGGACGATCGGCCGGATGTGGCTGCCGCGCGCCGGGCATTTCGCCTATCAGGCCCACGCCCGGTGGACCAACCGGATCGCCTACATGCGCTGGACACAGGCCTGGATGTTCCTCGGCCTGGCGGTCTGGCTGTCGCAAAGGGAAAACCCGGCCGAACCGGAAGGCGATTGCTAGGCCATCAAGAGGAATCCGGGGCTGTTTCTTTTATCGGGCCGGATCAATCGTCATTTGCCGGTCGGAACAAACGCGGTTATATCTCCCCCGACCTGACGTTCATCTCCTGAGGGTGGAGCCGCCCCAATCGCTCGCCCAAGGCGTCAGCCTTCTCCGACCAGACAGGGCGCGACCTGCACCATGACCAGCGCATGGGCCGAACACGATCCGCGGTTCCGCGCCGCTGAACCAGCGTCGACGGCGGCCATCGGGCGTCTGGATGTTTTCGACATCGTCTTCTTCATCCTCGTCGCCGCGATCACCACGGCCGGTCCCTGGCTGCGCGAGGCCGGCCCAACCGGCTTCGGCGCGTTCGCCCTCTACAGCCTGTTCTATGCCGCGCTGCGCAGGACCTTGTTCGAGCTGAACTGGTTCGTCGCGTTCGTCGGCATCGGCCTCATCTACATAGCCCTGTCCTACGGGTCGCTTCTTCCGAAAGCCTGGACGATCTACGATGAGCCGGACTCGATCCCCATGCAGTCGTCCTTCGTCTGGGCCTTCTACCTGATCCTGAGCGCCGGCCGGGCCTTCTTCGTGCGGGCGCTGCAATCGAAACATGCGGGCTCGCTGTTCGCGGCGCTGATCCTTCTCAATCTTTTCGTCTCGCCGCCGCTGGAGATGGCGATCGTGCCGATCCATTTTCGGGAGCAGGGACTGCTGGCGGCGGCCTTCACCAATCTGGCAAACAGCGAAACGGTGATGCTCCTCGGCATTGCCCACCTCACGATGGCCCTGCGGCATCGTGTTCTTTTCTATGCCGGAACGGCCTTTGTGCTGGTGTCCGTCTTCTTCGGCTATTCCATTCAGATATACGTCAGCCTCGCGATGTTCGTGATCCTGCATGCGCGGGCGGTTTCACCCTGGGTGTTTTTCAGCGCCATCGTCGGCTTCACCGCAGCCTGCATTCTGGGACCTCTGTTCATCGAGCTGACCCAGTTCGCGGCGGTCGATCCCAACACCGCCATCCGCGGATACATGTGGTACGACGCGATCGATCTTTTCTTCAGCAGCTATGGACTTGGCGTGGGTTTCGGGCGGGAGCTGCTCAGCAACGTCTATCTGGCGATGAACATTCTGACCGTCTACGACGACGCGGACATCATGATGGGGGGCATCCACAACAGCTTCATCAGCATGTTCGCCCGTCTCGGGCTGCTCGGCGGCGGCGTCTTCGCGCTGGCGATGCTCAAGACGGCAAGCCCGTCCGTCCGGCCGTCCCCCCTGCGCGAGCCCGCCTATTTCGCCTTCTTCATGGCTTACGTCAGCTGCTGGGTGAACGTCGCCGTGGAAAGCCCCATGACGTCCATCGGAACCGCCCTGCTGCTCGGTTACGTTATGGCGGCCCGCGATCTGGACAGGCAGGCTCCGGCGGACGGCAGCCCCCGAGATGAGTGACGCGGTCGAGCCGGCCGTCGCCGAGCGCCCCCGGATGCTGTTCATGGCGCAGTTGCCGCCGCCCCTGCATGGTGCCGCGCTGATCAACCAGCTGGCGGCGCAATCGAGGCTGTTGAACGACCGCTTCCGGATCGCGGTCCTGCCGTTGCGCTTCGCCACCGCCATCGCCGACATCAGCCGGTTCAGGTTTGCCAAGCTGGCGGCGCTGTTCGCCGCCTTCCTGCGGATGCTGACCATGCTGACGGTCTTCCGCCCGCGCGTTCTTTACCTGACGCTGTCGCCGACGGGGAACGCCTTCCTCCGCGACATCCTGTTCGTCGCCACCGCGCGGCTGTTCGGGGTGACGCGCGTCTACCACCTGCACGGCAAGGGCATCGCCGCCGCGCGCCGCTCCGCCCGGTGGCTGGACGCGCTCTACCGGTGGGTCTTTTCGGGCGCCAAGGTGATCCTGCTGTCGCACCGGCTGCGCCACGACGTCGAGGGGTTGGCGGACGACGCCGACATCGCGGTCGTGAACAACGGCATTCCTGACCCGGCCGGGGGAATGGTGCCGGACCGTGGCGCCAGGGGCGGTCCGGTCCGCATCCTGTTCCTGTCGAACATGATGCCGGACAAGGGGTTTTCCGTTCTGGTGGAGGCGCTCTCTATCCTCCGGGAGCGGGGCGTGGATTTCCGGGCCGACTTCGCGGGCGCGTGGTTCGAGCCGCAGGGCGCGGCGACCTTCGCCGCCGACCTGCACGCCCGGAACCTGACCGACCGCGTCCGCCATCACGGACCGGTCTACGGCGACGAGAAGGCCGCCCTGTTCCGGTCGAGCGACGTCTTCGCCTTTCCCACCTGTTCCGACTGCTTCCCCGGCGTCCTGCTGGAGGCCATGGCCTTCGGCCTGCCCGTCGTCACGACCGACGAGGGGGCGATCTTGGACATCGCGACGGACGGGGTCACCGGCTTCATCGTGCCGCGCCGGGACGCGCGGTCCCTGGCGGATCGGCTGGAACGGCTGATCCTCGACCCGGCGCTCCGCCACGGCATGGGGGCGGAAGGACGCCGCATCTTCCTCGACCGCTTCCAGCTTCATCATTTCGAGAACGCCCTGTGCGCGGCGCTCGACCGCCTGACCACACCGGCCTGACGGCGCCGTCTTTCCAAGGGAGCATCACGTTGGACGAGTTATCACGGAATCCTTCTCCCGGCGGCGACATCGAAACCATCGTGGTGGTCGGGCTCGGCTATGTCGGGCTGCCCGTGGCGACCGTCCTGTCCAGCTGCCGCAAGCGGGTCGTCGGCGTGGACACCAACCCCGCGGCGGTGAGCGCGATCAACGCCGGGCGGGTGCACATCGTCGAACCGGACCTGGACATGCTGGTGCGCGCATCGGTGTCCACCGGAACCCTGCGCGCCACCGACCGCGTGGAGGAAGGCGACGCCTTCATCGTCGCCGTGCCGACACCGTTCGACTCCGACAAGCGCCCGGACCTGAGCCATGTCCACGCGGCGGCCGACTCCATCGCGCCGGTCCTGCGGCGCGGCAATCTGGTGGTTCTGGAATCCACCGCGCCGGTCGGCGCGACCGAGCGCCTGTCGCGCTGGCTGGCCGAACACCGCCCCGATTTGGTGTTCCCGCATCAGGTGACCGGAGACGAGGTGGCGGACATCCACATCGCCCATTGCCCGGAACGGGTTCTTCCCGGCAAGGTCCTGCGGGAGCTGGTGGAGACCGACCGCGTGATCGGCGGCATCACCCCGGCCTGCGCGGAGGCCGCGAAGCGGCTGTACGGAACCTTCGTGAAGGGCGAGATCTTCCTGACCTCGGCCCCCGTGGCCGAATTGACCAAGCTGGCCGAGAACGCCTTCCGCGACGTCAACATCGCCTTCGCCAACGAAATGGCGCTGATTTGCGAGACGCTGGGGCTGAACGTGTGGGAGGTGATCCGGCTGGCCAACCGCCATCCGCGCGTCAACATCCTGCATCCGGGCCCCGGAGTCGGCGGCCACTGCATCGCCATCGATCCCTGGTTCATCGTGGATTCGGCCCCGCAGGCCGCCCGCCTGATCCGCACCGCGCGCCAGATCAACGACGAGCGCCCCACCCTGATCGTCGAACGCGTGAAGGCCATCGCCGACCGGTTCAAGCATCCCCGCATCGCGGCGCTGGGCCTGTCCTATAAGGCGGACATCGACGATGTCCGCGAAAGCCCGGCGGTGGCCATCGTGCAAGCTCTGGCGGACGCGGTGGACGGCACGATCGACGTCGTGGAGCCCCACCTCTCCGCCCTGCCGCGGGCGCTGGCGGAGCGGGAGCGCCTCAGCCTGGTTCCGCTGGCCACCGCCCTGTCTCATGCGGACATCGTCATCCTGCTGGTGGACCATAAGGCCTTCAAGGGGCTGTCCCGGACAATGCTGCGGGAAAAGATCGTGATCGATACGCGCGGCGTGTGGGACCAGGGCTAACGGAGCACGGGCGCCACGGCGGGGGCGCTCGCCTGCGGCTTCGGGCTGTACCGATGGGCGAGCATTCCCTGGCCGCGACGCAACGCTCGCGCTGAAGCGACCATCACAAGAATTTAGCTCAATCACGGAAAACTTTTTGAACGCTACCCTTACGGATGATACACCCATCCGTAAGGATTACCGTCTGCGTTGCGGGGGACGTTTCACTATGTTTGTGCCGAATCGTGCGTTCCGGATGGCTTGGCAAAATGCTGGGGCAAAGTCGGCACTGACTGATCGCAAGCGCGTCTTGTCCCGCTCAGCCATCGCGATCCTGTCCGTCCTGCTGCTGACGCAGGCGGGGGAGACCCTGGCACAGGGAGCGCCGCAGCTGCCCACGCAGAACCAGCGCGATCCCCGGCGCCTGCCGAACTCCGCCAACGTGACCAAGGAAGCCACCCCCGAACGGGACGTGGAGGGCCGCGACGACGAGGATCGCGTCGCCGACGCCTACCAGCCCAAGGGGATCGAGCTCGGCAGCTTCCTGCTTCTGCCCCAGCTCGAAACCGACGTGATGTACAACACCAACGTCTTCGCGCAGGAAAACGACGGCAAGTCGGACTTCATCGCCCGCATCGCCCCGGAGCTGAAGCTGCGGTCACGCTTCGCCACCCACGCCGTCAACATCACCGCGCGCGCCGAACAGTTCCTGTTCAAGACCTACTCGCAGGACAATCACCTCGACGCCGGGGTGACGGTGGACGGGCGTTACGATCTGGCGCGCGGTTCCGAACTGACGGATCTCTTCGACATCGCGCAGCGGTACGAGGATCGCGGCAGCCCCGACGCGGCAGGCGGCAAGCGCCCGACCCGCACCCGCAGCCTCCAGAACAATTTCGGCGGCAAGCATCAGGCCGGCCGCTACACCTTCTCCGGCGAACTCGCGACCGCGCGCCGGGTCTTTGACGACGTGACCACGGATACGGGATCGATCATCAACAACAGCGACCGTGATCGCTGGGAGAACAGCCTCACCGTGCGCGGTGGCTATGAGATGTTCCCCGGCTATTCGGCCGTGGTGGAGGTGGGCGGCAACAACCGGCGCTACGACGACCAGCTCGACGACGCCGGGTTCAACCGCTCCAGTGTCGGCTATCGGGCCGCTGCCGGTGTCGGCGTGGACATCAGCCAGCTGATTCGCGGCGACTTCCTGGTCGGCTACTACCAGCAAGACTACCGGGACGCCCGGCTGAAGGATCCCAGCGGCCTGTCGTTCCGCGCCACCTTCAACTGGACGCCGTCGCGCCTGACGGTCATCGTGCCGTCGCTGGAACGCTCGGTTCTGGAAACGACCCAGTTCAACGCATCGGCGATGGTCCGGTCGGGCATCAACCTGCTCGTCCGCCACGAGTATCAGCGCAACATCGTCCTGACCGGCATCGGCAGCATCAACTACGACGAGTTCGAAGGCATCAACCGGTCCGCCTGGACCTACGAGGCGCGCGGCCGCGTGGTGTACGCCTTCAACCCGGAGGTCTATGTGGGCGGTGAGATCGGCTACCGCCAGCGCGACTCGGAGCTGGCCGGGCAGTCCTACCAGCAGCTGGTCACGCTGGCCCGCCTCGGCCTCCGGATGTAAGCCACACTGCCAGGGGCTGCACCGCTGCGGCGTGGCCCCTTGGCAGCGCATGTTCTGCGAAACAGGGCCGTTCACCGCCTCGTGGGCGCGACCATCGCCGGCCGGATTATCGCCGGGTGGCCTGAAGAACCCTGACCCGATCCGCCTGCAACGCAACCGCTGAAAGAACGCCCGTGGCGTAGGCTCCGGTGTCCACCGCAATGCGGTTGTTCAGGATTTGCGGAGTCGGGACGATCGTGTGCCCGTGCACGATGACCTTTTCAAACTGAGCCCGGCTGTCGAGAAACGGCTTTCGAATCCACAGAAGGTCGTCGAGCGATTGCCCGGCGATCGGCCGGCCGGGCTTAATCCCCGCATGCACGAAGCCATAGTCGCCATACACGGCCCATGGCTCCAGCCGGCGAAGGCATTCCAGGTGCGCCGGCGGCAGCCGCTGCATCAACTCGTCGCGCAGGCGTGGATGATGGACAGGGTTGCCCGCGTCGGCGATGTCCTCCACCCCATAGCTGACGAGCGTGGACAGCCCCCCGAAGGCCAGCCACTGGCCGGCGTTGGACGGGTCGTCCAAAAAGCGCAGCATCGCTTGTTCGTGATTTCCGAGCAGGCACCGGACAAGGCAGTCCGAGGTCACACCGGCGGCGATCCGATCCATCACGCCGCGGCTGTCGGGGCCGCGGTCCACGTAATCGCCCAGAAACACCAGAACGGCGTCCAAGCCAGCGGCGTTGACGGCGCGGTCTTCGGCAATGCAGTCGAGGAGTCGCTCCAGAAGGGCAAGCTCCCCATGCACATCGCCGACCGCGTAGACGACCATCCCCGGCGGAACTTGCGGCGGCGCACGGTCGATACGCGGCGCGCCGCGAAGGTTACTGAACCAGGATAGCAGACCCACCATCCGTCACTGTTTAACGCCCGCGACCTTCGGAGTCCATCCGCGACGGCATCACGACGGGCTGGCGTTCGTGAACACCTTGTCCGGCAGCGTGACCGTGTCCGGAACCCGGTCCTGTGCGGGATTGTTCGATGGCCGGTCGGTGTTGGGGGTGGTCGTCGGCGGGCCGTTCGGGGTGTTCGGCGTGTTCGGGCTCTGGTTGCCGCCGGTCTCAAGCTTCGCTACGGGTGCGACCTTGCCTTCAAGGATGGCGAGCGTTTGCCCCGAGTTGGCCGGATTGACCTGGTTCAGGACCGTGGTGCTGCTCGCCTGAGTGATGGACTGCGCGACCGCCTGCGTCGCCCCGGGAGCCGCCGTCACCACGGCTTGGCTGGTCACGGCCGCGTAGGAATTGGCCATCACCTGGATCGCGGTGCTGGGCGAGATCTGATAGACGGCCGGGCTGGAGACCACTTGAACCACGGCCGTGGCCATGCCCGCGACCGCCAGAGGCGCGACGCGCTGCGCATCGGGATTGACGATGATGCGCGCCGCCGTGGTAACGACCTCAAGCGCTTGAGTGGGGGCGCTCGTTTGAACGGTGGTGGACCGGATCGTCTCGACGGCCGCCGCCGCTGCCTGGATCGCGGCCTGCGGGTTGCTGTTCAGCATCCGCTCCGCGACCGTTACCACCTGCGTCGCCAGCGTCGCCGCCTGTTGCGGGTTGCCGGCGCTCAGCGTCGCAATGGCCCGCGACACCTGGTCGGCATTGCCGCTGTTGACGGCGGCCTGCAACGCCGGAGGCAAGGTGACCTGCTGCGGCTGCTGTTGCTGGTTTTGTCCCTGCCCCGGATTGTTCTGCCGCTGCTGGGCATGAGCGTCCAACGTCGTGAAAACGCCAATGCTCGCCACGAGCGCGCCGACAGCGATCACGCGATGTTTCATTGCTCAGACTCCAAAACGGCGGACTTCCTTCGGCGTGACTATACACAAGGCAGCGCCGCACATCACGCGCGAAAAGCTCCAAGAAACGGGTTTATGCAATCGGAAGGGCGCTTTCGCAGCGGCCTTGCGCGGCTGGCGATGCATCGTGGCGGGCCGGAAACAAAGAAGGGTCCAGGCGCCTGGACGGCGCACCGGACCCTTCCGTTTCACGGAACGGAGGCCAAGCCCCCGTTCTGGCAGCGCCCCGGCTTTAGAAGCGGCGCTCCAGCACCTTGATGATGTCGCCCGGCAGAATCGGGGTGCGCTCGGTAGCGGCGTATTCCTTTTGCTCTTCGCCGATCATGCGGGCCAGCACGACCTGCCCCTGGCGCGCCCGGTAATCGTAACCACCGGCCCGCGCAATGGCGCCGAGAACCGTCATGCCGACCGTGTAGGGGAACTCTCCCGCCTGACGGACCTCGCCCAGGACGTAGAAAGGCCGAAAGGTCTGGATTTCGACGGCGACGCTGGGATCCTTCATATAGGCGTCGCGGCGCAGGATCTCGGTGATCCGTCCGGACAAGGCCTTGGCCGTCAGGCCGCTGGCCCTGACGTTGCCGATGAGGGGAAGCTGGATGTTGCCGATCGTGTCGACGGTGAAGTCGCCGGACAGGTTGTTCTCGTTGAAGACGATGACCCGCACCCGGTTGCCCGGTTCCAGCAGATATCCATCGGTGGGGTTCAGCGCCGTCTGGGGCGCCGGTTCACTCGGGAACTCGCCGACGGTGGACGCGCATCCGACCAGGACCGCCGCCGCCAACAGGAGACCAATGGTAGCTTTCCACATGATGAAGCCTTGCCGTACGGACTTTGTGTAACAGGGTGTGCTGGGCGCCGGCTCTAATGGCCGCGAGAATCCGGCGAAAAGCCAACCGCATGGCGAGGGGTAATACCTCATTTTCTATTTGACGTCCACAATGGCCTTAAATTGTTCCACCCCTGGCCCTTACGCGCATAGGTATCGCGGCGGACGAAAAACCCTCTACTTTTCATCCTCGGCCGATCCAAGTGCCCCGCCCTTCGGGAACCCCCGTTCAGCCGCCCATGTTGACCGGACGGCCGTCGCTTCGGACGGTCTCCTGCCTTCTGTGGGGTGGTGTGCCATGGCAAGAAACGACGACTGGTGGAGGAACAGCCAAGGGCATCGCGACAGCCGGACGTCCGGCGAGCGCGACCTACGGGACCTGGGCTCGCACCGCGACTATGGGCGCGACATGCTCAACGACATGCGCCGGTACGCGCGCGGCGAGTCCGAACCGGACGACGCGGGGCGTGGTGATGGGGGCGCCCGGCATCACGAGAGCCGGCATTACCGGGGAATGGGGCCGCGCGGCTACACCCGCTCCGACGAGCGCATCCGGGAGGACGTCAACGACCGCCTGACCGACGATCCCTACGTTGACGCCTCCGACGTCGAGGTAACGGTGAGCGGTTGCGAGGTCACCCTGTCCGGCACCGTCGATGACCGCCGGGCGCGGCGGCGGGCCGAGGATGTCGCCGAGTCCGTGTCCGGCGTCCGCTACGTGCAGAACAACCTGCGTGTCGGCCAGCATGCCCATAGCGGGATGGGGACCTCGGCCGGAGCATCGGCGATGGCGGGAATGGGGACGGGTTCGACGACGTCCTATTCGTCCAACGACACCGAAACGCCGGGCACTCCCGGCCGAATGAACGCTCCGGCGGACCTGCATACGGCCGACACGGACTCGGTGACCCGGCGGTGACGGCAGGGCGGGCGACGGTCAGCCGCCGCCCCGCCCTTTTCCGGTGCGATCACCCGCGCGCCGGGCGCAGGATCAGATGCTTGTTGGACGGAACGGCCGGGGCCGACGGGCGCAGCACGAGGCCCTTGGAGGTCGGCTCGATGTTGGCATCGGGGTAGACCGCCATGACGTCCTTCAGCGCTTCCTTCAGGCGGAAGGCCAGCACGCGATGCTCGCTGACCGAGCCGAAATGCTGTGACAGCGCGTGCCAGGGCACCAGCGTCTGCTTGTCGAGACGGTGCAGGCGGTGCACCAGCCACACATAGGCGTCGAGCGCCAGGGCGGAGTTCTTCAGTTTGGCGATGGCGTGCTCGTCCAGCGGGACGGCGTGCTCCATCAGATGCTCGAAGAAGCTCTGGGTCAGGCGGACGAACCGCACCCACTCCCCGCCGGTGCGGAAGAGGTCGGGCGTGTCCTCCTCGTCGCGCCACAGCTTGATGCCGTCGATCAGGCGCTGGTCGGAGATCTCGGCGCTGGAGTTGCCGGTGGTCGTGCGCAGCGTGAACTCGCAACGGGCGATTCGCAGCACCTGCTCGCGCACCGGCTTGTAGTTGCCGCGCTCCCCGCCCGTGGGGGCGAGGCCAAGACGGCGCAGCCACGCGCTCATGCTGGGGCCAAGGTCCACATGCGGGCTGCGGGTCTTCCGCGCCTCGGTCTGCAGGTAGATCATGATCAGGCGCGCCTTGGCGCCGTACGGAACGCCGACGTCCATGACCGTGCCGTCGCGCAGCGGCAGGATACCCGGGCGAACGACCAGCTGGTACTTGCCGTTGTTGCGCACCCAGGGGGCCTGCTCGTCCTTCGGCTTGCGGTGCGGCAGCGACGCCTGGCAGAAGCCGGCGTGCAGATAGCCGATGGCGTCCATCTCGTTGGACATGGCTTCGTGGGCCATGATCACACGGCGGCGCTCCTTCGGGTCTTCGGTGCGGGCCAACACCGCCTCGAACCCCTCCAGGCTCAGCTGCTCGTGGATTTTCGCCATGGACACCCTCCGGCCTCTTTCCGTCACCGTTCCGTCATCCCAGAAAACACAAAATCTGGGGACAGGGAAGCGTCTCGATACCAAGATTCGCTGAACTTGCAACGCCGCGTGCAGATTCCGTTTCAATGTCAGCGAACCGCCACGGTGGCGCCCGGCCCTGCTCAGCCCAACGCTCCGGCCCATTCCGCCGATGTATCAACTTCAGCGTCGGAACCGTGCCGCCGGAACAGCGCAACCGCCACCCGGCCTGGCTGTCCACAGGCTAGGCCGCTTATCCACGCTGAGTTGGAATCGCTTTGGGCCGAAAGCGCTGAAACGCCTCGCTGAAAACGCAACGTGGGGTGCGCTGAAGTCGAATCGCCGCCCCGGCAATCCACGCTGAAGTCGAGTCAGAAAACCCGGTTATCCACGCTGAACTCGCAACCATGTCCTATATGAGTCCCGATATATTCCCCGTTAGAGCGGTCGCACGAGGGCATGCGCGGCCCCTCCTTCGCTGAAAACGCAACGGAAAGGGCGCGATTCGGGCTTTTCGGGCATCCGGCAGGGTCCTGGCCCGTCGAATTGGACGCTGAAGTTGATACAAAAGGCGACTCGGACCCGTCCCAATCCCACGCTGAATTGGTAACGCTCGACTCGGAAAAGCGAGGCTTTCCAACGGGTCCGCGAATCGGCGAGTCCAACGCTGATTTTGAAACGGCGGCGAAAATCGGCGAATCGGGAAGGCACGCTGAATTTGAAACAATCGAGTCCAGGAGAATCAAAGGCCGAATCGGAAAGCGACAGCCAAGGCAACGCTGAATTGGTAACGGTTAGTGAATCGCGCTTGACGGGGGCGCAGTCGATTCGTGTCCGGAACGGATTTCACCAGGAACTCATGAAAAGACAATATTCCTATGCGACGTCGTATGAGCGGCAATTGACGCAAGCCGCACGGTTGGACTTGACCGCTTGCGTCACGTCCGTAAAAGTCTGCCGGCCACCATCGACACCGAGGACCCGATGAACGGGGAAGAACTGCGCGCCATCCGTGAACGGCGGGGCGAGGACCAGCTGAGCTTCGCGACCTGGCTCAACGGAGCGCTGAACCGCCGTTACGACCGCTCCCGCATCAGCCGCTGGGAGAGCGGGGCGGAGCGCATCCCGCAGCAGGTCGCCGGCTTCCTGGCGGAGCATGGCGGTGCCGCGGCAACCCCCGTCGCCAAGAGCGACGAGGGGCCGAAGCTGCGCCGCGCGGTCGTAGCCGTGGCGAATCAGAAGGGCGGCGTGGGCAAGACGACCACCGCGGTCAACCTGTCCTACGCGCTGTCCACGCTGGGGCTGTCGGTGCTGCTGATCGACAGCGACCCGCAGGGCAACGCGACCGTGCACATGGGCCTGGATCCGGGCGAGATCGAGACGACTCGGAAGGGTCTCTATAATGTGGTGCGCGGCGGGGCGCTGTTCGACAGCATCCTCCAGCCGGTGTGTGACGGTGCCGTCATGCTCGCTCCCTCCAGCATCGGCCTTGCCGCCGCCGAAACGGAGCTGGTGGCCGAGCCCGACAACTCCCTGGTGCTGAAGGAAAAGCTGGCCGAGGTCCGCAACCGATACGACGTCATCGTCATCGACTGCCCGCCGAACCTGGGCCTGCTGACCATCAACGCGCTGGCGGCCAGCGACCTCGTCCTGATCCCCGTGCAGACGGAGGTGTTCGCGGGACTCGGCGTGCCGCTGCTGATGGAGACCATCGCCAAGATCCGGCGGCGCTCCAACCCGTCGCTCAACATTTTCGGCATCCTGCCGACCATGTTCTCCTCGCGCTTGACGCAAGACCAAGCGAGCCTGCGCGAGATCCAGGAACACTACGCGGGACGCACCCGCGTCCTGCCGGCGGTGCCCCGCGCCACCCTCTTCGCCCAGGCGTCGGGCGCCGGCCGGCCGGCCATCGAGGCCGACCCGAATTCCAACAGCGTGCAGGCCTACGCCGAGCTTGCCCGCGAACTGGCCGCCCACCTCCAGATCCCGGAAGCCGCCCATGTCCCGTAAGCTCGAACGCACCAGCGCCCGCATCCTGGACAAGGCGGCCCAGCGCGGCGGCGACGCCCTGTTCGGGCTTTCGGCCGATTTCCCGCGGCTGATCGAGGTCGATCTGAACCGCGTGCACCCCAACCCTGACCAGCCGCGCCGCCACTTCGACGAACAGTCGTTGCAGGAGCTGGCGAACTCCATCGCGCGGCATGGGCTGAAGCAGCCGGTGCTGGTCCAGGACATCGGCGACGGCGACTACCAGCTGATCGCCGGCGAGCGGCGCCTGCGGGCCTGCGCGCTGGCCGGGCGCGAGACCATCTTCGCGATCGTCAGCGACGGCGATCCGGACGAGCTGGCGCTGATCGAGAACATCCAGCGCGTGGACCTCGACGCCTTGGAGCTGGCCCGCGCCTTCGCCCGCCTGATCGAGCGGCACGAGTACACGCACGAGGCGCTGGGGCAGGTCATCGGCCGCAGCCAGGCGGAGGTGACGCGCACCCTGTCGCTGCTGCGTCTGCCCGATGACATCATCGCTGAGTTTGAAACACGCTACCGTTCGGTGCCGAAAAGCATCCTGACGGAGATCGCGGCGGTGGACGATCCGGAGGCGCAACGTCGCCTGTGGGACGCCATCAAGGACGGCGGCACCGTCAAAGCCCTACGCGAAGCCAAGCGTGCCCAAGTCGCCGGTGCGGCCGAGAAGGGCGAGGCCAAGGCGCCCCCTCCCCCAGTCCTGCGCTTGGTTTCGGCGGTTCAGCGCATCGCGCGCGATTTCGACCGTGTCGATGTCAGCGAACTGCGCGCCCACCGCAAGCAGTTGGACGACGCGCAATGGCAGGAACTCCGCCGCCTGCACGCGCTTCTGGACCAGCTTTTGGCGTGATCCGGATCACGCTGATTTTGAAACGTTCCGGTCTTTAGACCATCGTCTCATGGCGGGACCGCCGCCATGAGCGCAAGCTGACTGCCCTTTTTTTAAAGGAGCGGCGGTATGACAGTGCGCGTTGCATCGGCTGCGATCTTTTTGGTCGCCCTCGGCCTCGCCGGCCCTGTCCGCGCGGACCTGCAAGGCCGTGACGAGGCAAGCACGCAGGCAGTGGAAAGCCTGGAGGCCTACGCCGCCTACAAAATGGGCCAATACGATCTCGCCCGCGAACGGTGGGAAGCACTGGCCGCCAAGGGCAACACCACGGCGATGATCAATCTGGCGAATCTGCACGCCCAGGGGCAGGGCGTGCCGCGCAATCCCGCCATGGCTCGATCCTGGACCCGCAAGGCGGCAGAGTTGGATGATGCCCGTGCGCAGTTCGAACTGGGGCTGGCCTATGAGCGGGGTGACGGGGTGGACCGCGATCTCGACGAGGCTGCCCGATGGCTTGGCCGAGCAGCGGAGCAGGGAAACGGCGAGGCGGCGGCGAGGCTCAAGGTGTTGCGTTAGGACCGTCAATCACCCGCTTGACCTCGCGGAACCAGCGCAGCTTTTCCTCGAACGGCAGGCGGGCGAGCCCGCTTGGCGACGGGAGAACCACGTCGATGGCATCACCGAACAGGCTCGTCGGCTGCACGCCCCACTCCGCCCGGTCGAGGTCGGCCGCCGCCAGATAAACGCCCTTGCCGGTGTAGGCGATGACGCGCGGCCGGTAAGTTTGGATCAGGTCGCGCAGGCGCGGCACCCCACCCCGCAGTTCGGCGCGGCTGAGATCCGCCGCGCTTGGCGTCGTCCGCGCCACGAGGTTTGTCGAGCCAAGCCCGAAGCTCAACAACAGCCGGTCCTCCTCCGGCCGCAGCAGATGCGGCGTCAACTCCGCGGCGGCGAGTAGGCGCCAGAACTGGTTGCCCCGCCCCGCGTAATTGTGCCCGAGCGCCCCGGACCGGGTTCCCGGATTGAAGCCGACGAACAGGGCGTGCAGGTTCGGCGCGACAATGTCGGGGATAGGGCCTTGCATGAATTCCATCTGAACAGAAACAACGCTGAATTTGAAACGCTGCCTGAGTGCCGAAGGTCGGACCAAGCGTCAGCGCGTCCGGACCGACGAAAAAACATCAACACTTGCAGCGTATTACGGCGCAGATGATACCAATTTTTGGGTTTTCTTCCGGCACCGGGAGGAATGGCGAAACGCCGTCAGCCGGTCATTGCTCAGCGGTGCGGGATGCGTCGAGTGTGCCAGAGCGGGCCGGTTGACACAAGTGCGGCATCCCGGCGGGCTTCAGCGTTTCAAAAGCAGCGAAGCGCTTCACCGCCGTTTCGACGATGACGCGCACGCGGTCACGACACAGACCGTCCACCACGAAGGCCGCAACGCCGGCTTCGGCCGCATCGGCGATGGCACCCCGGTCGGCGCGGTCGGCGAACAGGACCACCGCGCAACGGCCCGACCGCGCCAGCCGGAACAGCGTCTCCAGCGTCGCGCGGTCGGGTGTGCCCAGCGTTGCAACAACAGCGTCGGGTGCTTGCGCCGAGACGCGGTCGCTCAGTTCGGAAAGGTCGTTGACGGTCGCGACCCTGATGCCGCCAGTGGACAGTCCTTCCTCGACCAGACGGGTGCTGATCGTGTCGTGGCCGGCCAGAAGGATGCTCAGGGTCTTGTCCGTCATGCGCTCACGCTGCCTGTGCCGCCCCGTGTGGTCCGCCCTCCAGGAAGGACAGAAGCTCCTCCCGGTAGGCGTAGTAGCGGGGATGGTCGAGAAGGGTTTGCCGGGTCCGGGGGCGGGGGATGTCCACCTCCAGAATGTGGCCGATGCGGGCGTTGGGCCCGTTGCTCATCATCACGACGCGGTCGGCCAGCAGGATGGCCTCGTCCACGTCGTGGGTGACGCAGATGGCGGTGACCTGGGTGCGGGCCCAGACCTCCATCAGCACCTCCTGCAACTCCCAGCGGGTCAGGCTGTCGAGCATGCCGAAGGGCTCATCCAGCAGCAGCAGCTTGGGCGACAGCGCAAAGGCGCGCGCGATGCCGACGCGCTGCTTCATGCCGTTGGACAGCTCCGCCGCCTTCTTGTTCATGGAATCGCCAAGGCCGACGCGGGACAGGTAATACTGGACGATGTCCCGCCGCTCCGCCTTGCTGGCGTGCGGGTAGACGCGGTCCACGCCCAGCGCGACGTTCTCCGCCGCGGTCAGCCAGGGGAACAGGCTGGGGGCCTGGAAGACCACGGCGCGGTCGGGGCCGGCGCCGACCACCTCCTTGCCGTCCAGCACGATGCCGCCGGTGGTGACGTCGGCGAGGCCGGCGACCATGGACAGCACGGTGGATTTGCCGCAACCGGAATGCCCGATCAGCGACACGAACTCACCCCTGCGCATCTTCAAGTCGAAGCCGTCCACCACGGTCAAAGGCCCCTTCGGAGTGGCGAAGGTCTTGGTCACCTGGCTGAATTCCAGGTAACGCTCATCCACCACTTTGCTTGCCTGTTCCGCAATATACGAAGGCGGCGGCGGGTTGGATGTGATGGGGCGCACAGCCGGCAAGGAAATTCCATCCTCGGTGGTCGCGGCGGCGCGGGCGACGCCGGCCTCCATCAGATAGGCGGTGACCTCGGACCGCAGCCGCTTGAAGGCCGGATCGTGGTTCACGGCGGTGCGGTCGCGCGGGCGCGGCAGATCCACCGCGAAGGCGGGACCGAGCGTCGCCCCCGGACCCGGCGTCAGCGGGATGATGCGGTCGGCCAGCAGGATGGCTTCGTCCACGTCGTTGGTGATGAGGACGACGGTCTTGCGGTCCTTGCGCCAGATCGCCTCGATCTCGTCCTGCAGCTTGGCGCGGGTCAGCGCGTCGAGCGCCGACAGCGGCTCGTCCAGCAGCAGCACCTCCGGGCTCATGGCGAGTGCGCGGGCGAAGCCGACGCGCTGGCGCATGCCGCCCGACAGCTCCTTCGGGCGGCGGTCGGTGGCGTGGCCGAGACCGACCGTCTCCACCGCCCGGCGGGTCAGGGCGCCGCGCTCCAACGCCCCCTTCGCCTTGTGCACGCTGTCCACCGCGAGCGCGACGTTTTCCCGAACGCTCAGCCACGGCATCAGGGAGTAGTTCTGGAAGACCAACCCCCGCTCCGGGCCGGGGCCGCGCACGGGCTTGCCGCGCATGGTCACCGTGCCCGTATCAGGATCTGCGAGGCCGCCGATCAGATTGACCAGCGTCGTCTTGCCGGAACCGGAGAAGCCGACGATGGCGACGAACTCCCCCTCCGCGATGGTCAGGTCGATGTCGCGCAGGACGCTGGTGGAGCCGTAGGACTTGGAGACGTTCTTGAGTTCCAGGATCGCCATGATCGGGGTCTCCTTCAGCGCGAGCCGGTGTGGGTGACGGCGGCCTGGAAGGCCAGCATGACGCGGTCGAGCAGGAAGCCGATCAGGCCGATGGTGAAGACGGCGACCATGATCCTGGCCAGCGAGGAGGAGGAGCCGTTCTGGAACTCGTCCCACACGAACTTGCCAAGGCCGGGGTTCTGCGCCAGCATCTCCGCCGCGATCAGCACCATCCAGCCCACGCCCAGCGACAGCCGCAGGCCGGTGAAGATGTAGGGCAGCGCCGAGGGCAGCACGAGGCGGCGGACCATCGTCGGGGCTGACAGTTGCAGCACCTTGCCGACGTTCATCAGGTCCTTGTCGATGGACGACACGCCGACGGCGGTGTTGATCAGCGTCGGCCACAGAGAGCACAGCGTGACCGTGATGGCCGACGTCAGGAAGGACTTCTCGAAGGTCGGGTTGTCGCTGGAGATGGTGGCGCTGACCACCATGGTCACCAGCGGCAGCCACGCCAGCGGCGACACCGGCTTGAACAGCTGGATCAACGGGTTCATGGCGGCGTTGACGGTGCGCGACAGGCCGCAGGCCACGCCCAGCGGCACGGCGACCAGCGCGCCCAGCAGGAAGCCGGTGAAGACCGTTTTCAGGCTGGTCAGGATCTGATCGAGATAGGTGGGCTTGCCGGCGTAGGTGCGGGTCTTCACCTCCGCCGCCGGATCCTTCGCCAGGATCTCGGCGTTGCGCTTGGCCTGCCGTTCATAGAAAGCGGCTTCCTTGGCGCGTTCCGCCCGGTGGTCGGCGTGGAGGTTGCCGACCTGCTCCCACACCTGCGCCGGGCCGGGGATGGCGCCCAGGCTGGTGTTCACCTGCGGGGCCAGCCACGCCCAGGCGGCGATGAACAGCAGGATCGCGGTCAGCGGCACGCCCAGCTGGCGCCACAGCTCCAATCCCTGCTGGCGCGGGTTCTCGCCCGCCGCCATGCGCAGGATGGGGCCGAGCCAGCCGAGCCCGATGATCTGCAAGGTGCCGGCGGCGCGGTTCAGGGCGTGGATGCGGCGGGCCTTGCGCTGGGCGCGCAGGGCGTCGGAGGACGTGCCGGCGGTATCGGTGACGCTCGTCATGGTGTTTGTCTTTCCGTTCGGCGCGCGCTGCGGGCCCCCACCCCGACCCTCCCCTATCTGCGGCGGGGGAGGGAGCTTGGGATGGCCCTCCCCGTCGAAGATGGGGGAGGGAGGGGACCCGCGCGTCAGCGCGGGGAGGGTGGGGGCTCGCGGCTGGCGCTTTGGTCTCATCCACCGATGGAGGGGGCGCCGACCAGTTGGCCGCCTTCGACCTTCTGCGGCCCCTTCAGGCCGATGGGCAGCTTGGACAGGTAGTCGTTGGGCTTGCGGCCGTCGTAGGCGATGCCGTCGATGAAGCCGTTGTCGACCGGCTTGTAGCCGTCGCTGGTCCAGGGGAAGTCGTTCGGATTGGCCTTGCCGTCCTCGACCAGCAGCTTGGCGGCCTTCAGGTAGATGTTCGGCTTGTAGACCTTGCGGGCGGTCTCGTCGTACCAGGCGTCCGGCTTGGCCTCGGCGATCTGGCCCCAGCGGCGCATCTGCGTCAGGTACCACACGGCGTCGGAGTAGAAGGGATAGGTCGCGTTGTAGCGGAAGAAGACGTTGAAGTCGGGAACCGGCCGCTTGTCGCCCTTCTCATACTCGAAGGTGCCGGTCATGGAATTGGCGATGACCTTGGCATCG
Organism: Azospirillum soli; assembly: GCF_017876165.1. Classification (GTDB taxonomy): domain Bacteria; phylum Pseudomonadota; class Alphaproteobacteria; order Azospirillales; family Azospirillaceae; genus Azospirillum; species Azospirillum soli. The sequence goes on from NZ_JAGINQ010000032.1 coordinate 40,783, forward strand.
GCGCCGACATACTCGGACTTCGCCAGGATCTTCACCGCCTCGGCGCGGTTGGCGTTGTTGTTCTCGTCCAGCCACATGGCGGCACGGATCAGCGCCTTGACCAAGGCCAGGTGCGTGTTCGGGTTCTTGGCCGCCCAGCCCTCGGTCACGCCGAAGACCTTTTCCGGGTTGTTCTTCCAGATCTCCAGGTCGGTGACGACCGGCACGCCGATGCCCTTCATCACGGCCTGCTGGTTCCACGGCTCACCCACCGAGTAGCCGAAGATGGTGCCGGCCTCCAGCGTCGCCGGCATCTGCGGCGGCGGGGTGACGGACAGCAGCGCGTCAGCCTGGATCTGCCCCGACACGTCGGTCGGCGCGTAATAGCCGGGGTTGATGCCGCCGGCCGCCAGCCAGTAGCGAAGCTCGTAGTTGTGGGTGGAGACGGGGAAGACCATGCCCATGGTGAAGGGCTTGCCCGCCGCGCGGTACTCCGCGATCACCGGCTTCAGCGCGTCGGCCTTGATGGGGTGGACCGGCTTTCCGTCGGCACCCTTCGGGACGTGGGCCTTCATCTTCTCCCACACCTCGTTCGATACGGTGATGCCGTTGCCGTTCAGGTCCATGGAGAAGGCAGTGACGACGTTCGCCTGGGTGCCGAAGCCGATGGTCGCACCCAGCGGCTGGCCGGCCAGCATGTGGGCGCCGTCCAGCTCGCCGGAGATGACGCGGTCGAGCAACACCTTCCAGTTCGCCTGCGGCTCCAGCGTCACCGACAGGCCCTCGTCCTCGAAGAAGCCCTTTTCGGCGGCGATGGCCAGTGGGGCCATGTCGGTCAGCTTGATGAAGCCCAGCTTCAGCTGGTCCTTTTCGACGTTGAGCGGAGCGGCGTGGGCCATTTTTGTGATGGGGGCCATACCCATCGCCAGGGTGATGGCGGTCGCGGCCAGAAGGGCGGTGCGGGAAAAAGCGGGAATACGGATCACGTCGGTCGCTCCATCTCTCGTGCCAAGCGAAGGCATTGGGCGAATGGGATGGACGCACCGCCGATGGCGCGTCCCGCCCTTCGTCTGGCAAGGACCATGCCAAAGGCTCTATCCGTGTCGGAAATCAGCCCCAAAGGCTTGGCGTGCGTGAGCGGACGCGGTTGAAGCGATGTTGACTTATTAGTACCTAGGTCGTTGTGCGCTGCACAAATTGTCAGCTTTCGGACCGATTTTTGTTCGAAGCTCGACAAAAGGGCCTGTCGTGATTGCGACACAATGGCCCCTGACCAGCTATGGGTATGACCTGGAAAGCGCGAAACTCCGCCATTTCGGATCGTGTATCATCCCTTGGTGCCGGTTCTGGCACGGCCCTTGCCAGAAGGTCTGGACTTCCCCGGACAGGCTCGGACGAGGGCACATGGCATGACCACCCACACCACTTCCCCCCAGACCTCCCGCAAGCGGCTCGTCGTCGTCGGCAACGGCATGGCCGGCATCCGCACACTCGAAGAGCTGCTGGCCAAGGCGCCCGGCCGCTTTGAGATCACCGTCTTCGGCGCCGAGCCGCACCCCAATTACAACCGCATCATGCTCTCCCCGGTGCTGGCCGGCGAGAAGACCTTCGAGCAGATCGTGCTCAACGGCCGCGACTGGTACGAGGCCAACGGCATCACCCTGTTCACCGGCGACCCGGTCGAGTCCATCGATCGCGAAAAACGCACCGTCACCGCCATGTCCGGCCGCACCGTGGCCTACGACACACTGCTCATCGCCACCGGTTCGACCCCCTTCATCATCCCGGTGCCCGGCGCCGACCGGCTCGGCGTGGTTGGCTTCCGCGACCTCGCCGACGTTGAAACGATGCTGGAGGCGGCGGCGCAGGGTGGCCGCGCCGTGGTCATCGGCGGCGGTTTGCTCGGGCTGGAGGCGGCCAACGGCCTGAAGGTCAAGGGCATGGACGTGACCGTCGTGCACCTGATGGACACGCTGATGGAGCGCCAGCTCGACCGCTCGGCCGGCACCCTGCTGCAGCGCGAGCTGGAGCGGCGCGGCATCGCCGTGCTGACCGGAGCCGACACCGCCGAAATTTTGGGCAATTCGCGCGTTTCCGGCGTTCGCCTAAAAGATGGGCAGGTTCTCCCGGCGGATCTGGTGGTCATGGCCGTGGGCATCCGCCCCAACATGGCGTTGGCCAAGGCGGCCGGGCTGGCCTGCGGGCGCGGTCTTCAGGTCGATGACGCCATGCGCACGTCGGACCCGGCGATCTACGCGGTCGGCGAGTGCGTCGAGCATCGCGGCCAGACCTACGGCCTGGTCGCCCCGCTGTTCGAGATGGCCAGGGTCGCCGCCGACCGGTTGGCCGGGGGCGAGACCAGCGCCTACACCGGCTCGGTCACCGCGACCAAGCTGAAGGTCACCGGCGTGGACGTGTTCTCGGCCGGCGACTTTTCCGGCGGCGCGGGCTGCGAGGACATCGTGTTCCGCGACGCCGCGCGCGGCGTCTACAAGCGCGTCGTGGTCAAGGGTGACCGCCTGCTGGGCGCCGTGCTGTACGGCGACACCAAGGATGGCGGCTGGTATTTCCAGATGCTCAAGGACGGCGCGGATGTCTCAGCCGTGCGCGATACCTTGATCTTCGGCCAGGGATTTGGCGGAGGCGAGGGAACGGCAAACCCTAAGGCGGCCGTTGTAGCGCTCCCGGACAGTGCGGAGATCTGCGGCTGCAACGGCGTGTGCAAGGGCACCATCGTCCAGGCGATCACCGAGAAGGGGCTGAGCAGCCTGGACGAGGTGCGCGCCCACACCAAGGCCTCGGCGTCGTGCGGCAGCTGCACCGGGCAGGTCGAGCAGCTGCTGGCCGTGACGCTGGGCGACGGCTACGCCGGGGAGGCGAAGGCCAAGCCCATGTGCAAGTGCACCGACCGCACCCACGACGAGGTGCGCCGGGCCATCGCGGCGCTGGAGCTGAAGACGATTCCCGACGTGATGCAGCGGCTGGAATGGAAGACGCCGGACGGCTGCCACCACTGCCGCCCCGCGCTGAACTACTACCTGCTGTGCCAATGGCCGGGGGAATACAAGGACGATTACCGCTCGCGCTACATCAACGAGCGGGTGCACGCCAACATCCAGAAGGACGGAACCTATTCGGTGGTGCCGCGCATGTGGGGCGGGCTGACCAACGCCAAGGAGCTGCGGGCCATCGCCGACGTGGTGGAGAAGTTCGCCATCCCCACGGTGAAGGTCACGGGCGGCCAGCGCATCGACCTGTTCGGGGTGAAGAAGGAGGACCTGCCGGCGGTGTGGGCCGACCTGAACGCGGCCGGGATGGTGTCGGGACACGCCTACGCCAAGGGGCTGCGCACAGTGAAGACCTGCGTCGGGTCGGAATGGTGCCGCTTCGGCACACAGGACTCAACGGGCCTGGGGGTAAAGCTGGAGCGGCTGACCTGGGGCACCTGGACGCCGCACAAGGTGAAGCTGGCTGTGTCCGGCTGCCCGCGCAACTGCGCCGAGGCGACGATCAAGGACCTCGGCGTGGTGTGCGTGGACAGCGGCTACGAACTGCACGTCGGCGGCAACGGCGGCATGCATGTCCGGGCCTGCGACCTGCTGGTCAAGGTGGCCACGGAGGCCGAGGTGCTGGAGTACACCGGCGCCTACATGCAGCTGTACCGTGAGGAGGCGCGCTATCTGGAGCGCACCGCGCCGTGGCTGGAGCGGGTCGGGCTCGACTACGTCAAAAAGCGCCTCGTCGATGACCCCGAGAGCCGGAAGGCGCTGAACGCCCGCTTCCTGTTCTCGCAGACCTTTTCCCAGGACGACCCGTGGGCCGAGCGGGCCAGCGGCGCCGTCGACCGTCATGAATTCGCGCCGCTCGCGCAGGTGGGGTAATCAGCCATGGACCAGTCGATCAAGGGAACCGCCGCCGATTGGATCGAGGTCGGCCGTGTCGAGGACATCCCGCGCCAGGGCAGCCGGATCGTGAAGACCGGCCGGGGCGACATCGCCCTGTTCCGCACCGTCGCGGACGAGGTGTTCGCGCTGGAGGACCGCTGCCCGCACGGTGGCGGCCCGCTGTCGCAGGGCATCGTGCATGGGGCGCGGGTGACCTGCCCGCTGCACAGCTGGGTCATCGACCTCGCCAGCGGTGAGGCGGTCGGCCCCGACGAGGGCTGCGCCGGCCACTGCCCGGTGCGGGTGGTGGGCGGCGTGGTGCATCTGGGGCTGATGGCCTTCAAGGAGGGCTGCGGCCATGAGTGAAAGGACGGTCCGCACCACCTGCCCCTACTGCGGGGTGGGCTGCGGGGTACTGGCGACGGTGGCGGAAGACGGTTCCCTTGGGGGTTCCGTCACCGTGCGCGGCGACCCCGACCACCCGGCCAACAAGGGCCGCCTCTGCTCCAAGGGCACCAACCTGCCGGACACGTTGGGGCTTGAGGGCCGATTGCTCCACCCGGAGGTGGACGGGCGGCGCGCGACTTGGGACGAGGCCATCGCCGCCGTTGCTGGCCGCCTGTCTCAGACCATCGAACGGCACGGGCCGGACTCGGTCGCCCTCTACGTCTCCGGTCAGCTCTTGACCGAAGATTATTATGTGGCCAACAAACTGGTGAAGGGATTCCTAGGAACCGCCAACATCGATACGAATTCACGCCTATGTATGGCGTCGAGCGTGGCGGGGCACAAGCGCGGTTTCGGCGCCGACGCGGTGCCGGTGACCTATGAGGATCTGGAGCTTGCCAACCTGATCGTGCTGGTCGGATCCAACCTTGCATGGTGCCATCCCATACTCCATCAACGTGTGCTGGCGGCAAGACAGGCACGCGAAACGCGCATTTTCGTCGTGGACCCGCGCCGAACGGCGGCGGTGGACGGGGCGGATGGGCACCTCGCCATCCGGCCGGGGACGGACGCGGCGCTGTTCAACGGGCTGCTGGTGCATCTGGCCGATCGCGGCGTCATCGACGCCCGCTTCGTCGCCGAGAACACCGCCGGCCTCGCCAAGACGCTGGAGGCCGCCCGCGCCGACGCGCCGTCGGTCGAGCAGGTTGCCGCCGTCTGCGATTTGCCGGCCGAACAGGTCGTCGCCTTCTACGCTGAATTTGAAACAACCCGGCGTGTCGTCACCGTCTACTCCCAGGGCGTGAACCAGTCGTCGCAGGGAACGGACACGGTCAACGCCATCCTGAACGTCCACTTTCTGACCGGCCGCATCGGCCAGCCGGGCATGGGACCCTTCTCCGTCACCGGCCAGCCCAACGCCATGGGCGGGCGCGAGGTCGGCGGGCTCGCCAACCAGCTGGCCGCCCACATGGGCTTCGAGCCGGAGGAGGTGGACCGCGTCCGCCGCTTCTGGAACGCCCCGGCCATGGCGACCAAGCCGGGGCTGAAGGCGGTGGACCTGTTCCGCGCGGTGGACGAGGGCCGCGTGCGCGCCGTCTGGGTCATGGCGACCAACCCCGCCGTCAGCATGCCGGGCGCCGGCCGCCTGCGCCAGGCGCTGGAGAAATGCGAGACGGTCATCGTTTCCGATTGCATCGCTGATACCGATACGGGCCGCCTCGCCCACATTCGCCTGCCGGCGGCGGGGTGGAGTGAGAAGGACGGCACCGTCACCAACTCCGACCGCACCATCTCCCGCCAGCGGGCCTTCCGGCCGCTGAGCGGCGAGGCGCGGCCGGACTGGTGGATCGTCACCCAGGTCGCCCGCGCCATAGGCTTTGCTGAGGCTTTCCCCTATGAGACCCCGGCCCATGTGTTCCGTGAGCACGCCGCCCTCTCCGCTTTCGAAAACGGCGGTGCGCGCGCCTTCGACATCGGCGATCTGGCCGATCTGACCGACGCTGAATTTGAAACGCTCGCCCCCGCGCCCTGGCCGCGCCGGCTGGGCGGGGAGCCGACGCGGCGGCTTTACACCGACGGGCGGTTCTTCACGGCGGACGGGCGGGCGCGCTTCGTGCCGGTCACCTCGCGCCCCCTGCCCCGCTCCCGGAGCACCGGTTCGCTGATGTTGAACAGCGGCCGGCTGCGCGACCAGTGGCACACCATGACCCGCACGGGGCTGTCGCCGCGCCTGTCCGCCCACGCGCCGGAACCCTGCCTGGACATCCACCCCGCCGACGCCGAGGCGCGCGGTCTGACGGACGGAGGGCTTGCCCGCATCGCCACCAGCGTCGGCACGGCGCTGGCCCGCGTCCGCGTGACCGAGGCGCAACGGCCGGGTGAGGTCTTTCTGCCCATGCACTGGACCGACCGCTTCACCGGCTCCTGCGTCATCGGCCGGCTGGTGGATGACGAGGCGGTGGACCCCGTGTCCGGCCAGCCGGACCTAAAGCGCATGCCGGTCACGGTTGAAGCTTACGCCCCCGCCTGGACCGGCTTCCTGATCACCCGCGAAGCCGTGGAGCCGTCCCACGGCGGCTATTGGTCCCGCCGCGCCGTTCCCGGCGGCCACCTGATCGAGCTGGCCGGCGAAGGCGCCCTGCCCGACCTGGACGCGCTGGCCTTCGGCTTTGCCGGTGCGACCGTGGACTACAGCGACGGTGCGCGCGGGATCTTGCGCCGGGCGTGGCTGACGCACGACCGGCTGGAAGCCTGCCTGTTCCTCTCGGCCAGCGGCGGGTTGCCGGGGCGCGGCTGGCTGGTGGAGCTTCTGTCGGCCGAGGCGCTGGAGGCTCCAGCCCGCCGGGCGCTGCTGTCCGGCCGTTCCCCGGTGCCGATGGTGGACGAGGGGCGGACGGTCTGTTCCTGCTTCGGCGTCGGCATCAACCGCCTCGTCGCCGCGATCCAAAGCCAGCGTCTGACCACCGTTCAGGAGGTCGGGCAGGCGCTGAAGGCCGGCACCAACTGCGGCTCCTGCATTCCCGAAATCAAGGAGGTCATCGCCGATGCCCAGCGTTGCCACGTGGCGTGATGCCGCTCCCCCGGGAAAGCGTTTCAACTTCATCGTAGCCCTTGGGGCGTTCCTGCGGGAACGGCTGGACGCCGTCCTCCGTCCGCGCGCGGCGGATCCGGCCGCAAATCCCGTTGCCGCGGTGGCCGGCGGGCGCGGGCACGTCGCGCTGGTCGGGGCCGGACCGGGGGATCCGGATCTGCTGACCGTGGCGGCGGCGCGGGCCATCGGCCAAGCCGATGTGATCCTCTACGACCATCTGGTCGGCGCCGGCATCCTGGCATTGGCGCGGTCAGGGGCGGATCTGGTCTGTGTCGGCAAGCGGTCGGGCAAGCACTCCCACCGGCAGGAGGCGATCAACGCCCTGATCGAGGCGCACGCGCGCACCGGCCGCCGCGTGGTGCGGCTGAAGGGCGGGGACCCGATGATCTTCGGCCGGGCCGGCGAGGAGATCGAGCATCTGGAGGCGGCGGGCATCGGCGTGACCGTGATCCCCGGCGTCACCGCCGCGCTGGGCTGCGCGTCCAGCGCCGGGGTATCCCTGACCCGGCGCGGGGTGTCGCGCGCGGTGACCTTCGTGACCGCCCACGCGCGGGAGGGCGACGCGACCGAACCCGACTGGACGCGGCTGGCCGACCCGCAGGGCACGCTGGCGATCTACATGGGCCGCGAGCTGGCCCGGCGCGCCGGGCGCGGGCTGACCAGCGGCGGCCTGCCGGCGGACACGCCGGTGCTGGCCGTGGAGAACGGCTGCCGGCCCGACGAGCGGCACTATTGGACCACGCTTGGCGCCATGGCCGAGCGTGGCGTCCCGGCGGGCGAGGGGCCGACGCTGCTTCTGGTTGGCCGTGCCCTAGAGAGCCGGGCGGCGCACGCCGGTGATGGCCTCCGCACGGGCGGCCACGTTGGCCAAGGGCTCGATGGTCACTGACATGGTGAAGACGGTGGCGTGCAGCAGGCTCGCCCCGTCCAGCATCAGCCCGACATGGCCGGGGAAGAACACCACGTCGCCGCGCCGGTACTCCACCCCCTGCCCGTCCGTCGAAATCATGGGACCGATGCTCTCGTCGTTGCGCTGCATGCCGCTGCTGTGGTGCGTGACGATCCCGGCCGCACCCAGCGCCACCTGGACAAGGCCGGAGCAGTCGATGCCGAAGCCGCTGCGCCCGCCCCAGACGTAGGGGGTGCCGAGGAAGCGGGCTGCGGTTTCCACCGGCTCCTTGTTCTTCGGTTTGGCGACGGGTTCCAGATGCTTGCCGAAGACCCACAGGCCGGTGTCCAGGCGGCACCAGCCGCCGTATCCGTTGTCATCGGTGGCATCCACCGTCACGGCGCTGCCGAAGCTGAGCGTCCCGACCGGCACCGCCTTATGGGCGGGGGCCGGGTGCAGGTTGCTGCGCGGGCCGACCACGCGGTGGGTCGGGGCCACGGGCTTGCCGACCGTCGTGCCCGGCGGCAGCCAGCCGACATGACCATCGGTTCGGTTCTCCGCCTTCAGCCAACCGCCCTCCTCGGCCAGCAGGGCGAAGGTCTCGCCGAACAGCATCTCGCTGGTCTGCGGCACGCCGTCGCGCGGCTCCTCCAGCAGGACGGCGTGGGGGGCTTTCAGCTGACGGATGGGGCGGGTCTGTGCTTCAGTCATGCCAACGACGCTAGTGCCGCCCCCGCCGGAATGCAAGCCAGGGGACCAATCACGGCATCCCTGTCACAGCGGTGGCTTTGCTATGGACACCAGCGGCCGTAGGGCGGCGGCCGGTGATCAGGAGGAGGCTATGGCTTATCGTTTGATGATGGGGCTTGCGGCGGTGATGCTGTTGGCGGGTACCGGCATGGCCGAGGCTGCCCCGCCCCGCTGCGAGAACATCACCGTCGAGGACATGCGCCGGAACTGCTTCGAGCGTGTCGAACGCTGCGAGCCGCTGAAGAGCGCCGCCGAGCGCGACGAGTGCTATCGCGGCACCAAGCCGAACGCCAATGCCAACGCGAGCTCCAACATGAATTCCAGCGCGGCGCAGAACGGGCCCATCCGCCTGACGCGGCCGGACGCGGCGGCCGGATCGGCGCCCCCGCCGCCGCCCGCCCCGCCGCCGGCTCCCGCGCCGGTGGTCGTCCGGCCGAACCAGCCGCCGGTGATCGCATCCCCGCCGCCCGTTCCGCAGGCCATTCCGCAGCCTGCGCCGAAGGCCGAACCGGTGCCCGCCCCGGTGCCGGCCCCGGTTGTCGTCCGCCCTGCCCCGCCGGTCCCGGTTTCGCCGGCGGCCGTCGCCCCGGCTCCGCGTCCGCCGCAGGGGAACGGGATCCAGGGGACTGGACTGGACGCGGTGCGCGGTTTCTACGACGCGCTGGCCCAGGCCGACGGCGCACGGGCCAACGGCTTTCTGGTGCCGGAAAAGCGCAACAGCGGCGCCTATGAGATCACCTCGCTGAGCCGCTTCTACGGCGCTATGCGGGAACCCCTGCGCCTGCTCTCCGCCGATCCGATTGGGCCGGACGCCTTCCGGGTCCGCTACCACTACGTCTACGTCAACGGCCGCGTCTGCGACGGCGGCGCTGAGGTGACGCTGTCCCGCCGCGAGGGAGCCCTGCTGATCGAACGCATCAAGGCGCTGAACGGCTGCTGAGCGGCGTGTGCCCATGTGAGGTCCATTGTGCAGCATTGTGCGGATTGTGCAGAGCCGGGCTTCTGCACAATGGGCTAAAATCGCTCTTTTGACGTTCAGGGTCAGCGCCTTGCGCTGATTGGTTCGTGTGCGTTCGTGTAGCGGTCGCTGCACAACGGAACGTGCACGAAGGAATTCGTCGCGCGGTCGTCCGTTGGGAACGGTCGCACGGCGAATGGGCGCGGGTTTGGCGTTGATGGGATGAGCGTAATGGATTGGGTGGGGTGAAGCAAGGGCGGGGGGTTCTTCTCCGCTCGGTTGCTGCCGTGGGCCCCCATCCCGGCCTTCCCCCACCTTCGGCGGGGGAAGGAGATGAAAGCCCTTTGCGACGCCTTCACACCGTTTTCGTCACCTTGCTCAGCGCCGGGGGATTGTCGGGGTCAAGGCCACGGTCCACGGCGGCGTCGGCGGCCAGCCGGTAGAACGCTTGCGCGGTCGCCAGTGGGTCGAGCATCGGGTGCAGCGGGGCCGGCAAGGGCAGGGGCGTGTGGGCGAGGTCCAGCGCTTCGGGCAGGGCGGAGGCCACCAGCAGGTGCGCGCCCTGGTCGCGCAGGCGGTGGGCGACGTCGAGGACGCCGGGCAGGGTCTCGTCCCTCTGCGCCAGCAGCAGCACGGGGAAGCCGTCGTGGACCAGCGCCACGGGGCCATGCAGAAGCTCCGCCGCGCTCAGCGCCTCGGCGTGCAGCAGGCAGGTTTCCTTCAGCTTGGTCGCCATCTCCTGCGCTACGGGGAAACCGTAGCCACGCGCCGTCACCAGCATGGACCGGGCGCGGGCCAGGACCGGGCGGGCCGCCGACCAGTCGGCGGACGCGGCTTGGCGCAGCCGGTCGGGCAGGGCGGCGAGCGCGCTGTCGAAAGCTGGATCCGGGGGGGCCGGATCCGGCCGCCACGCGGCGACCAGCGACGCAGAGGCGGACAGGCTGCACAGAAAGCTCTTGGTCGCGGCGACCGACCGTTCCGGGCCGGCCAGCAGCGGCAGGACATGCTCGGCGGCGTGGGCGAGGGGGGAGTCCTCCTCGTTGACCAGGGCCAGCGTGACGGCACCGGCCGCGCGGGCATGCTCGACCACGGCGCGGAGGTCGGGGCTCTGGCCGGACTGGGAGACGGTCAGGACCAGCGCGTCCTTCAGTCGCAAATGGGCGCCGTAGAGCGTGACGGAGGAAGGCGCCGCCGGCCCGGTGACGAGGCCGAGGGCGGTCTCGAACAGGGCGCGGGCGTAGTTCGCGGCGTGGCCGGAGCTGCCGCGCGCCACCGTCACGGCAAAGGCCGGCGGACGGGCGCGAAGCGTCTCGGACAGTTGGGCGAGGCGGGGTGCGTTGGCGGCGAGTTGCGCCGCGATCCGGTCGGGGGACGACAGCGCCTCGGCCCGCATGAGGCTGGCGGGCGGGTGATCGGACATGATGAAGCCAAGTCCCTGTTCGTAGTCTTGTGGCCGTATTCTTGTGGAAGGCAGGGTAGACCATTCCCGCGCCGCTGGGCAGAGCGCGGGTGTCGCGGGCGCTGGTCCGTCCGGTGAACCGCGTTCGTAGTCTTGTGGCCGTATTCTTGTGGCCGCAGTCTTGTGGCGCTCCCGGCTGGGGGGCTTACACGAACAGCCCGGCGCGGGCGGCGGCCATGGTGACCTGAGTGCGGTTGCGGGCCTTCAACTGCTGCATGATGGCGCGGACATGCACCTTCACCGTCCCTTCCAAAACGCCCAGCTCGCGGGCGATCTCCTTGTTCGACTGGCCGGCAATCAGCAGGCGCAGAACTTCCTGCTGGCGGTCGGTTAGGGCGCCCAGCCATTCGGCGGCGGAGCGCGTGGCGGTGCCGCCGGGCGATGGGGGCCGTTCCATGGGAGACGGCGATATGGGAAGCGGCGGAGGTATCGGGGCCGCACTGGGGGGTATCGGGCGTGGGGCGTAGGTGCCGCCGTTCAGGACCAGCGGAAGCGCGTGTTCCAGCACGTCGGCGTTGCACCATTTCGGCAGGAAGCCGCTGGCCCCGGCCCCAATGCAGTCGCCGACGATGGTGGGGTCGGACGAGCCGGTGATGACCAGGACGGGCACCGTCCCGATGGCCTCCAGCATGAGACGCAGGCCGGGCAGCCCTTCGGCGTCGGGCAGGCCCAGGTCGTAGATGACCGCCGAGAGCGTGCCTGCCTCGCGCACGATTTGCAGGGCTTCGGTCAGGCTGCCGGCCTCGAAGATGAGCGCGTCGGGAAAGCGGGTGAGGATGGTCAGGGCAAGACCGCGCCGCAGCAGCGCGTGATCGTCGACCAGCAGGATGCGGGAAGCCGGGACGGTCTCCGGCGATTGTGTGTCGTTGGCCGTCAGGCCTGATGAATGCCGGACTGTGCCCGGGACTGCGCCATGTCCGTCCGGTGTGCGTCTCTGCACCGCGGTCCCTCCCTCTTTCTTTGTCCAGCTGCGCTGGGGCACACCGACCCGTGCGGCGCGCCCGGCGGGTCGCAGTGCTCCGAAAACAGGCGGATTCAGAATGCGTTGTCTCCCAAATGGACCTGTTCGGACGGGGGAAAGGGCGGGCGCGCTTCAGCAGCGCGCCCGCGAGGCCGATGAGGTCAGCAGGAGAGGAGCAGGAGTGTTCTTGCCACCGGAACCTGGAGGAATCCCCGGCGGGACGCCTTCAGGGGTGGGCGGGACGCTTGGGGAAGCGAGGCGCGATCTCTCGTCGATCTCTCGTCGGAAAGGACGCCGTGGACTGTCCCGCCCACCGCTCATCAGAACAGCGGCACCGGGAACAAGGCATCCTGAACCGAACGCCTTATGCCGGTGGGGATAGGCCTATGCCCGACGACCAGAGGGCTTGCCGCCCGGCTTTTGCGGCTTCAGGGGTCGGCGGCCCTTGCCGGCCTGCTGGGTGTAGAAGGTCTGGCCGGGGCGCGGCTTCGGCCCGTCGCTCTTGGTCCCCGCCTTTGCGGTGGTGCCGGCGGGCTGCCACGCGGGGATCAGCTGCTGTTCGCCGGGGCCGATCAGGTCGGCGCGGCCCATGCGCTTCAGCGCGTCGCGCAGGATCGGCCAGTTCTCCGGATCGTGGTAGCGCAGGAAGGCCTTGTGCAGGCGGCGCTGCTTCAGCCCCTTGGCCGAGAAAACCTCTTCGGAGCCGGTGCGGCGCACGGGGCGGAGCGGGTTGCGCTCGCTGTGGTACATGGCGGTGGCCAGCGACATGGGCGAGGGCAGGAAGGTCTGCACCTGATCGGCCTTGAAGCCGTTCCGCTTCAGCCACAGGGCGAGGTTCATCATGTCCTCGTCCGTGGTGCCGGGGTGGGCGGCGATGAAGTAGGGGATCAGGTACAGCTTCTTGCCGGCGTCCTTCGCGGCCTTTTCGAACATGGCCTTGAAGCGGTCGTAGGTGCCGATGCCCGGCTTCATCATCTTCGACAGCGGACCGGTTTCGGTGTGCTCCGGCGCGATCTTCAGGTAGCCGCCGACGTGGTGGGTGACCAGTTCCTTCACATACTCCGGGCTCTTGACCGCGAGGTCGTAGCGCAGGCCCGAAGCGATGTTGATCTTCTTCACGCCGGGAATGGCGCGCGCCTTGCGGTAGAGCTGGATCAGCGAGGAATGGTCGGTGTTCAGATTCTTGCATACGTCCGGATAGACGCAGGACGGACGGCGGCAGACCTTCTCGATCTCCTTGTCCTTGCAGGCCATGCGGTACATGTTCGCGGTCGGCCCGCCCATGTCGGAGATGACGCCGGTGAAGCCCTTCACCTTGTCGCGGATCTCCTCGATTTCCTTGAGGATGGAGCCTTCGGAGCGGCTCTGGATGATGCGGCCCTCATGTTCGGTGATGGAGCAGAAGGAGCAGCCGCCGAAGCAGCCGCGCATGATGTTGACCGAGAAGCGGATCATCTCCCACGCCGGGATGCGCGCGTCGCCGTAGGACGGGTGCGGCGCGCGGGCGTAGGGCAGGCCGTAGACGCCGTCCATCTCCGCCGTGGTCAGCGGGATCGGCGGCGGCGTCAGCCACACCTCGCGGTCGCCGTGGCGCTGGACCAGGGCGCGGGCGTTGCCGGGGTTGCTCTCCTGGTGCAGCACGCGCGACGCGTGGGCGTAGAGGGTCTTGTCCTCGGTCACCTGTTCGAAGGAGGGCAGGCGGACGACGGTGCGCTCGGCCCCTTCGGCGCGCGGGGTGGCCGGGGTCAGCTCGTCGATGCTGCTTGAATCGATGACGGTCCAGCCGTCGGGGACGGCGTTGCGGATGATCGCCGTGCCGCGGATGTCGTCCATCTCGCGCGGGCGCTGGCCGTCGGCGATGCGGCGCGCGACCTCCACGATGGCGCGTTCGGCGTTGCCGTAGCAGAGGATGTCGGCCTTGGCGTCCACGATGATGGAGCGGCGGATCTTCTCGCTCCAATGGTCGTACTGGGCGATGCGGCGCAAGGACGCCTCAATGCCGCCCAGCACGATGGGCACGTCCTTGTAGGCTTCGCGGCAGCGCTGGGCGTAGACGATGACCGCGCGGTCGGGGCGCTTTCCGCCCTCGTCGTTCGGCGTGTAGCTGTCGTTGCTGCGAATGCGGCGGTCGGCCGTGTAGCGGTTCACCATGGAGTCCATGTTGCCGCCGGTCACGCCGAAGAACAGGTTGGGCTTGCCCAGCGCCTTGAACGGCTCCGCGCTGTTCCAGTCCGGCTGCGCGATGATGCCGACGCGGAAGCCCTGCGCCTCCAGCAGGCGGCCGATGATCGCCATGCCGAAGCTGGGGTGGTCCACATAGGCGTCGCCCGTCACCACGATGATGTCGCAGCTGTCCCAGCCGAGCCGATCCATCTCCGCCCGCGTCATGGGCAGGAAGGGGGCAGGCTTGCGGGTCTCCGTCCTGAATTTCGGGAAGGAGAAGATGTTGGGAGCGGTCATCTGCATGGCGCCAGTCATAAACGGTTCGGTCCGCGATTCCTATAGCGGTCCGCTCGGATATTGGTCGCCGCTAGTTGGGAACGGGGGGAGCGCGCCACAAGAGGGGAACGGGGGTGGCGGTACCCTGTTGGGACGGAGGAGACCAGAAGCCCAACAGACAGGAGGCCCGGCATGAGTCCCGACAAGCGGCACGGCGACCAGCGGGATGAACCGCTCGATATTCCGACGACCCGCGATGACCATTCCACCGACTTGGAGAAAGGCGGCTTCCAGAACGTCGAAGGGCCTGGTGCCCGGCGCGGGGAACGCGGCATCTCCAGCGCCCCCGGCAGCGAGGAGGCCCGCGCGCTCGACCGGGGCGAGGAGGCGGACGAGCTTGAGCAGCGCGGGCTCGACGTCGGGCCAGGCGTGGACTCAGCGACGACCGGCAGCCCGAACGCCCCGACCACCGGCACCGGCAAGCAGGGCGGGGTCACATGACGAGGATGTTGGGAACGAGGATGCTGGTCGAGCGGACGGCGCCGGACGCGGCGGCCCTCCAGGCGGAGCTGACCGACCTGCTGCAACTGGAGCATGACGCTCTGCCCGCCTATTCGGTGGCGATCATGGCCCTGCACGACGCCCGCCTGCGGGAGGAGTTGCGCGCCCATCGCGCCGACCATGAGCGGCACGTGGAGGACCTGTCCGCCCTGATTCGCGCGCGGGGCGGCATTCCCCTGCGGTTGCCGCACATGCCCACGGGCCTGTTCAAGCTGGCGGTGCAGGCGGCCGGCGCGCCGGGCGGCGACCGCGCGGTGCTGCTGGCCTTCGTCTCCAACGAATGGCAGTCGCAGGAAAAGTACGCCCGCCACGCCGCCCGCCCGCACGATCCGGAGGTCGCCGCCCTGCTGCGTCGGCATGCCGACGACGAGGCGCGGCACTACGCCTGGGCGCTGGACGCACTGGAGGCGATGGGCTGCGGCACCGGCACACCGGTCGGCCGGATGACGAAGGCCTTCGCGCGCTTCCACGGCTCCACCGCCGACGCGGTCGAGGCCGCCGGGCGTGTCGCCCTGGAAACGGTGGTGCGGACCCTGCGCGCGGCGTGAGCGTT
This sequence comes from Azospirillum soli, assembly GCF_017876165.1. Lineage (GTDB taxonomy): Bacteria > Pseudomonadota > Alphaproteobacteria > Azospirillales > Azospirillaceae > Azospirillum > Azospirillum soli. The sequence continues at coordinate 56,256 of NZ_JAGINQ010000032.1, forward strand.
TCACCATGGAACGATCAATGTGAGGGACCTCATGGCAGAGACACCGCAGAACCAGAAACCGGAGAACCAGAAGCTCAAGGACGACAGCGCCGCCGGGACCGAAGCCCCGATGGAGGACCGCAGCAAGACCCCCGGCGACGGCGCCTTGCAGGATGCCGTTCCCGCCGGTCTGTCGTCGGATGAACTGCGCAAGCGCGCCGAGGACACCGAGGGGTCGGTTCAGCCGGGCACGGGCTGACGCCGTCATCATACGACGTCGTATGATGAAGCCGCGCCGTCCGAAATCGCCGAGGTTCGGGATTATCGGGCGGCGTGGCGCGAGGACACCGCTTCGAACAGGGGACCTTGCGGGTCGGCGAAGGGAGCGACGATCCCGGCGGCGAGTTCCTGGGGCGCTTCCAGCCGTTCGCTGCGGGGCAGGGGGCGGTCGAACCGCTCCGTCCACAGAACGGCGCCGGATGATTGGTCCGTCAGGTGGACCAGGACGCGCGCCTTGTCCTCCCAGACCAGAAGGCTGCCGGTCAGGCGCAATTCCGGTGTCGAGGCGGTCGTCGTTCTCGGCAGGTCCAGATGCACGGCAAGGCCGGCGCGGTTGGACAGCCCGCGCAACAGTTCGTCGGTCAGGACCGCCGCCATGGCTTCGGCGTCGGGCACCTCGCCCAGGGCGCGGAAGGGAACCACCAGGATGCCGGTGTGCCGTGGCGGCAGGGCGAGCGCCAGCGCTTCCTCCGGCGCGGGGTCCGGCGGCTTGCCGGAGGCGGACAGCAGACCCGCCGCGCCGAAGGCGAGCAGGAGGGCAATCCCGGCGGCGAGCACCGGCCGCTTGTGGAAGGCCCGTCGGGCGATGAGCGGGGCGGCGGGCGCGCCCTCGATTGGAACAGGAACGGCCGTGGCCTCGAAGGTCGGGGCGTAGCCGCCCTTGGGGATGGCGATGCGGATGGGATCGTCGCGGCCGGCGGTCAGGTAGTAATGTTCCAGGCTGCGGCGCAGGCGGCCGGCCTCCAGCCGCACGATGGGATCGGACTGCGGGTCGAAGCTGGCGTCGCGGTTGAAGACGCTGACGGCGATGCAGTAGGCCTTGATCTGCTGCGTCCGCCCGGCCAGGGACTCCTCCACCACATAGCGCAGGAAGCGCCGGTTGCGCTCCGACGCGTCGAACTGGTCGTTGGCCAGGATGCGGTCGAGCTGCGCGCGGATGGCGCGCTCATCCAACGTCCAGGACGGTATGGGGGGCGTGCCGTCGGCCATCCGGTCGTCTTTCGGAACGTGAAAAGAAGCTTGGGCGTGGGTTCGTCGCGAAATATCGTGCCGTGGGAAAGTATTGTTTCACCGCTTTGGCTGCTCTGTCCATCCCGATATTGCGGTTGTGATCGGCCATTATTGGAAAAATCAGGGATGATCCTCGAACGATTGGAGATGATCCTTACCCCATTGTTGAGGGTGCCGGCCCGAAGTCGTTCGGCGTCGCGCGGGGCTGGGCCAAGGGTATGTTACCGTACGTGACTTAACCCGTGGCGGATGGGCTGGCCAAAATGCCCCTTCCGCAGCGCGTTCGCGTGCCGGGACTGTGTCGCCGAGGACACGTTGCCTTGCGGATCGCGTTCCCGCAGGCCGACTTTTCCCGCCTTTCGCTGTTGCGGCATCGGTGAACCTTCAAGCCGGTGAGGACATGTCCCCCCAAACACCTCTTTCCAATCAAAAAACAACATTGTCGGGCGGTGCGGCGGTGTCGCGCCGGGGGCTTCTCGGGCTGGGCGCCGCCGTCGTCGCGATGGGCGTCGGCGGGGCGCGCCCGGCCGCCGCGTGGGAACCGGAGCCGGAGCGGGTGGTGCGCCTCTACAACTGCCAGACGGGAGAGATTTTTGACGGGGTCTACTGGGCCGAAGGGCGCCCGGTGGCCGAAGCGCTGGCGCGCATCGACTGGATCCTGCGCGATCACAGCAGCGACGACTGCCGCCGCATCGACCTCGCGCTGCTGCACCGGCTGTCGGCGATGCAGGAGAAGCTGGAATCCGAGCGGCCGTTCGAGGTGCTATCCGCCTTCCGCTCGCTGGAGACGAACCGGCGGCTGCTCGGCCAGGGCGCCTCGGTGACCAGCCTGCATCTGGAAGGGAAGGCGGTGGATCTGCGGCTGCCGGGGCGGCGCGCTTCGGACCTTTACAAATGCGCCCTGTCCTTCGGCAGCGGCGGGGCCGGCTGCTACCCCGGCCGGGGCTTCGTGCATGTGGACACCGGGCCGACGCGGCGCTGGGTCGGGGCGTGAACGGGAAAAGCTGGCCATCCGATAGGGCGCCGTCCGTTGCGCCATGAGCCTTTCTACAGATGGATAGTAGGCCGTTGGCCTGATTGTGGCCGGGGGTCGGGCTCTGTCACCATATCCGAAAAAAGAGAACAACGCTCTTTGGGAGGAGCCCATGATGACCCCTTTTGACAATGCCACGCCTCTATCCGGCCGGCTGCACGTCCAGGCGGATCGCGCCCAGATGGCGCAGGCCCGGACGCTGGCCGGCTGGATCGCCCTGCTCGCCGAAGACCGTGGGCTGGACGAGCGTGGCGTTGCCGATGCCACGGATCTCGACATCGAGGACGTGCGGGCCATCCTCAGCGGCGTCGTCTTCATGATGCCGCTTACGACGCTCGACCGCGCGCTGCGCCGCCTGGAAGGACGCGCGCATTAAGCCTCAGGGCCGAAAGAAGGGAGAAAGTGCCATGCACAGCGAATCCCGCGAACAGCAACACCACCACAAACGCGAAGCGGCCAGCCGCATCCGCCGCGCCGCCGAGCAGCGTCATCTCGACGCCGGTGACATCGCCCGCTTGACCGGGCTGCCGCCGGGTCAGGCGCGGGCCATCCTCTCCGGCTTCGGCGATACGGTGCCGCTGCGCGCCCTCGACCGCACGGCGACCGCCCTGTCGGACTGAACGGGACGCGGAGCAACAGCCTTTGGGGCCGCCGCCTTCGGGACTGCCTTTGGGCGGGGGCGCGGTTGCTCCGCCTTCGGTTCCGGCGCGTCGGGAATGGCCGACAGGGCGGCGGCGAAGTCGGGGTGGGAGCCAAGCGCGCGATAATCGCCGTCGGTCCCCAGCGCGAAAGCCGTCCATCCGTCGGCGGTCCGCTGGATCCGGCCGATCTCGGCTTTGGTCCGGCCGCTCGTCACCCGGATGCCGGGCGGTGGAGCGGACATAAGTTCTGCTTTTGTTCTCATGAGGGCCAGCATACCGAAACGAAAACGGCGGCGCAACCAACCGGTGCGCCGCCGTTTTGCTGGCTTGTGCCGTGTTCTTGTCGGGCGTCAGGCCACCGCGAGAACGTCGAGGTAGATGTTCGCCGGCTCGCTCAGGTGGATGCGGTAGAGCATGCCGGTCTGATCGACGATCACGTTGGCGACGGGGTTCTTGGCCGCCATGTCGGCGACGGCGGCGCGGACGTTGCGCGGCAGTGCGTCGAGTTCGACGTCGCGGTAGCTGCCCTTGTCCGAAAGCTTAACGGTGGTCTGGCCCATGGTCAGGCGCCCTGTTTACTGGTGTTCCGTTGCGATGCGCGGAAGATGCGCCCGGCCGGTTGAGGAATCGTTAAGCATAATCGCCGTGGACGCAGCCCAGCCGCGCGCGCCCCGCATTGATAATTCCGGAATAAAAGGACGGCCGGCAGCGAGGCTGTCGGCCGCAAGTTCGGGCACGGGAAGGGGAGAGGGGAAAGCGTTGCTGCTGGGCGTTAAGAGCGCCTAACAAAACCATTTCTGGACGAAGCGCCAGCAGATGAGGCTGGCGGCGATGTGATGGAAGGCGGAGAAGATGTCGGCGCGCCGCT
>NZ_JAGINQ010000033.1 GCF_017876165.1 Azospirillum soli
CGGCTGGCCCATGGACGCAGACCCTTCGACGGTGTCTCACTCCAACAGCACGGGCCAGCCAAAATGCCGTCTACACCCAAAAACAATCCGCTTTAAGCCCCGACTACAACGCGGCGCATCGCGACCACTTCCACCTGGACATGGGCCGCTTCCGCACCTGCCGGTGACGATTCCGGATCAGCCGCTCCGGGGCATGGATTGCCTCACCGCTGTTCGATGGAGGTGGTTCCGAACAGGCGCTTGTACGCGCGCGGCTGCGAGCGCCAGTACTGCTTGGGCGCCTTCACCTCGGCCCCCAGCTCCGCCGCCGCGTGCCAGGGCCAGCGCGGGTCGTAGAGGATGCCGCGCGCCAGGGCGACCATGTCCGCCTGACCGTTGGCGACGATGGACTCCGCCTGTTGCGGTTCGGTGATCAGCCCGACGGCGATGGTCGGCATGCCTGTGTCGCGCTTGATGGCTTCCGCAAAGGGCACCTGATAGCCGGGGCCGATGGCGATGGACTGCGCTGGGGTCAGGCCGCCGCTCGAAACGTCGATGAAGGCGCAGCCCAGCTCCTTGACCGCCTGGGCGAAGGCCGTCGTCTGCTCCAGATCCCAGCCGCCCTCGGCCCAGTCGGTGGCGGACACCCGCACGCCCACCGGGCGGTCGGCGGGAAAGGCATCGCGAACCGCCCGGAACACCTCCAGCGGGAAGCGCATGCGGTTCTCCAGGCTACCGCCATAGGCGTCGTCGCGCCGGTTGGACAGCGGCGACAGGAACTGGTGCAGCAGGTAGCCGTGCGCGGCGTGGACCTGGATGGTGTCCAGCCCGATTCGCGCCGCGCGCTTGGCCGCCTCGGCGAAGGCGTCCCGCAGGCGCTCCAGCCCGGCCGCGTCCAGCGCCATCGGCGTGCGCTCACCGGCTGTGTGCGGGATCGGCGAAGGGGCAACGCAGTCCCAACCGCCCTCGGTGAGGAGAAGCTGCGCGCCGCCGTCCCAGGGCGGCCTGACGGACGCCTTGCGCCCGGCGTGGGAAAGCTGGATGCCGATGGGCGTCGCCGATTCCCGGCGCACGGCCTCCAGCACGCGCGCGAGCGCCGCTTCGGTCTCGTCCGACCACAGGCCGAGGTCGCCGGGGCTGATTCGTCCGTCCGCTTCGACCGCCGTGGCCTCGATGAACAGCAGGCCCGCCCCCGACAGCGCCAGATGGCCGAGGTGAATCAGATGCCAGCTGCCGGGCATGCCGTCCTGCGCCGAATACTGGCACATCGGCGCGATGACGATGCGGTTCTCAAGCTGGAGCGGGCCGAGCTGGATCGGCTGGAAAAGACGACTGGTCATCGGAACTCCGTGAATTGGCCGGAGGGTGGGCGGTCCCAATGCATGCTGTCACCGACCGGCCTGTCCGCCAACGGCGAAGGCCTCCCAATGCGCGCATGGCTGCTTTCTTCCATGCCCGATGTGACCATCCGCCATCGCAAGAAGACACAACCCGGATGCGGCGCGCAGGCCTACGCTGATGGAAGCCCGGCCACCGGCCGGGTCACAACCCGAATGCCGCGAGCATCTCACATGGCCACCGAACTCCACCGTATCGAGGTCCAGTTGATCGCGCCGAAGGATCTGGCCGGCCTCGTGCCGGTTCAGGCCCGCGCCCGCACGAAGACGGCGGTTTGCGCCTTCAACGACGCCGTGCACTCCGCCGGCCGCTCCGACGTCTTCATCCGCGGGCGATCCGCAATGGGGGTTTACGTGGAAGCCACCGACGACGGCTGCGCCTTCCTGCAAAGCCTGCCGCAGGTTTCCATGGTCGTGCCGTCCGCCTGATCCGGCGGGTCGGCCAGCCCAGCTCTCTGTAGAAAAACAACCGATTCCGGGAGGCCATTCACGAGGCGCACAGCGCGCAACGCCCCACCGCTGACAAGAAAAGGGCCGCCATCGCAAACGCGCTGGCGGCCATAAGTCTAGGGAGGAAACGCCCTACAGCACAGGCTGTAGTAACGCTACAGATATATCAGAGCCCGAGCCGCCTGTACAGCCCTTTGATCACCCGAAAGGAGCGGACCGCGCCCACGGGCGCGATGCCCCGGAAGCCCGACTTGTGCAGAGCCCCGGTGCTGCGCTTAATGGTTGCCCCACGGTCGGTGTCGGAGGGCGGAACATGGCGGCGGACGAGATGGCGCACGACCTGCCTGTTGCCGGGAAGGCCCGCCCCTGGCGCCGGTTGATGGTGGCGGGCTTTCTCGTCGCCATCGCCGCGTCGGGCGTCGTCTTTTATCAGGCCGCGCGGGCAACCCCGCCGAGCGACGAGGAACTCCGCGCCGACCTGATCACGATGATCCGGGACGCCGCACCGCGCGAGCGGCTGGAAAAGGAGATTGCCGCCGCCCTGGACCAGGATGCCCCCGAACAGGCCGAGGAACTGTTCGAGGTTGCCGACCTCATCGGCGTGACCATCGATCCGGCGCTTCGCGCGCGCTGGGTCGAGGAAACCTCCGGATGGCGGGCCGGCGCGCGGGCCGCCCGACGCGCGGCCATGGGCTTCGTCTCCGGTCAGGGGGAGGATCCCGTTAGCCTTACCGCCGCGCTGGCGTCCGACCTCACCGTGGTGGGCGACATCCGCGATCTCGCCGGGCAGGCCGCACTCATGGTCAAGGGCGAGGCAGTGGATGAATTGACGCTCGGGCTGTCCATCGCCGGGGTCGCCATGACCGCCGGGACTGTCGTCACCGCCGGCGGCGCCTTGCCCGCGAAGACAGGCGTTTCGCTCGCCAAGCTGGCGCGCAAGACGGGCAAGCTCAGCGTCCGGTTCCAGGCCGAACTCGGCCGCATCCTGGCGCGGGCCGTCGATCTTCCCGCCTTCAGGCACGCCGTTCGCGACATCCCCTGGTACCGGGCCGACGAGCTGGCGACGGCCGCCCGCCGCCATGCCGCGCGCGTCGATACCCGCGAGGTGGAGGCGGTGCTCTCCTCCGTGGGCTCGATCAACCAGGTGCTCGCCCCGTCGCGCACGCTCGCCGTCCTGCGGCATGTCGATGACGTGAAGGACGTTCAGAAGGCCGAGCGCGCCGCCAAGATCCTCGGCAAGCCCGTGAGCGGCGCGCTGCGGCTCACCGGGAAGCAGGTGCTCACGACGGTGGCGCGCACCGCCAAACTTTCGGTCGCAATGCTCGCCGCGCTGTTCGCCGCCATCGTCGGCGCCGTGTCGTTCCTGTTCGGCGCCGCGATGGCCCTGGTGGCGCTGCTTCGTCTCGGGAAACTGGTCCGCTGGCTGTTCCGCAACTCCGTGGGCCGCCTGCGCCGCCCGCGCCCGCAGCCGTCATAGACGACAATGGGGCGTAAACAAGAATGGGGTGGCGGGCCGGGCAACAACGGCGGCCCTGCTCTGTTGTCCGGAAGGCTTGTCGCCAAGCCGGTGTGACTTCAGACCAGAGGTGCTGTCATGGAGACGACCGAGACGGAAACCGTCGATACACTTCGTCAACGCCATGCCGAGCTCGAAGCCATGCTTCGCGCCGAGTATGGCCGTGCCAGACCCGACGACATGGCCCTGAAGCGCCTGAAACTGGAGAAGCTGTACGTCAAGGAGCGGCTGGACCAGCAACGGCTCCATTGAGCGGATCGCCACGGGACCCGCTCGGTCCGGGTCACAGATCCAGGACAATGTCGAAGGTGCCCTGAACGGCGCCCGCTTCAACGTCGTTCGCCGCCGCCAGGGGGACGATGACGCTTCGGCGCGCCCGCGGATCGCGGATGCCGTTCAGCAGACCGTCGCGCTCGTTCAGGGGCTCGCCCTCCACGTACATCTGCGTGACGAACCGCCCGGCGCCAGGGACGATCACCGCATAATGGATGTGCGGCGTCCGGCCCGGATAGGGCACCGGCTTTATCGTGCGGAACCGGTACACCCCGCCCGAGTCGACCGACATCCGGCCATAGCCCTGGAAGCCGCCGTCGAACCGTTCATGGTCCGGCGCGCGGGGATGCCGGTACCGCCCCTGCGCGTCGCACTGCCATATCTCGACGATCGCACCGGGGACCGGACGCCCGGCGCGGTCCAGGATGCGCCCGTGGATGTGCGCGACCGTGCCCAACGCCCGAGTCGCGGCCCCACGGACGAGGACGAGGTCGTTGTCCACATCCGCCGGGAAGCTGGTCGGGTAGAACGGCCCCTCCGTCTGCCCCGGTGTCGGGACGAGGCCGGCAGCCGCGCCCGGTTTGGGCAACAGAACCGTGGCGCCGAGGGCACTCAGGCTCGCCATGAGGGCTCGGCGGTCGATGGCGTGGCGTTCCGGCATAACCGACTCCCGTCTTGTGGCCCGGACACGGGCGAAGCGAGACTCCCGTGTCATTCATATGGTTGGCACGCTCCATTGCCGACAGAGGCCCGCCGCTCCACAATGCGCCCCACAGTGCGCCGGCCGGCACCGTCACCGGGTCGGGGCATGGAACACGGGGGGAACGGAATCGATGACCACAGACAACGCCGCCGATCGGGCCACGGATTTGGCCACGGATTTGTTTGATCGCTTGACCGCCGGAGCGGCCGACGAGTGGGCGTCCTACGTCGATCACCCCTTCGTTCAGCAGTTGGGGCGGGGGACCCTGCCCGTCTCCTCCTTCCGCCATTACCTCGTGCAGGATTACCTGTTCCTCATCCACTTCGCCCGCGCCTACGCGCTCGCCGTCTACAAGGGCCAATCCCTCGCCGACATGCGCGCCGCCTTTGGCGGGTTGAAGGCCATTCTCGACGTGGAAATGGATCTGCACATTCGGCTGTGCGCCGGCTGGGGCCTGTCCCCGGCGGATCTGGAGCAGGCGGCGGAAGCCAAGGCGACGATGGCTTACACGCGCTATGTGCTGGAAACGGGGCTGCGCGGCGACCTTCTAGACCTGCACGTCGCGCTGGCCCCCTGCGTGCTGGGCTATGCCGAGATCGGCAAGCGCCTCGCCGCCGGCCCGTCGGGTCTGGCCCAGGGCAACCCCTACCGCTCCTGGATCGCCGAATATTCCGGAGAGGCTTATCAGGAGGTGGCGGCCGGCGCCCGCGCCACGCTGAACCGGCTGGCCGCACGCGGCATGACCGAGCAGCGCTTTCCGCAACTGCTAACGACCTTCCGGCAGGCCTGCCGCCTGGAGGCGGATTTCTGGCAGATGGGTTTGACGCGCGCGACCTGAACGCCGTGCGAAAATGAAAACGCCCGCTTCGCCGGCCGGACCATGGCCGAGGCGAAGCGGGCGTTCTCTACGCTAGTCAATCGTGCGACAGCTTACTGATAGTACAGGCCGCCGTTGATGTTCAGCGTCGTGCCGGTGATGTAGCCCGCCAGATCGGAGGCGAGGTAGGACACGGCGGCGCCGATTTCCTCCGGCTTGCCCAGGCGCTTCATCGGGACCGAGTCGATGATGCCCTGGCGGATGTCCTCGCGGATCGCCATGACCATCTCGGTGCCGATGTAGCCCGGCGCGATGGCGTTGACGGTGACGCCCTTGGTCGCCAGTTCGGCGGCCAGCGCCTTGGTGAAGCCGATGACGCCCGCCTTGGCGGCCGAATAGTTGGTCTGGCCGGCCTGGCCCTTCACGCCGTTGACGGACGAGATGTTGATGACGCGACCCCAGCCGCGCTCAGCCATCTTCGCCGACACCTGATGGGTGACGTTGAACAGGCTGGTCAGGTTGGTGGAGATCACCGCGTCCCACTGCGCCTTTTCCATCTTCGGGAAGAACTTGTCGCGGGTGATGCCGGCGTTGTTCACCAGGACGTCGATCGGGCCGACGTTCGCCTCGATCGACGCGACCATCGCCTTGCAGCTCTCGTAATCGGAAACGTCGCCTTCGGCCATGTAGAACTTGAAGCCAGCGGCTTCCTGCTGGCCCAGCCACACAGCGGCCGGCTCGTAGTTGGGCAGGCAGTTGGCCACCACAAAGAAGCCATCCTTGGCCAGCGCTTGGCAGATGGCGGTGCCGAGGCCACCCATGGCACCGGTGACAAGCGCGATCTTCTGAGACATCACTATTGCTCCACTATTACCAGGACAAGCGCGCCGGGAATGCGCTTGAAGTTATCCACACGACGAAGACGCCGGTCGTGTCCGGGTCCCGTCACCGCAACGCCGTTCTTTCCGCCCTTCCAATGGCCGAGCATCCTGGCCCAGGCGCCGCGTCCGGGGACGACACCCAATCCACGCATGCCCTTCATATTGCATATGCGAAAGGTTAAGCCTTCGTTATGTGAAAAGTTAAGTTTTCGTTATAGGCAAAGTTGGGCCAACGCCATGCGACATGGCATCGCGTGCAGTGCACACAGACGGGCACCCCGGAATGTGCCTGGGACAAGGTGCCGCCGGCCTGCCACGCCGCCCTCTATCCGAAATGGGCACCCCGTCTGCGCGGGAACCGGATCGCCCCCTCCTGCATCAAATCGATAAACCAGGGAGCGCGGCATGGACCAGACAAAGGCGATCATGCGGCAGACGGTGCACAGCGACTTTGAACTGGCCGGACGGATCCGGTGCGGCGACGCCGACGCCTTCCGCATCCTGATGCAGCGGCACAACCAGCGGCTTTTCCGCATGGCGCGCAGTGTGCTGCGCGATCCCGCCGAGGCGGAGGACGCCGTGCAGGACGCCTACGTTCTGGTTTTCACCCACATCGGCCAGTTTCGCGAGGACGCCAGCCTGGCGACATGGCTTGGCCGCATCGTTCTGAACGAGGCCTTGCGGCGGCTCCGGCAGAGAAAGGCCATGACCGAGTTGCCCATGACCGAGTTGGACGAGGACGGCGCCGATGGTCGGACGGCGGGCGCTGAGGTGATTCCCTTCCCAGGAGCCCAGCCGCCGCCCGCGACACCCGAAGAGGAAGCCGCCCGCGCCGAGACGCGGCGCCTGCTGGAGCGCGCCATCGACGCGCTGCCGGACCCGTTCCGCGTCGTCTTCGTGCTGCGCGAGATCGAGCAGATGAGCGTCGAGGAGACCGCGTCGAGCCTGGGCATTCCGCCCGACACCGTGAAGACGCGCCTGCACCGGGCCCGCCGCCTGCTTGGCCGCAGCCTGCGCCAGCAGCTCGCGCCCGATCTTGCCGGCGTGTTCCCGTTCGCTGGCGAGCGCTGCGCGCGCATCGTCGCGCGCGTGCTCGACCGTCTGGGCCTGCCGGCCCCGCCGCCCGGCGGCGGGTGACACATCGGCCCGCCCCAACCCGCCATCGCCCGAACCATCATCGGACCCTCATCGAAGGAGGACACGCATGCTGATCCGCACCATCCTGATCGCCGGAGCCTTCGCCATGGCCGCCGTTCCCGCGCAGGCGCAGAGCGTGGAGAAGGCCCCGCCCGGCGGCACCTACAAAAAGGTTAGCGAACTGGTGAAACTGCCCGACTTCCTGCCGGGCATGGGCACGCTCTACGTCGATCCCGCCACGCTGCCGGCCGGCCCCTTCCTCGCCTACGATCACGACGGGCGGCTGGCCAGCACCATCTACATGATTCCGGTCGAGGACATTCAGGGCCAGAAGAAATTCGACAACCTGAAGGCCGCCGGCGGCAAGGTCGATCACGTCGACATGTACTTCAACGCCGGCCATCCCGGCGTGGAGAAGCCGCACTACCACGTCGTCCTGTGGCACATCGCCACGGCCGACGAGGCGCGCGTGGCGAAGTAGCATGATCGGGCGACGCACCGTGTTGCGGGCCGGCGGCTGGGCCGCCGGTCTGGCACTGCTCGGCCTGCCTCCGCCGGCGCAGGCGGAAGGGGTGGCCGAAGAGGTCGTGGAGATCCGCATGCGCGGCAACGCCGATGGCTCTGCGGTGTGGTTCGACCCGGTCGGCGTGCTGGTCGAGCCCGGCCAGACGATCCGCTGGATCAACGTCGATCCCGGCAATTCGCACACCAGCACCGCCTATCACCCGGCGAACGGCGATCACCCGCTGCGCATCCCCGAAGGGGCCGCGCCGTGGGACTCCGACTACCTGCTGCCGGACCAGAGCTTCGACCTGCGCCTCACCGTGGCCGGCGTCTACGACTATTTCTGCCTCCCACACGAGGAAGCCGGGATGGTCGGGCGCATCGTCGTCGGCCATCCGCAGGGCGGCCCGTCCGCCGCCACGCTCCCGGAGGCGGCGCGGCAGCGGCTCCCGTCACCGGAGGACATCGTCCGCCGCAAGTCCGTGCGCATCGGCTAGCGCCAGAAACACAAAACCCCGCCGAAGGGCGGGGTTTTGGTTCTGATCTCTCAGAGGAATTCGGTGGTGCCTGGGGACGGAATTGAACCGCCGACACGGGGATTTTCAGTCCCCTGCTCTACCAACTGAGCTACCCAGGCATCGCGCGCTTCGTTTTGGTCCGTGCGGGCCGCCGCGGCGCGTCGTGGGGCGGTTTGTAGGAAAATTCGGGGAGCCTGTCCAGACAAAAAATGCAAAAAATTCGAACCCTGTCGTTTTTCCCCTAAACCCGCTTGGGACAAGGATTTTCCGTCCCAAAACCTACTCCCCGCCATCCCCTCCGTCGGCGTCGGAATCGGCCTCCGGATCGGTGTCCGGCCGGTCGCCGCCCTCGATGCGGTAGACGCCACCCAGCCAACGGGACAGGTCCACGTCGGCGCAGCGCTTGGAACAGAATGGACGCAGCCCCGGCACCGCCGGCCGGCCGCAGATGGGGCAAGCCCCCTCGGCCTTTCTCCCGTCCATCGTCGGGTTGTCGCTCATACCTTGTCCTCCGCCAGCAGGTCGGCCAGTGCCGTGCCCCGCCGTGCCCTCGTCATCTCCACGAGCCCCAGTTTCGATATGCCGTAGACCTGCGTCTGCGCCGGGTCGTCCTCCACCGCGCGGGAGAGGGCGGCCAGCAGGCGTTCGGCCTCGCCACGGCTGCGCATGTTCACGAAATCCACGACGACGATGCCGCCGACGTTGCGCAGGCGCAGTTGCCGGGCGATCTCGGCCGCCGCCTCAAGGTTCACGTCGAGGGCGTTGCCGCGCTCCCCGGCGTTCACGTCCACGACGGTCAGCGCTTCGGTCCGCTCAATCACCAGGGAGCCTCCGGCCGACAGCGGCACGCGCGTGTCGAGCAGCCCGGCGACCTCGGCGTCGAGGTCGCGCAGGTCGAACAGCCTCTGCCGTTCGCCCGGACGCATGTCGTGACGGACGACGCGGTCCGCAAGGTCCGGGGCGCGGTCGGCGCACCAGTCGGCCAGATCGCGGGCCAGATCGGCGCCGTCCACGACGATCGCCGACGGGCCGGCGGCTCCATGCTCGATCAGGGCGCGGCGCGCTGCATCCGGGCCGGGCAGCAGCAGGGCGGGAGCACCGGTGCGGCCGGCGGCATCGCTCACGTCCCGCCACGCGAGGTGGAGCGCGTCGGATTCAGCCTCCAGCAGGGTGTCGGGGGCGGTCGCAGCGCCGGCCCGGACGATCCAGCCGGAGCCGGGCACGATGGACTGGATGCGCCGGGTCAACTCGGCCCGCGCCGGGCCGGTGCCGAGGCGCTTGGACACCGCCACGTCGCGGCCTAGCGGCGCGTGCACCAGGAAGCGGCCGGGCAGCGTGACGTCCATGGTCAGGGATGGCCCCTTGCCGCCCACCGCGTCGGTCTTGACCTGGACCAGCACCGGCTGGCCGGTGCGCAGCAGGGTGCCTATGCGCTCCACGCGGCCCTTCGGGCCACGGGCGTCGTTGACGGTCAGAAGACCGGATTTGCCGGTGCCGAGGTCGACGAAGGCGCCGTCCAGGCCGGTGGCGATGCGCTCCACCTTGCCCAGGAAGATGTGGCCGAGCCGCGACGGGCGGTCGGCGTGATCGATGTAGAGGTCGGTCAGCCGCCCGCCGGTCAGGACCGCCGCCCGCGTCAGCGGGCCGTCGCGGTCCACGAGGATTTCGAGGGACGCTTTCGCCGGGCCGCTCACGGAAGCGGGAAGCCCGCGCCGCGCAGCAGGGCCGCCACCTCGAACAGGGGGAGCCCGACCACGTTGCTGTAGGAACCGCCGATCCAGCGGACATGAGCCGCCGCCCGGCCCTGGATCGCGTAGCCGCCGGCCTTGCCGTGCCATTCGCCGGACGCGATGTAGGAGTCCACCTCGTCGGCGGCCAGCACCTTGAAGGTCACGTCGGTGCGCACGACCCGTTCCGTCCGGCGGGGCGCCTCGCCATCGCCGGATGGGGAGAGGAGGACCACGCCGCCGAACACCCGATGCCGGCGGCCGGACAGCAGGGCCAGGCAGGATCGCGCCTGCTTTTCCTCTTCCGCCTTCGGCAGGATGCGGCGACCACAGGCGACCACCGTGTCGGCGGCCAGCACGAAGGCGCCCGGATGACGGGCGGCCACGGCGGCGGCCTTCTCGCCGGCAAGGCGCAGGGCGTGCTGCGGTGGCAGCTCGCGCGGCAGAGGCGACTCGTCGAGGTCCGCGGGATCCACCGCGTCGGGGACGACGCCGATCTGGCGCAACAGGTCGAGCCGGCGCGGCGAGGCCGACGCCAGCACGAACCGGGGTGCGGAAAGCATGCGCGTTACGGTCAGGGTCACTTGAACCGGAACGTGATCCGGCCCTTGGTCAGATCGTACGGCGTCATTTCGACATTGACGCGGTCACCGGCCAGAACGCGGATGCGGTTTTTGCGCATCTTGCCCGACGTGTGCGCCAGAACCTCATGTTCGTTGTCGAGCTTCACACGGAACATCGCGTTCGGCAGCAGCTCGACGACAGTCCCGGAGAACTCGATCAGGTCTTCCTTAGCCATAGGCCCTTAAGTCCGTAACAGTTTCGGGCCAATAACTGACGCCACGACGCGCCGGGGTCAAGTGGGATTCCAAACGCCCCTTTCAACCCCTGAAGGGTACGATGAATCGAATTTCCCAAATTTGATTGGGGGCAGGCCGACCAGCCTAAGGGGGAATCGGCCCGAAAGCTGGTTCGAACCAGCCAAAACAGGCCCCTGCCCGAGGTTTTGAACGCAGAGACATGCGTCCGATGCATAGCTCCGATTGTGCATCGTTGTGCGGATTTCGCCGAAACGCGTTTCTGCACAACGGGCGAAAATGGCCGATTGTGCCTTCATAGCATCGCCTTGCGGCGAATTGTTCGTGTGCGGCCGTTGTGCAGTCCATGCACAACGATGAGCCCACATATGACTTCGCGACCCATGCGTCACAGACATGAATCATGTGCACCATCATACAGCGGCTCCGCGTGTGGTGGTGCATTGGTCAAGGCCGCACAGGAGCCCGGACGTCCAGGAAAACGCCCTTACCCGAGCAGGCCGTCGTCCACATCATCCGCGTCGCCGAGAGCCTGGGCGGACTGGAAGGCGCTGAGCGGGGAGTCGCCGCCGTCGAGGCGCTGGCGCGGTTCGGCGGCCTGGGCGATCAACGCGAACATGTCCTTCTGGTCGGTTTCCATCTTGCGCGTCAGGCGCGCGATGGTTTCCGAGGCGGTCAGGGCGCGGCCGCTCGCCCGGTCGAAGAAGAGGTTGTGGTTGGCCTTGGCCGCCGAAGGCAGCACCTCCGCCGCCGTGGCCTTCGGGGTCGACTCGGCGGCGCGGATCAGCTTGGCGGCGCCGCCCACGCCCATGACGTAGGCGATGCGGCTCTCGGTCTCGCTGACCGGCCGCTTCAGCCGCTGTTCCAGCCGGGCGCGCCCTTCCGACAGGTAGCGCGCGGCCATGCCGGCGGAGAGGTCCACGTCATGGCGCAGGTCGAGGATCTTGCGCCGCGCCGCCGGGTCGGAGACCGAGGGGATGCCGTTGCGGCTCTGGATCGCGCTGGCGAGTTCGCCTTGGCCGTAGGCGGCGCCATGGCGGCGGAACAGGTCGAGCCATGTGCGCTCCAGGAACTGGAACGGGCCGGCGGCGGAGCTGGAGCGGTTCCTGGCGGCCGGGTTCAGACCACTTTCCTGGGTCGCCTGCGCGAGAATGGCGGTGAAGCTGTGGCCCGACAGGCCGGCGACCTGTTGGGCCGCCAGCACCACGCGGCCGGCGGCGGCGCTGTTCGCCACGGCAGCGGCCGACGCCGAGTTCGCGGAAGCGCCGGGCTTGCGGCCGGGCAGCGGCACGGTGGTGCCGTCGGCGAGCAGCATGGGCGGTTCGGGCTTCTGAAGCGGGACCGGCGGCGCCTTCTGCCCATTGCCCAGCCGCCCCTTCGGCACCGGCTGCGCCTGCGCCAGCACATCCTGGAACGACAGGGCGGACCCGCCGGCGGCGTTGCCCGCCGAACCGGCCTGAAAGTCCGGCTTGCGTTCGGGGATCGGGGCGATGTGAGGCTGCGCGACCTTCATGGAACACCGGCACCGTCAGGACGATGCCGCCACGGAGTTCGAAGGAACCGGGCGGCAGGGTGGAACGGTACTCGTATAACACACAGTCGTTAATTTTATTCAATCAGCTCTGTGTCAAATGCCGGGCGGCCGGCGGCGGTCCAGCGGTCCACGGCGTGCAGCAGCTTCGCCTTTTCCAGCGGCTTGGGAAGATGGTCGTCCATGCCGGCCTGCCGGCAGCGCTCCACCTCCACCGCCAGGACGCCGGCCGACAGGGCCAAAATCGGAATGCGCCCGAGCGAACCGGGAAGCGCCCGGATGCGCCGCGTCGCCTCCAGCCCGTCCATGACGGGCATCTGCACGTCCATCAGCACGAGGTCGTAGTCGCGTTCCTGCACCGCCGCCACGGCGGCGGCGCCGTCGTCCACCGCGTCCACATAATGGCCGGCCTTGGTCAGCATGGTGACGGCGAGGTCGCGATTCATCGCCAGATCCTCGGCCAGCAGGATGCGCGCACCGCCGATAGCCGGGGTGTCGAGGTGGGACGGCCCGCCGTCCAGATCCTCGGCGCTCTGGGCGCTGGCCGGGTGCAGCGGCAGGCTGAACCAGAAGGTGCTGCCCACCCCCGGCCGGCTTTCCACGCCGATCTCGCCCCCCATCAGCTCCACCAGACGGCGGCAGATGGCGAGGCCGAGGCCGGTGCCGCCGCGCCCGCGTTCCACCTGGGTGAAGCGCTGGAACAGCTCGCGCTGGCGCTCCTCGGGCACGCCGATGCCGGTGTCGCTGACCGTGAAGGTGTAGCGGCGCCCGCCGCCTTCGTCGCCCATGGCCTTGACCGTCAGGCGCACGCTGCCGCGATCGGTGAACTTCACCGCGTTGCCCAGCAGGTTCAGCAGGATCTGGCGCACCCGGTCGGGGTCGCCCAGCACATAGCCGCGCGCCGCCGCCGACACCACGGTGTGAATCTCCAGCCCCTTCTGCTCGGCCGCCATGCGGACCATCGATTCGCAGCGGTCGGCGAGGTCATCGATGCGGAAGGGCACGCAGACGAGGTCGAGCTTGCCCGCCTCCAGCTTCGACAGGTCGAGCACGTCGTTGATGACGGTCAGCAGCGACCGCCCGGCCTCGCGCACCTGGGTGGCGTAGCGGCGCTGTTCGACGGTCAGCGGGGTTTCCAGAAGCATTTCCGCGAAGCCGATCACGCCGTTCATCGGCGTGCGGATCTCGTGGCTCATGGTCGCCAGGAATTCCTCCTTGGCGCGGCTGCCGGAACGGGCCTCCTCCATGGCGGCGCGCAGTTCCTGCTCGCGCTGCTTCAGGCGGCCGGACATGTCGTTGAAGGCGGTGGCGACCAGCCGGATTTCCTCCGGCGCGCGCGCCGATTCGACCACCGCGCCGACCTCGCCCGCGCCGATGCGCGTGGCTGCCTGGCTCAGCACCCGCATCCAGCGCAGCACCGAGGCATGCAGCAGCGCCCACAGCGCGGCGACGCTGAGCAGCCCGGCGATGCCCAGCACCACCAGCCCGCGCAGCAGGTCGCGGCGGGCGTCGGCCATGATGGGGCTGGTCGGCATGCCGACGGCGAAGGTGGTGTTGGTCTCCGACGAATGCTGGAAGGCCCAGATGCGGTGATGCCCGTCGGCACTGCCCGACTCGAAGATGCCGGCGCGCTCGGCCAGCATGTGCCGGACGTGCGGGAAATCGGCGAGGCTGCGGCCGACCCAGCCTTCCGGATCGGGCTGGCGGGCGATCATGACGCCGTTACGGTCCAGCACGATGATGCGGGCGTCGTCCTGCTTGGTCACCTTCACGAGGTCGGTCAGCCAGGCAAGGTCGATGGCCACGCCCAGCACGCGGTCGATCACGCCGTTCACCAGAACCGGCTGCACCGCCAGGATCAGCGGCTTGCCCGACCGCTTGCCGATGACGAAATCGCTGAGCACGAAGGATTTGCTGTCCAGCGCCCGCTGGAAATACTCGCGCTCGCGCAGGCTGATGCCGGCGCCGGGACCGGTGGTGTCGCAGATGATGTTGCCATCGGCATCGGTGACCCAGACGCCGGTCGTCCAGCGGTGCTGCCGGGGCATCGGCGCCAGCAGGGAAACGCAGGCGTCGGTGTTTTCGTGCGTGGCGTCGCGGATCGCCGGCACCAGGGCCAGCACGCTGAGCAGGTTGCGCGCTTCGCCGATCAGGTCGCGCTGGCGCTCGACGCCATCCTCGGTCAGGTGGCGCGCCAGTTCGCGGGCGCTGGTCAGCCGCTGCTCCAGCTGCTGGTTGGAATAATAGATCACGCCCACCAGCGGCAGCGCCAGCGACGCCAGCACGACGCCCATCAGCCGCACGCGGAGGCTGCGCGGACCGGCGGCGCGAAGGAGGCGGGACAGCAGGCCTGCGGACATCGGGCGGAACACCTTCCTTGAAAAGCAGTGCAGGCTAACGAACGCCGATGCCGTCTTCGATGATTTAACTCAATAACACCTCAACCGCGCCTTGCGAAACCGGTTCGTCGGCGTCGCGTAAAGGGTCACGCAAAAGGCACAAGGGGGAACGCCCTTACACGGTCGGGCCGCGCGACAGGGGGAAGCGGTCCTTGATCTTCTCCAGCAGGCCGTCGCGGACCTTGCGATAGGCCTCCAGCATGGCGTCGCGGTTGCCGTCCACCAGGGTGGGGTCGAAGGTGTTCCAGAACTCCACGTCGCAGGCCATGGTGCGCGTCATTTCGATGGCGCGGTGCTGGGCCTCCGGCGACAGGGAGATGATGAGGTCGAAGTTGGCGTCCTCCAGATCCTCGAAGGTGCGGCAGCGATGGCGGGAGATGTCGATGCCCATCTCCTCCATCACCGCGACGGCGAAGGGGTCCACCTCGTCGCCCTCGCGCACGCCGACCGAGTCGATGTAGATCCGCGCGCCGTGGAAATGCTTCATCATCGCCGCCGCCATGGGCGAGCGGATCATGTTGTAGGTGCAGGCGAACAGGACGCTCGACACGGGGAGCGGCTGCATCACCGGGGCCATGCGCCGCCCCGCCCCGTCAGCCGCGGATGTGCAGGACGCAGATCAGCGTGAACAGCCGCCGCGCCGTCTGCAGGTCCATTTCGACTTTCCCGGCCAGCCGTTCGCGCAGCATTTCCGACCCCTCGTTGTGCAGGCCGCGGCGCCCCATGTCGATCGCCTCGATCTGCGACGGCGTGGCGCGCTTGATGGCGTTGTAGTAGCTCTCGCAGATCAGGAAATAGTCCTTCACGATCGAGCGGAAGCCGGTCACCGGCAGTGCAATCTTCTCAATCGGGCTGTCGTCGTCGCGCCGGATGTCGAAGACGAGGCGGTTGTCCTCGATCGACAGGTGCAGGTGGTAGGGGCCGGCGTCCGCGTGATCGCACGGACAGAACTCGTTGTCCTCCAGCAGGTCGAAGATGGCGACCGCGCGCTCGTGCTCCACCTCCGGCTTGCGCCGGACGACGGTCTTCTCGTCGAGGACGACGTGAACGATGCGGCGGTTGCCCCTCGGATTCACGCGGCACCTCCCTGCGGCAGGCGGAGCGCAACGGAGAGCGCGTGGGCGTCCAGCCCCTCGGCGCGGGCCAGCGTCACCGCCGCCGGGCCGATGGCCTGGATGCTGGTCGCGTCGCAGGCGACGAAGGTCGTCCGCTTCATGAAGTCCAGCACGTTCAGGCCCGAGGAGAAGCGCGCACTGCGCGCCGTCGGCAGGACGTGGTTGGGGCCGGCGACGTAATCGCCGATGGCCTCCGGCGTGTGGCGGCCGAGGAAGATGGCCCCGGCGTTGCGGACCTTCACCGACAGGGCGTCGGGGTCCTCGACGGCCAGTTCCAGGTGTTCGGGGGCCAGACGGTCGATCAGGGCCGGGGAATCGGCCATCAGATCGCGGACGACGATGATCGCGCCATGCTCCCGCCAGCTCTCGCCGGCGATGGCGGTGCGGGGCAGCGTCTCCAGATGCTTGTCCACGGCCTTCGCCACGGCATCGGCGAAATCGGCGTCGTCGGTGATGAGGATCGACTGGGCCGAGGTGTCGTGCTCCGCCTGGGACAGCAGGTCCATGGCGATCCAGGCCGGGTCGTTCCGGTTGTCGGCGACCACCAGGATCTCCGACGGGCCGGCGATGCTGTCGATGCCAACCGTGCCGTAGACCAGCCGCTTGGCGGCGGCGACGAAGGCGTTGCCTGGGCCGACGATCTTGTCCACCGGCGCGATGGTCGCGGTGCCGTAGGCCAGCGCGGCCACGGCCTGGGCGCCGCCCACCCGGTAGATCTCGGTGATGCCGCAACGCTTGGCGGCGGCCAGAACCAGCGGGTTGATCACCCCGTCCGGCGTCGGCACCACCATGACGATGCGGTCCACGCCCGCCACCTTGGCCGGCAGGGCGTTCATCAGGACGGAGCTGGGATAGGCCGCCGTGCCGCCCGGCACGTAGAGGCCGGCGGCCCCCACCGGCGTCCAGCGGGCGCCGAGCCGCACGCCCTGCGGGTCGCGGTAGTCGGTGACATCCGGCACTTGGAGACGGTGGAAGCTCTCGATCCGTTCGGCGGCGGTGTCCAGCGCCGCCAGCAGGTCCTTGCCGCACTTGCCCACCGCCGCGTCCACCTCCTCCTGGCCGATGCGCAGGGTGTCGGGGGTGAGCGTCTGGCGGTCCCAGCGGGCGGTGTAGTCGATCAGCGCCGCGTCACCGCGCTTGCGCACGTCGTCGATGACCCCGGCGACGAGGGTCTGCACGTCCTCGCTGGTCTCGCGCTTGGCGTGCAGGAGCCCCTCGAAGCCTTCATTGAAGCGAGGGTCCTGAGCATCAAGCCTGACGGGCATTCACGGCCTCCCGGAAGCGTTCGATCCAGCGGGAAATTTCTTCGGGCCGCGTCTTGAAGGCAGCCCGGTTGACGATGAGGCGGGAGGTCACGTCGGCGATGTGCTCGATCTCCACCAGCCCGTTGGCCTTCAGCGTGGAACCGGTGGACACCAGATCCACGATGCGGCGGCACAGGCCCAGCGTGGGGGCAAGCTCCATCGCGCCGTTCAGCTTCACACATTCGGCCTGCACGCCGCGCGCGGCGAAATGACGCTTGGTGACCTCCGGATACTTGGTCGCCACGCGCACATGGCTCCAGCGCGAGGGGTCGTCGCTCTCGCCCAATGCTGCGGGCTCGGCCACCGACAGGCGGCACTTGCCGATGCCGAGGTCGAGCGGCGCGTAGATCTCCGGATAGTCGAATTCCATCAGCACGTCGTTGCCGGCCACGCCCAGATGGGCGGCGCCGAAGGCGACGAAGGTCGCCACGTCGAAGGACCGGACGCGAATGATGCTGAGGCCGGGGACGTTGGTCGCAAAGCGCAGGAGCCGGCTGTCCTCGTTGTCGAACTCGGCCTCCGGCTCAATGCCGGCGTGCGAGAGCAACGGGCGCAGCTCCTTCAGAATGCGTCCCTTGGGCAGGGCCAGGACCAGCTGCTGGGTGTCCGTCTGGTCGCAGGCTTTCTGGTCGGGGGCCGGCGCGCCAGGGGCACGGGTATCGGCGGGCAAAGAACTCTCCTCGGGCTAGACCGCTGCCCGGATATACCACATTCCGCGCCGCCGTCACCGGATTAGGAGACATAAGCTGTCTTATGCCTGCAGCTCTCTTATGCCTGGCCCTCAAGACGGGGGCGGCGGAACTCCGTGCCGGCGGGGGCGGTTGGATTCGGCCCATCAGAATAAGGAATGCGCCATGGCACAGGACAGCGCCAAGCAGCCGGTCAACCCGCGCGGCCCGCACATCGGCGGCGACCCGAGCGACACCCAGTCACCCGCCCCGAACGCCGACCCGCGACGTTCCGAAGACGCGCCGACCGGCATTTCCGAGCGGCTGGAGAAGCAGAAGACGGGCCGCCACATTCCGGCCCAAACCCCGGACGGCAAGCCTTACGCCGACGAGATGGATCCAGATCGCCTTGAGAAAGGCCGCGCCAACATCGGCACCCCGGGCGGGGCGGTGTAGGCTCGGAAAACACTGACTTCTCTCGTTATATCCACGAAAGCGGGAATCCGGGCCCCTCTTACCAAATTTCCCCAATGCCCTGAATCCCCGCTTTCACAGCGGCCGACAGGAGCCGCCACAAATGAACATGAATCATGTGTTCTTCGCGTTTTTTCACACGGAAGGTTCAATTTCCCCGCTTGACTGATTGCCCACAGACATTGTAGATAAGTCTTCGGACGCCCACCGTGGGCGCCCCGCGGCAATTTGAACCCAGCAGCTTGCGCCGCGTCACCAAACGCTAAAGCGCCACGATACCGGTCGTGGATCTCTGAGAAGGAGAGACCGGCGGAATGATGAAGACGCTCCCCACCTCCCCCGCCCCTCGGATCGCTGTCGTCGGTATGTGTCGCGGCATGTGTTGCCGCTGAACGCGCCGCATTTCCCAAGACAATCCGAGACATTTCGCCCGCCGGGACGCTCCGCGCCGCGGGCATAGGGGGAGTTTTTCCCATGAGCCAGTCGCACGCCTACGCCATTGAAGTCCAGGGCCGCTCCGCCGGCATCGTCGTCGCCGAACGCGGCGGCTTCACCTTCTTCGTGTCCGATTGGACCTTCAAGGATCTGGACCGCCGAACCTTCCGAAACGTCGGTCAGGCCGAGCGCGCCGCCCGCCAGATCGTCACCGCCCGCGCCAGCACCTCCCGGCATTGATCCGGGCTGCGTGGATCGCGGCCATTCCACATGCCACTTTCGAACAAGATCACGGTTGACGAAACACGTTGTGTTGAATAACGCTGTATGAACCCACTATTCAACACAACGGCTTCGCGCAATACTGCGGATTTCCCATTCCCCTGCCCCAAGCCTCCCCTCCCAGGAAAGGACACCTTCCGTGAAGACCCTGCTGACCTCCGTTCTCGTGGCCGCCGGCCTGTTCTCGTTCACCGCCCAGGCGGCTCCGCTGAAGGTGGGCGTGTCGGCCGGCCCCTACGGCGAGATCCTGGAATTCACCGCCAAGATCGCCGCCAAGGAAGGGCTTGAGGCGAAGGTCATCGAGTTCACGGACTGGAACATGCTGAACGCGTCGCTTCAGGACGGTGACATTGACGCCAACAACTTCCAGCACCAGCCCTATCTGGACAACCAGATCAAGCAGCGCGGCTACGAGATCGTGCCGGTCGCCAAGAGCATCGTCGTGCCCATGGGCGTCTACGCCAAGAAGGTGCAAAAGCTGGAGGACCTGAAGGAAGGCGCCAGCATCTCCATCCCCAACGACCCGACCAACAGCGCCCGCGCGCTGTTCCTGCTGGCCAAGGCCGGCATCATCGGGCTGAAGGACGGGGCCGGGCTGAACACCACCATCGCCGACATCGCCGCCAACCCGAAGAAGATCAAGTTCGTGGAGCTGGACGCGGCGCAGCTGCCGCGCTCGCTGGACGACGTGGACGCGTCGGTCATCACGCTGAACTACGCGGTGCTGGCGGGCCTGACGCCGAAGACCGCGCTGCTGCTGGAGGACGACCAGTCCAAGTGGCATCTGATCTGGGCCGTCCGCAAGGACCGCGCCGAAGACCCGCAGATCAAGCGCTTCATCGAGCTGTACCGCTCCCCGGAGGTGCGCGAGTTCATCAACACCCGCTTCAACGGCACGATCATCCCGACCTGGTGAGCAATCACTTTTTATAAGTGCCGTCATTCCCGCGAAAGCGGGAATCCAGGGCAACTCGGGACGTTTCCCAAATGCCCTGGATCCCCGCCTTCGCGGGGATGACGGGAACGTCTGAGCAATTGAGCTTTTGCGAGGCCCCTTCTTGGGGACTGCATCGAGGACTCCTTCCATGACCGCCCCGTTCTCCCGCACCGCGTCGATCTTCGAACGTGATCTCGCCCCCGGTTCGGCGAACCATGTGCCCCTGAGCCCGCTCAGCTTCCTGAAGCGCGCGGCCAAGGTGTATCCGGACAAGCCGGCCATCGTGCACGGCGGCCGGGTCATCACCTACGCCCAGATGCGCGATCGGGTGCGGCGGTTCGCGGGCGCGCTGCTGGGGGCCGGGGTCGGCAAGGGCGACACGGTGTCGGTGCTGGCGCCCAACGTTCCGGCCCTGCTGGAGGCGCATTACGGCGTGCCGCTGGCCGGCGCCGTGCTGAACGCGCTGAACACGCGGCTGGACGCCGGCTCAATCGCCTTCATCCTCGACCACAGCGAAACCAAGGTCCTGATCGTGGACCGCGAACTGATCCCCGTCGCCAAGGCGGCGCTGGAGCAGACGGCGCGGTCGATCACGGTGGTGGAGGTCGCCGACGAGCAGGTGCCCAATGCCCCGACGCTGGGCGCGGTGGAGTACGAGGAGTTCCTGGCGTCCGCCGCCCCCGCCGCGTGGCGCGGGCCGGAGGACGAGTGGGACGCGCTGGCGCTGAACTACACCTCAGGCACCACGGGCAACCCGAAGGGCGTCGTCTATCACCATCGCGGCGCCTATCTGAACGCGCTGGGCAACGCCTTCACGCTGAACGTCCGGCCGGACAGCGTCTATCTGTGGACGCTGCCCGCCTTCCATTGCAACGGCTGGACCTACACATGGGCGGTCACGGCGGCCGGCGGCACGCACGTCTGCCTGCGCCGGGTCGAGGCGGCGGCCATCTTCGCTGCCATCGCCGAACATAACGTCACGCACCTCTGCGGCGCGCCCATCGTGCTGAACATGCTGATTCACGCGCCGAAAGAGGCGCAACGCCGCTTCGACCACACGGTTACCGTGGGAACGGGCGGTGCCGCACCCCCGTCGGCGGTGCTGTCCGGCATGAAGGCGCTGGGCTTCGAGGTAATCCATATGTACGGCCTGACGGAGGTCTACGGCCCCGCCACCGTCTGCGCCCCGCAGGACGGGTGGGAGGATCTGGACGCCGATGCGCTTGCGCTGAAATACGCGCGGCAGGGCGTCAACCACATCGCGGTGGAGGACGCGACCGTCTTCGACCGCGACACCGGAAAGCCGGTCCCCGCCGACGGCGAGACCATCGGCGAGATCGCCGTGCGCGGCAACACGGTGATGAAGGGCTATCTGAAGAACCCGGCGGCCACGCGGGAAGTGTTCGAGGGCGGCTGGTTCCGCTCCGGCGACTTGGGCGTGCTGCACCCGGACGGCTACATCGAGGTCAAGGACCGCTCCAAGGACATCATCATTTCCGGCGGCGAGAACATTTCGTCCCTGGAGGTGGAGGAGGTTCTCTACAAGCACCCCGCCGTGCTGGAGGCCGCCGTGGTGGCCCGGCCCGACGACAAGTGGGGCGAGAGCCCCTGCGCCTTCGTCACGCTGAAGCCCGGCGCGGAACGCCCGTCTGAGTCCGATATTATTCAGTGGTGCCGGCAGCGCATCGCCCATTACAAGGTGCCGCGCACGGTCGTGTTCCGCGACCTGCCGAAAACATCGACCGGCAAAATCCAGAAGACCGTCCTGCGCGACGTGGCCCGCGAACTGGGTGAGCGTCGGGAGGCCCAAACCGCATGATTACGTTCGAACACGTCGAGAAAACCTACCCCGCCCGTGGCGCCGGAGCGCCGGTTCACGCCCTGACCGACATCGACCTGACCATCGAGCGGGGCGAGATCTACGGCATCATCGGCCGGTCGGGCGCCGGCAAATCCACGCTGCTGCGCACCGTGAACCTGCTGGAAAAGCCGACCTCCGGCCGCGTGCTGGTGGACGGCGTGGACATCACCGGCCTGTCGCCCGCGCAGCTGCGCGAGGCGCGGCATTCCATCGGCATGATCTTCCAGCACTTCAACCTGCTGTCCTCGCGCACGGTGTTCGACAACGTCGCCCTGCCGCTGGAGCTGGCCGGCGTGAAGAAGGCGCAGATCAAGGAGACGGTGGAGCCGCTGCTGGAACTGGTCGGCCTGACCGACAAGCGCGACCGCTACCCGGCAGAGCTGTCGGGCGGGCAGAAGCAGCGCGTCGGCATCGCCCGCGCGCTGGCCAGCAAGCCGAAGGTTCTGCTGTCGGACGAGGCGACCTCCGCGCTCGACCCCGAGACGACGGAGCAGATCCTCCACCTGCTGGCGGACATCAACAAGCGGCTGGGTCTGACCATCGTGCTGATCACGCACGAGATCGCCGTCATCAAGGAGATCTGCCACAAGGTGGCGGTCATGGAAGGCGGCAAGATCATCGAAAAGGGGCCGGTGTTCGACATCTTCGCCCATCCCAAACACGCGACGACGCACACCTTCGTCGATCCGGTCATCAACCGGGGCATTCCGGACAGCCTGAAGGAGCGCCTGTCGGCGACCGAGGTTCCGGAGTCCAACATCGTCCTGCGCATCACCTTCACGGGCGAGCGCGCGACCTCCCCGGTCATCAGCGCGATCAGCCGCAAGCTGAACCTGGACCTGAACATCTGGCACGGCCAGATCGACGAGATCCAGGGCGCGCCCTTCGGGACGCTGGTGGTCGAGGCCATCGGCAACCCGCAGTCCATCGAGGCGGCCATCAGCCTCCTGAAAGTCAACAAGCTCGGCGTCGAGGTGCTTGGTTATGCTGTCCCCGGAAATCTACGCGCTGCTGTTTAAGGCGCTGCTCGACACGCTGCACATGGTGGCGGTGTCGGGCATCCTGGGCACGCTGCTGGGCCTGCCCATCGGCGTGCTGCTGGCGGTCACGGGCCGGGGGGAGCTGTTGCAGAACCTCGTCTTCAACCGCGTGGTCGGCGCCATCGTGAACATGACGCGCTCCACCCCCTTCATCATCCTGGTGGTGGCAATCATCCCCTTCACGCGGCTGGTGGCGGGCACCTCCATCGGCACCACCGCGGCCATCGTGCCGCTGACGGTCGCCGCGACGCCCTTCATCGCCCGCATCGTCGAGGGCGCCATCCGCGAGGTGGACCGGGGCCTGATCGAGGCAGCGCAGGCCATGGGCGCTACGCCCTTCCAGATCATCCGCAAGGTGCTGCTGCCGGAAGCCATGCCGGCCATCGCGCTGGGCCTGACCCTGTCGGCGGTCAGCCTGATCGGCTATTCGGCGATGGTGGGTGCGGTCGGCGGCGGCGGTCTCGGCGACCTCGGCATCCGCTACGGCTACCAGCGCTTCCTGCCGGAGGTGATGCTGGCTGTGGTCGTCGTCCTGATCGTGCTGGTGCAGATCGTGCAATCAACGGGCGACTGGATCGCCCGGCGAGTCAACAAACGAAACCTGAAGTCCTGAGGAGTTGGAGATGATCCGCAAGCGCTTGCTCGGCACTTTCGCCGCCGCCGTGACCCTGGCCGCCGCCTTCGGCGCCCCCATCGCGGCCCATGCCGAAGCCATCAAGATCGGCGTCACCCCCGGCCCGCACGCCCAGATCATGGAGAAGGTGAAGCCCATCGCTGCCAAGGAAGGCCTTGAGCTGACGGTGATGGAATTCTCCGACTACGTCATCCCGAACCAGGCCCTGGCCGACGGCGACCTGAACGCGAACTCCTTCCAGCACCAGCCGTATCTGGACAATCAGGTGAAGGATCGCGGCTACGACCTCGTCAGCGTCGCCAAGAACGTCATCTTCCCGATGGGCGTCTATTCCAAGACGGCGAAGAGCCTGGACGCGCTGCCCAACGGCGCCAAGGTGGCCGTGCCGAACGACCCGACCAACGGCGGCCGCGCGCTGCTGCTGCTCCAGTCCAAGGGCCTGATCAAGCTGAAGGACGGCGCCGGGCTGAAGGCGTCGCCGCTGGACATCGCCGAGAACCCGAAGAAGCTCCAGATCGTCGAGCTGGACGCCGCCCAGTTGCCGCGTTCGCTGGACGACGTGACCGTGGCGGTGATCAACACCAACTACGCGCTGGAGGCGGGGCTCGACCCCCTCAAGGACGCCATCGCCCGCGAGGCCAGCGAGAGCCCCTACGCCAACGTCATCGTCGTGCGCAAGGCCGACCAGGACAAGCCGTGGGTGGCGAAGCTGGTGAAGGCCTACCAGAACGACGAGGTGAAGCAGTTCATCAACGACAAGTTCAAGGGCGCGATCGTCCCGGCCTGGTGATCGCCTGAGTCACGGCACGCCCGATGGCGCCCAGCGCGTCGTCGAGCGTGCCGCCCGGCGGCGGGGCGAACAGCCGCATGGACGGGTACCAGGGCCGCACGGCGGTGCCGAGCGCGGTCCATTCCCCCGCCCAGCCGAAGCGCCACACCGGCACGCCGAGCGCGCCGGCCATCTCCGCCACCGACGTGCCGGCGGAGATGACGAGGTCCAGCGCCGCCGTCAGCGCCGCCGCCTCGTCCAAATCGTTCATCAGGTCCACATCCGGCCAGCGCCGGACGCGCACGCCGAAGCGTTCCTCCGCCGTTGCGAGTTCAGCGACGCAGTCGTCGTATTGAAGATTGACGAAATGGACGCCAGGAGTGGCGAGGATCGGCCCCCACTGGTCCAGAATTGTGTAGGCGGACTCCCGCAACGCGTTCCGAAAGCGGCTGCGCCAGCAGATGCCGATCTTCAAACCCGGCCCGAGCGCCGCCAGACGGTCCCGCCACCGATTGAGTTTTTCCGGGTCCGGCGTGAGCCATCCCGCGCGATCCGGAAAGGCGTCCAGGCGAGTGCGGAAGTGCCGCGGCAGCGATCCCGCCGGAACGTGAAGGTCGAAATCGTCGGGGTCGGCCGTCTCCGCGCGCACCACGGCGTTGGGGAAGGAGCGCGCCATCAGCGGCACCAGACGGGGATCGCATTCGACGATGACCCGGCTGGCGCGCGCGATCAGGTCGGCGTAGCAGGAGGCGTAGAGCAGTTCGTCCCCCACGCCCTGCTCCCGCCACAGCAGCACGGTCTTGCCGGTCAGATCGCCGCCGTCCCAAAGGGGTTTGCGAAACCGCCGGTCGGGCGTGGCCTGCCCCGAGGCGAAGCGCGCTTCCAGCCCGGTCCAGCCCAATTCCAACTCGCCACGGGCCAGCGCGGCGTAGCCCCGGTTGAAGGTGGCGAGCGACAGCGACGGGTCCACCTCCACCGCCCGGCGGTAGGCCACGTCGGCGTCGGATGGGCGGCCGGCGGCCTGAAAGGCGTTGCCGAGATTGTAGTGCCATTCGGCGCGTTGCGAATTCAGCGTCAGGGCCCGGCCCCAGGCGCGCAGGGCGGCGTCGAAACGCTTCTGCCGTTGCCGCAGGTCGGCCAGCCCGGCGAAGCCCTCGGACGAACCGGGGTCGAGCAGGATGATTTTCCACCACGCCAGAGCCGCCCGGTCCGCTTCCCCCGCCGCCTCCAGCGCGTGCGCCAGATTGCCAAGCGTGCGGGCGTCGTCGGGGCGCAGGCGAAGAGCGGCGCGGAGGGCTGCCACGGCCTCCGGATTCTTGTTGAGAGCCAGGAGCGCAACGCCTTGGTTGCTCAGCGCCTCCGGGTAGTCGGGGCGCAGGCGCAAGGCACGGTCGGCGAACGCGTCGGCCTGGGCGACGCGGTCCGCCGCCAGCGCGGAAGAGGCAAGACCGTTCCATGCCTCGGCCAAAGCCGGGTCGAGTGCCAGCGCCCGGCGCAACGCCCCATCCCCGTCGCTGCCAACGGCTTGAAGAGCCAGCCCAAGGTTGGCGTGCAGACCTGCCCATAGGGGCTGAAGGCGCGCCGCCTTAGCCGTCACGTCGGCGGCCTCGGTGGCGTTGCCCAGCCCGAGCAGCACGACCCCGAGATTGCCGAGCGCTTCAGCATCGTCCGCCTGGAAGGTCAGCGCCGCGCGGTAGTCGGCTTCGGCCTCGGCGAAAGCGCCCAGCGTCTGAAAGGCCAGCGCGCGGCGCCGATGACGCTCGGCGGTGCCCCCGCCGGCCGCAATGGCGCGCCCGATCAACTCCACCGCGATGTCGGGCCGTCCGGCCTGATGGCCCAGCCAGCCATAGCCCTCCAGGGCCTCCGCGTGGTTGGCGTCGGCCTGGAGGATGCTCTGGTAGGCCTTCTCCGCCTCCGGCCATTGGCCGGATTGGTGGAGAGAATGGGCCTCTTTCAACAGATCGTCATCCCCACGAAGGCGGGGATCCAGGGCCATTTGGGACTTTCCCGCGTTGCCCTGGATCCCCGCCTTCGCGGGGATGACGGTGGGGAGCTGTTGTTTTAACGCCCCCGCCATCCGCGCCAGGACGCCATCCAACCCCTCCCCGCCGCGCGCACGCCACATGCGCATGCTGGGGAACCAGGGGCGCACGGCCGTGCCCTGCATGGTCCAATCGTTGGCTCCACCGAAGCGCCAAACCGGCACGCCCAGCGCCCCGGCCATCTCGCCGACCGAGGACGCGACGGTGACGACGAGGTCCAACCCGGCGGTCAGCGCCGCCGCCGCTTCCAGATCGTTCTTCAGGTCGGTGTCAGCCCAGCGGTGCAGGGTCACGCCCTGGCGTTCCAGCGCTCCGTCGATCTCCTCGTCACGGGCGTCGTATTGCAGGGCAACGAAGACCAGTCCCGGCACCCGGAACAACGGTGCCCAGGCGTCCAGATGGGTGTAGGCGTGCTTGCGCTCCCCCAGCGTGCGCTGGCTGCGCCAGCAGACGCCGACCCGCACACCGGGCGGCAATGCGGCCAGCCGGTCCCGCCACAGCGCCGCGCGCTCCGGGTCCGGCACCAGATAGGCCCCCGCCGCTGAAAAGCTGGCGTAGTCGCGCCGCAGGAAGCGCGTCAGCGAGGCCATGGGAACGTGCGTGTCGAAGTCCGGCGGGTCCACCGTCTCCCGGCCGTCGGGGGTGAAGGTCTGGGCGCGCACCGTCGCCTGGGGGAAGGACCGCGCGAACAGCCCGACCATGCGGGGGTCGCATTCCAGGATCACTTGCCCGGCGCGCCGGATCAGGTCGGGCAGGCAGGTGGCGTACAGCAACTCGTCGCCGAGGCCCTGTTCGCGCCAGACCATGATGCGCTTGCCCGAAAGATCCTCGCCCTGCCAGCGCGGCACCGGGAAGCTTCGCGCGCCCAGCACGCGGCGGGAATCGAAGCGGGCTTCGTAAAGGTCGCGCCCCTCCGGCAGCGCGCCGCGCCCGATCAGCAGCAGCGACAGGTTCCAGCGGGCCAGCGCGAAGCCCGGATCGCTGCGCAGCGCCTCGCGGTAGCAGGCCTCGGCCTCCACCGGCCGCCCCTGCGCCTCGCGCAGCAGGCCCAGGTTGACCAGCGTTTCCGGGTCGCCGGGGGCAAGGCGCAGGGCTTCCGTGTGGGCGGCCTCGGCCTCGTCCAGCCGGCCGGCCTCCTTCAGCACGACGCCCAGGTCGGTGTGCGCCAGCGGATCGGCGGGGTCGAGCGCCAGCGCGGCGCGCAAGCTCGCCTCGGCCTCCTCCAGCCGGTCCTGCGCGTGCAGGGCGGTGCCGAGGTTGACCAGCGCCTCCGGATAAGCCCCGCGCAACTCCAGCGCACGGCGGTAATGGGCGATGGCCTCGTCGAGCCGGCCGAGATCCTGAAGCGCGCTGCCCAGGCTGTTCTGCGCCTCCGGATAGTCCTCCTTCAGCGCCAGCGCGCGGCGGTAGGCGGCCTCCGCCTCCGCGACGCGGCCGAGGCCGTGCAGCGCGAGGCCGAGGTTGGCGTGGTGTTCGGCCTTGCCACCACCCTTTTCGTTGGCCCGCGCGATGGCCTCGGCGATCAGGCGGGCGGCTTCGGCGTCATGGCCGGTCTGGTGGGCCAGCACGCCCAGCAGATGCAGAGCTTCCACATGGCCGGGGTCGGCCTGGAGGATCGCGCGGTAGCCCCGCTCGGCCCCGGCGAGGTCGCCGGCGTGGTGGCGGGCCACGGCTTCGGCAAAAGCGCGATGGGCCGCGTCATGATGGGCCATATCATGATGGGCGGGAGCCTTGTTGCGATCCTGCTTGGTCATGGTGCCTGTCGTTTCGTCCCCCGCCGCCCCCTCGATAACATGTTTCCGGCGCGGGAAGCGTGACGGAAGCCCCAGGGGCAATTTGTCACGCGCAATTTTTGGCGCGGTTGCTTCGTGTGCAGTCGTTCGTTAACTCAAGTGGTCCTACCATTTGGCCAAAGGTTCCTGCCAAGGACAAGACAGATGCATGGCCTGCAATTCGGCATCAGGGCCAAGATCCTGATTTTCCCCGTCATTTCGCTGGTGGCCCTGGCCATCGTCGCCGCCGTGTCGCTGATCCGCCTGGAAGCGACCATGATGGACGACCACAAGTCGCGCGTGCGCGCGGTGGTCGATTCATCGGTCAGCATCGTGGAGGATTTGGAAAAGCGCGCCGCCAAGGGTGAAATCCCGCTGGCCGAGGCGCAGGCGGCGGCGAAGAACGTCCTGCGCGCCCTGCGCTTCGACGGATCGGAGTACCTGTTCGTCTACGACCGCGAGGGTGTGTCGGTCGCGCACGGCGCCAAGCCTGGGCTGGAAGGCAAGAACCTCTGGAACTACCAGGATCCCGGCGGCACCTACGTCATCCGCGAACTGATCCAGGCGGCGCCGAAGGGAACCTTCGTCAACTTCCTGTGGGAGAAGCCCGGCCAGGACCAGCCGGTGCCCAAGGTCGGCTTCGGGCGCTTCACGTCCGGCTGGGGCTGGATGATCGGGTCCGGCGTCTATCTGGATACCGTGAACGCCGCCTTTGCCGAACGCGCCTGGCAGATTGGCGGTATCGTCGCCATGCTGGCGCTGGCGACCTTCGCGCTGGCCTTCGCGCTTGGCCGGGGCTTCAGCCAGCCGATCCTGCGGCTGGAAGAGGCGATGGTCAGCATCGCGCGCGGCGATCTGTCCACCGCGATTCCGGAACGGCATCGCAGCGACGAAATCGGCAAAATGGCCCACGCGGTCGCCGTGCTTAAGGACAGCGCCGAAGAAACCGCCCGCCTGCGCGCCGAGCAGGAACGCGCCAAGACCCGCGCAGCGGAGGAACGCCACGCCACGCTGGTGAGCCTTGCCGACCGGTTCGAGGCGAGCGTCAAGAGCGTGGTGGACGCTGTTTCGCAGGCCGCGCAGGAGATGCAGGGCGCCTCGACCGCCATGTCGCGCACGGTGACCGACGCCTCGCACCTAGCGACGGACGCCGCGGCCTCCGCCGAGGAAGCCACGTCGAGCGTCAGCACCGTCGCCGGGGCGACCGAACAGCTCTCGGCCTCCATCCAGGAGATCGGGCGTCAGGTGGCGCAGTCGAACAGCATCGCCGGCGCGGCGGTGCATGAGGCCGAGAAGACCAACAGCATCATGGCCCACCTCAACGAGTCCGCCCGCCGGGTCGGCGAGGTGGTCGAGCTGATCAACAACATCGCCAGCCAGACCAACCTGCTGGCGCTGAACGCCACCATTGAGGCCGCGCGCGCGGGCGAGCACGGCAAGGGCTTCGCCGTCGTTGCAAACGAGGTCAAGAGCCTCGCCAACCAAACGGCGCGCGCGACTGAGGAAATCCAGTCGAAGATCGCCGAGATTCAGGAGGCCACCGGGTCGGCGGTCACCGCGATCAAGGGGATCGGCGGCACCATCGGGCACATCAGCGAGATCTCGGCGGCCATCGCCACGGCAGTCGGCCAGCAGGACGCGGCGACGCGCGAGATCGCCGGCAACATCCAGCAGGCGGCAGCCGGCACCTCGGCCGTATCCGGCAACCTCGCCACCGTCACCCGCGTGACCGGTGAGGCCGGCGCCTCGGCCGAACGGGTGCTGAGCACGGCGGGCGGGCTGTCGCGTGAATCGCAGCGCCTGCGCGACGAGGTGACGAAGTTCCTGACGACCGTCCGGGCGTCATAAGCGACCGCAGGTCGGAAACGCGGAGACACACGAAGACGCGTCTTCGTGTGATCTTTTCCACCGTCAGCTCACAACCTGCCGAGAATCGCCCACCTTCGCCTTTTCGACAGCTGGCACGGCTGTCCAGTGAAACATTTGCCTTCGGGGCCATCCCTTTCCACATCGTCATCCCCGCGTAGGCGGGGATCCAGAAGGTTTCCGTGTAAGTGCTTGTTCGGCCTGGATTCCCGCCTTCGCGGGAATGACGACGTCGGGAGTGGCAGGCTCCGGGAAACAGCAGCGTCCGTTTCCGAGACTCGCGCCAAAACAATTCAGCCCCTTCAACGCCTGACTCGGCTCCCCTGACAGCCGTGCGACAGCTGGGGAAAGCACGCTTAAAGTTTCAGGCCCGCCACACCGTCGAGGATGACCCCTTCCATCAGCGCCTTGCGCTCCAGCTTGGCGCCGAACAGGCGGGCGTGGCTGAAGTCGGCCTTGGCCAGGTCGCAGCCCATGAGGTTGGCGAAGGACAGGTCGGCGCCCGCGAAGTTCACGTTGCGCAGGCAGGCCCCGCGCAGGTCGGCGTAGCGCATCCGGGCGCCGGCCAGTTCCGAGCGCATGGAACGCTTTTCGTCGAAGACCAGCGGGCGCAGGTTCACGTTGCGCAGGTCGGCGTTGTTCAGCTTGGCGTTCTTCAGGTTGATGCCGCGCATGTCGCCGCCGATCAGCTTGGCGACGCGGAAGTCCGCGTTTTCCATCACCGCCGCCTGAAGCTGCACGTTGGTGAGGTCCAGGCCATAGAAGGTCGCCCCCACCGCCCGCAGCATGGTCAGGCAGCTGTGCGCCAGCGACGGGGCGTGGCGCAGGTCGAAGTCCGACAGGTCGAGATGCGCGCCCTGGGCACCGCCGGTGCCGACCCACACGATGTGGTCGTGCAGCAGTTCCTCCAGCGGGCGGCCGAGTTCCGACACGACGCGGCCGACCGGGTTGTCGGTCAGCGTGTCCTCGATGTCGGCGTCGGTCAAGTCCGTCATGGTCAGCGCGGCACCGGTCAGCACCGCGCCGCGCAGGCAGGCGCCGCGCAGGTCGGCACCCGAGAGGTCGGCGCCTTCCAGGTTGGAGCCGGTGAAGTTGGCGCCGCGCATGGTGGCGCGCACCAGCTTGCACCCCTTCATCACCGCGTCGGTGAAGTCGGTGTGCAAGGCCATGGCGCCGCTGAGGCGGGCGTTGGTCAGGTTGGCGCCCGACAGGTCGGCGCCCGACGCTTCGGTCGGCTGGGTGTCCACCTGGACCATGCGCAGGTTGCCGGCCCGGTCCTTCTCAGCCAGCGAGCCGTCGCGCAAGTCGGCCTCGAACAGGTTGGCGCCGATCAGGATGGCGCCGCGCAGGCAGGCGCCGCGCAGGTCGGTCTTGATGAGGCTGGCGTTTTCCAGATTGGCCTGACGCAGGTCGGTGGCGAACATCGCCGCGCAGTCCAGCCGCGCCCCCGTCAGGTTCGCGCCGCGCAGGGAGGCACCGACGAAGTCGGCGTGCGCGAGGTCGCGCCCCGACAGATCCAGCCCGCTGAGGTCGAAGAAGGACAGCGTCGCCCGCGCTCCGCCGATGCGCGCGTTGCGGAACATCTCGTGCCGCCGCACCACGGCGTCGAGTTGTGATTGGTCCAGGCGGGTGAGGCTGCGCGGATTCATGGACGCTGGTTCATGGGGCCGTGTCGATTCCGATCACGGCCACAGGTTAACGCAGGCGTCGTTCAAGAATTATTAATGCTGATATCAACGCTGGGAGCGGTGCCGCATGAACCCACCGAACCAACCCGCCGAACGAACCCTAGGCCGCGCTCTGATGCGCGGCCTGCCGGGTGGCGCCGCGTTCCGTGCCGGCGGCGCGGAGGGCGTCGCGCAGCAGATCGGGGGTGAAGGGCTTGTGCAGCAGGCGGCAGCCGGCGTCCATCGCTTCGCGGATGCGCTCGGGCGCGGTGTCGCCGGTCAGAATGATGCCGGGGATGGGACGGCCAAGCTGCTCGGCGGCGCGGGTGACGATCTGCGCCCCGGTCAGGGACCCCGGCAGGCGGAAATCGGTCACGATGACGTCCGGGGCGCGGGGGGCCGCCCGCAAGGCCTCCAGCGCGGCGGGGCCATCGGCCGCCAAAATCACGCGGTTGCCCCAGCTTTCCAACAGAAGCTGCATGCCGGAGCGCTGGACCGGATCATCCTCGACCACCAGGATCAGGCGCTCGGGCGCGTCCTCCATCGGACCGGCGGCGGGGGTGGCGGACGGTTCCGCCTTCGTCTCGCTGGCCGCCAGGGGGACGGTGATGGTGAAGACCGCCCCATGGCCAAGGCGCGAACGCACCTCCATCGCATGGCCGAGCAGTTCGGCCTTGCGCCGCACCTTGGCGAGGCCGAGGCCCAGGCCGTGGCGGCGGTCCCGCTCCGGGTTGCCGAGCTGGACGAAGTCCTCGAAGATGGCGTCCAGATGCTCCGACGGGATGCCGGGGCCGGTGTCCCACACCTCGATGCGCAGCCACTGTCCGCGCCGCCGGCAGCCGACGACGATGCCGCCCGACGGCGTGTAGGTCACCGCGTTGCGCAGCAGCTCGCGCAGCATGCGGGTCAGCAGGGCCATGTCGGTCCGCACCACCGCGTCGGACGGGCGCACCCGCAGTTCCAGCCCCTTTTCCTCCACCGCCAGGCGGAAATCGGCGGCGACCTCGTTCAGGATGGAGGCGATGGGCACGTCGGCGACGTTCGGGCGCACCACACCGGCGTCCAGCGTGGCGACCTCCAGCAGCGCGTGCAGCAGCTTCTCGCCGCTGTCCAGCGCCTCCCCCATCTTGCCGGCGATGGACAGGTCGCGCGGGTCCTTCAGCCGCTCGGTCAGGATGTGATGGAACAGGCGCAGGGCCTGGAAGGGCTGGCGCAGGTCGTGGTTCGCCGCCGAAAGGAAGCGGCCCTTGGCTTGGTTGGCGCGCTCCTTCTCGGTCAACGCGCGGACGAGCTTCTGGTTCAGGGCGCGCAGGTCGGCCGTGCGCTCCTCCACCCGCTGCTCCAGCCGGGAATTGGCGTCCTGAAGCGCCTGACGGGCCGTCGCTTCGCGGCGCTGGCTGGCCCAGCCGAGCCACGACAGGCCGAGCAGCGCCAGAACGCTGAGGCCGACCACGGCGCCGCCGCGTTCCAGGCGGCTGTACCAGGGCGCCAGCACGGCGTTGCGCGACAGGGCGACGGCGGCGATCACCGGCAGCGTGTCCATGCGCTTCATGCCGAGCACCGACGCCTGCCCGCCGACCGGCCAGTCGGACTCCACCGCGTCGTCGCCCGGTGCCAGCCGCGGCAACGGACCCAGATAGGGCACGCCGAAGCCGATCAGCCGCAGGCCGTCCGGCCGCAGCAGCCCGGCGAAGCGGAGATGGCCGTCGCCGAAGACCCGCATCACATGGGACAGCGCCGAGGTGGGCAGCGCCAGAAGCACCGCGCCGTCCGTCTGGCCCCTGCGGTTGGTCAGCCGGCGGGTCAGCACGATGGCGCCCCCGTCGTCGATGTGGCCGGGCAGAAGCAGGATGCCGCGTTCGTCGTCCGGCATCTCGCCGTGCAGGATGGTGGTCATCGCTTCGGTGCCGAGCCCGATGGTCGGCCCGAACACCACCTTGCCCGAGGCATCGACGATGGACAGCGCGCCGATGCCCGAGGTGGCCAGCGCCTCCCCCAGGGCGTTTTCGGCCAGCGTGGACAGGCCGCCGCCCTCCATCCGGTCGGCGACGCGCGTCACGGCGGACGCGCCGCTCTCCAGCACCGCCGTCGCGTGGCCTTCCAGCACGGCGGCCGCCTGACGCGCGTCGCGCTCGGCGCGGTCCAGCGTGTCCAGATAGTCGAGCAGGGTCATCGCGCCGAACGCCGACGTCCCCAGGGCCGTCACCGCCACGACGATGGCGGCCAGGACGGCTTTGGGGTGCAACGACAGCAATGCGCGATAGGAGAGCCGAAGCATGAGCAAGGACAGTCGAACAGGGACAGGGCAGATCGTCCGGGATCGGCGACGGATCGCTGGTACGCCGGACGGGAAAAGCGACGGAGCGTCCCAGGCCGGGAACTCCGCGCCGGTTCAGGGCGCTGATTCAGGATTGGCCGGATCGGCGTGACGCTGGGGGCCTAGAGCTGAGGGGCTAGAGACGGGCCATGGGGCGGGGGCGCAGCGGAGGAGCGCCGGCGTGCGACGGGCAGCGCCGCTGGAGGCGCCAGAAGCCCGGATCGTTCGACCGATGTTTACCAGTCATAGCCGGCAAAACCGCCTCCGCGAAACTGATGATTTCGTTCATACACCCCCCGTATTCTTCGCCAATATTTGATGCGGTCTTCGCAATCCCCCAGCATATTTGTCTTTATTTTTCGTGTGGGAGCATACCATGGTGAGGCTTAGGGCGCGACCTGCCTTGACGACTATGACCATGCTCATAAGGCACCCACTCTGTTGGGAGAGGCTCGAAGGCCCACGGTGCCA
The DNA here is from genome assembly GCF_017876165.1 of Azospirillum soli. Taxonomy (GTDB): domain Bacteria; phylum Pseudomonadota; class Alphaproteobacteria; order Azospirillales; family Azospirillaceae; genus Azospirillum; species Azospirillum soli. The sequence continues at coordinate 34,305 of NZ_JAGINQ010000033.1, forward strand.
AAAGCCTGTGATGAAGGTTCGGCCAAAGGCGAAGGGATCACCGGACCGTCTCGCGCGTTGCTCTCACGCCGCGAATTCCCCCATGAGCCGACACCGAGCCGTCACGAGGTCCGTCTTGAAGAAACTGCCCTTCGCCCCGCAGGTCTCCCGCCGTTCCCGCATTCGGGAGGGCCTGCCCTACCCGCTCGGCGCCACCTGGGACGGGTTGGGCGTCAACTTCGCGCTGTTCTCGGCCAACGCCACCAAGGTGGAGCTGTGCCTGTTCGACCAGGAAGGCCGCCGGGAGTTGGAGCGGATCGAGCTGCCGGAATACACGGACGAGGTCTGGCACGGCTATCTGCCGGACGCCCGGCCGGGCACCGTCTACGGCTACCGCGTGCATGGGCCGTACGAGCCGCGCGCCGGGCACCGCTTCAACCCGAACAAGCTGCTGCTCGACCCCTACGCCAAGCACCTGATCGGGCCGTTGCGCTGGTCGGACGCGCATTTCGGCTACCGCGTTGGCTCGCCGCGCGGCGACCTGTCCTTCGACCGGCGCGACAGCGCGCCCGGCATGCCGAAATGCGTGGTGATCGACCCGGCCTTCACCTGGGGCCAGGACCGCCACCCGGCGATCCCGTGGGAGCGCACGATCATCTACGAGACGCACGTGCGCGGCTACACCATGCGCCACCCGGCCGTGCCGCCGCAGTACCGGGGCACCTTCGCCGGCCTCGCCCAGCAGGACGTGGTGGACTACATCCGCTCCATCGGCGTGACGGCGGTGGAACTGCTGCCGGTGCACGCCTTCGTGGACGACCGGTATCTGCTGGAAAAGAAGCTGCGGAACTACTGGGGCTACAACTCCATCAGCTTCTTCGCGCCCGACCCACGCTATCTGGCGTCGGGTGCCATCTACGAATTCAAGGAGATGGTCGCCCGCCTGCACGACGCCGGGATCGAGGTGATCCTGGACGTGGTCTACAACCACACCGCCGAAGGCAACGAGATGGGGCCGACCCTCTCGTTCAAGGGAATCGACAACGCCTCCTACTACCGGCTGGCGCCGGACCCGCGCTACTACATCAACGACACCGGTACGGGGAACACGCTGAACCTCGTGCACGCGCGCGTCCTTCAGATGGTCACCGATTCTCTGCGTTATTGGGTGACCGAGATGCATGTGGACGGGTTCCGCTTCGACCTCGCCACCATTCTGGCGCGCGAGACCTACGGCTTCGACCACAGCGGCGGCTTCCTCGACGCCTGCCGGCAGGATCCGGTGCTGAGCCGGGTCAAGCTGATCGCCGAGCCCTGGGACTGCGGCCCCGGCGGCTATCAGGTCGGCGGCTTCCCGCCGGGCTGGGCGGAGTGGAACGACAAGTTCCGCGACACCGTACGCGCCTACTGGAAAGGCGACGAGGGCAAGCTGCCGGAAATGGCGACGCGCATGGCCGCCTCCGCCGACCTGTTCAACCGGCGCGGCCGCAAGCCGTGGGCCAGCGTGAACTTCGTCACCGCGCACGACGGCTTCACGCTGAACGACCTCGTTTCCTACAACGACAAGCACAACGAGGCGAACGGCGAGGACAACCGCGACGGCCATTCCCACAACCTGTCCTGGAACCACGGCGTCGAGGGCCCGACCGACGACCCGGAGATCAAGGCGCTGCGCCAGCGCCAGATGCGCAACCTTCTGGCAACGCTGCTGCTGTCGCAGGGCACGCCGATGATCCTGGCCGGCGACGAGTTCGCCCGCACCCAGCACGGCAACAACAACGCCTATTGCCAGGACAACGAGATCGGCTGGATCGACTGGGAGAACATCGACGAGGACGGGCTGGCCCTGACCGACTTCGTCCGCCGCCTGATCGCCCTCCGGCAGAGTCACCCGCTGCTGCGCCGTGGCCGCTTCTTCACCGGGGCCTACAACCCCGACCTGGAGGTGAAGGACGTCACCTGGATCACCCCCGCCGGTTTGGAAAAGCAGACCGAACAGTGGCAGGACCCAATGGCGCGCTGCCTCGGCATGCTGCTGGACGGGCGGGCGCAGGCGACCGGCATCAAGAAGAAGGCGTCGGACGCCACGCTTCTGCTGATCATCAACTCCCACCACGACGTCGTGCCCTTCAAGCTGCCGGAGGTGGTGGGCGGCAGCCAGTGGCTTCAGCTGGTGGACACCACCGAGCCCGAGCGTCTGGAGGTCTCCACCGCCCGCAGCGGTGACGAGATCCCGGTGACCGGCCGGTCCCTACTGCTGTTCGAGCTGATGCCCGACCGCCGGGTCGAAAGCACGCTCCGGGCTGCCGCGCGCGCCCTGCGCGACGCGTCGGAGACGGTGGATGAGCAAGCGACCGAGGCCCAGCCGGAAGAGGAGGCGGAAACCGCCCAGCAGCCGGGAGAGTGAACGGAAATGGCCCCCGGTGCGGCAACGCGCCGCATCGGGGTTGCATTGGATTTTAGGCGAATGAAATCTTTTGGTAACGCCAGCAATCCAGAATCCCACCCATGGTTCAAACCGACTACATCCGCTTCCTGGTCGCAACCCAGGGCGATCCCGCGTTGAGCGCGGCGCTGCGCCGCGCGTCGGCGGGTTTGCGCACGATCGCCGATCTGGTCGACTTCGCCAGGGGTCACGGCTACCGCTTCACCGAACAGGATGTTCCCCTGGAAGCGGCGCAGGCGGCTTGGCTGCCGCCGAGCACGGCCGCCTCGACCAACCGCCGGCCAACGCTGCACGCGGGATAGCGGGCGTGTTCCGAAACCCGAGAGGTCACACGGTCATCGGGGATTCACCACAACCGAATCTTGCCGGTTATTGCCGGCGCTGACGCGCCCATACCCTCACGGCGGCGGGGCCGTCGTCGCGGTTGTTCCGCGAATGGTCAGGATGATGCCGTCGTCGGACGTGCCAATGTCCTTGTCGGCGTCGCGCGGGATGGGAATTTTCTGGCGGCGACAGAACAGCAGAAGAACCGCCAGCGTCTTGCTGGCCAGGAACGTGACTTCCCGTGTCTTGGTGGATCCGCTCTGCTGAATCTGAACGGAAGCGCCGCCGCCTGCCTTGGGGGTCACCATGGTGATGACCCCAAGGGGCAGATCGGTCTGGTTCGGCACCTGCTGGTACCAAGCGAAGGCCTGCTTCAGGGCAATGTTGGTGAAAAGCAGTTGGCGGTTTTCTAGGATCATTCCGGAGCCAAATCAGGCCCGGCTGCCCTCCAGTTCCGGGTTCAGTCGGAACGTGATCGCACGGCCCAGTTTGGAGTCCCGCAGCAGAATGTGCTTGGTCTCCAGCAGCTTGATGGCCCGGTTGACGTTGGGCCGCTGCATGCCCAGCGCGTCAGCCAGTTCGGACTGCAGCACCGGAACGGGTCGGTCGAAATGGAGCCGCCGGCTCAGGTAGGTGAACACACGAAGCGCCTCCAAGGTGATGTCGCGGTCGGTCGAAACGGCCTTGGAGATGAAGTCATGATGCTGCATGGCGGCCTCGGTACGCAAGTTTCCACTGCGTCGCAGTGTGGTTGCTACAGCGTTCGGCTGTGCGCCGGCATCGTGCCCGGCGCATCCCCCTTTCGGCGAAACCCTCGAAACGGTGTCGGCGACAGAGTCAGTCCGGCGCGCGCGGTCTTGCGTCCGGTCCGGCGCGCCTACCCGCGCCGTCGTCGCAGCCATGCCTTGCTCGGTCCAAATCATTCGTCCAGGTCACGTTCGGTTTCGCTCAAAGCAGAGATTAGCGTGCGTTTGTTTTCCGAAAATTTCGGCACTGTTTCGTCTTTGACACAAAGACGCTTCACAGGCACCGCACCGGAACTCTTTTCCCTGGCTGCCGTTGCGTCCTCAGATGGCGACAGGGAGGGGCAAGCCATGCATCGCCTCGTGCTGCTGCGGCACGGTCAGAGCGTCTGGAATCGCGAGGATCTGTTCACCGGCTGGACCGACGTGGACCTGACGGAACAAGGCGTCGCCGAGACCCGGCACGCCGCCGCCCTGCTGAAGCAGGCCGGATTCGACTTCGACGTGGCCTTCACCTCGGTGCTGAAGCGGGCGATCAAGACGCTGCACATCGTGCTGGAGGACATGGACCGCCTGTGGCTGCCGGTGCACAAGCACTGGCGCCTGAACGAACGCCATTACGGCGCGCTCCAGGGGCTGAACAAGACCGAAACGGCGGCGCGCCACGGCGCCGACATGGTGTTCACTTGGCGGCGCAGCTGGAACGTGCCGCCGCCGCCCATCGAGCCGGACGACCCGCGCTCCGCCGTCAGCGACCGGCGCTACGTGGGCCTGGGCAAGGCGAACCTGCCACGCGGTGAAAGCCTGAAGGACACGACGGATCGCGTGATCCCCTTCTGGCGCGACAACATGTGCCCGGCGCTGCGGCTCGGCGCGCGGGTGCTGGTGGCGGCGCACGGCAACAGCCTGCGCGGCCTCGTGAAGCATCTGGACAACGTGCCGGACGCCGACATCCCGCTGTTCGAGATCCCGACCAGCCGTCCGCTGGTCTACGAGCTGGGCACCGACCTCATCCCTTTGCGCCGCTACTTCCTGACCGACGACGGCGGACAGGAGGAGATCACCTGGCCGGAACGGACGGGGGCGGCACAGGGTGGCAGCGCCGCGGCGTGAGGATTCCCTAATTTCCCTCTCCCGCCCCCGGCGGGAGAGGGAAATTCACCCCTTACGACGCCGCCGGTCGCCGCCCTCTATGCCCCGCACCGCCCTTGCCGCGCTTCTTGCCGGGCACGGGGTGGTGAAAATGCGGATGACCGCTCGGACGAGCCGCGGCACCGTCGCCCGCCGGGGCTTGGCCGTCAGCGTCCCGCCGCCTTCCATTGCCACGGGCACCATCGCCGCGCCGGCCCTGCCGCTCCTCCTGCCGCCCGGCGAAGCAGTTGTCGCAGACCCGGAAGCGGTGGTTGGCCTTCAGCCGCGTGCCGCACATCGGGCAGGCGCGGGCCAGCGAGCGTTCGGCCAGCGTCCGTTCGATGAAGGCGTTCAGATGCGCCCGGCGCTCCTGGCACAGGTCCATCTCCGGATAGGCGTCCGGGAAACGGTAGGCCAGCCAAGCGTAGGCGGTCAGCTCCTTCACCGCGCGCTCGGCCTTCTCCAGCTCCACGTCGGTGCCGACGTGGTGGCGGAAGCGTTCGGCGGCGTCGGGGGCCGGGTTGGGAACACCCTTGCCCTGATTCATCGCCCAGATCGCCAGCAGGCGCAGGTTGTTTTGGTCACGCACGTCGATCGGGCAGCGCGCCAGCATGTCGCGCTCGGCCAGCGACAGCTTCGCCCGGTCCACCGCCGCCGCCGCCTGGATGCGCTGCTCCAGATCGGTCATGCGGAAGGTCTGGTTGGCGCGCAGCAGCTCCTGGCCGGCGGTCCGCAGCACCTTGGCGAGGCTATCGGTGTCGAGTTCGCGGGCAATCGCCTCGACGTGGGACAGGTTGGGCGAAATCCACGAGCGCGGATCCGTCGGCGGCGTCGGCGGCGTGGTCAGCGCCCGGCGCACCGGGTTGATGTTCTCGCCCTCCAGAACCGCGACGCGCCCTTCCTCGTGCATGCCGAAACGGCCGGCGCGCCCGCCGATTTGGCGGATTTCGGAATGGGTCAGCTCGCGCTCCTCGCGGCCGTCGAACTTGCGGGTGGTGGACAGCACCACGCGCGCCACCGGCAGGTTCAGGCCCATGCCGATGGCGTCGGTCGCCACCAGCACGTCGGCCGTGCCCTCGCGGAAGCGCCGCGCCTCGGCCCGGCGGACCTCCGGCGACAGGGCGCCGTAGATCACCGCCACCGTGTGGTCGCGGGCCAGCAGGTCGCGCCGCAGCCCCATCACGTCCTTGCGCGAGAAGGCGATCACCGCGTCGCCCCGACGCACGTCGGACAGCTTCACCCGCTCCTCCTGCACGCGCAGCGGCGACTTGCGGGTGAACTCGACGATCTCCAGCTCCTCCCCCATCGCGTCGGCGAGGCGCTTGACGTAGGGGATGGCGTCGGCCGAGCCGGTCATCAGGATTTCCGGAGCGGCCACGCCGGCCACCGCCTGGGTCCAGGCCCAGCCGCGATCCGGGTCGCCGATCATCTGGATCTCGTCGATGACGCAGGCGCCCCAGACCTTGGAGGTGTTCACCATCTCGATGGTCGAGGAGGTGAAGGACGCGCCGGGCCGCACGTCGCGCTCCTCGCCGGTGACGAGGCTGCACGGACGGCCGCGCGTCTCCAGCGCCTCCTGCCCTTCCAGCGCCAAGAGGCGCAGCGGGGCGAGGTAGCAGCCGCTCTCCGCCTCGGCCAGACGGTCCATGGCGGCGTGCGTCTTGCCGGAGTTGGTCGGGCCGACGAACAGGCGCAAGCGCCGCACCATGGCGCGCGCCGTGGCGAAGCTGTCCAGATACACGCCCATGCCGGACGCGTTCTCCAGCCGCTCGCGCCGGACCTTCAGACCGGCCCGCGCGGCGGCGGTGGAGAAGGCCTCCTCCAGCGCGTCGAGCAGGGTTTGCAGGCGCGGGATGCGCCCGCCGAAGCCGACCACGCGGCCGAGTTCGTCGGCAAAGCCCTTGGGCCGCCACGCCTCGCCGAAGCCGGCGGCGCGCTGGGCCATGGAGGCGAACCAGCCGTCCACCCGCCCGCGCGCCTTCTCGATGGCCGGCGCGTTCAGGACGGCGGCCTTGACCTGCTTGCCCAGCGCCTTGGCCTGCGGACGGCCGAAGCCCTCCTCGGCGGTCATCAGGCCCCAGAGTTCCGCCTCGACGTCGGGCAGCGGGCCGATCGCCACGCGGAAGCGCAGCTTCAGTTTCCGGTCGGTGCCGGGGATCACCACCTCGTGCACCACCGCCACCGACCAGCGGGCCGGCGTGCTGTCGGCGTCCACCTCGATGCCGTCGCCGCGCACGACGGAGGCAACGGCGCGGAGTGCGTCGCGCCGGTCGAACTCGTCGGCGGTTCCGGGCTGGCGGGGGGTGTCTTCGTTGTCGCTCATAAACGTCTTCTTCTGTCGTCGGCCGTCCGGGCGGGGCAGTCCCAAGGGGCGGTCCCAAGCGGAGCGGCCGGTGGCGCACGGGCTCTGAAACAGGAACAGCGCCGCGGCCGAGCCGGCACGGCGAGGGCGGGTCCCTCCTTTGCGCACCGGCGATCAGCGGATGTACCTATATGGGCGGAGCCATTTGGTCCAGCAAGCGATTCCGTGGTTCCAAAGCGAGGCCGGGCTAATTCGCCTTCCTTGCCGCCTCACCAATCCCACCGCTGCGAAAAAGGGCTGACTCCAGCCACATAGATCGTCGCGTTCCGGCGTTCCGTTCGAACGGGTTAGCCGCGCGACGCGCCTCGGCGGGGCCCCTCAATCGGACGTGTTAGTAAGCATTTCCGTCTGACCGGCCGGCTTCCCGTCATGCATCATCGGGGCAGTGGCAATGATCGTGGTTGTCGCTGCGCAAATTGTTTTAGGAGATGTGCATGCCGAGCCCTCGTGACGTCCTGGCACTGATCGAGAGAATACGGTGTATTTCAAGCGAGGAAGAACGCCAGCATTTGCTGTCGTCTTTGGGCGCTGTGGAACGGCCGACCATTCTGTCGTTCGTCAACGCACACAGCGTCAATCTGTGCGCGACCTCCGCTCCGGCGCTGGCCGCGTTCCGGGCTTCCGACGTGATCCTGCGCGACGGGATCGCGTTGCAGCTCTCCCTGCCCTGGCTTGGCCAGCCGGCGGGCCTCAACATGAACGGTACCGATTTCATCCCGCTGCTGCTGCGCACGCTGTCGGCACGCCGGGTGGCGATCTACGGCACGGCCACGCCCTGGCTGGAACGCTGCCGCACCCACCTGGAAGACTGCACACCGCACGCGTACGTGGACCTGCAGCACGGCTTTCATCCCAACGGCCATTACATCGAGTGCGCCCGGCAGCATCGCCCGGACGTCATCCTGCTCGCCATGGGCATGCCCCGGCAGGAGGAGGTCGCGGTCGAACTGAAGCGCGCGCTCGACCACAAGGTTTTGATCGTCAACGGCGGGGCCATCGTCGATTTCCTGGCCGGGAGATTCGCGCGGGCGCCGACGCTTGTCCAACGCCTTGGCTTCGAATGGGCGTTCCGGCTCGCCCAGGAGCCGCGCCGGCTGTTCCGCCGCTACTGCGTCGGGGCCTTCGGCTTCGCCCACAACGTCCTGCTTCTGCGCCGTGCCGCCGCCACGCGTTCGTCCCGCGCCCCAGCACCAGCGCCCATGCATAAGGAGCTTTGAGAAGTGGAAAACCTTCCCCAGATCAACCGCGGTGGGCCGCCGGTTCCGGCTTGGCCGACCGCCGGCGTCCCCGGCCCCGGCCTGTCGTCGCGAGGCGAATTCGAAGGGCAAGCCCCGGCCGCCGGGCCGGATTTCCGGTTCATCCTGCGCGTGCTGGGCAGCCACAAGTGGCTGATCGCCTTCATCGTGGTGACACTGACCGGGCTGTCGGCGCTGGGCGTGTCGATGCTGAAGGACCAGTACACGTCCGAAGCTCTTCTGCTGGTCGATAACCGCCAGGTGCGCATCGTGCGCGAGGCCGAACAGGTCGTCGGCGCCATGCCGGCCGAGGACGCGGCCATCCTCAGCGAGATCGAGATCCTGAAGTCGGCCCACGTGCTGAACCGGGTGATCGAGGACCTGAACCTGGGCACCCATCCCGAGTTCAACCCGCCGGCCCAGGAGGACGAGACCCTGCCGCTGATCGAGCGCGCGGTGGCCCAGGGCCGCGACCTCGCCAGCCGCGCCTGGGGCGACGAGCTGCCGGGCCCGGTCGCCTGGCTGCTGAGCCACGGCGACGGCGTGGCCAAGGACATCCGGGCGCGCGAGGCCCACGCCGCTCTCGGCAACGACCAGATCATGGCGCGCATCCATCGCAAGCTGGACGTCACCATCGTCGGCCGGTCGCGCGTGATCCAGGTGCGCTTCAGCGCCAAGGAGCCGCAGCTGGCCCGCGACGTGGTGGACGGCATCGTCCGCCACTACATGGAAACCCGCCAGAAGATGGACCGCGACCTGTCCACCGGCGCCATCGCCTGGTTGCAGGACCGCATCAACACCCTGCGCCAGGAAGTGGCCGAGGCCGATGGCAAGGCCGAGGCGGCCCGCATGAAGGCCGGCCTGATCAAGGGCGGCACCGGCCCGATGGCCATGCACGAGCTTGAGTCGACCCGCATGCGTCTGGCCGAGGCCGCGGCCATCCGCGCCCGCAGCGTCGCCCAGGCCGATGCGCTGGAGCGCAACCTGCGCGCCGGCAACTGGAACGCCATCGGCGGCAGCATCGCCTCCCCGGTCGTCGCCCAGCTGCGCGCCACCGTCGCGGCGATCTCCACCGAGATGGCCCAGCTGTCGCGCCAGTACGGCCCCAAGCACCCGCGCATCGTTGAACTCCAGGCCCGCCTGAACGAGGCCAACTCCTCGCTCCAGCAGGAAATCCGCCGCGAGATCAACGGCGTCCGCGAGGCCGCCCAGGTCGCGGTGGAGCAGGAAACCGCCCTGAAGAGCATGATCGCGAAGATGGAAGGCAGCTACGCGACCATGCAGGAGGACGCGATCCCGCTGCGCACGCTGGAGTCCGAGGCCCAGGCCAAGCGTCAGCTGCTCGACAACCTGCTGGCCCGCCTGGAGGAGGTCGAGGCCCAGAAGGACACCCGCGCCTTCCCGGCCGCCGTCAAGCTGGTGTCGGCCCCGCAGGTGCCGCATGAGCCGTCGGGTCCGTTCCGCGTCCTGCTGCTGCTGGCCGGCTTCGTCGCCTCGGTCGCCCTGTCGATCTTCACCGTGTTCGGCCTGGAGCTTCTGCAGCGCCACATCCACACCCCGGACGCCATCCGCCGCATCCTGGGCGTGGGCGTGGTTCACATCGTGCCGCACCACACCGACCGCAGCGCCAAGGGCCGGCTGTACAAGATCTTCCAGCGCCACCCGTTCTCCCTGTTCAGCGAGTCGCTGCGCGCCCTGTTCCGCAACCATCTGACCGACCTCGGCCCGGTGGGCTCCATCGCGGTGACCTCGGCCCGGCCGCAAGACGGCAAGACCTCGCTCAGCCTCGCCGTGGCGCAGGTGGCGAGCCAGGCCGGCCGGCGCGTGGTGGTGGTGGACACCGACTTCCGCCGCTCGCGGATCGACGGCCTGTTCGACCTGTCGGCCAAGAAGGGCCTGTCGGACTGGATCGCCGGCGAGGCGTCCCTGGACGAGATCGTCCACGTCTCCGACGAGGTTCCGTTCGCCATGGTTCCGGCGGGCCGCCTGAACGCCATGACGCTGGACCGCTTCAACGTGGACAGCCTCGTGCATCTGATGGCCGGCCTGTCGCCGCAGTTCGATCTGGTGGTGTTCGACACCGCCCCGGCGCTGGCCGTGTCGGACGCCCGCATCGTGTGCGGCGCCGCCTCCAAGGTTCTGTTCGTCACCCGCTGGGGCCACACCACGGCCAGCGACCTGCAGGCGGTGGCGGACCTCGGCCCGATCGACCACGACAAGTTCGTGTGCGTGATGACCGACGTGAACCTGAAGAAGGCCGCCTCGAAGGGCTACCAGGGTCCGTACAACAGCTACGTCGCGACCCGGAAGTACTACGGCAACCCGACCCTGCGGGTCACGCCGTAAGCCTCCCTCCCCTTGCGTCCACCCCTCTCCCTCCCATCCTGCATGAGGGGGGAGAGGGGCTTTTTTTCACAGCACGAGGCCCGACATCATGGTCCCGCCCTCGCCCAACACCCAGAAGTCCCGCCTGTTCGACCGCATCGCGCTGACCCGCCGCGACGCCCTGCGCGCCGCCATCGGCGCCGCGGTGCTGGCGAGCTGCAAGGCCGCCACCGCCCCGGCGGTCGCCGCCGCGCAGGCCCTGGCATCGCCGAGCGCGGCGCCGGACGTGACGCTGCGCGACGCCTGCCGGGCCGCCGGGGTCCGCCACGGCGCTGCTCGCGACCACTTCATCGAGCCGGAAGACCCGATGCTCGACACGCTGATGGCGCGGGAATGCGACGTGGTCACGCCGGAGAACGGCGGCAAATGGGCGGTCTTCCAGCCGCAGGACGGCCGGTTCGACTGGCGCCGCTTCGACGCCAGCGTGGAGCTTGCCCGCAGCATCGGCGCCCAGCCCAACTGGCACTGCGCCCTGTGGCAGCACATGGGCATGCCCGACTACATGAAGCTGCCGGTCGATTTGATGCCGGAACTGGGGATCGGCGAGAACCGCTACTTCTCCGCCGAGGGCACGCTCTCCCCCGAGAATCATTGGGAGCGCTTCACCGACATGGTCGCCGCCGTGAAGCGGCGCTACGGCGACATCTTCTACCGCATCGACGTGGCCAACGAGGTCTTCTTCTGGGAGACCGGCTACAGCCACCCGCATGAGCAGGACCGCCACGGCTTCCGCAAGGGCATGTGGTGGGTGGCGGCCGGCGGCGCCGAGAAGGGGCCGGAATGGCTGGATCCCTTCTTCCACCACATCCGGCAAGCCTTCCCTTCGGCCAAGCTGGTCATCAACGACTTCGGCATCGAACTGGCGGAGGGCTGGCAGCAGCGCAAGCGCGCCTACCTGCTGACCTGGCTGACCGACGCCGTGGCGCGCGGCGTGCCGATCGACGGGGTCGGCCTGCAAAGCCACCTGATGGCCGGCAAGCCCTACGACCGCGACGGCATGCGCCGCTTCTACCGCGCCGTGGACCGGCTGGGCCTGCCGATCCACATCACCGAATTCGACGTGGACGAAACCCACCTGCCCCGCGCCTGGTCCCGCACGGAGAAGGACCGCAGCATGGCGTGGCTGGCCGGACAGTATGTGGGCGATGTCATGGCCAACGCCCGGCTGGCCGAGCTGTGCTGGTGGCACCTGCGCTCCGACCTGAACTACATCGCGCGGGAGAAAGCAGAGTTGCAGCCGCAGCCGTCGCCGTACGACGCCGCCTCGCGCCCGTTGCCGATGTACGAAGCAACCGTGCAGGCCCTGCGGGGGAGGACGCGGGCGGGGTAGTTCCCGGACGGTGTCGCGGCGAGCCCCCTTCCTCCCAGCCTTCGGCTGGGCCCCTCCGAGGTCGCTCGCAAGTCTCGCGACCGCGCTCCGCCTACGGTCGCCTTTGGCGCCCGTCCGGCCTGCGGCCGTCGGCTCCACGCCCCCATCTTCGGCGGGGGCAGGTTGCATTCCCTCCCCCGTGCACGGCATGGGGGAGGGTTAGGGTGGGGGCCCGATGCGACCACCCTCCCGCCTCGGGCGGGAGAGGGTTACCTCCACCCCCTCCCCTACTCCGATCGAACCGGTCATACCCGCCATTCGCACCGCCTACGAACGATTTCCGGCTCCCTAAATTCAGGGCTGGTCATGTCGCTTTTTCCCCATGAGGTCGGTCATGGAACGCCTGAACGCCCAGGAACTGGTTGCCCGCTACAAGCGGAAATTCGGCCTCGCGCCGAGCTATCCCCTCAGCGAGAGCATGGTTCTTCAGCACTGGGATCTGGAACGCCGGCTGGCGCGCGAACTGCTCGACTCCCGCCGCGAGGAGCGCTGGTCGGTGTTCGAGCGCTGCTACACCGCGCTCTATTCCGCCTGCCCCTGGCTGAACGACGCGGTGGACACCTCGGTCCAGGACGACCAGCTGGACTTCGGCCATTTCCTGACGCTGCTGAAGGGCGCCACGGACGTGTACGAGGTCGGCTCCGGCAAGGCGCGGCTGCTGGGCTTCCTGGCCCGGCACGGCTATCGCTGCGTCGCCACCGAGGTGACCCGCGAGCGCGGTGAACGCTGGATCGACGAGCGCACCAACGTCACTTGGCGCTGCTGCGACGGCGTCAACCTCGCGGAGTTCGAGCCGAAGGAACAGTACGACGCAGTCGTCTCCACCCACGTCATCGAGCATTTCCACCCCGACGACGTGATCCCCCACATGGAGAACGTGCACGCCATCCTGAAGCCGGGCGGCCGTTACGTGCTGAGCATGCCGCACAAGCACGCCGGGCCCATGGACCTGTCGGAGGTCTTCGGGCTGGACGAGCCGATCTGCATGCACCTGCGCGAATACACCTGGGCGGAGACGGAGGCGGCGCTGCGCAAGGCCGGCTTCGAGCGGATGGAGGCCGTCTACATCGCCCCGATGTCGGTGCGGCGGCGCCTGCCGATCCATTTCTCCGGACGCGGCTATCTGGCCTATGTGAAGGCCGTGGAGGCTCTTCTGGGCGCCATGCCGTTAACCATGCGGCGCAAGCTCGGCAAGCTCGGACAGCTTTATCTGTTCCGTCCGGAGGTTTTCATGGTGGCCCACAAGGCCCGATGAGATCTCCCCCGAAATCTGACCTGTAAAGAAATCAAACACTTGTGGTCGCGAGAGCCCACTGTGTCTTTTCAGGCGCAGTAAAGCGGGATTCTCGCGTCCCTTTCTTTTCACAGGCGATCGTGGCTTTTGGGCAGCATTTCCCTAAAATGCGAAATATCTCGTTAACCATTCTGGACGAACCTCGGCTCCAGCGAAAAACGGAAAGAGGTATCTTCCAATGGCAACGACCACCACGAGCCTCGTCGACACGACCTTCGTCGTCAACGCCTCGGGGCAGGCTGCCGGCGGGATCTGGCCGCAGTTCAAGCTGCGCCTGGATGGCGTCGATCTCGGCCAGGCCACGGTCAGCTCGACCACCGCCGGCCGCTACACCTTCACCGCCAAGGTCGCTCCCGACCAGGCGCACAAGGTGCAGATCGTCTACACCAACGACGGGTACGTGAACGGTCAGGACCGTAACCTCCTCGTCAAGTCTTTGGAAGTCAACGGCAAGTCCGTCAGCTCGACCAGCTCGCTCGTCACCTACGACAAGGGCGCCGTCGACGGCAAGGACGTCGTCCCCGGCCAGGAAGGCATGTGGTGGAACGGCGCGCTCGACTTCGCGCTGACCAAGGACTACTTCCCGGTCACCACCCCGACTGCCCCGGCCGGCAACGCCCAGATCGTGATCAACGCGCAGGGCAACGCCGCCGCCGGCGTGAACGCGCACTTCAACCTGCTGATCGACGGTAAGAAGGTCGGCGAGGGCACCGTCGGCACCACCGCCAAGGACTACGCCTTCACAACCAACGTGGCGGCCGACCAGGCGCACAAGATCCAGGTCCAGTACGACAACGATGCGACCATCAACGGTCAGGACCGCAACCTGATCGTCAACAAGATCACCATCAACGGCAAGGCCGTCGCCCCCGACGCGTCCATCGTCAGCTATGACAAGGGCCCGCTGGACGGGCAGGACGTGATCAAGGGCCAGTCCGGCATGTGGTGGGACGGCACCCTGGTCGTCAACGCCGATAAGAGCTACTTCCCGGGCGGCAGCACCGGCACGCCGACGACGCCGGTCCCGCCGACCCCGACGCCGACGCAGCCGTCGATCACGGTCAACGACGTCACAGTGACCGAGCCGACCGGTTCCTCGTCCAGCAGCACGGGCATCGCGCCGGGCTTCCTGTCGACGGACGGCGGGCAGATCATCGACAGCACCGGCAAGGCGGTGAAGCTGACCGGCGTCAACTGGTTCGGGGCCGAGGGCTACGCCTTCGCGCCGCAGGGGCTGTGGATGGACAGCTACCAGAACCAGATGGCCAAGATGAAGGAGCTGGGCTTCAACGTCATCCGCCTGCCCTACTCCGACGCCATGCTCGACGCCGGCCGCCGCCCGACCGGCATCGACTACGCCAAGAACCCCGATCTGGTCGGCAAGACCTCGCTGGAGGTGTTCGACAAGATCATCGAGCACGCCGACAAGATCGGCATGAAGATCATCCTCGACCACCATCGCTCCGGCGACGGTGCCTCGGCCAACGAGAACGGGCTCTGGTACACCAGCCAGTACCCGGAATCGAAGATGATCGAGAACTGGAAGATGCTGGCGACCCGCTACAAGGGCAACGACGCGGTCATCGGCGCCGACCTGCACAACGAGCCGCACAACCCGGCGACCTGGGGCGACGGCAACCCGGCGACCGACTGGGCGCGGGCGGCCGAGCGCATCGGCAACGCCATCCAGTCGGTGAACAAGGACTGGCTGCTGATCGTGGAGGGCATCGAGACCTACCAGAACCAGTGGTACTGGTGGGGCGGCAACCTGCTCGGCGAGAAGAACTACGAGGTCAAGTTCAACACGCCGGACAAGCTGGTCTACTCGGTGCACGACTACGGCCCGTCGCTGCACATGATGTCCTGGTTCAACGACGGCAACTTCCCGAACAACATGCCGGCGAAGTGGGATCAGATGTGGGGCCACTTCATCAAGAACGACGAGGCGCCGGTGCTGGTCGGCGAGTTCGGCAGCCGCATGGAGACCGCCATCGACCAGAAGTGGATGCCCAAGCTGGTCCAGTACATGAACGGCGACTGGGACGGCAACGGCACCATCGACCTCGCCCAGGGCGACCAGGGCGCCAGCTGGACCTACTGGGCCTGGAGCCCCGGCTCGGGCGACACCGGCGGCATCATGAACGACAGCTGGCAGGTCGACTATCGCAAGTACGACGCCATCAAGGCCGGCCTGTACAAGGGTTCGACCGGTGGCCCGGCGACCGCCGACGCGACCTTCACCGTGAAGCTGTCGAAGGCCTACACCGAGGCGGTCACCGTGGATTACGCCACAGCCGACGGCACGGCCAAGGCCGGTTCGGACTACACGGCGACCAGCGGCAAGCTGACCTTCGCCGCCGGTGAGACCAGCAAGACCGTTACCGTCAAGGTGCTGAGCGACAGCGTCGCGGAGGGTACGGAGAACTTCTCGCTGAAGCTGTCCAACCCGACGAAGGCGACCATCACCGACGCCACGGGTGTCGGCACCATCAACCCGCCGGGCACCGCCCAGGCCCTGGCCATGGCCGCTCCGGCCGATGGTTCGGTGGATGTGTGGACCCATGCGGTGACCCAGCAGCAGGCCGAGGCGGCCACCTCCTCGGCTCCGGAGATCACCCCGGTCGCCACCACGGCCGCGGCTGCGGAACTGGCTGCCCTGGGTGCCGAGCACCTGGAATACGGTCATTCCCACTACATCGCGACCGAAGGCGCCTGATCGGCGGTTTCGATCATCCACGCAGGAAGAGCGACTTGGGCCGGCAGCGCACGCTGCCGGCCTTCTTTTTGTCCGCTTAGGTTTTGCTTGTCCGCTTATATCTCAGGCGCGTTTGCCAGTCGCGTTGCCCGGCGCCTGATACCAAATCCCGGTGATCGGAACCGATCACCGGGCCTCAATCGCCGGCGCGAGCGTCCGCTCGCTTGGCTCCGCGGGCATGTGCCCGCGCGGCGGCGGTCGCCGCCGATACCAAGGCCCAATGAGTTGTTCTCATTGGGCCTTGGTATGAGTGCCGGTGAGCCGGCACGACAACTCGTCGATCCGGGATTCCAGCAGTCCCCGCAGGTGCGGCACCGCCTCGGCCTTCGGCAGAAGCCGCCCGGCCTCGAACGCCCGCAGGACGTCGGCGGCGTTGCGTCTTAAACCATTCTCGTCCGATTGCTGTCTGTTCATGCGACTTCCCTTCCCCCTTTGCCCGTCAGTGCGATTGCTGCACGCGGCTGATGCGTTCGGTCAGGGTGTCGAGGCTGCGGATCAACTGCGTTTCGTCCTTCGGCTCGATCTGTCCCTTGCGCTGGGCGAGACGAAGAGCCGCTTGCGCCTCTTCCAGGCAATCAAGCGTGTGGCGCACGTAATCGTGTTGTTCCATGTTCCCCTCGCCTCCAAAGCCGTCGTCAATCCGAGGACAAACAGGCCGGGGGTTGCTCGGTTCCACCACTCCGGACGACTCCTTCCGGATCGGGGCGAGGCGGGGCGCGGTCAGGGACGCCGCGCGAGGCTGTCCATCTCCTTGGCCCAACCGCTGTAGCTGCGGTGATAGTCGACCAGGGCCGGGTCGTTCCGGGTCCGCTCCGCCAGGGCGTGCATCAGGGGTGCCTGGGCCGCCGCCAGGGCTTTGGCGTCCGGCCGGCGGGTGGCGGTCAGAAAGGAGGACAGGCTGGTGACGAGGTTGCCGCCGGTCGGCTTCGCCGCCATCTTCGCCAGATCGTTGAGCGTCCAGGGCATGTATTTCAGGATGTAATCGACGTAGGTCCGCATGACCGGAGCCTGTTCCAGCAACTCGCCCCGTTCCCGGTCGAAGTCGGCGCGGTCGAGGATCGCGTGGTTGCTGTAGACGACCGGCGCCGCCGCCGAGACGTCGCACTGCCAGCCCTTGCGGGGAATCAGCAGGTCGGCTTGGTCCTTCTCATCCCGATACGGGTAGAAGGGCATGGTCCGGCAGCGCGACGGCTTGTCCGCGTGGATGCCGCAGAGATTGTCCGCCCGCAGTTCCGGACATGGGTAGGAGGGCGGCAGATAGGCGGTCGGCTGGACCAATACCGCCACCGTCTTGCGGTTGGGCAGTCGCACCGTCTGGCCGAGCCGCGTGGCGAGATCGTAGGACTTCGCGTTCGACCGCACCGGCGTCCACACCATGGCCAGCGGAAAGCGGCCGGCGTGGGCGACGGCGTCCTTCAGCGTCAGCGGCAGCCAGCCGTGGCAGCATTTGCCGCAGGCGGTGCAGGAAAAGCGCGGTTCCATGGCGGGGACGCCCCGTTCAGCCTAGTACCAAATCCCGGTGATCGGAACCGATCACCGGGCCTCAATCGCCGGCGCGAGCATCCGCTCGCTTGGCTCCGCCGCATGAGCGGCGCGGCGGCAGTCGCCGCCGATCCCAAGTACCGATGAGACCAACTCATCGGTACTTGGGATCACGCGCCGCAGCAGGTCTTGTACTTCTTGCCGGAACCGCAGGGGCAGGGCTCGTTGCGCCCGACCTTCACCACCCGGCGCGGTTCGCCCTTAGGGTTTACCTCGCCGCTGACGTAGAGCCAGTTGCCGTCCTCGCGGCGGAAGACCCCGCGTTCATGATGTCGCATGTCCAGCCCGTCGCGGCGGAAATGGATCAGGAACTCGACCATGCCGGCGTCGCCGTCCTCGGTGGCGCGCAGTACCTCCAGGCGCTGCCAGTCGCATTCGTCGGCCACGCGCTCGGCCTCCGCCCGGTTGAAGTCCTCGCGGATCTCCGGTGCGTGGGTGCGTTCCACATGGTCGAGGTCATGGCGGACGAAGGCGGTATAGCGGGACCGCATCAGCGCCTCGGCGCTCGGAGCCGGCGCGCCGGCGAGGATCGGGCCGCAGCACTCGTCGAAGGAACGGTCGGAGCAACAGGGGCAGGAGGTCATGAAGCGATCCTGGACTGGGTGGAAAACCAGGGCCGCATCCGCCCGGGTCATCGGTATCAGCGGGATAGATCAAAGCCTTCGCCCCCGTCAACCAAGGACCGTCAGCCAGGGACCGGGGCCTTCGCCGTCGCGAGATGGACGAAAGCCTCACCCGCCCGCCCCACAGGCCTTGCACGGCGCCCGCCCTTCCCGGATCACCCTCGCCAGGGTCTCCGCCAACTCGCGCGGCTGGACGGGCTTGTGCATCAGACGGCAGCCGATGGACTTCGCCTCGCGCAGGCGTTCCGGGGCGGTGTCGCCGGTCACGATGATCGCCGGCACCTTCCAGCGTCGCCGCACCATCTCCACCACCGTGCGGCCGGTCGCTCCGCCCGGCAGACGGTGGTCGGCGATGATCACGCTGGGAACGGCTGGGACTCCGTCGAGCCGGGAGGCCAGTTCGTCCGGCGTGTGGGCGGCCACGACCCGGATGCCCCAGTCCTCCAGCATCATGGACATGCCCTTGAGGATGTTGTCGTCGTCCTCCACCACGAGGGCGACATGGCCGGCGAAGTCCGGTGTCAGAGGGGTGACACCGCTCGGCGCCGTGGCCGGAGCCGGAGCCGGCGATGCCAGGACCGGGCAGGCAGGGACCGCCGAGCCCGCCAGGGGAACGGAGACGGTGAAGAGCGAACCGCGCCCGACGACCGAGCGCACGCCGACGCGCAGGCCCAACAGCCGCGCCATCCGCGCGACGATCGACAGGCCGAGCCCGAAGCCCTTGGTGGAACTGCGCTCCGGGTTGTTCAGCTGGTGGAACTCCTCGAAAATGGTGTCGAGATGTTCCGGCGGGATGCCCGGCCCGTTGTCCCAGACCTGGAACTCCGCATGGTCGGCGCGGCGGCGGCAGGCGATCAGCACGGCACCGCCCGATCCCGACGAGGCGCCATGCTTGATCGCGTTGGACACCAGATTGCGCAGGATGCGGTCGAGCATCTGCGGATCCGTCAGGATCGGCTGGCCGAAGGGGCGGCAGCGCAGCTCCACCTTCTGCGACTGGGCCTCCGCCCGGAACTCGCTGACCAGACGGAACAGCAGCGGATCCGGGTCGAAGTTGACCGGTGCGGGCTCCACCACCCCCGCCTCCAGCCGCGACAGGTCGAGCAGCCCGTTGAGCATGGAATGCAGGGAAGCGATGGAGGCCTGAAGCAGCTCGAACAAATCCGCCACCCCGATCTTCTCCGCGTGCCGGCGCAGCAGTTCGGCGTAAAGGGCGGCAGCCTGGATCGGCTGGCGCAGGTCGTGGCTGGCGGCGGCAAGGAACTGAGTCTTCGCGCGGTCGGCGCGCTCCGCCGTTTCCTTGGCCCGGCGCAGTTCGTCCTCCAGGTGTTTGGTTTCGGTGACGTCGAAGATCAGGCCGATCAGCCGTTGCGGTCTGCCATCCGGGTCACGCTCCAGCACCCGGCCGCGTCCGGCGATCCAGCGCAACCCCTTGGCGGGGTGAAGGATGCGGAATTCGGCGCGGAACTCCCGGTCTCCATTCCGCAGAATGCGTTGGATGGAGGCCTCCGCCGCCGGCCGGTCCTCCGGCAGGATGGCGGACAGCCAGCCGTCCAGCGACGGTTCGATGCTGCCCGGCGGAATGCCGCAGAGTTCGTAGCACTCCCGCGACCAGACGACGGAACCCCTGGCGATGTGCCAGTCCCACATGCCCGCCCCGGCGGCGGTCTGGGCGAAGTGCAGCCGCTCGTCGCGTTCACGCAGCGCGGCGAAGGCGTTGGCCAGTTCGGCCGTGCGGTCGTGAACGCGCCGCTCCAGCGAGGCGTTGGCCTGCTCCAGATGCTCGGCGAAGTCCTGAAGTTCCTCGTTCAGGTTCGAACCCGGGTCGGGCTTGCCGAGGTTGGACTTGGCCGCCCGGCTGGACAGCAACTCGCCTTGCAGCCGTTCCAGCCGCCCGGCGAGATCGGCGGCCTCTCGCTGGGCCTCCGCCAACCGGGAGCGCAGCGCGGCGGCCTCACGCTCGTGCGCTTCCAGCGCGGAATCCACTTCCACGCGCTCGGCCGCAAGCCGATCGGCCCGTTCGCGCGCGTCCTCGGCCGCGACCAGCGCCTGTTCCAGCTCCTGGTCGAGGACCGAGAGCCGGCTGCGCAGCTCATCCCGCTCCTTCAGCAGTTCCTCGACAGATGGCATGGAATGCCCCGGAAACCCTCACCGGAGATCTCTAACTGTTTTTCTCCTCAGTTGTTCACCGCACCACCAGAAATTGGACGAAAGAACTATGGGCCCCCCGATCACCGCCCCACATCGGGGACGACACCACCGGCCAAATGCGGCTGCAACAGTTCATAGGGGATTCGGTCCGTGCGGTCCGGATGATCGCTGAAGGGATCGTTCACCAGCAGAATCGGGACGGCATCGCGCAAGGTCTGCATGTACTCGATGCCGCGCAGCACCACCGCGTGCCCTTGCTCCGGCCCGTTCTGCAGGGCCAGCACGACCGGCCGCCCGCCTTGCAGAAGCCGGTGCATGCGGTCCACGTCGAAAAAGGGCGCGGGCTTGGCTGCGACGCCGGTGAACAGCTCGATCAGATGCCCGATTCCGACCAGCGTGCCGTCCTGCCGGCAGTGCTCCGGGTGGTCACAGCATTCGCCGGGGGGGACGTTCCTGGCGATTTCCAGCATGCGGCACTGGGGCAGGTCGAATTCCGGCATCGTCCAGCGGATGACCTGCTTGGCCGTGGCGACCCAGCACCAGTTGGGCGTGTCCTGCCGGATGTTCGGAATGCCGAGATCGACGTTCACCGGCGCCGGTCCCGCCATGGCCGAACCGCAGCAGAGAAGAGCCGACAGAATCATGCTGAAACGGAAAGACATGGCGGGGCCATCCATGGTGCCGTCGTTCGGGCCAGCAAGCCCGCAAGACCCGAACAACAGCCACCAAGCCCGGTCGTTCGCCCGCGTCTCAAACGACCGCACAGGTTTCGGCGCGTCGAAATCCATCCTCGCCTGTTTGTGCTTGGGCCGAAAACCCCGACATTCGGGAGACCACACCCCAATGACACAGACACTGACTCTGTCGATGGCCGACGCCATTGCGAACAAAACCCTGGAGACCGGGCGGGAGAAGAAATTCCAGCCGCTGACCGTCGCCGTTCTGGATGCCGGCGGCCACCTGAAAGTGCTGAAGCGGGAGGACGACTCCAGCCTGCTGCGGCCGGAAATCGCCATGGGCAAGGCCTGGGGCGTGCTCGGCATGGGGTTTGGCGGGCGCGAACTGGCCCGCCGGGCCGCCAAGATGCCTGCGTTTTTCAACGCCGCCTCCGACTTGGCCGGCGGGCTGATGGTTCCGGTTCCGGGCGGGGTGCTGATCCGCTCCAAGGACGGCCGCATCATCGGTTCGGTCGGCGTCACCGGCGACGTGTCGGAGAACGACGAGTTGTGCGCCGTCGCCGGCATCGAGTCCGTCGGGCTCGTCGCCGACACGGGCGGGGTGGAATAGCCGCTCAGCCTTTCCCGGCGGGAGCGACGCGCAGGATTTCGCCGCTGTCCTCGTCGGTCAGCAGGTACAGCGCTCCGTCCGGCCCCTGTTTGACCTGGCGGATGCGCTTGCCGAGCGTGGCGAACATCCGCTCCTCGTGGGTTACGCGCTTGCCGTCCAGCTCCAGGCGAACCACCTCGGCCGTGGCCAGCCCGCCGTTGAACAGGCTGCCCTTCCAGCCCGGAATCAGATCGGCGGTATAGAAATCCATGCCGGAGGAGCCGATCACCGGCGTCCAGTGGTAGATCGGCTCCTCCATGCCCGGCGCGCTCTGCTTGCCCGTGCCGACCGGCGTCCCGTCGTAGTTCACACCGTAGGACACCACCGGCCAGCCGTAGTTCTTGCCGGGCTCGGGCACGTTGATTTCGTCGCCGCCGCGCGGCCCATGCTCGTTCATCCACAACTGGCCGGTCTGCGGATTCAAGGCCGCGCCCTGCGAATTGCGATGGCCGTAGGACCAGATCTCCGGCAGGGCGCCGGGCCGGTTGACGAAGGGGTTGTCCGGTGGCACCGACCCGTCCGGATTGATGCGCACCACCTTGCCCAGATGCGAGTTGAGTTCCTGTGCTTGGGTGCGGAAGCGCATCTCCGACCGCTCGCCCAACGTCACGAACAGATGCCCCTGCCGGTCGAAGACGAGCCGCGATCCGTAGTGCATCCGGCTCTGCACCTTCGGCTTCTGCGAGAAGATGACGCGGACGCCCTCCAGCAAACGCCCATCGGCGCTCAGCGCCCCCCGCGCCACGGCGGTCGAGTTCGTTCCGCCCTCCCCCGGTTCCGAGAAGCTGAGATAGACGAGGCGGTTGCGCACGAAATCCGGGTCGAGCGCCACGTCGAGCAGTCCGCCCTGCCCCCGGTCGTCGACCTTGGGCACGCCCCGCAGTGGCTCGGACAGCTTGCCGTCGGCGGACACCATCCGCAGGGTGCCGCCCTTTTCCGTGACCAGCATGCGGCCGTCGGGCAGGAAGGCGATTCCCCAGGGATGGCTGAGCCCCCCCGCATAGGTTTTCACCTGGACCGCAGCCTTTTCCGTCCGGAAAACCTGATCCACCGCACGCGCGTCGCTCACGCCGAGACAAGCGGCAAGCGCAAGGGCGCTCACAAAAGCGCTCACAGTGGCTGCGGTTCCGGCAATGCGCATACGATCCTCCCACGTCTTAACACCGCAAGCGTAGGTAAGCGCGGAACGGTCGTGGACAAGCTCCTCCGTTCCGCCTAGGCACCGCTCGCAAACGCGAAACCGGCCGCCCCTGTTTGGGGGCGGCCGGTTTCGGTGATCGTTGGGAAGACGTTGCAAGTGACGGTGCGTTGAGCGTTCGTTGTGTGTGGCCGTTGTTGGTGTTGTTGAGCTGTGCGCGTCGTGGCGACCTGGCGGCGACCTACTCTCCCACGTCTTAAGACGCAGTACCATCGGCGCTGAGGCGTTTCACGGCCGAGTTCG
>NZ_JAGINQ010000034.1 GCF_017876165.1 Azospirillum soli
CGAGCGTAGACACAAACCGTTCTCCCGATCATCCGATCCGGGAGACTCACCCCACAGCGACCGCGCCGGAAGGTGGGACCAGAACACCGCTTACTTTGATACAGCGACCTTGCGAACACGAACTGCAGCCCCCGATACGGCGGACAGCAAAAAGCCAGCATCCCTTCGGGATTGCTGGCTGATTTGGTTGCGGGGGCGCGCAACCACCGAGACTTGACGCTGCCGCCAGTGGCGATATGAGCAAAAATGACTCCTCTGGAAGGATGCGTCCGATACGAGCGGCATGAACGAGCTGGATTCGCGACCTAGGATATCCCCGCTGGTACAACGAGAACTTCCCACTCCCTTTCATTGAGTGATCCGCACATGCCCGCGCCGTCCTCGTGGCGCAGCGATTGCGACCACGTTCGCCCTCACTCCGGCCTCATTCACCACAGCGACCGCTACTCAAAAGCTCATTGGATGAACCTGCGCCGGCCGCTTTGCTCCGGCGCAGGGCGCGTCGGCTGACGGCTGGAAAGAGGCGCCGAAGCGCCCCTCCCCAGTTCTCGAATTTGATCAAACGGTCTTCGGATACTCGATGCTCTTGAAGCTCATGCCTTCCGCGCCAGGCACGTGGCCGATCCGCCGGATGTTGGCCCAGACGTTCTTGTAGTTCGGGATCATCAACTCGTTGGTTCCCTTGCTGATGACGTTGCCGACCTGGCCGGTCGGCGCGATGAACAGCATGAAGGCCTGCCCGGGCTTCGCTGTCGGAGTCGGATAGACCATCGCCTGGGTCGAGCCGACGTCATTATAGACTTCGACAAGGTCACCGGCTTTAAGCCCCAGCTTCTCCATGTCGCCGGGATTCATCTCAATCGGCGCAACCGGATTGCGCTCGCGGACGAAGGGCGAGTGCACGTCGTAGAAGGCGTTCTGCCAGATCAGGTTGTTGCGCCCGTTGTTGATCAGGAACGCGTACTTCTCCTTCTGTTGCTCACGGCCGCCGACCTGGAGGCCGCGCCACTCCGCCTTCATGAACTTGGCGCGCCCGTCGTCGGTCTTGAACCTGCCGTCGGCGTAAAGCCGCTTGGTGCCGACCAGCTTGCCGTTCTCGAAGCCGGCCACCGGCTCCTGCACGCCGTTCGTGCCCATGGAGCGCAGGCGCTCGTAGGTCACGAACCGGCCGCCCTCGGCGTGCTGGTTGTAGCCGTCCATGAAGGCATCTTCTTCGGTCTTCCAGTCGAACTTGCCCTTGAATTTGCCGGCATAGGCTTCGTTGCCCGCTCGCCGGAACGAGTCCTCCAGCGCGTTGGCCAGCCGGGCGGCGATCAGGGCGTCGGGCAGCGCCACGCCCGGCGGGTCCATGTAGCGCTCGGTCAGCCGCAGCCGTCGCTCGCCGTTCATCGAGGTCAGGTTCATCTCGCCCGCCGTGGCCGCCGGCAGCCAGACATGCGCCGCCTCGCCCATCTGCGTCGGCAGGATGTCCACCACCACGCTGAACAGGCCGCCGCGCTTGATCGCCCCGACGATCTGCTCCAACTGGGCCTCGCGGTCGCCGTAGGGCACGCTGTCCATCGCCTCCTTCACCATGTTGGTGCGGCGGCGGTAGACGCGGCGGAACTCCTCGGCGTTGAGCGTGGATTTGAAGTGATCGGTCGCCCAGATGTGGTGGACGCCGCCCTGCCCGCCGATCAGAAGCTGATCGACATAGGCCGCCGGCCGTCCGACGTGGGCGTCGGACGGGCGCACGTAGCCCTCTTGGTGCCCACCGAGACGCACGCAGCCCGTGCCCTCGCGCCCGATGTTCCAAGTGGCCAGCGCCAGGTTCACCATCGCCGCGTTGGTGCGGTAGTTGTCATTGCCCCAGATCAGGCCCTTCTCGTAGGCCAGCATCGTGCGGCGCGGCTTGCCGGGAGCCTTTGGCTCGGCGATCCACCGCGCCGCCTTGCGGATGTCCTCGGGCTTCAGGCCAGTGATGGCGGCCGCCTCCTCGACGGAGACCGTGTTGGCCTTCACGGCGTCGTCGAAGCCGCTGGTGTGCCCGGCGATGAAGTCCTTGGCGTGCCAGCCCTTGGCCACGATCTCGGTCAGCAGGGCGTTCAGCAGCACCAGATCGGTGCCGGGGTTGATGGCGAGGTGCAGGACGTTGTCCTTGCCGGCGGCTACTTCGCAGGCGTTCACCGACACGGTGCGGCGCGGATCGACGATGATGACCTTGGCGGCGGCGTGCGGTTCGGAGGCCAAAAGCCGCTTTTTCTTGTCCAGCGTCTCGCCGCGCAGGTTGGGCACCCAGTGGGCCAGGAAATAGTTGGTCTGGTTCTCCAGCGGGTTGGCGCCGACGACGAAGATGGTGTCGGCCAGCTCCGCGTCCTCGTAGCTGTTGTTCAGCTCACCCACGCCCATGTCGCGGCTGGCGTGAACCTCGGAGTTGTAGGCCGGCCGGTTGTGGATGCGGATGTTCTTGATCTTCAGCGCGTCGAAGTAGAGCTTGCCGGTGCCCCAGGTGTTCTCGTAGCCGCCGGCGGCACCACCGTGGTCGAAGGCGGAGACGATGACGCCGTCCTCGCCCATCTCCTTGATGACGCGCCGCGTGACGTCGGCGACCAGCGACAGGCTGTCGTCCCAGGAGGTCGGCATCATCTGCGAGTAGCGCCACACCATCGGCTGTGCGAGGCGCGCCGTCATGGTGCCGCGCTGGCCCGAGAAGCGTGTCTCGCCCATGCGCCCGCCGCGCACGGAGTTCAGGCCGGCGTTCACCTCGCAGTCCTTGTCCGGCTTGATGACGAGGTGGACGAGCTTTCCGTCCTGCTGGACGACGTTGTACATGGCCGTGTTGTACCAGGCCGGGCTCTCGGCGCCCTGCTGCTGGGTCAGGTCTTCGCCGAACGCGTTCTGGTCCGGCCTCACGCCGCCTTCGCGGTCGATGGGCCACGAGATCGCCTTGTAGCCGCAGCCGACGATGCAGAAGTCGCAGGTGACGTTCTGCACCCTGGCATCCCTGGGCGGGATGGGGAGCTGATCGGTACCGCTCTTGTAGGTCATGGGTCCTGTCCTCCCCGTCAGCCCTGAAGCACGTTGCGCGTGCGGCCGTAGATCAGTTCGTCGATACCGACGGCGCTGATCTCGCCCTTGCCGTCCACGGCGAGGCGGAACATCGCCAAATTCTGCGTGGCGTGCCCCCAGACCTGCTGGCCCTCCTTCTCGGTGTCGAAACGCGAGAAATGGCCGGGGCAGTTCAGCGTCTTGTCCGTGGCGTCGTAGGCCAGCGGATAGCCCTTGTGCGGACACAGCGTGGAGTAGGCGACGACGTCGCCATCCGGGCCGGCACCCCCTTCGACCCGCGTGCCGAGCTTGATCAGCACGCCGGGCGAACCGGCGTCCGGATAGGCGATCTGCACCGGCTCATTGACCTTCAGGTCCTTGATGTTGGCAAGTCGGTTGGCTGGGTAGGAGACGCGGGCGGCCGGGACCGACGCGTCGGCCGGACCAGTTGGAACCACGCTGGCCGCCGCGGCACCGGCGGCAGCGACCGCGCCACCGCGCAAAAACTGGCGGCGGCCCAATTCGACGAGCTTCTGACATCCCGCCATGGGGTATCCTCCCTTGGTTGCAAGCGGCTGCCACCAAGGCAATTTCAAGGCCAGTCGATGGGAATCCCGGCTTTTCGGGCCACGGCCCGCCGCGCGCCGGCCCCGGATGTTCGGATTTCCAAACAACCTGAACTGGCCCGCCACCAAAAACGTTCGGATTTCCGAACTGGCACCCCGGCCCCTCGGCTCCCCGACATTGCCGCCGTCAGGCGGTCGCCGGCGCCAAGGCAAGGCCCGCGCGGTTCGAGGCGCTCCGCAGGCAATCGCGCAGCCAGTTGGCCAGAACGGTGGTCGCCCGGTTCGGGACCTGCCCTTCGGCGCGGACGAGCCAATAGGAACAGGTCGAGGCAACGCTGACCGGGATCGGCGCCACCAGCCGGCCTTCCGCCAGATCGTGTTCCACCAGCAGGGAACGGCCGAGCGCAACCCCAACCCCGGCGGTCGCCGCGCGGTAGAGGCTCGTCCCCTCGTCGAAGCGGGGGCCGAGCTTCATCCGGGCCGCGTCCAGCCCGGCCGCCTTCATCCAGTTCGCCCAACCGCTGGGGATGTCGTCCATCAGCAGGTTCACGCCGATCAGCGAGGCCGGATCGGCAGTGATGCCGTGGCGTTCGGCGAAATCGGGGGTGCAGACCGGGGTCAGCATCTCGTGGGCGAGCAGTTCGGTGTGCACACCGGGCCAGCCGCCACGCCCGTAGCGCATGGCGACATCGATCCCGTCGCGCCGCAGGTCGGCCAGTGCCCGGCTGGCGTGTATGCGCAGGTCGATTTCCGGGTGACGCCCGGTGAAGTCCGCCAGGCTCGGCGCCAGCCACAGCGCGGCCACCGACGGCAGCAGGGAGAAGGTCACCTGGTCCTCGCGCCGGCCGCGCGACAGCATGGCGTCGTTGGCGGCGCGGATGCAGTTCAGCCCCTCGGCCACGCGGGTGAAATAGTCGCGCCCCGCCGCCGTCAAATCCACGTACCGCCCGCGCCGGGTGAACAGGGGGACGGCGAACCAGTCCTCCAGCGTCCGAACGTGCCGGCTGACGGCGCTCTGGGTCAGCCGCAACTCCTCGGCCGCCTCGGTAAAGTTGCCCAACCGCGCCGCCGCCTCGAACGCGCGCACCGCGGATAACGACGGCTGGCCGGTTCTTGGATGAGTTTGAGTCATAGAGAGCGTCGCCTTTAGTTGTTTTGCCGCCAATCCACGAGCACCTATGCTCATGGACCATCTTAGTCCTGCAGTGAGGGCCGGTCCATGAGCGAAGTCGCCGTCGAATGTCAAAGGGGCGCGCGGCAGCCCGCCGCCACCCCCGCCGCCACTCCCGTCACCAACGGCGCGTTGCTGTCCGTTCCGCTGCCGCTGGTGATGCTGCTGTCGGCGCTGGCGCTCGGCATCGCCGGCGGACTCAGCGGCAAGCCCCTGCTGCACGCGCTCGACGCCGGTTTCGGCGCGGCCTTGGCCGAATACGCGTTGATCCTGATCCCCGCCTTCGTGCTCGCCTCGTCCCTGTCGCGTTCGGGGGCAAAGCCGGGATCGGGGCGGGGCGTCGTGCTGCTGGCCCCTCTGGCCGGGGCGAGCATGGCCTGCCCGGACACCGCCTACGCCGCGCTCTCACCGGTGGCCGGCGCGCACAAGATCTCGATGCTGTTCGGCGCCTACGCGGGATTCAAGCTGCTGGTTCCAGCCGGGCCGGCCATCGTGGCGACGGGCTTGGGCGGCTTCGACGTGCATCTGGCCGTGGCGGCGGTCCCGGTGTTCTTCGTGGCCTGGGCGACCGGGTTGGCCTACGCGCACCGTTTTGAAAAGGCGGGGGCGGAGGATGCGCCTTCAGGTCCGGGCGGGCTGAGCAGCCACGTCATGGTGCCGATCGGCATCATCATCGGGCTGCTGGCGCTCGGTCTCACCCTGCAGCGCTACACGACGCTGCCGCCGCTGGCCGCCTTCCTGGTGAGCCCCAAGGGCGCGCTGCTGGTTGCCGCCGTGGTCTCGCTGTTCCCGCTTTCACGCGCCGACCGTGCCCAGGCGCTGGAGAGCGGCATGCGGCGGACCGCGCCGCTGCTGCTGACCATCGGCGCGGCGAGCGCCCTGGGCGCCATGCTGGTCGAAACCGTGCCGGTGGACCGCTACGCCAACGCCCTCGTCTCGACCGGCCTCGTCCTGCCGGCCCTGTTCGTCTTCACCGCGACCTTCAAGGTGATGAAGGGATCGTCGATGGCCACCTTCGCCGGGACGAGCGGTATCGTCGCCGCCTTGCTGCCGTCGCTTCAGGTGTCGCCGGAAGCCGCCACCCTGGCGATGTGCGCCGGTGCCTTCGTGTCGATCACCCCGAACGACAGCCTGTACTGGCAGGTCCGCCAGGACGTCTTCGCCGGCCAGGACGAGGCCTCGGCGATGCGCGTTCTCACCGTGGGATCGGCCTTGCAGGGAATCGCCGCGCTGCTCACCGTGTGCGTCATGCAGGCCGTGGGTATCATCTGATTTCAGACCGGCACGCCGCGCTCCGCTGGCGTCCCCGCGCAGGCCTGCGGCAGCCGGAAAGGCCGCCACCCCTCCGTTGCGTTGGCATCGGCGGGGTGGCGGCAATTCGCGTTTCGAAGCCGGGCCAGTGTATCCGCGAGTTCAAAGCGTTGCATTGACGCTTGAGGCCTTTGCCGCCATCTCATGGCCTTCGCGCAAAGCATTCGCACAAAGCGAAAGCCGAAACGATGATGTCCCGTTCGACGAAAATCAGAAAGTCCGGAACCGTTTTGTCTTGCAAAAGTTTTGTCTTGGAAAATTTAACAAAATTTTCTTGAAATATTTGGACTGCCTTGGCAGTAAACTCTCCTTCAGAACCGCCGGAAGCTCGGCTTATGAAGCGGCAGGCCTGACATGAAGCTGGAAGAACTCGCCGGTTGCCTTGAAAAACTGGGCAATCCCACGCGCTTGGCAATCGTGCGTTTGCTCATCAAGGCTGGGCCGGACGGCATGACCGTGGGCGAGTTGCAGGGCCATCTGGCGATCCCGGCGTCCACCTTGTCGCACCATATTCTTTTTCTGGTGACGTCCTCGCTGATCCAGCAGGAACGCGACGGACGGATGGTCCGATGCAAGGTCAACCTGCCGCTGATCGATGACATCATCCAGGCGCTGATGGCGGAGTGCTGCGCCGGCGTCGATGCGGTCGGAACCGGGGGCGGAGCGGCCCCCGCGTGCAGCGCCCGGCCGCGCCGGAAGGCGCAGTCGTAAGCAGCGCCTCCCGGATTCGGCGCTGGATTCGACATCACATTTTTCCCGTTTCCATGGCTTCAGGCGCGGCCCGCTTGTGCGGGCATCGCCCGGGTGGATTGCTATCCGCGCGCGATCGCTACGAACCGCAAAGCCCCCGAAATCATGGGCGATGCGGCGGAACGTCGCGGTTCCGGCGACTTTAATGTTCACTCCCCCTGCTCCTTTCTTCTCGGCACGCCGCGCCATCGGCGCTCCTTTGCCGTTGATGCGCAAAGGATAACGGCGAAATCCGCAAATTCATCGCCGCCAATCATTCCGCATATGCCCCACCATTATTTTGAAAATTACTGAATTGTATCATGTGATTTTTGAATACATTCATATGAAGGCCGTTTATTTCCGAATTGACAGTCGATAATGCCCGCCGCCATAAAATAACCAGTTGCCTAGAAATATCGTATTATTGCGCCGCACAAAGGTTGCCGGCGCAACGAAATACCGTACCGCACCCGACAATTTTGCGCAGGATTGAACGCATGATCCGAGCGATATCCTTCCCCTTTCGAAAAGGCCGAAGCTTCCTGGCGCTGTCCGTGATGGCGCTTCTCTCCGTCGCGGCTTCGGCCCATGCGGCCGAAACCATCGTGCTGACCGGGTCGAGCACGGTTGCCCCCCTGATGGCGGAGATCGGCAAGCGGTTCGAGGAAACCCACCCCAACCTGCGCATCGACGTGCAGACGGGGGGCTCCTCTCGTGGCGTGCGGGACGCGCGCGCCGGTCTGGCCGACATCGGCATGGTCTCGCGCCCGCTGACCGACAGCGAGCGGGATCTGACGGCGTTCACGCTCGCCTACGACGGCGTCGCCTTCATCCTGCACAAGAGCAACCCGGTCAAAACGCTCACACGCCAGCAGATCATCGACATCTTCACGGGCAAGGTCCGCGATTGGTCGGAAATCGGGCCGGGACGCGGCACCATCGTGGTCGAAAACAAGGCCGAGGGGCGCTCGACCCTGGAACTGTTTCTCACCCACTTCGACATCAAGTCGTCCGACGTGAAGGCCGCCGTCGTGGTCGGCGACAACCAGGAAGCCATCAAGGTCATCGCCGGCAATCCGCTCGCCATCGGCTACGTCTCGATCGGCTCGGCGGTCACCGAAGCCGGCCTCGGCGTGCCCATCAAGCCGCTGCCGATGGACGGCGTCGAGGCGACCATCGACGCCGTCAAGCAGAAGCGGTTCCCGCTCGTACGCGAATTGAACCTCGTCGTCCGGAAGCAGCCCGAAGGCGTCGTGAAGGAATTCATTGCCTACGCCCAATCGGATCAGGTCACCGATCTGGTGAAGGATCTCTACTATGTTCCAGTCGGTCATTGATTCCCCGCGCCGGCACGGCGTCATCGACGTGCGGCTTCGCCGCACGTTGTGGGGGGTGGCCGGGCTGGCCAGCTCCATCATCGCCGTGGTCGTCGCCGTCGTCGCCACCGAAGCCTTGCCGGCCCTGCGCGGCGTCGAACTGCCGCGCTTCCTGAACGACCCCAGCTGGCATCCGACGAACCAGCGGTACAACTTGGCGCCGATGATCGCCGGGACCTTCCTGGTGGCCGGCGGCGCCGTGGCCCTCGGCACCCTCTTCGGTTTCCTGTCCGCGATCTTCTGCTGCTTCTACGCCCCGCCCCGGCTCGCCGGCCTTTACCGGGGGGTGATGGAGCTTCTCGCCGGCATCCCGTCGGTCATCCTCGGCCTGTGGGGGCTGACGACGCTGGTGCCGATCGTCGCGGCAATCAAGGCACCCGGCTTCAGCGTCCTGTCGGCGACCCTCGTCCTCGGCCTCATGATTGTGCCGACGATCGGTCTCGTCGCCATCGCCAGCCTGCAGAGCGTGCCGCGCTCCCTGATCCTGGGCGCCGAGGCGCTCGGCCTGCCGAAATGGCTAACGGTCGTGCGCATCGCCTTCCCGGCCGCGCGGTCGGGGCTGATCGCCAGCGTTGTGCTGGGGATCGGGCGGGCGCTCGGCGAGACCATGGCGGTCATGATGGTCGGCGGCAACATCGTGCAGGTTCCGGAAAGCCTGTTCGCGCCGGTCCGCACGCTGGCCGCCAACATCGCCCTGGAAATCCCGTACGCGGAGGGGCTGCACCGCTCGTCGCTGTTCGTCAGCGGCCTGTTCCTCACCCTCGTCATCCTGGTCGTGCTGTGCATCGCCGAATGGCTGGGGCCGGAGCCGATCCATGATTGAACGCTCGCGCTTCCGCTTCGACGGGCACCTTCTGCTGGTGTGGGCGGCACCCCTGACGATCACCGCGATCTTCGTGTGGATCGTCGGCGGCGTGCTCCTCCACGGGCTGGACCAGCTCTCCTGGTCCTATTTGGTGGAAGCACCCCGGCGGGCTGGCCGGCAGGGCGGCATCGGGCCGATTCTGGTGTCGACGCTCCTGATCGTGTCCGTCTGCCTCGCCGTGGCCATCCCGCTCGCGCTCGGCGCCGCCCTGCTGCTGGCCGAGTTCGTGCCGCGCCGAAGCACGGGCGCCCGCATCGTCCGGCTCAGCCTCGACGTGCTGGCCGGCGTCCCGTCCATCGTGTTCGGCCTGTTCGGCAGCGCCTTCTTCTGCTCGCTGCTGGGACTGCGGTTCTCCATCCTCTCCGGAGGGCTGACCTTGGCCTGCATGATCCTGCCGGTGCTGATCCGCACCATCGAGCAAAGCCTTCGCGGCGTTCCCAACGCCTACCGCATGGGCGCGGCGGCGCTCGGCCTCACCCGGACGCGCGCCATCGTCACGGTCCTGCTGCCGGTGGCCGCGCCCGGCGTCCTGGTCGGCGTCCTGCTCGGGGTTGGGCGGGCCGTGGCGGAGACGGCGGCGCTGATCTTCACCAGCGGCTACGTGGACCGGATGCCATCCTCGGTCCTCGACTCCGGCCGCGCGCTGTCGGTCCACATCTTCGACCTTTCCTTAAACGTGCCCGGCGGAGACGCCGCGGCCTACCGGGCGTCCATCGTCCTCCTGCTGCTGCTGATGCTGATCAATGGGGGCATGTTATGTATACACAGCTTGCTGAAACGCGTCATGGGCATCTCGGCCCAAATCTAGAGTTCCCGGAGCCGCCCTGCCGGCCCGCCCGGATCGACGGGCAGGCGCGGGACCTCCTGTGGCGCGTGTCCGACCTGGGGGTCCATTACGGGCGCAAGACGGTGCTGTCGTCGGTATCGATCGGCCTGCCCAAGGGCAAGGTCACGGCGATCATCGGGCCGTCCGGCTGCGGCAAGAGCACGTTCCTCTGCTGCCTCAACCGCCTGTCCGACTCGATGGAAGGGTGCTGCGTCGAGGGGCGGATCATGATCGGCTCCCAGGACATCCGCTCTCCGTCCGTGGACGATATCGCCCTGCGGCGGCGGATCGGCTACATCTTCCAGAAGCCGAACCCGTTTCCCATGTCGATCCGCCGCAACCTCGAACTGCCCCTGAAGGCGCACGGCGTGCGCGACGCGGCGGAGATCGGGCGGCGGATCGAGTCCAGTCTGGTCGCGGTCGGTCTGTGGAGCGAGGTGAAGGACCGCCTGAACGCCTCGGCGCTGCATCTGTCCGGCGGCCAGCAGCAGCGGCTGTGCATCGCCCGCGCCCTGGTGCTGGAGCCGGAGGCGCTGCTGATGGACGAGCCGTGCAGCGCTCTCGACCCCATTGCCACTGGGGTGATCGAGGACCTGATCCACAGCCTGCGCCAGCGCCTGACCATCGTGATGGTGACGCACAACCTGAACCAGGCCAAGCGCGTCGGCGACGAGGTGGCCCTGTTCTGGTGCCGCGACGGCTTCGGCTATCTGGTCGAAACCGGCCCGGCGCAGCGCGTGTTCGAGGCGCCGCAGGACGAGCTGACCAAGCTCTACATCTCCGGGCGCATCTGCTGACCGGCTAAGCGGAGCGTCCGGCCGCCCTCCCCCACACCGAAGATATGAGCGGCGGCGTCCCTCTGGCGCCGCCGAACCCCCGAACCTTGTCTGGAGAAAGACCATGGTCTACGTGATCCGCCCCCTGGACGGCGCCAACCCGGAGCCGTTCGTCGCCAACATCCCCGGTTCGAAATCCCTCACCAACCGCGCGCTGATTATCGCTGCGCAACGGATGGGCGTCACGCACATCCGCCGGGCCCTGCACTGCGAGGACACCGATCACCTCGCCAACTGCCTCGACCAGTTCGGCGGCCTGTCGGTCGAAAAGACGGCGGACGGCTACCGCGTGACCCGGTCGCAGGAGGTGCTGACGGCACCGGCGCAGGATCTCTACGTCGGCGGTGCCGGCACGCCCGCGCGCTTCCTGCTCGCCTTCGCCTCGCTGGTCGAGGGAGCGACGGTGATCACCGGCAATCCCCGCCTGTCGGAGCGGCCCATGGGCGACCTGCTGCGGACTTTTGACCGGATCGGCGTGCGCTACGAATGCCTGCGCGGCCCCGACCACCTGCCGATCCGCGTTCACCGTTCCACGGCCAGCGGCCGGCACTGGACCATCGACGGCTCCACCTCCTCCCAGTTCACGAGTTCGCTGCTGCTCCTGGCCGCCCGGCAGGACGGCGAGCCGGTCACCGTCACCGTGGAGAACAAGCTCGTCTCCCGCCCCTACGTCGAGATGACCCTCCAGATGCTGAACGCCAGCGGCATCGCCGCCCGCGCCACCGGCGGGCAGAGCTTCGTCGTCGAGCCCGGCCGCCCGCAGCAGGACCGTATCGACATCGAGGCCGACGCGTCGGGCATGTCCTACTTCCTGGCCGCCGCCGCGCTGACGCGCTCGCGCGTCGTCATCCCCAACATCGGCCGCGATTCCGCCCAGGGCGACGTCGGCTTCGCCCGGATTCTCGCCGACATGGGGGCGTCCGTCACCTTCGGGGCCAACGCCATCGAATTGGAGGGGGCCGCCCTGAAGGGCGTCGAGGTGGACATGGACCACATGCCGGACACCGTGCTGACGCTGGCCGCGGTGGCCGGGCTGGCGCAAGGGCGCACCAACATCCACAGCATCGCAAACCTGCGCGTCAAGGAATGCGACCGCATCCACGCGTCGGTGGCCGAGTTGCGCCGCCTCGGCGTCGATGCGGAGGAAGGGCCGGACTTCATCACCGTGCTGCCCGGCGGCGCGATCAAGCCGGCGCGGATCGAGACCTACGACGATCACCGCGTGGCCATGGCCTTCGCGCTTCCCGGCCTGCTCCATCCGGGCATCGAGATCAGCAACCCGAAATGCGTCGCCAAGTCGTTCCCGGAATTCTGGAACGAGTTCGAACGCTTCCGCCGGCACCACGCCCTGGCGCCCGCCCTCACCGCCTAGCCCAGTTCACCGGAACCTCCCATGAAAGCGCTTTTACTCATTCTTGATGGGATGGGGCTCGCCGAGCCCCATCCCGGCAACGCCGTCACGCCCGAGACCATGCCGACCCTGTTCCGCGCGATGGCCGAACACGGGCACGCCGTGCTGGGCGCGTCCGGCCCGTCCGTCGGGCTCGACGCCGGTCAGGTCGGCAACTCCGAAATTGGCCATCTGACCATCGGTGCTGGCTGTGTCATGCCCTCCACCCTATCGCGCATCGACGCCGCCTTCCACGACGGGACCTGGGCCGGCAGCGATGTCTGGGCCGGCTTGTCCGGCCAGCCGCGCGTCCATGTCGTGGGCCTGTTGTCGGACGCCGGGGTGCACGGCCACCTGCGCTCGCTGATCCAGACGGCGTCGCTGGCCGCCCGGCACGGCATCCCCGAGATCGTCGTCCACCCCGTTCTCGACGGGGTGGACTCGCAGGCCGGAACGGCGCCGGCGCTGCTCGACGAACTGCGCGCGCAACTCGCCGAGCTTCCCGGCGCCCGGCTGGGCCTGATCATCGGTCGCCGCTGGTTCTGCGACCGCAGCGGCGACCTCGCCATCTCCCGCGTGTTCGCCGACGCCCTCCAAGACGGAGCGGTGCTGCCGGAGTTCACCGGCGCGGCGCTGACGGCGCACCTGTCGAGTGCCTCCGAAAGCTCCTTTCCCGGCCATCTGGTGCCGGGCGGGCGTCTGGCGGAGGCGGGTGAGCCGGTTCTGCTGACGCAGCATCGGGCCGACCGGGTGGCGCAGGTGGCCGGTGTCCTGGCCGAACGGCATCCCGTCCACTCCCTCGTCGAGCTTGGTTCGGCGGTGCCGGTCTCGCACGTCTTCTTCCCGACGCGGCCGCTGTCGCACGGGCTCGGCTTCGAGCTGATCCGGGCGAAGC
Source organism: Azospirillum soli (assembly GCF_017876165.1). GTDB lineage: Bacteria > Pseudomonadota > Alphaproteobacteria > Azospirillales > Azospirillaceae > Azospirillum > Azospirillum soli. The sequence continues at coordinate 12,996 of NZ_JAGINQ010000034.1, forward strand.
TGCCGTCGACGCGCATCGCCGAGGCGTGCAAGTTCCCGCACGTCACCCGCTTCATGAACGGGCTCAACACCGATCTGGAGGGGTGTGCCGTCCGCATCGCGTCCATCCCAGACGCCGAGATCGCTGACCATCCGGAGATGTCGATCGATCTGGTCGTCCAGGCGGTCGAGGCGGTTGTCCGGACTCCGGCCAACCGCGTGGCCATCGTCAACATCGCCAACCTGGATCAGGTCGGCCATCTCGGCCGCTACGACACGGCGGTGCGGGCGGCGCGGTGCGTCGATGCCAAGCTGGAGGCGCTGCTCGGGATTTGCCGCGACGAAGGGTGGACGGTGCTGATCACCTCCGACCACGGCAACGCCGACCGCGTGCTCGACGAAGCCGGTCGGCCGTTCGGCTCCCACACCGACCGGCCGGTGCCCTTCACCGTGGTTCCGGCACCGGGACGGGCGTTCGCCTGGACGAGCCGGGCGGGCTCGCTCGCCAACGTCGCTCCCAGCCTGCTGAGCGTGCTGGGCCTGCCGAAGCCCGATTATATGGAAGCGAGCCTGCTGGAGCCCGCGGCCTGACGGAACCAGCGGAACCGGGTGGCACGGTGCCCGCCCGGTTCCGCCGCTCCTTCATCACGGATGCGGCCAAGGCAGGGACAGCGTCTTGACCGTGGTGTAGAGCCGCATGGCCTCGACCACGCCCTCCTTGCAGCCGAGGCCGGAGTCCTTGACGCCGCCGAAGGGCGACGCTTCCGAGCGGTAGCCGGGAACTTCCCAGACGTTCACGCTGCCGACCCGCAGGTCGGACACGAAGCGGGAAATCCAGTCGATCCGGTTGGTGCAGATGGCCGAGGACAGGCCGTAGCGGGTGCCGTTGCTGATGGATACCGCCTCATCGATGCCGTCGAAGCGGATGACCGGGGCCACGGGGCCGAAGGTTTCCTCGGCGACCAGCTCGCAGCCGGTCGGAACATGGTCCAGGATCGTCGGCTGCAGGAGGGCGCCGTCGCGCCGGTGCCCCGCGACGAGCCGTGCTCCGGCGCCGATGGCATCGGCGATGCGCCGTGCAATCTGGACGGCGGCCGGCTCGTCGATGACGGTTCCGATGTCGGTTCGCTCGTCGGCCGGATCGGCCGCGACGAAGCGTTGCGTCCGGCGCTCCAGGGCCGCCACGAAGGCGTCGGCGATGCCGCGCTGAACGAGGATGCGCTTGACCGCCGTGCAGCGCTGGCCGGAATTGCCGTAGGCCCCGTTGGCGGCCAGTTCGGCCGCCGCCTCCACGTCCGCGTCCTCCATCACGATCAGCGGGTCGTTGCCGCCCAGTTCGACGACGACGCGGCGGTAGCCGGCCTGCTGGATCAGACGCTTGCCGACGGTCGGACTGCCGGTGAAGCTGAGCAGCGCGACCGCCGGATGGCTGGTGAACACTTCGGCGATCTCGATCGGGTTGCCGGTCACGACCGACAGCAACTCCGGCGGCAGCCCCGCCTCGTAGCAGATCTCGGCCAGGCGCAGAGCGGTGAGCGGGGTCTTTTCCGATGGTTTGACGATGATCGGCGTGTTGGTCGCGATGGCCGGGGCGATCTTGTGGACCACTTGGTTCAGCGGGTGGTTGAACGGCGTGATCGCCGCCACCAGCCCGATGGATTCGCGGTGGGTGAAGATGCGCCGGGGCTTGCCGTTGGCGCCGACGGAGCCGGGGAACACGGCGGAATCATCGAAGCTCGTCGCGTCGGCGGCCAGATTCAGCACGTCGATGGAGCGGGCGGCCTCGTACCGCGTGTCCTTCAGGCAGAGACCGGATTCGGCGGTGTTCAGGCGGGCGAGGCTGTCGGTCTCGCGGCGGATGATGTCGGCGATCCGGCGCAGGATCACCGAACGCTGCTGGCGGCTGAGCTTGGGGGGGCTTTGCCGCGTCATCCGCTCGATCGCCTCGGTGACCTGCTCCTTCCCGGCCGCCGGCACCCGCCCGACCAGCCGGCCGCTGTAGGGATCGTGCACGTCGAGCATTGAGGCGGCGAACTGCGCCTCGCCGGCGATCCACATCGGGGTTTCCAAGGGTTTTTGGTCGGTCGCTGACGGTGGCGTTGGCATGGGAATCGTCCGCTGGCTGAGGTGGATGGGGGCGTTCAGGCCGGAAGTGCTGCGCGCCGGGCGGCCAGGAAGGCCTTGAACCGCTCTGCCACGGCCACCGGCCCGACCGTCGGACGGCCGAGCTTTTCCAGCGATCCCGGACGGATGCGGACGTGCAGGAGGTGCGGTCCGGGCGTGCGCAGGGCTTCCGCGAAGGCGCGCTCGAAGCCGGGCAGATCGTCGCACCGGACCGCGTTTCGATAGCCGCAGGCCACCGCGACGGCGGCGAAGTCGACGGTCGCGGAGACCGTCTCCTGGCCGCCGGTCGAATCGTGGACGCCGTTGTCCAGGATTACGTGGACCAGCTTTTCCGGCGCCTGGGCGCCGATGGTCGCCAGATTGCCCAGCTTCATCAACGCGGCACCGTCGCCGTCGAGGACCACCACCGGGTGGGCCACCTGCATGGCGACGCCCAGGCCGATGGCCGACGCGCCGCCCATGGAGCCGACGACGTACAGGTGCTGCTCACGGTCGGCGAGCGTGAACAGCTCGCGCCCGCACTTGCCCGTGGTGGCGATGACCGCGGCGTCCTCCGGCAGCAGGCCGAGCGCGCTCGACAGGACGTCGATACGGGCCGGCCGGGGACCGTGCCCGCGCAGATCCTGAAGACGCCCCGGCGCGGGGGGCGCCACCGCCGGGGGGTGGAGCGGCTCGGGCCCCACGGCGTCCTTGCGCATCACCAGGGCGAAGGGCAAGCCCGTGTCGCGCATCAGGCTGCCCGCCGTCGCCAGCCGGTCGGCGATTTCCCCCGGCTGCTCGGGAAACCCCGCATGCGGGATGCGGATCGTGTCGAGAAGGGCGTGGGTCACCTCCCCCATCACCGTGTGCTGCGGTTCGTCCGGGTGGCCCGGTTCACCGCGCCACGTCACGACCAGAAGGCTGGGGATGCGGAAGGAGTGGTTCAGGGAGGTCAAAGGGTTGACGGTGTTGCCGAGCCCGGAGTTCTGGCACAGGACGGCCGGCAGCCGCCCGGCCAGCCACGCCCCGGCGGCAATCGCCACGGCCTCCCCTTCGCTGGTGGCGCCGACATACCGGCAGGCCGGATCGCTGATGACCCGGTTGATGAGCGGGGCGAGGTAGGAACAGGGCACGCCGGTGTAGAAGTCGATGCCGCCGTCGCGCGCCGCCGCGATGAAGTCTTCCGCACGGATCATGGGAGGGGTCCTCGTTCGGAGAGTCAGGGTTCGGAGAGTCAGGAGAGGGTGGCGACGGCGACCGACGGCTCGTACCGGCCATCGGGATAGATCCAGTACGGGAAGGCGAAGTGTGTGAACTCGACCTCCAAATCCGCCACGGCGAAGCGCAGACCGCGCGCGTAGCTCAGCGCCACGCGCTCGCCGGGCGTCGGGTTGAGGGCGGGCTGCACCTCCCGCGTTCCGGTCTTGATGTGATGGGCGATGTCCCAGTCCAGATGCTCGCCCTCGGCGAAGGTCGAGATCCAGCAATGAAAACCGCTCGTGCTCTTCGGCTTTCCGCCCTCGAAGAAGTAGCCGGCGTAGTAGGTGCCCGGAATTCCGGCGGCGTAGAGCGAACTGAGCAGGAAGGTGTTGATGTCGGTGCAGCTTCCCTTGGTCAGCGTCTCAAGCAGCGGAACCTCGTCCTTGCCGTCGCAGAACCGCACGGGAGGGTGATCGTAGTCGAACAGGGAGGCCGTGAAGGCGACCATCCTTTCCACCGCCGCCGTGTCGTTGGGGACATCCTTGATCAGTTTCGCGATGGCGTCCTTCAATTCGGCGGACGGGCGGGAGTAGCGGCTGTCGATGGGCGTGAAATGCGCACGCGGGCTTTCGCCGGTCCCATCGGCCAGCGTGAACTCGAACCGCGTGCCGGCGCCGTCCAGCCCCGGCAGGAAGAAGGCGTCCTGTTCCGCGTTGAGCGCGCGGTGGCGCGTCAGGCTCGGCACGTTCGGCGCCGTCGTGCCGGCAAGCCTCTGATGCGCCGTGTCCGGCGGGATCGGCACCAGCAGGCCGAGCGGCATCGTCGGCAGGGGGCGGTCGGGGATGTCGAGGCGAATGGAAGGCATGGGATTACCGCTCCGGCGTGGGCTGGGCGGGACCGGCCGGAGGTGGCGATCCGCCGCCGGCCCCGAAAGGTTGGTGATGCGGGGTGGGGTCAGGCGCAGCAGGAACCGGAGGTTGGGGCTTGGGCCGGCACTGCGGCCGGCGCGTCCTCCCCGATGCGGATGACGTCCGCGCGGAAGGCCTCGTGCTCCAGGGTCTTCCACGCGGCATCGGCGACCTTGATCAGCTCGCCGCGCGGATAGCGGTTTCCCTGGTCGTCGACGACCTCCTTCCAGGGCCCCCGGTAGAGGGCCTCGTGCTCCCCGCGCGCGCCGCAGCACGAGCGCGCGGCGTGCGGCTTGACCGCCGTCACGGTCACCGAGAGGAAGCGCACGTCGCCGATGGCTTTTTCCGGCAGATCGCGCCGCACCTCGACACGGATCGCGGCGAAGCCGGCGTGTTCGAGGATCGCGTAGAAGTCCTGTTCGGGGAAGACGCCGCCGTAGCAGCTCGCCCACAGCTCGGGGTCCCGCCTCAGCTCGTCGGGCAGGTCAATGTTCGAGACGATGTCGGAAATCGCGATGCGTCCGCCGGGGCGCAGCACGCGGAACATCTCGTGGAACACGCGCGCCTTCTCGTCCGTCCGGACCAGATTGATGACGCAGTTCGACACGATCAGATCGACCGAATCGTCGGCGACCAGCGGCTGGTCGGCGGCCGACCGACGGACCTCCTGCTCCACCTCCAGATAGCGGGTGAGATCGGAGACCGGATTTCGGGCCAGCGCCGCGTCCAGCGCTTCCAGGTCGGTGCGCATGTCCTGGATGCGGCCGAGCAGGAAGGTCAGGTTGTCGAAGCCGACCTTGGCCGCGAAGCCGGACCGATGCCGGCGCGCCAGGGCCAGCATGTCCCGGTTCATGTCAATGCCGATGACCCGCCCCTCCGGCCCGACGATCTGCGACAGGATGTAGCAGATCTTGCCGCTGCCGCTGCCCAGGTCGAGCACCACGTCGCCTGCCCGCGCGTGCTTCGACGGGTTGCCGCAGCCGAAATCCGCGTTGATGATTTCCGGCGGCACGTTCTTCAGCAGATCGCGGTCGTAGGCCTCCGCCGAGCACATCTGCAAGGACGTGTATCCGGGGGTGACTTGCGGATCGCTGATCCGCTTGCTGTAGCTTTCCAGGACAAGCGCTTCGGTATCCATTGAGCGTTTCCTTATTCCCCGACACGGCCGGATGCCGCCGTCCTTCGGCGCCACCGTCCACATAACTAGAAAACTAGAAGTGTCGAACCGATGGTAGTCGGCACGGGGGGATGGGCAAAATGCGAAATGCTGGGCCAATGCATGATCTAAATTCATGCTGCGCGGTGCCACTCTCGCCAACAGCATTGCATACACTCGTCTGACAATGTCGTTGCATGATTTTAAGTCATGCATTGGCCGAACATTTCGCATTTTGTGGCCTTCATGGCTGTCGCTACCATGAATTCGACAGTTCTAGATTTCTCGTTTTATGGGACGGAAGCGGCTGGCGGGCCTCGGCCCGCGCAACACAAGGAGCGGCGCATGCGGCACATCGCGATCTATGGAAAGGGAGGCATCGGCAAGTCGACGCTCTCGTCGAACCTGACCGCGGCTATTGCGGAACAGGGCTTGACCGTCATGCAGATCGGCTGCGATCCCAAGGCCGACTCCACGAAGAACCTGACCGGCGGCCGGAAGATCGCCTCGGTTCTGAGCCTTGCCGAACAGTACGGCATCGCCAAGCTGGAGCTTGAGCAAGTGGTGGTCCAGGGCTTCAACAACGTCTACTGCGTCGAGGCGGGCGGTCCCGAGCCGGGCATCGGCTGCGCCGGCCGGGGCGTCATCTCGGTGATGGACTGCCTGAAGGAACTGGACGTCTTCAACGAGCTGAAGATCGACGTCGTGCTGTACGACGTTCTGGGCGACGTGGTGTGCGGCGGCTTCGCCGTGCCGCTGCGCAACGGCTACGCCGACCAGGTCTACGAGGTGACCTCCGGCGAGATGATGGCGCTCTACGCCGCCAACAACATCGCCCGCGCGCTCAACCGCTTCGGCCAGCGCGGCCCGGTCCGCCTGGGCGGCCTCATCTGCAACCAGCGCAACGCCTTCATGGAACGCGAGGCGGTGGAATCCCTGGCACGCAGCCTGGGCACCCAGGTCGCGGCCTTCGTGCCGCGCGACAACGTGGTCCAGGAATGCGAGATGCAGGGCAAGACGGTGATCGAGGGCGCCCCGGACTCGGCCCAGGCCAATGTCTACCGCAGCGTCGCCCGCACCATCCTCTCCAACGAGCGATATTCCGTCCCCACGCCGCTGACCGACGACGAGTTCGAGGAGCTGTTGGTGCGGGTGAAGGCGGAAGGGCTCGCCGCATGACGCCCGCGATCGAAGAGCGGATGGGCCTCTTCTCCGAACTGGTGGAGGCCGTCGAGGCCGATCTGGTCCGCATCCGCGAAGGCCTCGACATGCACCAATTCTGCGCCTACTGGGGCGCGCACGAGATCTTCGGCTACATCGACGGCGCCGTCTGCGTCGTGCACGGCACGTCGGGCTGCATGTCGAACCGGCGCTTCCTGCTGCCTTTCGGCGGCGCCGACAAGTGCCATCTGGAACCCCAATACACCACCGCCTTTTCCGAACACGACGTGATCTTCGGCGGCGAGCGCAAGCTGGCCGAGGCCATAGCACTGGTCCAGGAACGCCACAACCCGAAGCTGATCGCGGTGATCACCAACTGCTGCGCCGACATCATCGGCGACGACGTCGGCGGCGTGGTGCGCGGCATGGAAAAGGACGGACAGCGCATCGTCTGGCTGCACACCGGCGGCTTCACTGGGAAATCCTACCGCAAGGGCACGGAGGAGGCGTTCAACGCCCTGGCCCGGCTGATGGCCGAGGCGCCGCCCAAGCAGGTGGTTCCCGGCACCATCAACCTGTTCCCCCGGCGCTGGGTCTGGGGCGAGAACCAGCAGCGCGAAGCCGCCGAAGGCATCCGGATGCTGGAGAAGCTCGGCCTCAAGGTGAACTCGATCCTGCGCAAGGGCATCCCCTACGAGGAGTTCCTCGACCTGCGCACGGCCGAGGCCAACGTGTCGCAGTGCTTCTTCTGGAGCATGGAACTGTTCGAGCAGATGTCCCGCCACTTCGGCACCAAGCAGATCAAGGCGTCGAACCCGGTCGGCCTGACCTCCTCGCTGGCCTGGATGGAGGCGACGGCGCGGACCATGGGAATCGACTACGACTTCGACAACGACCCCGAGGTCGCCGAGTTGAAGGAGTTGCGCGAGCGCGTCCGCGCCCGCGTCGGCCGGGGACGCAAGGCGGTCGTCTGGACCCAGACCGGCGAGAAGCTGGTGGGGCTGGTCAAGTTCGCGCGCGACCTCGGCCTCGACCCCGTCGCGGTGGGCGTCGATCCGGCCATCGTGCGCGACAAGATGGGCATGTTCCGCAAGGAACTGAACGACGGCTTCGACGTGCCGCTGTACCTGTCCAGCTACGTCGAGGAGATCAAGGGCTTCGTGGACAGCCTCGACGACCCGGTCGTCATCTGCAACGAGGACTATTTCCCCGGCCGCGTCGTCTTCCGCCATCGCTACAACGGCCAGCAGACCTACGGGCTGGAGGGTGCCCGCAGCATGTACGGCGAATTCCTGCATGCCCTGGACAACCGGCGGAGCCGCTACTCCTTCCTGAGGGAGGCCGTGTGATGGACGGCATACTGGACACGGCCCCGGCGGCCGAGGGGGTGTCGGGTCCCTGCATGGTGGACCCGGTCACCAAATGCGCCATCTTCGGCATCGCGCAGGTGGTGGGCGAAATCCGTGGCGGCACGGTGCTGGTGCACGGACCGAAGGGGTGCGCCTTCCCCGCCTTCGAGGCGACCCATCTGTCGCAGGTTCGCTTCAACTATTCGGAAATGTGCGAGAAGACCGTCATCTTCGGCGGCGAGACCCTGCTGCGCGAAAAGCTGTGGGAGACCTACCACGACAACGACACGCTGCTGATGGGGGTCATTTCCACCTGCTCCTCGGAAATCATCGGCGACGACATCGAAGGCGTGATCGCCAGCGCCGGCCTGCCGGTGCCGGTGCTGAAGTTTGAAGGCGCCGGCTTCAAGCGGACCCATCGGCAGGCCATCGACAACGCCATGGCGGTGCTGCTGAAACGCTTTCTGCGGGCGCGCGAGGGGTCCGACGGGTCCATCAACCTGCTGTGCCACGTCGGCGCCCATTCCCGCTGGAAGGACGACTGCGTCGAGCTGGCGGCCCTGCTCCGTCGCTTCGGCCGGCCGGTGCGCCCGCTGTTCCTCGACAACGATCTGTCCGACCTCGCGGCGGCGGCGGCGGCCGACCTCACCGTGCTCGCGTCCCCCGACGTGGGCGACGAGGCGGCCCGCGTCCTCAAGCGCAAGGCCAAGATCCCCTACATCGCCCCGCCGCCGCCCATCGGCCTGGAACGCACCGCCGACTGGCTGATGGCGGTGGCCGGCGCGCTGGGCGACCCGCTGTCCCGCGACGAGGTCGATGCCCTCGCCGACGCCAGCCGTCGGCGGTTCTGGACCGGCCTGGGGCGGGTGTCCTCGCAACGGCCCTTCGAGCACCTGCGCACCGCGCGGATCGCCGTGGTCGCCGAGCCGGCCGCCGCCGAGGCCTACGCTCACCTGCTGACGCGTGAGCTGGAGGGAACGCCGTCGCTGGTGATCTTCAAGACGACCACGCCGGACGACCCGGAGGAGCGCGCGTTGGCCGACAAGCTGCCGGCCACCAGCCGGGTCGTCGTCACCGGCGACAACGCCCGGATCGAGGCCGAGTTGCGGGCCGCGTGCCCGGACATCCTGCTGGGCAGCGACCTGGACTTCATCAAGCACCAGGGTGCGGGAAGGGTCGCCTACGTCGGCGTCTCTTACCCGTCCACGCGCCGCGTCTACCTCAACCCGCGCTCTTACTGGGGCTTCGACGGAGCCCTGAACTTCGTCGAGGACTTGTTCAACGCCGTCACCGACGCCCATGGCTGACACCCCATAGCTGACATAAGGAGAAGCACCATGACCGAGAAGACCGAAACCACCAAGACCGCCACCGAGACCGACGAGCCGCCCAAGGCCGAATCCTGCTGCGGCTCGTCCGCTCCGAAGGCCAAGGACCTCAGCAAGTACGACTACCGCCACAAGGAGCATGGGCAGGAGGGGACGCGCCGCAAGGGCTGCTGCTGACCCACCTCTTGGCCGGCGGTCACCCGCCGGCCACTCCCTTCCACCGACAGCGCGAGAACCCCCTTATGAGCGTTCCAGCACCGACGCCGCCATCGACGCCGACTTCGCCGCGCGGCCCCTGCGCGACCGCCTGCGCCGACACCCGCTTGCCGCCCGTGGCCGAGGACATCGAAGCCAAGGTGGCGCGGCACCCGTGTTACAGCGCGAAGGCACACGGGTCCTTCGCGCGCATGCACGTCCCCGTGGCGCCGGCCTGCAACATCCAGTGCAACTACTGCAACCGCAAATACGACTGCTCCAACGAGAGCCGGCCGGGCGTGACCAGCGAGCGCCTGACCCCGGAACAGGCGGCGCGCAAGGTCGTCGAGGTCGCGGCGCAGATGCCGCAGCTCAGCGTCGTCGGCATCGCCGGGCCCGGCGATCCCCTGGCCAAGCCCGCCGCCGTCTTCGAGACGCTGGAACGTATCCGGGAGGCGCTGCCGACCATCACACCGTGCCTGTCCACCAACGGGCTGGTCCTGGCCGACCACATCGGCACCCTGAAGGAGCTCGGCGTCGGCCACGTCACCATCACCATCAACGCCATCGACCCCGACATCGCCGCGCGGATCTATCCCTGGGTCTATTTCGACGGCAAGCGCCACGAGGGCCGCGCCGGGGCCGCCATCCTGCTGGAACGCCAGCGCGAGGGCATGAAGGCGGCGGTGGCCGCCGGCATGCTGATCAAGATCAACTCGGTCATGATCCCCGGCATCAACGACGAGCATCTGGTCGCCGTCAACCGGGCGATCACCGCCTGGGGCGCCTTCATGCACAACATCATGCCGTTGATCTCCGCCCCGGAGCACGGCACCCATTTCGGCCTGACCGGCCAGCGCGAACCGACCGCCCAGGAGCTGGAGGCGCTCCGCGCGCGCTGCGCGGGGCCGGTGAAGCTGATGCGCCACTGCCGCAAGTGCCGGGCCGACGCCATCGGCTTCCTCGGCGAGGACCGCCACGCCGAGTTCGCGAACACAAGCCTCAGCGTCCAGGACATCGAAGCCGGCCTGAAGCGGCGCGAAAAGTACCTGAACTATTCGCGAAGCTTCGAAGGCGCGGCATGATTCCGCCGGGTTCGGCGATCCCGCGAAACCAGCATTCACCTAAAAGGCGGGTGTGCACCGTGACGGCGACCTGTTGCTCCTACGATCATGACAGCCTTGGGAAGAACGCCGCCATAGCCGCGCTGGCGGCGCTCGCCCAGGGCTCCCGCATGGACATCTTCCGGCTGCTGGTGTGCCACGGCCCGATGGGTCTGCCGGCGGGCGAGATCGCCGACCGCCTCGGGGTGCAGCCCGCCACCCTGTCCTTCCACCTGACGCAGCTCAGCCACGCCGGTTTGGTGACGTCGCGCCGGCAAGGACGGTCGATCATCTACAGCGCCGCCATCGAAACTATGACGGAGGTGGTGTCCTTCCTGCTACGGAACTGCTGCACCGGCAATCCGGACCCGAACGACGCCGCACCGGCCGATGGCCCCGCCTGGCCCCTCACCCAAACGTTGGGGAATGACCGCACAGTGAACGGAAAACGGCCATGACCGCCCACACCGACGTCGTCACGCCCGCGCCGGCCGCGCCAGCCTTGGGCCTCTTCGAGCGTTACCTGACCCTGTGGGTGGGATTGTGCATCGTCGCCGGGATCGCGCTCGGCCATCTGGCGCCGGCGCCGTTCCAGCTGCTGGGCCGTTTGGAATTGGCGCAGGTCAACCTGCCGGTGGCGGGCCTGATCTGGCTGATGATCGTGCCCATGCTGCTGAAAATCGACTTCGGCGCGCTGCATCATGTGCGCAAGCACTGGCGCGGCATCGCGGTGACGTTGTTCATCAATTGGGGCGTCAAGCCATTCTCCATGGCACTGTTGGGATGGTTCTTCGTTGCGCACCTGTTCCGGCCGTTGCTGCCGGAGGCGCAGATCGACGGCTACATCGCGGGGCTGATCCTGCTGGCGGCCGCGCCCTGCACGGCGATGGTGTTCGTCTGGTCCGGCCTGTGCCGGGGCGAGCCGCACTTCACGCTCACCCAGGTGGCGCTCAACGACACGATCATGATGGTGGCGTTCGCTCCGCTTGTTGGTCTGCTGCTTGGCCTTTCGGCGATCACGGTGCCGTGGCAGACGTTGTTTCTGTCGGTGGTGCTCTACATCGTAATCCCGGTAGGCGCGGCGCAGGTCTGGCGCGGGCGCCTGCTGGCGTCGGGCGGCCCGGCAGCCCTGGAGCGGGTGCTGAAGACGCTGAGCCCGGCATCGCTGCTGGCGCTGCTGGCCACCTTGGTGCTGCTGTTCGCCTTCCAGGGCGCGGCGATCATCGCCCAGCCGCTGGTCATTGCGCTGCTGGCCGTGCCGATCCTGATCCAGGTCTACCTGAACGCCGGGCTTGCCTATCTGCTGAACCGCATCTTCGGCGTGGCGCATTGCGTGGCCGGGCCATCGGCGCTGATCGGCGCGTCGAACTTCTTCGAGCTGGCCGTGGCCGCCGCCATCGCGCTGTTCGGCTTCCAGTCCGGCGCGGCGCTGGCGACGGTGGTCGGCGTGCTGGTCGAGGTTCCGGTCATGTTGTCGGTCGTGCGCCTGGTGAACGGCTCCCAGGCGTGGTACGAGCGCGGCGCACGGTGAGAGCGCCCAGAACGATGGAGACGAGCATGGTCCCGACCAGCGCCGTGAGAAAAGCCGAGGGGGACGGCTGCGTCGATCTCGCCGCCCACCGGGCCGACCTGCACCGCTTCGTCCTGAGCGTTGTCGGGAATGCCGCCCTTGCGGAGGACATCGTGCAGGACACCTTGCTGCGGGCGATGACGTCCGCCGCGACGTTCACCGGGCGCTCGCAGCCGGCGACGTGGCTGTCGGCGATCGCCCTCAACGTCCTGCGCGACCATCATCGCCGGCCGGCAACCCGCCGCGAGGTGGCCGCCGAGGAGGGCATGCTGGACGACCTGCCTGCGGGCGGCGATGTGGTCATGGCGCTGATGCGGGATGAAATGAGCGCCTGCATCACCGATCACCTGATGGCCCTGCCCGACCGGCAACGCGAGGTTCTGACCCTGCACGACATCGGCGGCGCCGACCACGCCGAGGTCGCGGAACTTTTGGGTATCAGCGAAGGGAACGCGCGGGTGCTGCTGCACCGGGCGCGGGCGGCGCTGCGCGAGCGGTTGGGACGGCATTGCCAACTCGATTTCGGCCGCGACGCCGTTCCCTGCACGCCGCACCGCGGGAAGGCTGCGTAAGCCTTGGCCCGTTCGATGTGCCCCTTTCGAAGGCGATATTGACGCCCAGCGTGTAAAAGCGGGCCATTGTCGCCGTGGCGGCGAAGCCTTGACTTGCTACGAGCCGGCAGCCGGGGGCGGCACCTTCGCAATCACCGACGGGGAGGCGAACGCTACCAAGGACCGCTTCAACTTCGCCAGCCGCGGGAGCCAGGGTATTGCGCGCGTGGGGCCGGTTCAGCGTCAGGGGGGCGATATCGGCCCCGACTGCGTGAAAAGGAACGGTTCGGGTTCGGACATCGCCTCGTTTGCATTCAACGAATTGTCGCCGGGAAACGCCAACCGGCACGACCCACGCCCGCACCCAACCGTAGCCGGGATGCGGGCGCCCTCATGCAACACTGTAACGAGGTGCGTGCGTCAGCAGCACGTGGTGGGGGCCGTCGGCTCCACGCAGGAGGCCGCGGGAGTGCCCTCCGTGCCGCCACCAAGCCGAGCCTCGGCATGGTTGATCGCCTTGGAACGGATCAGCGCCACGAGGGCGGCGACCTCGTCGAGGTGATCCTGCGGCACGCCCAGCGCCCGCGCGGCGGCCAGATGCTTGTCGAGATTGCTCGTGCAATTGACGGCAAGCGAAGCGCCCACGGCAATCAACTCGGCCCGCGCATCGGTCGTCGCGCAGCCGCAACCATCTTTGGCCGGAGACTGGTCGAGGGCGTGGCGGCGCATCCCCTCGCTCGCGCTGCTTCGCATGCAGACCGCGCCCGCCACAGCCTTCTCGATCTCGGCATCGGTCGCACCCTCACGCCGCGCCTCCATCAGGTGGTAAGTGGTGCAAGGCCGGCAGCCCGCCGCCACCGAAACCGCCACCGCCACCAATTCCTTGTCCAGCATCGTCAGTGACATCGTCGTTCCCTTTCCCGTCGCGGGCGCGGCCAATCCGCGCCCCAACACCCGTTGGACGGAAAGGTCGACCGGAACGTTACACGTTTTCTTTTCGACGGCGGTGACCGCAGCAACCTGTGGCGCCCTCCACGCCACCGGCACGGCACGTCCGTTGACGGCCCGAGCGTTTTGTGCGTTTATCAACCAGAAGGTATAATGAATGTCGCCATGCAGCCTGCGAAGCACAGCGCCCCCGGCCAGTACCTTGGTTTCGCTCTTCAGCCTGTACGGCTGTGCTACCACCTTTTGACATGTCCGGCGGGGACGAAAGTTTCACTCGAATATCTTGATGACATCGCCATTCACGCGGCTGATGGGTCAGTGACGCTCGAACAAACCAAGAGCGCGCTCAAGCAGAATCCCCTTTCCGACTGGGCCAACGACTTTTGGAAGGCGCTTGCCAACTGGATGGATGCCGTCAAGGACGGAACGGCGCCAGGAGATGCGCAATTCCGGCTGTATGTGACACCCGTCCGGACCGGCGCACGGGCGCAAGCAATGAGCGATGCGACGACTAAGGCCGACGTCGCAAGCATCACCGCGGCATTGACGGCAGGGATCGCAAAGCTGAAGAAACCGCCCGGGTGCATGGAGTTCGTGCAGCGCTTTCTCGACGCGACGGACGAGGAACGGTTTCGCGTCGTCAGCCGTCTGACAGTGGTCAGCACGGACGACGATCCGGTGGGCCCCATACGCGACCGCCTTTCGACGGCCGTGCCGCCCGCGATCCTTGACCATCTCTGCCAAGCAGCCATCGGGATGGCGAAGCAACAAGCCGATCGACTGATCCAGGAAGGGAAACCCGCGATCTTGGATGGCGACGCGTTCAAGGTTGAATTTCGGGCTTTCGTGCAGAAAAACAACTTGCCGGGATTGCTCGTCCCACTGACCGGCGAGCCCCCCGCCGGCACGGTGGCCTCCATCCTGGCTGGGCGCCCGACCTTTATTCGGCAACTCGAATTGGTTGAACTGCCGGAACACGACAAGGTCCGGGCTGTCAGCGATTTTCTCCGCGCCTCGGCGAACAAGGCCGAATGGGCGGACGCCGGACTCATCTTCAAACAGAGCCTCGACGAATGGGATGAGGATCTGGTTCGCCACCACGGCCTGATTGCGGGCGAGATCGAAGACCTTTTCCCAGAAAAGGCCGCTCCCCAACGAGGGCGGATCGTGTACCGGCGCTGTTGCCAAGTTCGAGAGCCGCTGGAGGGGCGGGCGGTGCCTCAACACTTCATCAGCGGGTGTTTCAACGAGCTAGCCGATGGCCGCCGCCTCGGCTGGCACCCCGACCACCACACGCTTCTGGACGCCGATCCGGCATGATCAGCCCACCCTCCGACCGCAGACGCCCGCTGAGCGAACCGGAAATCGTTCAGAACCCGGCGCTCGGCGCCTACATGATCTGGCAGTTCGGCCTTGGCTTCCAGGCGGAGGACGCCCGGCCGGCACCGTTGCCGCTGGCCTTCCTGGTGCTGCCGCTCCTGCTCCACCGGCGCACGCTGGAGATGATCGGGTCCACGCGCAAATCCTCGGGATTGGCCCTGTTCGCGGCCAAGCTCGGCGAAGAACGCGAGAACCTACTGGCGGTGCATGAGCGCGCTCTGCTCCTGCGCTCGTTGACGCTCCAGTCCGTCGCCATGGGGAGCCGCGCCAAGCTGTTGACCGTCGACTATACGGCGGCGACGGTGCGGGCGAACGCGTTGGAGCCGAAGAGCAAGAAGCCCGCCCTGCCCGAGAGGATCAAAGGCGTGTCCGGGGCTGCGGAGAAACTTGGCCACTGGTTCTGCAAGGCCGGCCTGCATCAGGTCGCAACGACACTGAGGGTGG
This sequence comes from Azospirillum soli, assembly GCF_017876165.1. Taxonomy (GTDB): domain Bacteria; phylum Pseudomonadota; class Alphaproteobacteria; order Azospirillales; family Azospirillaceae; genus Azospirillum; species Azospirillum soli. The sequence goes on from NZ_JAGINQ010000034.1 coordinate 28,370, forward strand.
AGTTCTGATGTACTTTCAGCTGCGCAAGCTCATCCTCTGGCCCCGGACCGACGCGCCGCCTCGGGTGGTGGACTTCACGCCGGGCGTCGTCAACGTCATCAGCGGTGCCTCGAAGACCGGCAAGTCCGCGGTCATTCCAATCGTCGACTACTGCCTCGGGGCCGACAAGTGCGCCATTCCCGTGGGCGTCATCCGGGAGAACTGCTCCTGGTTCGGCATCGTGGTTGATACCATCGAAGGGCAGAAGCTCCTGGCGCGGCGCGAACCCGGCGACCAGCAGAAGACCGGCGACATGGTCCTTTTGGAGGGAGCCGAGGTCGAGGTTCCACACCGGATCGAAGAGAAGACCACCAACGTCGACATCGTGAAAGCAACGCTCAACCGGCTTGCCGGCCTCACTGGGCTGGAGTTCGACCCGGCGTCGGAAGGCGGCTACAAATCCCGTCCCAGTTTCCGGGACTTGATGGCGTTCACGTTCCAACCGCAGAACATCGTCGCCAATCCCGACGTCATGTTCTTCAAGGCCGACACCACCGAGCACCGCGAAAAGCTCAAAACCCTCTTTCCGTACATTCTCGGCGCGGTCACCGCCAAGGTGATGCAGGCGCGCTTCGAACTCGACCGCGTGAGCCGGGTACTCCGCCGGAAGGAAGCGGAACTGCGCAACGTCACGTCGGCAACGTCCGCTTGGCGACTTGAAGCCGAGACGTGGATCAGGCAGGCGGTCGAGCTTGGATTGCTGCCGCCGAACCAAGACATCCCAACGGATTGGCTGGACGTCATCGACCTGCTCCGGCGCATTGTCGCCAGCAATTCCCGGGCGGCCCATCCGAGCCTCGCTGGACTGGACGTAGGGTTGGCGCGCCTGGAGACCTTGCGGCGCGAGGAAACCGACGTGGCCGGTCAACTCACCGAGCACCGGCAAAAGCTGAACGAATTGCGCCGCCTGTTAGAAAGCAGTGAGGCATACGGCGGCGCCATGCGCATTCAGCGAGACCGGCTCGCCCTGGCGGATTGGTTGCGCGGTCTCAACGCCGGCGGGGACAACGACCCGCTCACCGCGCTGGGCGACGCCGGAAACGAGCGGCTGGCCCAACTGTGCGAGAGCCTTGACGCGCTCGAACTCCAGCTGCGCTCATACCCCAGCCTCTCCGATACTCTGGACAAGGAGGTGATCCGTCAGCGCGCCCTGGCCGAAGAGACCCTTGAGCGGCTGACCGAAATCCGCCGCGAGATCGCTGTCTTGGAGCGAGATTCCCAGGCCGCGCGGGACGCGGTGAACCGCTTCGACCAAACCGAGCGCTTTCTCGGCCGCTTGGAGCAAGCCCTCCGCCTGTATGATCGAGCCGACCAGTCGTCGGGATTGCGGGAGGAGATCGCCGGCCTTCGCGCGCAGATGGAGACCTTGCAGCGAATCGTTTCGGAAGCCGAGATACGCCGCAAGCTGAGAAATGCCCTCGACCGCATCGAAAACATGGCGAGCCGCCTCATCCCGCAACTCGATGCCGAGTGGCCGGACGCACCGATCAACCTCATCATTGACGATCTGACCGTGAAGGTGCTGCGCGGCAACCGCGACGACTATCTGTGGGAGATCGGCAGTGGCGCGAACTGGCTCGCCTACCACATCGCACTGACGCTCGCGCTTCAGAAATTCTTCTTGGGCGAACCCCATCATCCGGTTCCCGGCATGCTGATCTACGACCAGCCGAGCCAAGTATACTTCCCTAAGCGCGTCGCGCACGACGACGAAGCCGACCTCCCTCCTTTGAAGGATCAGGACATCGCCGCCGTCCGCAAGGTCTTCGCCTTGTTCGGGGAAGAAATCGGCGCCGCGAAAGGCCGGCTGCAGATCATCGTGCTCGATCACGCGAGCGAGGATGTGTGGGGCGGGTTGCCCGGCGTCGAGTTGATTGAGGAATGGCGGGAGAAAGCCCTGGTCCCGTTCGGCTGGGTGACAGGCTGAGACGCATCCTGGCGGTTCCGATCAGGACGTCGCTCGGAGCAGTTGTTAACCACCAAGCGCCCTTCAAGTGGAGTGGATATGGCACGTCTATTTCGTGCTGCGCGAACCCGTCTCTACGCATCCACCTCCTTCACCGCCAAGCCGAGGCGGCGCATCTTCTCCCACAGCGTCGTCCGCCCGATGCCGAGCAGCGCGGCGGCCTTCGACAGTTGCCCCTCCGCCTGACGCAAGGTGGCGGCAATATGCTCGCGTTCGACCTCGTCTCGCACGAAGGCGAGCGCCGGCCAGGACGGGTCACGCCAGTCGTTCGCGGCGCTCGGCGCGCCGCTTTCCGGGAACAGCCTTTCCGGGAACAGCAGGTCCACGCCGATCCACGGGCCGTCCACCAGCGCCACCGCCCGCTCGACCCGGTTGCGCAGTTCGCGGACATTGCCGGGCCAGTCGTGCGCCAAGGCCCGCGCCTCGGCCGCCGGGGCGAAGCCGCGCACGGACGCGCCAAGACGATCCACGTAGTGCTTCAAATAGCCGCGCAGCAGCGGCAACACGTCGTCCCGACGGTCGCGCAACGCCGGTATGGGCACCGGGATGACGTTGATCCGGAAATAGAGATCGCACCGGAACCGCCCATCCTGAACGCGAGCCTCCAGATCGGCGTTGGTGGCGCACACGAGGCGCGCGTTGAAGGTCAGGGGCTTCTCGCCGCCGACCCGGAAGAACACACGCTCCTGGACGAGGCGCAACAGCTTCGCCTGAACCAGCAGCGGCAGCTCGCCGACCTCGTCGAGAAACAGCACGCCGTTCCCCGCCCGCTCCGCATAGCCCCGGTGCATCGCGTGGGCGCCGGTGAAGGCCCCCTTCTCGTGGCCGAACAGCTCGCTGTCGATCAGCTCCGACGGGATGGCCGCGCAGTTCACCGCCATGAAGGGCTGGGTCGCCCGGACGGACGCTTGATGCACGAAGCGGGCGGCCACCTCCTTGCCGACGCCGCTCTCCCCGGTGATGAGCAGTGTGCTGTCGATGTCGGCGACCCGGCGCAACAACCGCTCGACATGGCGCATGGAAGGCGCGCATCCCAGCGTGCCGCCGGGCGCGTCACCGGGCGCGCCCGCCCTACCACGCCCGCGCAGCAGGCCGCCGATCCGTTCCAGGAAGACGTCCACGGCGAAGGGTTTGGTCAGGTAATCGTCGGCCCCGGCGCGGACCAGCCGGACGGCTTGGCCGATGTCGCCGAACCCGGTCACGAAAACAACCGGCGTTCCGCCGAGCGACGGGGCCAGGGCGTGGAACAACTCCTCCCCGCACATGTCGGGGAGACGAATGTCGCAGACGAGCAAATCCGGTCGCACACCGCGCATCCCGGCCAGCGCCTCGGCCCCGGTAGTCCACCACACGGGCCGGTAGCCCTCCAGCGAGAGCCGCTGCACGAGGGATTCGCCCATGATCGGATCGTCCTCGACAACCGCGATGGTGAGTGCGGTTCGCGATGCCATCGGACGGGCGATGACGGACATATCAAGCTGCGGCATCCTGCGGCCTTCTCTCCAGGGCGGCATCCTCGACCACCGGCAGGACGAGCGTGATCGCGGTGCCCCCCTCCGGCTCGCCGGCGATCTCCACGCTGCCGCCCGCCCATTCCAGCAGCCGCGCGATGGTCCACAAGCCGAGGCCCCGAGCGCCGGGCGATACGGCCCCGCCTTTGGCCCGCAGCACATCGGCCATCTCGGCGGGCAGGCCCGGCCCCTGGTCGCGCACGGTCAGCCGCAGATGGCCGTCATCCCCCACGTTTGCCTCCAGCCGCACCTCGCCACCCACCGGCGACGCCCGGCTGGCGTTGAGCAACAGGTTCAGCGCCATCTGGCGGACGGCCGCGCCATCGACGCCGACCCAGCCGGGCAGATCGTTCTTCCAGACCAAGCGAAGGCGGCGGCGCTGGATGTCGTGCAACGCCAGATGGCGGACATCGTCCAGATCCTCCGGCGTCAGGCCGATGACGCCCGGCGCTTCCTTGTAGGCAAGCAACGCCGCGCGCACGACGGCGCCGATGCCCTTCAGGCCGCGCTCGACCAAACCGGCGGACTGCGACCGGATGCCCGGATCGTCGCCGTGGTGTTTCAGGGTGTCGAGCGCCATCAGCATGCCGCCCAGCGGGTTGTTGACCTCGTGCGCCATGCCGGACGCCAGCCGGCCGAGCAGCGCCAGCTTTTCCTCGGCGGCCAGCCGGGCGGCCAGCGCCTCGCGCTCGGCCAGAGCCTCGGCCATGGCGTTGAAGCGCCGGAACAGGCGGCCGAACTCGCTCCCCTCCCCGGCGATGAAGCGCGCCGGGATCGGCTCGACCCGGCCCGTGCGGATGCGCTCGACATAAGCGTCGAGCACGCGGATGGGCCGCAGCAGCCGGCGGACCAGAGCGTAGCCGAGCGCCGCAAGCGTCAGCGTCAGGCCGGCGTTGATCGCGACGAGCGTCGTCAGCGCATGCCGGCGCACGTCGAGCAAGCCGCCGATGTCCATCTCGACCAACACGGTGCCGAGCGGGACGCCGCCCGCCTCGACACGCCGGCGCGACCAGGCAAGCCGGCCGGGCTCGTCGATGACCAGTTCGTCGGGGGCCTCCAGACGCGGGCGCAACACGGCGGGAAGCGGCGCACCGACCGGAAAGGCCAGCGGATCGCTCGCCGCCAGCACGGAACCGTCGGGCAGCGTGACCAAGGCGAAGCGGGCAGCGGCGAACCGCGCGGCGATGCCCCCGTCACGCCGGCTGGTGCGGTCCAGCACGTCGAACGCCTCCCAAACATCCTGGCGGATGAGGTGCGGCTGCAGCGCCACCGCGAGACCGTCGAGGTGGGTGGCCGCAAGCTGGCGGAGATAGGCTCCCTGGTCCTCCTCCAGGCGCGCCAGCACGATCCAGGAAACGCCCGACGCCACGGCCGCCATCAGCCCGGCCACCAGCAACGGCACGGCAACGGTGAGCGGCCAGTTGGCTGGATGCGGCAGCCGTCTCATGCGTGCGTCCGCACGAAGTCGTGCATGGCGGTGATCGGATTGAAAAGCGTGCGCGGCGCGGTCTGGAATCCGTCGAGCCGCAGCATGTCCAGCACCTCGCACCCGTCGGGATGGTCCCGCATGGAGGTGAGCGCCGCCCCGAACGCCCGCAGGGCCGGAGCGTCCTCGCGCGCGGTCAAGCAGGCGACCGGCGGAAAGCCCAGCCACTCCGAACGGCGGACCACCCGCGTGTTCGCCACCAGCTCGGGTTCCACCTCGGCCATCACCTCCCAGACGTAGCCGTCCACGCTGCCGCTCTGCGCCAGTCCGGAGGCGACCGCCCGCACCACGTTGCGGTGCCCGTAGGTGAAGAAGAAGCGGCGGAAAAAGCTGGCCGGGGTCTCGCGCCGCATGGCCAGCTCGTACCGCGTCACCAGGAATCCCGAGTTGCTGTCGGGGTCCGAAAAGGCGTGCACGCCGCCTCGCAAGCCCTCGACGTCCGTGGCGGTCTCGCGCGCGTTGGCGATGAGGTAGGACTGGTAGAGCGGTCGCCCGTGGTAGACGGGCACCGCGACGAGCGAGAGCTGGTCGCGGTACTGGACAAACGGAAAGCCGCAGATCCAGGCGGCGTCCAGTTGCCCGGCCAGCAACAGCGTCGTGATCTCCTGGTAGGTGCGGCGCTGGACCAGCGCCACCGGCTGCGTGAGCCGAGCGGTGAGGTGGCGTTCCAGCGCGCCGAGGAGCCGGGCGTCTGAATCAAGGAAGACGGGCGTCAGCCCGAAACGGAACATCGTCTGTGCACGCACAGGCGGTGCGGCAAGGCTGGCGCCGGCCGCGCACAGGCTTCCCAGCACGCGACGGCGATTCCATCCCCGTTCACGAGCGATGCACGGCGCCTGGGTCCGGGCCGGCATGGCATTCTCCCTAAACCAGCCATCGGTTCACGATGCCGGCACAGTCTGCGCGGCGCTTCGCCCCGGTTGGCCACCGCCCCTCGTTGTGAAGAACGGATGTTTATCTACCGCCAGAACTCTACGCCACGCCCGCCAAAGCGGCAACAACTCCTTGAAAATCATCCATTTGTAGGCACGACCGACTCAGCCGCATTTGGCGTTCCCCAAGACGCAGAAGCGGCTGCAATGCGGGTGGCTCAACCACACCCGCCGACGCGCCTCGGCGAGGCTGGTGCCGCAACGGAAGCGTTCATCGTCCGCGATGAGCGTGCAGGCCATCACCTCCGCCCGGTCGGCGCCGCGCCGGCGCACCACCATGCGCGACGACGCGCACATCATGGCCTGCGGCCGGACGCCGAGAAGGTCCCAGCAGCTCTCGGCGATTTCCGGTACGGCCGCGCTGCCGTCCATCTCCGGAAACAGCACCAGTTGCCGTGGATCGTCGGCATCCAGCGACAAGCACTGTTCCGCGAACATGGCGGCGTAGCCCCGGCGCAGTTCCTCCTCGTTCTGACCGAAGGCGAGCCGCCCGGCCACAGCGACGCGGGCTCCGGTGCCGGACAGCCAGCGCAGCCCTTCCAGCGCCCAAGCGAAGGTGCCGGGGCCGCGCTCCGCCTCGTGCCGTGCCGAATTGAAGTGGTCGAGCGAGACCCGGAAGCCCAGCCGCGCCCCGAACCGCGCGGCCAACTCGGTGATGGCCGCGCGGTGGACCGTCAGGGGGCGCGTGGCGTTGGTCAGGACCAGCGCGTCCAACCCACGCCCCAGCGCGTCCGCTAGCATGGCCGTCAGGTCGCGGTTGACGAAGGGCTCCCCGCCGGTGAAGCCGACCTCACGCAGGTCTGGAGCCTCATGCACCGCCTCGTCGAGGAAGCGCCCCACCTCTTCGGCCGTAAGGTGGACCAGCGCGTCGTTGCGCGGCGACGACTCGATGTAGCAATGCCCGCAGGCCAAGTTACACAGCGTTCCGGTGTTGAACCACAGCGTCGTCAGTGCGTCGGGCGCCACCGACGCGCGCGGGCGGCCATCGGCGGTCCAAAGGGGATCGCGGAACCTGGGGCCTATCGCGCCACCGACGATTCCATCCATGGCTACGCGCTTTGCGGCTGTGGCGGGGCAACCCCGATGCTGGAAGCTTCGGATGGTTCCTCCTCCTTACGAAAGCTGTAGGCGCCGAGCCGGCCCCGGAACGGCAGCACCAGCAGGTGGAGCAGGCCGAGCTGGGCCTGATCGCGGAACTCGGCCAAGCCCAAGGGCACGCGCTCGTGCCCAGCCGCCGGAGGCGCGTGATGCGCGGTGCCGCAAAGACGGTCCCACACCGACAGGAAAAAGCCGAAATTGGTGTTGGTCTCCTCCGGCACGATGGAGTGGTGAACGCGGTGCATGTCCGGCGTGCACACCACCCAGCGCAGCGTGGTGTCCAGCTTGCCCGGCATGCGGATGTTGCCGTGGGTGAAAACCGCCGCTCCGTTCAGCACAGCCTCGAAGGTGACGACCACCCAGGGATCGGCGCCGATGGCCGCGACGACGGCGGCCTTGTAGACCAGCGACACGAGGATCTCGATAGGGTGGAAGCGCAGGCCCGAGGTCAGGTCGATGTCCAGGTCCGCGTGGTGCACCCGATGCAGCCGCCAGAACACCGGCAGCGCGTGCGACATGACGTGTTGCAGGTAGATGGCGAAGTCCAGGACCAGGAAGGCCGCCACCGCCTCCGCCCACCACGGCAGGTCGAGCGCGTTGAACAGACCCCAGCCGTGTTCTTGCGCGTACAGCGCCGTCGCGAAGGCCAGCGCCCCGACGGTCAGACGCTGCACCACCACGTCGACGACGATGAGGCCCAGGTTGATGCCCCAGCGTCGCCATTTGCTCTCGGTCGGGGGGCGCTTCGGAAAGGCCGCTTCGAGCAGGGCCACGATGGCGAAGATGCCGAGGAAGATCCCCAGGCGGACGGCGGCTTCCATGGAATGCTCCGGAGACAGGCTGCGGGCCGAATGGCGGGTTGACCGGTGTCCGGCCCGCCGCGACGATCAGTTCTGCGTGACGAGCGGGTACTGATCCGGCGGCGCGGCCGACCAGTCCCACATCGAACCGGCGTAGTTGCGCGCCGTGTAGCCGAGGTCGTTCAGCACCGTGGTGAACCAGCCCGAACGGATGCCGCCGGTGCAGTAGGAGACGATGCTGGTGTCCTTCGACACCCCCTTGGAGGCCAGCAGCTTTTCGATCTCCGCGCGGGGCAGCAGCTTGCCGTCCTTGTCCAGGAAGTCCCGGTACCAGATGTGCTTGGCGCCCGGCACATGGCCGCCGCGGGTCTCGCCGTAGGGCGTCTTGCCCTCGTACTCGCGCGGCTCGCGGGCGTCGATCACCACGAGACCCGGCGCGCCCAGCGACGCCTTCAGATCCTCGCGCTTGATCTCGAAACGGTCGGTGCGCTGCACGACGAAGTCGCCCTTGGCGGCGGCTTGCACCGGCAGAGGGCCGTCCTTCAGCAGCGCCGGCAGCCCGCCATCCACCAGCACCGCCTTGCCGTGCCCCAGCGTGCGCAGGGTCCAGACGATGCGGCCGTCCTCGCCCCAGCCCTTCACCGGGTCGGCCACGGCGACCACCGGCTTGTCCTTGGACACGCCCAGCGCTTGCAGCTTGGCGGTGAGCACGGTGTCGTCGGCGATCAGACGGCCCTTGGTCGGCAGGTTCGGCTCCGACAGGTCTTGCCAGACCAGAACCGAGGCTCCGGGCAGCGGCTCCGCCGCCTTCAGCTTCGGGTCGCGGGCGTCCAGGGCCACGGCGCCGGCCGCGATCAGGTCCCGCGCCGCCTTTGGCGTCACCAGCCAGTCCCGCTCATAGGCGATGGCTGCGCCGTTGGTCGCCGCTTCCGTGGCAAGCGCCGGACGGGCGGCCAGATGAGGGGCGGCCAGGACGCCGGCCGTCAGCAGCGCGGCAAGAGAAAGCCGCGCCAACACGGGGGAAACTCCGAAAGCCATGCACCTCTCCATTCTCCGGCAACCGCCCGAAGGCCGATGCCATAACCCTATTTAATAAGTAGAGAACTGATGATGCATTCAGCGGCGCAACCGGTCAATGAATATTAGATTTATAGACTATTATGCGCTTTCGATGTCGCCCCTCGCCACGCGGGCCCTCACGCAACGTCGGCGTCCGTCCGATGGATTCGGCCGATCTCGTCCAGGCGGCGCTTCAGCGTCAAACGGTCCAGGCTGTCGATGCGCAGGCTCGCGAAAATCTTGATCCGGTTGTCCAGCTCCAGATAGACGCGCCGGAAGGCCCTCATCCGCTGTTCGTCCGTGCCGACCATCTCCACCGGGTCCTCGACGCCCCAGTGCGCGGTCATCGGCTGGCCCGGCCAGACCGGACAGGGCTCCCCGGCCGCCTTGTCGCAGACGGTGAAGACGAAGTCGAGCGCCGGGCTGCCGGGCCGCGCGAACTCGTTCCAGTCCTTGCTGCGCAGACCGTCCACCGGATGGTTGAAGCGGTGCAGCAGGTCGAGCGCCATCGGGTCCACCACGCCGCGCGGCATGCTGCCCGCCGAAAAGGCATTGAAACGCCCATTCGACCAGCGGCGCATGAGGCATTCCGCCATGATGCTGCGCGCCGAATTGCCGGTGCAAAGGAACAGCACGTTGTAGGTCTTCTCGGGCGTCATGCCGGTCTCCACAGCGGTCCTTATTATTTCGATATTTGTTTGATTATCGAATACAACACACTGGGTCAAGCGCGCGGGCCGAGCGCAACAAAAGGTTCATCCAGCCCGCCGCGTCAGGAACCGTCGTCAGGCTTTCCGCTCATACCAATCCTTCGTCGCGGTCACGATCCGCACGACGGAGAGCATCACCGGCACCTCGACCAGCACGCCGACGACGGTGGCGAGCGCAGCGCCGGACTGCAGGCCGAACAGGCTGATGGCCGCCGCGACCGACAGTTCAAAGAAATTGGACGCGCCGATCAGCGCGCCGGGCGCCGCCACGCACCACGCAACGCCAAAGCGCCGCGCCAGCCAGTAGGCCAGCCCGGCATTGAAGTACACCTGGATCAGGATCGGGACCGCCAGGAGCAGAATGACCAAGGGCTGCGCCAGCACCTGCTCCCCCTGAAAGCCGAACAGCAGCACCAGCGTCGCCAGCAGCGACACCAGCGACACCGGCTGGAACCGCCCGAGCACGCGCTGGAGCGCCGCCTCCCCACCCGACACCAGCAGGCTGCGTCGCCACAGGTGCGCCGCGATGACCGGGATCACGATGTACAGCACGACCGATAGCAGCAGCGTGTCCCAGGGCACCGTGATCGACGCCACGCCCAGCAGCAACCCGACGATGGGCGCGAAGGCGACCACCATGATCAGGTCGTTCAGGGCCACTTGGCTCAGCGTGTAGTGCGGCTCGCCCCCACACAGGTTCGACCAGACGAAGACCATCGCCGTGCAGGGGGCGGCGGCGAGCAGGATCAGCCCGGCGATGTAGCCGTCGATCTGATCGGCGGGCAGCAGCGTGCGGAACAGCGTGGCGATGAACAGCCAGCCCAGCAGCGCCATGGAGAACGGCTTGACCGCCCAGTTGACGAACAGCGTCACGCCGATGCCGCGCCAGTGCTCCCTCACTTGGTGCAGCGCGCCAAAGTCGATCTTCAGCAGCATGGGCACGATCATCAGCCAGACCAGCACCGCCACCGGCAGGTTGACCTTGGCGACCTCGGCCGCCGCGATCACGGAGAACACACCCGGCATCAGGTGCCCCAGCGCGATCCCCGCAACGATGCACAGCGCCACCCACAGGCTGAGGTAACGCTCGAAGACACCGAGCGCCGCAGCACCCCGCTCACGCGTGTCGAGGTCGGTTTGCGCGCTCATGGATCTGTGCTCCGGATCGGTTTCAACGGGGGTCGGGAAGGGCCGCGAGGGCGGCGGACGGCCTCTCGGCGGGTAGCCGCAGGGCAATGAGGAAGGACGCGGCGACCAGCGCCCCGGCCACCAGCAGACAGCCGATGACGCCACCCCATTGATACGACAGGCCGCTGAGCAACGAGCCCGCCAGCCGTCCGCCGGCATTGGCCATGTAGTAGAAGCCAACGTTCAGCGCGACCTTGTCGGCGTCGGTGTAGGCCAGGATCAGATAAGAGTGCACCGAGGAGTTCACGGCGAAGGCCACGCCGAACAGCCCCAGCCCGACCATAGCGCTCACCGCCGGATCGAGCCCCGCCGCCAGCGCGGCCGCCAGCCCGAGCGGAATCAGCGCCAGGACCAGAGCCCAGGCGCGCGCCGCCCGCACCTCCGCCGACACGCCATCGGGAGAGCGCGCGACGAGGCCCGGCGCCGCCGCCTGCACCACGCCGTAGCCAATCACCCAGGCGGCCAGAAAGGCCCCGACCTCCGCCGCCGACCAGCCGAGTTGGCTGGCCAGGAACACCGGCACGCCGACCACGAACCAGACGTCGCGCGCCCCGAACAGAAAGAAACGCGCCGCCGCCATCCGATTGACGGCCGGCGTCTTGGACAGCAGTTGAGTGAACTTCACCTTCGCCTTCGACCGGCCAAAGTCGCCGCGCAGCAGCAGCGCCGAGACCAGCAGCACGAGTGCCAGCCCGGCCGCCATGGCCCACAGCCCACCCCGGAAGCCCAGGACGGACAGCAGCAGGCCGCCCAGGAAGAACCCCACCCCCTTCAACGCGTTCTTCGACCCGGTCAGCAGGGCGACCCAGCGGAACAGGGCGCCGCTCTTGTCCTCCGGCACCACCAGCTTGATGGCGCTCTTAGACGACATCTTGGTCAGGTCCTTGGCGATCCCGGCCAAGCCCTGCGCGGCCACGACGTAGGTGACCGACAGCACCATCGTCCAATCCGGATCGACCAGCGACAGCATCAGCAGCGCCGCCACCTGCAAGGCCAACCCGGCGAACAGCGTCACCTTCAGCCCCAGCCGGCTGCCGACCCAGCCCCCCACCAGATTGGTGACGATGCCGAAGAACTCGTACAGCACGAACAGGAAGGCCAGTTGGAAGGGCGTGTAGCCCAGCGCGTTGAAGTGCAGCAGCACCAGCATGCGCAACGCGCCGTCGGTCAGCGTGAAGCCCCAGTAGGCCGCCGTGACGATGGCGTAGTTGCGCAGGTCGTTCATAGGGAACGCGCCACCTTGGCGGTCAGCTCGGCGAGGCGGTTGGCATAGCCCATCTCGTTGTCGTACCAGGCGATGAGCTTCACCTGCGTGCCGTCCACGACCATGGTGGACAGCGCATCCACGATGGACGAGCGCGGGTCGGAACGGAAATCGACGGACACCAGGGGCCGCTCCTCGTAGCCGAGAATGCCGGCCAGCGGGCCGGACGCCGCCTTGAACAGCGCGTTGACCTCCGCCGCCGAGGTCGGCCGCGCCACCTCGAACACGCAGTCGGTGATGGAGGCGTTCAGCAGCGGCACACGCACCGCCATGCCGTTCAGCTTGCCCTTCAGTTCGGGATAGATCAGCGCGATGGCCGTCGCCGATCCGGTGGAGGTCGGCACCAGCGACGTCAGCGCCGAACGCGCCCGGCGCAGATCCTTATGCGGGGCGTCCACGATGACCTGCGTGTTGGTGACGTCGTGGATGGTGGTGATGGCGCCGTGGCGGATGCCCAGCCCCTCGTGGATCACCTTCACCACCGGAGCGAGGCAGTTGGTCGTGCAGGACGCCGCCGTGACGAGGTCGTGCTCGGCGGGATCATAGAGGTGGTCGTTGATGCCCATGACGATGTTGAGCGCGCCCGGCGTCTTGACCGGCGCGGCCACCACCACCTTGCGCGCGCCGTTCTCGAAATGCGGACGGTTCGCGTCGGTGGTGACGAACTTGCCGGAGCTTTCAATGACCAGCTCGACCCCGAGGTCGCGCCAGGGAATGTTGGCCGGCTTGCCGTGCTCGGTGAAGCCGACGCGGCGGCCGTCCACGGCAAGGTGGTCCTCACCGGCCGACACCGGCACCGGCCAGCGGCCATGCACGCTGTCGAACTCGATCAGATGGGCGGCGGCGGCGGGTCCGCCCTTCACCTCGTTGATGTGCACCACCTCGAAGGCCGGGTTGCCATGGGCGGCGCGGAAGGCGAGCCTGCCCATGCGGCCGAAGCCGTTGATGCCGACACGTATCGTCATGGATCGTCCCTGTTAGCGTCCGCCGGCCTGTTTCGCTTCGTCCGGCCCGCAGCACGCGCCCTCGCCCGAACCGGCAACGGCGCCAAGGCCACAAAGCTCGGGATGGCCGGAGCAGCAATCGTTTAGCAGGAAGCCGATCACATCCCTCATGGCGGCGATGTCGGCGCTGTAGATGATGGACCGGCTCTGCCGGCGCGACGTCACCAGCCCGGCGTGGCTGAGCTGCGCCAGATGAAAGGACAGCGTGGCCGGCGGCACGCCGAGGCGTTCGGCGATTTCGCCGGCCGGCAGCCCTTCCGGCCCCTGCCGTACCAGCAGCCGGAAGACGTCCATCCGGGAGTCCTGGGCGAGCGCGGCCAACGCCGCGATGGCGCGTTTTTGTTCCATGATTTTGCATTTATCAAATTAATGAAGGACATGTCAACCGGCGGCATGATTCGCGCATCCACGGCTGATTCGGGTCACATCCTTCGCCACCTTGTACAGCCGATGCAATTCATTGGCCTCAACATGATGAGCGAAGTGAATCTTACTACCCGTTCTCGGATAGGTCGAACACGACCGCCTTAATGTAAGTCTTCAGACGCCGTCCGCATACACGACGATCTACTCGGAACCGGATTCACAGTTCATTTCCGTGGATATAGGTGCCGACCTTCCTGACAGTGGCAAGCCCGCGTGTACAGCTTGATCCGCTTTGTCCCTAGACTGGCTATGTGGTCGGTCCGCAGCCCTTAGATGAAGGCATCCCCAGATGCCTTCATCTATCTAAAGATAGCCATCCCCGGGGACAAATTTCCATTGCGAATTAACGTGTTATCCCGGGACGGAATTTGGGGACGGGGATCGGCCAACTGTTGATATAACCACGCAATATCAAAGACTTAGCTTATTCCCTATAACTTCCATCCCCATTGGGGATGCGGGAACCGGGGATGCCATCCCGGCGCGGGCTACTCCTCGTCTGCATCGTCAACGACATAGGCATTCTTCACCGCCTCCGGCGCACCCGACTTCACACGGCCGGTCCCTCCAGCGAAAGGCCCTTCGGGGACATCGAGCCACTTCTTTACCGATGAACCCTTTTCTGCACTTTTGCGGATGCGGTCGGCTTGGAGGAGGCGTTCGATGATGTCCTCAAGGCGGTTGCGCGACAGCTTGAAAAGCTCTGGTCCCAACAGGTGGCGATTCGCGTAGACGCCATGTTCGCGCCCCTTGTGCTGAAAAGGTCGACCGGTTTCCGCAAAATGCCGAACCTTGTCGACCATCAGGTCCATCAGCAATTCTACGGATGGACGGTCCCCTCGAAGCTGGTGGGTCAGATCGACGAGAAGGCCGACGTGGTTACGGACATAGGTGCGGGTGCCGCGGTCAGCCTTGGCGTTGGCTTTCACAACGGCGCCGTGCAGAACCTGATTGGGCACATAAGGCCGATCCAGACTTTTCAGGATGGACCGTGCGGTGCTTTCTTCGGCAGGCCACAACACATAAGCACAGCGCACGCCGTCCACCAGGGCCGAGGTGCCCCGGATCGCCTCGCGCGCCATTTCCGGCGAGGTGATCGGCTTGCCATTGGCCGGCTTGCGCATGTGGTGATTGATGATGATGGCAGCCCCCGTCTCGCGCGCGAGGCGTGCGAACTGGGCCATCGCATAGGCAGCGCCGGTGGTATCCGTTGTAAGATCGCCATGCAAGAATACTTGCAGAGGGTCGATCACAACCAGTTTCAGATCCTCAATGGCCAACAAGTCACGCTGCATCTGCTCGAAAAACGGCGTGATGGTTGCTTGCCCCTTGTTCATCGTCACCAAAGGCTGGGCGCCACCAAAGTCGATAAGCGGCACGATTTGAAGATTGTTGTTGACGCAATGGCGATTATGAGGATCGAGGTTGCGAAGGCGCTCATGGACGGTGTCGGCGTCGTCTTCGGCAAGATACATGACCACTTTGCCTGTTGCCTTGACCGCACCGCCGAAAGCCAATTCTTCGCTGCCAAAGGTCGCATTCGGCACGCCTACAGCGGTCTTGATGCTCAAATCTTGGGTCATCATGCCCTTGCCAGCATCCCCCATGGCAGCAAACAGCGTCACCGCCCCGAGAGGGATGATGCCGTCCACCAGGTACTGTCGGGGCTTCGGCGCACCGCGGAACATGTCGCGTGCCGACGGAATGGTTGACAACCCGCAATACCGAGCCGACTTCGCCGGTCCGCCGACCGCGGTTCGCATGCCGCCGTGCGCCCAGCTGCGGATGTTGTCATCGGTCCAGCCCATGCCACGCAGGTCGGCCGCGTCGGTGCCTTCCTTCCAGGCCTCCGTCGGCACCAGGATGTGCACCGACAGGGCGCCGGCCGCGATGACCGCCTGCGCCGCCTTCTCGGCGTAGTCCCAACCGACCTTGTCCTTGTCCGGCCAGATGGTGACGTGCTTGCCGGCCAGCGGGGACCAGTCGGTGCGGTCAACGGGGGCTTTCGCCCCGCCCAGCGCCGAGGTGGACGGGATGCCCAGCTCCCACAGCAGATCGGCGCATTTCTCGCCTTCGACCAGCATGACCTCAGTCGTGTTGGACAGCTCCGGTTGGCGGTACAGCGGGCGCGGGTCCGGCGGAGCGCTCCACTTCCGGCCGCGCGTGTACCACTGGCGATAGGTCTTCTTCTTCTCGCCCGTATCCGGATCGACCGGCTCGAAGCGGTAGACGCGGCAAATCTCGGCGCCGGCCATGTCGTGGTAGACCCACATGCCGGTGTGCGGTCCCAGCTCGTCCATCGGCGGGGCGCGCATGACGGCCCAGCCGTCCGGCCGGTCGGGGGCGGACTTGGCGCCGTTGATGTAGGCGTCGGACAGGCCGCTGTACCAGTTGTTGATGGACTCCAGAACCTTCGGGAATTGGCTGCGGTCATCGAGGCCATGGCAGATCGCCCACAGGCGCAGGATGTCACCGGACTCCTGGCCCGTCGCGGCGTTGCCGTGGTCGCACCAGACGCCGGCCTTCTCGCCGTACAGCTCGACCTCCAGGCTGTCACCCTTCTCGCCGGCAGCGGAGCCCACCACGAACTTCTTGCCCTGGCGCCGGCCGTTCGGCAGCAGGTGGATCAGCACCTCGGGCAGCGAGGCCAGCAGCAGCTCCTTCAGGGTCTCCTTGGCGCCAGCTTGGGCGGCGGAGTCCGGCAGCAGGATCTGGTTGGGGGCGTCGTTGAAGTCCAGCCACGCTTTGGGCCGGATCACGTTGTCAGGCATGGTTGATTTTCCAGTGGGGTTTTGCCCAAGCCGTCGCACATCACCGGTTGTGGCGCGTGCTTCACTGCGGATTGGGCTTCCGGAAAACTACGTGCCGAACGCCAATTCTCCCCGCCGCTCCCACGGAAAAATTTCAACTGGACCATTGGCCATTCGCCGCGCATGCGGTTTAGCCATTCCACGGCTCCGCCAGCCCGCCACTTCCCCCCAACCTTCAACCGGCCGACGATTGCCGCCTTCAATGCATTCGAATAAGCTCAAACAAAAATTCAGCACAAACATAAACCAAAAAGGATTTATCGCCGGCAACTCCTCGGCTGCAGGTCAATTTTTACTGCCACGTACCTCTAATATTGCTGACAACTGCCGGACCGCTAATTCGAGGTCCTCATGACCAAGCTTGCGGGCAATCGCCTTGACTTTTCCCTCCAAGGCAAAGCGTCGATCATCAATGGATCGCTCAGCGTCTTCAAAAAAGTGCTGGATCGGCATATCAAGATTACGGCCGAGTTGCTCCAGCGTCTCGATGGTCGGAAACGTACGGCCGCGCTCGATGTTGGAAATCGCTTCGACCGTGCGCCCAACCAACTCAGCCAACGCCTCTTGGGTAAGGCCGCGGGCCACCCGCGCCTCCTTAACACGCAACCCGACACGCTGCTTCAGGCTCAACGACATGAGCCGGATCATTACGCCGTTCGACAACCTTGACCACGATCCATCATGCCGTTACTTGTGAGCATGAACGAACTGATGGATCGGTATGAGCCCATGCAAGCCGACGGACACATCAACTCAGGTGTTCCAGCCGTCATTGGATCACCCGGCATCAGCCTCGCCAGTTCCGGCCCGCGGTCCCATTGGTTATGCCGCTTACATCGCCAGCCCACAGTGGCGCGCCCTACGGCGTGAAGCGATCGCCCGCGACGGTGGGCGGTGCGTCCTGTGCAACAGGACCGACGGGCTTGAAGGCCACCACCGCGTTTACCCGGCCGGCGGTGACTGGACCCATGATCGCTTGGATGCGGTGACAACGTTGTGTGCGCCCTGCCATGCCATGGTGACCGGCATGCTTCGCGCCCGCCGCTACGCCACGTCCACGGTCGACCTTCCCGACACCCAGCCAAACCGCCGTCCACCACGGCTGGAGGCCCCCGATGTATCAGTCCCTGAGCTTCCGGATCACCGGCGTCTCACCCCTGCTCATGCACAACGGCCGGTTGGCGGACCCGCTCGAACCGCTGGTCAAAGAAATCAAGAAGCTGAGCGGCAAGCGGCCGAAGACGGAGACCGACCAGGAACAGATGGCCAAGCTTGAGTTCCTAGGCTCGCTCTACCTGCATGGCGGCGAACCCTGCCTGCCGGGCGAACTCATCGAAGCAGCCCTGATCGACGGCGCCATGCGAAAGCGTCGTGGGCCGCAGGCCAAGGCCGGCCTTTTGTGCGACGGCAACATTCCGCTCCAGTATGAGGGGCCGCGCCGACCGGAAGATCTTTGGAACGATGACCGCTTCCGCTTCCGCACCGGCGTTCGGATCGGGCGGCTGCGCGTGATGCGGGTCCGACCGCGCTTCGACACCTGGAGCGCCGCCTTTACCATCCAGTTCATGCCATCGCTGCTGAATGAGGACGAGGTGCGCGACATCGTCCGCCTCACCGGCGAGGTGGTCGGCATCGGAGATTGGCGTCCCAAGTTCGGACGCTTCATCGTGCATTGAGGGGCCGGACGGCTCCTCAATGCTCCCTTGGCGTGGCACGGATCGGCGTGGCATGGCAAGGCTGGGCATGGCAGGGGAAGGGCGGCGTCAGCCGCCCTTCATGCCGCCGGATGGGGCTTGTATCATCGGACCACCGGTCTCCCCTGCGGTCCGGACCTCCCTCGTCCCTCACGCCCCACGACAACGCACCATGACGGATCACCCTCCAACGGCCCGCACTGAACAGACCGAATCCTGGGAACCGCTGTTCCACGCCGTCGTCGACCGGCTGCGGCTTACTGATCCGGAGCGGATCGAAGCCTGGCGGTACTATGTTCAGAAACTCCCGGACTTGGCGGCCTCGCACGCGGCACTCGACCAGACACCGGCTCCCAGTGCCACGCGCGACCGGATGAAGCGCATCGTGGCCGCCTGCGACTCGCTGCTGGAGGCGCTTCAGGAGGGTGAACCCGAGGATGGCCGGATTGCGGTGGTGCCCGAGCTCCTGTGGGGCTTGGCCGAGCAACTGATGCCGAATGATCCCAACGCCGCTGTGGTCGATGGGCGGGCAGATCACGCGTTCGAGGACGCGTTCAGCCGCGTCCTTAAGCTGCGGCAGGCCGCCATCCTGGTGCGGGCTACCGAAGAGGCCCGCGTCGCGCCCGGTGTTGGCGGCAAGCGCCACACGTCGGCCGACGGTTACCGCATGACCTTCGGCTTCCTGCTGGACGTCTACCAGACGATCACCGACCGACCGCTCGGCACCTCCTGGAATGACCTCGACCAGACGGCCGGCGGACCTCTCGTCGACTTCCTGCACCTCTGCCTGGAGGCGGTGGGGTACGAAAAGTCCAAGAACGCCATCCGCACCGCCGTGAAGCGCGCCGTCGCCGACCGGCCGCCGGACAGGAACAGATCAGCCGCGCCAGCGAGCTGATCCGGCCCTTTCGCCGGATGGGCCCAGCTCTGGCAAGGAGGGGACATGAGCAACCATGTCCCCTCGCCCGACACCGACCGCCCCGTTCCGGCCGCCCCTGAGACCACGGGCGACCGCCTGCGCGCGCTGGCGCGCCTGCTGGGCCGCATGGCGGCGCGGGAGTGCCGATCGGGTGCGGGCGAGGCGACGCAGCCCCCGAGCGCCGAATGACCAAGCCCCATTCCCAGCCCCCTGCCCTGCTGACGATCCCGCAGATCGCCGAACGCCTGCAGGTCAGCAGCAAGACCATCCGTCGCTGGATCGCGGCGGGCGACCTGCCCACCGTCCGCCTCGGCCGCCAGCTCCGCGTCCAGCCGCAGGACCTCGACCTCTTCCTGCGCCAGCGCTGGACCTGCTGACCACTTCCGGGCGCACTTGTCCAATAAAGACAAGACCATATGCCATCATCGGGAAAAGGCCACCCAAGCGTTTTCGAACCAAACACGTGCTACGACTTCCCGATCCGGACCTCTCGTCCACTCCCGTCTTCCCGAGGCCATGGATGACCATTGCCACCACGTCCCGATCGACGAACACGCCGCCCATGGCGCCTGCCTCGGCGCCCGCACGGTCCTTGGCGGACGTGCTGAACCATCTCCTGGCGGACCCCTCTTTGCCGCCGCAGCGCGTCCGTGATTATGCTTCCTCGCTCCGCCGCTTCGGCCGTATTGTCGGCCGCGACCTCGCGGTGATGCCGGCCGGCTTCGACGCCCTGCGGCCGCTGATGGCGTCCGTCCACCCGGCGGCCCACGACCTGTCGCAGAAGCGCTGGCAGAACATCCGCTCCGACGTCAGCGCCCTCTTGCGCCGCTACGGCACCGCCACGCCGCGCCGCCGCCTGGCTTGCCACCTGCCGGAACCCTGGCGCGGCCTGCGGGCGGCGGTCACCGATCCGGCAATGCAGCGCGGCCTTGCCCGCTTCCTGCGCTACTGCGTCGACCACAACGTTCCGCCGGCGTCCGTGTCGGACGACACCTTCGCCGCTTTCGGCGTCTGGCTCGCGATGGACACGCTGGTCGCCAAGCCGTCACGGGTGGAGCGCATGGCCCGCCGCCAGTGGAACCGCGCCGTCGTGGCCGCCCTGCCCGGCTGGCCTGCCATGCCCGTGCCCATCCACAGCAACCGCGACGACTACCAGCTGCCGCTGGACCGCTTCCCGCCCTCCTTCGCCGCCGACTTGGAGGCGTGGACCCGTCGGCTGTCCGGCGCCGATCCGCTCGACGAGTTCGGTCCGGTCCGTCCGTTGCGCCCCAGCTCGTTGCGCAGCGCGCGCGGCCACGTGCTGCGTTTCGCCGCCGCCCTCGTCCACGCCGGCGAGGACCCGCAAGCCCTGACCACGCTGGCGGCGCTGGTGGTGCCGGAGCGCTTCAAGGCCGCGCTGCTGTGGTTGATGGCGCGGCGAGGCGGACCGAGCCCCGGCCTGATCGAGCAGGCGAAGTGCCTGCTCGCGGTCGCCCGCCACTGGGTTCAGGCGTCGAAGGCTGACCTGGAGCGGCTGGAGAAGCTGGTCGGCAAGCTCGGCCCCCGGCGCAAGGGCATGACCGACAAGAACCGCGCCCGCCTGCGCGCCTTCGACGATCCCAAGCATCTGCTGGCGCTGCTCACCCTGCCGGAGCGCCTGATGGATAAAGCGGATCGCGTGTCCGAGCCTGGGCGCCGCGAGGCTCTGATGGCGCAGACCGCGGTGGCGCTGCAGATCCTGCTGCTGGTGCCGTTGCGCCGGCTCAACCTGCTGCGCCTCGACGTCCACCGCCATCTCTGCCGCAGCCGTTCGGGCCGCAACGCCGTCGTCCATCTCGTCATCCCGGCGGAGGAGACCAAGACCAGCCAGCCGATCGAGGCGGTGCTGCCGGAGCCGCTGGTCCGCATGATCGACCGTTTCATGACGCGCTACCATCCGCTGCTCACGTCCGACACCGGCGGGCTGCTCTTCCCCGGACGCGCGGGCGGCAGCAAGCACATCACCAGCTTGGCGGCGCAGATCGAGGGGGCGGTGCGTGACCACACCGGCCTCGCGGTCAACCCTCACCTGTTCCGCCATCTCGCCGGCAAGCTCAGCCAGCAGTTCGACCCCGGCAACTACGAACTGTCGCGCCAGCTGCTCGGCCACCGCTCCACCGACACCACGGTCACCTATTACACCGGCCAGGACACCGCGGCGGCGGTCGCCCGCTATGACGCGAACATCCTGGAGCGCACCCGGACGCTCCGGGGCCACGTGATGGGGACCTGAGGTGATGATGAACACGAATCGCCATGCTCGTCCTGTCGCCGAGTGGCCGGCGCTGGACCGCGGCCTGTGGCACGCGGCCTGCGAGACCGGCGGACCGCTCGATGAGGCCGGTGCCGCCGCCGGTTGGGCGATGGCGACGCGCCGCAGCCGGGAGGCCAACTACGGCCGCTGGCTGACCTTTCTTGATCAGCGAGGCTTGCTGGACCGGAACGCCGGCCCCGCCGAGCGGGTGACGCCCACGACCGTGCGCCTCTACATCGACGCGCTGCGCCCGACGCTGGCGCCGCTGTCGCTGTGGACCACCCTCGACCAGTTGGCCGCCATCCTGCCAGCGCTGGTGCCGGACACCGACTGGCGCTGGCTGCGCCGGGTTGCCGGCCGCCTGAAACGCGGCGCCACCAACCGGCGCCCGATCGCGCCGCGCATCCGCAACGCCGCCGACCTCTACCAGCGCGCCGTGACCGTGCTCGACCAGATCGAGGCGGCACCCGAAGCACGACCGTTTGGTCACGCGACGGCCTTTCGGGATGCTCTGATGATCGCCCTCACCGTTTCCCGCCCGATGCGCCGCCGCACCCTGGCCGGCTTGCGTGTTGGCCAGCACCTCCAGCCGACGTCCAACGGCTTTGTGATCCGGCTGGAGCCCGAGGACCTGAAGTGCGGTGGCCCGATGAGCTTTCCCCTGCCGGCCAGCCTGGTTCCCCACATGACGCGCTACATCGCCCATCACCGGCCCCGGCTGCTGCAAGGCCACACCCACGATGCCTTGTGGATCACCCGCGAGGGCCAGCCGATGACCATCAACGGCGTCTCCAGCCGCTTTGAGCGCGCCACGCCAACCGTCCTGGGCGAGCGCATCAATCCGCACCTCCTGCGCCACTGCGCCGCGACCAGCATCGCGCTCGATGACCCGCAGGGCGCCCGGCTGACGGCGGCGCTGCTCGGCCACAGCACCCTGCGCACCAGCGAGCGCTACTACACCATGGCCCAGGGGCTGGAAGCCAGCCGCCGCTACCAGGCCACCCTCACCGACCACATCAACCGCCTGCGCCGCGCCGCCCGCCGCGGCGAGCGCCCGTAGGAGCCCGCCCCATGCGCGCCGTCATCTACGCCCGCTACTCCAGCGACCAGCAGCGCGAGGCGTCCATCGCCGACCAGATCGAGGTCTGCCGGCGCTATGCCGAGCGCCAGGGCTGGGCCGTGGTCGAGCACTACACCGACGCCGCCCTCAGCGGCGCCAGCCGCCACCGCCCCGCTTTCCAGAAGCTGCTGCGGGACGCCGGGCAGCGCCGCTTCGAGGTGGTGCTGTGCGAGGCGATCGACCGTCTCGGCCGCCGCCTCGCGGACACCGCCGACCTCCAGGACCGGCTGGCCTTTCATGGCGTGCGCCTGTTCACGCCGCAGCTGGGTGAAATTACCACCATCCACGTGGCCGTAATGGGCATGATGGCCCAAGTCGCGCTGAAGGATTTGGCGGAGAAGACCCGCCGCGGCCAGCTCGGCCGTGCGCTGGCCGGCCGTATGCCGGGCGGCAAAGCCTATGGCTATGACGTGCTGGAGGGCGACGCCGGCGGCCGGGGCAAACGGCGGATCAACCCGACCGAAGCCGAGGTGGTCCGCCGCATCTTCCGTCTGTTCGCCGACGGCGCCAGCCCGCGCGCCATCGCCAAGCGCCTCAACGCCGACGGTGTGCCCGGGCCGGACGGGCGCTGCTGGCAGGACACGACCATCCGCGGACAGGTCGAGCGTGGCACCGGCATCCTCAACAACGCGCTGTATGTCGGCCGGCTGGAGTGGAACCGCTGCTCCTACGTCAAGGACCCGGAGACCGGCAAGCGCGTCGCCCGCCCCAACCCGCCGGAGGCCTGGGAGGTTGTTGACGTGCCGGAGTTGCGCATCGTCGATGCCACGCTGTGGGACCACGCCAAAGCCCGCCAGGAGTCGATCAGCTTCACCATGGGCCGCGATGACCAAGGCAACGCGCTGAACCGGGCGCACCGACGCAAGTTCCTGCTGTCGGGGCTGTTGACCTGCGGGTGCTGCGGCGCCGGCTACACCATCATGGCCAAGGACCGGTATGGCTGCGCCGGCCACCGCAGCAAGGGCACCTGCGGCAACGACCGCACCATCAGCCGCATGAACATCGAGCGGCGGGTCCTCTCCGGTCTGAAGGAGCGCCTGCTGGCCCCGGAGCTGATTCAGGACTTCATCGACGGTTTTCGGGCGGAATGGGAGGCCGCACAGACCAACCGCGAAGCCAGCCGACGCCATCGCGAGCGCGAGCTGGCCTCGGTCGAGCGCAAGATCGCCGGCATCCTCAAGGCAATCGAGGACGGGCTGTACCACGAGTCCATGAAAGAGCGCTTGACCACCCTGGAAGCTGACAAGGCCCGCCTGCTCGCCGACGGCGAGGATGCCGACACGGGTCTGCCGCCGATCCTGATCCACCCCAACCTGTCGGAGCTGTACCGCCGCAAGGTCGAGGCGCTGGAGGACGCGCTTGCAGCCGGGGTGGAGAGCGCGGAGGCAATGGAACTGGTGCGCGCGATGATCGACCGCGTGGTCCTGACGCCCTCTCCTGCCGGGGCCGGGCTGGACGCCAACCTGCACGGTGAGTTGGCCGGCATCCTGGCGGTGTGCGAGGGTGTGGCCCAGACGCACAAACGCCCCGATCCTTGCGGAACGGGGCGTCAAGTGTCGGTGGTTGCGGGGGCAGGATTTGAACCTGCGACCTTCAGGTTATGAGCCTGACGAGCTACCGGGCTGCTCCACCCCGCGGATGTTCCAGCGGTCGTGTGGGGAAGGACGATGAAGAAGACATGCAAGTGACGGTGCGTTGAGCGTTCGTTGGGTGTGGTTGGTGTTGGTGTTGTGTTGTGCGCGTCGTGGCGACCTGGCGGCGACCTACTCTCCCA
>NZ_JAGINQ010000035.1 GCF_017876165.1 Azospirillum soli
GCAACGGTTCAATCAGTGCCCACAGGGCGTCGGAAACGAGAGGAGCTGCCATGCCCCTCCCAACAGCCAAATCCCGGTTTCGTTAGGCGCTCTAACTCAGGCCACTAGCATTAACCGTTGGACGCTGGGCTTGAGCGGAGAGATGGCTTCACCTACCATCCCGCAGCCCGCCGCAGGGCTGGCGCGACTTCCATGGCGGCTTCACGAATGATCAAGGTTTTCATCGGCTACGACCCGCGCGAAGCGGTGGCCTTCAGCGTGCTCGAACACAGTATCAACAGGCGGGCGTCCCGCCCCGTCTCGATTACGCCCCTGATGCTCTCGCAGTTGAAGTCCGTGATGTGGCGGGAACGTCACCCGCTACAATCGACCGATTTTTCCTTCTCCCGTTTCCTCGTGCCTTATCTGTGCGGGTACGAGGGGTGGGCGATCTTTCTCGATTGTGACATGCTGGTGCAGGACGACATCGCCCGGCTTTGGGATTTGGCCAACGACCGTTACGCCGTGCAGGTCGTTAAGCACGACCACGTTCCGCAGGAGGAGCTCAAGTTCCTCGACCAGCCCCAGACCCGCTACGCGAAGAAGAACTGGTCCAGCGTAATGCTGTTCAACAACGCCCGCTGCACTGCGTTGACGCCGGAGTACGTCAACACGGCGAGCGGCATGGAGCTTCACCAGTTCCATTGGCTGGGCAACGACGATCTGATCGGAGAACTGCCGCACCGCTGGAACCATCTGGTCGATTACGATCCCCTGGTTCCGCGCGAAGAGATCTCGAACCTGCACTACACCATCGGCGGCCCGTATTTCGAAAAGTACCTGGATTGCGGCTACGCCGACCTGTGGCTGAAGGAGCGCGACCGCATGCTCTACGCCATGCAGAAATGAGCGGTCAGAACCGTCACGAACGGGCCGACAGGAAACCGGTCAAGACCTCTTCCCAGCGTTCGGCGACGGCCTGCGGGGTCAGGTCCCGTTCAATCCGTTCCTGGCCCTGGGCGATGCGCGCCGGCACCGCTGCCCGATGCGCCAGAGATCAGAGGATGCCGTCGACCAGATCGTCGGCCAGCACGGCGGAGTCGGCGAAGGGCTGGTAGCTGGGTAGCGGAAAGGCCACCAGCAGTCGCCCCGCCCACAGGGTCGAGGCCACGCGGTTGGAGGATTTCGCCAGCTTGTCCCCGGTGGCGGTGCTTGGGACGATCACTAGTACTACTGTGTCATAAATCTGATCCCATATAGGGTCTATGACACAGTAGTACTAGATCACAGTCCCCAAACGCGCCGCGCATGACCTCCGGCGACCAAGGCAAGCATCGGATCGACAGGCCGTCGCGCCGTTTCGGAAAGCGCTCCGCGACATCCGGCGAAAGCCAGGTGACGATGGTGAGCGTCGGGGTAAACTCCGTCAGCCGCCGTCCAAGGTCGGAGATCGCTTTGTCCAGCGCGTCGAGATTTCCCGGCTGCCCGAACCAGAGAAGACGCAAGGGCCGACCGGGACCCGCATCGAAGGCCGGCGGCTGTGCCTTGCCCTCCACGCAATCGGGTACGAGGGCCACGGGTGTCGTCCGGCCGGGGCGGATGCGGTCGACCAATACGGAACTGGCCGCGGTGAAGGCGTCCGCCACTTCCAGCATGCCCGCATAGGTCTCCCGCAAATGGTCCAGGCCCAGAACGTCGTCGCATAGGTCTACAACGACGAGCGGGCCGCGCTCCTTCACCGCCGACAGGAGGGGGGCAATGTCGGCGAACTGCTTGGCGACGATCACAGCGTCGGCGGCCCTCAGTTCCGAGGAGTCCAGCTTGCCCGCCAGGGTCTCCGCCTGGGCCAGGGCGATGCGGTGCCCCCGGCGGGCCAGGGCTGCGGCCGGATCGAGGCAGCGCAGCCGATGGCTGCCGAGCGGGGAGAACAGGCGGCCGTTCCGGTGCTCCAGGTTACCCGATAAAATCCAGAGTAGGTTCATGCGTGCCGCGTGCGAGCCCCTATGGTCAAGGGCTTCATCCATAAGCCATAGTGCCGGTCGTTCCAACAGCGCGTGAGCGTCATGTCCTCCATGCTGCCACAAGACACGCAGCCCATCTCCCCCGCAACTGCGCGGCTCGCGACGGGGCGTGACCGGTTCCTGGCCGGAGAATGGGAGCGGGCCGAAGAACTGTGCCGGCGGATTCTGGCGGAGCAACCAGAGGACGAGGAAGCCGCCCATCTTCTGGGCATGGTCGCGCTTCACGATGGCCGGGTGCCGGAGGCCCTGACTCTGTTCGGGCGGGCGGCGACGCTGCGGCCGGACTATGCCCAGGCGCACGGCAACCGGGCCGCCGCGCTGCGCCGGCTGGGGCGGTACGGCGAAGCGCGGGCCGCCTGCCGCCACGCCCTGTCCCTAGCCCCGGCGGAATCGGCCCTGCTTCACAATCTCGGCGCCATGCTGCGCGAGTTCGGCTTGGAGCGGGAGGCGGCCGCGGTCTTCCGCCGTTTGATCCGGCTGGCTCCGCACAACGCCGCCGGTTACCACGGGCTGGCCGATTCCCTGCGGAAGGGCGGTGGGCTGGACGAGGCAATCTCCGCCTATCGGACCCTGATCGCTCTGCATCCGGGAGCGGCCCCGGCGCACGGCAATCTCGGCATCATGCTGCAGTTCCAGAGCCGGCTGGACGAGGCCAAGCGCTGCTACGCCCGCGCGCTTGCAATTGACCCAGGTTATGCTGAAGCGCGCAGCAATCTCGGCTCGGCGCAACTGCTGACCGGGGAGTTGGCTGCCGGTTGGGTAAACCATGCTGCCCGCTGGAACACGGCGGAGAACGCGGCGACCCGTTTTGATTCGCCGCTCCCCTCCTGGGACGGGTCGACGTTGGGCGGCAAACGGTTGCTCGCGTGGGGCGAACTGGGCGTCGGCGACGAGATCCTGTTGGCCGGCATGATCCCCGATCTGGCGGCGCGCGGCATCGGCTGCGTCCTTGAGACCGCTCCGCGACTTGTGCCGCTCTTTGCCCGCTCCTTCCCGGATGTGGAGGTCGTGCCGCGCCAAACACCGCCGCACCCGGCGACCGCGTGGTCCGACTTGGCCGCCCAGTCGTCGCTTGGCGACCTCGGGCGTTGGTTGCGCCCGGATTTCGCGGCCTTTCCCCGCCGCCACCGTTACCTCGCGGCAGATCCGGAGCGGGTCGCCGCCTTACGGAGTCGCTACCGTGCGATGGCCGGTGGTGACCGCCTAGTCGGGATCTCCTGGCATTCAGCCAACCCCACGCATCGGGATTTCAAGAGCGCGCCCTTGCCGTTGTGGAAGCCGGTCCTGAACCTGCCCGGCATCACCTTCATCGACCTGCAGTACGGCGACCGCTCGGCGGATCTGGAAGCCGTGCGCCGTGACCAGGATGTTTCGATCATCCATGACGAGATGATCGATCCCCTGACCGACCTGGACGGATTCGCGGCTCAAGTCGGCGCGCTGGATCTGGTGATTTCCATCAGCAACACGACGGTCCATGTTGCTGGTGCGCTGGGGGTGCCGGTCTGGACGCTGCTGGCCCGGCAGACCGGTTTCCTGTGGTGTTGGTTCATAGAGCGGGAGGACAGTCCCTGGTACCCGTCCATGCGCCTGTACCGCCAAGCCGAGGCCAACGATTGGGCGCCGGTCTTTGAGCGGGTGCGCCGGGATCTCAGCCGTTTTCCGAATAGAGCGTAAGCAGTCGCGATCCAGGTGCGGGATCGTTCATCGGAAGCGAATCAATTCTTGTCATGCAGGTTAATTGTACAAGACACGTCGTTATTTCGTGACGCCAATAGGGCGACCAGGAGCGTTAATGGGCAGCGCATCTTGTCCATCGTGAGCAGAGCGTGCGTGTCCGCCAAAACTGCCCCGTATGCCTTGGGAATCTCTGTTCTGTGCGCCGTTATGCTTCTTCAGGTCTAACTGTGTGGCTGATATGCAACAATTGTGCGTTCTGATTTTGGCGGAAGCTCGAAAACGGGAGCATCGCACCCGATGAGCTTGCCTTTTTGTGCGACACCCCTTATGCGTATGCACAGTTCAAGGGACTATCGGCCTGGCTCGCCAGGGCTGTGCCTACGGTACTGCCCCCCTTGGATCCAAACGAACCGGTTTATTGGTTAGAGGGGCTCAAATGGCAACGATTACTCTTACTGAGAACTCTGATACCCTGACGTCGTCGTCCGAGGCCGATCTGGTCCTGGGTCTGGGCGGTGGCGATTCCCTGACGGGCCTCGGCGCGGACACGATCTATGGCGGCACGGGCGAAGACACCCTGGTTGGCCCGAACAGCACCGTCGGTCAGCTGTATTTCGGCAACGCCGGCACGGACAACATCACGGGCGGCCTGGGTGACGACAGCCTGTTCGGTGGCGCTGATTCCGACCTTATCAATGGCACCGCTGGCAGCGACCTGATCTCTGGCGATCTGGGCAACGATACCCTGATCGGTGGCCTTGGCGCGGACACCATCTACGGTGGCGCCGGCGCCGACTCGATCCTGGGCGGCGTGTTGGCCATCGACGTCGCCGACACTGCGGGCAACCTGCTGTTCGGCAACGCCGGCGCCGACACCATCCATGGCGGTGCGGGTGCGGACACCATTTATGGCGGTGCCGACAACGACAGCATCCTCGGCGGTACAGGCAACGACCTGATCTCCGGCGATAACGGCAACGACACCCTCACCGGTGGCGACGGCGCCGACACCATTTACGGCGGTGCGGGCAACGACCTCTTCGTTGCGACTGCCAGCGACACCAACGGCGACCTTCTGTTCGGCAACGCCGGCAACGACACCATCGTGGGCAGCGGCGTCGCCGACACCATCTATGGTGGCGCCGACAACGACGCCATCTACGGTGGTTCGGGTGCCGACCGTCTGTTCGGCGATAACGGCAACGACACCATCTACGGCTATGGCTCCTCTGGTGAAGTCGGCGGCGCGGACACCATCTATGGCGGTGCCGGCAACGACCTGATCTACGGCGCCGCGAGCGCCGGCGAAGGCACTCTGCTGGCCGGCAACGCCGGTGCCGACACCATTTACGGCTCCAGCGCCGGCAACGACACCATCTACGGCGGTGGCGACAACGACACCATCTATGGTGACGGCTTTGCCTCCGCCGCGTCCGGTGGCGGCAGCGACGTGCTGTACGGCGACGCCGGCAACGACGTCATCTACGGCGGTTCGGGTGCCGACACCCTGTACGGTGGCGCCGGCGCCGACACCCTGTACGGTGGCAACGGTTCCGACCGTCTGGTCGGTGACGCCGGTGCCGACGTGCTGGTCTTCAACGACCTCGGTGTCGCGACCTCCAGCGGTACCGCGTCGATCACCGCGGCTGCGGGCGTCGACTTCGTGTCCGGTTTCGAGCGCGGCACGGACAAGATCGCTCTGTCCACGGCGACCTTTACCGCGCTGAACGCCGGTGGTGTCGAGGGCCAGGTTTACTCGGCTGCCGGTGCTGGCACGAACGCCGGTCTGTCGAACACCTACCTGATCTTCGACCAGACCAGCAGCGTTCTGTTCTACGACGCCAACCCGCTCGAAGCGACCGGTGGCCGCAGCGCCATCGCGACCCTCGACGGCGTCACGCAGGTCAGCGCGAGCGATTTCATCATCATCGCGTAATCTGCTTACGGTCCAGAAAAGGGGCAGGCGAAAGCCTGCCCCTTTTTTCTTGCGCGCCGTTTGGCTTTTTCCGGGAAAGCGCAACGGGCTGCTTTTTGATCGCCACGGCCGATTCTGCGTCTTTTTTGTTCCGGCCATTGCCTCTCCACGCGCCTGCCCATAAGGTACGCGGCGTCTTTCCCCTGCCGGTTTCCGTCCGCGATGACCTTGTCCCCTCCGCTTTCGTCTTCCCCGTCTCCGGCTTTGTCTTCGGCCGATCCGTTCGCCGATGCCAGAAGCTTCTTCATGGCGGGTCGATACGCGGAGGCGGCGGCCTGCTGCCGCAGTGCGCTCAAGGCAGGTCATTCAGTGGCCGACAGTCTGATTCTCCTGGGATCGATCGGAACCTTGACGAACACGCCCAAGGCGTCCGTTCCCTTGCTGCAACTGGCCTTGTCGCTGGAACCGAAGAGCATTCCCGCTCTGAACGCCTTAGGTCTGGCCTTCCATGCGTCCCATGACTACGCCGAGGCCTGCCGCTGCTTCGAGCAGGCTTTGGGCATCGTTCCCGGCCGGGTCGAGCTTTTGCGCAACCTTGCCCATGCACAGTTCGGACGAAAGGATTGGGCAAAGGCGCAGGCGGTCTTCGCGCAACTTCACGTCCGGGGGGAAAAGATCCAGAAGGATTGGATTCCCCACGCCCTGAGCCTGCACCACCTCAAGCGCAACAAGGAAGCGGTAGCGGTTCTGGAGCAGTTTCTGGCCCAGGATCCGAACAATGCCGAGGCTTGGTATGCGCTTGGCCTGTGCGTGTACGATGTCCAGGGCGCGAGCGCCGCGATCCACGCCTATCGGCAGTGCATCACGCACAATCCAAAAAAATACACGGCTTATCTGAACTTGGTTGCCATCGCGCACAAGCATTCGAATGCCCAAATGGCCGCGAACGTTGCGCGTGATCTTCTGAAGATCAACAAGAACTATCTGCCGATCTACGGGAATTATGGATTGGCCCTGGCTTCGCTTGGCAAGGGCCGTGAAGCGGTGGAAGCGTTCGAGCGGCTGATCGCCGGACAGCCGGCCAATTACCGCTGTCGCAGCAATTTGCTTTTCTACAGCCAGTATCTGGAAGACACGACGGCGCGCAAGCTGTATGAGCTTCATCACGAATGGGACGTCCGCCACGCCGAACCGTTGCGCCGTTCCTGGCCCAAGCACCGCAACGACCCGTCGCCGGGCCGGCGTCTGCGCATCGGCTACGTCTCGCCGGACCTGAAATTCCATTCCTGCGCCTGGTTCATGATGGATCTGCTGGCCCATCACGACCGGTCGGCCTTCGAAATTTACGCCTACGCCAATCTGGAACGGGCGGACAAGGTGACGGACCAATTGAAGGCCAACGTGGATGTCTGGCGCGACGTCGACACCCTTACGGAAACCGAACTCGCTCGGCAAATCCACCAGGACCGGATCGACATCCTCATCGACCTTGCCGGCCACACCGGGCGCAATAGCCTGATCACCTTCGCCTGCAAGCCGGCGCCCGTGCAGGCGACCTGGTTGGGTTACCCCGGCACCACCGGCCTGCGGGCCATCGACTACCGCATATCGGACCCCTGGCTGACCCCCGACGACACGCCGGAGATCTTTTCCGAACAGGTCTACAACCTGCCACGGGTTTCCCATTGCTTCCGGGCACCCGAAGCCGCGGAACCCAACGCTTTGCCCGCCCGGGCCAAAAGTTTTGTCACCTTCGGCTCCTTCAACAACTTCGCCAAGGTGTCGGACACCGCCGCCCGCCTGTGGACCGCCGCGCTGAACCGTGTGCCCACCGCCCGGCTGCTCCTGAAGTCCCGTTACATCGGCAGCGCGGAATCGCGCGAGGCCATTCTCGACCGCTTCCGGCGGGCGGGCGCCGACCTGTCGCGCATCGACTTCGCCAACGGCAACGAGCGACAGGACGACCACCTCAACCAGTACGGCCAGATCGACATCGCCCTGGACAGTTTCCCCTACGGCGGCATGACCACGACCTGCGAGGCGCTGTGGATGGGCGTTCCCGTCGTCACCATGCTGGGTGATCGGACCTGCGCGCGCTACGGCAACAGCGTGTTGAACGCGGTCGGGCTGGGCGAGCTGGTGGCGACCGATCCGGAGCAGTTCGGGGAGATCGCCGCCCGGCTGGCCGGCGACTTGGACCAGCTTGCCGAACTGCGAGCCACCCTGCGCGACCGGATGGCCCGGTCGCCGCTGTGCGATGGCCCCGGCTTCACCCGCGCGATGGAGGCGGCCTATCGTGACATGTGGAACCGCTGGTGTCAGACCCAAAGCCGGTGATGCGGGTGGCCGCCGGGGTTTCCGACACCGCCTCCGCCGACCTGCGGACCGCCCTGGAACAGGCCCTGGCGTTGATTCGGGCTGGTCGGCCGGAGGACGCGGAAACTCTTTGCCGCGATCTGGCCACGCGGTTTCCCGCCAACGCCGACAGCCATCATCTGCATGGCCTGGCTGCCCTGAGCGACAAGCGGGCGACCGATGCCCTGCCGCGCCTTGCCCGCGCGGTGGCTCTTGCGCCCGACGTCGCGTCCTTCCGGACCAATCTGGGCACCGCCCAGCAGGGAAGCGGGGCGTCGGATCAGGCCGAGCGCGGCTTTCGCCGCGCATTGCGGATCGCGCCGGATCAGGCGGAAACCAGTTTCAACCTGGCCAATCTCCTGCTCCTGTCAAATCGGCCGGAGGAGGCGGAACCCTTTCTCCGGCGCGCGGTCGCGCTCCAGCCGGAGCGGGCCAAATATTGGGTCAGGCTGGGCAACCTGTTCCTGGGATTGCGCCGCGACCGCGCGGCCGTCCGTGCCTACGAGATCGCCAACGTCACGGCCGGCGGCCATTGCGACGGCACGGCGATCAACCATGGCATGGCCCTTCACCGGATGAACCGTCTGGCCGAGGCTCTCGTCTGCTACGACCGGGCCTTGGCCGACAATCCCGACAACGCCGTCGCCCATTGGAACCGCGCTCTGACCCTGCTGCTGTCGGGGCGGCTGACCGAGGGCTGGGATGAGTATGAATGGCGATGGCGTCTGGCCGAATGCCAGCCCCGCCCCTTCGACCGGCCCCTGTGGACCGGCGAAGCGCTGGACGGGCGAATCCTGCTCGTCCACGCCGAACAGGGTTTGGGCGACACGCTGCATCTCGTCCGCTACCTGCCCTTGGTGATGGAGCAGGCGGCGGCGCGAGGCGGAAAGTTGGTTTTGGAATGCCAGCCGCCGCTTTCCCGTCTGCTCGCCGACAGCTTTCCCGGCGTGGCGGTGGTGCCGGCCGGCGATCCCCTGCCCGCCTTCGACGCGCATCTTCCGCTGCTGAGCCTGCCCCGGGTCTTTCGGACCAAGCTGGATGACATACCGTCTTCCACGCCCTATCTGCGCGCGCCCGGCGGGGCGGTCCTGCCGCCAGGCCGTCCCGGCACCTTGGCCGTCGGGCTGGTCTGGGGCGGCGACCCGGCCCACCGCAACGACCGGCAGCGCTCCCTCGATCTGGAGGCGTTGCAGGCGCTGCTGGCCATTCCCGGCGTGACCTTCTACAGCGTGCAGAAGGGAGACAAGGCGCGCGCCCTCGCCGACGCGGATCGCGAGGGAGTGGTCGTGGACCTCGGCCCCGCCATCGGCGATTTCACCGACACGGCGGCCTTCCTCCAGCGCATGGATTGGGTGGTGACGGTCGACACGTCGGTGGCGCATCTGGCCGGCGCGCTGGGTCGGTCGGTCTGCGTGATGCTGCCTTATTCACCAGACTGGCGATGGCTTTTGGACCGTTCGGATAGTCCGTGGTATCCTACCGCCACCCTGTTCCGCCAAGCCACACCAGGCGACTGGACGGGCGTGGTCCGCGCCGTCGCCGCCCACCTCACCCACACTCGAACCACCCCGGCCGTCGGTCCCGGCCGCCGGAATCCATGACTTTTCTTCCCGGCCCGCCATGAAAATTGTCTTCATCCATCAGAACATGCCGGGGCAATACAAGCACCTGGCCGCCCGTCTTGCGCAAAACCCCGACAACCAGGTGGTCTTCATAACCAAGCGCAAGGACCGCGAGCTGCCGGGCGTCAAGCGGATCAGCTACGATCTGACGCGGGCGCCCAGCAAGACGATCCACCAGTATCTGTACCGGGCGGAGGATGCGGTCCTGCACGGGCAGGCAGTGGCCCGCATCCTGCTCCAGATGCGGCGGGAACGGTTCATCCCCGACATCATCATCACCCACCCCGGCTGGGGCGAGGCGCTGTTCGCCAAGGACGTTTTCCCGGAAACGCCGCTGCTGAACCATTGCGAGTTCTACTATCAGGCGCGTGGCCAGGATCTCGACTTCGATCCATCCAACCCGCCGGAACTCGACGGTATCCTGCGCTCGCGCGTGCGCAACAGCCATCTTCTGCTGTCGCTGGAATCCTGCGACCGGGGTCTCTCGCCCACGCAATGGCAGCGCAGCGTTCACCCGAAGATCTACCATTCGAAGATCGCGGTCATCCACGAGGGGGTCGACACCGGCGCTCTGCAACCCAACCCCGAGGCGACGTTCGAGCTGCCCGACGGCACCGTGCTGACCCGGCAGGACGAGGTGGTGACCTACGTCGCCCGCAACCTGGAGCCCTACCGCGGCTTCCCGACCTTCATGCGCGCGATCCCGCGCATCTGCGAACAGCGTCCCGACGCCAAGATCCTGATCGTCGGCGGCGACGGCGTCAGCTACGGCGGCGCCCCGCAGGACGCGGCGAACTGGCGGGAAAAGATGTTGGCCGAGGTGCCCGTCGATCCGTCCCGCGTCTTCTTCCTGGGCTACCTGCCCTACGACCGCTTCACCCGGATGCTTCAGGTGACGTCGGCTCACGTCTACCTGACCTTCCCCTTCGTGCTGTCCTGGTCGATGCTGGAGGCGATGGCGCTCGGCGCGCTCGTCATCGGTTCGCGGACCAAGCCGGTGGAGGAGGTCATCACCCACGGCGAGAACGGGCTTCTGGTCGATTTCTTCTCGCCGGAAAACGTCGCCGATCAGGTCGTCTCGGTTCTGAAGGACCGTGGCGACTTCGCGGAGGTCGCCCGCGCAGGCCGACGCACCGTGCTGCGCAAGTACGACCTCGCCCATTGCCTGAAGCAGCAGATGTCCCTCATCCACTCCATGGTGCGGAGGTCGTGATGGACGCGGTCGCCGCAAGGCTGGCCGATCTGGTGCCGGCCGATGCCCGCACCGTGTTCGAGATGTGCCGCCCAGGGGACTCGGTCGCGCGCCGGGTCCGTCTGCGCAACCCAGTGACCTCGTTCGCCGTTCTGCCGCTGCCCGCCGCCGGCTCCCCGACGGACTTACCCGCGCCGAACCTGCCCGATCTCCTCGGACCGCCCCGTCCGCGCTTCGACGCGCTGCTGTTCCATGAAGCGTTCCTGGATCTAGCGGATCCGTTCGCGGCGATGGCGACCGCTCTTGGCCATCTGAGGCCCGGCGGCCCCATTCTCCTGGTGCTGCCGTACGGCTGGTGCGAGCGGCAGCGCGTCGAGCGATCGTCCTCTTCTCTCATCACGGCCATCCAAGCGGCCCTGGAGGAAGGGGCGTTGCAGGGGAGCGACCTGATCGTCGACGCCGCCGCCCGGATCTTCATCCCCCAGCCGGCCTGCGACCAACCGGAAACCTCTCAGCCCCCCGCCGTATCGCACCTGATCGTCCGAGCGGCGCGAAAGTCCGAATTCCGCCGCCTCTACGTCAGCGCCATGACCCTGCGTCCGGCCGGGGCCTGCAACGACACCCGGATCGATCTGCCCAACGCCTTTCTGGAAACGGTACCGGGGATCCGAACCAAGGCGGCGATCGAGCATGTCAGCAACATCGCGCGGCTTGCGGGCGAGGAACGGATCGCCATCCTGCAACGGCGCATCTGCGGACCAAACGACCTTCCTAGCCTGAGGGAGATCGTGCGGGAAGGCTATCTTCTGGTTTCGGAGTTCGACGACCATCCGAACCACTGGCCGAACATGCTCAAGTATGGGCACCTGACCTTTCGGGCGGTGCACGCGGTCCAGACCTCGACCGATCTCCTGGCCCGGGAACTGAGCGCCTACAATCCCGAACTGGCCGTCTTCCCCAACCAGATCGCCACCCTTCCTCCGCCGCGCCCGCCGCGCACGGACGGGAAGACGGTTCTGTTCTTCGGCGCCTTCAACCGTGGCGACGACGCGCATCCCCTATTGGCGCCGCTCAACCGGATCCTGGCCGCCAACCCGGGGCGGGTCGGCGTGCAGGTCGTGCACGACCGCGCCTTCTTCGACGCGCTGGAAACCGACGACAAGAGCTTCATGCCGACCTGCAATTACGACGGCTACATCCAGGCTCTGCGGCGTTGCGACGTCGGGCTGCTGCCGCTGAACGACACTCTGTTCAACCGCAGCAAATCCGACCTGAAATACATCGAGTGCGCTGCCCACGGCGTGGTTGCCTTGGCCAGTCCGGTCGTCTACGATGAAACGGTCCGCGACGGGGAAACCGGAGTCCTCTTCCGGTCGCCGGAGGACTTCGCCGACCGGCTGAACCGGCTGATCGCCGACACGGAATGGCGCGCCGGCATCGCGGAGCGCGCCTATCGCTACGTCCGCGACAACCGCCTGATGGCCCAGCATTTCCGCAAGCGGCTGGATTGGTACCGGTCCCTGCTGGAGCGCAAGGACGAACTTGACGCCCGCCTTTTCGAACGGGTTCCCGCCTTGCGCCTCTAGAGCGGATTTCGATCCCCTCTGGACCGCGACGGCGGACCTGGGCGCCCATGTGTCCGAAGTCCGGCCTCTCGCGGGAACGCAGTTCCCGCTGGCGGCAGGCGGATGCCACAGCATCCGCTGAGAGCCGGCAAGCGAGGCTATTTGAATCTTAAGCGAACGACAGTTCGCTTAAGCGGGCGCGGCAAGCGCGCTCCCGCCCTCCCTGCAACCGCAAACGTCGAAGGTCGCCATGCCCGCCGCCGCCGCCGTCTCATATCACCCGGATGCTTTTTCGGTCGGGCGCACGGACCTCAAGGGCCGGCACTCCGCCGGAGCCGGCTTCCTATCGGGTCGCGCCCGGTGCCAAGCGGAGCCGGTTCTACACTGTTACGCGACGAACTGTCGCCTTGCGGTGGAACAAGCGGTCGGCTGGGCACCCTCGACGACGGCTGGCGACCGGCGCTCGACCGCCTGGACGACGACCTGCGCGCCCATCATCCTCTAAAAGGCAGCCGTTCATGAAGCGCACGGACACGATCATCGTCACCTCAGCGAATTCGGCCTATGTGCCGTTGCTGAATGGGCTTCTGGAGTCCTTGCGCGACCATGGGGCGGATTTCCCTGTCGGCATTCTCGACACCGGGCTGAGCCCGGCGGACCGCGACGGGCTCAGCCCGGTGGTCGAGCGGACCGCCGTTCCCGACTGGCACATGAGCGATGTGCAGCGCGCCCGCTTCCAGCCGCCGGAATGGATCAAGGCGATGACCGCCCGGCCCCACCTGCGCGACTATTTTCCCGGCTACCGGACCTATCTCTGGCTTGACGCCGACACCTGGGTCGCCACCCCGACCGCGCTCGCGACGCTGGTTGCCGCCACGAGCGGGCGGGACATCGCCATCGTGCCGACGGTGGATCCGGCCTATGTCCGCTATCACGGGCTGGATGCCCTGAAGGCGCGGACGGCCATCCTGCCGGTCTACCGGACCCTGCTTCCGGAAGCCTTGGCGCAGACCATGCTGGTGCTGGGGGAATTGTGCTCGGGCGTCTTCGCCATGCCCGCAGGGTCGCCCGTCTGGAAGCGCTGGGCGGAAGAGATCGGCCCGATCCTTGACTTTTCTGCGGAACGGTCAGGCACGCTCTATCATATCTTCGAGCAGACGGCCCTCAACCTCGCGGTTCACCGGCACCACGCCGACGCTGCCTTCCTGCCGGCCCGGTTCAATTGGGTGCTGGGCGAGGCGCAGCCGGTTATCGACGGGACGACGGGACGCCTGCACGTTCCCCAGCCACCGCACGATCCCATCGAGATCCTCCACCTGATCCACAGCGGCCGTTCCCTGGCCGACAAGATGGCCCCGCTGGAGGCGCGGACCCTGTCCGGCCAAAACATTACGACGGCCTTCGACTACCGCTCGATCCGCTCGCTCATGCCGGTGAGCGCTTAAAAAGGCCAATTCAAGCGCTCGCCGGTATCAGGCATCGTCCGGCACCAGTCGGAGGCGGTCATCCAGTATGGCGGCCAGGGCAGCGCATCGCTCGGGTGCGGGAAGGGAATGGCGCCGTACGGCGTCGAGCAGCGCCCGTGTCCGCGCGTACAGTGCGGTCCAGCGGCGCCGGCTGATCCCCGCTTTCACCGGTTCGCCGTTGTTCAGGAAGGTGTGAATGCCTTGGAGGTCATCCGGCTCCATGGGCATCCCGACAGCCGCGACGTTGCGCAACGCGCAACGCAGCAGGGTGCGGCGGTAGGCATCGAACGAGCGGATCGCGCTGTTTCCGGCATGCTTGCGCAGCTTGATCAAGGGCCGGGGCAAGTTGGCCGCTGGCCCGTGGACCAGCAGCGCGGACAGGAAGTCGAAATCCTCGGCGATGGGAATACTCTCGTCGAAACGCACGCATGCTGCGCGCAGGGCCGGTCCGTCAACCATCGTCGCGCTGAGGCACAGCATCGGCGCGAACAGCCCACGCCAGCGGATGTCCAGATCCTGTTCGGGATAGCCGATCGTATGCGTGACGCGCAGATCCGGTCCGGATACGGCTATGGCACCCCCCACGGCGACGAGGTTCGGGGAAGCCGCGAAACGGGCGAGCTGGCTTTCCAGTCGTCCAGGCAGGACGACGTCGTCGCTGTCCAGAAAGGCCAGGAACCGCCCCCGCGCGGCGTCGATGCCCGTGTTCCGGGCGGCCGAGACGCCCCGGTTTGCGGCGTGCCGCAGATATCGAACGGTGTGTTCGCCGCCGTACCGCTCCTCCACGGCGGTCTGGGTGCCGTCGTCCGACGCATCATCGATCACCAGCACCTCGGCGCTGCCCTCCACCCGTTGCGCCAGGACGCTGTCCACCGCCTCCAGCAGCAGAGCCAAGCGGTTGAAGGACGGGATGATCACGGAAACCAACGGCGGGGACATCGCTTCGGACTTTCAGTTTCGGTTCAGGGCCTCGATGACACGGGCCGGGTCGATGCAAAAGCCTGCGTTGTGATCCCTGGGCCGGTCGGTGTCCGCCGCAGTCGCTCGAAGCGCGCCGTAACCATGGCCCAGCGCGCGGGCGAGAACGGCGAAATGCCGCAAGGGCGCGACGTCGGGCCACAGCTCGACCACCGCCGCTCCCGGCGGGGCGAACAGCATGTTCGTCAGGCCGGCGCCGTGCGGCCCCACGATCACGCTCGCCTCGGCGAACAGCCGGTGTTGCTCCGCGAAGGGCAAATGGGACGGGACCACGGTCTCGAAACCAGCCGCCTCCAGCGTCGCGGCAAGCTCCGCCTCGTTGTGGATGCGGCGTGATGCGGCGTCACGGCGGGACACGTAGAGTTTGCGCGTGCCGGAGACCTTCCTCTGAAAGGCCGCCCGCAGGATCTCCACGCCATGCGGATGCACGAAGCCGTACTGCGAGAGGTTGGAGAGGACGCAGAGCGAGCGGAACGGAGTCGCCCGCGCACCGTCGATCCACAGGATCTCCTCCTCACGGATGCCGAGGCCGTGAAGCAGGGTGCGGGCGAAGGCCGGCGGGTCGCGCAGCAGGGCGATCCGCCGAATCCCCATCGCCGTGAGGCGCGCTTTCAGCCGCGAGAAGACGACGAGGCGGGGAAAGAAATCGATCAGCCAGTGATAATAGTTCCCCATCACGTCGCCGCCGACAAACAGGACCGGTTCGTCGATGGAATCGGCCATCTCCAGCGTCAGGACGCACCCATCGCCTCCGATCGGACGGATCGCCGGAAAACGCCCCTTACGGATCAGGAACGGGTTGATGGCGGTGCCGTCCACAATCAGCCGCCCGTCACCGGTCAGGAAGCTCCAGTCCGGCGGCACGGCGAGTACGCCGTCGAGCGCGAACAGCGCCGGAAACAGCCGGATGTCGTGAGCGTCCCGGACCAGAATTCCCTGGGGCGCCAGGGCGCCGATCAGCCGCCCCACCTCGAACACGGATGCAAAACGCGCCCCACGATGCAGGGAAGGGGGGGCGTCCATCGGCGGAGGATCAGGGCACCGCCGGCTGGGCGACGTTGGCACGGTACCAGTCGTAGGTGCTCTCCACGCCCGCGCGCAGGTCGATGCGGGCCGTCCAGCCCAGACGGGCCAGTTGCCCGACGTCCAGAAGCTTGCGCGGCGTCCCGTCCGGCTTGCTGGTGTCGTAGACGAAGCGGCCGGTGTAGCCGACCACGCCGGCGATCAGTTCGGCCAGTTCGCTGATCATCACGTCCGTGCCGGTGCCGACGTTGAGCGGGATGTCGCCCGAATAGTTCTGCAGCAGGAAGACCGACGCGTCGGCGAGGTCGTCCACATGCAGGAACTCGCGGCGCGGCTTGCCGCTGCCCCACAGCTCCACCGCCTCAAGGCCGTCCCGCTTGGCGCGGTCGATCTTGGACAGGAGGGCCGGCAGCACGTGGCTGGAGGTCAGGTCGAAGTTGTCGCCGGGGCCGTACAGGTTGGTCGGCATCAGCGAGATGAAGTCGCAGCCGTACTGCTTGCGGTAGGCCTGGCACAGCTTGATGCCGGCGATCTTGGCGATCGCGTACCACTCGTTGGTCGGCTCCAGCGGGCCGGTCAGCAGCGCGTCCTCAGGAATCGGCTGCGGCGCCAGCCGCGGATAGATGCAGGACGACCCGAGGAACAGAAGCTTGGACACCCCCGTCCGCCACGCGGCGTGGATGATGTTCGTCTCGATGGCCAGATTGTCGTAGATGAACTCCGCCGGCCGGGTGGAGTTGGCGAGGATGCCGCCCACCTTGGCCGCGGCGACCACCACCGCATCCGGCCGCTCGTCCGCCATCCAGGCCTCGACCTCGGCCTGCCGGCGCAGATCGACCCGATCGCGGCCGGCGGTCAGGACCGTGCAGTCCTCACCGGCCAGACGGCGGACGACGGCGGATCCCACCATGCCCCGGTGGCCGGCCACCCAGACGCGACGGCCCTTCAGTGGGAAGGACGGTTCAGCCACGGTCGCCATAACGGGGGGCCTCCAACTCAAGCGCCTTCAGATCGGATTCCACCATCTCCCGGACCAGTTCGGGGAAGGGGGTGCGGTGGACCCAGCCCAGCTTTTCCCGGGCCTTGGAGGGATCACCCAGCAGCAGATCGACCTCGGTCGGGCGGAAATAGCGCGGATCGACCTCGATCAGCACCTCGCCGCTCGCCTCATCGATGCCCTTCTCGTCGACGCCGGTTCCTTTCCAGACGATGCGGCGGCCGATGTGCGAGAAGGCCAGCTCCGCGAACTCGCGGATGCTGTGCGTCTCGCCCGTGGCCAGCACATAGTCGTCCGGTTCGGGCTGCTGGAGCATGCGCCACATGCCTTCCACGAAGTCGCGGGCGTGGCCCCAGTCGCGCTTGGCGTCCAGGTTGCCGAGATAGAGCCGGTTCTGCCGGCCGAGCTGGATGGCGGCGACGGCGCGGGTGATCTTGCGGGTCACGAAGGTTTCGCCGCGGGTCGGGCCTTCGTGGTTGAACAGGATGCCGTTGGAGGCGTGCAGACCGTAGGCCTCGCGGTAGTTCACCGTGATCCAGTAGGCGTACAGCTTGGCGGCGGCGTAGGGGCTGCGCGGGTAGAAGGGGGTCGTCTCCTTCTGCGGCGTCTCCTGCACCTTGCCGAACAGCTCCGACGTCGACGCCTGATAGAAGCGCACGCGGTCGCCCATCTTCAGGATGCGGATCGCCTCCAGCAGGCGGAGGGTGCCGATGCCGTCGGCGTTGGCCGTGTATTCCGGTGTCTCGAAGCTGACCTGGACGTGGCTCTGGGCGGCGAGGTTGTAGATCTCGGTCGGCTGGACCTCTTCCACCACGCGGATCAGGTTGGTGGCGTCGGTCAGGTCGCCGTAGTGAAGGACGAAGCGGACGTCCGGCTCGTGCAGGTCGCGGTAGAGGTGATCGACGCGGGCGGTGTTGAAGGACGATGAACGGCGCTTCAGCCCATGCACGCGGTAGCCCTTGGCAAGCAGCATCTCCGCAAGCAAGGCACCATCCTGGCCGGTGGCTCCGGTGATCAACGCGACCTTGTCTGACATACGCTTTTCCTTTTGTCGGTCCCGGCATCAGGTTCCGGACCGGCCGGGCTGCGTTCCCACCGCCGCAGCGGCGGATGACGCCCTGTAATTCACCACTTGGCAAGAAGCGTCAAGCGATGTGCTCAGTTTCGCCCGTAGGAGTCCTCGAGCCGGACGATGTCGTCCTCGCCCAGATAGGAACCGGACTGCACCTCGATGATGGTCAGCGGCACCTTGCCGGGGTTCTCCAGCCGGTGGACCGTGCCGATGGGGATGTAGACGGACTGGTTCTCGTAGACGAAGATCTGCTCCTCGCCGCGCGTGACCAGCGCGGTCCCGTTCACCACGACCCAATGCTCCGCCCGGTGATGGTGCTTTTGCAGGGACAGGCGCGAGCCGGGCGCGATGGTCAAGCTCTTGACCTGGAAACGTTCCCCGGTGTGCAGCGACTGATAGGCGCCCCAGGGGCGGTGCACCTTGCGGTGACTGACCGGCTCACTTCGCCCGTCCTTCTTCAGGCGGTCGACGACCCGCTTCACATCCTGGGCGTGGTTGCGGTCAGCAACCAGGACCGCATCGTCCACCACCACCACCACCACATTTTCCAGCCCGACCACGGCGGTCAGATGGTTCTCGCTGCGAACGTAGCAGTCCTGCGCCCCTTCCAGCAGGACGTCTCCGACGGCGACGTTGCCCGCTGCGTCCTTGGTCCCAACGTCCCACAGAGCCGACCAGGCGCCGACGTCGGTCCAACCGATGTCACAGGGCACCACGGCGGCGGCGGCGGTTCTCTCCATCACCGCATAGTCGATGGAGATGCTGGGCGTCTTGGCGAAGGCCTCGGCGTCCAACCGGAAGAAGTCGAGGTCGGACACGCCGGCCTCCAGAGCCTCGCGCGCGCCGGCAAGCACCGCCGGGGCGTGGCGTTCCAACTCGGCCAGCAGGCGGGCGGCGGGGAACAGGAACATGCCGCTGTTCCAAGCATAGCCGCCTTCGTCCAGATAACTGCGCGCAACGTCCAGCGTCGGCTTCTCGACGAAGGCGGCAACCTCGAAGGCGCCCTCGACACCCTCCAGGGGGCCGCCGTGGCGAATATAGCCGTATCCCGTTTCCGGCGCGGTGGGATCGATGCCGAAGGTGACCAGACGACCGGCTTCGGCGGCCCGCGCCGCAGTGGCGATAGCCCGGCGGAACGCCTCGGCGTCGCGGATCTCGTGGTCGGCCGGCAACACCAGCAAGAGCGTGTCCGGATTTTCCGCCGCGACGGTCAGGGCCGCGACGGCGCAGGCGGCGGCCGTGTTGCGCCCCATCGGTTCCAGCACGATGCCACGTGGCTTGAGGTCGGACTGGCGCAACTGCTCAGCGACGAGAAAGCGGTGCTCCTGATTGCAGACGACCAGCGGCGGGGCGAAGGTGGCCGGGTCGCCGACCCGCAGGGCGGTGTCCTGAAACATCGTGCGGTCGGAGCACAGGGACAGGAACTGCTTCGGGTAGAGGTCCCGCGACAGGGGCCACAAACGTGACCCGGAACCGCCGGACAACAGCACCGGTACGATTGTCTGTGCGGAAACACTGGCCATTTCTGCGTCCTGGAACTTGCCCCGTCACGAAATCCGAACCCTTATAGACCGCGCCATTCCGTGACCACAAGCGACCCTCCGGAGCCATCCGGCTGGAGACCGTGATGCGCGACAAGACTCCAAGCGAAGGCTTGGCCACAGGCTTGGAGTCTTGTCGCGCCCGCGCGACAGAACTCCAAAACCCTTCCGATCCGGGCGTCGGACGGTTTCCGATCCGCCCAGGGAGCCTCCCAAGCGACTCGGAAAACTGTCCGGCGCGAGCGAATCCGGCGCGAATCGAAGATTTCCTCCTGGATTTTTGTCGCGCACCCTGAGCAATCCACAGGCCATGCGGATTATCCGTTGGAGTTTTGTCGCGGCAATTCTGGACTCTTGTCGCGCGACTCGCGATTCTCTACTGGAGTCTTGTCGCGCAAACTATTAACTAAACCAAATAATCGAACAAATAGTTCGGGCGACAAGACTCCAAATTGCTGGCGTTGGTTCGGCGTGATATACGGATTTCGACGATGTCGTGCCAAGGTCAGCGCGCTATGGGCCAGATACACAACCTGATCACTCAGCTTGGACGCGACCAGGCCAGGGCTCTCCAGTCCGATGCCGACAGGCGCTCGCTAGTCGATATTGCCGCTTCCGTCATGGAAGAGGAGCGGCAGGAGCTGGGAATCACCTATTCCGGCTTTGCATTGACCGCGCTTCCTCATCGTCGTTTACCCGATGATCAGCCCTGGGAGCGGCGAGGTCATAAGATCCGCTTGCTGATCGAGCCTGGACGACTGCCGATCCGCAACGGAGGTTTTAAGCTTTACGGCGTCCCTTACGGCAGCCGTGCCCGGATGATCCTGCTCTATCTGCAGACCCGCGCCATCCAGACCGACAGCCGGGAGGTCGAGTTGGGCCGCAGCATGCACGAGTGGCTCGACCGTATGGGCCTCTCGGTCGGCGGCCAGACCTATCGCGACATCCGCGAACAGGCGTCGCGCATCGCGGCCTGCAACCTGACCTTTGCCTGGGAGGATGCCCATAGCATCGGTTTCGAAAAGGGTTCCATCGTCAAGGGCGGAATTCATTTTTCGGCCAATCCGGAATCGGAGCAGGGATCGCTGTGGGAAGACCGGGTTTTGCTGTCCGAGTCCTTCTTCCGGGAACTCAAGGCCCATCCCGTCCCGATCTGGGAACCGGCGCTGCGTCATATCCAGAACAACAGCACCAGCATCGACATCTACATCTGGCTGGCCTATCGCCTGCACAGCCTGTCGCGCTCGACTCCGATCACCTGGCTGGCCGTGTTCGAGCAGTTCGGAGCCGGCTACAGCCGACTGCGCGATTTCCGCA
Source organism: Azospirillum soli (assembly GCF_017876165.1). Lineage (GTDB taxonomy): Bacteria > Pseudomonadota > Alphaproteobacteria > Azospirillales > Azospirillaceae > Azospirillum > Azospirillum soli. Next base: position 20,724 of record NZ_JAGINQ010000035.1, read on the forward strand.
AACGCTTCATCGAAGCCCTTCAACTGGCGCTCGCCGTCTATCCCGACGCCCGCGTCGACGTCGAGGAGCAAGGGCTGATGCTGCATCCCTCGCCCCCGCCCATCCCGGAGCGGAAGTTCGCCCAGCTCTGCCGATGAAACTGCGGCGTGGGGGCCTGCGACAAGACTCCAAACGCTTGCCACGGCCGACACGCCTTGCGTGTCCGTGCGGACTGAATTAACCCCCTGATCAGAGTATCCGGTTAAGGTCGGATTGCTCTTCGGTCATGATCAGGGGACGGAACCGGCGGTGAAGACGTTCAACAGTGGGCTCAGCCTCTTCTCCGTGGAGGACTCCTTCAATGCCGGTCTGCGGATGCTGGACGGCCACTCGGTCCTGGTGACGGGCGGCACCGGGTCCTTCGGACGGCGTTTCGTGGAAACGCTGATGCGCAACGCCAAACCGCGCCGCGTCATCGTGTTCTCCCGCGACGAGTTCAAGCAATATGAGATGCAGCAGACCATGCCGCCAGAATGGGCATCGACGCTGCGTTACTTCATCGGCGATGTCCGCGACCGCGAGGGGCTGGAACTGGCCATGCGCGGCGTCGATTTTTGCGTCCACGCCGCCGCGCTGAAGCATGTGCCGGCTGCCGAATACAACCCGATGGAATGCATTCACACCAACGTCTACGGCGCAGAGAACGTCATGCGCGCCGCTTTGGCGACGGGTGCGCCAGGTCATCGCGCTGTCCACCGACAAGGCCGCCAACCCGATCAACCTGTACGGCGCCAGCAAGCTGGCCTCCGACAAGATCTTCATCGCCGCCAACAATCTGTCAGGTACGCTGGAGAGGCGCTTTTCGGTGGTGCGCTACGGCAACGTGGTCGGCTCCCGCGGCAGCGTCGTTCCGCTTTTCCGCAAGCTGATCGCGCAGGGAAGCGATCACCTTCCCGTCACCGACAGTCGGATGGCCCGCTTCTGGATCACCTTGCAGCATGGCGTCGATTTTGTGTTGTCCTGCTTTTCCATTATGCAGGGTGGCGAGATCTTCGTTCCCAAAATCCCCAGCATGCGGATCACCGATCTGGCCCATGCGATGGCCCCGGACCTGCCGCAGAAGGTCATCGGAATCCGATCGGGCGAGAAACTGCACGAGGTGATGATCACCGAAGACGATTCCCGCCAAACCTACGAGTTGGCCGACCGCTACGTCATCGAGCCGGCTTTTGCCTTCTGGCGGCATGACCCTTATGAGCGGCTGAACGCCCGTCGGGTGTCGGACGGGTTCCGCTATGCCAGCGACAGCAACGAGGATTGGCTCAATGGGGAGCGGTTGCGGTCGATGCTGCACGAAACGCTGTGACGGACGCCCTGCCCTTTCTTCCTTATGGCCGGCAGGCGGTGGACGAGGAGGACATCGCCGCAGTGGCGGCGGTCCTGCGCGGCGACTGGCTGACCCAAGGGCCGGCGGTGACGGCCTTCGAACGCGCGCTCGCCGAACGGGCCGGAGCCGCCGAGGCGGCCGCCTGTGCGAACGGCACCGCCGCGCTGCGCCTAGCCTATAGCGCGCTCGACCTTGGCCCCGGCGATGCGGTTGTAGTCCCGTCGAACACCTTTTTGGCTACGGTCTCGGCCGCCCGTCACGCCGGGGCGGAGGTCTCCTTTGCCGACGTCGATCCGGTGACCGGCTTGATGGGAGCCGCCCAAGCGGAGGCCGCCATCCAACGTGGGCTGGCGGCCGGATGGCGGGTGCGCGCCCTGGCCCCCGTCCACTACGCCGGACAGACCGCACCGATGGCCGAACTGGGGGCTCTCGCCCGCTTCCATGGACTGGCGGTGGTCGAGGACGCTTGCCACGCCATCGGCAGCGTGGACCTGCTTCCCGGCGGCGCCGTCCCGGTCGGGGACTGTGCCGAGAGCACGCTGACTGTCTTTTCCTTCCATCCCGTCAAGACCATCGCCGCCGGCGAGGGCGGGGCCGTGACCGGCAACGACGCAGCCTTGATGGCGCGGGTCCGTCGTCTCGGCAACCACGGCATGCCGCGCGCCCGGACGGACGGCGGGGCGCCGGGGGAACCGGATTTTGCCGACCCGGACGCCGCGCGGGACGGCGATGGCAAACCGAATCCTTGATATTACGAAATGCAGGAGCCGGGTTTCAATCAAAGGCTCTCGGACATCCATGCGGCGCTTGCCCTTAGCCAACTTCGGCGGCTCGACGGTTTCGTCGCGCGGCGGCGGCTTATGGAACTCTACGCGGCCCGCTTGGCCCCTTTGGCCCCGTTGGTGGAAGCGCCCGCTTCGGTGCCGTGGTGCCGTCCGGCTTGGCATCTCTGTGCCGTCCGTATCGACTTCGCGGCCGCCGGCCGGTCGCGGTCGCGGGTGATGGCGGCGCTGCGGGAGGCGGGAATCGGCAGCCAAGTCCATTACATTCCGGTCCATCGCCAGCCCTACTGGCGGCGCTACGGCGATCTTCCTCTGCCTGGGGCCTTGTCGCACTACGAGCGGACGCTGTCGCTGCCGCTGTTTCCCGGCATGGCCGACGGCGATGTCGACCGCGTTGTGTCCAGCCTGGAGAAGGCACTGACCGGCGCCTGCGGCTGACGCGGACGACCCCGGGCTCCCGCAGTTCGGCGCGCAGCCTTAGGGCTTTCCTAAAAAAGGCTTTTCCGTTAAGCCTTGTCCTCCGTAAAGCAGGGAGCGTGAGCTATGGCTGAAGGTACCGTCGATTACTACGCAATGGTCGAAGAGGCGTGGCAGCTCAGCGATACCGCGCGCGATTACGTGAAGAATGCCGGGCGCGACGTCGACAACGCCGAACTGTGGGAAAAGGTGTTCGCCGCCTCCCCGCTCATCGACCATGAGCGGACCCGGGCGGAAGGCGGGCAGCCCCTGGTGAAGATCTTCTTCAAGAACCCCTACGGCCTGCAATACCGCGCCGACCACAAGGATTGGATCCCCTTCCGGCACGGCGCGCTCGACCCCGCCTACCTTCAGGTGACCTGACACCAACCGGCCCGGCCCACGCCTTCAGCGCCTGGGCCGGGATGTCCCCGGTATCGGTCCGAATTATTGCGGCGCCTCTGCGAGCAGCTTTTCCTCCCAGGCAAGCGCCGTTTCGACAATGGTTTTCAGGTCGGCGAAGCGGGGGGTCCAGTTCAGCGCCTCGCCGATCCGGTCGGTCTTGGCGACCAGGGTCGGCGGATCGCCCGCCCGGCGGCCGGCGGTGCGGATCGGCAGGGAGCGGCCCAGCACCGTCTCCACCATGTCCAGGACCTCGCGCACCGAATAGCCGCGGCCGTAACCGCAATTCAGGGTGCGGCTCTCGCCCCCGGCCTCCAGATGGTCGAGCGCCGCGACGTGGGCCGAGGCTAGATCGCTGACGTGGATGTAGTCGCGCACGCAGGTGCCGTCCGGCGTCGGATAGTCGTCGCCGTAGATCTGGATCTCCGGCCGCTGCCCGGTCGCCGCCTGGGCGGCGATCTTCAGGAGATGGGTCGCCACCTTGGAGCTTTGTCCCGACCGGCCGGCCGGATCCGCCCCCGCCACGTTGAAATAGCGCAAGGCCACGTAGCGCAGCCCGTGCGCCTCCGCGACGTCCCGCAGCGTCCATTCCGTCATCAGCTTGGAACGGCCGTAGGGATTGATCGGGCGGGTCGGCGCGTCCTCGTCGATGGGCATCACCTCGGGCATGCCATAGACGGCGGCGGTGGATGAGAAAATGAAGCGTCCCACCTCGATCCGCAGGCAGGTGTCGATCAGCGACAGGCTGTTGACCGTGTTGTTGCGGTAGTAGTCCACCGGCCTTTCGACCGATTCCGGCACGATGATGCTGCCGGCAAAATGCATGACCGTGCCGACGCCGTGGTCGGCGATGGCGCGGGCGACCAAATCCGGATCGCCGACGCTGCCCTCGACCAGGGGGACGCCGTCGGGAATGGCAGCGCGCCGGCCCGTCGAAAGGTCGTCGATCACGACCACCGGCCGTCCGGCATCCCGCAACGCCAGCACGACATGGGAGCCGATGTAGCCGGCGCCGCCCGTCACGAGCACGGGTTCTCGGGATGTCTGATCGGCCATTTGAAACCATTCATGTTGCGTCGCAAAGGCTTGGCAGAATATCGGACGCCCACCGCCACCGCGCCAGCTTATTCCGCGTGGCTCACTTGGTGCTTTCGCGCTTCCCCAAAAGGGGACTCCGCGAACCGATCGCGCCATGGGCATGGCGTTCGATCATGGACTTCAGCCGCGTGCAAGGATACCAAGTCAGCCGGACGCCGCACCATACGGCGCAAGAGGAGCTTTGAGCATGGACATCGCCGCACTCGCCATTCCCGACGTGAAGATCATCCGCCCGAAGAAGTTCGGCGACCATCGCGGGTTCTTCTCGGAAACCTACAGCAAGCGGGCGTTCGAGGCGGCCGGCCTTCTTCTCGATTTCGTCCAGGACAACCAGTCCCTGTCGGCCGAGATCGGCACCGTGCGGGGACTGCACTACCAATTGCCGCCCTTCGCCCAGGACAAGCTGCTGCGCGTGGTGCGCGGCGCGGTCTTCGACGTCGCGGTGGACATCCGCCGGGACTCGCCGACCTTCGGCCGGCACGTCTCGGCTGTCATCAGCGCCGAGGAATGGAACCAGATCCTGATCCCGGTGGGCTTCGCACACGGTTTCTGCACACTGGAACCCGACACCGAAGTCATTTACAAGGTGACCAACTTCTATTCGCCGGAGCATGACCGCGGGATCTTGTGGAACGACCCGGATCTGGGCATCGAGTGGCCGATCGCCCCCGGCAAGGCCCTCCTGTCCGACAAGGACCACAAGCATCCCCGTTTGGCCGAGGCCACCGAGTTGTTCTAAAAAGGACCGTGTTCAAGGCGATTCCTTTGGCGCAAGAACTTCCCCGGTCCGGCCGTTCGTCTCCGATAGGGCACAGGTGTTTTGATGAAGTGCATTCTCGTCACCGGCGGCGCCGGGTTCATCGGGTCCGCCGTGGTCCGGCAGTTGCTGGCTGAGACCGAGCACCGCGTCGTCAACCTCGACAAGCTGACCTACGCCGCCAATCTGGCCTCGCTGCCGGGGGCCGCGTCGAATCCGCGCTACGCCTTCGAGCGGGTGGACATCTGCGACGGCGACGCCCTGCGCCGCGTCTTCGCCGAACACCAGCCGGACGCGGTGATGCATCTGGCGGCGGAGTCCCACGTCGACCGCTCCATCGACGGGCCGGGCGAGTTCATCCAGACCAACATCGTCGGCACCTACCGGCTGCTGGAGGCGGCGCGCGGCTATTGGTCCGCCCTGCCGGGCGAGCGCAAGGACGCCTTCCGCTTCCACCACATCTCCACCGACGAGGTGTTCGGCTCCCTGGGGCCGGAGGGGTTCTTCACCGAGACGACCGCCTACAGCCCGAACTCGCCCTATTCGGCCAGCAAGGCGTCGAGCGACCATCTGGTGCGCGCGTGGCACGAGACCTACGGGCTGCCGGTCGTTCTCACCAACTGCTCCAACAACTACGGCCCCTACCATTTCCCGGAGAAGCTAATCCCACTGGTGATCCTGAAGGGTCTGGCGGGGCTGCCGCTGCCGGTCTACGGCGCCGGCGACAACGTGCGCGACTGGCTGTACGTGGAAGACCACGCCCGCGCCCTGCGGCTGGTGGTGGAGAAGGGCCGCATCGGCGAGAGCTACAACATTGGCGGCCACAACGAGCGGACCAACCTTGAGGTGGTGCGCGCCATCTGCGCCCTGCTGGACGAGTTGGCGCCTGATGGCGCTCCGCACGACCGGCTGATCACCTTCGTGACCGACCGCCCCGGCCACGACAAGCGCTACGCCATCGACGCCGACAAGATCGAGCGCGAGCTGGGCTGGCGCCCACAGGAGACCTTCGAGAGCGGGCTGCGCAAGACGGTCGAATGGTATCTCGCCAACCGCTCCTGGTGGGAGGCGGTGCAGAGCGGCGCCTACCGCGGCGAGCGGCTGGGGCTGAACGACGCGATGGCCGAAGCCGGGAGCGCGGCGTGAAGATCCTCGTCCTCGGCACCAGCGGGCAGGTCGGCCATGCCCTGATGCGCGCGTCCTGGCCGGCGAACGCCGACGTTGTCGGCTTGGCCCGGCCGGCGGTGGACATGGCCGATCCCGGCAGCCTCGACCGGGCGATGGCGGAACACGCGCCGGATCTGGTCGTCAACGCCACCGCCTACACCGCCGTGGATAAGGCCGAGAGCGAGCGCGACACGGCCTTCGCCATCAACCGCGACGGCCCGGCCCATCTGGCGGCGGCCTGCGCGGCGCGGGGTGCCGCGCTGATCCACATCTCCACCGACTACGTCTTCGACGGGAGCAAGCCCGTCCCTTACGTCGAGGACGACCCGGTCGCCCCCGTCAACGCCTATGGCGCCAGCAAGGAAGCCGGAGAGGCGGCGGTGCGCGACCTTGCCCCCCGCCACGTCATCCTGCGCACCTCCTGGGTCTATGCCGCCCATGGCGCCAATTTCGTGAAGACCATGCTGCGGTTGGGCCGGGAGCGGCCGGAGCTGGGCGTGGTCGCCGACCAGATCGGGGCGCCGACTTCGGCCGACGACATCGCCTCGACCATCGTCCGGATCGCCGAACGCATCGCCGCCCGCACCACCGAAGGCCCGGACGACGTGCCGTGGGGCACCTATCACCTGACCGGATCCGGCGAGACGAGCTGGTTCGGCTTCGCCGAGCGCATCTTCCAGCGCCTGGAGCGCGAGGAAGGCCGCCGGCCGACGTTGCGGGCGATCGCCACCGCCGATTATCCCACCCCGGCGCGCCGGCCGGCCAATTCGCGGCTCGACTGCGGGCGCCTGCGCGCCGCCTTCGGCGTGGAGACGCCCCGGTGGGAGGACAGCCTGGACCGCGTCCTCGACGAACTGTTCCAGCAAGGTTCCGGCCCGAACTGACGGCGGCCTTCCCTCCCTTTGGCGATCCACGAAAACAGACAAGCAGGCGGCGGATATGAAAGGCATCATTCTGGCGGGCGGGTCCGGGACCCGGCTCTATCCCGTGACCCGCGCGATTAGCAAGCAGCTCCTGCCGATCTATGACAAGCCGATGATCTACTTCCCGCTCAGCACGCTGATGCTGGCGGGGATCCGCGACATCCTGATCATCACCACGCCGCACGATCAGGCTCTGTTCCAGACGGTTCTGGGTGACGGGTCGCAGTGGGGGGTATCGCTGTCCTACGCGGTCCAGCCGTCGCCCGACGGGCTGGCCCAGGCCTTCATCATCGGGCGCGAGTTCGTCGGTTCGGACGCCTGCGCTCTGGTGCTGGGCGACAACATCTTCTACGGCCACGGCCTGACCCAGCTGCTGCGGTCGGCCGGCGAGAAGACCAGCGGCGCCCGCGTCTTCGCCTACGCCGTGCGCGATCCGGAACGCTACGGCGTGGTCGAGTTTGACGAGAACGGCCGGGCGCTCAGCATCGAGGAAAAGCCGGTGGCGCCCCGGTCCAAATGGGCCGTGACGGGACTGTATTTCTACGACAACCAGGTGCTCGACATCGCCGCCTCAGTGAAGCCGTCGGCGCGGGGCGAGCTGGAGATCACCTCGGTCAACGCCGCCTATCTGGAGCGCGGCCTGCTCGACGTCGAGCAGATGGGCCGGGGGTACGGCTGGTTCGACACCGGCACCCACGACTCGCTGCTGGAAGCGGCGGAGTTCGTCCGCACCATCCAGCACCGTCAGGGTCTTCAGATCGCCTGTCCGGAGGAAATCGCCTACCTCTCGGGCTGGATCGACGCCGAGCAGGTCGCCCGGCTGGCCGAACCGCTGAAGAAGAACGACTACGGCCGCTATCTGCTGAGCCTGCTCGGCTGAGGCCTTTCCCGATATTTCCTCCGTTTCTCCTGTGAAAGTCCTCAAGCATGCGTGGCTTCAATAGAAAGCGGGTTCTCGTCACCGGTGGTGCCGGGTTCCTCGGATCGCACCTCTGCGAACGCCTGCTGGAGCAGGGCTGCGACGTGCTGTGCGCCGACAATTATTTCACGGGCAGCCGGGACAACATCGTTCATCTGCTGTCGAACCCGCATTTCGAGCTGATGCGGCACGACGTCACGTTCCCGCTCTATGTCGAGGTGGACGAGATCTACAATCTCGCCTGCCCCGCCTCCCCGGTGCATTACCAGCACGATCCGGTGCAGACGACCAAGACCAGTGTCCACGGCGCCATCAACATGCTGGGGCTGGCCAAGAGGCTGAACGCGAAGATCATGCAGGCCTCGACGTCGGAGGTGTACGGCGACCCGGCCGTACATCCGCAGACCGAGGACTATTGGGGCAACGTCAACACCATCGGCCCGCGCGCCTGCTACGACGAGGGCAAGCGCTGCGCCGAAACTCTGTTCTTCGACTATCACCGCCAGCACAAGCTGCCGATCAAGGTGATCCGCATCTTCAACACCTACGGCCCGCGCATGCACCCTAACGACGGGCGCGTGGTGTCGAACTTCATCATCCAGGCGCTGAAGGGCGAGCCGATCACCGTCTACGGCGACGGCCAGCAGACCCGCTCCTTCTGCTACGTCGACGATCTGATCGAAGGCTTCCTGCGCTTCATGGACACGCCGGCCGACATCACCGGCCCGATCAACCTCGGCAACCCCGGCGAGTTCACCATGCTGGAACTGGCCGAGAAGGTCATCCGGCTGACCGGTTCCACCTCGCGCATCGAGCACCGGCCGCTGCCCCAGGACGATCCCAAGCAGCGCCGCCCCGATATTTCCAAGGCCAAGTCCCTGCTGACGTGGGAGCCCACCGTTCCGCTCGACGCGGGCCTGGAGCGGACCATCGCCTATTTCCGCGAACGCTTCTTCGCCTGACGGCGCAAGCCGCCGCGTTACCAGGAAAGCCCGGCGGCCTGCTCCAGAACGCGCAGCAAGCCGTCCCGATGCCGTTCGACGGTGTGCCGCTCCCGGTGGGTGGCCTGCCCGTTGGTGGCAAGGTGCCGCGATAGTTCCGCGTCGTCGCGCAGGCGGGCCAGGTTGGTGGTCAGTCCCTCCACGTCTCCGACCGGAGAAAGCAGCCCGTTCCATTCGTGACGGATCGTCTCGAGGATCGACCCCAGGTCACTGGTGGCGACCGGAAGACCGGCCTGTAGGGCTTCCAGGATGGCCAGGGCGACCAGATCGTCGCGGGTCGGGCAAGACAGCGCGTCGCAATGCTGTAGATAGGCGGCGACTTGAGACTCGTTCTTCGCTCCGGCGAAATGGATGCGGGAAGCTTCGTCGTCGGTCAGTTTCGGCATGAAGTTGGGGTGACGCGGACCGACGTAGATCAGTCGCACGCGCGGGTCGGCCATCCTGCGCACCGCTTTCAGCGTCAGGTCGGCCCCCTTTCGGAGTTCCGCCGCACCCAATTGCAGGATCGTAAATTGACCCGCCGGCATGTCGGCGGGCCGGGGCCGGGGGGTGGGATCGACCGCTACGCTGTTTTCCACCACCATCCAGTTGTCCCGCGTCAGCCACTCCCGATAGACTTCGGCGGCCTGCCAGCGTGTGGGGAAGACGATGGCGGCCGCGGCCGCAAAGGCGTCGGGCACCGCCGGATTCTTGCGGACCATATCGGCGCCGAAGCGCGGCTCGTGGATCCACCACACCACCGGGCGGCGGGCGGCGCAACGCTGGACCAGCGGGCCAGTCAGGATGGAGTTGCACAGGATCACGTCGTAGGCGCTCGCCGCCGCGTCCAGCACCACTGGGATCCCAATGGCCGCGTAGTCGTCCTTCAGCGACGGCGGGCCGCGTTGCGCCCACAGCACGTCCACCTGATGACGGTCCGCCATCTCCCCCGTCACCGCCGCCTTGAGGAATCGGAACAGGGCGAGCGACGATCCCGAATAGTCGAGGTTGCCCGAAACGGCCAGGATCCTCACGTTGCCTCTCCCTTCCGGCTTCCCGTCGCTCAGCCGAGCAAAGGCAGCAGATCGTGAACCCGGTGATGATAGGTGTGCCGAGACAGCACGGCCTGCTGCCCGGCCTTGGCGATGGCCGCCAGTTCGTCCGGCGCGGACTGGAGCCGCTTGATCGCGGCTACGCAGTCGGAAGCGTCGTCATAGACTACGATCTCGCGGCCCGGCTCGAAATAGTCCCGGATGTTCAGCTTGTTGTCGGTGACGAGGGCGGAGCCGACGCCCGTCACTTCGAACAGGCGCAGGTTGTTGGCGTATTGGCCGGCGGCGTCGAGGTGAAAATTCAGCACCATCCGGCAGTCCTTCAGCGCCTGATACATTGGCAACCCCCACAGCGGCGGATTGCTGGCGATCTTCAAGGTGGCCGGGTCGATGCCCTCGGGCCAGGAGGCGCCGCCCCAAAAGGCGATCGGGATTTCCCGCGCCACCTCGGCGATGAAACGGGCACGCCCCTGGTGATGAGGGGAAATCTGCCCGATGAAGGCGACGTCGTGCGGCTTGCCGTTGTCGGTCAGATGGGGCAGCAGCCGTTCGTCAAAGGCAAGCTTCACCAGTTCGCTGCGGATGCCGTGGCGGGAGAATTCGGCCACCTGGTTGGGCAGCGAGGAAATGATCAGGTCGTAGCGCTTCAGGCTGTTGCGGGGCATGACCGCGGCATGCTGGCCGACGGCGATGCCGTAGCTGCCCTTGACCGCCTCCAGAAAGGTGTCGTCGAACAGATAGAGGTTGGCGCACAGGAGCACGTCGGGGCGGAACTTGCGCACCTGTTCGGCGACGAAGCCGCGCTGCCAGCCGAAATCATGCTTCTGCTGCAAACTGTAGCCGCCGAACACCAGGGCGTCGCTCAGCGTCTTCGCCACGTCCAGCCGATCGTTCTCGACCATCCAGCGAACCTGCTGGGGCGCGTTGTTCGCGGTGATGTCGAGAACCTCGTGCCCCAGGGCGCGCAGGGGATCTGCCCATGCCCCAGCGGTGTGGAAGAAGCCCTGGACCTGCGCCTGATACTGGTCGTTGAAGGACCGCGACGTCAGGCCGGGTGCCCGCTGGTTGTAGAGCCAGCGGAGAAATCCGTCATAGACGGTGTCGACGATCAGAAAGCGCATGGAAAAACCCCCGTGGCCTGAGCGCGGTCGGTTAGGACGACTCAGGCGTAATAGTCCATATTGTCCTGGAAGAATTTTACCGTCTTCTCCACCCCTTCGCGGAAGGAGGTTTTGGGCGTCCAGCCCGTGCTGGTCCGGAAGAGAGTAAAGTCCGAGTAATAGTCGCCGATATCGATCTTGCGCCTTTCCGGCGGATATTCCCGCACGCTGTAATGCGCGCCGGGAATAAAGTCCGTCAGCAGACGAGCGACCTCCTCCAGCGACAGGATCTCATCGCTGCCGACGTTGTAGACTTTGCCGTCGCTGGCGCGGTCGAGGGCCGCGATCAGCAGGGCATCGACGACATCGTCCACATAATTGAAGTCGCGAAGCTGCGTTCCGCCCCACACGTCGATCGGGGCGCCTTGCAACAGGCTCTTGATCCAGATCCCCAGGAAGGTCTGCCGGGCGTCCTTGATGCGCATGCGCGGACCATAGGTGTTGGTCAGGCGCAGCACCGTAGCGCGGATCCCGTACACGTCGTTGTAGAGGATATGGTAGAACTCGCCCGCCGTCTTGTTGATCCCGTTCACGTCGACGGGCCGGATCGGGTGCTTTTCGTCCACAGGCAGATATTGCGGACGTCCGTAGATCTGGCGCGTGCTGGCGAACACGAGTTTGGCGTCGGGATTGTACGCCCGGCAGACCTCCAGCAGGGAAAGCTGCGCGGTGCAGTTGATCTCAAGATCGGTGACCGGATCCGCCATGGAATCCATGTGGCTGGTCTGGCCCGCCAGGTTGAAGATGTACTGCTGGTCCCTCACCAGATAGGACAGGCTGTGCTTGTCCCGGACGTCGGCGATGTTGACGCGGACGCGGTCCTTGATGGGGGCGATGTTCCGCAGGTTGCCGCCGTAGAGCGGGTTCATGCTGTCGACCAGCAGGACCGAGGCTCCCAGCCCGACCAAGCGCATCGCGAGGTTGGAGCCGATGAAGCCGATCCCCCCGATGATCAGGACGTTGCTGCCCTCCAGGCTGGCCAAATCATCACGCATCGGGACCTCCCGCAGTCGTCACGGCTGGTTTGTCACGGCTGGTCGACGGGCACATCGCGCACCCGCTCCAGCAGGTAGGAATGGAAGGTCGGCTGCTTGGGCGCACCCTCGATCTGGCAGGCATCGCCGGACAGGAAACGCTGCACCACCTCGAAACCGCGTCGGCGGAAGGTCTCCACCACCTCGCGTTCGTTCAGGATCCAGCAGGTAAAGGCCGTGCCGTAGGCGTACTGGCGGGCGACGTAGGAGGGCATGTCCCGGACCGTCGGCTGCCGCGCGATCAGCAGGGTGTTGCGGGATGCGTCGGCCAGTCCGGCCGCCAAGCCCATCCAATCCTTGCTGTAATGCAATGCGCCGCTGGCGATCACCAGATCGTAGCGCGCGGCCAGAGCCTTGTCCTGGTCATTGATGAATGCGATGCCGGGCATCAGCTCGGCACCGATCCGGCAGATGTCGTCCACCTCCTTGACCGTGTAGGTGAGCGGAACGGCGGGCACCAACAGGCGCAGCACCTCGGCGGTCAGGCCGATCGCCCCGCCCCAGTCGAGCACTGAAACCGGATCGACCGCGCCGTGCCGCCGCGCCTGGGCATGGTGGAGCGCGATTGCGGGGATCAGGGTGTTGGCCTGCTCCAGGATCGTGTCGCCGGCCGCGAAGACGGGCGGGCGCTTGCGAAAATCGGCGATCTGCTTGCGGCGGATGTCGGCGATGTCCTTGAAGGACCAGCCACCGCTCTGCGGATCGACAGGCGCCGGCCATTCCGCTCCGACATAGACCCAGCCGGAGGTGGGGACGGGCTTCACCTTGACCTCTTGTTCCCTGGTGTAGCGGATGTCGGTGTATTTTTGGATCGGGCCATAGCGTTCCTCCAGCTCGGCGCCCTTGGCCTTGAGCCGTTCAACGTAGGGCCGGTAGATGGCCTCGACCAGCAGCGGGTGGCGGCGTACCAGCTCGTTGTCGATGTTCAGATTCCAGCGCCCGTCCGGGGTCTCGCGCAGGGCGTGGTAATGGTAGAAGACCACCCGCTTGTCGCCAAAGAACAGGATGCCGTCCACCATCGACAGGCTGTGGTTGTTGATGTTCCAGCCCGCGAGATTGGCGCCGATGTGTTCAACAACGTGCAGGCGCGGGTATTTGGTAGGCCAGGAGTCCAGGTATTTCTGGTCGGCGAAGCGCGCACCCTCAAGCCGGTCGTAACACCAGGCAATGCAGTCGGTCCGGTAGTCGGCGAGGCAACGGCGGCCCTCCTCGTCGTTGCGCCAGGAGACCCAGCCGACGTTGAACAGGCCGAACTTGGCGAGGTGGCGGCGTTCGGACGAGAAACGGTGCGGAATGATGGCGACCGAGGCGTCGCCGATCTCCTCATGCACAGTTTCCGGATCGGCGAAGAACCAAAGGTCGGCGTCGAGGTAGGTGATGAGGTCGATTTCGGGAAAGCGGTCGAGCAGGTAGGACGGCCAGCTCGGCGTGCAGGTGAAGTAATACTCCACCAACGAGCGGTTGGCTTTGGCCGCGAGCAGCTCCGGATCGGCCGCCTCCAACTCCGCCAAGGGAATGGCGGTGATGTTGGGATGGGCGATCCGATCGAGCAGTCGCTTGCACTCCTCGTCGAAGCACAGGACGAAGAAACGCGCAGCCGGATTGTAAGCCCAGATCGATTCCATCAGCACCAGTCCACGCGGCAGGTAGCGATGGTCGAAGTATGAGCAATAGTAACGGACGGGCGGCACCATCAGGACCCCTGGAACTGTCGGATCAGGCCGGCAACACGCCGCACATTGTCATGCGCGAGTTGCGGGTACATGGGCAGGCTGAGGATTTCGCCGGCCAGAGCCTCGGTGTTGCGCAGCGTCCGGCAATGGCGGTCGAAGCCCCCGCGGTAGGCCGGCTGGGCGTGGACCGGGACCGGATAATGGATGCCGGAGCCTACGCCCTCGGCGCGCAGCCGGGCGGCCAGCCCGTCGCGGCCGGCGGTGCGCACGACATATTGATGATAGGCGTGAAGCAGCTCCACCGCCACGGCCGGGGTGGCAACCGCCGTTCCCGCCAGCTCCTCATCGTAGAGGGCGGCGATGGCGCGGCGACGGGCGTTGCGCTCGTCCAGCCGGGTCAGGCCGATGCGCAGGATCGCCGCCTGCACCGGATCGAGCCGGCTGTTGATGCCCTCTATAGCGCTGACGTAGCGTTCCTTCCAGCCGTATTGACGGATCAGCCGGGCCTGTTCGGCGGCACCATCGTCGCCGGTGCAGACCATGCCGCCGTCGCCGAGCGCGCCGAGATTCTTGGTCGGGTAGAAGCTGAAGGCGCTCGCGTCGCCGAAGCTGCCGGCCCGTTTGCCGTTCCAGGCGGCGCCATGCGCCTGGGCGCAGTCCTCGACCAGTTTCAGGCCATGGCGCCGACAGACCTCCAGCAAGGCCTCGGGGGGCACCATGGCGCCGTAGAGATGGACCGCGACCACGGCCTTCAGCCGGGAACTGTCCGGTCCGGCGCGCAGGGTCGCGGCGGTTTCGTCGAGCAGCCCAACATCCATGGTGAAGCCGCCTTCGGCGACGTCCACCCACACCGGCTCGGCCCCGCAGGAGCGGATGGCGGTGACGGTGGCGACAGCGGTGTGCGAGACGGTCAGGACCAGATCGCCGGAGCCGACGCCGACCGAGCGCAGGGCAATCTCCACCGCCTGGGTGCCATTGGCAACTGCGATGCCATGGCGGACGCCGATGTAGGCGGCAAACTCGGCCTCAAAGGCCTCGACCTCCTGGCCCATGATGTATTGGCCGGAGTCCAGCACGCGCAGGACGGCCGCATCGACGAGAGCCTTGTCTTCGCGATAGCCCGCATGCGGATCAACCTGGAGTATCATGGATGTCCCGCCTGGATTATGTGGTGGCGCCGCTTTTCGCACCAGATGCCGGTCCACCGTTGGCGGCGCCAACAATGGGCAGAAAGGTCCCGGACGGCAACCTGAGGCTCGGGATGACTAGCGTGCTTCCCCGCTGGTTTCAAGCGGTCTGTACCCCGTCCCCAGGGTCATGGCGCCCGATCCGGGTGGTTCCGGAGATGGTTGTGAATTCAAGCGGTGGAAGAGGGAACCCAGGGGGTGAGGCAGACCTTGCTCCGAACTGCGCTGGGTCTCCCGGAGGCCCCATCTTCTGAGAGGCTGGGGTCATCATGACGAAACCGGCATCACCCAAATACGCTCCTGAAGTCCGCGAGCGCGCGGTTCGGATGGTGTTCGAGCACGAAGGTGAGCACGCCTCGCAGTGGGCGAAGATCGGCTGCAATCCCGAGACGCTGCGGAGCTGGGTCCGGCAGGCCGAGCGCGACCTGGGCAAGCGGCCCGGTCCGACGACGGAAGAGCAGGGGCGGATCAAAGCGCTGGAGCGCGAGAACCGCGAGCTACGCCAGGCCAACGAGATCCTGCGCGAGGCGTCGACGTATTTCGCCCAGGCGGAGTTCGACCGCCCGTTCAAGAAATGATCGCCTTCATCGACGCGCATCGTGCCGTCTACGGAGTCGAGCCGATCCGCAAGGTGCTGCCGATCGCCCCGTCCACCTATCACGCTCACGCCGCCCGGCGGGCCGATCCGTCCAAGGCGCCGGCCCGCTCGCGAAGCGACGCGGAGCTGAGCGTGGCTATCCGGCGGGTCTAGGATGCGAACTTCCAGGTCTATGGGGTGCGGAAAGTCTGGCGGCAGTTGCGACGGGAGGGTCTCGACGTGGCCCGCTGCACGGTGGCCCGGCTGATGCGCCAAATGGGTCTGAAGGAGGCGACGCGCGGTAAGGCGGTGCACACCACGATCAGCGACCGGGCGGTGCCGTGCCCGGCCGACCGGGTGAAGTGCCAGTTCCAGATGCGCTCGAGCAGGCGCTGCACGACCGCCGGCCGACCAAGGGCAGCGGCCTCATCCATCACTCCGACCGTGGGACCGACGCCGACGTCGAACCCTCCGTGGCAGCGTCGGCGACAGCTACGACAACGCCTTGGCCGAGACCATCAATGGCCTCGACAAGGCCGAGGTGATCTGGCGCCGCAGACCATGGCGTACCATGGAGGCCGTCGAGTTCGCCACCCTGAAATGGGTCGACTGGTTCAAACCATCGCCTCCTCCTCGACCCCATCGGCAGCAGTCCTCCCGCCAGTAGAGGTTCTGACGGAGGCAGAATGGGAGATCCTGCGCCGGACGATCGAGTCGATCCTCTGGCGGAACCAGAACGGAGCGAAGTGGAGGAGTGTCCCGCCCGAGTTGGGGCCATGGTGGATGGCGGCGCAGACCTTCATCCGCTGGGCTCGCTTGGGCGTGTGGGAGCGTCTGCTCGATCTTGCCCAGCAGAGGGGGATCGTCTTGGGCATGACCTTCCTGGACGGCACGACCATCCGGGCGCACGCCAAGGCAGCGGGCGCGTCGAGAAAGGGGGATCTGGAGCACAGCGGGACGAGCGTGAAGCGCTTGGGCGCTCTCGTGGTGGCTATGGCACAAAAGCCTGCGTGATCGTGGAGGTGGTGGGCGCGCTCTCGGCTTCGCCCTAGCGCCCGGCCAAGCCCCCGATCTGCCGGCGATCCCGCACAAAAGGACCGATGCACCGGTCGCCTGCCCAGCGTGGATCGACAACAACCGCAACCTCGTCGAGCGCTTCTGGGCCAGGATCAAGGAGTGGCGGGCCATCGCAACCCGCTACGAGAAAACCGCCAATTCCCTCATCGGCGTTCTTTGCCTCGCCGCCGCTCTCCATTGGGGCAAGAGCTAACAGGCCTTAGCGCCGCACAAAATTTAGGCGAAAAAGAAAGACCAATAGTTTTCCCTATTGGTCTTCTATGGAATCAGCCGCCACGAAGCGGCATCGAATCTGGTTAGATGGGCTCTTTTAACCTAGGGGATGGCTGAAACCGTTACAAGGTGATTCGTTGTGCCCATCTCTCTTTTTGTCGTGTCCGTGGAATGAACCCGACACAGCGCCAAACGTCTACAGGAACTGGTCCTTTCGCAAACCCGGTCCAGCCGGGTGCGCCGAAGGGCCGGTTTGCCAAGACGCCCGGCAGCGGCACCCGCTCGTTCATCCATCGGCGATGGTTTTCACCTCCTGCTCCAAGTAGCGGTTGCAGGCGTGACGGATTTCGAGAAAACTCGCGCAGGATTCGTGCGGCTTGAAGATCTTGAAGGTTTTCAGGATTCCAAGCGTCGCGGCACTCTCCAGCGGACCGACGAAGCTCGTGTCGCGGTCGAGAAAGAAGGGGCGGGACCGCCATATCCGCATTTGGCGTTCATCCAGGAAGAAGCAGCCGGAATGCGGGTTCGACGGGCGTTCCAGCACCAGCGTCCGGTTCAGGAAAGGCCCTTGGATGATGCGCCGGTCGTCCCCCTCGACGCTCTGGATCGGCAAATGCTCCAGCATTGCGCGGTCGATGTAGAGCTTCCGGTAATTGGACACCAGGGCCGTTTCATAACGGTTGGGCAGCAGAACGCTGGATTCCCCGTGCACTTTGTTGAAGATGCTCAGCTTGTCGAAGAAGCTGGCGTCCTCAATGACCAGATCGTCTTCGATGTAGCCGTAGTAATCGTAACGACCCAATCGCTCGGCCAGCACCTTGTGGCAGGCGAAGCCCAGCATCATGGGGGCCGCGTCCACCGGCTGATGTTCGAAGAAGCCGGCCGGCAGGTCGAGCGCATCCAGAAGATGCCGCCCGCCCGTCGTGACCACCACCACGTCGATGCCGGTCACGAAGCCAGTGTTGGAGCGGCGCACGATGCGCTTGGCTCCTTGACTGTGCATCATGCCCTGTGGACCGAAATGGCGGTGGCAAGCGATGATGGCATCGCGCAGCGCCGTGACGCGATCCGCCTGATCCCCGTGCGTCGACCCATAGCGGACGGTCGCATCCGGTTTTGGCGGACCGCAATAGTGCGGAATCGTGATCAGTATGCGCATGGTGCGGGAAACGCGCCGGCCGGGTCCTGAACGAAAAGAAGCCAGACCTTCGGCTTTCCCCTCCGCCCTGTCAAGGAGGAGCGGCCTCATCCCGGAAAGCCGATTGCCATCCAGGGGAAGATTGCCGCATGGTGCCGCCACCCTGCCCCAAGCATGCCCTGGGACGCCCTGTAGACAACTGTCGGGCCGCGGGTCGGCACCGGCCTTTTCAGGAAAGAGACGACGATGAACGGTCCGACCGCGACCGATGACCACCATCCCCAGCCGGAACGGTGCGCGTTCCAATGACCGGCACGAAAGTCGATCTCGGCGGCGGCGCTCGGAAGGTCGGAATCGTCTGGCAGCTTGGCAGCTATTCAGGATGGGGTGTTCTTGGTCTGAGCATCGCGCGTCACATGCTGGCGGGCGGCGATCTGGATCCAATGCCCTTCTACACGCTTGCTTCCGTCGACCGGAACACCGTTGACGCGGGCCTTATGGAGCGGCTGAACGCCAACGCCGCCATCATCGCCGACGCCCTGGCTGGCCGGCCCGACCCGTCCAGCCCCGTGCGGGGGGCGTTCCCGATCCTGCACGGTCTGGGCAACGGGCTGGGCTGGGCGCCGGCCTCCACCTCGCTCTTCGGGGCGCCGGATCTGGCCATCGTCTTCCTGGAGGACACCAGCCTCGGTCCCGACGCGGTGGAGCGCGGCCGGCGGTTCGCCCGCATCGCGGCCGGCGCCACCTGGACCGCGGAGGTGCTGCGCGGCGCCGGACTGGATCACGTGGACGTCTGCCCCCAGGGCATCGACAGCCGCATCTTCCACGCCGGCCCGCCACGCGACCACGCGCGCGGCCGTTTCGTCGTCTATTCCGGCGGCAAGCTGGAATTCCGCAAGGGGCAGGACATCACCGTCGCCGCCTTCCGCCGCTTCCACGAACGCCATCCGGACGCGCTTCTGGTCGCGGGCTGGTTCAGCCCTTGGCCCACCGTGGCGCAAAGCATGGCCCGCTCTCCCCATCTTGACGTTGCTCCCCGGCTCGATGCGCAGGGGCGGGTCGATGTGGCCGGCTGGCTGCGGGACAATGGGTTGCCGGAAGGCTCCTTCCAGGTCGCGCCGCCCGTGCCCAACACGGCAATGGGCAGGCTGCTGCGGCAGGCCGACGTCGCCCTGTTTCCCAACCGGTGCGAAGGCGGCACCAATCTGGTCGCCATGGAGGCGATGGCCTGCGGGGTTCCGACCATCCTGTCGGACAACACCGGGCACCGCGACCTCATCGCCGACATTCCCTGCTACCCGTTGCGCGCGCAGGCGCCGGTGACCGCCGGCCCGGACGGGATGGGGACCGACGGCTGGGGCGAATCCGCGATCGACGAGATCGTGGACGCGCTGGAACGCGTCTACACCGACCGCGCCGCCGCCCTTGCGGTTGGCGAGGCGGCCGCAAGGCGGATGCAGGAAGAATGGACCTGGGACCTGCGGATCGACCGGATGCTGAAGAGCCTGGGTCTACGCGCGGGGTGAGCGCAGCCGGCGGCGCCCCCACCGCCACAGGCGGGCGGCCAGACGCCAGGGGGCGGCGAGGTCCCACCACACTGAGGTGAGCATCGTCTCGGCCGCGCGGTCCGCCGGCAAACCCGCCAGCCGCGCGTCCTCGACCCCGCCGAACCGCCGCCGCAAGGGCGCGGACAGGGACCAGGAGCGCGACCCGAGCAGCCCGGCGAGGCGCGCCGTCCGCTCCGCCGCTTCCGGCGGCACGGTGGTGCCCTCCAGGGCGGCGGCCAGCCGGTTCCGCTCGGTCCGCAGGGCTTGCGCTTCGCCGCGCGCCTGCTCCAGGGCGGCGGCGAGGCCGTTCCGCTCGGCCGACATCCGTGCCGCCAAGGCGTCCAGCCCCACGGCCAGCCGCGCCAGATCGGCGACCGTCTCATCCGTGCCGGTCGCCAGGAAGGGCGCCAGACGCTCCGCGGGCGTTGCCGGTGCCGGGGGCTCCACGGCGGCGGCCATCGGCACCGGCATGACCTCGATGCGGTGCCCGGCCAGCAGCAGACCGGTCAGCCAGCCGTTCCGCTGGGCCGTTCCGTCCAGCAGGTCACGGCGCACGAGCAGGGGACCGGATCCGGCCACGTCGCCCCACGCGGCGAGCGCCGCCGGTCCGCCCGGGGCGAGCCAGCGGCGTGATCCCCCCTCCTCGTCCACGGCTCCGGTGACGACGGCCGCTCCGGTCCGTGCGGCCACGGCGGCCATCCGCCCGGCCGCCCCGTCGAGCAGGCGCATCCGGGGATCGGCGATTAGCGTGTAGCCGATGGCGGCCGGATCCCGCTCGGCCGGCGGTTCCGTGCTTGGTGCCGGCGGAGCGGCGGCCTCGGCGACGTGCCAGGCGCGCCACTCCTTGGCAACGGCATCCTGGGCGATGCGCAGCCGCGCCGAGGCGGCGCCGTCCCGCAGCGTCCGGCCGAGCCGGGCCGCCAGAGCCTCGGCCTCCGGGACGAACAGGACCCGTTCGGCGTCCTCGTCGGCGATCAACTCGGCGGTTCCGCCGACCCGGCTCGCCAGGAAGGGAAGCCCCCGGATCAGGCATTCGGCCACGGTGCAGGGGGAATTCTCGATGCGCGAGGGAATGACGGCCAGCCGGCCCTCGCCGCCCAGATAGGCCAGGGCCTCGGAGGAGGAAAGGCCGTGCCGGAAACCCACCGGCCAGGGCCAAGCCCGCGCCCGGCGGCGCACGTAGGCGGCTCCGTCCTCGCCATCGACCGGCGCCGAACCGCCCAGGAACGTGATGCCAAGATCCGGGAAGCCGCCCTCCGCCGCCAGCCGGTCCAGGGAGTCGCAGAACAGCGTCACGCCCTTGCGGGTTTCCAGGCGTCCGAAGAAGACCAGCTCGCGCACGGGACGCGGCGCGGTGGGCGGGGAGACGGCCGATCCGGCGGGGCGGGGCAGGATGTTCTGCCGCACCTCGGCCCGCGCCGGCAGCGACCAGCCGGCGCCGCGCAGCCAGTCGAGCAGATAGCGGCTTGGGCTGACGACGACGTCCGCCCATTCGGCTGACCGCCGTTCCAGGAAATCGATGGCCAGTTCGCCGGAGCCTTCCAGCCCGCCGCCGGTGGCGCTGCGCACCCAGCGGGTCGGGCCGTGCAGCCCCACCGCCAGCGTGGTGCCGGCGAGGGCGAGACCCTGACGCTTGGCGGCGGTCGCGCAGAAGCCCAACCCCGTCCAGTCGGCGAAATGCACGACGTCGAAGCGCCGCTCGGCCAGCCACGCGAACACGTCGTGCGACAGGCGCAGGAACTGGTCGCCCTCGACCCGAACCGGGCTGTCCGGCAGCCGGACGACCGTCACCCCGGCCTTCGCCGCCGCGCCATCGGTCTCGAACCCGGCCGGCACCGGCAGAAGGCCCGTGCACAGGACGGTCACGGCATGGCCCGCCGCGCTCAGTGCCTCGGCGAGGCCGGCGAAGGCGGTGCCGATGCCGCCGCTGCCGGGCAGGCCGGCGAATTCATGCGTGACGATGCAGACGGAAACGGGTTTTGACGGGTCGGGCATCTCGTTGCATTCCAGGAGTGCCCTGGGCACTATTCCCACGTCCCATGAGGCGGTTCCCGAGGAGTAGCGCCGAAGCCCCCCTCAGGCCAAGCCACTTCCGTATCCGGTGCCGCCGCCCGTCCGTCCGAACGCGGCCCTTCCGGACCAGCCAGAGTTTTCACGCGGAGTTTTCATGCCCGAGATTCCGACCGACAGAACCCCGCCGGTCCGCCGGTTCCGCTGCCTTGCCCTTCTCAGCTTCGCGGCCGTTCTGCTTCCCTTCACCCTGATGCTGTCCGGCGGGCTTGCGGCTCCGGCGGCGGCGGATCCGCCCGTGCTGGAACTGCCGGTCGATTGCGCGATGGGTGAGCGCTGCTTCGTGCAGAACTACGTCGATCACGACCCCGGCCCCGGCCGGCGCGACTACGCCTGCGGCCGGCTGTCCTACGACGGGCACGGCGGAACCGACATCCGGGTTCCCGATCATCCGGCCATGCGCCAGGGCGTGGCGGTCGTCGCCGCGGCGCCGGGCATCGTGCGCGCGACGCGCGACGAGATGGACGATGTGGACATGCGGGACGCCGACCCCGCAACGCTGCGCAACCGTGGCGGCGGCAACACCGTCATCCTCGATCACGGGGACGGCTGGCAGACGATCTACGGCCATCTGCGCCGGGGCAGCGTCGCGGTGAAGCCGGGGGAACGGGTGGAAGCCGGCCAGAAGCTGGGGCTGATCGGGCTGTCCGGCCTGACCATGTTTCCCCATGTGCATTTCGAGCTGCGCCGGGGTTCGGCGACGATCGACCCCTTCGTCGGCCCGAAAAACAGTGGGCCGGAAAACGCTGGCGACTGCAACGCCCCGCGCGCGCCGCTGTGGAGCGCCGCCGCCGCCGCCAAGCTCGCCTACCGCGAGAGCGCCGGTCTGGTCGCCGGCTTCGCTGCCGATCCGCCGGACGCCGAACAGACCCGGCGTGGCGCCCATCGCGAGGAGGTGCTGGGCCGCGCTTCCAGCAGCCTGGTCTATTGGGTCGATGTGATGGGGACCATGGCCGGCGACGAAGCCCGGTTCCGCATCGTGGCGCCCAACGGGCGCGTCCTGTCGGAACGCATGAACGTCCTCTCCGCGTCCAACGTCTCCTGGTTCGGCTTCAGCGGCGTGAAGCAGCCTCCGGAAGGGTGGGTGCCGGGTTCGTACCGTGGCGTCTTCACGCTGGTTCGCGGCGGCAAGCCCGTGGTTGAGCTGGAACGCCGCGTCGAGATCCGGTAGGCCTCCGGCCATGACGCACGCGGATCGCCGTCTTGCTGACGTGGATGCCTTCTTCCAGGCCGGCCGGTTCGCCGAGGCGGTCGAGGCCTGCCGCGCCCTGCTGCGGGAGGAGCCGAACCATTCCGGCGTCCTCCACCGGCTCGGCGTGCTTCATCATCTGAGCCGCGACTATGCCGGTGCGGCCCACCTGCTCGCCGCCGCGGTGGCGGCCGGGAATCGGGCGGTCCACGGCGACCTGGCCGTCAGCCTGATGAAGGCGGGCCGTGCGGACGAGGCGCTTGCGCATTTCCGCACCGCCCATGCGCTCGCCCCGCAGGACGCGCGCATCGGCTACAATCTGGCCATGGCCCTGCTGGGCGCCGGTGCCGTCGAGGAGGGGTTCCGGCTGTACGAGCAGCGGTGGCGGCTCAAGGGGCCGGTCCCCTGGATTTCGCGTTGGGATCGGTTCTGGGACGGCCGGCCGCTCGACGGCCAAACCCTCCTGGTCCATGCCGAGCAGGGCTTCGGCGACAGCATCCAGTTCGCCCGCTATGTGCCTCTGGCCGCCGCCCGTGGCGCGCGGGTGGTGCTGGCCGTGCCCAAGGAGCTGCGGCGTCTGATGGCCGGGCTGGAAGGGTGCGCGAGCGTCCTGTCCGAGGGGGAGGCCGTGCCGCCCTACGCCGCCCATGTCCCCCTGATGAGCCTGCCGCTCCTGTTCGGGACCACCCTCGACACGATCCCCGCTTCGGTGCCTTATCTGAAGACGCCGATCCCGGAGCGTGCCGGGAGTGATGGCCCCTTGCGGGTGGGCCTCGTCTGGGCGGGGCGGGCGGAGGATCCCGACGATCTCCACCGTTCCTGCACCCTGAAGGAACTGGCCCCGCTTCTCGCCCTGCCGGGCGTGGAGGTCCACAGCCTGCAAAAGGGAGCCGCCGAGTCCGATCTGGAGCAGGTGGCGGGCGGCGAGCGGGTGATCCGGCATGGCGCGACGCTCGGCGACTTCGCCGACACCGCGGCGGTCGTCGCCACGCTGGATCTGGTCATCGGCGTGGACACGGCGGTCATGCATCTGGCCGGCGCGCTCGGAAAGCCGGCGTGGGTGCTGCTGTCGGCCGACCCGGACTGGCGTTGGATGCGCGGCCGGTCCGACAGCCCCTGGTATCCCACCCTGCGGCTTTTCCGGCAGCCGTCCCTCGGCCTTTGGGAACCGGTCGTCGCCCAACTCCGCGACGAGCTGTGCCAGCTCGTCGCGGCGACGTCGGGGGGGTGAGGAGGAGTTCCCGTTACACGAACACCAGCCAGGACGCGGAAAACTGGCTTGGCGTGTTGCCCGCCAAGGTGATCGTGTCGCCGTTCAGGAAGTCGAGCATCATGCTGCTGGAACCGACCGCCTTCAGGGCATAGCCCCGCCCGCTGGCAAGCTCGATCCGGTCGCCGGCGGCGTAGTTGAAGTCCAGGATCGTATCGGCTCCATCCCCCACCTGGAAGCGGAACACATCGGCGTCATCGCCGCCGAACAGCATGTCGGACCCGAGACCGCCGACCAACGTGTCACTGCCGACGTCGCCGTACAGCCGGTCGTCGTCGCGGCCCCCGTACAGCAGGTCATCGCCGGCACCGCCGTAGAGGCTGTCGGAGCCCATGTTGCCGAACAGCGTGTCGGACCCGCGATTGCCGAACAGGAGGTCGGCGCCGTTGTCCCCGTTCAGTTGGTCGTTTCCTTCACCGCCCCACAGGGTGTCGTTGTCCACCCCGCCGTAGAGCTGATCGTCGCCGTCGTCGCCGAACAGCGTGTCCTCGCCCTGGTTGCCGCAGAGAAGGTCGTTGTTGGCGCCCCCGCGCAGGACGTCCCGTCCGGCCCCGCCGAACAGCGTGTCGTTGCCGGTCCGCCCCTCCAGGACGTTGCCTTCAGCGTTGCCGGTCAGCACGTCGGACCCGGTGCCGCCGACCGCGTTCTCGATGACGGCCCCATAGGCGATGGCGATGTTCTGCCGCGCCGGGGAGCCGCCGCCCTTCACGCCGATGGAGCTGAAGCCGCCGGCGTTCAGGTTGATGGTCGCCCCCAGAACCTGGTTGGACGCGTCGAACGTGTCGATCCCGCCGGCATCCCAGATGGTCCTCAGTTCCTCCGCCGAGGCGCTGAACTGATAGGTGTCGTTGCCGGTCTGGTAGGAGGTGTTGGCGCCGTACAGGTATTGGATCGCCGCGATGTCGTACAGCATCGGCCCGGCCGGGAAGACCCCCGCTCCAGGAGCGTTGTTGTAGGACATCGCGGTGTATTGGTTGGTCTCCGTGCCGGACGGAAGCGTGATGGCGCCGTCGAAGGGATGCTTCAGCCCCAGCGCGTGGCCGATCTCATGCACCATCACCATGAAGCCGAAGTTGCCGGGCTGGGGCGACTGGTTGGCCGAACCGTTGGGGTTGAGCCAGATGTCTCCGCCCGCCCCCTCGGAGCTGTACGGGAAATAGGCGTGGCCGGAGGTGCTGGAAGGCAGGGTGGCGCTGAAGGCCACGCGGATGTCGCCCACCTGCGACGGGGTTTCGGACACCTGCACGAAGCTGACGTTGGCGACGGCCGACCAGGATTGCAGGGCCTGGACGAAGGCGCTCTGCTGGATCGCGTTCAGGGGCGTCAGGTTGTTCCCCCAGGGCTCCCCGCTGCCGGTGCTGGGGCCATAGCCGCCGGTGCCCACCGGTGCCGACGACCAGCTGCTGCCGTAGGTGGGAAAGCTGTAGGTCAGCGACAGGCCCGTTCCGACCGGTCCGCCCCATTTGGTCTCGGACAAAAGCGCGTTGATGTAGGCCTGCGAAGAGCTGAGAACCTCAGAAACCCGCTCGCTGCTGGTGGGCGTCGCCATAAGCAATCTCTCCTGGCCCCGGACCGGGGAAATTCGTTCTATCGCAGTGCGCCTGCTGGTTGCGCGATTTTCTGCAAATTGTGGGGAAATTAGCGAATTCACGGTGCCCCGACAACGTCGCTCTTTTCCTTCTTGCCGTGATGTCCATGCGATGTTTCGCCTCGGCTTGAGAGAAAAGCTGGACCGAATCGCCCATACCGAACACACGATCGGCAATGGACGGAAAGGACGCTGCTCTGCTACAAGAACGGTCCGCGCGCCCGTGTGCAATCATCTTGTTCCGCAAGGCAATCTCTTCGCAACACAAGCGAGCCCCGCTTCGCGTGATGCCCCCCACCGACGATCCCTCCTACGTCCTGGCTCATTCTCTGGCCTGTTCCCTCGCGTGCTGGCGGGCCGGTGATTTTGGGAAAGCGGAGAGAATTTGCCGGGCTCTTCTGGCGGAGCATTCCCATCACCCGGCCGTCCTGATGATGCTTTCCCTAACCCTGCATGGCGGCGGGAACAGCGCGGTAGCCCTCGGATTCGCGCGCCGCGCCATCGCCGTCGCCTCTTTGGCCGCCGAGGCCCACCACAACGCCGGGGTGATTCTGACCGCTCTCGGTCGGCTGGACGAAGCCCTGCCCTGCTTCCATCAGGCCATTGTGCTCGCCCCCTCGCATCTTCCGGAGCGGCCGGTGCCACACTGGCGCGCCTGCAGGGGCAGGGCCGAATCCGGTACCGTCGAACTCGACCTCGGCTTCACGGTGGACGCGGCGTACGCCCACGCCGCGTCGCCGATTCCCCCGCGGCTATCGCCGCTTGGCCGCTGAAACACCGGACCAGCCATGTCTTCAGCCATCGTGTTCGTTCACCTGGGTGACGCGCTGCCGCCTTATCTGGACGACGCGCTCGCCCAGGCGCGGCTGTTCAACGAGGGCGAGATCCTGCTGATCGGCAACGCGGCGGCCATGGCCGCCACGCCGCCGGACCCCGCGCTCGGCATCCGCCTGCTTCCTGTGGAGGAACTGCCGGTTTCGCCGAAGCTGGAGACATTCCGCCAAACCGCCACTACGGACCGCGCCTTCCGCTTTGGCTTCTGGACCTACGTCATCGAGCGGTTCTTCCATGTCGAGGCTGCAATGGCCGCGCTCGGCCTCACCAATGTCCTCCACCTGGAAACCGATAACCTCCTCTACGCCGACACCGAACAGCTGTGTCCGGAACTGGAGCGGCTCTATCCCGGCCTCGCCGTTCCTTTCGACAACGACCGGCGCGGCATTGCCGGGCTGATGTATGCCCGCGACGCCGCTGCGATGGGAAGCTTCACCCATTTCATCGCCGAGTTCTTCGCGCGCAATCCCGGCGTGCGGATCAACGACATGATCCTGCTGGGCCTGTTTCGTGAGCGGCTGGGGCCGGCCTTCATGGACGCGCTTCCCGTCATCCCCACGGGTGGTCCGCCGCCGGTGGGCAGCCTAGCCGGACACACCCCGGCCGACCCGGCGTTCTACAGCCGGAACTTCGACGCGATCCAGGCCGTGTTCGACACCGGCGCGCTCGGCCAGTATCTGGGCGGCGTCGATCCGCGCAACGTGCGGGGACGGCGCACGGTCGGTTTCCTCAACGAAAGCGCCGTCTATCAGCCATCCAATTACCGTTTTCGCCTGATTCCCGATGCCGAGGGGCGGCGCATCCCGCATCTGGGCGGCACAGGACCGGAGGGCGGCGAGCGATTCTGGCCCATCGTCAACCTGCACATCCATTCCAAGGATCTGGCCGTCCACCGGTCACGCCCGCCCATCGTCGCCGTACCGCCTGCCCCACCGCCCCCGGCCATTCCGGCCGATCTGCCGGAAGCGGAGATCATCACGGGGGAGCGCCTTCAGGCCCTAGCCGACATCTCGGTGATCGACGACTCCACCTATGCATTCCACACCAGCCTGCGGGCCACCCCGGCGATCCGCCTGTGCCGCTTCGCAGGCCCTCGCAACCACCTGACCGTCGAGGGGGCGGCCCAACTCCGCGAACTGCAGCGGGCGTCCGTCATCTTCGTCTATCCATATCTGCTCGACAGCTTCATCCTCCATATCCTGCCGCACCTGACGCAGCGCTTCGTCTTGGTCTGTCACAACAGCGACCACCGGATCGGCGATCGCTACCGGCCCTTCCTGGACGATGTCCGGCTGATTCACTGCTTCGCCCAGAACGCGGAGACGGAGCATCCCAAGCTGTCGGCGCTTCCCATTGGTCTCGCCAACGCCCAATGGCCGCACGGGGACACGGCAGCGCTCAGCGCCGTCGCCCGCGAGGACCGGCCAAAGACCGGCCTGCTCTACGCAAATTTCGAGATCAGGACGAACCGCGCGGCGCGCCAGCCCATCTTCGATCTCCTGAAGGACAAGCCCTTCGTCACGCAGTCCCCACCCAAACCCTACCGGCCCTATCTGGAGGAACTGGCAAGCCACCGTTTCTGCATCTCGCCACCAGGCAACGGGCCAGACTGCCACCGAACCTGGGAGGCGGTCTCCCTCGGCGTCATCCCGATTGTCCAGACCGGGACGTGGATGCGCTCCTTCGCGGACCTGCCCCTGGTCGCGGTGGACCGGTGGGACATCATCGACGAAGCCTTCCTGGAGCGTGAGTATCAACGGATACAGGCGACTCCCCGCCGGCTCGACAAGGCCATGGTCGGTTACTGGCGCAACCAGATCAGGTCGGCCCTACGGGCCGGTCGCGACCTGCCCTAGTACTACTGTGTCATAAATCTGATCCCATATAGGGTCTATGACACAGGCGAGTTTGGATAGGCAGGACGCGGCGGAGCGTCGGTTTGAGGAGT
>NZ_JAGINQ010000036.1 GCF_017876165.1 Azospirillum soli
GACGGCGAGGCGCATCTGGTCGAGGAGCCGGTGCCGCTGGGGCCGCGCGCCGCGCCGCCGCGGCCGTCCGGCTGGATGCCGTTCTCGCGCATCTTTGACTGCGTGTGGCACGGGCAGCGGCACGCCATGGTCGGGCCGACGCAGATCGACCGCTGGGGGCAGTCGAACATCTCGTGCCTGGGCGCGTACGCGCGGCCGAAGGTGCAGATGCTCGGGGTGCGCGGCTTTCCGGGCAACAGCCTGAACCACGCCAACTCGATGTTCGTGCCGGCGCACGGGCGGCGGGTGTTCGTGGAGGGCGAGGTCGACATGGTGGCCGGGGTGGGCTACCGGGCGGAGCGCTGGCCGGCCGGGGCGCGGGCGGACTTCGTGGACCTGCGGCTGATCGTGACCGACCTGTGCGTGCTGGACTTCGAAGGCCCGCAGCGGGCGATCCGGGTGCGCTCGCTGCATCCCGGGGTGACCTTCGAGGAGGTGCAGGCGGCGACCGGCTTTGCGCTGCACCGGGACGGGGAGATCGCCGAGACGGCGGCGCCGACGGCGGAGCAGCTGGCGCTGATCCGGCGGCTCGACCCGCACGACCTGCGCGCCGGGGTCTTGCGCGGCAACCCGCCGGGGGTGCGCGCGGCGGCGTGAGCCGCGCGGGGCACGGCACTCGCGGACAGCACTTGCGCTTCCTCCCTGGGCCGGGTGCTCGCCTCGGGCCGGGTCCCCCATCCGGGGCCCGGCCCTTTTTCCGTGCAGGGAAAGGGTCAGCGGCCGACGACGGCGCTCCTCGGGTAGCGGACCGCGTCGTCGAAGCAGGCGCGGTAGCCGGCCTCCCAATCCCGTCGCGGGCCCTCGGCGACCGGGATCCGGCGCACGATGTCGGGACCATCGGGGAACTGGGCTTCGGCCCGCCCGTTCTCGCACCCGTTCACATAGGACGACCGGTCGGCGACGCCGGCCGGCGGCTGCGAGGGATCGGCCGGGCTCTGGCAGGCGGCGAGCAGGGCGCCGACCGCGACGCAGGCGGCGAGGAGCCAGCCACTCCGCCGCGATTCTGCTGAGATGTTCATGATCGATCCGGAATGCAGGGTCTGTGCTCCGCCTGCAAACAGGCGATGGTCGGGCGGGTTCCCGGCTCTACCAATACGGAGCGGGTGGGGCGACGTGCTCTAATCCTAACGGACGATGCCGCGGCATGGCATCGCGGCTACACTCGGCGCCACGACATGCGGAGTGTGGGAAGACGATGTTTGGCGGATCAAGCTGCGACTACTCGAACAAAGTGGTGCTCATCACCGGCGGCACGCGCGGCATCGGCGCCGTCACCGCCCAGACCTATCTGAATGCCGGGGCCAAGGTGATCGTCACCGGCCGGACCCCGCCCGACAGCCTGCCGGCCGTGGGGGACGCCCGTGCGGAGTTCATGGCTCTGGACCTCGCCGACGTCGCCGGCATCGCGACCGTGTTCGACGAGATCGCCGCGCGCCACGGCCGCCTCGACGTGCTGATCAACAACGCGGGCGGCACGCCGCACGTGCCGGCGGCGACGTCGTCGCCGCGCCTGATCGAGGGCGTCGTGCGCTTGAATCTGGTGGCACCGTTCTGGGCCGCCCAGAAGGCCAACGCCATCATGCAGGAGCAGGAGGGCGGTGGTGTCATCCTCTTCGTCGCCAGCGTCAGCGGGCTCCGCCCGTCGCCGGGCACCGCCGCCTACGGTGCCGCCAAGGCGGGCATCATCAACCTCGTTCAGTCGCTGGCGTTGGAATGGGCGCCACGGGTGCGGGTGGTGTCGGTGACGCCCGGCCTCGTCCACACGGAAAGCGCGCTGTACCACTACGGCGGCGACGAGGGCCTGGCGGCGGTCGCCCGCACCATTCCGTTGCAGCGGATGGCCAAGCCCGACGACATCGCCCAGGCGTGCCTCTACCTCACCTCGCCGAACGCCTCCTACGTCACGGGGGCGAACCTCGTCGTGCACGGCGGCGGCGAGGCGCCGGCCTATCTGGCCGCCGCCGCCAGTGTCGCCACCTGACGCTCCGGCGTCCATGGCCATCCCACAACCGTTCCATCACGTTCGGAAAGCACAGACATGAGCGACGACGTTTCGGCAACGGGCATCCTCGCCCGGCTGGACCGGCTTGAATCGCTGGACGAGATCCGGCAACTCGCCGCGAAGTACAGCCTCGCCCTCGACATGCGCGACCTCGACGCGCTGGTCGGGCTTTTCCCGGAGGACATCCGCGTCGGCAAGGACGCGACCGGCCGGCGCGCCCTGCGCGCCTGGTTCGACGACACGCTGCGCAACCAGTTCACCGGCACCGCCCACCACATCGGCAACCACATCATCGAGTTCGACACCCCCGACAGCGCCCAGGGCATCGTCTATTCGAAGAACGAGCACGAGACCGGCGACGAGTGGGTCATCATGCAAATGATGTACTTCGACCGCTATGAGCGCCGCGACGGCCGATGGTACTTCCGGCGGCGGATGCCGCTGTACTGGTACGCCACCGATCTCAACAAGCCGCCGATCGGCCCGCAGAAGATGCGCTGGCCCGGCCGCGATGCCTACGACGGCTCGTTCCATGAACTGTTCCCGTCCTGGAAGCTCTTCTGGGAAGCCGCCGGATCGGCGGATGCGCCCTTGGCCGAACCGGCGCCGCTGGGCGAATTCATCAACCGCATGCGCCGGGGCAACGACGTTGCGTCGGTCCGCGTTCGTTGAGGATCAAGGATGAACGACCGGGCTTCCCCCCTCCTTGAACCGTTCCGGATCGGCGCGCTGGAGCTGCGCAACCGGGTCGTCATGGCCCCGATGTCGCGCTATTTCTGCCCGGACGGCATGCCGACCGAGGCGGTCGCGGCCTATTACGAACGCCGCGCGCGGCACGGCGTCGGCCTGATCATCACCGAAGGGACCTACATCGACCATCCGTCCGCCGCCAGCTATGAAGGGGTGCCGCGCTTCCACGGTGCCGGGCTGGACGGGTGGGCGATGGTGCGGGAGCGCGTGCACGCCGCTGGCGGGCGCATCTTTCCGCAGCTCTGGCACACCGGCAGCTTCCGCCGCCCCGGCGACGGTCCCGATCCCACCGTGCCGGCCTTCGGCCCCTCGGAAAACCTGAACGAGTACGCGAAGACCACCGAACCGACGAAGGCGATGACCGAGGCGGACATCGCCGCGGTGATCGATGCCTACGCGCAGGCCGCGGCCGATGCGCAGAGGCTCGGCTTCGACGGTGTGGAGTTGCACGGCGCGCACGGATACCTGATCGACGAGTTCCTGTGGGCCAGGACCAACCGCCGCAGCGACCGTTACGGCGGCGACCTGGTGGCGCGCACGCGGTTCGGCGTCGAGGTGGTGACGGCGATCCGCCGGCGCGTCGGTCCCGACTTTCCAATCTCACTGCGCTTTTCGCAATGGAAGCAGCAGGACTACACGGCGCGGCTGGCCGAGACCCCCGATGACCTCCAGCGGTTGCTGGAGCCGTTCGCGGATGCCGGCGTGTCGCTGTTCCACGCGTCGACCCGGCGCTACTGGGAGCCGGCTTTCGAAGGCAGCCCGCTGACGCTGGCCGGCTGGGCCAAGCGGGTGACGGGCCGGCCAGCCCTTGCGGTCGGGAGCGTCGGCCTTGACCAGGCAGGTCTGAGATCGGCCGCTCCGGCCAGCATCGACGCGTTGGAGGCTTGCCTCGATCGGGAAGAGTTCGACCTGATCGCGGTCGGGCGCGCGCTGCTCGCCGATCCGCATTGGCTGGAGAAGGTCCGGAACGGACGCTGGTCGGAGGCTCTCGGCTACGACAAGGCTCTGCTTGACCAGCTTTACTGACGGTGTGGGGGGCGGCAACGGGCGCCCGCGCGAAAGGCGCGGCGCCCGTTGCCGCCCCGAAATCGAATGACGAACCAATTCAGCGTTGTTGCGGATGGCGCTTCCCAATAATATCGGGACGCCCGCGCTGTGCAGCGATGAGCGACAATCAAGATGATAACCGGGCCTCGATGGCGAGGCGGAATGCGTAGCGGAGCGAATATGGCCGATAATGTCAGGAAGGAACTTGTAAGGGACGAATTGATCAACAAAGCGGCCGAACTTTTCTATTCAAAAGGCTATGCGCAAACGAGCATTAACGATATTGCTGAAGAATTGGGTTTGAAGCGTTCATCAGTTTACCATTATTTTAAAAATAAGGAACAAATTTTGTCAACGTTGGTGGAGGAAGAATCCACCGTTCCTTACAACAATCTAGTCGCATTGCTCGACCGGACGGACCTGACGCCGACTCAGCGTTTGAAGATGGCGGTCGTTCAGGGAATCGTCCGCCGCCTGAGCGGCGGTCCGCGCTTCCTCGTCCTGAGCCGTCTGGAAGCCGAGATGCCCACCGATCTGGCGGCGCTGTACAGCCGGCACAAGCGCCAGATCCTCGACATCTACACGGAGATGGTGTCCGAGGGGGTCCGTGTCGGGGAGTTCCGCGCGCTCGACGCCCGGATCGCCGCCTTCGCCATCATCGGCATGGCCAACTGGACCAGCTGGTGGTACTCGCCCAAGGGCAAGCGGACGCCGCAGCAGATCGCGGAAGAGATCGTAGACATCGCCATGCGCGGTCTGGCCAGCGACGGGGGTTCCCGGACCACCCCTGCCGCCGACAGCCTGGGGGCCGCCATCCGCAACCTGCGCCAGGATCTCGAAGTTCTGGAACGGCTGGCGGGCAGCGGTTCTTAAGCAAGGTTCCTGAGCAAGAAAGGCGCCCGCACGCGGGCGCCGTCCCCGTTGACGGTCACAGCATCCAGTGGCCGCCGTTCACCAGCAGGGTTTGTCCGGTGACGTAGCGGCTCCGGTCGCTGGCAAGGAATGTGATGGCGTTGGCGATGTCCTCGGGCTCGCCCATCGTCTTCATCGGGATGGTGGACAGAACCTTTTCCGTGACGTCCGGCGGCAACTGTTCGACCGCGCGGGTGCGCGTGATCCCCGGACCGACCGCGTTGACCGTAACCCCCGACGGAGCCACTTCCCGCGCCAGGGCGCGGGTGAATCCGATCACGCCCGCCTTGGCCGCTCCATAATCCCAGGTGAGCGGTGAGCCCATCACCGCCGCTTCCGACGTGATGTTGACGATTCGGCCGTAGCGGCGCTTGCACATGCCCTCGATCACCTGCCGCGACCACAGGATGCAGGATTTGAGGTTGACCGCGAGCAGGAAATCCAGCGTGTCCAGGTCGGCGCTGACGAACGGCGTCATGCGGTTGCGCGCGCTCTGCCCGACGTTATTGACTAGGATGTCGGCCGGCCCCAGCTCGGCTTCGATTCGCCGGTAGGAGTCCCGCGCCACGGCCGAGTCGGAGCAATCCGCCCGGACTGGGAGGGCCCGCCCGCCCTGGGCGCGGATCGTATCGGCAACCTCCTCCAGCGCCGTTTCGTCGAGGTCAACCAGCGCCACGGCGGCCCCCTCGGCCGCGAAGGTCATCGCCGTCACCCGCCCGATTCCGTTGGCCGCGCCGGTCACCACCGCCACGCGGTCCTTTAGAAACAAGTCCATGTTTTCCCTCCCTGGCAGTCCATTCCCGTTGGGTATCGCCGAGGCGCGCCGAAGGGGCCGGAATGGTGGCCGCCAGCGCCAAATACGAAGAGCAATGACTGATTTTCGACATAAAAGACGAACTCGCGTCCGTTGGAAAATCGCAGAAAATTGCAGATTTTGCAACAGGCACAGGAGCGGATGTGGTGGTTCGTCAAACTATCATTGTTGACTCATGACGAATTTTCGTCATCAATGTCGAGAGGCGGCGACAAGCCGTGGCGACCCGGCGCCGAAGCATTGGGCAGTTCGGGATCTCGGGAGGACACGCAATGGAAAGCATCGCATCCCTGCACCGCGCGCCGCTGCAGCGCAGGCTTTCGGCCGAGATGGCCGGCGGGTTCGCGCGGACGACCCAAAACACCGACTGGCCGGTTGCCGCCATGGTCGCCGGCCAGCCGGCCGAGGCGTCCGGCGGCGCCGACCTGAACGCCCTGGTCGGCGTGATCTATGACGGACTCGCGGAGCGGGTTCGCTGGACCGGGCTGCTGGAGCGTTTGCGCGGTCCGCTGGCTGTCGACACCATCATTCTGACCGTCCGCTCGCCGGGCGGCAGCGACGAGACCGTCATGATCGGCAACGGTTCCATGCGGCCGGTGCTGGCGATCGGCGCCGATCCCCTGGCCGCCCTACGGGCCGACCAGATCGAGGCGCTGAACGATCTGGGCGCCGACGCGCGGTTCGCCGACTCGCCTTATGGCCGGGCTCTCCTGGCGCCGGCCGGCATCAATCGCATGCTGGCGGTCAACATCCGCACCGAGGATGGTACGGAGTGCCGCTTGCGGCTGTGCCGCGACGCGCACGCCCAACCGTTCGACGCACGGGAGGAGGTCGCGTGCGCCCTGCTGCTTCCCCATCTCAAGCGCGCGCTCGCGCTGTGCTCGACCATCGACCTGATGGAGTCGGAGCGGCGGCTGTATTCCAGCGCCATGGATCGGCTGATGGTCGGCGCCATCATCCTGGACGAGTCCGGCCGGGTCCTGCGCACCACCGGTCTGGCGGAAGCGCTGCTGGCCGAGAAGGACGGGCTGAAGATCATCAACGGGTGCCTGCATGCGGCCTATCCCGCCGATGACGTGGAGTTGCAGCGGCGCGTGAAGGAGGTGGCGCGCCACGCCAGCGGCGCCGGGGCCGTCGCGGCGTCGATCGCCCGGCCGTCGGGTGTCCGGAACCTCGGCATCGTCATCCAGCGCATCGGGCCGAACGACCGCTTCGCCGGGATCCGCAGCGCCGCCGTCGCGCTGTTCATCCGCGATCCGGAGCGCAAGCCCGAGGTCAAGAAGGACATGCTCCGCCAGCTCTTCGATCTGACGCCCGCGGAATCCGCCCTGGCCATCCTGCTGACCGACGGGTTGTCGCTGGAGGAGGCGGCGGTCGATCTGGACATCAGCCGCAACACGGCGCGCGCCCATCTTCGCTCGATCTTCTCGAAGATGCTGATCAATCGGCAATCGGAGCTGGTAAGCATACTTCTCAGCAGCGCCGCCGCCCTGGGCGGCACCGGGCAGGCGTGACTCTTGCGTCTTCCTGAAAACCGGGCAAGATCGCCCGGAGGATTTCAGGGGGGCGTGCATGACTAGTCTGTTCAGACGATGCTGGTTATTTGCCGTTCGTGCTGTATGAACTTCGTGAGTTCGGGGCTCGGCGTGCCCTGGAGGTGGCGTTGCTGCCGGCGCATGTAGAAACTTAGAAAATGCTGGGAGGAATACAGTGATTCGCAAGCTTTCCGCGATCCGTGCCGCGTCGGGGCGCCGGCGCTTTCTGATGGCATCGGCCGCCATGCTGGCCGGTCTGGCGTTCTCGGCCGCGCCGTCTCCGGCCGCCGCGCAGTCGGACGCTCCGATTCGCGTCGGCGGTCTGTTCTCGCTGACCGGTCCAGGTGGCCTGATCGGCGAGTCCTACGTCCTCGGCGCGAAAATGGCGGTGGACGAGATCAACAAGGCGGGCGGCATCGCCGGGCGCAAGGTCGAACTCGTCCTTGGCGACACCCAGACCGATCCCTCCATCGCCGTCAACGAGGCCAAGCGCCTCGCCCTCCAGGAAAAGGTCGACATGGTGGTCGGCCCGGCGGTGAGCCAGGAAGCGCTGGCCATGGTGCCGGTGCTCACCGAGGCGAAGCTGTTCCAGATCTCCACCGCTGCCTCGCTTGCGCTGACACCGCAGATCGGCCCGTACCATTTCTCGCTGATCCCCAGCGCCGAAGGGCAGGGCATCCGCATGATCGACTACGCCGTCACGGTGCTGAAGTCGAAGGCGCCGGCCCTGCTCGGCGACAACGGCGGCCAGTCCAAGACCGGCATGGAGTCCATCCGCAAGCGCTTGGCCGAGCTGAAGATCGAACCCGCCGGCGTTCAGGAATACCCGTACCATGTCGATGACATGACGCCCCAGCTCCTGTCGCTGCGCAAGAAGAAGCCGGACACGCTGGTCTTCTTCACCAGTTCGCCCGAGGATTTGGCCAAGCTGCTGAAGACGCTTCAGGACATCGACTGGAACATCAAGGTCGTCGGCTCCAACTCGGTGGGCAACTACAGCCCGACCATCGGCAAGAGCCTGGACGACGAAGCCTTCACAAACCTGCTGGGGACGCAGTATCCGGGGCTGACCCACTGCTCGGGCGATCCAGTGGGGTCGTCGGAGTACGCGCAGTTCGTGCAGCGGCTGAAGGCGTACGATCCGAAGATGTCGGCGAAGCTGCCGCCGGCCACGGTGTCGGGGGCCTACATCCCGCTGTACATCATGAAGGCGGCGGTCGAGGCGACGGGCAGCACGGAGGGGCCGAAGCTGGCGGCGTGGCTGGAGGAGAACAGCGGCAGCGTGAAGAACATGTACGCCAAGCTGTCGGCCAGCAAGAGCTCGCACTTCCTGTTCGGCCCGGAGAGCCTGGGGGTGATCGAGACGCCCAACCGCGTGCGTGAGGACGGTCTGCAAAAGCGCGCCGGCTGCTGATCCACCCGTCTTCCATCCCTGGTGGCCCGGCGCCGACCCCCGGCCGGAGCCGGGCCACCCGCAACGGCGCGGCGTTTCCCCATGACTGTCCCGTACTTCGTCAGCTTTCGCGGCCGTGTCCTGGAGGACTGGGTTGACGCCAACCGCCACATGAACGTGGCCTTCTACGATCATGTCTTCCTGTCGGCGGAGATGGCCTTCTTCGCCGAACTGGGGATCGGCGAACCCTACATCGAACGCAATGGGCACGGGATGTTCCGCGTCGAGCGGCACACCCGTTACGAGCGGGAACTGCTCGTGGACAGCGCGATCGAGGTGCGCGGCTGGATCGCAGCGCTCGACTCCCGCCGTGTCCATCACGTTCACGAGATCATCGACCAGCAGAGCGCGCGCCGCGCGGCGTTGACCGAGATCGTCTCGGTCAACGTGGATCTCGGCACGCGGCGCTCCACCCCCATCACCGATCCCGCCGTGCGCGCGGCGCTGGAGCGCCACGCCGCAGCCTACGCCGCCGGCGCGCCGGTGCCGGGGCTCGGCCGCCGGATCGACCTGACTTAGGATCATGCACCATGACTTCTCGTGATCGCGCTTTCCCCGAAGGCGCCGCCATCGTCGTCGGCGGCAGCGGCGGCGTCGGGTCGGTGATCGGACAAACGCTGGCCCGCGAAGGCTGCGACGTCGTCCTGACTTACCTGCGCAACGCGGCGCGCGCCGAGCAGGCGGCGGAACTCGTCCGCGCCGCCGGCCGCAGGGCCGAGGCCGTCCGGCTCGACCTGGAGGACGGCGAGGGCGTGGCCGCGCTCGTCAACGACACCGCCGACCGCTTCGGCGGCATCCACACGGTGGTCTACGCGGCCGGTCCGGTGGTGCCGCTGCTTCATCTCAGCAGGGTCGATCCCGAAACGATGAAGCGGCACCTGCTCCAGGACACGCTGGGCTTCTACACGGTCGTGCACGCGGCGCTGCCGCATCTGCGCGCGTCGAAGGGTTCCATCGTGGCGGTCCAGACGGCGGCCTTCTGGCGCTA
The DNA here is from genome assembly GCF_017876165.1 of Azospirillum soli. Classification (GTDB taxonomy): domain Bacteria; phylum Pseudomonadota; class Alphaproteobacteria; order Azospirillales; family Azospirillaceae; genus Azospirillum; species Azospirillum soli. Next base: position 9,541 of record NZ_JAGINQ010000036.1, read on the forward strand.
CGCCCCGGCGGACGGGCTGTCCGTCGTTCCCAAGGCGGGCGTCTACGCCATCATGCGGGGCATCGCGCGGGAGGAGGGGCGCTTCGGCGTCCGCGCCAACGGCGTCGGTCTGGGCCTGATCGAGGCGGGGCAGTTCAACGCGCTGTCGGACCAGGGCTACATCAACGAGACCTATCTGAAGGCTGCGGCCGAGCACACGCCGCTGCGCCGCAACGGCAAGCCCGAGGATGTGGCCGAGGCCGTCGCCTATCTGGCATCGTCGCGGGCGGCCTTCGTGACCGGCCAGGTCATCCAGGTCGACGGCGGCTACACGGTCTGACCTCCGGCACCGTCCGATCACCATTCTTCGTGTATGCAGGGCAGCGACAAGCATGGATTACGAACGCACCACGATTCCGCGTCTGGCGTGCCTCGCGGCGGAACGGTTCGGCAACGCGACGGCCATCATGGCGGATGGGCGGAGCTACAGCTTCACGGAGGTGGAACGGCTGCGCCGGACGGCGGCGCGTGCCCTGCTTACGCTGGGCGTGCGTCATGGCGACCGCGTCGCCGTCTGGGCGCCGAACATTCCCGAATGGGTCTTCGCCGGGCTTGGCATCCACAGCGTCGGCGCCATCATCGTCCCCATCAGCACCCGCATGAAGGGGACCGAGGTCGCCGACATCCTCAACCGCAGCGAGGCGCGCATCCTCTTCTCGGTCGGCGATTTCCTCGGCGAGTATTATCCGGCGATGCTGAGCGGCCATAAGGTCGGTATCGAGCATTGCTTCGTCATCGGCACCCCCCGCAACGGCGACCGGAGCTGGGACGAGTTCCTCGCGCTGGCCGACCGCACGCCGGAGGAGGAGGCCGCGCGGCGCCTGGACGCGGTTTCCCCCGACGACCTGTCGGACATGATCTTCACCTCCGGCACCACCGGCTTTCCCAAGGGCGTGCTGACGGCGCACGGGCAGAACCTGCGCGGCGTGGCGACCTGGGCCGAGGTGGTCGGGGTCGGGCCGCACGACCGGCATCTCGTCATCACGCCGTTCTTCCACACCTTCGGGTACAAGTACGGCTGGGTGCTCGACCTCCTGACCGGGGCGACGATGCTGCCGCAGAGCGTCTTCACGCCGGGCGCGGTGCTTCGCCGCATCGTCGAGGACAAGGTCACGCTCATTCCCGGCCCGCCGACCCTGTTCGAGGGGCTGCTGGCCGAGGACCGGCGCGGGCTCGACCTGTCCAGCCTGCGGGCCGCGGTCACCGGCGCCTCCTCCATCCCGCCGGTTCTCGTGCGCCGCATGCGCGAGGAGTTGGGCTTTTCCAGGGTTCACACCGCCTACGGACTGACCGAGAGCTGCGGCTTCGCCACCATCACGCCGGACGGTGCGCCGGTGGAGGTGATCGCCAACACGTCGGGGGCGGCCATTCCCGGCACGGAAGTGCGCTGCATCGGCCCGGACGGCCAGGCGCTGGGGCCCAATGAAACCGGCGAGATCGTCATCCGCGGCTACAACGTGATGCGCGGCTACTTCAACGACGCGAAGGCGACGCGCGACACCATCGACGAGGACGGCTGGCTGCACACCGGCGACATCGGCTCGCTCGACGAGAACGGCAACATCCGCATCCTCGACCGGCTGAAGGACATGTACATCAGCGGCGGCTTCAACTGCTATCCGGCGGAGATCGAACGGCTGATGGCCGCGCATCCGGACATCGCGCAGGTCGCGGTCGTCGGCGTTCCCGACGGCCGGCTGGGCGAGGTTGGACACGCCTTCGTCGTCCTGCGGTCCGGCGCCTCGGCGAGCGAGGCGGACATCATCGCATGGTCACGCGCGAACCTCGCGAACTACAAGGTGCCGCGCCGTGTCGCGCTGGTGGAGGCCTTGCCCGTCAACGCGGCCGGCAAGGTGCTGAAGCGCACGCTGCGGGGCCAGGCGGCCTCGGCGGTCTGACTCACCGCCTGGCCGGTCCCGCGCCGCAGGAGCAGAAGGAAACGACATGGTTCGACAACAGCACGAGCGGCACGGCGACCGCGTGGCGCTGGTCACGGGCGCCGGGAGCGGCATCGGCCGCGCCACGGCCCTGGCCTTCGCGCGAAGCGGCGCCCGCGTCGTGGTCGCCGACATCGCGCGGCCCAGCGGTGAGGAAACCGTCTCGCTGATCGCTGGCGAGGGCGGCTCGGCGGTCTTCGTCCCCGTCGACGTCGCGGACGCTGCTTCGGTCGAGGCGATGGTGGCCGCCGCCGTCGCCCATTACGGCCGCATCGACTGCGCGTTCAACAACGCCGGCATTCTGCCCGTGAAGGCCAGGACGGCCGAGTGCAGCGAGGACGATTGGGACCGGACGATCGCCGTCAATCTGAAAGGCGTCTGGCTGTGCATGAAGCACGAGATCCGCCAGATGCTGGCGCAGGGCGGTGGCGCCATCGTCAACGCATCGTCGGTCGCGGGGCTGAAGGGCTACGCTCTGACATCGCCCTACGTCGCCAGCAAGCACGCGATCGTAGGGCTGACCCGGACGGCGGCCATCGAGTACGGCCCCGACAACATCCGCGTCAACGCGGTCTGTCCCGGCGCGGTCATGACCGATCTGGTGCGTGGCCTGGGAACGTCGGTGCAGTCGCTGGAGGGCCGCCCGATGGCCCGCTACGCCGAACCGGAGGAGATCGCCGCCGCCGTCCTGTGGCTGTGCTCGGACGAGGCGTCCTTCGTCACCGGCAGCGCCCTTCCCATCGACGGCGGCCTGTCCGCGCAGTGATCCATATCGCCGCCGACGGTGTCCGCCGGCCGGCAAACGAGAGAGGCAAGACATGAAGGTCCTTGTCCCGGTGAAGCGGGTGGTGGACTACAACGTGAAGGTCCGCGTGAAGGCGGACGGCTCGGGTGTGGAGACCGCCAACGTCAAGTTCTCGATGAACCCCTTCGACGAGATCGCCGTCGAAGAGGCGGTCCGCCTGAAGGAGGCCGGCAAGGCCAGCGAGGTGGTCGCCGTCTCCATCGGCCCGGCGACCGCGCAGGAGACGCTGCGCACCGCCCTGGCCATCGGCGCCGATCGCGCTATCCTGGTGCAGACTGATGCCGAGGTGCAACCGCTCGGCGTCGCCAAGGCGCTGAAGGCCCTGATCGAGAAGGAAGCCCCGCAGATCGTGCTGCTCGGCAAGCAGGCCATCGACGGCGACTGCAACCAGACCGGCCAGATGCTGGCGGCGCTGCTCGGCTGGCCGCAGGGCACGTTTGCTTCCAAGGTCGTGCCCGGCGACGGCGTGCTCACCGTCACGCGCGAGATCGACGGCGGTCTGGAGACGGTCGAACTGACGCTACCGGCGGTGGTCACCACCGACCTGCGCCTGAACGAGCCGCGCTACGCCAGCCTGCCCAACATCATGAAGGCCAAGAAGAAACCGCTGGAAACCGTCACGGCGGAAAGCCTGGGCGTCGATCTCTCCCCGCGCCTGACCACGCTGAAAGTGGCCGAGCCGCCGAAGCGCAAGGCCGGCATCAAGGTGTCAGACGTGGGCGCCCTCGTGGACAAGCTCAGGAACGACGCGCGGGTGATCTGACCGCTGCACGCAACCATCGGAGCAAAGGCCTTTCGCATGCAGAGCATAGCGTCCGCCACTTCGGGCCACGAAGCCGGCATCCGGTGCCTCGACGAGTTCGCGGCGCTGCCCGCGCATCTGCGCCCGCATGCCATGGGCATGCTCTTCCAGTTCCTGAACGCGCAGGATGACTGGGCGTTGAGCCGCGAGGAGATCGTTGCCGCGATCACCTCCCCGGCGTTCCGACCGATCCTTGAACAAGAGGCCAGGCTCAGCACGCTCGGCCTCGCGTCCGAATGAAAACAGGGTTTCTCAGCATGCCAATTCTGGTCCTGGCGGAGCACGACAACGCCCGCCTGAAGCCCGCCACGCTGAACGCCGTGGCCGCCGCCTGCCTGCTCGGTTCCGATGTGCACGTCCTTGTCGCCGGCCAAGGCGCGCGGGCGGTGGCCGATGCGGCATCCAAGATCGCCGGCGTCGCCAAGGTGCTGCTCGCCGACGCGGCGGCGCTGGAGCACCAGCTCCCGGAGACGCTCGCCCCGCTGGTCGCCGACACCGCCAAGGGCGGCTACAGCCATGTGGTCGCGCCCGCCACTTCGGCTGGCAAGAACCTGCTGCCACGCGTCGCCGCGCTGCTCGACGTGGCGCAGATCTCCGACATCCTCTCGGTCGAGAGCGCCGACACCTTCACCCGTCCGATCTACGCCGGCAACGTCATCGCCACCGTGCAGTCGGCCGACCCGATCAAGGTCGTCACCGTGCGCACCACCGCCTTCGAGGCGGCGCCGGCCGAGGGCGGTTCGGCCCCTCTAGAGACGCTGGCCGCCTCCGCCTCCAACGGCAAGTCCACCTTCATCAGCCAAGAGCTGACGAAGTCGGAGCGGCCCGAGCTGACGCAGGCCAAGATCGTCGTGTCGGGCGGGCGCGGCATGCAGTCGGGCGAGAACTTCAAGCTTCTGGAAGCACTGGCCGACACGCTCGGCGCGGCGGTCGGCGCGAGCCGGGCGGCGGTCGACGCCGGCTTCGTTCCCAACGACTACCAAGTCGGGCAAACCGGCAAGATCGTGGCGCCGGAGCTGTACATCGCGGTCGGCATTTCCGGGGCCATCCAGCACCTCGCCGGCATGAAGGACAGCAAGGTCATCGTCGCGATCAACAAGGACGAGGAAGCGCCCATCTTCCAAGTGGCCGATTACGGGCTCGTCGCCGACCTCTTCAAGGCGGTGCCGGAGCTGACCGGCCAGCTCTAGTTTCCCAGGCGTTCCCCCGCGTTCCGCTTCACCCCGTAGGGGCGCGGCACTTGGTCGGGCGTGCGCGCCCGACCCTTTTTCTTATCTGGACGGCGAACCCGGACGGCGTTCGCGCGCCCCATCGTTGGCGCACGCGTCCGACGAGGATTGAAGATGAGCACACGTGACAGTCTCGAGTTCGACGTGCTGGTTATCGGCGCCGGCCCGTCCGGCTTGAGCGCGGCCATCCGCCTGAAACAGCTCGCCAATGAGGCCGGGCAGGAGCTGTCGGTCTGTGTGATCGAGAAGGGCTCGGAGGTCGGCGCCCACCTGCTCTCCGGCGCCGTGTTCGAGCCGCACGCGCTCGACGAGCTGATCCCCGACTGGAAGGACAAAGGCGCGCCGCTGACCACGCCGGCCCGCGAGGACCACTTCGTCTTCCTCACCGAAACCAAGGCGCACAAGTTCCCGGTCACCCCGCCGCAGATGAACAATCACGGCAACTTCATCATCAGCCTCGGCAACCTCGCCCGCTGGATGGCCGCCCAGGCCGAGGAACTGGGCGTCGAGATCTACCCCGGCTTCGCCGCCGCCGAGGTGCTGTACGACGAGCAGGGCGCCGTCAAGGGCGTGGCCACCGGCGACATGGGCATCGGCAAGGACGGCGCGAAGACCGCCAACTACACGCCGGGCATGGAGCTGCACGCCAAGCAGACCATCTTCGCCGAAGGCTGCCGCGGCTCGCTGACCAAGACGCTGTTTGAGACGTTCAACCTGCGCGACGGCGTCGACCCGCAGACCTACGGCCTCGGCATCAAGGAGCTGTGGGAGATCGACCCCGCCAAGTCCCAGCCCGGCCTGATCGTCCATACCATCGGCTGGCCGATGGACGCCAAGACCTACGGCGGCAGTTGGCTCTATCACATGGACGGCAATCTGGTGTCGGTCGGCTTCGTCGTCGGGCTCGACTACGCCAACCCGCACCTCAGCCCGTTCGAGGAGTTCCAGCGCTACAAGACGCACCCGGCCATCCGCCCGACCTTCGAGGGCGGCCGGCGCATCGCCTACGGTGCCCGCGCGCTGTCGGAGGGCGGCTTCCAGTCGATCCCCAAGCTGACCTTCCCCGGCGGGCTGATCGTCGGCGACGCGGCGGGCTTCCTGAACGTGCCCAAGATCAAGGGCAACCACACCGCCATGAAGTCGGGCATGGTGGCGGCGGAAGCCGTCTATGAGCACCTGACCGGCGGCAGCAACGGCCGCGAGGTGGTGGAGTATCCGGAGCGGCTGAAGGCGTCGTGGGTGTGGTCGGAACTGCACGCGGTGCGCAACATCCGGCCGGGCTTCCAGAAAGGGCTGTGGGCGGGGCTGGCCAACGCGGCGTTCGAGACCGCGACTAGGGGCAAGGCGCCGTGGACCTTGCACCACCACGCCGACCACACGACGCTGAAGAAGGCTGCCGAGGCGCCGCCGATCGTCTACCCCAAGCCGGACGGGGTGGTGTCGTTCGACCGGCTGTCCTCGGTGTACCTGTCGAACACCAACCACGAGGAAAACCAGCCGGCGCACCTGACGCTGAAGGACGCGGAGACGCCGATCCGGGTGAACCTGGCGCTGTACGACGCGCCGGAGACGCGCTACTGCCCGGCGGGTGTGTACGAGATCGTGCGCGCCGAGGACGGCACCGCCCCGCGCCTGCAGATCAACGCGCAGAACTGCGTGCACTGCAAGACCTGCGACATCAAGGACCCCACCCAGAACATCAACTGGGTCGTGCCCGAGGGCGGCGGCGGGCCGAACTACCCCGGCGGCATGTGAACGAGCTGTTCGGCTTTTGAAGGAGCAAGGACAATGCGTCTGATCGTCTGCGGTGGGAGCAACTATCGCCTGACGCATGCCGATTGCGGCCGTCTGGATGCCCTGCACGAGGCGGGGGGCGTCCGTACGGTGCTGACCGGCGGTGCGCCGGGCGCCGAACTCGGTGGCGAGCTGTGGGCTGCGATGCGGAACATCCCGATCCGCCGCGTCGCCATCGCAAGCGTGGGGCAGGCAAGCCCCCTGTCCAAAGGGCTCGATCTCGCCGCCGTGGCGGATGCGGTGGCGGTGTTCCCCGGGGACCGCAGGGTGCAGGCGCTTCTCGACGATGCCAGGGCGCAGGGGCTGGACGTCCATGACTGGCGCAAGATCGCGGAAGAGCAGAGGGCGGTCGGTGATCTCATCCGCCGGTTCTGCGCCCCCGGCTTTTTCGCCCGCGCGGCCGTCGCACCCGCTGGTTCGCGAAGGTGATGCGCTTTGTCCTATTTCTCGGCATATTCAAGGATCATCGATGAAGATCGCGGTTTCCAAAGACCGGACGCTGATCTTTTGAAACGGAGATGAAAAAGCCATGTCAGACCCCGTTCTCCTGACGCGCGAAGGCGCGGTCGCCTGGGTGCGTTTCAACCGGCCGGCCGCGCTGAACGCGCTGGATGAGAACACGGCGGCCGCCTTCCGCGACGCGTGCCGCGCCGTGGCGGACGATCCCGAGGTTAGAGCTCTGGTCCTCGCCGGCCAGGGGCGCGGGTTCATGGCCGGCGGCGACCTCAGCCGTTTCGGCGCCGATCCGGACCGGGCGCCGGAGGTGGCCTCCGCCATCATCGAGCCCCTGCACGAGGCGCTGTTGATGATGGACGCCCTGTCCGTGCCGGTGATCGCGTCGGTCCATGGCCCGGTCGCCGGTGCCGGCTTCAGCGTCGCCGCCGCGGCGGATCTCTGCATCGCGGCGGACGACGCGCGCTTCACGCTGGCCTACGCCCGCATCGGAGCGACGCCGGACGGGTCAGGCAGCTATCACATCCCGCGTCTGGTCGGGCTGCGCCGAGCCCTGCAACTGGCGCTTTTGGCCGACACCATCGACGCCGACGAGGCGCTGCGCATCGGGCTGGTCAACTGGGTCGTCCCGGCGGCGGCGCTGGAGGAGGAAACGCAGGCGCTCGCCGGGCGGCTCGCCGCCGGTCCCACGGCGGCCTACGCCCGCATCCGCCGGATGATGCGCGATGCGTGGGACGCCGACCTCGGCCGGTGCCTGGAGGTCGAGCACGAGAATTTTCGGGCCTCCGCGGCAACCGCCGACTTTTGCGAAGGGGTCGCCGCCTTCCTGGGCAAGCGTCCGGCCCGTTTTCGCGGCTGCTGACCGTCGCCGCTTCCCGTCACCGCTCCCCGTCGGCGGACGCACCGCCGGTCGGGGAGAACCCGTCGAACAGGGTGTTGACGATTTCGGCGGCGATCTGCGCAGGAGACTTCGGGCCCGGCTTGTACCATTCCCGCGTCCAGATCAGCGTGCCCATCAGCATCTGCGTCGCCAGGGAGGGATCGACCGAGGGGCGGATCGCGCCCGCGTCGTACGCCTCGCGCACCAGCCCCCGCCAGAAGTCGTTGAACGCCGCCAGAAGCGAGAAGTGGCGGTCGCGCACCTCCTGGGGAACCTGATTCACCACATTGCCGTGGGCGGTGATGTATTCGGTCTTGTCCAGGATGGCGCAGAGGAATTCGGTGGCGGCCGCCAGTATCCGGTCCCGGGGAGGCGTCCGTTCGGGCAGGGTCTCTACGCTGGCGCGGACCCGGTGGTGCACCGTGTTCACCAGACTGTTGATCAGCTCCTCGGCCAGCGTGTCCTTGGTGGGGAAATGGTAGCCGATGGCCGTGACGTGCACGCCGACCTCGTTGGCGATGTCGCTGAGCTTGGCGAGCTGATACCCCTTGGTCGCGAAGACCTTGGCCGCGGCGTCGAGGATGCGTTCCTGGACGATCTCGGACTTGCGCGACGGCTTGCGCCCCGCGGCGTTCCGGCTGGTCCGCGTGAGGTCGCGCGCCCGACCGATCGTCGGCGATTCGTGCTTTGTCGTGGTCACCACAGATCCCGATCCGTTGTTGCGGAGCCACCCGGCGCCGCGACACCAGTCTGTAGCGCCCGCGCTCCCCGGCGGCAACGTTTTTCTGTTTGGACCAGAAATTTGCCTTGCCGAGTCGGCGGCTTCCGTTACCCTGCCGTCCATCCGTATGGCGCCGGCGACGCTTCGACCTTGCGGCCGGCGGAAGCAGGGAGAACCTCCATGACACTGGATTTCAGCGGCCGGCGGGTCGTGGTGACCGGCGGCAGCCGTGGAATCGGGCGCGCCGTCGCCGCCGCGTTCGCCAGGGCCGGCGCCTCCGTTTCCATTTGCGCGCGGGGGCGGGCAGGGCTCGACGAGGCGCGCGCGGATCTTGAAGGCCATGGCGGAATCGCGCACACGGCGGTCTGCGACGTCGGCGATGGCGACATGTTGCAGCGGTACATCGACGAGGCCGCCGTGACGCTCGGCGGCATGGACGTGCTGGTGAACAACGCGACGGGGCAGAGCGCCGGCGGGACGGAACGGGACTGGCGCGTCAGCATCGACATCGACCTGATGGCCACGGTGCGGGCCACCAACGCCGCCGAGCCGCACCTGAGCGCCGCCGGGCGCCCGGAGGGCGGGTGTGTGGTCAATGTGGCGTCGCGCAGCGCCTTCCAGCCGACCCCACGGACACCGGCCTATGGTGCCGCGAAGGCTGCGGTCATGCACCTCACGCGTTCGCAGGCGGCGGCTTTGGCGCGCCGGAACATCCGCGTCAACTGCGTCGCGCCCGGCTCGGTGGATTTTCCCGGCGGATGGTGGGACCGTTGCCGAGCCGAGAAGCCGGAGCAATACGAGGCCACGCTGAAAAGCCTGCCCTTCGGCCGCTTCGGCAGCCCGGACGACATCGCGAACGTCGTTCTGTTCCTCGCGTCGCCGTGGGCCGGTTGGGTCACCGGCCAGATCATCCTGGCCGACGGCGGCCAGACGCTCGGCGTCTGACCCCGCCGCCTTTCGGTCCGCGCCGTCAACCCTGGCGCGGATCGCCGCCGGCTCCGGCGGGTTCGGCTCCGGCGGTTTCGGCATCAGCGGCGAAGAACCGCTCGTACTTGCCGGTCATTCCCTTGAAGCGGTCGGCGTCGGCCGGCGGCACGCCCTTGACCGTGATGTTCGGCCACACGGCCGCGTGACGGCGGTTCAGCGCCAGCCAGCGCCCGGCCTCCGGCGCGGTGTCGGCGACGATGGCGCCGGCCGGGCATTCCGGTTCGCACACGCCGCAATCGATGCACAACTCGGGGTCGATGACCAGCATGCTGGGGCCCTCGTGGAAGCAGTCCACCGGGCAGACGTCCACGCAATCCATGTACTTGCACCGGATGCAGGCGTCGGTGACCGCGTATGCCATGGCGTTCTCCTCTCAGTTCTCGTGGTCGGCAAGGCCGGGAGAGTGCCTGAAGGAAATTTCTGTCTCAAACTGAAATTTCTGCTTGAAACAGAAAAATTGGCTTGCGCCCCGGTGGGGCCGCGCATACGCTTGTCCTCAAGAACGAAATTCGCCAAAGGCACGAGGGAGGCTGCTCTGGAATTGGAACTCTTCATATCCGGCATCGGCGGTCAGGGCGTGCAACTCGCCGGGAAGGTCCTGGCTCTCGCCGCCGTGGCCGAAGGGCGGCACGTGATGCTGTCGGGCGATTACGGCGGGCACATGCGCGGCGGCAGTTCGGTCGGAACGGTCGTCGTCGGCCCCGGCCCGCTGCGCGCCCTTCCGGTGCTGCCGAGCGCCGGTTCGGCCATCGCCATGCACAACCAGTATTGGGAGAATGTCGGCGGCCGCCTGCGGCCGGGATCGCTGATCCTGGCGGAGGCGTCCATCGCCCCGGCGCTGCCCGGCATGGAGGGGCACCGGCTGGTCCAGGTTCCGGCGACCGCCATCGCCACCGAGATGGGCGCCCGGATGGCGGCGGGCATGGTGCTGCTCGGGGCCTACGCCGCCATGACCGGCATCGTCGCGGTGGACAGTCTGGTCGCCGCGATGAAGGAACAGATCCCGGTTTACCGCCGCCAGCACATCGAGGCCAACGAGCGGGCGATCCGGGCCGGGGCCGACGCGCTCCCCGCCCTCGGCGCCCCGTTCGACCTCGACGGCGCCCCGCTGCGGGAGGCCGTGTGATGAGGACGGTGACCCGAGGAACGCTGGTGATCGCCGAGGACCGCTGCAAAGGGTGCGAACTGTGCATCGCCGCCTGTCCGCCGAACGTCCTGACCATGTCCCGGACGGGCAACCGGCTCGGCTACCTCTATCCGGAACTCAAGCCGGGCTGCACCGGCTGCACGGCCTGCCAGCAGGTCTGCCCCGACTTCGTGTTCGAAGTCTTCAAGTTCGAGGATCCCGTCCTGTTCGACACGCCGCCGGAAGGAGCGCGCCCATGTCCCTGACCCTTTTCGAAGGCAGCGAAGCGATCGCGGAAGCCGCCATCGCCGCGGGCCTGCGCTTCTACGCCGGCTACCCCATGTCGCCCGCGACCGAACTGCTTGAACATCTCGCCCGCAAGCTGCCGGCCTCCGGCGGCACCTGCATCAACGCGGCGACGGAGATCGAGGGCGTCAACATGGCCATGGGCGCCGCGGCGGCCGGCTTCCGCGCCGCGACCGGATCCTGCGGCCAGGGGCTGGCGCTGATGCAGGAGGCCATCGCCGAATCCGCCCTCAACGAGACGCCGCTGGTCGTCTTCAACATGGCGCGCAACCAGCAGGACTATTTCCAGGCGACGCGGGGCGGCGGCTGGGGCGATTACCGCACCATCGCGCTGGCACCGAAGGATCTGCCGGAGGCGGTGGAGCTGACCCAGCTCGCCTTCCACCTCGCCGACCTCTACCGGGTGCCGGTGATCGTGCTGGGCGACAACCTGCTGGCCCGCACCCAGGTCAGCGTGGACGTCGGGCGCCGCGACTTCGGCCCGCTGCCGCCCAAGGACTGGCAGCTCGACGGCACCTCCGGCGGTTCCGGCAAATCCCGGCAGATCTGGACGTGGGGTGCCGGCAAGCACAACACCCCCGGTCCGGGGCCGAGCGTCCACTGGGCCCGCATCGCCGAGAAGTTCGACCGCATCGCCGAAACCGAGATGCGCTGGGAGGAGGGCTTCGTCGAGGACGCCGAGACCGTGGTCGTCGCGTTCGGCACCGGCGGCAAGTTCGTCGAGCATGTGGTGCACGACCTGCGCGGGCAGGGCCACCGCATCGGCTTCTTCCGTCCGGTGACGCTGTGGCCGTTCCCCGGCGAGGCGCTGGAACGGGCCACCGCCAACGCGCGCCGCGTCCTCGTCTTCGAACTGAACGCCGGGCAGATGATCGACGACGTCCGCCTGAACGTCCGGGACCGGCGCATCGTCCGGCCAATCGGTGGAGTCAGCTTCGACAGTTCGGGCCTGAACCTCGGACCGCTGATGGACGCGACCGTCATCCGGCAGCGCATCCTCGACACCCTGGAAGGAGCCACCCTGTGACCCTGATCGACACGCGGCAACCGCCGGAGCAGGCGAGCCGGAAGGTCGCCGACTACAAGCCGTCGCTCCTGCAATCGGAAGAGCACGGGCTGTGCCCCGGCTGCGGCGAGCCGGTCGCCATCCGGGTCGTCCTCGAAGTCATTGAGGAGCTTGGTCTGGCGCAGAACAACATCGCGGTGCTGGGCCACGGCTGCTACGGCGGCTTCATCATGCTGCTCGACGTGGACAGCACGCTGTGCCTGCACGGTCGCGCCCCGGCGACGGCGACCGGCATCAAGCGGATGCGGCCCGACACCGCCGTGTGGACGCTCCAGGGTGACGGCGACATGGTCAACGAGGGCCTAGCCGAGATCCTGCACGCCACCGCCCGTGGCGAGAACATCACCTGCATCCTCCTGAACAACGGCGTGTTTGGCGACACCGGCGGGCAGATGACGGCCGCGTCGGTGATCGGCCAGCGCACCAAGAACAGCATCGACGGCCGCACCGCCGACGACCACGGCTACCCCATCGCGATCGCCGAACTGGTGGCGTCGTTGCAGGGCTCGGCCTATGTGGCGCGCTGTTCGGTCCACAACGCCGCGTCCATCGCCCAGACGCGGCGCTGTGTGCGCAAGGCGTTCCAGCGCCAGACCGAAGGGCAGGGGCTGTCGCTCGTCGAAATTCTCACAATGTGCCCGACCGGCTGGTTCGTCGCTCCGGAAGCCGGGACGGACTACCTGATGGAATCGCTGGGGAAGACCTATCCGCTCGGCGAGATCAAGGACCGCGCGGCCGCGCCCGCGGCGACGGCGGAGTGAGGCGGCCATGTCCCGTCCTGCCGGATTCCGTCTTGTCGGAACGATCCTCGACCTCGCCGTTTCCGCCACGCCGAACCGCATCGCCGCCACGCTCGGCGAGCGGGCGGTGACCTTCGCCGAGATCGACCGCTCGGCCAACCGCATGGCGCGGGCCCTGCGCTCGCTCGGTGTGGGGCGCCACGGCCGCGTGCTGTTCAGAAGCCGCCTGACGCTGGCGACGCTCGACCTGTTCATGGCGACGCAGCGCATCGGCGCCACCTTCGTGCCGCTGAACCCTGCCCTGTCCGCCGAAGAAACACAGCAGGCCGCCGCCTACATTCGGCCAAGCCTGTTCGTCGCCGACTGGGACCAGCGCGAGATCGCCGAGAGCGTCGGGGCGGCGCTGGCGCTTCCCGTCGCCGTGCTGGGCGCGAACGGGCGGACGGTGCCCGGCGACGACCTGGACCGGAGAGCGGCGGCCGCTTCGGACGCGCCGCTCGACGATGCGACCGTCGGGGAGGAGGACATCCACGCCATCTTCCTGACCAGCGGCAGCACCGGCCGCCCCAAGGGCGTCATGCTGTCCCACCGGGCGAGCTGGCTGCGGGCGCTGCTCGGCGCGTCCAAGTGCGTGACCTCGGGTGGCGGCGGCGAGCTGGTCACCTTCCCGCTGTTCCACTGGGCGGGGTGGAGCTACGTCCTAGACGCCTGGGCGCACCGCCGCACCGTCCATTTCGTGGAGAGCCTGGACGGCGACCGCATCCTGTCCGAGGTCGAGCGGTGGCGCCCGTCGCTGCTCTACTGCATCCCCTCGGTGTGGGAGCGCGTGCTGGCCACCAGCCATCCGTACGACACCCGCTCGCTGCGCAGCACGTCCACGGGCACGTCGCGGGTCGATCCGCGCCTGATCGCCCGCATCCGGGAACGGTTCCCCGGCAGCGCGTGCGGCGTGCTCTACGGTTCGACCGAGTTCGGGACGGCGCTCGGCCTGAACGACAGCGAGATCGACGAGCGGCCGGGGAGCGTCGGGCTGCCGGCGCCGGGCAAGGAGGCGCGGATCGTCGACGGCGAGCTGTGGCTGCGCAGCGATTCCATGATGACCGGCTACTTCGACCTGCCGGAGCAGACCGCCGAGGTCTTCCGTGACGGCTGGTACCTGTCCGGCGATCTGGCCGAGCAGGACGCCGACGGCTACCTGACCATCACCGGACGGCGGCGCGAGGTCATCCGGTCCGGCGGCGAGACGATCGCTCCGGCCGAGGTGGAGGCCGCCCTGTCCTCCTATCCGGGCCTGCGGGAGGTGGCGGTCGTCGGCCTGCCGGACCCGGCCTGGGGCGAGGTGGTGTGCGCGGCGGTGACGCTGTCGCCCGGCGCCGCGTGCCCCGATGTGAACCAACTCCGCCAGCACGTCGGCTCGTCCCTGGCGCCCTTCAAGCACCCGCGCCGCGTGATCGCGGTCGAGAGCCTGCCGCGCACCTCGGCCACCGGCCAGATCATGCGGTCGAGCATCCGGGCCTTCCTCCTCGAACGGCAGGGAGACGCCTGACACCCCTGAAACACCGCTGCTGGTCTGCACACAACGCCGGGAATCCGGCACCGAACATCGGGAGGAAACACGCAGTGACCATGAAGCGCAGAACAGTCCTGACAGGTTTGGCGGCCGGCGCCGGGATTCTTGCCGCACCGGGCATCCTGCGAGCCCAGGATAGCGGCCCCGTCCGCATCGGGCTGATCACCACGCTGAGCGGCCCCGGCCAGTTCTACGGGAACCATATCCAGACCGGCGCTGAGATCGCGGTCGAGCGCATCAACAAGGCCGGCGGCGTCGCCGGGCGGCCGCTCGAACTGGTGGTGCGCGACGACAAGGGGAATCCGAACACCGCCGTCACCGTGTTCCGCGAGCTTTCGGGATCGGGCATCCGCCTCTTCGCGCAAGGCACCTTCACCGCGCTTTTGCTGGCCACCACGCCCCTGCTGAAGGAGGCGAACGCGACCATGGTGATGGTCGGGCCGCAGGCGCTGGCGCTGACCCACGAGGCTTTCACGCCGAACGCCTTCCGCCTCGGCTTCAGCTCGCCCATGGCATACGGCGCCTTCGGCGCCCTCATGGCGCGCCGCTTCCCGGACATCGGGCGTTGGGCGATCATGATGTCCGACGTGGCCGCGCTGCGCGACATCGCCAGATACTTCGAGGTCGGGCTGAAGCGGGAGTACGCCGCGCTGGGGCGGAGCGAGCCCGAGGTCATGAACCCGGTGCTCGCCACGTTCGGCGCCGCCGACTACCGCAACCAGATATCCACGCTGATGGGATCGGGCGCGGAAGGGCTGCTGAACGTGCTGCAAGGCACGGACTCCGTCAGCTACTACAAGCAGGCGCGCACGTTCGGCCTGGACGGCAAGTTCAAGGCCGTCGCCGACAGCGGCAACGAGCTGAGCATCGCCAAGGCCATGGGGGGCAACACCCCACGGTCGATCTGGGGCTGGACCGGCTGGTACCAAGACGCCGCGCCGAACCCGGTCAGCCGCGAGGTGCTGGACGCCCACATCCGCCGCACCGGGGACGGGTACCCGAACTGGTACGTCGGCGTCGCGCACGACAGCATCGCCGTGCTCGCCGCCGCCGTGGCCGCCACCGGCAGCACCGACAGCGCGGCGCTCATCCCCACCATCGAGGCGGGGAACACGATGGGATGCACCGGCACCATCGCCTTCCGCAAGGACGACCACACCTTCGTCGGCGACGTGACCTTCGTCCGCTTCGGACGCGAGACCGGCGATCCCAAGGGATGGCGGGTCTTCGAGACGGCGACCCTGCCCGGCGACCGGTTCGTGGAACCGGCGACGCCCGGCAAGCCCTTCGGCTGAGCGTCCCCCCGCCGCGCGCGGGCCATCGGAGATCCATCCATGTTCGCTTTGATCAACGGCCTGTCGGCCGGCATGGCCATCTTTTTGGTCGCTGCCGGGCTGACGCTCATGTTCGGGGTCATGCGGATCCTGAACTTCGCCCATGGTGCCTTCTTCATGATCGGCGCCTACGTCGCGGCGACGCTCGTCGGGAGCGGGCCGCACTCCATCGCAACGCTGATCGGTGGGGCGGCGGTCGGCGGCGCCGCCGTCGGCCTGCTCGGCCTCGCGGTCGAGCGGGTGGTGTTCCGCCGCATCCAGCACGTCGAGGAGCACTTCATGCTGATCGCCACCTTCGCGGTCATGCTGATCTGCGTCGGCGCCGTGAAGCTGATCTGGGGCCTCGACTTCGTTTCGGTCGATCCGCCGCCGGGGCTGGATGGGGCGGTGTCCATCGGCGACCTGTTCGTGCCGCAGTTCTCGCTGTTCGTCATCGGCGCGGGCGTCGCGGTCTTCCTGGTTCTCGAACTCTTCATCCACCGCCTGTGGATGGGGAAGATGATCGTGTCGATCACGGCGGACCGCTGGATGGCCAACCTGCTCGGCCTCAACGTGCCGGTGGCGGTGACGCTGGCGGTGGTGGCCAGCTTCGCGCTGGCCGGCGTGGCCGGCGGGCTGCTGCTGCCCAACCAGACCCTGTCGCCGGGGTTGGGCGACGCCTATCTCCTGCTCGGCTTCAACGCGGTCATCATCGGCGGTCTCGGCAACGTGCGCGGCGCCTTCGTGGCGGCCATCCTGCTCGGCCTGATCGACAGCTTCAACGCGGTCCTGCTGCCCCAGGCGCCCGGCATCGCGGTCTATGTCGGCATGATCGGCTTCCTGCTGCTGCGGCCCGAGGGCATCTTCGCCGGGAGGCGCGCATGACCCGCGCCGCCCGCCTTGCGGTCCCGACCGCCGCCGTGCTGCTCCTCGTCAGCCTGCCGCTGTGGGCCAACTCCGGCGTGGTGTTCCTGGCCGGCGTGACCATGACCTCGGCCGTGTTCGCGCTGTCGTGGAACCTGCTGTTCGGCTACACCGGCCTGGCGAGCTTCGGCAGCGCCGGCTTCTTCTCCATCGGCGCCTACGTGTCCGCCGTGCTGCTGCGCGAGGGGTACGGGTCGCTGTTCCTGCTGGTGGTCGTCCTGGCCGGGCTGGTCGGGGCGGCGGTGTCCTGGCTGGTCGGCTGCGTGGCTCTGCGCCGGTCCAAGGGCATCCACCTTGCCATCCTCACGCTGGCGCTGGCCGAGCTGCTGCGCATCACCCTCAGCCACACGCGCTGGCTCGGCAGCGAGGACGGCCTGCCCAACATTCCGCGTCCGACCCTGCCGTTCGGGTTCGTCAGCGTCGATCTCGCGGCCGGCAACAACTACTACTGGTTCCTGTGCGCCGCCTGCGGCGTGCTGACGGCCGCCCTCTGGTGGATCGCGCACGGGCGCTTCGGCCGCGTGCTCCGGTCCATCCGGCAGGATCCCGAGCGCGCCGCCTTCATCGGCATCGACGTGCACGCCTGCCGCCTGGGGGCCTTCACCCTGTCCGGCGGCTTCGGAGCGGCGGTCGGCGCGCTCTACGCGCCGTGGTCCCAGATCGTCACGCCCGACCTCGGCAGCATGATGCACTCCACCCAGCCGATCCTCTTCACGCTGATCGGCGGCGCCACCTCCTTCTGGGGGCCGATGATCGGCGCGGCGGCCTTCGCCGTCATCGACTTCGGCACGCGGACGCTGGTCGGCATGTCGGAGATCGTCACGGGTTCCATCCTGCTGGCCATCGTGCTTTTCGCCCCGCACGGGCTGGCGGGGGCGTGGCGGCGGCTTGCCGGTGCGCGGGTGCGGCCCAATCCGAACGGGAACACAGCGGCCGGCGGCGCCATCGGGCGCCCGGCCATGCGGGAGGGAGCATGGTGAACCGGATCCTGGATGTCCGTGGCGTCCGGAAGAACTACGGCGCCTTCGAAGTCCTCAAGGGCATCGATCTCGACGTCGAGGAGGGCGAGACCTTCGCCATCATCGGCCCGAACGGCGCGGGCAAGACCACGCTGTTCAAGGTGATGACCGGCGAGGTCGGGTGCAACGGCGGCCAAGTGCTGTTCGACGGCGCCGACGTGACCCGCCAGCCGTCATTCCGTCGGGTTCGTCGCGGCATGGGGCGTACCTTCCAGGTGGCCCGCGTCTTCAACGAATTCTCGGTGTTCGACAACGTTCTCGTCGCGGTCGAGGCGCAGTTCGCCGCCGCCGGCGTGCCGTCCGGGCCGCGCCACACGGTCCGTCCGGGGAGCGCGGCCGTCGACCGCACGCATGAGCTTCTGGACAAGCTCGACCTGTCCGCCAGGGCCGGCACCCCGGCACAGTCGCTGTCGCATGGCGACCGCAAGCGGCTGGAGCTGGCCATCGCACTGGCCGGAAGGCCGCGCATCCTCATGCTCGACGAGCCGACCGCCGGCATGTCGCCCAGCGACCGGACGGCGGCAGCGGACCTGATCCGCCGGATCCGGGCCAGCGAGAGGATGACCGTGGTCATGACCGAGCACGACATGGGCGTGATCTTCGGTCTGGCGCACCGGATCATGGTGATGAACGGCGGGACGCGCATCGCCTGCGGGACGCCGGACGAGATCCGCCGGGACCCGGTGGTGCGCTCGGTCTATCTGGGCAGGGAGGCGCAGGATGCTTGAGGTTCAGGCCGTCGACGCGTTCTACGAAAGCAGCCAGATCCTCCACAAGGTCAGCATAACGATCAGGGCCGGCGAAAGGGTCGCGGTCATCGGGCGCAACGGTGCGGGAAAGTCCACCCTGCTGAAGAGCATCATGAACGCCGGGCCGCGCACCGAGGGCGTCGTGGCGTGGGAGGGCACCGCGCTGGCGGACCTGCCGCCGTTCCGCCGGGCCCGCCTGGGTATCCAACTCGTCCCGGAGGACCGCCGGGTGTACGGCCATCTCACCGTGGCCGAGAACATCCGCATGGGCACCCACGCCGCCCCGGCCGGTCGAAAGGGGCTGCCGCCCGAGGAGGTGATCGCGCGCATCCCCATGCTCGGCCCCATCGCCCGGCGTTTCGGCAACCAGATCAGCGGCGGCCAGCAGCAGATGGTCGCCATCGCGCGGGCGGTGGCGAGCCGCCCCCGACTGATGCTGCTGGACGAGCCGACCGAGGGCCTTGCCCCCGCCATCGTCGAACGGCTGGCGGAGGACGTCCGCGCCGTCTCCACCGGCGACGACACCGCCCTCCTGCTGTGCGAACAGAATCTCTGGTTCGCGCGCACCACCACCGACCGGGTCTACGTCATCGACGCCGGCACCATCGTCTTCGACGGCGACTGGGCGGCGTTCGAGGAGCGCAATGACATCAAGCAGCGTTACCTCGCCGTTTGATCCCCCCTTGCGGCCGTTCGCGCCGCGCCTTTCCAACATGGACGATCAATGAGCTCCTTCAACGTCGAGCGCGTGCTCAGCGTGCACCACTGGACGGACACGCTGTTCAGCTTCACCACCACCCGCGACCAGTCGTTCCGCTTCCGCAACGGGCAATTCACCATGGTCGGCATGGAGGTCGGCGGCCGGCCGCTCCTGCGTGCCTACAGCTTGGTGAGCGCCAACCACGAGGATGTCCTCGAATTCTTCTCGATCAAGGTGCCGGACGGTCCCCTGACCTCCCGCCTTCAGCACATCCAGGTCGGTGACAGCCTGATGGTGGGGCGCAAGCCGACCGGGACGCTGCTTCTGGACAACCTTCTGCCCGGCCGGAACCTGTATCTGCTCGGCACCGGCACCGGGCTGGCGCCGTTCCTCAGCATCATCAAGGATTTCGAAGCCTACGAGCGGTTCGAGCGCATCATCCTGGTGCACGGCTGCCGGCTGGCGTCCGAGCTTGCCTATGGGAAGCGCATCACGCGGGAGCTTCCGCAGGACGAATATCTGGGCGACTGCGTGCGGGAGAAGCTGATCTATTACCCGACCGTCACCCGCGAGCCGTTCCGCAACCGTGGACGGATCACCACTCTGATCGAATCCGGCCGGCTGTCCGCGGACGTCGGCCTGCCGCCGCTCGACCGGGAGGACCGGGTGATGCTCTGCGGCAGCCCCAGCCTGCTCGCGGACATGCGGGTCATCCTGGAAGATCGCGGCTTCGAGGAAGGAAACCAGGGCGAGCCGGGGCATTTCGTCATCGAGAAGGCCTTCGCCGAACGCTGATCGGTCGCACCCCGGAGACGCCCATGGACTACAGCCACTACACCCACCTGTCCGTCACCAGGGCGGACCGCGTCGCCGTGGTGACGCTGAACCGCCCCGAGGAGGGCAACGGCATCGGCCCCGTCATGCACACCGAGCTGGAGCGGGTGTGGCTCGACCTTGCGGAAGACGAGGCGGTGAACGCCATCGTCCTGACCGGGGCGGGCGACGCCTTCTCCGCCGGGGGCGACCTGCGGGCACTGGCGGAGGCGGCCGGCAGCGAGGAGGCGTTCGCGCGCTCCCTGCGTCTGCCCGCCGCGACGCGCCGGCTGCTTCAGAACCTGCTCGACGTCGGGCAGCCGGTCGTCGTCGCGGTGAACGGGAACTGCCTGGGCCTGGGCGCGACGCTCGCTCTGTTCTCCGACATCGTGGTGGTGGCCGAAGGCGCGAAGTTCGGTGACACGCATGTGCGGGTCGGGCTGTCGGCCGGTGACGGCGGCACCGTCGTCTGGCCGCTGCTCATCGGGCCGCTGCGGGCCAAGGAGTTCCTGATGCGGGGCCGGCCCGTCACGGGCGCGCAGGCCGCCTCCATGGGGCTGGTCAACTACGCCGTGCCGGCCGCGGAGGTTCTCCCCAAGGCCATGGAGCTGGCCGCCGAGCTGGCGGTGGCTCCGGTCTGGGCGGTGCGCTGGACCAAGCTGTCCGTCAACAAATGGCTGAAGGACCAGCTGAACCTGCTGCTCGACGCGTCCATCGCCTACGAGATGCTGACCATGCAGAGCCGCGACCACGGAGAGGCGATGCGGGCTCTCCTGGAACGCCGCCAGCCGGTGTTCCAGGGACGCTGAAAGCCCGCCGGCGTCGCCGTGCCGGTCAGGTCCGTTGCCGCGTGACGCTGTGCTTCTCGACCCAGTCGATGATCAGCCGGCGCTCGGAAAACCGCCATCCCTGGCCGTCGCGACGCAATCGGTCCTGATAGCGAACCGCCCACCGGATCAGCGTTTGTCCTCCATCGTCGGCCTTCACGTGATCGGCGATGCCATAGGTCTCCCCGGTCGCCGTGTCGTCGTCCACAGTCAGAACCTGATTGAAGACGCGATGCTGCGTGATCTCGTAGGTCGCCGCCAGACCGTCGAGCAGGGGAAGGACGTTGGCAAGCCCTTCCGTATGCCGGTCCCGAACGATCAGGGCGATGTCCTGCGTCATCAAGGCGGCCCAGACGGCCTTGTCGCGCCGGTCGGCGCCGAGCGCGTACTGGACCGCCAGATGACGGTAGGCAGCCTCGTCCAGAAGGGTTTCGAGGCTCGGCATGTCAGGCATATTTCGCGACGATCTCATCGATGGCGCGCGTCACGTCACCGCGCGTGTAGCGAAGCAGCGCCACTTCCGCCGGATCGGGTTCGAAGAAGATGGTGCCGCCCAGCCCGGCATAGCTGCCGATCAGGGGGTGGGTCTGCTCGACCAGCGGAATGTCGCCCAGCTTGCCGACCGCGCGGAAGAAGGCGGACAGATACTCCTGGAACGTCAGGTTCTCGTCGCCGACCAGATACGAGGTGCCTCCGACGCCGCGCTCAAAGGCGCCGGCGATCGCCTCGGACAGCGAGCGGGTCGTCATGAAGTTGACGCCCCCCGGCGGCGCGTACACGGGAAGTTCGGGCATCTCGCCGCGCGCGTATTGCAGGATCCGCTTGAACGAACCCAGCTTGGCGCCCTTGAGGGCGCCGAGGATGAAGGGCGGATTGAGCGAAACGGTCTTGAAGCCGGGGGCGTTGAGCGCCTTCACGGCCTCATCGACCGCCAAGCGCGATTCGATGTAGGCGTTCCCGGCGACCAGCTCCGGGGCGACCCAGGGATAGAAGCTGCCGATGTTGACGACTTGGGACACGCCTGCCTTCTTCGCGCGTTCGAGGAAGCGGGGCACGGCGATGGTGTTGGTCTGCTCCCAATACTCCGTGGTGTTGCCGTCCTTGGGGACGTGCCGTGGGTCGTTTCCGGCGGCGAAGAGCAAGGCGTCGAACGCCGAAAGCTGGTCTTCGGAAATCGATTCGTCCGTGTAGCTTCCTTGGAGGAAGGGGAGGTGAGCAACCTCGCTGTCGGCAGCCGGCGGGCGGCGCGACGAGATGGTGACGCTGTGGCCAAGCGACTGCAAAT
The DNA here is from genome assembly GCF_017876165.1 of Azospirillum soli. GTDB lineage: Bacteria > Pseudomonadota > Alphaproteobacteria > Azospirillales > Azospirillaceae > Azospirillum > Azospirillum soli. The sequence goes on from NZ_JAGINQ010000036.1 coordinate 31,626, forward strand.
GGAGCGCGGCGGATGCGCCGATCAGGCCCGACCCGCCGATGACGAGAATGTTCATGACAATCCTTTCTTCTATAATCCGGGTGGCAGGAGTTCAGGCCCGGGAACTGCGGTGGGCGGGCTGCGGTGGGCGTTGGCCTCGATCACCGGCCGGTTCGTCCACCGTCCGTCCCGCGTCTGCCGCCAGCCGCCGGCGGCCAGTGCTCCGCCATCGAGGTTGATCGTGGTTCCGGTAATCCAGGCCGCCAGCTCCGACGCCAGGAACACGGCGCTGCCGGCGGCGTCGCGCGGTTCGCCGTAGCGGCCCAGTGGAATGAAGCGTGGCACCAGATCCCGGTACTCCTCGGGGATCCAGCGGCTGATCGGAACCTGTTCCGTTTCGGTGGTTTCCGGCGCGATCGCGTTGACCCGGATGCCTTCCGGGGCCAGTTCCAGGGCGAGGCTGCGGGTGAAGCCGGTGATCGCCGATTTGAACGCGCTGTAGACGGCGGCGTTCGGGATGCCGCGAAACGCCTCGATGGTCGAGACGTTGATGATGCTGCTTCCCGCTCCGGTCCGCCGAAGCAGGGGAAGGGTCGCGTGCGTCACCAGGAAGACGTGGTGCAGATTGACTTGGTAAAGCGCGTTCCAGCCGGCCGGCGTGGTCTCGGCGAACGGCGCCGCCATTCCGAGGAAATCGCCGACGTTGTTGACCAGCACGTCCAGGCGGCCGAAGCGCGCGTCGATCGCCGACATCAGCGCATCGACATCGCCCGCGTCGGCGGCGTCGCCGCGCTGCACCAGGGCATCGACACCGGCCTCCACCAGGAGCGAGCGCACGGCCTCGCATCGGTCCTGGGCGATTTCCAGCACGGCGACCCGGGCGCCCAGCTCACCGAACAATTCGGCCGTCGCGCGGCCGATGCCGGCACCGCCGCCCGTGACCAGAACCACCTTGCCCTTGAAGTCGAACATGCTCCGCTCCCATGCATGGCCGGCAGTCGGTCGGCCTCCGGTCGCCTCCCAGGAACCCGCCCAGGAACCGTTGTGTGGCGGCCGCCTTCGCTGGCGGGGGGACTGGCGACAGGTATGGGGGCGTCGGCGGCGGCCGGCATCGTCCGTTTGAACGACGCCGGCCGAGGCGAACAGGGTGGGTGCGGCAGGGGAGCGCGTCCGGCGATGTGGATGCCTTCGTGGATGATCCGCCGGTCAGGCGGTGTCGTGGTCGAGGGCGTTGCCGCCGTACAGCCACGCGAGGTGGCCGTAATAGTCCTCCGACGTTTTGGCGCGCATCACCGCGTTGCGGGCTGCGGCGTGGGCACCGGCGGGGTGGTAGACGTGCTCCCCGATGGCGCGGGATTGCAACTGGACCCGCGCGGTGCGGACGGCGCGGCGTCGGCGGTAGGCTTCAAGCGCCGTCGGCACGTCGTCCGGCCGGGCGCCCAGCGCGTCGGCGATGCAGACGGCGTCCTCCATTGCCATGCAGGCGCCCTGGGCGAAATACTGGAGCATCGGGTGGGCGGCGTCGCCGAGCAGGACGACGCGGCCGTCCACCCAATTCTCCACGGGCTCGCGGTCGCACAGCACCCACAGCTTCCAATCGCGGCCGTGGCGGATGATCGACTGCGCGCGCTCATGCACGTGCGTGAAGCCGGCGAGCACCTCCTCCACCGTCACCGGCTTGCCGGCGACGGGTTCGGGCGCGTCGTTGTGGTAGGTCACGACCAGATTGAACAGCTTCCACCGCGACAGCGGGTAATGGACGATGTGGCATTTTGGGCCGGCCCACAGCGTGGCCGCGTTCCAGCGCAGATCCTCCGGCATGTGTTCGGTCGGAATGACCGAGCGGTAGGTGGTGTGGCCGGACACGCGCGGCTGGCCGTCGCCGACGACGCGCGTGCGCACCTTCGACCACAGGCCGTCGGCGCCGATCAGCAGGGCGCCTTCGACCGTCGCGCCCGAGGCGAGGCGGGCGGTCACCCGCTCGGCCGTCTGCTCGTAGTCCACGACCTCGCTGGCCACCCGCAGGTCGATGTTCGGGTGTGCCTGGCAGGCCTTGAGGAAGACGCCGTGCAGGTCGCCGCGATGGACCACCGCGTAGGGGTTGCCGAAGCGCTTGCGGAAGGCGTCACCCAGGTCGATCGAGGTGATCTCCTCCGCCGTGAGGGCGTCCATCAGGCGCAGGGCGTCGATGTAAACCGCCATGCCGCGGGCCTGCGCGCCGACGCCGAGCGCGTCGAAGGCGTGGAAGGCGTTCGGGCCGAGCTGGATGCCGGCGCCGATCTCGCCGAGCTGTGGCGCCCGTTCCAGGACGACCACCGAAAAGCCCTTGTTGGCCAAGCCGACCGCGGCCGCGAGTCCGCCAATTCCGCCGCCCGCGATCAGGATCGGCAGGTCGTTGAGGCTGTCTTCCGACATTCCCTATCTACTCCAGTGCGATGGTCTAGCGCTTCGGCGGCGTGCTCTGGGGCACCCGGGAGGCGTTGTTGTTGAGTTCGACGAGCTGCGTCAGCAGCGCGATGAAATGGTCCCGGTCGGCGGGGGCGAGCGGCGCGAGGATGCGTTCCTGGGTGCGCTGCACGCCCAGCTCGGCCTTTTCGACGATGTCCACGCCCGCGTCGGTGATGTGCAGGAGCTTCAGGCGCCGGTCCTCCGGGGAATTGACCCTCACGATCAGGCCCTTGCCCTCCAGGCGTTCGAGCACGTTGCCGACGGTCGAGCGGTCGAAGGCGACCAGCGCCGACAGGCGCGTCGCGTCCAGGCCGGGCTGGCTGCGGATGGCGACGAGCGCCGCGTACTGCACCGGCGTCAGGTCGAGCGCGCCGCATTCCTCGACGAAGATCGAAACAGCGATCTGCTGGGCCCGCCGGATGAGGTGACCGGGCCGGCTGTAGAGGCGTTCCACGGACATGACCGTTTCATCACTCGGCATCGGGCTGCTCCTCGGGTAAGGCGGCGGTGAAGGCCGGAAGCTCCAGCGCCGCGCGTTCGGCGGCGAGCAGCCGGGGAAACCGCTCCACGTCCACGCCGAAGCGGCGGGCGTTGCCGAACTGAGGAACAAGGCAGACGTCCGCCAGCGTCGGCGCGTCGCCGAAGGCGAAGGGACCCGGTTCGTCCGCGATCATCGTCTCAAGAGCAGCGAAGCCCTCCTCGATGACCCATTTGGCCCAGCCGCCGACATCCTCCTCGGCCACGCCGAGATGGCGCAGGCGCGCCAGCACCTTCAGGTTCTGGATGGGGTGAATGTCGCAGGCGATGGCCAGGGCGAAGGCCCGGACCCTGGCGCGCCGGCCGGGATCGCTCGGGAGCAGCGCCGGTTCGGGATAGTGCTCCTCCAGCCATTCGATGATCGCCAGCGACTGCGTCAACACCGGGCCATCATGCGCTGGGCCGTCATGCGCCGGGCCATCCTCCGGGAGCAGAGCGGGCACCAGCCCTTGCGGGTTGAGCGCCAGATATCCGGGGTCCCTTTGCTCGCCCCGCCGCAGATGGCGGGGCACGAGATCGGCCTGAAGCCCTTTCAGGTTCAAGGCAATGCGCACGCGCCAGGACGCGCTGCTGCGAAAATATCCATAGAGCCGCACCCGTTCTCCCCCCTCAAAGCGTCGTGTCGTTTCTGCAATCCGCAGAGTGCGGTGCCGCCCGCCGTCCGGAGCGGTTTGGAACCGGATTCTTCGCCGTTCCCTGGGCCGGGCGATCATTAAAGGCCGTCACCCAAACCATCGACATCCGGATCGTCAGCAAGGCGATTGACAGCATACATAAGTTCAGCATACTGTCAATTAGCACACAGATGATTGCATATATAAACCATCAGTGCCCGAACGAACGGGCCAACCGGGGGAGGGAATTGGCAGTGGAGCACGTCGCCCACGACACGCCTGAACGGCGAGCCTTCTACGAAGCCATTGACAAGGAAGGGCTTTCAGCGCTCTGGACGAACCTGTCCACCCTCATCACGGCGGAACCGCGCAGCACCTGCCAGCCCTTCCTGTGGCGCTTCGACACCATCCGCCACCGCATGATGGAGGCCGGCGGCCTCATCACCGCCAAGGAGGCAGAGCGCCGCGTGCTCGTGCTGGAGAATCCCGGCCTGCACGGCCAGTCGAAGGTCACCACCTCGCTGTACGCGGGCGTCCAACTGGTGCTGCCCGGCGAGGTCGCGCCGGCCCACCGCCACAGCCAGACCGCCCTGCGCTTCGTGCTGGAAGGGAAGGGGGGCTACACGTCGGTCGACGGCGAGCGCACGATCATGTCGCCCGGCGACTTCGTCATCACCCCGGCGATGACGTGGCACGACCACGGCAATGACACCGACGCGCCGATGTTCTGGCTGGACGGCCTGGACATTCCGGTGGTGCAGTTCTTCGACGCCTCCTTCGCCGAACGGCTGGACGAGGACGAACAGCCGGTCACGCGCCGCACCGGCGATTCGCTGGCCCGCTACGGCCGCAACCTGCTGCCGGTGGACCTCAAGCGGACGACGCACAGCTCGCCGATTTTCAATTACCCCTACGAGGAAACCCGCGACGCGCTGGAACGCATGAAGGCGCAGGACGAGTGGGATCCCTGCCACGGGCTGAAGCTCCGCTACACCAACCCGGTCACCGGCGATTTCGCCATGCCCACGCTGGGGGCCTTCATCCAGATGCTGCCCAAGGGCTTCTCGACCCTGCGCTACCGGGCGACCGACGCCACCGTCTACGTCCCCATCGAAGGGCGCGGCCGCTCGCGGGTCGGCGACCGGACGTTCGAGTGGGGGCCGCGCGACATCTTCGTCGTGCCGAGCTGGCATCACGTGACGCACGAGGCCGACGAGGACGCCGTCCTCTTCAGCTGCTCCGACCGTCCGATCCAGGAAAAGCTCGGCCTGTGGCGCGAAGACCGCAGCAACGCCTGACCAACGCCCAGACCCCACGCTCTGCCCAAACGCCCTGCCGGAGAGACTTTGTGAGCCAGTTCACCTTTTCGCCGCCGCCGCAGGCGTCCGTCGCCGTCGCCGGTGAGGACGCGCGCTTCCCGGTACGCCGCATCTTCTGCGTCGGCCGCAACTACGCGGCGCACGCGCGTGAGATGGGCAAGGACCCGGACCGCGAACCGCCCTTCTTCTTCACCAAGCCGGCCGACGCCGTGGTCGATGACGGCACGTCCATCCCCTATCCGCCGGAGACCGGCAACTTCCACTATGAAATCGAGCTGATCGTGGCCATCGGCAAGGAAGGCGCCGACGTCCCGGTGGCCGAGGCCAACGGCCTGATCTGGGGGTACGGCGTCGGCATCGACCTGACGCGCCGCGACCTGCAACTCGACGCCCGCGACAAGGGGCGGCCCTGGGACTGGGGCAAGGCCTTCGACCGGTCGGCGCCCATCGCGCCGCTGCATCGCGCCAGCAAGATCGGCCATCCGACCAGCGGGCGGATCTGGCTCGCGGTCAACGACGCGGTGAAGCAGGACGCCGACATCGCCGATCTGATCTGGGACGTGCCCGAGACCATCTCGATCCTGTCACGCTCGATGACGCTGAAGCCCGGCGACCTCATCATGACCGGCACCCCCGCCGGTGTCGGCGCCATCGTCCCCGGCGACCGGGTGACCGGCGGCATCGACGGTCTCGGCGACATCGCGATCACCATCGTGGATGGGGCCGCCGCGGTCCCGCAGGCGCGCTGAACGGGGACATCCGATCATGCAACTTACCGGATTCAAAGACGCCGTCGCCCTGGTCACGGGCGCCGGCGGCGGGATGGGCGCGGCCACGGCGGTGGCGCTGGCGGCTGCGGGCGCCAAGGTCGCGCTGCTCGACCTCAAGGCCGATGGGCTGAACGAGACGCTGGCGGCGATCCAGGCCGCCGGCGGCGAGGGCCGGGCCTATCGCGTCGACGTGTCGGACCGCGCGTCGGTGGACGAGGCGGTCGCCTCGGCTGAACGGGACCTCGGCCCCATCGGCCTGCTGGCCCACGCCGCCGGCATCTTCCGCACCGCGACCGCGCTGGAGATGACGGCCGAGGACTGGAACGCCTGCCAGGCGGTCAACGCCACCGGCGTCTTCAACGTCACCCAGTCGGTGGCCCGCCGCATGGCCGAACGCCGGTCGGGCCGCATCGTCGTGGTCGCCTCGCAGACCACGGTGGTCATCCGCACCGGGCAGGGCGCCTACGGCGCGTCCAAGGCCGCCGCCGAATATTACGCCAAGTGCCTGGGCCTGGAACTGGCGCCGCTGGGGGTCCGCGTCAACATCGTCCATCCGGGCGTGACCGAGACCCCGATCGCCACCGCCACCTGGGGCGATCAGGCCGACGCCATGCGCAAGGGGCACATCGACGGCAACCTCGACCGCTACCGCGTGCCGATCCCGCTGCGCAAGGTCGGCCGGCCGGAGGACGTCGCCAACACGATCCTGTTCCTGCTTTCCGACCAGTCCGGCCACATCGCCTTGACCGACATCGTCGTCGACGGCGGCTCCGCGCTCGTCGCGTGACGCCGGCCCGTCCGCCTTCCGGGAATTTGAGATCATGAAGATCGAACGAGTCACGCTGTCCGTCGTGGTCATGAGCCTGCACACGCCCTTCAAGGCCAGCACCCACGGCGCCGACGCCCTGCGCCACATTCTGGTCAAGCTGGAGGGCGACGGCATCACCGCCTGGGGCGAGTGCGCCGCCCCGACCGAGCCCTATTACATGGGCGAGACGACCGAGACCTGCTGGCACATCATGAAGGACTTCCTGGCCCCGGCGGTGGTCGGCAAGGAGTGGTCCGACCCGTACGAATTCGCTAGGCTTTACGAGCGGACCAAGGGCAACGGCTTCGCCAAGTCCGGGCTGGAAATGGCCGCCTGGGACTTCGCGGCGCGGGCCAACGGCCGCTCGCTGTCGGCGGAGCTGGGCGGCACCCGTCCGGAGATCCTGTCCGGCGTCAGCCTGGGCATCCAGCGCGACCTGGACAAGCTGATCGCCACCATCCAGAAATACGTCGATCAGGGCTACCGCCGCGTGAAGATGAAGATCGCGCCGGGCTTCGACGTGGAGCCGGTGCGGGCCGTGCGCGAGCGCTTCCCCGATCTGGCCGTGATGGCCGACGCCAATTCGGCCTACAGGCTGGCCGACGCCGACCACCTGCGCCAGCTCGACGCCTTCGACCTGATGATGATCGAGCAGCCGCTGGAGTGGGACGACATGGTCAACCACGCCCAGCTTCAGACCATGATGACGACCCCGATCTGCCTGGACGAATCGGTCCGCACCGTGGCCGACGCCCGGCGCATGATCGACAGCAAGGCCGGCAAGGTCATCAACATCAAGGCGCCGCGCGTCGGCGGCTTCGGCGAGGCCAAGGCGATCGCTGAGCTGGCCGCCGCCAACGGCATCGGCGTGTGGTGCGGCGGCATGCACGAATTCGGCGTCGGCCGCGCCGGTGCCGTGGCGCTGTGCAGTCTCGCCGCCTTCGACCTGCCCGGCGACATCTCCGGTTCGGACAAGTACTTCGACGAGGACATCGTCGAACCCGTGATCCTGGCCGAGAACGGCGCCATCCGCGTGCCGACGGAGCGCGTCGGCCTCGGCTGGGAACCGGTCGAGGGCCGCATCGCCGCGCGCACCCTGGCCACCGACGTCATCACCGCCTGATGTCCGAATCATAAAAAAGGGAGGGACACAAGAATGTCGATGAAGAGTTTCATGACCTACGCCGTCACGGTGGCGGCCCTTAGCAGCATGGCCATGGGCACCATGGCCACGGCAAGCACGGCGCGCGCGGACTCGCTCGCCGATCTGGCGAAGAAGGCCGCCGCCGCCGGTCCGATCCTCTGGTACGAGAGCAGCCCGACCGAGGAGATGAAGCCGCTCATCAAGAAGTTCCAGGAGCGTTTTCCGGGCGTCGAGCTGCAACACGTGCGCGACACCGGCGGCAACGCCATGGCCGCCCGCATCATCCAGGAGACCCAGGGCGGCGGGCGTACCGCCGACGTGGCGTCCAACGGCCCGCCCATCCTGATGCAGCTCGCCAAGCGCGACATGCTGATGAACGTGGACTGGAGCGCGCTGGGAGTCGCCAAGGAGATGGCGCCGGAACCCTACGCGGTCTCCATCGCCGCCAGCGCCTACGTCATCATCTACAACAACAAGGCGGTGAAGGAGGCGGAGGCCCCGAAGACCTTCGAGGCCCTGCTGGATCCGCGCTGGAAGGGCCGTATCGGCCTGTGGAACCGGTCGGAGTCCGAGACCTCGCTGTCGGCCGTGTGGGGCGAGGAGAAGACCACCGCCTACATCGAGAAGCTCAAGCAGCAGAACCCCATGCTGTTCCCCAGCTCCTTCCCGATGGTTCAGTCGATGGCGTCGGGCGAGCTGGCCGTGGGTTGGGGCGCGGCGCACGCCACGCTGCCGACCGTCCGCAAGGGCGGCCCGATCAGCCTGGTGATCCCGAACCCGATCCCGGTCACCACCATCTACACCTTCATCCCCAAGGGCGGAAAGAACCCGGACGGCGGCAAGCTCTTCGCCGCCTGGCTGACCACCACCGAGGGCGCGCTGGCCTACGAGGGGGCCACCGGCCGGGGTAACCTGCGCGTTCCGGAGACCAACTACGGCAAGATGGCCGCCGGCAAGGAGGTCGCCGAAATCCCGCTGTCCCGCTACGACGAGTACGCGCGCATCTACGAAGCGTACAACGCCCTGCTGGCCAAGTAAGCGACCATCATGCCCGCAGACATCGCGACGCACTCCCCCGTTTCGGCGGCGCCCGTCCGTCGGAGCGGCCGGGGGTGGAGGGAATGGATGCCGACGCTCGCGCTCGGCGCCATCCTCGCCTATCTCGTCGTCGCCCCCCTGGCGGCGCTCATCATCAGCAGCCTGCGGCCGACCGGCTTCCCGCTGGATGACGGCTGGACGCTCGGGAACTACGCCAAGGCCTACGGCAACGTCGAGTTCCTCAGCCTGCTGTCCAACACGGTGGTGTTCGCCGTCGGGGCGACGGCCGTCGCGGTGTCCACGGCGCTTCTGCTGGCCTGGGTTCTGGAGCGGACGGACGTGCCCGGCCGCGTCCTGTTCCGGATCATGGTGCTGATCCCGATCGCGATTCCCCCGCTGCTGCTGGCCCTCGGCTGGGCGTTGCTGGGGAACCCGCGCAACGGCCTGATTAACCAGATGCTGCGGCCCTTCATCGACGGGCCGCTGCTGAACCCCTACACCATGACGGGGATGATCCTGATCCAGGGGCTGTCCCTGGTGCCGACCGCCTTCCTCATCATCGCGCCGACCCTGCGCAACCTCGACCCCAGCCTGGAGGAGGCGGCGCGCACCTGCGGCGCCGGCTTCCTGAAGACGGTGACGCGCACGGTCCTGCCGATGATCGCCCCGGCGCTGGCGACCGCCGGCATCATCATCCTGATCGCCTGCTTCGTGCTGTTCGACATTCCCGGCGCGCTCGGCATGCCGTCGCGGATCTACGTGCTCAGCACCCGCGTCTTCTACCTGATGAACAATTCGCCGACCGGCGCGCCGCTCTACGGCGAGGTCAGCGCGCTGGCCATGCTGTTCCTGGTGATGCTGCTGGCGATGGGCTGGGCCTACCGGCGCATGACCGCGCAGTCGCGCCGCTTCGTGACGGTGACCGGCAAGGCCTTCCGGCCGCGCATGTACCGTCTGGGGCCGTGGAAGTGGGCCGTCGCCGGCCTGCTCGGCCTCTATGTGCTGGTGGCGCTGTTGCTGCCGCTCGGCGTGCTGGCCTGGATGAGCCTTCTGCCCTATCCGACCGCCCCGACCATGGACAGCCTCAGCCTGCTGACGCTGGAGAACCACGCCGGCCTGTTCGAGAGCGACGCCTTCGTCGGTTCGGTCGGCAACTCGCTGACCGTGGCCGTGGTCGCGGCGACGCTGGTGACGATCATCGGCGGGCTGGTCTCTTGGATGGTGGTGCGCAGCCGTTTGCCGGGGCGTGCCGTCATCGACAACCTGGCCTTCATCCCGCTGGCCATTCCGGGCGTGATGATCGGCGTCGCCCTGATCTACGTCTATCTCGCCCTCGGCAGCGCCGTTCCGATCTACGGCACCATCTGGATCATCGTCGCCGGCTATCTGACGCAGTATCTGCCCTACGGCGCGCGTCTGGCCGGAAACGTGATGCTTCAGGTCCACAACGAGCTGGAGGAGGCCGGGCGCACGTCGGGCGGCTCGCCGGCCAAGGTCATGCTGCGCATCACCCTGCCGATCGTGCTGCCGGCCCTGCTCGGCGTCTGGGTCTGGGTCGCCTCGCACTCCCTGCGCGAGCTGTCCACCGCGCTGATGCTGCAGGGCTACGACAATTCGGTCGTCACCACCCTGCTGTGGGACGCCTGGGCCGGCGGCGACGTCACCCGCTCCGCCGCGATCGGCATCTGGCTGATCGTCGGCACCTCCAGCCTGCTTCTGCTTTGGCAGCTGGTCTCCCGCCTGACCACGCGCACCGCCACGAACTGAGCCTTACGGAGATCCCCATGCCCTTCATCCACGTCATGCTCACCGAAGGCCGCAGCCTGGACCAGAAGCGCGACCTCATCGCCTCCTTCACGCGGGAGACCGTCCGCGCCATCGGGTGCAACGACAGCTCCGTCCAGATCGTCATCACCGACGTCGCCCGCACCGACTGGGGGTCGGCCGGCCTGAACCTGGAGGACAAGGCGGCCGCCAAAACGACCGTGGCGGCCACGCCGCCGGCCGAGCCACGTTGACGCCCCAAGGAAGCGAGAGAGACCATGCTCGAGGTCAATGATCTTCAGCTCACCTACCGGTTGGGATCCCTGTCCCACCACGCCCTGAAGGGCGTTTCGCTCTCGGTGGGGCGGGGCGAGTTCTTCACGTTGCTGGGGCCTTCGGGCTGCGGAAAGACCACCTGCCTGCGCAGCATCGCCGGCCTGGAAAATCCGGACACCGGCCGCATCGCCATCCAGGGCGCCACCGTCTTCAAGGATGGGGCGAGCGTCCCGACCGAGAAGCGCGACATCGCCATGGTCTTCCAGTCCTACGCGGTGTGGCCGCACATGACGGTGGCGCAGAACGTCGCCTTTCCGCTGGAGATGGCCCGCGTCGGCCGGGCCGAGCGCGACGAGCGGGTGCGCAAGGCGCTGGCGATGGTCGGGCTGGAGCCCTACGCCGACCGCTCGGCGACGATGCTGTCCGGCGGCCAGCAGCAGCGCGTGGCGCTGGCCCGCGCGCTGGTCAAGAACGCCAAGCTGATCCTGCTGGACGAGCCGCTGTCGAACCTGGACGCCAAGCTGCGCGACCAGATGCGCGTCGAACTGCGCGAATTGCAGCAGCGGATCGACACCACGGCGATCTACGTGACGCACGACCAGGACGAGGCGATGTCGATGTCCGACCGCGTCGCCCTGATGCGCGCGGGCGAGCTGATCGAACTTGGCAACCCGGCGGACCTCTACCTGCGTCCGCGCCACCGCTTCACCGCCGAGTTCCTCGGCCAGGCGACGTTCCTGCCGGCCCGCTTCGAGCGCGACGAGGAGCGGGGCGCGGTCTTCTCCACCACGCTCGGCACCGTGGTCACGACGCAGCGCCGCTACGGCGAGGCATCGGCGCACACCCTGGCGGTGCGGCCGGAGCACGTCCACATCGGCACCGCCGACGAGTTGCCGGACGGCCTGGACGCGACCATCGTCTCGCGCCTCTTCTCCGGGCGGATGCTCGAATATGTGGTGCGCATCGGCGAAACCGTCCTGCCGGCCCACGCCACCTCGCGCCTGCTGTTCTCGGCCGGCGACCGGGTGAAGGTGTCCATCGCGGCGGAAAACTGGATCGTTCTCGAGGACTGAAGTCCTTCACGCTTTCAATTTTTAAACGACGGCCTCACCGAAGGGGAGGCCGCAGGGAGCATATTGTCATGACGGCACAGAACACCGACGCCATGGTCGTCGAGAAGGACGTTTTCGTCACCATGCGCGACGGCGTGCGCATCGCCACCGATGTGTACCGCCCCGAGGGCGCCGAGAAGGTTCCGGCGCTGCTGGCGCTTGGCCCCTACGGCAAGGAACTCCAGGCGCTGTCATTGACTCTGCCGCCGCAGGCGCGCCCGAGCCCGTTGTGGGACGGCTGCATCGAGGCCGGCGACATCCGCCGCATCGTCGCGAACGGCTACGCCCACATCATCGCCGACGTTCGCGGCACCGGCCAGTCCGAAGGCGAGCTGTGCGGCAACTACAACACCGGCGGCCATGGCGAGGGGCAGGACATCTACGACCTCGTGGAATGGATCGCCGCCCAGCCCTGGTGCAGCGGCAATGTCGGCATGGTCGGCATTTCCTACTACGCCTCCGTCCAGATCCTGGGCGCCGCCGAAAACCCGCCGCACCTGAAGGCGATCTTCTGCAACGGCGGCCATTTCGACCTGTACGAGCTGGCGTACCACGGCGGCATCCTGTGGTTCATGCCGCGCGCCTCGCGCGAGGGGCGCGGCGGCGACAGCGGCATCGCCGTGCGCGAGGTCATTTCGCGCACGCTGCGCGACACCCCGCCGGAGGAGCTGAAGGCCCGCGTCGCGGAGCGGCTGGCCGATCCCGACATCGCCAACTGGCCGAACCTCGTGCATCTGGTCAACTACCCCAAGACGCGCGAGCTGTATTTCGACTTCGTGATGAACCCGACCAACGGGCCCTTCTACGAGGAGAACGCGCCGCTGGCCAAGGCCCACAACGTCACCATCCCGACCTACATCCAGACCAAGTGGGGGCGCGGCTGGACCGTCGAGGGCCACATCAACACGTACCACGCGCTGAAGGGGCCGAAGAAGCTGGACCTCCAGCCGCTGCCGCCGATGCAGGAGCGGCCCTTCCACGAATCCCACGAGGAGATGTTCCGCTGGTACGACTACTGGCTGAAGGGCATCGACAACGGCATCATGGACGAGCCGCCGGTCAACATCTTCGTCGAGGGCAAGCGCGCGTGGCGGCAGGCCGACCAGTGGCCGCTGCCCGAGCGCCAGCTGACCGAATTCTACCTGCGTCCGCGCGGTCGCCTGTCGCGCACGTCCGAAGCCCTGCCCACCGTCAGCGCGCCGCCCGACGGCTTCTATCAGGCGCCGATGACGGTGACCTCGACGGTGGAGACGTTGCGCTGGACGTCGCCCGCCTTCGAGGAAGCGGTCGAGATGACCGGATCGGGCGCCCTGAACGTCTTCGTGTCCATCGACAGCGATGACACCAACCTGATCGCCAAGTTGTACGACGTCACTCCCAACGGCACGCGCCAGATGGTCACCTCGGGCTACCTGAAGGCGTCGCACCGCGAGCTGGATCCGGAGAAGTCGCGTCCCGACGCGCCCTTCCACCCGCACACCCGCGCCGTGCCAGTCCCGCCGGGCGAGATCATCGAATACGCGATCCTGCTTTATCCCTTCTCCAACCAGTTCAAGCCCGGCCATCGCCTGGAGCTTGAGCTGTCCTGCAACGAGTCCTTCACCGACGCGCACGCAGCCCTGCTGCCGCCCGACAGCTACCACCTGCCGAGCGGCCGTGCCGTGAGCCACAAGATCTATCGTGACTCCACGCACCGTTCGCGATTGATCCTGCCGGTCGTCCCATGACTGTGCCGTCGGTTGTCCTGCGACCGGTCCCGGTGGACTTAAGCGCACAAATCGGCGTGAGGGCAGTGTCCGCGGTTGTGTCAGATCTTGCGCCACAACGTGATTGAGGGCCTGGCGGCGTGCTGAATTGGATGGGGTGAGTTACGCGACGGCGATCATGTCGCGTAA
>NZ_JAGINQ010000037.1 GCF_017876165.1 Azospirillum soli
TTACGCGACATGATCGCCGTCGCGTAACTCACCCCATCCAATTCAGCACGCCGCCAGGCCCTCAATCACGTTGTGGCGCAAGATCTGACACAACCTGCTGATAACCGCTAGGCGGGCGTCGACGGTCTCCCGGGCCGGCTTCCCCAACCCTTCGGCGGCGCACCGAGCATGTATGCCCTTGATCAGCAGCGATTTCTTCGGCTTGAGAAGATCCATGTAGCGGGTCTGGATCTCCTCCTCGATGATCGTCTCGACTTGGGGATGCAGGCGCCGCAAGCCGGCCTGCGGTCCGGGCATCCTGGGCAGCAGGGAGCGGGTCCGCGGATCGGCGGCATATGCTTTGACGAGGCGATAAAGGTACTGGAGGGTGATCCCAAGCTCGTTGGCTGCGGCAACTATGACCTCGCTGCGAGCCCCGTACAGAACCGGCTGTTGAACGAGGGTTCTGATGACCCGCTCACGCTCACGCGCGGTCTGCCAAACCTCGTCAGGTACCTTGGTCAGGGGAGTATCGGTCGGAGGACGGGCCAAGACTTTTCACCTGAACCGCTCTACATTTCTAACCAGATTACCTCTTTTTCTAAACCGATCTACTCGACTGAATTTCCTACCACCTCGCAGTTTTCCTCGCGAACTTTTAAACAGATCTACTCTACGGCGACAAACGGGATCCTCAGCGCTGAGCGGCCTGGGGTGGATGACGGCTCAGCCAGTCCTGAAGCTCCTTGATCTCCCGCGACTGGTCGTCGATGACCTTCTGGGCCATGGCCTTCAGGTCGGGGTCCTTGCCGTGCTGCAACTCCACGCGGGCCATGTCGATGGCTCCCTGATGGTGCGCAATCATCATGGACGCGAAATCACGGTCGGCGTCGCCGGTCATCCGGCGGCCCATCATGGCATGGTTCATCTTCCGCATGGAATCCATGTAGGCGCGCGACGCCGGATCCTGCGGCATATTCGGGCGCTTCATGTCCTGCTGCATCATGCCGGGGTGCCCCTGCATCGGCGGACTGCCCGCCGGAGGACCGCCTTGTCCCTGCGCCAGGGCGGGCGTCGCTGCCAGAGCCATGCCGAGAAGAAGCGGTGCGGACAGCCGCAGGAGCCGGGTCGATGCCATGGCCGAGGTCCTTTCCCTTGCCTTTTTCATTGCGTGGACCCCGCCGCCAGGCGGCGGCGGATGTCCATTTAACGGGGCGGCGTCCCGGTCAGTTCCATTAGGAAATTCTGATGTAAAGAATTCCGATGCGATGGATCAGTGATGGAATCCGCCCCGCGCCATGGCAAGGTGGTGCGTCTGGTGGTGGGCGCCCTGCGCCATGACGCCGATGAAGCCCAGGCCTCGGATGCGGGCGACCTGCTTCGGGTCGGCGGAGGTTACGGTCAGCGTGGCGCCGGTCGCCGACGGCTCCGCCTTGGCGGACCAGCCGTTCAGGCCGTTGATCTCATGGCTGTGCGCCGGGACCATGCGCTGGATGGCCTCCAGCGTGCGGCCCTCGCCGGTGACGTCGAAGCGCGCGCCGCCGTCCACCGGCGTTGCCACCGCCTTGGCGTGCAACGTCAGCTCGTTCATATCGACGAGGTGCCGGCGCAGTGCCTCGATGTCCACCTTGGACCAGTCCGTGTTCGGATCGGCGTCCAGGATGCCGACGATCTCTTGAATCGTCCCGAAGGCGTCCTGGCCGGGCATAGTCGGCTCCGGCAGCGTTCCGGCCGGCGTTGAGGTTGCGGCGCCCTGGTGGTGCGACGCGTGGTCCATCGGCATCTGAGCCTTGGCACTCCCGGCGGCGAGAACGGCACTGAGGGCGATGACGGCGGCAATACGGATCGGCATGGGATTCCCTGTCGTACAATCTTATCTGAACCGGACTATACGACAGGGAAACTCCTTGCGGCAGCCGTCAGCGGCAGGTCCAGTTGGCGGGGCTCGTCCAGTCGGACTTGGGATCCTTCAGGACGGTCCGCTGCGGGAACCGGCAGAGATCGCGCGTCCAGGCGGGGGTGGCGTCCTTGGCCGCGCCCTTGTCGACAACGAAGGCGGTCATCGGCAGCACGTCGGGGGCCTTGCCGCGCTCGACCCAATGCTCCAGCGCGGTCAGTGGGTCGATGCTCCGCTCGTCGATGCCGGGGCCGAAGTTGGTCTCGAAGCCGGTGCGCTGAACGCCGCAATGGTCGAGGCCGGGGATCATGAACAGTCGCAGGAATCCATCCACCGCCTTGGTATCGCCGACCTTCCGGCGGACCGCCTCGTAATACTCGACCGTCTTGTAAGGCGTTACCAGCGGGTCGGCCCAGCCATGGTACATCACCATCTTGCCGCCGGCCTTGCGGAAGGCCGACAGGTCCGGGTCATCGGCGTTGAGCAGGGCCGAAGAGGCGGCCATCCGCGCCGGGTCGCTGTCGAAGCGGAAGTCCTTGACCTGATAATCCGGCCCGGCATCCGGCGTGAAGGCCAGATAGCGCAGGAAGTCGGTGGCGATCGGATCGGCGAAGCCGTAGGGGAACGCCTTGAAGTCCGGGTTGGGCGAACCGGTCAGCCACAGGCCCCAATAGGGCTCCGACCCTTCCGGAACGCCGCCGGGATAGAGCGGTCGGCCCTTCGAATCGTGGGCGCCGTGCCGCCACTGGCCGATGACCCGCAGATCGTTTTCGGTCAGGCAATCGGGACCCTGGGCGGCGCCGCAGGACTGCGCGCGCAAATCGGTCTTCTTGCACTGGCGCGGGTCGGCGATGACCCCGTCGGCGACACCGTCCGCCGCATCGCACTGCTCCACTGTGGCCTTGTAGAGCCGCTCCACCTTGCCCCACGTCTCGCCGGTCAGCACCTTGCGCCCCTCAGCGTCCAGGTTGGTGCGCAGCAGCCACGCGAAGGCCGTGCCGACCAGCCCCGGATAGTCCAGCGCCGGGGCGCCGGCGACGATGCCGTTGAACTCCTTCGGGTATTTCAGGGCGGCCTTGACGGCCAGCCGGCCGCCGGTCGAACAGCCGGCGAAATAGGATTTGTCCTGGGGCTTGCCGTAGAAGGCGGCGACCAGCGCCTTACCGACGCGGGCGGTCTCGCCGATGCTGCGGTAGGCGAAATCCTCCTTGGCGGGCTGGTTGTTGTAGGCCCAGCGGCCGTCCACGTTGCTGCCGGTGTGACCGGTGTCGCTGGTCGCCGCGGCGTAGCCGCGCGCCTGCCCCGGCAGGCTGGAGTTGAACAGGTGCGGATAGTCGGACAGCACCCCGCCGCACATGCCGCCGCAGCCCGACTGGAAGAACCGGCCGTTCCAGGCCGAATCGATAGGCAGCCGCACCTCAACGGTGATCGTCGGTTCAATCACTCCGCGCACCTTGCAATAGGTGGGGATGTTCAGGGGCTGGCCCGCCGCCGTGGCGGTCGAGCCCTCGACCACCGTGGCCGAAAGCTGGCTCGTTTCGGGGATCGACAGCGTCGCCAGTGCCGCGCAACGCGCGGCGAAATCCGAGGCATCTCCGGCCGCGCTTGTCGAGGTTGCGGTTAGCCCGATGCCGAGCGCCAACGTGAATGCCGTCCCGTAACCTTTGCGCATGCCAACGCCTCCCTTGTTCCTCATGCGGATGAGTGTTCTCGGTATTTTCCTCGCTTCGGTTGAATGTCTTCCGGCAATTTCCATTGGTCAAGCGGGGCTTTGCCGCGTTCCGCTCACTCCTTCAGATACACGCCGGTGAAGCTGTGCCGGCCGAGGGGATCCATGCGGTAGTTCTGCACCTCCTGGCGCAACGGCATGAAGACCAGGGAATGGGCGATGGGCACCCACGGCGCCTCTCGCTTGGCGATCACCTGCGCCTCGCGGTAATAGCGGCTGCGCTGGTCCAGGTCGGTGGTGCGTTTGGCCGCGTGCAGCAGCGCGTCGAAGGCCGGGTCGCACCATTTGGCGATGTTGGAACCGCCGAACCGCGCCGCCTCGCAGCCGAGCAGGACGTAAAAGAAGTTGTCCGGATCGCCGTTGTCGCCGGTCCAGCCGTAGAGCGCCATGTCGTGCGCCCCTTCCTGGAGGTGCTTGCGGTAGTCGGCCCAGCCTTCCGTCTTCAGGGTGACGCGGACGCCCACCGCCTCCAGGTCGGCCTGGATCATCTCGGCCATTCGCTTGGCGTCGGGGTTGTAGGGGCGGGTGACCGGGATGTACCACAGCGCTGCCGCGAAGCCGGTCGGCAGCCCGGCCTCGGCCAGCAGCGCGCGGGCCTTGTCCGGGTCGTAGTCGTAGTCGGCGACCTCGTCGTTGTAGGACCACAGTGTCGGCGGGATGGGGTTCTTGGCCGGCCGGGCGATGCCGCCGTAAACGGCGTCCAGGATTGCCCCCTTGTCGATGGCGTGGTTCAGCGCGCGGCGGACCCGGACGTCGTCGAACGGCTTCTTGCGCACGTTCATGGCGAGGTAGCCGATGTTCAGCTCCTCCTGCTTCAGCAGTTTCAGTGCGGGGTCGGCGGCGATCCGATCCAGATCGGCGGGGTTGGGGAAGACCATGACGTGGCATTCCCCCGACTTCAGCTTGTTCAGGCGAACCGCCGCGTTGACGGTGATAGAAAAGGCCAGCCGGTCGAGCGTCGGCGGCCCGCCCCAGTGGTCGGCAAAGGCCTTGTGGCGGATCCACACGTCCTTCTGATAGCCCTCGAACAGGAAGGGACCGGTGCCGACCGGCTCCATGTCCACCGCCTCCGGCGTGCCGGCGGCCATCATGCGCTCGGCGTACTCGGCCGACAGGATTGCCATGAAGGGCATGGCGAGGTTGGCGAGGAACGGCGCCTCCGGCCGGGCCAGCGTGAAGCGGACGGTCAGATCGTCCAGCTTCTCCACGGACGTCAGCAACTCGCCCATCGACATGTCGTTGAAGTAGGCGTAGTTGCCCCCGGACACGGGATGATAGGGGTGATCGGCCCGCCATTGCCGGTTCACCGAGAACAGCACGTCGTCGGCGTTCAGCGCGCGTGTCGGGGTGAAGCGGGCGTTGGCGTGGAACGGCACCCCCGGCCTCAGGCGGAAGGTGTAGACCAGCCCGTCCGGCGACACGGTCCAGGATTCCGCCAGCCCCGGCATGGTCCGCGTCGTGCCCCGTTCGAACTCCACCAGATTGTTGTAGACGGGCAGGACCGCGTTGATCCCGGTGTTGGTGGTGATGAACTGCGGGTTGAAGCTTTCCGGGTTCCCCTCCGAACAATAGGCCAGAGTCTGGTCCGCGTGCGCCGGCCCGGCCGGTGCGAGCGCCGTCAGGCCCGCCAGAAGTACCAGCAGGATCGGCAAGAGGCGGATGGACGGGCGCATGGCGGCCTCACACGGTCGTTTCGGATGATGCGTCGTACGAATCGCCCGACGGTGGGCTGGACGGGAAGCGGATGATGAAGCGCACCCCTTGCGGCTCGGCCGCTTCCAGCTCGATCCGGCCGCGCAGGGTGACGGTGACGAGGTTGAAGACGATGTGCATGCCGAGCCCGGTGCTGCCGTGGGCGCGCCGGGTGGTGAAGAAGGGGTCGAAGATCTTGGCCCGGCTTTCCGGCGGGATGCCCCGGCCGTCGTCAGTGTAGACCAGCTCCACCCGGCCGTCGGCGGTCCGCCCAATGCGGATGTCGATGCGGCCTTGCTGTCCCTCGGCGTAGCCGTGGACGGTGGAGTTGACGATCAGGTTCGAGACCACCTGGGCCAGCGCGCCGGGCAGGCCGTCGATCTCGATGTCCTCCTCGCGGTGCAGGGTGACGGTATGGCCGGCCTTCTTCCAGCTGGGGGCCAGGCTGGACACGACCTCCTCCAGATAGGCGCCGAGTTCGAAGCGCCGCCGCTCCTCGCTGACCCGGTCCACCGCGACCAGCTTGAAGCTCTGGATCAGATCGACCGCGCGGGTCAGGTTCGCGTAGACCATGCGCGCCGCCTCGCGCGCGGTGTCCACATACATCTCGAAATCGGACTTGCGCAGCCGCCCCTGCGCCGCGTCCGCCGCGATCCGGCGGGTTTCCTCCTCCAGATGCGAGATGCCGGTCAGCGCCACGCCAAGCGGGGTGTTGATCTCGTGCGCCACGCCCGCCACCAGTTGGCCGAGCGAGGCGAGCTTTTCCGCCTGGACCAGATGGTCGGTGGCCCGCTGCAATTCCTCCAGCGCGGCGTCGGCGGCATTCTTGGCCTCGCGCAGGTCGCGTTCGCGGCGGCCGAGTTCGGCGCTGAAGAAGTGGATGGCACGCGCCATGTCGCCCAGCTCGTCCCGGCGTTCCACTTCCGGGATTCCGCCGGCCAGCGGGTCGTCGGCGAGCCGTACGGTCGCCTGCTGAAGCCGCGTGATCGGTCGTGTGATCGAGCGCGCCACCACCAGCGCGCTGCCGCCCCCCAGCAGCAGGCCGACCGTCGCGCCGATGGCCAGGATGGTGCGCAGCAGCGTGCCGACCCGTTCCGCGTCCTGCCGGAACAGGCGGTCGAGGTCGCTCGCCGTGTCGGCCACCGTCACCGCGTCGCGGTCCATCCCCTCGACCGTCGCCGCCTGTTGGCGCAAGCCCTCGCCGACCTGCGCCAGCCCTTCGCGCCACCGCTCGACCGTCGCGATCACGTCACCCTGGATCAGCGGCGACATGGGCAGTGTGCGGACCAGCTCCGTCAGCGACGCGCTGTCGGCCAGCACGGCAGCGGCGGCGGCGGCATCCCCCTGTTCGATGGTCACTGTGGCGCGCCGGCCCAGCGCCAGCGCGCGGATGGCGACGTTCTGCACGGCGTGGCTGGTCGCGTTGGCGTCGGCGAGGTGCCCAATGAGCTGGGTCAGCTCGTCCTCGATGGCGATGCGGCCGGTGTTGCGGATCTTTAGAAGGCGAAAGGTGCCGGCGTCGATGGCCGCTCCGGCCCGGCGGATCGCTTCGGCATCGTCGGGCGATGCGGAGTCATAAGCGTCCAGGGCGGTGGTGAGGTCCTTGGCGTCGCGGCCACGGCCTTCCTCGGCCAGCAGAGCGGTCAACCGTTGGAAGGCATCCGCCAGCCGCCGGCGCGCGATCTCCCGGCGGTTGGCCGCGTTCGTGGCGTTCGCGGCCGGATCCTCCAGTCGCAACGCGAAGAGCTGTTCGCGGATGTCGCGGGCCGCCTCGACGACGCGCTGGCCGGCGCGGAGCTTGCCGTGGGCGTCATCGAGGGCGGCGGCGATGTCCAGATTGGCCGTGTGCTGGCGCAGCCGCGCCTCCTCCGTGATCGCGGTCAGGCGCGCGGTCTGGGCCAGCATTTCGTTGGCGAGCCGGTCGTTCTCCCTGGTCAGCGCGACGAAGTCCCGCATGCGCCGGGCGTAGTTGCCGAGCGCGTGCCGGGCCTGCGCGATGGCCTCTTCCTGTTCGGCGTCACGGGCGCGGCGCGCCAGATCCTCCAGGTCGCGTCGGGCGGCGTCGGTGAAGGTGTCGAAGCGGGCGGCATGCTCCGCCCGGTGCCCGAAGGGAGCGCGGATGAAGTCGTTGCGCGCCGCAGTCGCCGCGATCAGGTTGCGGTGGGATGCGCCGGCCACGATCGCCGCTTCGCGGATGCGCTCCGCCTGTTCAAGAAGCAGCCATGCGACGAGCGCGATGATGGCCGCAATCGCGACGGGAGCGCCTCCGACGATCGCAACCCTGGTGATGATGCCCATACGCTGGCGCCTTCCGTCCGGCAGACGCCCTCTTAGTGCCGCTGATATCCAGGGTTGCGCAAGTGGAACGAGCCCGGCGCCGGCCCTTTGTCTTGAATGGGCCGCCGGCTTGGCTCCGCCGCATGGGCGGCGCGGCGGCAGTCGCCGCCGATACCAAGTTTCAATGAGTTGGACTCACTGAAACTTTGTATCAGCCCTCCTGTTCGCAGTTCGCTCGATTCAGCGAAGGGGCGGCGGCGGGAACCGGGGGCCGGCGGTCACGCACCATGACGACCAGCAGCACCGCGCACAGGATCAGCGCCAGCGACAGGAAGGTGCGCATAGGTGGCGTCTCCCCCAGCACCAGGATCGCGCCGGTGACGCCCACAACCGGCACGATCAGCGAACTGACCGACGCCTGCGCGACGCTCAGCCGCCGCACGATGGAGAACCACAGAAGATAGCCGGCGGCCATGGCGATCAGCAGGTGGAAGGCCAGCGCCACCACCACGCGCGGTTCCAGCGCCAGGGTGGGGGCGGGCTCCAGCGCCAGCGCGAAGGGCAGCACCACCGGCAGCGACAGGGCGAACTGCCAGCCGGTGACGGCCGCCGGCCGCATGGTCCAGGCCGTCCGCTTCATCAAAACGCTGCCGAGCGCCCAACAGAAGGCCGCCGTCAGCATGAAGGCCGGGCCGAGCGGCAGGGCGCCGACCCGAGCCAGATCGGGTCCCAGCAGCACGGCCAGCCCCGCCAACCCGCAGAACAGGCCCGCCCACTGCCGCCCGTCCGGACGTTCACCCAGCAGCGGAATGGCCATCAGCATGGCCCAGGCCGGCATGGTGTAGGCGATGATCGCGGCGCCCGAGGTCGCCATGTTCATCTGCCCGAAGGCGGAGCAGATGTTGAAACCCGCCATGTTCAGCAGCGCGACACCGAGCAGCGGCCAGCGCTCCCCGCGCGGGATGGCGAGGGATTCGCCGCGCAGGCGCGCGAAGGCGAACAGCACCACCGCCCCGACCGCGAAGCCGATGCTGCGCAACGTCCAGGGCGGAATCTGCGTCAGCACGATTTTGACGGAGGGCCAGTTCAGCCCCCAGCAAACGCTGATCAGGGCGACCAGCGTCAAGTCCAGCGCCCGTGCGCGGCTTATCATGGCGGGAAGCTTTCGTCAGAAGTTCACGGCGTCGCCGCCCTTGAGGTCGAGCATCGCGCGCGCCTCGTCCGGCGTGGCGATTTCCAGCGCGAGGCCTTCGATCAGCGTGCGGACGATGGACACCTGCTCGGCGTTGGAGGTGGCGAGGCGGCCGGGGCCGGCCCACAGATTGTCCTCCAGCCCGACGCGCACGTTGCCGCCCAGCGCCAGCGACTGCGTGGCGATGGGCATCTGGTTGCGCCCGGCGCCCAGCACCGACCAGACATACTGGTCGCCGAACAGCCGGTCGGCCGTGCGCTTCATGTGCATCACGTCCTCCGGGTGCGGGCCGATGCCGCCCAGGATGCCGAACACCGACTGCACGAACAGCGGCGGCGTCACCAGCTTGCGGTCCAGGAAATGGGCCAGCGTGTAAAGGTGCGAGATGTCGTAGCACTCGAACTCGAACCGCGTGCCGTTGCCGGCGCAGGTCCGCAGGATGTGCTCGATGTCCTTGAAAGTGTTCTTGAAGACCAGATCGCGGCTGCCCTCCAGATAGCTCCGCTCCCAGTCGTGCTTGAAGTCCTGGAAGCGCTCCAGCATCGGGAACAGGCCGAAGTTCATCGTGCCCATGTTGAGCGACGCGACCTCCGGCTGGAAGTGGGCGGCGGGGCGCAGCCGGTCCTCCACCGACATGGTGGCGCTGCCGCCGGTGGTGATGTTGACCACCGCCTTGGTCGCCTGCTTGATGCGCGGCAGGAAGCGGGCGAACAGGTCGGGATCCTGCGTGGGCCGCCCGGTTTCCGGGTCGCGGGCGTGCAGGTGGACGATGGCGGCACCGGCCTCCACGGCGGCGATGGCTTCCGCCGCGATCTGGTCGGGCGTCACCGGCAGGTGCGGCGACATGCTGGGCGTGTGGATGGAGCCGGTGACCGCGCAGGTGACGATCACCTTGCGGCCGGCCTTCTTCTGGGGCGCCATGGGTTTCTCCCTTTAGATTATGGCCGTTAGATTATAGCTTCGATCAGGAAGGGGCCGCGCTGGCGGAGCGCCGCTTCCAGAAGGCGGTTGAACTCCGCCATGTCGGTGGCGCGGCCACCCTCCACCCCCATGCCATGGGCTATCCCGACCCAATCGAGGTCCGGATTGCCGATGTCCGTGCAGGCGCGGGCGTTGCGGCCGGGCTCCGTGAAGCCGAGGTTGCCCAGCTCCCATTGCAGGATGCCGTAGCGGCGGTTGGCGAAGACGACGGTCACCACGTCGGCCCGCTCGCGCGCCTGGCTCCACAAGGCTTGCAGCGTGTACATGCCGCTGCCGTCCGCCTGGAGGTTCACCACCTTGCGGTCCGGGCAGGCGATGGCGGCACCCAGCGCCAGCGGCATGCCGATGCCGATGGAACCGCCGGTGATCGTCAGCCAGTCGTGCGGCCGTGCGCCCGTGCAGGGGCCGTAGGTCATGGGGCTGGAGGAGATCGCCTCGTCCACCACGATGGCGCCCTCCGGCAGCAGGGCGGCAAGCGACTGGCCCACCGCGTCGGCCGTCAGCGCACCGGTCGCAAGCTCCGGCAGATCGAGCGTCTGCACCGGCGTGCCGTTGCCGCCGACCGCATCGGCCAGCCAGCCCAGCGCCGCCAGCGCGTCGATGCCCGGCGGGGCGACGTTGTGGATGCGGCAGCCCTCCGGCGCGAGGCGGCTGGGCTTGCCCGGATAGCCGAAGAAGCCGACCGGCTCCGTCGCCCCGATCAGGACGATGTGCGCCGCCCCGGCCAGCGCGGCGAGGCCCAGGTCGATGGGGTAGGGGAAGCGTTCCACCGGCACGCGGCCGGCCCCGCGCGTGATGCGCGTCGCGCCGGTGTGGGCGTAGAGCTTGGCGCCCGTCGCCGCCGCGATCCGGCCGGCGAGCGCCAGACCGGCCTCGGTCGTCGCAGCACCGTTCAGCATCACCACCACGCGCTGCCCGCCCCGCAGGGCCTCGGCGGCGCCGCGCAGAGCGCCCTCGTCCGGCGCGGCTGGGGCGGGGGTGTCCACCCGGATCGGCTCGACCGCCGGGGCATCGTCCCAGGAGGAGTCCGACGGCAGGATCAGCGTCGCGATGCCGCCGGGCGGGGTCAGCGCGGCGCGGATCGCGTCCGCCGTGTCGGCGGCGATGGACGCCGCGTCCGGCACCGCGCGCACCCAGGCCGACATCGGTGCGGCCAGCGCCGCCACGTCAGAGGTCAGCGGGGCATCGACATGGCGGTGCCACGTCGCGTGGTCGCCGACGATGTTGATCATCGGCACGCGGGCGCGCTTCGCGTTGTGCAGGTTGGCGAGGCCGTTCGCCAGACCCGGCCCCAGATGCAGCAGGGTCGCCGCCGGCTTGCCGGTCATGCGGGCGTAGCCGTCCGCCGCCCCAGTTGCCACCCCTTCGAACAGCGTCGGCACGCAGCGCACGCCGGGCCGGGAGTCGAAGGCGGCCAGCGCGTGCAATTCCGACGTGCCGGGGTTGGCGAAGCAGGCGTCCACCCCGTTCGCGACCAGCGTGCCGACGAGAATTTCCGCCCCGATCATCGCGTTTCCCCCGCAAAGCCGTTCAGGAAGCTCGCCAGATTGGCGGCGAGCGCGTCGCAGTCGTAGCCGCCTTCCTGCACCAGAACGGTCGGCAACCCGGCTCCGGCGATCTTCCGGCCCAGCCGCGCGAAGCCCGGCGTGGTCACCCGGAAGAAGGCCAGCGGGTCGCCGATGAAGGTGTCGAAGCCCAGCGACAGCACCAGCACCTCCGGCCCGAAGGCCGCGATCTGGGCGAGCGCCTGATCCACCGCGTCGAGGAAGGTCGATTCATCCGTGCCCATCGGCAGCGGGATGTTCAGGTTGCTGCCCAGGCCGGCACCCTTGCCGCGCTCGTGCGCGTAGCCGGCGAACCAGGGGTAGAAGTTGTTGGGATCGCCGTGGATCGACACGAACAGCACGTCGTCGCGGTCGTAGAAGATCGCCTGCGTGCCGTTGCCGTGGTGCACATCCACATCGAAGACGGCGACGCGCGGCGCGCGGCCCTGCGCCGCCAGGATCGGCAGGGTCGCCTGCGCCGCCACGGCGGCGTTGTTGATGTAGCAGAAGCCCCCGGCCATATCGCGCGAGGCGTGGTGCCCCGGCGGCCGGCACAGCGCGTAGGCCGCCCGCTCCGCACCGCTCGCCACCAGCATCGCCGCGTGCGCCGCCGTGTCGGCACCGGCGCAGACCGCCTCCCAGGTACCGGGACCGATGGGGCAGGCGGTGTCGGCCATGTGCCAGCCGGCCTGCCCGACGATGCCCGTGGGATACTCCGCCATGTCGGTGTTGCGGTGGACGTTGGGGATGATGACCTCGGCCGCGTCGGGCAGGACCGACCAGCGGTCGTAAGCCGTCTCCAGAAAGCGCAGGTAATCGGCGGAATGGACGGCGGCGCGGGGGCCGGCGCCGTAGGAAGGCGGTTCCTCGACGGTCACCCCGCGCTGCCTCAGGGAACCGACGAGGGCTTCCGCCCGCTCCGGCTTCTCCGGACAGGGCTTCACTTGGCCGCGCACCAGGAAGGTGGGCGGACGGTGGCGCAACTGCGCCTCGGCAAAGACGTAGCGCATTGGCGTTCCTCTCAGAGGGCGGTCGCGAGGATGGCGTCGGCCAGAACGGCGCAGCCGGCGGAGGCGTGGTCGGGGTGGACGTTCTCCGCCTCGTTGTGGCTGAGCCCGCCTTCGCAGGGGATGAAGATCATGGCCGTCGGCACCTTGCGCGCGACGTAGACCGCGTCGTGCCCGGCGCCGGAGACGATGTCGCGGTGGCTGAGGCCCCGCCGGACGGCGGATTCGCGCACCCGCCCGACCAGATCCGGCGCGAAGGGCGTGGTGGGGAAGGCCCAGAAGTCGGTCAGCTCCAGCCCCAGGCCGCGCGTGTCGGCGATGGCGGCCAGACGTTCGCGCAGCATCGCGTCCATGCGGGCCAGCGCTTCGGCGTCGGGGTTGCGCAGGTCGATGGTGAACCAGACCTTGCCGGGGATGACGTTGCGGGAATCCGGTTCCGCCCGGATGCGGCCGATGGTGGAGCAGGCGTCGCCGCCGACCTCCAGCGCGATGGCCTCGACGGCCTCCATCATCACGGCAGCACCCGCCAGCGCATCGCGGCGCATCCGCATCGGCGTCGGGCCGGCGTGGGATTCGCGGCCGGTCACCGTCGCCTCGTACCAGCGCTGGCCCTGCGCGCCGGTGACGACGCCGATCTGGAAGCCTTCGGTCTCCAGGACCGGCCCCTGCTCGATGTGCGCCTCGAAATAGGCGCCCATGGCGTGGCCGGTGACCGGGACCGTGCCCTTGTAGCCGATGCGCGCCAGCTCGTCGCCCAGCCGCAGACCGTCGTTGTCGCGGATGTCCAGCACATGGTCGAGCGTGAAGACGCCCATGGCGACACCAGAGCCCAGCATGGGGGGCGAGAAGCGGGCACCCTCCTCGTTCGTCCAGACGATCAGGTCGATGGGGGCATCCGTCTCGATGCCATGGTCGTTGAAGGACCGGATCACCTCCAGCCCGGCCAGCACGCCGTAGATGCCGTCGAAGCGGCCGCCGGTCGGCTGGGTGTCCAGATGGCTGCCGGTGCAGACGGCGGGGCGGTCCGGGTTGCGGCCCGGCCGGCGGGCGAAGATGTTGCCGACCTCGTCCACCGTCACCGTGCAGCCGGCGGCCTCGCACCAGGAAACGAAGAGATCGCGCCCTTGGCGGTCGAGGTCGGTCAGCGCCAGCCGGCACAGGCCGCCCTTTGGCGTCGCGCCGATCTTGGCAAGCTCCATCAGGGTCTGCCACAGACGGTCGTCGTTGATGCTCAGCTCAGACATGGTCCCTATCCCGATTCATTCGTGTTTGTTGTCGCTGTGCTTGTTGTCGTTTCTGGCGGACGAGCGCACGCAGGGTGCCGACCGTGGGCAGGGCCACGCCCGCGCGCTCCGCCAGTTCCAGCGGCGCGTCGAGCACCGCTTCGATTTCCGTTCGGCCGGCCGCCGTCAGGTCCGGCCGGACGCGGCCGGGGTGCTGGGCGAGCGCCCATGCGTCATCCAGGTCCACCGTGACGGGATGGCCGAGGCGGGCCGCCAGTCCGGACAGTTCCTCCACCACCGCCGCCAGGACGGGTTGCAGGTCCGGATGCCGGACGATGTCCTGGGCCGGCAGACCGGTCACCAGCCCCAGCGCCCCGAAGGCGAGCGGCGCCAGCAGCGCGCTCCAGACCTCCGCCCGGATGTTGTCGGCCACCGGGGCGTTGAAACCGGCCGCCCCGAACAGCGTGGCGAGGTCGCCGGCACCGTCCTGTCCAGCCGTTGGGCCAACCGCCGGCCCAAGCGCGAGACGCAGGCCGCCCAGGTGCCGCACATAGCCCGGCGTGCGGCGCTCCACCGCGATGCGCGGAACGGCGCCGACGATGCGCTCCGCCGGGATGGCGTTCCACAGCAGCCCCTGCGGATCGACGGAGACGAGGGGATGCTCACCCGCCGGGTACCACCAGGGAATGCCGCCAACCACCGGCACCAGCCGCGTGTTCCGCCCGAGCAGCGGCGGCAGCAGCTCCAGAACCTCCGGCAGGGCGAAGGCCGGAACCGCCAGAACCACCGCGTCCTGGGGGCCGAGCGACAGGGTGTCGTCGGTGACCGGCGGGCGTACGGTGATCGGGCCGGCCGACGGCCCTTCGACCGTCAGCCCTTCCCGCCGCAACGTGTCGAGCGTCCGGCGCCGGGCGACCAGGGGAACTGGCAGGCCGGCGGCGTTCAGCCGCGCGGTGATGAGTCCCCCGACCGCGCCGGCCCCGATGACGGCTACCTTCATGGGGCGACTTTCATGAGACGGCTTTCATGCGCTGTTCCGCACGGGCGCGTGCCGCCGCGACGCCGGCACCACGTCCTCCGGCAGGGTCCAGCCCTTGCCGGGAATGGCGTCGAGCAGCTGGCGGGTGTAGGCGTGCTGCGGGTTGCCGAAGACCTCGCGGGCCGGGCCGATCTCCACGATGCTGCCCTTCTGCATGACCGCGATGGTGTCGCAGATCTGGGCGGCGACGCGCAGGTCGTGGGTGATGAACAACATCGACAGGTTCAGCCGGTGCCGCAGATCCTCCAGCAGGTCGAGCACCTGCGCCTGCACCGACACGTCCAGCGCCGACACCGGCTCGTCCGCGATCAGCAGCTTCGGCTCCAGCGCCAGCGCGCGGGCGATGGAGATGCGCTGCCGCTGCCCGCCGGAAAACTCGTGCGGGAAACGGTCCGCCGCCGAGGCGTCGAGGCCGACCAGCTTCAGCAGGTCCTTCGCCTTGTCCAGCGCCCGCTTGCGGTCCTCGCCGAAGGCCACGGGCCCCTGCGTGATGATGTCGCCCACGGTGTGGCGCGGGTTCAGCGAGGCGTAGGGGTCCTGGAAGACCATCTGCACATGCCGCCGGTAGGGCCGGAAGGCCGGGCGGGAGAGGGACAGCAGGTCCACCCCCTCGAACAGGATCTTGCCGGAGTCCGGCTTGATGAGCCCGACGATGGAGCGGCCCAGCGTCGATTTGCCGGAACCGGACTCACCGACCAGCCCGACCGTCTCGCCCTCGTGGATGGTCAGCGACAGGTTGTTGCCGGCCACCACCGTGCGTCCCGGCCGGAACATGCTGCCGCCGATGTGGAAGGTCTTGTTCACGCCCTCCGCCGTCAGCACCGGCTTGCGCTCGCGGGTGAAGTCCTCGCGGTGCTCGATCAAGTGCGGGACGGCGGCGATCAGCTGGCGGGTGTAGGGGTGCTTCGGACGGTTCAGCACTTCCGACGCCGGGCCGATCTCGACCAGCTTGCCCTTCTGCATCACCGCGACGCGGTGCGCGATTTCAGCCACCACGCCGAAGTCGTGGGTGATGAACATCACGCCCATGCGGCGCTTGGCCTGAACCTCGCGGATCAGCTCCAGGATCTGCTTCTGGGTGGTGACGTCCAGCGCTGTGGTCGGCTCGTCGGCGATCAGGATGTCCGGCTCGACCGCCAGGGCCATGGCAATCATAACGCGCTGGCGCTGGCCGCCCGACAGGCGGAACGGGTAGCTGCGGCGCAGATGGTCCGGGTCCGGCAGGCCGACCGAGGCCAGCAGCTCCACCACCCGCGCCCGCCGCGCCGCGCGGCTGAGCGTGGTGTGGTAGCGCAGCACCTCGTCGATCTGGTCGCCCACCCGCATCAGCGGGTTCAGCGCCGTCATCGGCTCCTGGAAGATCATGGAGATGCGGCCGCCGCGAAGCGCCCGCTGGTCGCGCTCCGGCAGGCTCAGCACGTCGGTGCCCTGGTGGCGGATGCCGCCGGCGGACACCTTCACCGCCTTGGGCAGCAGGCCCATCACGGCGTGCGCCGTCATCGACTTGCCGGATCCCGACTCGCCGACCACGCAGAGGATCTCGCCATGGTCCAGCGTGAAGGTCAGATCCTCCACCGCGAAGGGTCGATCGGCGCCCGGCGGCAGGTTGATGGTCAGCCCGCGCACATCGAGCAAGTGAGTGTCGGCCTTCATATCGGCCTTGATGTCCGTGGTCATGCCCGTCCCTTTCGCGCCAGCTTCGGGTTCAGCGCGTCGTTCAGCCCTTCGCCCACGAGGTTGAGGGCAAGCACGGTCAGCAAAATCGCGATACCGGGGAAGAAGCTCATCCACCAGGCCTGGCGGATCACGGTGCGGGCGGCCCCCACCATGTAGCCCCAGCTCATCAGGTTCGGATCGCCGAGGCCGAGGAAGGAGAGGGAACTTTCAAGCAGGATCGCGGTCGCGACCATCAGCGAGGCCGACACGATGATCGGCGACAGGCTGTTGGGCAGGATCTGGCGCCAGATGATGGTCAGGTTCGACTGACCGGTGGTGACGGCGGCCTGCACGAACTCGCGGCTCCGCAGGCTCATGAACTCGCCGCGCGCCAGACGCGCCAGCGGCGGCCAGGACACGATGGCGATGGCCAGCACGATGGAGGCCAGCGACGGCGTGAAGATCGCCACCAGCACGACGGCCAGCACGAAGTTGGGGATGGTCTGGAACAGCTCGGTGAAGCGCATCACCGCGTCGTCCACCCGGCCGCCGTAGAAGCCGGCGACGGCCCCCAGCAGCACCCCGATCAGCACCGCCACGGCGGTCGAGGTCAGGCCGATCAGCAGCGACACCCGCGCCCCGTGCGCAATGCCCGACGCGATGTCGCGGCCCAGCGTGTCCGATCCCAGCAGCGCGTCCTCCGACAGCGGCGGCTGGAACGGGATGGTGGTCATGTCCCAGGGGCTCGTCGGAAACAGCAGGTCGGCGAAGACGGCCATCAGGATGACGAGCGTGAGGAACACCAGCCCGATCACCGCGCCCTTGTTGCGGGCGAAGGCGGCCCAGAATCCGGACCCCTTGCGGGACGGCGTGATGACGGCGGCGGTCATGGCGCCACCTCGATCCGCGGATCCACCAGCGAATAGATCAGGTCGGTCAGCAGGTTGAAGATCACCACCACCACCGATGTCAGAAGGAAGATGCCGAGCAGCACCTGATAGTCGCGCTGCAACACCGCCTCGAAGGCGAGGCGCCCGATGCCGGGCAGGGCGAAGACGGTCTCGATCAGGATGGAACCGCCGATCAGGTGACCGGCCTGGAAGCCCGCCACCGTGATGACGGGCAGGATGGCGTTGCGCAGGACGTGGACCGAGACGATGCGCCATTCCGGCAGGCCCTTGGCGCGCGCCGTCTTGACGAAGTCCATGTCGCGCACCTCCAGGATCGAGGCGCGGGTCAGCCGCGTGTAGACCGCCATATAGAACAGCGCCAGCGTGGTCACCGGCAGCACCAGATGCTTCACCCGGTCGAGGAAGGCTTCCCACCCCGTGTAGCCGGCCCCGATGGTCTCCGTCCCGAAGGCCGGCAGCCAGCCGAGGTTGACCGAGAACAGCAGGATCAGCATCAGCCCGATCCAGAAGATCGGCGTGGCATAGGCGGTCAGGCCCACCACCGTGATGGCGGTGTCCGACCAGGTGCCCGCGCGCATGGCCGCCAGGGTGCCCAGCGCCACGCCGCCAATCAGCGCCAGCACGAAGGCGGTCAGCGTCAGCGACAGGGTGACCGGCAGCCGGTCCATCAGCAGGTCGAACACCGGGCGCTGCTGCCGGTAGGAGAAGCCCAGGTCGCCTTGCACGACCTTGCCCATGTAGGTGCCCAGCTGTTCGATCATCGGCCGGTCGAGGCCGAACTGCTGGCGAAGCTGCTCCACGAACTGGGCGTCGGCGGCCCCGGCTTCACCCGCCATGACCTGCGCGGGGTCGCCAGGGGCGGCGTGGACCAGGAAGAAGTTGAACACGGCGATCGCCAGGACGACGAACACCGCTTTTATCAGCCGTTGCGATACGAACGCGGCGATGCGGGGCATGTGTCTCTAACCCTCTGTCTCTTTCCCCTCTCCCGTCCCGGGAGAGGGAGGGGGCCCGCGCGAAGCGCGGGAGGGTGAGGGTGCCGACAAGGATCGGCGTCCGATCTTTGCAGGACCCTCACCCGGCCCTTCGGGCCACCCTCTCCCGGGACGGGAGAGGGATAGGCGGTGCTTACTTCTTGACCATGTAGACGCTGTCGTAGCTCTCGTTCACGCCGATGGCGGTCGTGACGGCGTTCTTGAAGCGCTTGTCGATGAAGGTCGGGAATTCCATCTCCAGCAGCCACGCGACGGGCACGTCCTCGACCAGGATTTTCTGGGCGGCGGAATAGAGCTGCTGGCGCTCCTCGTCCTTGTTGGTCTGGGCGGCCTGGGCGAACAGGCGGTCAACCTCGGGGTTGGCATAGCCCATGGTGTTGGAGAACATGACACCCTTGCGGATGTTGTCCGACACGTAGGTGCGCGACACGCCCAGTGCCGGATCGCCGTACTGGTAGACGAAGTTGAAGGTCAGGTCGTAGTCCCAGTTGGACACGCGGTTGACCCAGCCGGCGGCGTCCGTCGTCTCCAGCGTCACGTCCACGCCGACCCGCTTCATCGCCTGCTTCACGTACTCGCCCAGCCGCGTCCAGGTCTCACCGTAGGGCATGACCAGCAGGCGGACCTTGGCACGGTTGCCGTCGGCGCCCTTCTTCAGACCCATCTCGTCCAGCAGGGCTTCGGCCTTCTTCGGGTCGTAGTCGTACTTCCTGACGTTGCCCTCATAGAAGCGCGTCACGGAGTTGACCGGGCCGGTCGCCGGGCGGCCGAGGCCGAACCAGATCTTGTCGCGGATGAACTTGCGGTCGAGCGCGTGCATCATCGCCTGCCGGAAGCGCTTGTCGTCCAGCGGCTTGGTGCGGGTGTTGATCTCGATCCAGGACAGCGGCGCGAAGAACTCGTAACCCTTGGTCGTCATCTCGACGTTGGGCAGAGCCTTCAGGCGCGGCACGTCGAAGGTTTCGATGTCGTTGAACTGGGTCTGCTGGACGGTGCCCTGTTCCACCGCGACGGAGCGCGAGGCGGCGTCCGGGATCACGCGGAAATAGATGTCGTCCAGATAGGGCTTGCCCGCCTTCCAGTACTCGTCGTTGCGGACGAGGTGGATGTAGGAGCCCTTGACCCATTCCTTGAACTTGAAGGGGCCGGTGCCGATGGGCGTGGCGTTGGCCGGGGCCGTCTTGAAGTCGGTGCCCTCATAGATGTGCTTCGGCATCATCGGGGCCGAGGACACCTCGAACGCCTGGAGGAAGGGACCGAACGGCTCCTTCAGCGTGAACTGGACGGTGTGGTCGTCCAGCGCCTCGATCTTTTCGCACTTGCTGAACGTGGCGCGGGCGCGCGGATGGGTCTCCATCAGGAATTTGGAGGTGGAGAAGACCACGTCATGCGCGGTGAAGGGCTTGCCGTCGTGCCACTTCGCGTTCTTCACGAGGCGGAAGGTGTAGACCTTGCCGTCCGGGGAGACTTCCCAGCTCTCGGCCAGTTCCGGCTGGGGCTTCAGATTGAAGTCGAAGGTGAGAAGGCCCTGGTAGATCTTGCCGGCGACCGTCTGGGTCGGGCCCTGCTGGTTGATGCCGAGGACGAGGATCGGCGGTTCCGGCTGGACGATGATGTTCATCGTGCCGCCGCGTTCCTGCGCCATCGCCGCCCCTGGGATCGCCAGCATGGCGGCCAGTGCGGCGGCGGTCAGGCTTTGTCGAAAACACCGCAGACGGTTGCTCATCGGTGAGGCCTCCTTATTGTTTTGCCGATGGTCACGAAATCTCTTCCAGGCCGCACCAGTCGGCCATGAACAGGGCCAGCACGGCGGTCACCTTGGCGAGGCTGTCGAGCGACACGGATTCGTCGATGCCGTGGATGCGCTCCGCCTCCGGGCCGTAGCAGGTGGCCGGCGTGTCGCCGTAAAGAATGAAGTTCCGGGCGTCCGTGGTGCAGGTCTGGGCCAGCCGGGGCGCCGGGGTGCCGAAGATCGTGCGATGGGCGGCGTCCAGCGCCTCCAGCATCGGGTGCTCGGGGTCGAGCGTGCAGCCCTCCGCCTGGAAGCCCCGGAAGATGACGCGGGCGGTGATGCCGGCCAGCGCCGGATCGGTGCGCGCGGCCTCGGCCACGGCGCGCTCGATCTCCGCGCTGACGTTGAACGCCGCGCGGCCTGGGGGGAAGCCAAAGCGCAGCTCCATCCGGCAGCGGGTCGGCACGGACGACGCCCACTCGCCGCCCTCGATGTGGCCGACGTTCAGGTTGTAGGGGTGGTGATGGTGTTCATAGGCCGGATGCCGCCCGTCCGGATGGTTCCAGGCCGATTCGAGCGTTTTCAGGTGCTTGAGGACTTGGAAGGCGGCCTCAATGGCGTTCAGGCCGGCGCCGGTGTCCAGCACATGGGCGGGGCGGCCGGTCACCTCCAACTCGCAGCGGATCACGCCGATCTGGGCGATCTGGAGCGTGTGGTTGAACGGCTCGGGGATCACGGCGGCATCGGCCTTGTAGCCGCGCGCCACGCAGGCGAGCGCGCCGTTGCCCGTGCATTCCTCCTCGACGACCGATTGCAGATAGACCGGGGCGGCGGGCTGCACGCCCAAGCTCTTCAGCGCCTTGAAGGCCATGACATAGGCGACGATCCCGGCCTTCATGTCGCCGGCCCCGCGCCCGTAGAGGCGTCCGTCGCGGACCACCGGCTCGAAGGGCGGGGCGGACCACAGCTCCTCCGGCCCGGTCGGCACCACGTCGATGTGGCCGTTGAGGATCAGCGAGCGGCCTGACGTGCCGTGGGGCTTGTGGATGCCCACCACATTCTCGCGCCCCTCGTAGGAGATCAGCGAGGGCGACCAGCCTGGCTGCTTCTTCAGCGCCTCCTCGTCGATGGCAAAGCGATCGACTTCAAGGCCGAGGTCGCGGAAGACCCGTTCCATCAAATCCTGCGCCGGCCCTTCCTGTCCCAGCAGGCTGGGAATGCGGACCAGATCGGCGAGCAGACGCACTCCGTCCTCGCGCAGCATCGCCACCGCATCCAGGATCGCGTCCCGGCCCACGGCCTCAATGCTCCGCACACCCTTCTCGGATGCGGGCATGACAACTCCCTTCCAACCACCCCTGCGCGCGGTCGTAAGTTCCCGTTCGCGAAATCCCCCGCCAGTTGTGGGGGTGTTCACGACTTTCGGGCTATGCCCATGACCTTTCGCCGATGTTGACAGCGAGGGGGCTTCGACCGCTGATTACGGGGGTATTACAATTCAGCTTTTCATCGTCCGCCAAATCGATAATCCTCATTCCCCACATAAATGTGATTTATGGCGATGGGATTATCGATGACGCCGCGCGATCTGGAACGCCGCGATCTGGAACGCTTAGGCCAGCAGCTGGATTGGAACCTGCTGCGCACCTTCATGGTGATCGTGCAGGAGCAGGGCGTGACCCGCGCCGCCACCCGCCTGGGCCTGACCCAGCCGGCGGTCAGCCAAGCGCTGAAGCGGCTGGAGGACCAGATGGGCCGCTGCCTGATCGAGCGCGGGCAGGGCCGTTTCCGGGTGACCGAGGCAGGGGAGGTCATTTACGCCGAGGTGCTGGAGATCTACGGCAACATCTCCCGCTTCGGGGTGCTGGTCCGCGAGATCCGTGAGGAAATCTCCGGCCATGTCCGTATCCTGCTGGCGAGTCGAATCCAGTCGCCGCTGTTCGACGCGATTCTGGAGCGCTTTCACACCGCCCATCCGCAGGCGACCTTCCGGCTGGACGTGATGGCGAGCGCCGACGTCCACACGGCGATACAGCAGAAGACGGCCTCGCTCGGCATCTGCCTGATGCGGGAGGCGCCGCCGCTGATCGAGCACGCTCTGTTCGCGCGCCAGCTGTTCCGCTTCTACTGCGGTCCCCGTCATCCGCTGTTCGGGCGCCGCGACCTGTGTTTGAGCGACCTGCGCAGCGAGGGGTTCGTCTCCTTCACCTCCGACCAGATCGGCGGCGTGCTGTCGCCGCTGACCGTTTTCCGTGCGCAGGAAGGGCTGGAAAGCCGCATCGTCGGTGCCTCCGTCAATCTGGACGAGGTGCGGCGCATGATCCTGGCCGGGCTCGGCGTCGGCCCGCTGCCGCAGCATGTGGCCGAACGCGACGTGCGCGAAGGCCTGCTCTGGCCCCTGCCGCCGGAGGAAGGGGTGGCGCCGGTTGATATCCATCTCCTGTGGAACCCCGGCGCCAAGCTGAACCGGGCGGAGCGCATGTTCATTGAGACCTGCCGTGCCGCCATCGCCGCCATCCCGCTCGACCGCCGCTTCGATTCGGCGACGGTGGAGGAATGGGTATCCAAGCAGTTCGAAGCGGCTTAGCCCTTCGCCGCCTGGACCGCCTCGGCGTATTGGCGGAGCGCCCGCACGAACTCCACGGCGGCGCCGGCCAGCACCTCGCCCTTGCGGGTCAGGATGCCGAAGCCCGTCAGGTTGGTACCGATGACCAGCGGCAGGCGACACAGCAGCCCCGCGCGCAAATGGTCGCGCACCACCGATTCCGGCAGCACGGCCACGGCGTCGCTGGTTTGCAGCAGTTGCAAAGTGGCGAAGATCGAACTGGCCTCGACCAGGTTCGCCGGTGTCGCCATGCGCGCCTGCGCGAATTCCTGCTCCAGCAGTTGCCGGGCCGGGCTGGTCAGCGGCTGCACCACCCAGGGAAGCTGGCCGAGGTCGCCCAGATCGACGCTCGCCACGCCGCCCAGCGGATGGCCGGTCCGCGCCACGACGTAGAGCGTCTCGTTGGCCAGCGGTTCGAAGTCGAACTCGTTGTGCTGGAGCGGCCCGCTGAAGCGCCCGACGGCAAGGTCGATTCTGCGTTCGGCCAGCAGGTCCAGGATCTCGTCGCTGGTCTCGCCCAGCAGCCGGACGACCAGCAGCGGGCGCTTGGCCTTCAGGTCGGCGACGGCGCGGGCGACGAGGTCCGGCGCGGCGCCCATGATCGCGCCGACCACCAACTGCCCGTAACCGCCCCGCCGTTTGCCGTCGAGGTCCTGGGCGAAGCGGTCGAAATCGGCCAGCAGGCGCACGGCGAAGCGCACCACCTCGTTGCCGAGTTCGGTCGGCTGCATGCCGCGCGGCAGCCGTTCGAACAGCGGGAAGCCGAACACCAGCTCCACATCGTGCAGCATCTTGGTGGCGGTCGGCTGCGTCACGTTGATGGCCGCCGCCGCGCGGTGGAGGTTCCGCTGCTCGCCGAGTGCGGCGACCAGCGCTAGTTGCTTCAGGCGCAGCCGGTTCATCAGGACGGGCAGCAGGGGGGCGGGACGCATGCCGGCTCCGATAGAAAAGCTCGATCGATAGCGGATGAGTTTCGATTGGATCGCTATCGCGGAACTTCTTACCCTTGAAACAATCCGATAAGCAACATGAGGAAACGCCATGAAGTTGGTGCGCTTCGGCCAGCCCGGTCAGGAGAAGCCCGCGCTGGTCGATCGGCAGGGCCGTCTGCGTGATCTATCGCAGCATGTGCCGGATATCGCCGGTGCGGCCCTGCTGCCGGAACCGCTGGACCGCCTCCGCCGCCTCGACCCGGCCACCCTTCCCGAAGTCCCCGGCAACCCGCGCATCGGCGCCTGCGTCGGGGCGGTCGGCAAGATCGTCTGCGTCGGCCTGAACTACTCCGACCACGCCGCCGAGTCCGGCATGGCGGTGCCAACCGAACCCGTGCTGTTCCTGAAGCCGTCCAGTTCCATCTGTGGCCCCTTCGACGACGTCGAAATCCCGCGCGGTTCCGAAAAGACCGACTGGGAGGTGGAGTTGGGCGTCGTGATCGGCAAGATGGCCAAATACGTCTCCGAAGACCGCGCGCTGGAGCATGTCGCCGGCTATTGCATCGTCAACGACGTGTCGGAGCGTGCCTTCCAGCTGGAGCGCGGTGGCCAGTGGGACAAGGGCAAGGGCCACGACACCTTCGCCCCCATCGGTCCCTGGTTGGTCACCGCCGACGAGATCGAGGATCCGCAGCAACTGGACCTCTGGCTTGAGGTGGACGGCAAGCGCTTTCAGGACGGCAACACGCGGACGATGGTCTTCGGCGTCGCCCATCTGGTGTCCTACATCAGCCGGTTCATGAGCCTTCAGCCGGGCGACATCATCTCCACCGGCACGCCGCCGGGTGTCGGTCTGGGGCAGAAGCCGCCGCTCTACCTGCACGCCGGCCAGACGATGCGCCTTGGCATCGCGGGTCTCGGCGAGCAGCAGCAGCGGGCCATCACCGCTCCGTAAAGCCATCTGCATTCCCCCTCTCCCATCCCCGATGGGAGAGGGAAAACGCCCCGGCCGCCCCCATGCGGCCGCAACGGGAGAGCCATGCCCAGCGGCAGCCCTCCAAAAATCAATCAGGGAGACCCCAAGCCATGAACAAGCTCGATTTGACCGGCCGTGTCGCCATCGTCACCGGGGCCGCGCGCGGCATCGGCTACGCGGTGGCGGAGCGCATGCTGCGCTCGGGCGCCGCGCTATCCCTTTGGGATGTGGACGCCGCGAAGCTGGAGGAGGCGAAGGAGCGCCTGTCCAGCCTGGGCGACGTGACCGCCGCCGCCGTGGAACTGACCGACGAGCGCTCCGTCGCCGACGGCGTCGCGGCGACCTTGAACCGCTTCGACCGGATCGACGTGCTGGTGAACAACGCCGGCATCACCGGCGGCAACGGCCCGACCTGGGAACTGGATCCCGAGGTGTGGCGCCGGGTGATCGACGTGAACCTCGTCGGCCCCTACCTGACCTGCCGGGCAGTGGTGCCGCACATGATCCAGCGCGGCTACGGGCGCATCGTCAACGTCGCGTCCATCGCCGGCAAGGAGGGCAACCCCAACGCCTCCCACTACAGCGCGTCGAAGGCCGGCCTGATCGCGCTGACCAAGTCGCTGGGCAAGGAGCTGGCGACCAAGGGCGTGATCGTCAACTGCGTCACGCCGGCCGCCGCGAAGACCGACATCTTCGCGCAGATGAAGCAGGAACACATCGACTACATGCTGTCGAAGATCCCGATGAACCGCTTTGTCCAAGTCGATGAAGTGGCGGCGATGATCGGCTGGCTGGCGACCGAGGACTGCTCCTTCACGACTGGCGCCGTCTTCGACATTTCCGGCGGCCGCGCCGTGTACTGAGCGCCGCATCGATCCCACGGGCATCAAAAACAACAAGCGCCCGCAAAACCGAGGAAACGCACATGTCTTCACCCGCCACGTCTCCGCCCGTTCAGGCGTCCGCCAGCCTGCTCGACCGCACGGTCGGCAAGGTGCAGGCCCGCCTGCTGCCCTTCCTGCTG
Organism: Azospirillum soli; assembly: GCF_017876165.1. Lineage (GTDB taxonomy): Bacteria > Pseudomonadota > Alphaproteobacteria > Azospirillales > Azospirillaceae > Azospirillum > Azospirillum soli. The sequence goes on from NZ_JAGINQ010000037.1 coordinate 25,392, forward strand.
CTGATGTACGTGCTTGCCTTCTTGGACCGCGCCAACATCGGTTTCGCCAAGAAGGCGTTCCAGGTGGACACCGGCATCAGCGATGCCGCCTTCGCGCTTGGCGCCGGCATCTTCTTCATCGGCTACGCGCTGTTCGAGGTGCCGAGCAACCTGATCATGCACCGCGTCGGCGCGCGTGCCTGGATGTGCCGGATCATGGTGACCTGGGGTGTGATCTCCGCCGCCATGGCCTTCGCGCACACGGAGACGATGTTCTACTGGCTGCGCTTCCTGCTGGGCGTGGCGGAGGCCGGCTTCTTCCCCGGCGTGATCCTGTATCTGACCTACTGGTTCCCGGCCCAATCCCGTGGCCGGGCCATGGGGCTGTTCTATTTCGGAGCGCCACTGGCCTTCATCTTCGGCAGCCCGCTGTCGGGCCTGCTGCTCGACCTCAACGGTATGGGCGGCCTGCACGGCTGGCAATGGATGTTCCTGGTCGAAGGCCTGCTGGCCTCCGTCGTCGGCGTCTGGGCCTTCTGGTACCTGGACAACCGCCCGAACGACGCCGAGTGGCTGTCCGCCGAGGAAAAGGGCGCGCTCGCCGACGCCATCGGGGCGGAGGAAGCCCACAAGCACGCTCACGGGCCGAAGGGTGTGCTGGCTGCCCTTGCCAACCCGCGCCTGTTGTACCTCTGCGCCATCTATTTCCTGATCCAGATGAGCGTCTACGGCGTGGTCTTCTACCTGCCGACCCAGGTCGCCGGCCTGCTGGGCAAGAAGATCGGGTTCGAGGTGGGTCTGGTCACGGCCATCCCCTGGATCTGCGCGCTGGCCGCCGCCTATGTCATCCCGCGCTATTCCGACCGCACGGGTGAGCGCCGGGTGCTCGCCGCGCTGACTCTGTCGGCCGCCGGCATCGGCATCGCCGTCTCGGCGGCGGCCGGGTCGCCCTTCGTCGCGCTGCTCGCTCTGTGCGTCGCCGCCGCCGGTTTCATCGCCGTGCAGCCGCTGTTCTGGACCTTCCCCACGGGCTACCTGGGCGGCATCGCGGCGGCCAGCGGCATTGCCATGGTCAACTCGCTGGGCGCGCTCGGCGGCTTCGTCGCCCCGAACGTCAAGACCTGGGCGGAGGGCTTCTTCGCCTCCGGCGCCGCCGGTCTCTACGTGCTGGCCGGCACCACCCTGCTGGGTGCGCTGCTGATCCTCGGCCTCAAGGCGCTGCGCCTGTCGGAGCCGGCTCGGCTCAGCCGCGCGGCCACCGATGAACTGCGGGCCTCCGGCGCCGCCTACTCGCAACACTGAAAGCAACGGGAACCGAACCCATGAGCGTGCCAACCATCCGTCAGGTCCGTGCCTTCACCGTGCGCGGCGGTGGCGCCGACTATCACGACCAAGGCGCCGACCATTGGATCGACGACCACATCGCCACCCCCATGAGCAAGTATCCGGAGTACCGGCAGAGCCGCCAGACCTTCGGTCTGAACGTGCTGGGCACCCTCGTGGTGGAAGTTGAGGCGTCCGACGGCACCATCGGCTTCGCGGTCACCACCGGCGGCGAGATCGGCGCCTGGATCGTGGAAAAGCACCTGTCCCGCTTCGTCGAGGGCCAGCGCGTCACCGACATCGAGAAGATCTGGGACCAGATGTTCAACGGCTCCCTCTTCTACGGGCGCAAGGGCATCGTGCTGAACGCCATCTCCGGCGTCGATCTGGCGCTGTGGGACCTGCTGGGCAAGGTGCGGGGGGAGCCGGTGTACCAACTCCTCGGCGGGCCGGTGCGGGACGAGCTTCAATTCTACGCCACCGGTGCGCGTCCGGACCTCGCCAAGCAGATGGGCTTCATCGGCGGCAAGCTGCCGCTGCACCACGGCCCGGCCGAGGGCGAGGAGGGACTGCGCAAGAACCTCGCCCTGCTGGCCGACATGCGGGAGCGCGTCGGCGACGATTTCTGGCTGATGTACGACTGCTGGATGAGCCTCGACCTCAACTACGCCACGCGGCTGGCGCAGGGGGCGCATGAGCTGGGTCTGAAGTGGATCGAGGAGGCGTTGCCGCCCGATGATTACTGGGGTTACGCGCAGCTGCGCCGCAACGTGCCGAAGGGCATGCTGGTGACCACCGGCGAGCACGAGGCCACGCGCTGGGGCTTCCGCATGCTGCTGGAGATGGGCTGCTGCGACATCATCCAGCCGGACGTGGGCTGGTGCGGCGGCATCACCGAGCTGATCAAGATCTCGGCGCTGGCCGACGCGCACAACGCGCTGGTCGTGCCGCATGGATCGAGCGTCTACAGCTACCACTTCGTCGTCACCCGACATAACAGCCCGTTTGCCGAGTTCCTGATGATGGCGCCGAAGGCGGACAAGGTGGTGCCGATGTTCACGCCGCTCCTGCTCGACGAGCCGGTGCCGGTGAACGGCCGCCTGAAGGTTCCGGAAACGCCGGGCTTCGGCGTCCGCCTGAACCCGGACTGCGCGCTGTCGCGTCCCCACACGCACTGAGGCCGGAGCCGGGAACCGGCGCGGGAGGCATTGTGTGACGACCCTGTATCAGGTCGTCGCACGGTGCCTATCTCCTCCAGCCGATTGCGCACCGCCGCACAACCGGCAAAAACTCACAAGCTCCGGCCCCTTACTTCAGGGCTGGCCGATAGCGAAGAGCCACGGTTTCCATGGATGTTTCCCGGATGGTTTCCTTGATCGGATCGTAGGCCGTCACGTTGATGGCGCGGACGATCAGCCGTGGTTCGCCCGTTTCCCGCGTGTCGGCGTCGATGATGCTGAGCCCGGCGAGATCCTGTTCCAACGCAGCCATGCCGGGCAGTCCGCAGCCGAGCGCCCGGCAGAGAATGGCCCGGTTGACCGCGTCGTGGGCGACCAGCAGAAGCGACGTCCAGCCGGGATCGGCGAGCAGGGCGGAGAAGGCCGTCCACACACGCTCCGTGAAGGTCGCGAAGCTCTCCCCTCCGAGAAAGCAGGCGTCGGGGTCACCGGCGTCCCGATAGGCGTTGGCGAGCAGGGCGCCCACCCTCTCCGCAGGCAGATCGCGCAGGCGACCGCCGCGGATCTCCAGAAAGCCGGGATCCTCGGCCAGCGGCAGCCCACGTCCTTCGATCAGGATTTCGGCCGTCTCGCGGGTCCGAGGCAGGCCGGAACACACGGCGCGGTCGAACGTGACGGGTGCCAGCCAACGGGCGAGCGCCGCAACCTGACGGCGCCCGTGCTCCGTCAGGGGAACGGTGCGGGGGTTGAGCGGCTGCCCAGCCTCATCGAAGTATGTCACGTCGCCGTGCCGCACGAGATGGATGCGCCGCCGCATGACGGGGTCTCTCATTTCGGCTGAAGGCGCAACGCGCCATCGAGGCGGATGACCGATCCGTTAACCATTGGGTTCTCCACGATGGACAGGGCCATGCGCGCGTACTCTTCCGGTTTGCCGAACCGTCGCGGAAACGGAATGGTCGCGGTGATGGCATCCTGAACGTCCTGCGGTATCGCGGTGACCATGGGCGTGCCGAACAGGCCTGGTGCGATGGTGACGACGCGGATGCCATGACGGGCCAGTTCCCGCGCAGCGGGCAGCGTGAGGGCGGCAACCCCGCCTTTGGACGCCGCGTAGGCCGCCTGGCCGATCTGCCCCTCGTAGGCGGCGATCGAGGCTGTGTTGACAATGACGCCGCGCTCATCGTCGTCCAGGGGCTCCAAAGCCGCCATGGCGGCGGCGGCGAGCCGCATCATGTTGAAGGTCCCGATCAGATTGACCTGGACGACGCGGGCGAAATCCTCCAGAGGCAGCGGCCCCTCGCGGCCGACGATCCGGCCGGCCGGCGCGATGCCGGCACAGTTCACGAGGATGCGGGCCGGGCCATGCTCACGGGCTGCGGCTGTCAGGGCCCATTCCGCCGAGCCGGCGTCCGACACGTCGCAGGAAACGGCGAGCGCGCCGATGTCCTCGGCCAAGGGCGCAAGCCGTTCGGCCGAAAGGTCGAGAAGAGCGACACGGGCGCCCGCGGCGGCCAGGGCACGAGCGGTGGCTGCCCCGAGGCCGGACGCGGCTCCGGTGACGATCGCCGGCTGATTGGTCAGAATCATGGCAATTCCTAAGTCGGGAAAAATGGGGGGTGTCCGCCGATCAGGGAGGCCGGCGCGAAACGTCGAACCGTAGGCGATGCCCGCCTTTAGAACCCGCCTTCAGAATCCGGTGAAGCGGGTGAACTCGGACACCGGCGCGCGTTCGGTCTCCAGGCGGTTTTCCGGCGCGTCCGGGTCGGCGTGGCCCAGCGCCATGCCGCTCGCCAGGATCTCCGTGTCGGGGATGCCGAGATGGCGGCTGACGATGCGATGGTACTTGTTGAACGCCGCCTGCGGGCAGGTGTCGAGACCGAGACCGCGCGCCGCGACCATCACGTTCTCCATGAACATGCCGAGGTCGAGCCAGCTTCCCAGCTCCATCCGGCGGTCCAGCGTGAAGAAAAGGCCCACCGGCGCGCCGAAGAAGTCATAGTTGCGGGCGTGCTGGCGCGCCATGGCCTCCTTGTCGCCCTTAGCGATGCCCAGCGTGCCGTACAGATCCCAGCCGATCTTGCGGCGGCGGGCCAGATAGGGCTCGAACCACTGGGTCGGATAGTACTGGTATTCCTCTCCCCCCTCGGCATCGGTGGGATCGAAATGCGCCGCTTGCAGTTCGGCCGACAGCGCATGACGGGGGGCGCCGGCGATCACATAGACCTTCCAGGGCTGGATGTTAGACCCGCTGGGCGCCCGGCTGGCGAGGCTCAGGATGAATTCGACCGTCTCGCGGGGCACCGGTTCGGCCGTGAAGGCGCGCACGCTGCGGCGGGTACGGATGGCCTCGACCGCCGACAGCTGTGCGCGGGTGGAGGGTGGGAGGGGACAATCCATGGCGACGCCTCATTTGCAGCCGTCACTCCGCCACCAAGGGAAGGGAGGACGGTTCGACCTGTGCGTGTATGTCCAGATTGGCAAGCTCATAGCCCCGCCGGAAATCGACGATGTGCTTTTCCATCCAGCTTTTCGCCGTTTGCGGATCGCGGTTGCGGATGCCTTCCAGGATCTTGTCGTGGGCGAAAAATAGGCGCTCGCCGGCGTTCAGCCGCGACATGACGTTGTAGAAGGCCGGGTAGAACAGATGGCTCAGCGGCTCCCGCGCCAGCAGCAGGGCCCGGTTGTGGGAGGCCCTGGCGATCAGGTGATGGAACTCGATGTCCAGTTCCGTCAGGCTTTCACTGTTGGCGAGCGAGCGGCGCGTGCGCTCCAGATTGTCCTCCAACGCGGCGATCTCCTCCTCCGTGGCCCGCTCGGCGGCCAGTTCGGCGGCGACCGGCTCAAGCGCCATGATGGTCTCCCAGAGTTCCTGGAAGGTGACCTCGTGCAGCACCATGGCACGGCTCACATGGGCCGCCGTCTCGTGATAGTGCGGCACGCTGGCGAACAGCTTCTTGCCGCCCCGGCGCCGGACCAGCCCGTTCTGCTCCAGCAGCCGGATGCCCTCGCGCACGGTGGAGCGGTTGACGCCCAGCTGCTCGGCCAGGGCGGTTTCCGAGGGCAGGACGTCACCGGCCTTGATCGTGCCCTGCATGATCTGCCGCTCGATGGCCTGGGACACGACCTTGTAGGCCGGCGCGATGGAAATCTTCTCGATGGAGAGCTTGCGGGTGGCCTTCATCATTCCTTACCGTGGTCTGCGAATTCACGTTCCTTGAGGACGCGCCGGCGGATTTTGCCGCTTACCGTCTTGGGCAGTTCCTCGACGAATTCGATCCGCCGCGGGTACTTGTAGGGTGCGGTGATGGATTTGACGAAAGTCTGCAATTCCTTGACCAGTTCCGGCGTGCCCTGGATTCCGGCGCGCAGGACGACGAAGGCCTTGACCACCTCGCCGCGCTCCTCGTCGGGGCTGGGAACGGCCGCGCATTCCTGCACCGCGTCGTGCTCGATCAAGGCGTTCTCGACCTCCAGCGGCCCGATGCGGTAGCCGGCGGAATTAATAACGTCATCGTTGCGCCCGAGGAAGTAGAAGTATCCATCCTCATCAACCATGGACATGTCCCCCGTCAGGAACCACGCGCCATCCGGTCCCTCGATGCGCGACTGGGCCGTACGGTCCGGGTCGTTCCAGTAGCCGAGCATCGCCTGCGGGTTGGGAAGGCGCATGGCGAGTTGGCCGGGCGTGCCCGGCGGCTGGCGCCGGCCATCCTCGTCCAGAATGCCCATTTCCGTGCCGGGGGACGGCAGGCCCATGGAGCCCGGCTTCGGCGGCCGGTCGACCATGGTCAGCACGGTCATCAGCGTCTCGGTCTGGCCGTAGGCCTCGCGCAGCGGAATGCCGGTCAGGGCCTGCCAGCGTTCCACCACCGCCGGGTTGACGGACTCGCCCGCCGACACGGCGTGCCGCAGGGACGACAGGTCGAAGCTGGAAATGTCCTCCTGGACCAGACGGCGGAACTCGGTCGCGGCGCCGCAGAAGACATTGACGCGGTGGCGCTGGATCAGCTCGAAGCGATGGCGCGGCTCGAACGGCCCGTCGTGGAAGACCACCGCCGCGCCCCGGCTCCACGGGCCGAACAGAATGCTGGTGCCGGCCTTGCTCCAGCCGGTGTCCGCCGTGCACCACATGACATCGCCGGGATTGAGTCCCAACCAGTGTTCCGCCGACACGCGCCAGGCGTAGAGGCCGCGCGCGGCGTGCGTGACCCCCTTGGGATGCCCGGTGGAGCCCGACGTGTAATAGATGATGGCAGGGTCGTCCGGCTGCATGCGGGCCGCCTCGAACCGGTCCGAGGCGCCGTCCAGGGCCGTGGCGACGTCGATCCAGCCCGGAGCCCCGCCGACCGACAGGCGGACCTCCAGCGGCGCGCCGATGTCGGCGAATTTGGCGGCGTTGGCCGCCGTGGTCACCACCGCCCGCGCACCGCTCTGCGTGGCGCGATAGGTCACGTCGCGTTGCGTCAGCATGTCGATGCAGGGGATCGGCACGGCCCCGAGCTTCAGGCAGCCGACCAGGGCGATCTGCCACTGCGGCACGCGCGGCAGCATCACCAGAACCCGGTCGCCTTTGCGGATTCCGTGGTTTGCCAGCACGTTGGCGAAGCGGTTGGTCAGCCGCGCCATGTCGGCGTAGGTGTAGCGTTCCTCACGCCCCTCGGCGTTCGACCACAGCAGCGCCACGCGTGTCGGATCCTCGGCGAAGCGATCGACCACGTCGGCGCCGAAGTTGAAGGTGGCCGGCACGTTCCACTGGAAGCCTGCTTGCTGGCCGTGCTGGGTGGTGGTCGCCATAACGTTCCCTCCGGTGCTTTCTTCGTTCAGATCGCGCTCTTCCGGCGCATGTCCGCAATGTCGTCGGCGGTGTAGCCAAGCGACCGCAGAACCTCGTCGTTGTGCTCGCCCAGCAGCGGCGGCGGGGTGCGCAGCCGGCCCGGCGTGTCCGAGAACTTGATGGGAAAGCCGAGCTGCGGGATGCGGCCTTCCACGGGATGCTCCATTTCCAACAGCATCTCGCGGTGCTTCAGCTGCGGATCGTCGAACGCTTCCCGCATCGTGTTGACCGGCGCCACAGGCAGGTCGGCGGGACCGAGCAGGCCCATCCATTCGTCGCAGGTCTTTGTCGCCATCAGGTCGGCGACGCGGCGCATCTGCGCTTCGGCCTCCGCGCCCTCGGGCCACTGCGCCTCCTTCAGGTCGGACAGGCCGACGAGGTCGCAGAAGCGGTTCCAGAAGGTCTCCTCGATCAGCCCCAGTGTGATGTGCCGGCCATCCGCGCAACGGAACACGTTGTAGCAGGGCGCCTGGCCGAGGAAACGGCGCTCCCCGCCCTTCGGCTCGACCCCGGCGAAGAAGTAATCGGCGGCGTGGTACGGCAGCCAGGCGACCAGCCCGTCCGTCATCGACACGTCGACGAACTGCCCCTTGCCGGTCTGCCCGCGCGCCAGCACGGCGGCGAGGATGCCGAAGGCCGCCATGAGGGACCCGCCGCCCTGGTCGGCGATGGACAGGCCGGGCACGATCGGCCCCTCGCCCGCCTTGCCGAACAGCTGCAACGCGCCGGCCAGCGCCATGTAGTTCAGGTCGTGGCCGGGCGTCTTCGCGTAGGGGCCGTCCTGCCCGAAGCCGGAGATGGCGCAGTAGATCAGCCGGGGATTCTCCGCCGCCAGCGTCTCGTACCCCATCCCCAGCCGGTCCATGACGCCGGGGCGGAAACCTTCCACCAGAATGTCGGCGCGGGCGGCGAGACGGCGAAGGACGGTCTTGCCCTCCTCCGTCTTCAGGTTGACCGTGATGCTCTTCTTGTTGCGGTTCAGCAGCAGGAAGGAGCCGGATTCCTTCACGTTCAGCGGCGGGAATTCGCGGTTGTAGTCGCCGCGCCCGGGCTCCTCGACCTTGATGACCTCGGCCCCCAGGTCGGCCAGCATCTGCGTGCAGAAGGCGCCGGGCAGCAGCCGGGTGAGGTCCAGGACCGTCAGGCCGGTCAGGGCGTCCTTGAATGCGGATATGGCGGTCATTGGGCGGTCCATCCTCCATCCACGACGATGCTCTGGCCGGTCACGTAGGAGGAGGCCGGCGAGGCGAGGAACGCGACGGCGCCCATCAGTTCCTCCGGCTTGCCGAAGCGGCCCATGGGGGTCTGGTCGAGCAGGCGCTGCGACAACGCGGCGTGATCGCGCATGCCGGCGGTCAGGTCGGTCTCGAAGAAGCCCGGCGCGATGCAGTTCACCCGCACGCCCTTCGGCGCCCAGTCGATGGCCAGGGACTTGGTCATCAGTTCCACCCCGCCCTTGGCGGCGCAGTAGGGCAGGGTCTTGCGCAGGCCGACATGCCCGGCGACCGAGCTGATCGTGACGATGCTGCCCGATCCCCGTTCCAGCATGGCGCCGCCGAAATGGCGGCAGCACAGGTAGACGCCGGTCAGGTTGATGTCGATGATGTTCTGCCAGTCCGGTAGGTCGGTGCGCTCCGCCGCCTTGTAGATCGGGTTGATGCCGGCGTTGTTGACCAGCGTGTCCACCCGCCCGGACCGTTCCAGCACGGCGGCGAGCAGGGCGGTCACGTCCTCCTCCCGCGACACGTCGGCGGTCTTCCACCAGACCTTGCCGCCTTCGGCGGACAGTTCCTCGGCGGCGGCGGCCAGCGTGTCGGCGGTGCGGCCGCACAGCACGACCTCCGCCCCCAGCCCGGCCAGCCCGGCGGCCATGGACCGCCCCAGCCCGCGCCCGGCGCCGGTGACCACCGCAACGGTGCCGGTCAGGTCGAACAGGCCCTTCATGCGATCGGCGAGCGCGCTCATCGGGCGCCCTCCCGCGCCAGCTTGCGGGCGATGCTCCAGCGGTGGACCTCCGACGGGCCGTCGTAGATGCGGAACGGCCGCGCCTCGCGGAAAATCCGCTCCACCACCGTGTCGCCGGTGATGCCCATGCCGCCCAGCACCTGGACGCAACGGTCCACCACGCGCCAGATCGCTTCGGAGCAGATGACCTTCGCCATGCTCGACTCATGCCGGCCCTTCTGGCCCTGGTCGAGCACCCAGGCGGCCTGCGCGATCACCAGCCGGCAGGTGTGCATGTCCAGTTCGTTGTCCGCCAGTTGGAAGCCGATGCCCTCATGCTCGATCAGCGGCTTGCCGAAGGCGTGGCGGCGGCGGGCATAGTCGGTGGCGATGTCGTGTGCGCGCCGGGCGGCGCCCAGCCAGCGCATGCAGTGGGTCAGCCGCGCCGGAGCGAGCCGGACCTGGGCGTAGCGGAAGCCTTCGCCCTCGCGGCCCAGCACGTCCTCGTCCGGCACGAAGACATCCTGGAAGGAGACGACGCAGTGCCCGCCGGGGAAGCCCTGGTCCATGGTGTCGAGCGTGCGCTCGATCACGATGCCCGGCTGGTCCATGTCGGCGAGGAACATGGTCGCGCGCGGCTCGCCGGCGGGGGAGGCCTCGTCACGCGCCATGATGATGCAGAAACCGGCGCCGTGCGCGCCCGTGATCAGCCATTTGGTGCCGTTGACGACGTAACCGCCGGGCGCCTTGCGGTAGCTGGTCGCCAGCAGCGCGGGATCGGCGCCGGCGCCGGGGTGCGGCTCCGTCATGGCGAAGCAGGACCGGATGTCGGCCGCCGCCAGCGGGGCGAGCCAGCGCCGCTTCTGCCGCTCGTCGGCGACCTGCTCCAGCAGGTGCATGTTGCCTTCGTCCGGTGCGGCGATGTTCAGCGCCAGCGGTCCCAGCAGGCCGTAGCCCGCCGCTTCGAACACGACCGCCTTGCCCCGGTGGTCGAGCCCCAAACCACCCCATTCCCGGGGCATGTGCGGCGAGAGGAGACCGGCTTCGCGGGCCAGCGCGTTCAGGTCGCGGCGCAGCTCGTCGGTCGGGCCGTGCGGCGTCTGGCGCGGATCCTTTTCCAGGGGGATGATTGCATCGCGGATGAAGGCGTCCGTGCGCTCCTTCAGCGCGGCGACCACCGGTGGCAGAGAGAAGTCCATGGCGTTTCTTTCCCTTTATCCCCTTATCACTGCTCGCTAAAAGCAGCGGTTCTGGCTGACCTCGTGGGTGAATTCGAAGATGCCGCGCGCCAGATCGCCGAAGCCGGCGTAGCGCGGGTCGGTGGTGGCGCCGCTGGTGTAGCGGCTGTGCAGTTGCTGGAAGACGACGGCCAGCTTGAACAGCGCCAGCACCCGATGAAAGCGGAAGTCCGACAGGTCGCGCCCGGTGCGGGCGGCGTAACGCTCCGCCGCCTCGCGGCGGGTCGGGAAGCCGTATCCGGCGGTGGGCATCTGCGCCAATTGGTGCATGGCCGGCGGGTCGTCCGCCTCCGTCCAATAGCTGAGCAGCGTGGCGAGGTCGAACAGCGGGTCGCCGCGCGTTCCCTGGTCCCAATCGACGATGGCGACCGGGGTCAGCCGCTCCGGCTCCAGAATCATGTTGTCGAGCTTGAAATCGTTGTGCAGCAGCGTCGGCGAGCCGCCGGGCACGCTGTTCCGGCGCAGCCACCCCACCAGCTCCGCGACGAGCGGGTCGAGCCCGTCCGGCCCGGCGCACAACTCGGCGCGCTGCGCCCAGCCGGAAACCGCCCGCTCCAGGAAGCCGTCCGGACGCCCCAGCCCGTCCAGCCCGACCGACGCCGGGTCGATGGCCTGGATGTCGGCCAGCACGTCGATCATCATCGCACCCAGCCGCGCGCCGGCCTCCGGTTCAACGGCCAGCCGGCCCGGCGAAGCCCCCGGCAGCGTGATGCCCGGCCTGTATTCCAGAAGGATGAAGGGATGACCGGCCACCGCCGGGTCTTCGCACAGGTGCAGGCTGCGTGGGGCGAGCGGCAGGGCGCGCCACAGGCGGCTGAGGATGCGGTGTTCCCGCTTCATGTCGTTGGCGCCGGGCGGCAGCGGCCCCCGTGGCGGCGTGCGCAGCACCGTGGGCGCGCCATCGACGCTGACCAGAAAGTTCAGATTGGCAAGGCCCCCGCGAAACTGCCGTGGTGATTCGGAAAGGTCCAGATGCAGGCCGCTGTGCGCGAGATGCGCGGCGATGGTCGCCCAATCCAGCGGAACCGTCTCATCCGCGGTGCGGAACAGGGAGGGATCGAAGTGCATGAGGCTGCCTGGGTTGCGGGGCCTGCGCGGCAGGGCGGTCCGTCGTTGATTTATTGTCCGACAATCCAATCGTACTCACGCCCTTTTGAAACTGTCAAGCCCCGCACGTCATCATCCAAACTTGTTCCGCAGTGCGATAAAACCTAATCAAAAGCGGCATTTCTAGCCAAACGGCCATTTTTCGAGCTGGCTGGCTCAGGCTCTTGACATCGACGCACAAGCGGACTGATAGTCGAGTTGTCGGACAAAACGCTGCCCGCATCGCCGCCGCAACGACGGCCCCCATGAACGGCGACGGCACGGCCGGCGGTCCCCATAGGGAGAGAGCTGGAATTATGCTGGGACACATCATTGGCTGGGCGCACACGCGCTTTGGCAAGCTGGATGGCGAGAGCCTGGAATCGCTGGTGGTGCGTGTCGCCGCCGACGCCATCGCCGATGCCGGGCTGGAGCCGGCGGACATCGACGAGATCGTTGTTGGTCATTTCAATCAGGGCCTCGATCCGCAGGGATTCCCGGCCTCGCTCGTCCTGCAGGCCGACGAGGCGTTGCGCTTCAAGCCGGCGACGCGCGTGGAGAACGCGTGCGCGACGGGATCCGCCGCGATCCGGCAGGCGGCCATGGCCATCGGCGCCGGGCGGGCGCGGACGGTGCTGGTCGTGGGGGTGGAGAAGATGACCGCCTCGTCGGCCGCGCAGGTGCAGCAGTCGCTGGCCTCCGCCAGCTATCTTCCCGAGGAGGAGGCCGGCGGTTCCTTCGCCGGAATCTTCGGGCGCATCGCGCAGCTCTATTTCCAGCGCTATGGCGACCAGTCGGACGCCTTGGCGCGCATCGCGGCGAAGAACCACCGCAATGGTGCTTCCAACCCGCTCGCCCACATGCAGAAGGACCTGGGGTTCGAGTTCTGCAAAGCGGTGTCCGAGAAGAACCCGCTGGTGGCCGGGCCGTTGCGCCGCACCGACTGCTCCATGGTGTCGGACGGGGCGGCGGCGCTGGTGCTGGCGCATGGCGACGTCGCGGCGCGGGCGGCCAAGTCGGTCGGGTTGCGGGCGCAGGCGCAGGTCAACGACTTCCTGCCCATGGGCCGCCGCGACATGACCCGTTTTGAGGGCTGCACGGCGGCCTGGGGGCAGGCGCTCGACCAGGCCCGGCTCGGCCTGGACGACTTGGATTTCGTCGAGACGCACGACTGCTTCACCATCGCCGAACTGATCGAGTATGAGGCCATGGGCCTCGCCGCGCCGGGCGAAGGCTGCCGGGCCGCGCTGGAGGGCTGGACCGAGGTCGGCGGGCGGTTGCCGGTGAACCCGTCGGGCGGGCTGAAGGCCAAGGGCCACCCCATCGGCGCCACCGGCGTGTCCATGCACGTGATGACCGCCATGCAGCTGATGGGCGCCGCCAGCGGCGTGCAGGTGCCGGGTGCGACCAAGGCGGGAATCTTCAACATGGGTGGTGCTGCGGTCGCCAACTACGTCAGCATTCTTGAGCGGGTGCGCTGAGCGATGGCCGCTTACGACACCATCCTGGTGGAGGCGCGCGGCGCCGTCGGGTTGATCACGCTCAACCGCCCGAAGGCGCTCAACGCCCTTTCCGACCAGCTGATGACCGAACTTGGTCGGGCGCTGGACGGATTCGAGGCCGACGACGCCATCGGCGCCATCGTCGTCACCGGCTCCGACAAGGCCTTCGCCGCCGGGGCCGACATCAAGGAGGCGGCCGGCTTCACCTTCATCGGCGCTCACAAGGCCAACTTCATCACCGCGAAGTGGGAGCGTCTGGCCGCGTGCCGCAAGCCGACCATCGCCGCCGTCGCCGGCTACGCGCTGGGCGGCGGCTGCGAACTGGCGATGATGGCCGATTTCATCCTGGCCGCCGACACGGCGCAGTTCGCCCTGCCGGAGGTCACGATCGGGACCATTCCCGGCGCCGGCGGCACCCAGCGCCTGACCCGGCTGGTCGGCAAGTCCAAGGCCATGGAAATGGTTCTGAGCGCACGCCGCATGGATGCCGTGGAAGCGGAACGCGCCGGTCTCGTCAGCCGGGTGATCCCGGCCGCCGAACTGGTCGACGAGGCAGTGAGGGTCGGCGAGAGGATCGCCGCGCTGTCGCGGCCGATCGTCATGATGGCGAAGGACGCCGTCAACGCCGCCTATGAAACCACCCTGGCCGAGGGCGTGAAGGTCGAGCGCCGGATTTTCTACGCCACCTTCGCCACCGAGGATCAGAAGGAAGGCATGACCGCCTTTGCCGAAAAGCGCCATGCGGACTGGAAAAACCGCTGAGGCGGCGACACCCAAAAATCATCAATCCGGGAGGAACGACATGAAAACGGCTCTATCGTTGGCTCTGGCGGCGGGCATTGCGTTTGCCGGTCCGGCTCTGGCCCAAATTTCCGACGACGTCGTCAAGATCGGCGTCCTGAACGACCGTTCCGGCCTGTACGCCGACCTCGGCGGCGAGGGATCGGTCATCGCCGCCCGGATGGCGTTGGAGGACTTCGGCGGTCGCGTGCTCGGCAAGCCCGTCACCATCATCACCGCCGACCACCAGAACAAGCCGGACATCGGCTCCACCATCGCCCGGCAGTGGATCGACGTTGACCGCGTGGACGCCATCGTCGATGTCCCCCACTCCGCGACGGCGCTCGGCGTGCTCAGCGTCACGCGCGAGAAGAACCGGATGCTGCTCCTGTCCGGCCCGGCCCTGACCGAATTCACCGGCAAGCAGTGCGCGCCCACCACCATCCACTGGACCTACGACAGCTATTCCATGGCCAACGGTACCGTTCGCGCCCTGATCAAGCAGGGCGGGGACAGCTGGTTCTTCCTGACCGGCGACAACGCCGGCAGCCATTCCCAGGAACGGGACGGCATGGCCTTCGTCGAAAAGGCCGGCGGCAAGGTGGTGGGAGCCGTCCGCCACCCGCTGAACACGCAGGACTTCTCCTCCTTCCTGTTGCAGGCGCAGGCGTCGAAGGCGAAAGTGATCGGGCTTGCCAATGCCGGCGGCGACACTGTCAACTCGATCAAGCAGGCGGCCGAGTTCGGCATCGTCCAGGCCGGACAGCGGCTTGCCGGTCTGCTGATCTTCATCACCGACGTCCATTCCATCGGGCTGAAGGACGCGCAGGGGCTCGTGTTCACGGAGTCCTTCTATTGGGACATGGACGACAAGACCCGCGCCTGGTCGCGCCGCTTCATGGAACGTCACGGCGGCCGCGCGCCGACCGCGGCGCAGGCGGGCGTGTACGGCTCCGTGCTGCACTACCTGAAAGCCGTTGAAAAGGCCGGCACCGACGAGTCCCTGGCCGTGTCGAAGGCCATGAAGGAAATCCCGGTCAACGACATGTTCAGCAACAACTTCAAGATCCGCGAAGACGGTCGCGTCGTCCGCGACATGCACCTGTTCGAGGTGAAGAGCCCGTCCGAGTCCAAGGGGCCGTGGGATTATTACAAGCTCCTGGCGACGATCCCCGGTGACGAGGCCTACCGGCCCATGGCCGAGGGCGGTTGCCCGCTCGTGAAGTAGTTTGCTCGTGACGTGATTGGACGGGTGAGCGGGAGTGCCGGGGCCGTGTTTTCGAACGCCCTGCGGCCACGGCTTCCGCTCACCATCCGCGCATGCGTGGACGGCAGGGAGACAAGACGGCAGCGATGAGCGAGGACATCATTCTCGAAGCGCGTGGACTCTCGAAGGAGTTCAAGGGCTTCATCGCGGTGAAGGAGGTGAACCTCCAGGTCCGC
>NZ_JAGINQ010000038.1 GCF_017876165.1 Azospirillum soli
GCCGCCTGCGCATCCCTTCTCACAACACGGTATCAACTTGTCCAAGAAACCGCAGAACCGAGAACCGGAACCGCAATGCCCAGCACCCAACCCCTCCCGGGGTGGGCCGCCAGGGCCAATTTTTCATCGCTGCCCGACCCGTCGGCGCCTCGCTGGCGGCCACCGCGTCGGGAGGCGCTTTATATGCGGGCTTGTCCGGGGTGCGCAAGCACTTTTTTCGACCCACAGCGATTTTTCGGAGGAGCCGTCTGCGCATACACATGCAGCCGTCAGCCTACCCTATTCGGAGCCGCTGACAGCGCGTGGAGGTGGGCTATAACCGAGTCGGCCATCAGCAACGGCTTAGGCGGCGATTTCTCGTCCAGGCTCTCATGCAGGCAGCCGCCCGTCCGACTTGATATTCAGTGTGAACGTCGAGGTGACGGGGCTGATTCCGCGCCCGCTTTCCCCTTTCAAAGGAGAATACCCCCCTTCTTCCATCGTCATGCGGGCTTGAACTTGGCTCTGGGAAATCATTCGTTAACCAAGACCGCTTAGAACAAAAAAGCGGCAGTGAGCCGTCTTCAGCCGAAGCGCCAGGACCAGCCGAACCCAGGTTCCAGGGGTGCGTACGCTGAATCATCTGATGAAGGCTGACGAAGCGTGACACTGCTTAGCGCGCCGACCTCTCTCCAGGGCCAGCATTCCGTTCCCCTCTTTTCCGATCCGACGCTCCGCCGAACCTCGGCCGGCGTCCTTCAGGGCGCCGTGATCCCGGCGTTGCTGCGGGATGAACTGCTGCCGGAGATTTTCGCGGCGACCGTCGCGCGCACGCCGGAACGCACCGCGATCATGTTCGATGGGCAGCGCCTCAGCTACGCTGAACTGGAAGCGCGTGCCAACCGGACCGCCAACGCCCTGCGCGCGCGGGGCATCGGACCCGGCACCTTCGTCGGGCTGTGGATGACCCGCTCGCTTGACCTGCATGTGGCGCTGCTCGGCATTTTGAAGGCTGGTGCCGCCTATCTGCCGTTCGACGCCGACGCGCCGGCCGACCGCGTGGCGGTCAGCCTCGCCGACTGCGCGGCTCCGGCGATTCTGGTCGATCTGGTGACC
The DNA here is from genome assembly GCF_017876165.1 of Azospirillum soli. Lineage (GTDB taxonomy): Bacteria > Pseudomonadota > Alphaproteobacteria > Azospirillales > Azospirillaceae > Azospirillum > Azospirillum soli. Next base: position 1,096 of record NZ_JAGINQ010000038.1, read on the forward strand.
GAGTCCAAGGCGACGGACCTCGGCGTTGCGGCGTTGCGGCTGGACGATCTGGTCTCAGAGGACGCGAACGCGCCGGATTTGCGCGCCGACGGCGTCTCGGCGGATGACCCAGCTTATGCCATCTACACCTCGGGTTCGACCGGCAAGCCCAAGGGCATCGCCATCAGCCACCGGAACATCTGCCACTATCTACGCGCAGCCAACACTATTTACGGCCTGACGGCGGAGGATGTGACGTTCCAGGGCGCCTCGGTGGCGTTCGATCTGTCGCTGGAGGAGATTTTCGTTCCCTACCTTGTCGGCGCGTCCCTCTGGGTGGCGAGCCGGCAGGTGCTGGACGAGGCGGACCGCCTCGCCGACGTTCTGAGCGAGGCCGGCATCACCGTGCTGGACACGGTGCCGACACTGCTCGCCATGCTGCCCAAGGACGTGCCGAGCCTGCGCGTCATCATTCTGGGCGGTGAGGCCTGCCCGCCTGCTGTCGCCGCGCGCTGGTGCCGTCCGGGCCGAACCGTCTTCAACAGCTATGGCCCGACCGAGGCGACCGTCGTCGCCACGGTGGCCGAGGTGCGCCCGAACGAGCCGGTGACCATCGGCCGTCCCATCCCGAACTACACCGGCTATGTGGTGGACGAGGACCTGAACCTTGTCGCTCCCGGCGTGCAGGGCGAGTTGCTGATCGGCGGCCCCGGCGTGGCGCGCGGCTATCTCGGCCGGCCGGACCTGACCGAGCAGAAGTTCATCGCCAACCCCTTCTTCATCGATGCGCCCGATCCGGTGCTCTATCGCTCCGGCGATGCGGTCAGTGTGGACGAGCGTGGCAACCTGCTGTTCCACGGCCGCATCGACGATCAGGTGAAGATCCGCGGTTTCCGCCTGGAGTTGGGTGAGATTGAGGCGAAGCTGACGGACATCGATGGCGTCGCCCAGGCAGCCGTGGTCCTGCGCAACGACGATGGGATCGACCGGCTGGTCGCCTTCCTGGTTCCGCAGGCTGGCGCGGCGCTCGACAGGAAGGCGCTGCGAGACACTCTGCGCGCGCAGTTGCCGTCTTACATGGTGCCGTCGCACTTCGAGGTGACGGACGCCCTGCCCCGCCTGACCTCCGGCAAGGCGGACCGCAAGACTCTCCAGGCGGCGACGCTGACCGACGACGGCGGCCCCGGTGAACAGGACGAGCCGCGCACCCCCACCGAAGCCGCCCTGCTTGACGCCGCCAAGCGCGTTTTCCCTGGCCAGACGATCCCGCTGGAGGCCGATTTCTTCATGGATCTAGGCGGGCATTCGCTGCTGGCGGCGCGCTTCGTGTCGGCGGTGCGCGAGACCGCCTCGCTCGCCGGGCTGACGCTGCAGGATGTCTACGGTGCACGCACCCTGCGCGCCATGGCCGAGAAGCTGGACGCCCGCGCCCCGCGCGGCGGTTCGTCGGGCGGCTCCGCCCGCGCCAATCTGTCCTTCACGCCGCCGCCGCTGCTCCGCCGCTTTTTGTGCGGCGCGGCGCAGGCCGCCGCACTGCCCGTCGTTCTGGCGCTGATGACCGCGCAGTGGCTGGGCGTGTTCGTCAGCTACATGCTGCTGTCGGGCGAGGACGCCAGCTTCCTGCAGGAGATGGCGACGCTGCTCGGCGTCTATATGGTGATCAACGTCGCCACGGTGCTCATCGCCATCGCCGCGAAGTGGCTGATCATCGGGCGGACCAAGCCCGGCCGCTACCCGCTGTGGGGCAGCTATTATTACCGCTGGTGGCTGGCGCAGCGCTTCATCAGCCTTGTGCACCTGAAGTGGTTCCAGGGTTCCCCCATCATGCGGGTTCTGCTGCGGGCGCTGGGCACCAGGGTCGGCGACGACGCACTGATCGGCGAGTTCGAGTCCGGGGCCGTGGATCTCGTCTCCATCGGCCGGGGAGCGTCCATCGGCGGCAAGGTGAAGATCGCCAACGCCGAGGTGATCGGCAACGAGCTGGTCATCGGCACGGTGGAGATTGGCGACGACGCCTACATCGGCACCTCCTGCGTGATCGGGCACGGCACCGTGATCGCTGAGGGCACCGAACTGGCCGACCTGACCGCCCTGCCCGCCGGCGCGCGCACCGGTGCCTATGAGCGGTGGGACGGATCGCCGGCGCGGCGCGCCGGGGCGGTGGCGCAGGACGAGCTGCCGCCGCAGTCCGAGGCCGGCCCTCTGCGCCGGGGCGTGCACGCAGCGTTGTACGCGCTGATGCTGCTGGCGCTGCCGCCGATCACGCTGATGCCGATCTTTCCGGCCTTCTACCTGTTCGACAAGATCGAAGGGGCGCTGGGGGAAAGCCTTGGGGTTAGCTACCTCTACTATCTGCCGCTGATCGCGTGGCCGACCGCCATGGCGCTGGTTGCCGCCACCGTGCTGATGATCGCCGCCGTGCGCTGGATCGTCCTGCCGCGCGTGGCGGCCGGCACCTACTCCGTCCACAGCGGTTTCTACCTGCGCAAGTGGCTGGTCGCCCTGTCCACCGAGGTGATGCTGGACACGCTCAGCTCGCTCTACGCCACCGTCTACATGCGGGCGTGGTACCGGCTGATGGGCGCCAAGATCGGCAAGGACGCGGAGATCTCGACCAACCTCGCCGGGCGCTACGACCTCGTGGAGATCGGGGAGAAGTGCTTCATCGCCGACGAGGTGGTGCTGGGCGACGAGGACATCCGGCGCGGCTGGATGATCCTGAAGCCCGTGAAGACCGGGGCGCGCGTGTTCGTCGGCAACGACGCGGTCGTGCCGCCGGGCAGCAGCATCCCCACGGGCTCGCTGATCGGCATCAAGTCGAAGCCGCCGGGCAACTCCGAGATGTCGGCGAACGAGACCTGGTTCGGCAGCCCACCGATCAAGTTGCCGGTTCGCCAAAAGTTCGACGGCGTGGCCTCCAACTGGACCTACGAGCCCAGCCGAGCCCGCCGCCTCGGCCGCGCCGTGTTCGAGGCCTTCAGCCTGTCCATGCCGACGATGCTGTTCATCACCTTCGGCACGCTGGCGGTGGAATTCTTCGCCCCGGCGATCCTGGAAGGGCGCTACGCCAGCTTCCTGTTGCAGTTCCTGGGCGTCAGCGTTGCCATTCCGGTCGCCATGGTGCTGGTGGTCATCCTAACCAAGTGGGCGCTGATGGGCAGATATGCCCCAACCATGAAGCCGATGTGGTCCTGGTGGGCCATGAAGACGGAAGCGGTCGCGGTGCTCTACTGGGGTCTGGCCGGCAAGGTCCTTCTCGACCATCTGCGCGGTACGCCGATGCTGCCTTGGGTGCTGCGACTGTTCGGCACGAAGTTCGGCAAGGGCGTCTTCATGGACACCACCGACATCACGGAGTTCGACTGCGTGAAGGTCGGCGACTATGCGACGGTCAACGCCCTGTCAGCACTGCAGACGCATCTTTACGAGGACCGGCTGATGAAGGTCGGCCGCGTGTCGGTGGGTGACGGCGTCACCATCGGGGCTGGTTCCACGGTGCTGTACGACACGCATGTGGGCGACTACGCCCGCCTCGGCCCGCTGACGCTGGTGATGAAGGGGGAGGAGATTCCCGCCCACAGCGAATGGGCCGGCGCCCCTGCCGAACCAGCCGCGTCGCACGAGCCCGAAGTGAAGGCCGAGCTGAAGGTCGCTGCGTAGCGAAAGGAATTTGGCCCGGCTTCGTTCAACGAGGCCGGGCCACTCCTTTCCTTCTCCGCTCGGCGTCCTTCATTTTGACGCCCACCTGCCAGTAGTAGAAGGCCCGCGCCAGCGCGTGATGCAGGCCCGGACCGCCGTCCAGAAAGCCAAGCCGCAGCACGTAACCGTGCAGGAACACCAGCAGCGGCCGGCCCGGCAGACGGTGAAACAGGCGCTTCAGCCAGCGCCGCGAGCCGGTTTCCCGGCCGATCAGCGCCGCCATGCGGCCATCGCCGCGCAAGGCGGATTCCCAATCCGAATAGCGGTTGTGCCGCTCGAACCAAGCCGAGAGCGGCTTATCATCAGCGTGCTCCAGCGCGTGCCGCAGCCGGCCGACCGTGCCGGCGATGACCGGTTGATAGTGCCCCTCCACCTCCCACATGGCGGTCACGTCCAGGTCGGGGACTTCCGGAAAACGGGCGCGTCGGCGGTCGAACAGGGCCAGCTTGCGGTTGCCGGCGCCGAACCTTAGCCGGCGGCCGAGGAACACCGGGCGCCCGTCGATGAAATAGCCCGCGTGCGCCGGCCCTTCGGCCATCAGCCGCGCGATCTCGTCGACCAGCGCCGGGCCAAGACGCTCGTCGGCATCGACAAACAGGACCCAGTCGTTCGCGAAGGGCAGGGCGTCCAGGCACCATTGTTTCTTCTTCGGGTAGCGGCCGTTCCATTGAAAGGTCACCACGACGGCGCCGAAGGCAGCAGCGATGGCCGGAGTCCCGTCGGCGCTGTCGCTGTCCACCACGAACCGCTCGGCAAATTGGCCAAGCGCCGACAGGCAATGGGGAAGGTTCACCGCCTCGTTGCGGGTCATCACCACCACGGACACCGGGATCATTCCGGGCTCGCCCCTGCCCGCCATGCACCGCGCAACGATAGGAAGACCGCGCCCGCCACCAAGCCGACCAGACCCGACAAGGGCACCACCGCCGCTGGGTTCGGCCAGTCCGGCCGGCGCGCCACGGCCGGCAGCTCGACGGGGTCGGCGGCGAAGGGCAAGTCCACCTCGATCATGATGGCGACCCGCTCCTGCTCCGACAGCAGGTCGGCGAGCGCGCGGCGATGTTCGGCCACGGTGATGCCGGCCAGACGTGCCCGGACGTGGGCGATCTGAGCGGCGCTGCGACGGGCGGCCTCGGTCCGCAGATGCGCATCGGTGGCCGTCGCGATGGCCGACAGCAGACGCAGCGCGAAATCCCGGTCGGCGTGGCGCAGGCTGATCCGTCGCATCGGCCCGGTGCGCACCGTCTCCACCACCAAACGATTGTGCAGAAGGCGCGAGACCCTCTCTGCATCGGGCTCCACCCAATCCTCCCGCCCGACCAGCGCAAGGCACAAGCGCTTCAGCCAAGGCAGCGGGCCGGGGGGAGCACGCCAGCGTCCGGCCTCCGCGTCCCAGCGGTTGGGGAACAGACGGCGGGTCAATTCCGGATCGGCCATCAGCCGCTCCGCCACGGGAATCGAGGTGAGCAGTTCCAGATAGCGGGCAAAATCGGACAGAGTTTCGTCCCCGGCGCCGGGCTCCGCCACGCCCAGCGCCGTCTCGCGCCCGACCAACACCGGCACGCGGGCCCCCATGGCGGCGGCACCGGTGCGCGCGGTCGGGCCGACCACCATGCTGGCCGTGTGTTCCGGTGGCACGATCCAAAGGGCGGCAATCGATAGCAGAAGCCCGCCGATGAAACACCCCAGCAGCACCGCCCAGCCGTCGCGCAGGCCGCGCGCAAGACTCCGCAGCAGCTTTCCCGCCTGCTCCGCCGAGGGATCCTTCGGCACCAGCAGCCCCAGCGCGCCGTCAGGCATGGGGCAGCCCACGCTTTGGAACCCGGACCAGCGAAGCCGGCTTGCGCACCGCCTCGGCCAGGGCTGCGAAGCGCCGGGCGGCGATGTCCGCGTTCCATCCCGCCGTGACGGCGAGCGCTCGCCGCCCCTCCTCCGCGCACCGGGCGGAATTGCGGGCATAGTTACGGATCGCGGCGGCAATCTCCGCCCCATCCAGCGGGTCGAGCGCCAGCCCGCACCCGTCCACCAGCGCCGCCGCTTCGCTCCCCGCCGGGCCGAGGAACAGGCAGGGGCGACCGGCGGCGAGCGCGCCCGCGACTTTGCTGGGAACCAGCAAGCCTTCGGCGCGCGGCTCCATGGTGGCAAGGTGCAGATCGGCCGCCGACAGGCTTTCGGCCAGCCGTTCGGGCGGCTGAAACGGCAGAAAGCGGACGTTGCGCAGACCCCGCTCCTTCACCGCGTCCGCCACGGCCCTATGCCCACGTCCATCCCCGATCAGCAGAAAGACGATGTCCGGATCCGTGCGCCCCAGCGTCTCGGCCGCGTCCAGGACGCCGGCCATAGGGTGGGCCAGCCCCAGATTGCCTGAATAGGTCACCGTGAAGCGGTCGCCGAGGCCATGCTCGACCCGGAATGGATTGGACGCGCGTTCCACCGGGTGTATGCGCGAATCCGGCCAGTTCGGCAGCACGGCCAATCGCTCCGGAGGAACGCCAATGGCCGTGATCCGCCGGGCCATGCAGCGGCCGATGGCGACGACGGCGTCGTGGCGGCGCAACGCCTTCTCCGTGGCATACTCCACCATCCGCATCAACGGCCCCGGCAGCCGTGCGCCGACAACCGGCAGCAGCGCCGGATACAGGTCATGGCTCCAGTGGATCGAGGCCGCCCCGTACCGCGCAGCGAGCAGCGGGCCGGCGACCGCCAACAGCGGCGGATCGGTCATGGTCACCACCACGTCGTGCCGGGGCAGCCTCAGCGCGCGGCCGATCAGCCGGCACAGCGCGTACAGATAATTGCGCACCGGCGGCACGCCCTGCCCCGCCAGAGTTCCACCCGTCCGAATGACGGTCACGCCGGGCGGCGCTTCGCTCGGGCCGGTCCCGTCGGCGACCACGGTGACGCGCCATCCCGCGGCGGCCAACCGTCCGGACAAATCGGCGGCACAACGCCCGGTCGCCCCGCGATCCGGAGGAAACACACGATTTACGAGCATTATGGAGGGAAATTCCGACAACACAGGGAACCGCTCGATTGCGCACACGCATAAGTATGCACAACGCTCAAATGCGAGACAACGCGTTCCTGCGCTCCGCCGCCAGAACCATCAGGGTCAGGATCAGGCCGGTGTCGAGATACTTGAAACTGGTGTGCAGGCCCAGCGCCATGACCAGCGGCGGCAGCACCGCCCAGCCAAGCGGCGGCTCATCGCGCAGCACCGTCAACGCCCTGGGCACCAACCCGCCGAGATAGGCGTCCAGCGCCAGAAGCCCCAGCGCCCCGGTCTTGGCCAGCGCGTAGGTCGCCAGCGTGTGGGTGTAAGACACGCGCCAGCCCCCAACCGCCGGATTGGGCAGCAGGGCGCCCCATCCATCGCCGAACAAGAAAGACCAAGGCGAGGCCGACACGTGGTCGAGCACCATGGCCGCCTCCTCCCACCGGGTGTTTGCGCCGGCCAGCCGGTTCTTCTCGGCCACCAGCCCCAGAGCGCCCAGCAGCGTGTCGGAAAAGCCAGCCGCAAAGACCACCGCGACCGCGACGAGCAGGGCAACGGTCAAGGGCGCGCGCCGTCCCCACCACAGCGCCACCACGACAAAGGCCATCACGGCAAGGCCGAGCGCCATCCGGTGCACCGCCCCGGCCAGCGCGGCAAGGCACAGAACACCCGCGCCGACACAGACCATCCCCGCGACAAGACGCGGGACACCGCCCCTCGACACCAACCCGACACCCGTCAACGGCAAGGCGATGGCGGCGAACAGCACGGACGGGGCGTTCAGGAAATAGTCGGTGCCATCGGCCATGGCGCGCGCGCCGACCGCTCCGAATCCCCATTCGGCCTGCTGCCACCAGCGCCCTGCGAAGAACAGTCCGGCCAGCATCAGCGCCCAGGCCAACACGCGCGTCGCCGGCTCCGCGACCGACCGCAGCACAGGCACCAGAAGGACCGGCAGGAACAGGTACAGCAGCGGGATCACGTCGCGCAGCATGTCCCCGGCGCCCCATCCCACCCACGCTCCGCGCAGCAGGGGAACCCACAACAGCCAGGACAGCGCCAGGATCGCCGGAACCTCCCACGCGGCAACGCCCGGTGTGCGCAATGCATGCCCGGTGGCGACGAACAGCGGCCGCCGCACGCCGACCGCGAGCAGCAGCAGGGAACCGATGACGGCCTCCACCACGCGGATCCCGGGAGGGGCGGGAGCGCTCAACAGGCCATACAGCGCCAGAGCCAGGAACAGTCCTCGAACCCGCCACGCTTCGGCCACACCGCCCCCGACGATTCGCTCAGGCGTAGCGCAGTTCCGCCCGGTCCAGGCGGTAGAACAGGCCTTCCAGCGGATGCAGGCGAAGAGTGCCGGTCAGGATCACCGGTTCGCGGGATTCGCGCATCGGGATCTGGCTGCGGACGTACAGCATGGTCGCCGGGTTCGGCGACTGACAGGCCGGACAGGCAACGGGGTTGGCGGCCAGGATGAAGTGGCTATGGGAGGCCGCGTCGCTCAGCGGCACCATGAAGCCGCGCACCGTCACGGTCTGGCCGTCCAGCGCCTTGACGCGGGTGGGAAACTGCGGATCGGCGGCGGGTCCGGTGATCCGCACCTGCACCAGATCGCGCCACAGCGCCGTCGATTCGTCGAGTGGCAGGTGAAACGGTCCCACTGGATGCGTGGGCTCCGTCCCCCCCGTCGCCCAAACCGCCCAACCGGCCACCGGAGCCAGCGCGAGAGGCAAAAGCATCTGTCGGCGCGTGGTCATGGCAGTCCTCCCCCCATCAATCCTTGTGCGTCCTTGCGCACGGATGCGGCCGTTCGGCAGACCGACATGCTGTCTGACAAAAGTGTTCCCCACGGCAACGCTCAGGTCAACCGGTCCGTTGTCGCATAGACCGAACGGATGTCCCAACCGCCTCGGGGGCTTTTCGCCCACTCATTCTATTTACCGGCCCCTATTTGCTGGGACGCCCTATAGGCCAATGGCGTGGCGTGACCTATAGTTCTCGTCTCCGCCAACACCGGGACCGACCACCGAATGACCACCAGCGCGAACAAAGGGCCATCCTCGAAGGACAAGCCCGCGCACCTGCGCCTGTCGGAAGACCAGACCACCGAGTTGGCCGACATGTTCCGCCTGATGAGCGACCCCAGCCGGCTGCGAATCATCCTGGCCTGCCTGGAAACGCCGACGTCCGTGGGCGACATGGCGACGGCGCTGGGCCTGTCGCCCTCGCTGGTCAGCCATCACCTGCGCCTGCTGCGCGCGGGTCGGCTGATCCAGGCGGAGCGGCGCGGCAACCGCGTGTTCTACCTGATCACCGACGAACACATCCGGCGCGTGCTGTCCGACATGGTCGATCACGTCGCCGAAAGCGAGGGGGATCTGGATGCCTGAATCCTCCCTTTGGATGAGGCACCTATTGAAAACGTAATAGCGTTTGACGCTGGGAGTCGGACATACCATAGTCCTCCATGTTGCGGTGCACCTGAACCGCCGCCGCTTCGAGGGTCGTGGCATGGAGACGTTCCGCTTTCAGCCGGGTGAAACCCCCGTGCTGCTCAGCATCCCCCACGTCGGCACCACCGTGCCGCCGGACATTGCGGCCACCATGACCGACGCTGCGCTGGCCGTTCCGGACACCGACTGGCACCTCGACCGCCTCTACCATTTCGCCCCAGCGCTCGGCATTGGTTTTCTGAAGGCCACCTGTTCGCGCTACGTGGTCGATCTGAACCGCGATCCGGCGGGCAGCGTGCTTTATCCAGGTGCGAACAACACCGAACTTTGCCCGCTCACAACCTTCGACAACCAGCCGATCTACCAGCCCGGCCGGGAGCCGGATGCGGCGGAGGTCGAGCGGCGTGTCGGCGCCTATTGGCGCCCCTATCATGAACAGCTGGACAGCGAACTGCGGAACCTGAAGGAACGATTCGGTGTCGCCGTTCTGTTCGATGCCCACTCCATCCGCTCCCAGGTTCCGCGCTTCTTCGACGGGCGACTGCCCGACTTCAATCTGGGCTCAGCGGACGGCGTCACGGCTGCACAACCGCTGGTCGGCCGCCTGATGAATGTGCTGACGGCGCGGGAGCGCTATTCCGCCGTGCTGAACGGACGCTTCAAGGGCGGTTTCATCACCCGCAACTATGGCCGGCCGGAAGACAACATCCACGCCATCCAGCTGGAAATGTGCCAGTCCACCTACATGGAAGAGAGTTCTCCCTTCCGCTACCGCGAGGTCTTGGCCGGCGAGGTCCGCCCCTCCCTGGAGCGGCTGATGAGCGCCATCGTCGAGTGGGCGTGGGAAAAGGCGTCCGGCCGTCGCCGGGCCACATACCTGTAGCGATCAAGGCCTTTCTCTTTTTGGGAAAAAGCCACGCCTCGTCGCTTGCCGCACTCCAAGGAGTGGAAACCTTCCCTCTTCCATCATGCCCGTGCTTGAGCCACGGCTGCCCGGCAAGGCTTTTGCTCATCCTCCTGTGAATGTCTGTCTGTGAACGCGCGCGTCTTCTGATCGTCATGCCTGATCAAGTCCGGGCATGACCGAAATGGAAGGGTTTCAGGGTTCGCGCACACTGCGTGCCTGTGCTCACGGGGCGGCTTCGGAGACAGCCAAAACCTTGCCGGATACCCCGTCGGTCAAAGCCCCGGCCATGACAAACAATGACAGCTCACACCCACACGCCGCGCACGTAAGGCGTCAGTTGGGTGTCTTGCATGATGATGTGATTCACCAGCCAGTTGGCTGTGAAGGTGTAGATACGCTCGGCGTTCTGGTGGCTGGGGTCCCGTGAGAAATGGCCGGACAGTTCGCCGATCATGCGCACCGCCTCGTGATGCTGGCGAACATGGTCGTCGAACTTCGGATAGCGCACCAGTTGCATGATCTTCTCTTCGCGGCTGAAGTGTTCCTGCGTGTACTCCAGCAGCTTCATAAGGATCTTGGCAACGCGCGCCGGCAGAAAGACGCGCGCGTTCAGGGCGACGTCCAAATCGTTCAGGTATTCGATCAGGTGCTTGTGATCCTCGTCGATAGACGGCTGACCGACGCTCAGTTGCCGCCTCCAGGCGATGGCGCTCATGCCCCCTCCGGCCCCCACTCATCTCCAAGGTTCGCTCGGCTCGTGAGCGATGCGAACCGGATTATGGGAGGCTTTCGGCAAAAGACGAACACACCTGAATGTCCCACGGCAATTTGCCGCACCTTTTCCGTGCAAACAGCGGAAAGGACGGAAACTTGCCGTTCCCGCCCTTCTCAACCCGAATATTCGGGGCGGACCGCAGTCCGCCCCCGCAGTGGTTCGATCAACCGACGATCGAGTAGCCGCAGTCGACGTAGGTGGTGACGCCGGTGATGCCCTTGGCGCCATCGGTGGCGAGGAAGGCGGTCGTGTAGCCGACCTCCTCGATGGTCACCAGACGCTGCTCCGGCGCGCGGTCGGCGGCCTTGGCCATCAGCTCGTCGAAGTGGGCGATGCCCGACGCCGCGCGGGTCTTGATCGGACCCGGCGAAATGGCGTGCACGCGGATGCCCTTCGGGCCGAGTTCGGCGGCGAGGTAGCGCACGCTGCTCTCCAGCGCGGCCTTCACCGGCCCCATGACGCCGTAGTTGTCGATCACGCGGTTGGCGCCGAAGTAGGACATGGTGAACAGCGAACCGCCGTCCTTCATCAGCGGCTCGGCATAGCGGGCCATGCGGATGAAGGAGTGGCAGGACACGTCCATGGCCATCTGGAAGCCCTCGCGCGAGCAGTCCACGACGCGGCCGTGCAGGTCGTCCTTCGGCGCGAAGGCGATGGAGTGCAGCGCGAAGTCCAGCTTGCCCCACTTCTGCTCAATCTTCTCGAAGATGGCCTTCATCTGGCCTTCACCGGTGACGTCCACCGGTTCGAAGATCTCGGCTTCGAGCTGCTTGGCCAGCGGCTCGACGTGCGGCTTGGCCTTTTCGTTCAGGTAGCTGACCGCGAGATCCGCGCCCAGCGCGCGGAAGGCGCGGGCGCAGCCCCACGCGATCGACTGGTCATTGGCGATGCCGAGGACGAGGCCCTTCTTGCCTTCAAGCGTGGCGGCGGCAGGAATGATCGTGGTCATGGCTGACTTTCCTGGGTTGCGGAATGCCCGGTTGCGGATCGGGTGGTGGAAAACGGCTAGATTGTGCGCCGCAGCATAGTGCAGTCGAACGGCATAGGCAACTTGTTAAAGTCGCAATAAAAGCGTCATGCTATCCTTGTTTTTCTGCAACCCGATGGTCATACGCTCAACACGGGAGGCGACAAAGGGTCACGCCACCACTTATTCGCCACATCGTATTTTCTGGCCGCACAATGAAACAGGCTCTCCCCTGGTGGGAAGAGCCTGCCTTGTGTGTTTTGGCGTGGAATCAGGTCACGCCGGGCGTGAAGGACGGCGGGTCGCTGGCCGGGAAGGATTCCTTCGAGGCTTCATCGACTACCTCCTCGTCGCAGGCGGACGAGTAGATGTCGCCGGGATGGCGGGAGAAGCGGTCGCGCCCCTCGTCCACGTCCTGCGCCGGGATGGCGCGGCGGTCGTGGCCGCTCCAGTCCTCCATCATGCCTTTGATCGGGCAATAGCCGGTCAGCCCGCGCGCCACCAGCGCGCCGCCGGCCAGCGCCATGGCCGCCCCGGCCACGGTCGGACGGCGCATGCCCAGCACCGCCAGGACGCCGCCGCCGACCAGCGACGCCAGCCGCTCGGTGTGGCCAACATTGATCATCCGCTCGAAATCATGGTCTGCGATCGCCATTGATCCCTCCTCGGACCTTTCCGGTGTCCTATTGATTCGGCGTGGGCGGGGTAGAGCCGCCCTGGCCGGGAGCGGCCGGCGCTCCGCCGCTCGTTCCGGCGCTGGGCTCGTTGGGCTGCCCCGGTTTCTGCGCGGTCGTGTCGGCCAGCGTGCGCGCCTGCGACAGTTCGCGGTTCAGGCGGTCCACCTCCTGCGACAGCCGCTGAACCTCCTGCTGGAGCGGCTGGGAGCCCGCCCCGCCCCCCGCCGGCAACCCGGCCGCGGCCAGCGCTGCCGAATCGCGCATCCAGTAAGGCTGGACTCCGTAATAGGTGTGCAGCGCCATCGCCCATTGCCGGTCCGACATGTCCGGCCGGTTGGAGCGGGTGAACTGCGGCGCGGCGGTCAGCCGATCCTTCGGAACGTTGAGAATGAAGCCCTGGTTATCGGGGGCTTGCTGAATGACCGCCCAGGGGACCGGAAAGTTCCGCTCCCCGATGCCAAGAAAGCCTCCCAGTTCGACCACCGCGTAGGCGATGCGGCCGGTGCTGGGATCGACGACCAGTTCGTCGATGGAGCCCATCTCCTCGCCCGAAGGGCTGTGGAGCTTCAGGTCATCCAGATCGTCGGCGGCGACCACGCGCGGCCGTTCGACCGAGCGCACCAGCGCGTCGGCCTCGGCCAGGATGGCCTGACACGCCTGCGCGTTGCCGCCCTGCCCGACCCGCTCAGCGGTCTGGCGCAGGGCGCGCAGCTGAGCAATTTCCTGCGGGCTCGCGGTGGTGGGGGTCTGGGCGCCGGCCGCCTCGAACGCGGCGATGCGCTGGCCGAGGCGATCGACGCCCTCGGAACAGGCTTCGGCCAGCGCAGGCAACGGCCCGAACGCCCCCACGAGAATGGTGGCGCTGAGGAGCAGGCGTCTCATCGTCGGTCTCTCCGGCTCGGGTCATGCGTTCCCGAAAGAACAGCACGGCCAAGCCGGAGGTTCCGTGCGTCCCTCAACCGGGAAGAGGCAATCCACCCCGCTGCACGATGAAGCTCTGCACCGCGTCCACCCCGTCGCCGGTCTTGATGTTGGTGAAGACGAAGGGCCGGTCGCCTCGCATCTTGCGGGCGTCGCGGTCCATCACCTCCAGACTGGCGCCGACCAACGGGGCGAGGTCGGTCTTGTTGATGACGAGAAGGTCAGACCGCGTGATGCCCGGACCGCCCTTGCGCGGAATTTTGTCGCCGGCCGATACGTCGATGACGTAGATGGTGATGTCCGCCAGTTCCGGAGAGAAGGTCGCCGCCAGATTGTCGCCGCCCGATTCGATGAAGACCAGGTCGAGATCCGGGAATTTCCGGTTCATCTCATCGACGGCGGCAAGGTTGATCGAGGCATCCTCGCGGATTGCCGTGTGCGGGCAGCCGCCGGTCTCCACGCCCATGATCCGCTCGGGCTTCAGCGCGCCGGAGCGGGTGAGGAATTCGGCATCCTCCTTGGTGTAGATGTCGTTGGTGATCGCCGCGACTTCCCAACTGTCACGCATGCGCTTGCACAAGGCGTCGGTCAGGGCGGTCTTGCCCGACCCGACCGGGCCGCCGATGCCCACGCGCAGGGGACCGCCATGGCTCTTGGAAATCGGGCCAGACATCATTTCTGGGCTCATGAGCGGAACAGCCTCGTGTATTGAGTTTCGTGGATCATGGAGGTCCAGTCGACGGCCATGGCGCGGCTGCCGAGGTCATCGAGGGGGGCGGCCAGCGCGGCCCCCGCCGCATGGTGCACCACGGAATCGAGCGCGGCCAGAGCCTTTTGCCCATCGGTCTGCCCCAGCGGCACCAGCCGCACCCCTGCTGAGACGAGGTTCGCCGCGAAGGCGTGCAGATAGGCAGTGAGCGCCGGCCCTTCCGGCACCCGGATCAGCGCGGAAACGAGCGCCACCGCCACGGCGTAGGCAACCGGCCGGCCGGTTTCCGCGATGACCGCGTCCCAGCGCTCCAGCCCGTCGAGCGGCCACGCGGTCCGGATGGCCAGCAGGAAGGCTTGGCCCTGGGCGCGACTTTCCAGCGCGGTCTCGGAGGATGCGCGCATCGCGTCGGCGCGCTCCACGGCCCAGGCGAAGGCGGCTGCGTCGTTGCTCAAGACGGCGCGGTGCGCGGCGGCGAACAGCATGCCGTCCGTGCGCCCGGCGCCATGGCGCAGAATGCCGTCCAGCCAGCGGGTGAGCGTTTCACGGTCCCGGACCAGCCCCTGCTCCACCGCCGCCTCGATGCCGTGACTGTAGGAAAAGCCGCCAACCGGGAAGGACGGGGACAGCCACGCGAGCAGTTTGGTGAGATGGGTGGTCGAGACGGGCCCCCACCCTAACCCTCCCCCGCTGGGCAGGGGAGGGAACTCCGCCGCCTGCCCTTCAAAGCCCTCCCCTGCGAAGCGGGGGAGGGTTGGGTGGGGGCAATCGCCCTCATTCATGCGAGTGCCCATGCGAATGACCATGCCCATGCCCAGAATAGGCCCCGCCCTCCGGCGAGAAGGGCGCATGGATCGGCTCCACGGTGGCGCCCAACCCGCGCAGCATGTCCTCGATCACATGATCACGCCGCAGCCGGATCGTCTCGCCGACGATCTGCACAGGCAGGTGCCGGTTGCCCAGATGCCACGCGATGCGGGCGAACCTCTCCGCGCCTTCGCCGCAGCGCACCTCGATCAGATCCTCATCGGCCGCGACGACGCGCAGGAACGAGCCGTCGCCCAGTTCCAGCCCGTCGCCATCGTCGAGCGCCACCGCGCGCGGCAGGTCGAGCAGGAAATCGTTGCCCGCGTCGTCGGCCATCACCATGCGTCGCCGGTGGCGGTCATCAAAGGCGAGCGTGACGGAGCCGCTCGCGCGCTCCATCGGCCAATGGCCGCGGGCGTGGACTCGGGCGGCGCGGCGGAGAGGTTCGGTCATTGGTGTAGCCGTTCGAAAGCTGTGGGCCGGCCGAAGAAACGCCCGGCGAGCACGCCGACCGGTTCCGCCGCTCCCGTGGTGAAGAATCGCGGAGCCGCGCCCCCGCCGCGCGGGGCGTATTCGGGGTGCCGCTCCAGGTAGTTGTCCAGCGATTTGGCGACCAGCGACGGCTGGCACAGCACCTCCACGCCCGCCGGCAGGGCATCGGCGAACAGACGCGCGACCAGGGGATAGTGCGTGCAGCCGAGGACCACGGCGTCGGGCGTCTCGCCGCCCAGTTGTTCAAGAAGGCAGGCGACGTAGCCCCGGACCACCGGCGCGATCACCGCGTCCGGTGCGCCCTGCTCGATCAGGGGCACGAGGTCCGGGCAGGCCTGCTGCACCACCCGCACGTCGGGCGCGCGCTTGCCGATCTCGCGCGGGAAAGAGCCGGAGGCCACCGTGGCCGGCGTGGCGAAGACGCCGACCGTGCGCGGCTCCGGCAGCCAGTCGGCCGAAGGGCCTTCCTGCATCCAGGGCACGCGGGTGATGGCCTCGACCATCGGCACCAGCACGCCCAGCACGTTGCGGCCGGGATGGGCGTGCGGCAGCCACGTCCGCTGCATCCGCCGCAGCGCCACCGCCGCCGCCGTGTTGCAGGCCAGCACGACCAGCCGGCAATCCTGCGCGAACAGCCGTTCCACCCCCTGCACCGTCAGGCGGTAGATGTCCTCCTCGCTGCGGGGGCCGTAGGGGGCGGCCGCGTGGTCGCCCAGATAGACGAAGGGCCGGTCGGGGGCCGCTTCCACCAGTGCGCGCAGCACCGTCAGCCCGCCGTGTCCGGAATCGAAAACGCCGATCACCGAATAAGAACCTCAGAACAGGAAATACCGTTGCGCCATGGGCAGCACGTCGGCCGGCTCGCAGGTCAGGAGTTGCCCGTCGGCGCGCACCTCGTAGGTTTCCGGATCGACCTCGATGTGGGGTGTGGAATCGTTGTGAATCATCTGCTTCTTGCCGATCGCGCGCACGCCCTTCACCGCGATCAGCTCGCGCTGGAGGCCGAGGGTGCGGGCGTAGTCGCGCTCCAGCCCCGCCTGGCTGAGGAAGGTCACCGAACTGGCCTGGAGCGAGCGCCCGTAGGCGCCGAACATCGGGCGGTAGTGCACCGGCTGCGGCGTGGGGATGGAGGCGTTGGGGTCGCCCATCAGGGCCGCCGCGATGGTGCCGCACTTCAGCACCATGTCGGGCTTCACGCCGAAGAAGGCCGGCGACCAGACCACCAGATCGGCCAGCTTGCCGACCTCCACCGAACCAACCGCGTGGGCGATGCCGTGCGAGAGCGCCGGGTTGATCGTGTATTTGGCGACGTAGCGCTTGACGCGGAAATTGTCGTTCTCGCCGCGCTCCTCCGGCAGACGGCCGCGCTGCACCTTCATCTTGTGGGCGGTCTGCCAGGTGCGGATGATGACCTCGCCGACCCGGCCCATGGCCTGACTGTCCGAACTCAGCATCGAGAAGACGCCGAGGTCGTGCAGGATGTCCTCCGCCGCGATGGTCTCGCGCCGGATGCGGCTTTCGGCGAAGGCCACGTCCTCCGGGATGCGCGGGGACAGGTGGTGGCAGACCATGAGCATGTCCAAATGCTCGTCCACCGTGTTCACCGTGAAGGGCCGTGTCGGGTTGGTGGAGGACGGCAGGACATTCGGCAGCCCCGCCACCTTGATGATGTCCGGCGCGTGCCCGCCGCCCGCCCCTTCGGTGTGGAAGGCGTGGATGTTGCGGCCCTTGAAGGCGGCGATGGTGTTCTCCACGAAGCCCGACTCGTTCAGCGTGTCGGTGTGGATCGCCACCTGGATGTCCATCTCGTCGGCCACCGTCAGGCAGGTGTCGATGGCGGCCGGCGTGGTGCCCCAATCCTCGTGCAGCTTCAGGCCGCAGACGCCGGCGGCGATCTGCTCGACCAGCGCATCGGGACGGCTGGCGTTGCCCTTGCCGAAGAAGCCCAGGTTGATCGGCAGCCCCTCGGCGGCCTGGAGCATGCGGGCGATGTGCCACGGCCCCGGCGTGCAGGTGGTGGCCGACGTGCCCGCCGCCGGCCCGGTGCCGCCGCCGAGCATGGTGGTGACGCCGGAATAGAGCGCCTCGTCCACCTGCTGCGGGCAGATGAAGTGGATGTGCGCGTCGATGCCGCCGGCGGTGACGATCTTGCCCTCACCCGCGATGACCTCCGTCCCCGGACCGACGACGATGGTCACGCCCGGCTGAACGTCGGGGTTGCCGGCCTTGCCGATGGCGGCGATGCGCCCGTCGGTGATGCCGATGTCGGCCTTGACGATGCCCCAGTGGTCGATGATCAGCGCGTTGGTGATGACCGTGTCCACAGCCCCGCTCTGGCGGGAGACCTGGGCCTGTCCCATACCGTCGCGGATCACCTTGCCGCCGCCGAACTTCACCTCCTCGCCGTAGACGGTGTGGTCCTGTTCGACCTCCACGATCAGGTCGGTGTCGGCCAGCCGGACCCGGTCGCCGACGGTCGGGCCGTAAAGGGCCGCGTATTCGGCCCGGTCGATGCGATGCGCCATGCCCCTGCCCTCCATCAGGCCCTTACAGGGCGCCGTTGACCTTGTTGTTGAAGCCGATGACCACGCGATTGCCGCCATAAGCGACCAGCCGCACATGGCGGGTCTGCCCCGGTTCGAAACGCACCGCCGTGCCGGCGGGGATGTCCAGGCGGAAGCCGCGCGCCCTGTCGCGGTCGAAGGTCAGCGCCTCGTTGGTTTCAAAGAAATGGTAGTGGGAGCCGACCTGGATCGGGCGGTCGCCGGCGTTGGCGATGTCCAGCTCCACCGTATCGCGGCCGGCGTTCAGCTCGATCTCGCCGCTCGCGGGAAGAATTTCACCGGGTTTCATGGAGCCCCCTTAGCGAATCGGCTGGTGAACGGTGACGAGCTTCGTGCCGTCCGGGAAGGTGGCCTCGACTTGGATCTCGTGGATCATCTCGGCCACGCCGTCCATCACCTGATCGCGGGTAATGACCGTGGCGCCGTCGCGCATGAGTTCTGCCACCGTGCGTCCGTCGCGCGCGCCCTCAACCACGAAATCGGTGATGAGCGCCACCGCCTCGGGGTGGTTCAGCTTCACGCCACGCTCCAGCCGGCGGCGCGCCACGACGGCGGCCATGGCGACGAGAAGCTTGTCCTTCTCGCGCGGTGTCAGGTTCATGGGGCTGTCTCTCCGCCTTGCCCTTATGTTGAATGGATTATGCCACGTTGCTGCGGTGCGCCAATGCTTCTTCGATGGAATGCATCGTGGCCTTTACACCTCCCACAACCTCGGCAGGCGTTTCGGCAATCCGGCCACCGCCGACCGCAAATGCGACCAGAGCGATGCATAGGCCCAGCGAACGGCCAGCGCCTCGCCACCCAGGATGCGCACGACAAGCAGCCCCTCGAACGCCGACGCGCCGACGCGCACGCCGCCCAGCGACTCCGCCGCGTCGCGCACCCCCTCAAGATAGCCACCCGCGTCCGGCGCTGCGTGCAGCAGCGTGGCGCAGGCACCGGCCCCACCAAAGCAAGCGGGGTGCGACAGGCTTTCCGCGATGTCCGCGTCCAGATGCAGCGCGTCGGCCCAGGCCAATCGCCCGTCGCGCACCACCTCCCACGCGTCGCGGATCAGGCCATGACTGACCGTCTCGCCGAAGGCCGCGCGGCCGAAGACCAGCATTTCCCCGGCGATCAGGCACGCGTCGCCCTCCAGCTCCAGCCGGGTCACGCGGCGCAGGCGGGAGCCCTCGAAGACGATGGCCTCCTGCGGCATCCATTCCAGCCAGCCGCCGGCCTCGACGCTCACGTGCGTGTCGATGCGGCAGTCCGGGCCGGCGGAGCGGTAGACCTTCTCGGCCGCTTGCGTGGTCACCAGGGCCGACGCTCCCGGGCCGGCGGAAAGCGCGATGTCCAGCCGGTCGCCGCCGACCATGCCGCCGGAAGTCGTCACCAGCACGGCCACCGGCAGATCCCCGGCCCTGGGGTCGGGCAGCAGCACGCGCAGCGGGTCGTGGTGGTACAGCGTGGCAAGCCGCGTCGCGCCGTGCCGGTGCTCGAAACGGACGGTCGCGGCACCATGCACGGCGACCTTCTTCACGTCAGCGTCAGCCACCGGCGGCCATCCGCGCCTTGATGTCCTCGACCGCCAGCAGCACGCGCTCCGGCGTGGCGGGGGCGTCGAGGTGGACGGGGTACTTGTGCCCGCCGACCGCCGCCACCGCGTCCTTCAGCGCCAGCCACGCCGAGATCCCCAGCATCAGGGGCGGCTCGCCAATGGCCTTGGAACGGAACACCGTGTCCTCCCGGTTCGGACGGGCGGTGTAGAGGGTCACGCGGAAATCCTCCGGAATGGTGCGCGAGGTTGGGATCTTGTAGGTGCTCGGCGCGTGGGTGCGCAAGCGCCCCTGCCCGTCCCACCACAGCTCCTCGCAGGTCACCCAGCCCAGGCCCTGGACGAAGGCACCCTCCACCTGCCCCAGGTCGATGGCCGGGTTGATGGTGCCGGAACAGTCGTGCAGCACGTCGGCGCGCGGAAAGCGGTATTCGCCGGTCAGCGTGTCGATCAGCGCCTCGGTCACCGCCACGCCGCAGGAGAAGTAGAAGAACGGCCGCCCCTCGCACTTCTCGCGGTCCCACCAGATTCTCGGCGTGGCGTAATGGCCGGTCGAGGACAGGGAGACGCGGTTCAGGTAGGCGAGCTTGGCCACCTCCGGGAAGGTCATGGCGTGGTTGCCGGCGAAGACCGCGTTGTCGCGGAACTCCACCTTGTCCGGCGTGGTGTGGCAGTGCTCGGCCAGGAAATCGGCCAGCCGCCCCTTGATCGTCCGCACCGCCAGCCGCACCGCCTGCCCGTTCAGGTCCGTTCCGGCGGAGGCCGCCGTGGGCGGGGCGTTCGGAACCTTGTCGGTGGCGCTGGCCGTGACCTTCACCCGGTCCACGTCGATCTGGAATTCCTGGGCGGCGATCTGGGCCATCTTGGTGTGGATGCCCTGCCCCATCTCCGTGCCGCCGTGGTTCACCTGCACCGATCCGTCGGTGTAGACGTGCACCAGCGCCGCCGCTTGATTCAGGTGCTTCACGGTGAAGGAGATGCCGAACTTCACCGGCGTCACGGCGAGGCCCTTCTTCAGCACCGTGTTCCTGGCGTTGAAGGCGTCGATCTCCGTCCGGCGGTTGCGGTAGTCGCTGTCCCGCTCGATCTGGTCCAGCAGTTCGGCGAGGATGTCCGGCTCCTCCACCGGCATGCCGTAAGGGGTTACGTCCCGTCCCGGCCCGCCGTAGAGGTTGGCGCGGCGCACGTCCAGCGGATCCTTGCCCAGACTGCGGGCGATCTCGTCGACGACCTCCTCGACGGCGATGACGCCCTGCGGGCCGCCGAAGCCGCGAAAGGCGGTGTTGGAGACCGTGTGCGTCTTGCAGCGGTGGCCGGTGATCCGCGCGGCGGGCAGGTAGTAGGCGTTGTCGGCGTGGAACATGGCGCGGTCCACGACGCCGTTGGACAGGTCCAGCGACATGCCGCAGCGGCCGGCCAAGTCCATTTCCATACCCTGGATGCGCCCGTCCTCGTCAAAGCCGACGTCGTAGCGCACATGGAAATCGTGGCGCTTGCCGGTCATCAGCATGTCGTCGTCGCGGTCCATGCGGAACTTGACCGGGCGCCGGGTGGCGTTCGCCAGCAGCGCGGCGATGCAGGCGATCTGCGCCGGCTGGCTCTCCTTGCCGCCGAAGCCGCCGCCCATGCGCCGGCATTCCACCGCGATCCCATGCATCGGCCGGCCGAGCACCTTGGCGACGGCGTGCTGCACCTCCGCCGGGTGCTGGGTGGAGGAATGGACGAGCAGGTCGCCGTCCTCCTTCGGGATCGCGTAGGCGATGTGGCTTTCCAGATAGAAATGGTCCTGCCCGCCGACCTCCAGCGTGCCGCTCAGCCGGCGGGGCGCCGAGGCTACCGCCTGCGCCGCGTCGCCGCGCTGGAAGGTCAGACTGGGGGACACGAAGGACTCCGCCTCCATGGCCTCCTGCGCAGTCAGGACGGCGGGCAGATCCTCGTAAAAGACCTCGACCATCCGGGCCGCCGCACGGGCCTGCGACAGGGTTTCGGCGGCCACCGCGACGACGGCCTGTCCGGCGTATTCGACCACATCCGGGGCCAGCACCGGGTCGCCCGGCAGGATCGGGCCTATGTCGCCGTCGCCCGGCACGTCGTCGAAGGTCAGCACCGCGTGCACGCCGGGCGCCTGTTTGGCCTTCGCCAGGTCCATGCCCAGAATGCGTGCGTGCGCCCTGTCCGACAGCCGCACCGCGACGTGCAGCGTGCCGGGCAGTTCCGGGATGTCGTCGGTGTAGGTGGCGGCGCCGGTGACGTGCTTGCGGGCACTCTCATGCTCGATGCCGAGATGCACGCCGCCGCTGATGGGCTTGATCCCAGGGGCACTTCCGTCAGCCATGGGCGGCCTCCAGCGAGGGCGCCTCGGCCCCGGTGGTGTGGAGATAAAAGCGCATCAGCAGATTCTTCGCGACCAGAGCGCGGTAGCGGTCGCTCGCCCGCATGTCGGTGATCGGCTGGAAATCCTGATCGAGGACGGGCATCGCCGCCGCGACCGCCTCCGCCGTCCAGGGCTGCCCCACCAGTGCCGCCTCCAGCGCCTTCGCGCGGGCCGGAATCGCGGCGACACCGCCATAGCCGGTGCGCAGCTCCGCCACCTTGCCCCCCTCGTCCAGGGTCAGCAGAAAGGCGGCGCAGACGGCGGAGATGTCCTGGTCACGCCGCTTCGACACTTTCCAGGTGGCGAAGCGCTGGCCGTCCTTCGGGATCGGGATGAGGACGCGCTCGACGAGCTCGCCGGGCTTCAGGTCGCTCTTGCGGTAGCCGTGATAGAAGCGGTCCAGCGGCACCTCCCGCCGCGTCCCGCCATGGTTCAGCGCCAGCGAGGCGCCGAGCGCCAGAAGCGCCGGCATGCTGTCCCCGATGGGCGAGCCGTTGGCGACGTTGCCGCCCAGCGTGCCGGAGTTGCGCACCTGCGCCGCCCCGATACGGCTGACCAATTCGGCCAATTCCGGGATGCGCCGCTGCAGCACGGGTAGCAGTTCCGTGTAGGTCACCGCCGCGCCGACCTCCAGGCGCCCGATCTCCAACTGGCCATCGCTCTCCTCGATCCGGTGCAGCTCCGCGACCTCGGCCAGGTGGATGAGGGTCGGCAACCGACGCCCCTGTTTGGTCACCCACAGCCCGACGTCCGTCGCCCCGGCGACCAGTGTGGCGTCCGAATGCTCCGCCGCGAGCTTCGCCAATTCATCGACGGTCCTCGGAGCGTAAAAGGCCTTTCCGGCACCGCTGACGCTGACCGTCCCTTCCCGCCGCACCGATTCCAGCAGCGCGACGATGCCCGCCTCGGCGCGGTCGAAGCGGTCCTCATTCCCCTCGGCGGTCATGGCACGGGCGGCATCCAAGATCGGGCGGTAGCCGGTGCAACGGCACAGGTTCCCCGCCAAGGCGTCGTGGATCGCGTCGTCGTCCGGGTTGCGGTCGTTGTGATAAAGCGCGAACAGCGCCATCGCGAAGCCCGGCGTGCAGAAGCCGCATTGCGAGCCGTGCTTCACCACCATGGCCTTCTGCACCGGATGAAGCTCGCCGTCCTCCGACGCCAAGTCCTCCACGGTCAGCAGCAGCTTCCCGTCGATCATCGGCAGGAACAGGATGCAGGCATTCACCGCCCTGTACCGGATTTTGCCATTGGGCGTCAGGTCGCCCAGCACAACGGTGCAGGCGCCGCAGTCGCCCTCGGCGCAGCCTTCCTTTGTGCCGGGGCGGCCATGGGCGCGCAGCCATTGCAGCACGGTGGTGGTCGGATCGGCGTCGCGCACCTCCACCACCCGTCCGCCGAGCACGAAACGCACGGAGCCCGTCATGTCCGGCCTTTCAATCGCCGTTTCCCCGACTGCTTATGTAAGAACTATTGACCTGATGCCAAGCAGCCCACTCCAACGACACACCAGCGACAATTTGCTCCATCACGGTGTCGATCAATCATCAAGCATCTTCTCACGCTGAGTTTCTCCATAAACATATGAGAATTTGCAAAATGTCCGTTTTGGTTGAAGACCCGCCGGTCAAGGAACGTGAAATCGACACCACCGACCCAACTCGACATAGCAACAAAATTAGAGAGACACAACAAGCAGAACAGGATAACTCCGATTTCAGAACAGAAGCGTTTGCAAAGGAGAATAACGAGTCATTTTGGATCGAAAAAGCAGCATTATCGATAAAATCGGCTAAGAGAAATTCTATACTCTCTATTATCATCTCTCTATCGATAGTTTTTGTCGCCCTATTCGTGCAAACACAAAGAAGCGCCATCAGCGTTCTATCGCCCATTCAATACGAATCAGTTGATCCAATTAGTACAATGCGGCGTTCCCTTGAGAAGCTTGATGGATTTTCCGCCGGATTGACGCAGATGAACTCCTACATCGATAACTCTGACGCTTTTATTGCAAGAGCTGAAAAAATATACTCCGAAGTCGAAAAGAGCGGAAAGGCTGTTTCTCCCGAATTTTTCAAAAAACTCACAGAAGTTAATTTTGCATATGAAGTTAGGGGCGGAGGGCGATCCACATCCCAATTTATGGGCATGGGTGGGTGCAACATACAACCAGCCAATGACGGACTCACCAACTATACATGCTCTATATACATAACAAATGTCCAAATAAATACGATTAATAAAGAAATTTCCTTTACCAACGAATCAATTGAAATGGTCCGCTTTAAGGCGGCACGAACCCTTACCAGCGATTCATCCCAAATGGAAATCGAAAAACTCAAGGAATTAGAGAAGCTTGGCCCCGAAAAGTCTATGGAACTCCTAAGGATGATTATCGATAAAACAAAAGATAATGCGCGACTCCTATCTCAAAACAAACCTGTTTCCGCAGAAATACTGTCATCACTGAGAGAAGACGTTCTTGTCCAAATAAAGCACTTCAATATCATCATACTCATGCGCGGGGCTTTACCAATATCCCTTCTATTCCTGATAGCAGCAAGCTGCGTTGCGATCATTGTCAAGCAAATACAACACCTGAATAAGGTTGGAGAGGTTGAAATAGCCTTTCTCTACGCACAATCGAGCACATCAAGCAAAGTTTCCGCTTACAAAGAAATTGCATCTGGATTTTCCAACCGCCAAACAAAAGAGGAATCAGACCACACATCATTTGAAGCTGCCACGCAACTTATAAAATCAATTGCGGACGCCGTCAAAAAATAGAAGAACTATTCAACTTCAGCGAACTCCGTCTTGCGGGTGGCCCAGCCGGTCAGCCGCCCCTCGACCGCCGCGAACAGGAAGTACATGACCACCCCCATTGCCGCGATCACGATCAGCCCCGCGAACACCAGCGGGATCTGGAATCGCGAGGACGCTTGGAGCATCAGGTACCCGATGCCCTCGTTCGACGCGACCGTCTCCGCGATCACCGACCCGACGAAGGCCAGCGTCACCGCCACTTTCAGCGAGGCGAAGAAGTAGGGAAGAGAGCGCGGCAGCCCGACCTTCAGCAGGATGTCCAGCTTGCTCGCACCCAGGGAGCGCAGCACGTCCTCCAACTCCGGCTCCAGCGTGGCGAGGCCGGTGGCGACGTTCACCGCGATGGGAAAGAAGCTGATGGCGAAGGCGGTGATGATCGCCGGGATGGTGCCGATGCCGAACCACACCACCAGCACCGGGACGATGGCGACCTTCGGGATGGCGTTGAAGCCGATCAGCACGGGGTAGAGCCCGTGATAGACCAGCGGCGACGCCCCGACCGCCAGCCCCAGCAGCACGCCACCGATCACCGCCAGGGCGAAGCCGATGACCGTGGTGAACAGCGTGTAGCTGGAATGCTGCCACAGCGGCCCGGCGAACTCGGCCATGGTCTGGAACACGACGGTCGGGCGCGGCAGCACGAACTCCGGAACGGAGAAGGCGATGCAGGCCAATTCCCAGGCCCCGAACAGGCCGAACACGACCAGCCAGGGCATCAGCGTCTGGATGGCGGGGCGCTTGCGGCTCATCGCACGGCCTCCCGAACGTTGCTGATCTCGTCGCGCAGCGCGTGGACGAGGCGCCCGAACTCAGGCGTGAAGGTGGTTTCCAGATTGCGCGGCCGCGGCAGGTCGATCCTGTGCACGGACATCACCCGCCCCGGCCGCGCCGTCATCACATAGACCACGTCGGCGAGATAGACCGCTTCGCGCAGGTCGTGGGTGACGAGGATGCCGGTGAATCTGCGCTCCATCCACACATCCTGAAGGACGGCCCACAGTTCCTCCCGCGTGAAGGCGTCCAGCGCGCCGAACGGCTCGTCCAGCATCAGCAGCTTCGGCCCGTGGATCAGCGCGCGGCAGAGCGAGACGCGCTGCTGCATGCCGCCGGACAGTTGCCAGGGGAACTTGTCCTCGAACCCGGCCAGCCCGACCGACGCCAGCAGCCGCTTGGCCTCCGCCTCGTACCCGGCGCGCTCGCGGCGCAGCTTGTGCCGGTGGGGCCTGACGATCTCCAGCGGCAGCATGAGGTTGCGCAATGTCGTCCGCCATGGCAGCAGAGTCGGATTCTGGAACCCCATGCCGCAGATCTTCAGCGGACCGGCGACCTCCTGCCCATCCACGATGACGCCGCCGCGCGTCGGCGGCATCAGGCCCGTAACCAGCTTCATCAGGGTGGACTTGCCGCAGCCAGACGGGCCGACCACGGCGGCGAACTGCCCCTGTTCGACCGTCAGGCTCAGCCCATCCACCGCCAGCGTCCCGCCGCCGTAGCTCAGGCTGACGCGGTCCAGTTCCACGAAGGGATGCACGATGATGTCCCTAGACTATGTATTTGGGTTACGGCAGCGTGCGCTCGGCGACCGGCGGCAGGTAAGCGTCCGTGTAGACGTCGGCCACCTTCACGTCCTTCGGAAAGGCGTAGGTTTCCTTCAGGATGTCGATGGCCTTCTGAAAGCGCGCCGGGTCCACGGTGGACAGGCCGTTCGCCTTGGCCTCCGGGCTCAGCATCAGCTCATCGAAGGCGAGCTTCATGCGGTCCAGCTCGATCTTGGTGTCGATCAGCGGGTCGCGCTTCTTCAACGCGTCGATGGCGGCCTGCGGCTTCCGCACCGCGTCGATGTGCGCCTTCAGCGTCGCCTTGACGAAGCCGGCAACCGCCTTCGGGTTGGCCTCCGCGAACTTGCGCGAGGTGATGAGCGCGTTCGAATAGAGCGCCACACCGGCGTCGCGATAGCGCATCGTCACGATGTCGCCCTCCGGAATGCCGGCGGCCTTCAACGAGAAGATGCCCGTGGTCAGGAAGCCGGTGATGGCGTCCACCTTCCCCTGCGCCAGCATGGTCTCGCGCAGCTGCGGCGTGACCGTCTGCCAAGAAACCTTGGCCGGATCGATCCCGGCCGCCTTGGCGAAGGCGGGGAAGATCTGGCGGGCGCTGTCGGTCTCGGGTGCTGCCAGCGTGCGGCCTTCCAACTGCTTCGCGCTGGTGATTCCCGACTTCTTCGTGGCGATGGCGGCCAGCGGCGAGGCGTCGTAGAGCACGGCGACCGCCACCAGATCGGCGCCCTTCTCCGCGACGAAGCGGATCATCGGGTTGATGTCGCCGAACCCGATGTCGTAGGTCCCGGCCGCGATGCGCGGCGGCACGGCGCCGGAGCCCTCGCCCCGGTCGATGGTGACGTCCAGCCCCTCCGCCTTGTAATAGCCGCGCTCCAGCGCCAGCAGGAAGGGCGCCTGCGGTCCCTGGAAGGCCCAGTCGAGCGTGAGCTTCACCGGCGTGTCGGCCCGCGCCGGAAGCGCCGTCCAGAGGGCGGCGCCAGCCACCAGCGCGGCGGTCACGATGGGGCGAACATCCAGGCGGAGGCGGCGGGTCAGGGCCGAAATGCGCGTCATAGAGGGATGCTCCCGTGGTGGGCCGTTTCTTCCACACGAGAGCAAGCGGCGTACCAACCGCAGATTGCCTATGATTAGGACACCCATTCGACCAAGCGACCGCCCAATCGACAGGCAACGCGGTGACGCATGAACAATTTTTGCGCACGATTAAAGATTAAGCAAAACGAAAGAAGCCCCTCCGGACGGGAAGGGCTTCTTCAGCATCCGAGCGGTCAGGCGAGGATTTCGGCGATGGCCTGCTTCTCATCCGCTTCCTGCTCGAACCGGGCGAGTTCCATGCCCATGGCGTCGCGGATGGACACCATGCCGACCGGGCGCCCACGTTCCACCACCGGCAGATGGCGGAATCCGCCGTCGTGCATCAGGTGCAGCGCGTGCACCACCGGCCGGTCGGGCGCGATGGTGGTCGGCTCCCGCGTCATCACCTGCTCCACCCGTGTACGGCCAGGGTCGAGCCCGCCGGCCAGCACCCGGAACAGAGCGTCGCGTTCGGTGAAGATGCCGACCAGCCGGTCGTCTTCCACGACCATCAACGAACCGATCTGGTATTCCCGCATCATGTGGGCGGCGGTGCGGACGGTTGCGTCGGTCGGCACGGTGATGACCCGCTGGTTACGGATGATCGCTCGAATGGGCCGGTTCGGCATGTCGTCTCCTCCCCTGTTCGCGTTGGCGGCGAATTCTGAATGGAGACCGGATTGTGCGTAATGGCGACTATCCGCGCAATACAACAAAAGGCATCATACTTCGTCGGGAAAGCATCCGCTGCGCGCCGCGACGACGGCGACCTGGGTGCGGTTGCGCACGCCCAGCTTCTGCATGATGGCGCGGACATGGACCTTCACGGTCCCCTCCAGTACGCCCAGTTCGCGGGCGATCTCCTTGTTGGAATGCCCGGCCAGCAGAAGCTGGAACACGTCCCGTTGCCGGTCGGTCAGCCGGTCCAGGATCTGCCCCGTCGGCTTCGACGGCTCGGCCGTCACGTTGCCGGACAGCACGGCGCGCGGCAACGGCAGGAAGGTCTCCCCAGTCAGGGCCAGCGAAATCGCGTGCTCCAGCACCGCCGTGGAACTCGTCTTCAGGATGTAGCCGCGAGCACCCAGCCGCACGCTGTCCACGATGTCCGCCACCTCGTCGGAACCCGAAATGACCAGAAGCGGACGTTCCCCCAGCACCTCGACCATGCGGCGCACGCCCTCGCGGCCGCTGCGGTCGCCGAGATTGAGGTCGAACAACACCAACGTCAGATCCGGCGTGCGCTGGACCACCGCCATGGCTTCGTCCAACGACCCGGCCTCCAGCACCTGCGCATCGGGGTGGATTTCTCCCACCGACAGGGCAAAGCCGTGCCGCACAAGGGGATGGTCATCGACCACCAGAAACTTCTGCGCCTTGGCCGCCAGGGCACGCTCCTTGCCGCGCGTTTGCAGCTGAACTTCCATCGTTTCGCTACCTCGTTATGCGGTCGATGTCCAAAGGTGCCGCAGACGCGGTCCAGCTTCGGCTCGACTTCCTTGTTCGGCGGAAAGGTATGTTCCTCACAGATATGGACTATGAAAGTCCAGTTTAGTATGGAATTCCATTCAATTCGAACAGGACAAGCATCGTTTCATCCAAGCGTCTTGCGCCACTTCCTATACACCCGTATAAATCATTGGGACATCAAGCGTAAAGCCTGCTTTTTCAGAACAAAAAGTGCAGTTTTTTTCCTTTTTCCCACGCGAAAAAGGATAGTGACGACTGGAACGGTGCGCCGCTCGAAAGCAGCGTCGCGGAGGAGGTTCGATGAAAACTTGGAACGTCATGCTCGTGGACCACGACC
This sequence comes from Azospirillum soli, assembly GCF_017876165.1. Lineage (GTDB taxonomy): Bacteria > Pseudomonadota > Alphaproteobacteria > Azospirillales > Azospirillaceae > Azospirillum > Azospirillum soli. Next base: position 30,221 of record NZ_JAGINQ010000038.1, read on the forward strand.
GGCTGTTCTCAGCGGCGCTGGGGACGCTTATTAGTGGAGGGCCGTTCCGTGTGTGCCATCACGCTGCGAACGTGGACGACGCACAGGCCGCCATCGCCCAGGGGGTCGATCCCGAGCTGATCGTTGTGGCGCTTCAGGAAGGCACGGCGGACGACGCGGGCGGGGTCAAGCGCCTGCGCGGCGCGACCGGCGCGCGCATCGTCGTGCTGGCCGACACCATCGCCGACCGCACCCTGTCGATGTCGCTGAAGGCGGGCGCCGATGCCTACCTGAACAAGTCCATGTCCAGCGAATCCCTGCTGCGCGCCCTGCAACTGGTCATGCTGGGCGAGGTGGTCTACCCCACCCATGTGGCGAGCCTGCTGATCGCCAACGTGAACGAACGCCCCGCCCCCGCCCGCGCGCAGCCGGCCAACAACGAGCTGTCGAAGCGGGAGGTGCAAATCCTCCGCTGCCTGCTCGCCGGCCAGTCCAACAAGGCGATCGCGCGCAATCTTCACATCACGGAATCGACCGTGAAGATGCATTTCAAGAACGTGATGCGGAAGATCAACGCCCAGAACCGCACCCAGGCGGCGGTCTGGGCCATTCAGAACGGCCTCTCGCCGCTGGTTTCGGCCTAAAAAGAAAGGCCCTCTCCCGGCCAAACGGGAGAGGGCCTTCTTGCCGGTCACGCGGTCAGCTTCAGCGGAACGAAGCTCTCGCTGCCCTGGCGGTTGACCAGCAGCAGCACGGCCTTCCGTCCAGCTTTCTCGGCCTCCACGACGCTCTTCGACACCTCGGCCGGAGACGTCACGGCGTGATCGCCAACGCGGACGATCACGTCGCCGGGGCGCAGCGACACATCGCCCGCCTTGGGCGAGACGCCCGTCACCACCACACCCTTCACACCATCATCAAGCCCCAGGCGACTGCGCGTCGCACCGTCCAGCGGGGCGAGCTTCAGCCCCTTCACCGCCTCGACCGCAGATTTGTCCATCGACTTGACCGCCGGCCCATTCTCGGCCGACGCGACCTGCTGTTCGGCCGGCAGGCGCTCGATGGCCGCCGCGACCGTCATCTCCTTGCCGTTGCGCAGGACGGTCATGTCGGCCTTGTCGCCGGCCTTGGTGTCGGCCACGCGGCGGGTCACGTCGCGGATGCCGTCCACCGGCTTGCCGTTGTAGGCCAGGATCACGTCGCCCTGGCGCAGGCCGGCCTTGGCGGCGGGGCTGCCGGCGGTCACCTCGGCGACCAGCGCGCCCTTGGGCTGGTCCAGGCCGACGCTGTCGGCGATCTCCGGCGAGACCTCCTGGATCTTCACGCCGAGCCAGCCGCGCTCGACATGGCCGCTTTCCTTCAACTGCGCAACGACCTGCTTGGCGAGGTTCGACGGGATGGCAAAGCCGATGCCGACCGACCCGCCGTTCGGCGAGTAGATGGCCGTGTTGATGCCGATCACCCGCCCGTCCATGGCGAAGGTCGGCCCGCCCGAGTTGCCCCGGTTGATGGCGGCGTCGAGCTGGAGATAGTCGTCGTACGGCCCGCTGTGGATGTCGCGCCCGCGCGCCGAGACGATGCCCTTGGTCACCGTGCCGCCGAGCCCGAACGGGTTGCCGACCGCCATGACCCAGTTGCCGACGCGCGCGGCGTCGCTGTCGCCCCACTCCAGATGCGGCAGGGGCTTGTCCGACTTGACCTTCAGCAGGGCGATGTCGGTCTTGGCGTCGCGCCCGACCAGCGTGGCGGGCAACGCGGAGCCGTCCTGAAGCGTGACCGTGATCTCCTTGGCGTCGTCGATGACGTGGTTGTTGGTCACGACATAGCCCGACGCGTCGATGATGAAGCCGGAGCCGAGCGCCCCCATCTTGCCGCGCGGTTCGGCCTGGGGTTCGGCGTTCTGGCCGAACTGGTCTTGGCCGAACTGGTCCTGGAACTGGCGGAAGAACTCCTCGAACGGCGAGCCCGGCGGGAAGGCCGGCAGGCGCGGGTTCGCGCGTTCCGCCTTGGCTTCCTGGGTGGTGGAGATGTTGACGACGGCGGGCAAGACACGGGCCGCGAGGTCGGCGAAACTGGCCGGCGCGTCCTGCGTGAGCACGGCGGCGGCCAAAGCCGGCGGCGTGTTGGCGATCAGGAACGGACCCGTCAGCACCGTCGTGCCGAGCAGCAGGGCCGCCACCGTCCGGCGCAGCCGGCGCGGGGCGCGGGCGGTGATGGGGGCATTGGTCATTGGAAGCTCTCCATGGCTGGGATGCATCGATTGATCCCAAAGCTAGGGACGCCCACCCCACGGATGCCTTGCGGCTGGATTAAAAGATTTTCAGGTGCGCGAGCCTCACACCGCTTCCAACTCCGCCGGAACGATGCGTGGAAAGCGCAGGGTGAAGGTCGTTCCCCGGCCCGGCGCGCTGTCGAGCGCGATGCGGCCTTTCAGCGTGCGTGTGGCGATGTTGTAGACGATGTTCAGCCCCAGCCCGCTCCCCCCCGATCCCCGATTGGTGGTGAAGAACGGCTCGAAGACCTTGCCGTGCAGGTCCGGCGGAATGCCACGCCCGTCGTCGGCATAGACCAGTTCCACCTCGTACTCGCCGATGGGCGTCACCGTCACCCGCAGGGTCCCATGCTCCCCCGGCGCGTAGCCGTGGGTGATGGAGTTCATCACCAAGTTGGTCAGCACCTGGCTGAGCGCCCCCGGATAGCCGTCGACGATCAAATCCTCGGGGCACTCCACCTCCACCCGGTGGGCGGCGCGCTTGATGCGCACACCCAGGCTGCGCAGCACCTCGTGGATGTAGCCGTTCAGGTCGAAGGCGCGGCGCTCCCCGCTGGCTTGATCGACGGCGATCTGCTTGAAACTCTGGATCAGTTCGGCCGCGCGTTCGATGTTCAGCAGCATCAGCTGCGTCGCCTCGCTCGCCGTGTCGATGAAGTCGGCGAAATCGTGCTTGCGCAGCTGTCCCGCCTCGAAATCCCTGCGGATCAGCCGCGTCCGCTCGGCCAGCAGCGACGCGCCGGTCAGCGCGATGCCCACGGGGGTGTTGATCTCATGCGCCACACCGGCCACCAGGGAGCCCAGCGCCGCCATCTTCTCCGACTGGATCAGGTGGGCCTGCGCCTCCTTCAGCTCATGCAGGGCCTGCTCGGCCTCCTCGCGGGCGGCGTGCGCCTGCTCTTCGGCGCGGACGCGCTCGGTCACGTCGGTGTGCGAGCCGACGAGGCGGAAGGCCCGCCCGTCCGAACCCATGACCCGGATCGCACGGGTGTAGAGGTAGACGACATGCCCGGCCTTGTGCCGGAATCGCTGGAGCAGCTGGCATTCTTCGATCACCCCGGCGGCGAAGTCGGCCGCCATGGCGAGCGAGGAATCGCGATCCTCGGGCAGGATCAGCTCCGACCAGCGCTCGACGGTGTTGACCATCTCGTCCTCGCCGTAGCCGAGAAGGCCCCACCATTGCGGCGAGAACCACAGCTCGTTGGTGCGCAGGTCCCATTGCGAGATGCCCTCGCGCGCCGCACGGATCGCCAGTTCGAACAGCTCCCGGCTGGCGGCCAGTTCGTGTTCCGCCCGGCGGCGTTCGGTCACGTCGGTGTAGGTGATGACGAAACCACCGTCGGGCAGAGGCTGGGTGTGGCTTTCGAGGATGAGGCCGTCCGGGCGCACACGCTCCTGCCGCAGGTCCCCCGCTTCGGCCCCAACCGCCGCCAGACGGGAGGAAACCAGCGCCTCCACGTCCCCCTTGCCGTAGCCGCCGCGCTCGGCGATGTGGCGCACGATCTCCTCGAAGGGGCGGCGGAAGCGCGGAAAGCCGGGCTCGACGCCCAGCAGCTCCAGCGCCCGCCGGTTCCACGCCATCAGCCGCAGGTCGCGGTCGAAGGCCATCACGCCCTGGCTCAGCCCCTCCAGCACGGCGCCGGCCTGGGTCCACTGCGCCTCCAACTGCTCCTCGGCGCGCTTGCGGGCGGTGATGTCGTTGATGCAGGTGAGGATGGCGTCCTCGCCCCGGTAGCGGAACGTTCGCACCGACAGCATGACCCACAGGTCGCGCCCGTCGAGCGTGCGCATGCGCGTCTCGAAGGCATTGATGCGGCCGGCGCCGGCCCGAAGCGCCGCCACCATCCGTTCCCGCTCGACCAAATCGGCGTAGACGTCGGCGGCGCGCACCCGGCCGATCCCGTCCTCGATCCGTAACCCGAACAGCTCCCCGGCCGGCTGGTTGCCCGCCAAGACCAGCCCATCCGACATGCGCGTGACGACCATCGGGAAGGAAATGGCCTGCATGATCTCCCGCTGCGCCTCGTCGGACCGGGCGCGGTCGGTCACGTCGGTGTAGACGCGCAGGAATCCGCCCCCCGGCAGCGGCGTGTGCCGCACGTCCAGAATCGACCCATCGGCGCGGATCAGACGGTAGGCGAAGGGCTCGCCGCGACGGCTCAGCTCGACCCGCTCCGCGACGATGGCGTCGATGTCGCCAGGGCCGTAATCGCCCCGCTCGACGGTGAAGCGGATCAGGTCGGAAAAAGGCCGGCCGGGCACGACCAGCTCCGCCGGCAGGCCGAACATTTCCACATAGCGGCCGTTCCAGACCACCAGCCGCATGTCGGCGTCAAAGGCGCTTACCGCGTCGGACATGGCGCCGAACACGGTCTCGAACACCGCTCGCTTATCGGACAGCCCCCGCCCCGCCTCGACCAGGGTGACGATGATCCCGCCGTCCTCGCCCTCGCCCGGCATTAGGGTGAAATGGCGCCCGCCCCGGCCCTCGATCACCGCCGGCTCACCGGCCAGCAAGGTTCCAGCCACCGCGTCCAAAGCCCCATCGACGGAAGCGCGAAAGGCGGCGTTCGCCCAGACCAAACGCCCTTCGGCGTCCAACCGAGCCAGTCCGGCACCCGCCATGTGTGCGCACCCTCCCCAAGCGGTTCCACCGGGCGTACTTACGATGGAGGCACCCAAAATGGATTTCGCGGACGATACACGAATTCGTCCGGAGCGCCCAACAGTTGACGCATTCCGGCCACCGCGCTGTTACACCGTGCGTCGCGCGTTCTCCCGCCGGACCGAAAGCCCTACATCTCCCCGACAACAAGGACGACCAAAAAGGTAACCACATGGCCGATTACGCCGCCTACAGCGGCCTGTTCCTGACCGCGTTCCTGGCGGCAACCATCTTTCCGGCGCAGTCGGAACTGCTGCTGGCGGGCATGCACGCGTCCGGTGCCTACAATCATTGGGCTCTGCTGGTTGTCGCCACCGTCGGCAATGTGCTGGGCTCCACGGCCAACTGGGCGCTCGGGCGCTATCTGATGCATTTCCAGGATCGGCGCTGGTTCCCGATCAAGCCCGCCATGGTGGACCGCGCCACCGGCTGGTACCAGCGGTTCGGGGTGTGGTCGCTGCTGCTTGCCTGGATGCCGGTGATCGGCGATCCGCTGACCCTGGTGGCGGGCATCCTGCGGGTGGATCTGCGGCTGTTCCTCCTGCTGGTCACGCTGGGCAAGGCGGCCCGCTACGCCGCGCTGGTCCTCGCCGTGTGAGGCACCTACATTACTCCGATTGACCAGACGCGGAGACCCCCGCATGAGCGCCCCGAACGGCACCGCCTCCGGCATCTCCCCGCCGATTTCTCCAATGCGCCGCCGACTCTGGATCGCGCTGGGTTACGCGGCGCTCGGGCTCGGCATCGCCGGAACGGTTCTGCCTCTGCTGCCGACCACGCCCTTCCTGCTGCTCGCCGCCGGGGCCTTCGCCAAGGGCAGCCCGGCGCTCCGCGACCGCCTGTACAACGACCCGCGCTTCGGTCCTCTGCTGCGGGACTGGCATGCGGAGGGCGCAATCCCGCGCCGCGCCAAGATCGCCGCGCTGACCGGCCTGACGGCCAGCTGGATTCTGCTCTACATCACCATGGACCGGCCTTTCGTGGTGGCCGCCGCGGGCGTTTCGATGGCCCTGGTGGCGCTCTACATCGTCACGCGCCCATCTCCGACCAGGGTCCCGTCCGAGGCCGCCTTGCAAAACGAAGCTTGAGCCGAAAGCCAAGGCAAAGTATGACCTTCGCGCGAAAGCCGGGCGGTCAGTCGCGGCGCAGAAAAGCCCGTATGTTGCTTGAGGCTTTTCCAAATCTTGTCGCCTATTGATCGAGGTCAAGAGGTGGCCGGGTCGCGCCCCCTATCTTCCGCTCTGCGAACCCATCCGGAGCCCAGGCACGTCCCATGCCCGACGGAAGCGTAGTCAAGCCGGCCAAGATCCCGCTGTACGAAGACCACAAGACCATTCACCCGAAGTCCGTCTCCGGACGGTTCCGCCGGGTGAAGACCATAGCCATCTGGGTCCTGCTGGCGATCTTCTTCATCGCCCCCTGGATCCGGTGGGAGCGCGGCCCCGATGCGCCGGCGCAGGCGGTCCTGTTCGACCTGACCACCCCGCGCTTCTTCATCTTCTGGATCGAGATCTGGCCGCAGGAAATCTACTATCTGACCGGCCTGCTGATCGTCGCGGCGCTGGGCCTGTTCCTGGCAACGGCGCTGGCCGGGCGCGTGTGGTGCGGCTACGCCTGCCCGCACACGGTCTGGACCGACCTGTTCATCTTCATCGAGCATTTCTTCGAAGGCGACCGGGCCGAGCGCATCCGCCTTGAAAAGGCCCCCTGGACCACGAAGAAGGTCTTGCGCAAGACCGGCAAGCACGCCGGCTGGCTGGCGCTCAGCCTCGTCACCGGCTTCGGCTTCGTCGCCTACTTCACCGACGCGCCACAGCTCGCGATCGATCTGGTGACCTTCAACGCCTCCTACGAGGCGTACGCCTTCTTCGCCATCTTCGTCGGCATGACCTACATCATGGCCGGCTGGACGCGCGAGCAGATGTGCTACTACATGTGCCCGTGGCCGCGCATCCAGACCGCGATGCTGGACGAGCACAGCCTCGTCGTCACCTACCAGGCCGACCGCGGCGACGCCCGCGGTCCGAAGCGCAAGTCCCAGACCTGGGACGAGCGCAAGGCCCTGGGCTTCGGCGACTGCATCGACTGCGGCCAGTGCGTGCAGGTCTGCCCGGCCGGCATCGACGTGCGCACCGGCTCGCAGGCCGACTGCATCAACTGCGGCCTGTGCGTGGACGCCTGCGACAACATCATGATCGCCCAGGGCCTGCCGACCGGCCTCATCAAGTACGACACGCTGGCCGGCCAGGAAACGCGCGCCGAGGGCAAGCCGTACGTGTGGCGCCTGGTCCGCCCGCGTACGATCATCTACAGCCTGCTGATGCTGGTGATTTCCGGAGCCATGGCCTGGAGCTTCGCGCTCCGCCCGAGCCTCGACATCTCCGTCCAGCGCGACCGCGCGCCGCTTTTCGTCACCCTGTCGGACGGCAGCATCCGCAACGCGTACACCTTCAAGGTCTCCAACAAGACCCGCCAGAACCGCTCCTACACCCTGACCGCCACCGGCATCGACGGCGCGGAGGTCAAGGTGGCCGGCGAGGACGAGGCGGAATCGAAGGACCATGCCAGCCACATTTCGGCCGCGCCGGACAGCGTGGCGACCTACCGTGTGTACGTCACCGTGCCGCGCGCGTCGGTCACGTCCAACTCCACCCCGGTGACCTTCCTTCTGACCGACACCGCCAACGCGGACAAGGACACGTACAAGTCCGTGTTCCTCGGCCCGGCAAACTGACGAGAACTCCCTCTCCCGCCCTAGGGAGAGGGAACAAAGGACCGCCCCATGACCACTCCAGGCAAGGACCGCCCTCTGCGCATCGGCATCGTCACGGTGTCCGACCGGGCCAGCCGGGGCATCTATGAGGACAAGGGCGGTCCGGCCATCCAGGCGGAGCTGGAGCGCATCGTCACCTCCCCCTGGGAACCGGTGGTCCGCGTCATCCCCGACGATCTCGACGGCATCGTCGCGACCCTGACCGAACTGGCCGATGGCGAGGGGTGCGACCTGATCGTCACCACCGGCGGCACCGGCCCCGCCCCGCGCGACGTCACGCCCGAGGCGACCGAACGGGTCTGTCAGAAGATGATGCCCGGCTTTGGCGAGCTGATGCGCACCGTCAGCCTGACGGTGGTACCGACTGCCATCCTGTCCCGGCAGACGGCGGGCATCCGCGGCACCAGCCTGATCGTCAACCTGCCGGGCAAGCCCTCGGCCATTCACGATTGTTTGATGGCCGTGTTCCCGGCCATTCCCTACTGCCTCGACCTGATCGGCGGGGCGTGGATCGATACCGATCCGGCCGTCTGCAAGGCGTTCCGCCCGAAGTCCTAGAAAAGCAGGGCTATACCTCTTTCCCCCGCGCGCAAAAGGAGACCATACGCATGGTCAGGTGTGCGTTGCGGGAACCGATGCTCACCTTTTTCGTTCGTTGGGGCAGCGTTCGTAGGGGACGGGGGTCCCGGACCAAGGTGAGCCAGCCATGCTCTTCGATTTCGAGCCTTCGGGCATCAACGACACCTATCTGCGCCTGACCCGGCGCGGAGTTTCGTGCATCGTCGCACCGGCCGGCGCGTGGAACGGTCTGTTGCGGGTCAACTACATCGTCGCCGGCACGCCGGGCGGCTCTGACCCGCACATGGTCTTCCGTTGCCTCGACATCGGCTGGGACGATGGCCGCTTCTGCTGGAAGGGGCGCGCGGCGCCCGTCATGACCACGTCCGCCATGGTGGAGATCCTGCTGGAACGCGGGCTGGTCACCGATGGCGAGGCGGAACGGCTTCTGTTCGGCATCAACACCCCGGCCACCGGGGCGTCGTCGGACGAGTCGCTGATGATGCGGGCCATGCTGATGGGCTGCACCTTCACGCCCATCTACGATGACCGTCCGCTGAACTCCGGTCCGCCGGTGGTGACCGGCTTCGCCCTGCGCACCCTGGCCGATCCCGGCGCCTTCGTTCTGGAAGCCCGCGACGGTGTGCCGGTCCTGGACAGCGCGGCCCGCGACGCGCTGAAGCGGGCTGTCGCCAACCCTTAATCAAAAAAATCGTTCTCGCTTCGTTTCAATTTGCGCGCTACAGTTTTTTATCAACATCCGCAGTCCATGCATAATGCCGACCCTCTCCCGGTCCCACCGGGGGAGGTTTTTTTCATCTGCTCATTCGTGCCCGAATCGTTGTGCATCGTCTGCACAATGGATGTGTACGAACAAACACGAGCAAGCCTGTGATCCAGAACGTATTTTCGCTATTTCTAGCCATTGTGCAGATTTAAAGATCCGCACAATCTGCACAACGATGCGGCATTATGGAGCAAACGCCACCAGCCGTTAGTGATGAGCACGAACGGTTTGGCGCATCGCCATTTCACCATACATGGCGCCATCAGCCACA
>NZ_JAGINQ010000039.1 GCF_017876165.1 Azospirillum soli
TCGCATCATGTGGCGGCTCCATGCCGACCACGGACAGAAGCATGAGCCCTGCGACGAGATCACGGCGGGAGAGGCTTGACCGAACCGGCCCGATTGCAGAAGGCGTACTTAATGCAGGTTAAGCCCAAACGGTCTCCGATCCGGTAGGGTGGGCTCTGTTGCGAAGTTGGCCGACATGCGTCGGAATGGCTGGACGCTGGAAGGAGCCAAGCCGTGTCGGACGTGCTCGCCAAGGCCGTGCGGTTCATCAGCCAACAGCTCGACCTCCAGGCCGCGTGGCATCGGCAGTGTTGCCAGCAGCCATCATCACTCGCCTACATTACGTGCTAACGTCACGCTGAAGGGCACTGTTGGGGGATTCGTCCGTAAAACGGCACGATCATTCCAGCAGTGCCCTCCAGCCGTGCTCTCGTCGCGCGTCACATCATCAGGCGGGGTTCGGGGATGCCCTGGACGCCGGGCTCGAACATCAGGACGCGCCCGCCATGGGGATCATCTGCCAGGTCCGCCGGTCCGCGGCTGAGCGAGGTGACGAGCATCGTCCGCCGGTCCGGTCCGCCAAAGGCGCACATGGTCGGCTTGCGCATGGGCACCTCGATCCGGCGGTCGAGGTGCCCCTTGGGTGTGAAGCGCTTGATGCAGCCCTCGTCCAGACAGCAGATCCAATAGCAGCCGTCCACGTCCACCGCGGCGCCGTCCGGCCGGCCGACCATCGCGCGCATGTCGATGAAGGGGCGGCGGTTTCGCGCGGTGCCGGCGTCGGGGTCATAGTCGAACACCCAGACCATCCGCACGTCGCGGTGACTGTCCGACGCGTAGAAGGTTCGCCCATCCGGGCTGAAGGCGGAACCGTTGGGGATCACGTAACCGTCCAGCCCCGTCTCGACCAGCCCGTCGGCGCGGGTGAAACGGAACCACGCGCCGGACGCGTCGCCCTTGGTGATGTCCATGACCATGCTGGACATCCAGAACCGCCCCTGCCGATCGCAGCGCCCGTCGTTGAAGCGCATGCCCTCCTTGGGGAAGCGGTAGGACGCGAGGCGGGTGACCACCGCCTCCTCGCTTCCCTCCGGCAGGTCCACGTCGAAGACGCCGGTCTCGCAGGCGCAGACGACGCCACCGTCCGGCCGCAGGACGAGGCTGCCGATCAGCTCCGGCAGGCTCCAACGGAGGCGCTTGCCGGTGGATGGGTCCAGCCGGAAGACGCTGCGCGCCGGGATGTCGATCCAGGTCCACTGGAGGCGCTCGTCATCCCAGACCGGGCTCTCGCCGGTGCCGTTGCGCAGGTCGGGATCGATGATCGCATCGATCCCGATGGTCGTGATGGTGGTCATTCGGCGCCTCCTGCCGGATTGGGGGCCAACGCGGCGTCCCGCGTCGCGCCTTTGGCGGCTTTGGAACGCCGCATGAAACCGCGCACCAACGGGAACAGGAGCGTGAAGCCGGCGATGATAAGCAGAATCGCGGTGATCGGCCGGTTGTAGAGGAAGTCGTAGCTGCCGTTGGACAGCGACAGCGCGCGGCGGAAGTTGGCCTCGGCCATCGGCCCCATGATGAGGGCGAGCACCACGGGGGACGCCGGGAAATCCCACTTCTGCATGAAGTAGCCGACGACACCCGCCGCCAGCATGATGGCGATGTCGAACATGCTGTTGTTGATGGCGTAGGTGCCGACGATGCACAGCGCCAGGATGACCGGCGTCAGCACCGACTTCGGCATCTGCAGGATGCGGCCCATCACCCGAAGCGAGCTGAGGCCGATCACGAGCATCAGGACGTAGCAGACCAGCATGCCGGCGAACAGCGTGAAGACCAGGTCGGCGTGCTCGCGGAACAGCAGCGGACCGGGCTGCAGGCCCTGCAGCGTCAGGGCACCCAGCATCACCGCCGTGACCGCGTCGCCGGGGATGCCCAACGTCAGCATGGTCAGCAGCGCGCCGCCGGTGCAGCCGTTGGCGCCGGATTCGCAAGCCGCGACGGCGGCCAGTTCGCCCTTGCCGTAATTCTCCGGCGTCTTGCTGAAGCGCTTGGCCTCGTTGTAGGCGACGAAGGCGGCGATGTCGGCGCCGGCGCCGGGGATCATACCGATGACGGTGCCGAGGCCAGAGGACCGGACCACCGTGCCCAATATGCGGCGGAACGTGCTCCAGGGCGGGATGATGCGGCTCAGCATCGCGGCCGCCCCGTTGCGGACCGCCGGGTCTTCCATCGCCTTGAACGCTTCGGCGGCGGCGAACAGGCCGATCATCACGGGAATGAACGGAACGCTGAACAGCTCCGTGTAACCGCCGGTGAAGCGTGGGAAGCCGCCCATCGGGTCCAGGCCGATGGTCGCGATCAGCAGCCCGAGGAAGCCGGCGATCAGGCCCTTGATAACCGACTTGCCGGCGATGCTGGCGATGATGCTGAGGCCGAACACGGCGAGCGCGAAGCTCTCCGACGCGCTGAATTCCAGCGCGAAGCTGGCCAGCACCGGCGCCAGAAAGATCAGCACGAGAACACTGAAGGTGCCGCCGAGGAAGGAGGAGAAGGTGGCCGTGCCGAGCGCGATGCCCGCCTGGCCCTTCTTGGTCAGCTCGAAACCGTCCATGGCCGTGGCCGCGGCGGCGGGGGTTCCGGGGATCTTCAGCAGGATGGCGGTGACCGAACCGCCGTAGATGCCGCCGAAGAACACGCCGCAGATCATCAGCAGGCCGGACAACGGGTCCATGCCAAAGGTGAAGGGCAGCAGGATCGCAACGCCCATGGTCGCGGTCAGGCCCGGCAGGGCCCCGATCACGATGCCAACCGCCACGCCCACCACCGAGAGGAGCAACGCGAAGGGCTGTGACAGGAGCGTCTGGAAGCCCTTGAGAAGCATGTCGAGTTCGTACATGTCGTCTCTCCGAAAGGAGATGGAACGCGGCTATTCGAAGAGGCTGCCCACGGGGAGCGGGACCTGAAGGCCGGTCGAGAAGGTGATGTAGATGACGGCGGTCACGACGACCGCGATCAGCGGATTGAGCAGCTTGTTGCGCTGGCCCATCAGCCACATCACGCTGGACAAATAGACCACGGTGGCGGCGGCGTAGCCGACGTAGGTCATGCCGATCAGGCAGACCGCCGTCAGACCGATGCCCACCGCGACGTTCACGCGACTGGCAAAACGCCCGGCACCACCGGTCGTGTCTTGCGGTTCGGCCTCCGTCACTGGTTTGCGGAGCGTGTTGATGATCAGGATCGTGCACAGGGCGATCAGCGCGACGGCGTAGATGATCGGAAAGCGGGCCGGACCCACGTCCGTCGCCAAGGACGTGGCGGGGAAATCGCCCGTGGCGACGATCGCGGCGATCGCAACGGCGATCACGAGTGCTGCGATGATCAGGTTGGCGAGGCGGTCGGTCCGGCTCAACCCGGAATGGCCGTCATTGGAAGGAGAATGGGCGGAAGGAGAGTTGTCGGACGGGGAAGAGTGGCTCATGGTGGTGCCTCCTCGGCGGCGGCTCTCCGGCGGTCACCCCGCCGGAGAGCCGCGCTTGTCCTACTTGGCCATACCGAGCTTGGTCATGAGGTCCTTGAAGAAGGCGTTGTCCTTCTCCATGACGGCGCGGAACTCGGGACCATCAGCGTAGGCGTGGGTGAGGTTCATCTTCGCCAGGGAGTCACGGAAGGCTTGCTCGTCGGCGGTGTTCTTCGCGGCCAGGCGCAGCGTGTCAACGACGTTCTGCGGCGTCTTCTTCGGAACGACGATGCCGCGCCACGTGTAGACCGCGAGGTCGATGTTCTTCTCCTTGAGCGTCGGCACGTCGGGGAAGTTGGTGGCGCGCTTGTCGGCCATCACCGCCAGGATGCGCAGCTTGCCGGCCGAAACATGGTTGACGACCTCGGCGGGGCTGACGGTGACCGCCTCGATGTGGTTGCCGAGAAGGGCCGTCACCGCCGGGTTGGCGCCGTCGTAGGGAATGTGGTTGAACTTGACGCCCGCCTTGTCCTGGAGCGCTTCGGCGGCGAGGTGCCAGATGGCCCCGGTGCCGGAGTTGCCGATGCGGATCTTGCCGGGGTTGGCCTTGGCGTGGGCCAGGAACTCCTCGACGGTCTTCCAGGGCGCATCCGCGTTGACGGTGATGGCGCTGGGCTCCGCATTGAGGCGGGCGATGGGCGTGAAGTCGTCCACCGAGAAGCGCGCCACGCCCATGTGCGGCAGCATGGTGATTTCCACCGTGCCGACGCCGATCTTGTAGCCGTCGGGGCGCGCGGCCATGATCTCGCTCAGGCCGACGGCACCGGCGCCGCCGGTCTTGTTCACCACGCCGATCGACTGCGGCAGGTGCTTCTTCGCGGCGTCGGCGAAGGCGCGGGCCACCAGATCGGTGCCGCCACCCGCAGCGTACGGCACAATCAGTTCGATCGGCTTGAACGGGTATTCAGCGGCGGAGGCGCCGGCCGTCATAAGGCCGACCGAAACGACGGTGGCGGCAACGGCACAGGATACGGACAGATACGACTTCATTGGGGTCTCCCTTTGTAACCCTGCCCTCATTGGGGGGCATTGCTCGTTGAAAAAGGTAAGAGGTTCGCGTCGCGGTGGGCTGCTGAGCCCGGACCACGCCTCCAGACGGCAGCAGGAGAACGCGCGGTGTTGGGGGATGCCGGCGTTAGGGGGGATGCCGCTCCTTCCAGGCGGCAACGAAGCGCGCGGCCCGTTCGGCAACCTGTTCCGGCCGCATGCCCGGCGCGTACAACGCCGAGCCGAGGCCGAAGCCGGTCACGCCGACGTCAAGGTAGGGTCCCATGGTCTCCGGGGAAATGCCACCGACCGGCATCAGGCGGGTTCCGTGGGGAAGCACCGCGCGCATGGCCTTGACGACCACGGGCGAGATCAGCTCACCCGGAAACAGCTTCAGGGCATCGGCCCCGGCCCGCAGAGCGGCGAAGGCCTCGGTCGGGGTGGCGACTCCGGGCAGGCAGATCATGCCCCGCTGCTTCGCCGCGCGGATCACCTCCGTGTCCGCGTGCGGCATCACCACGAGATCGGCGCCGAGCGCGCTCAGGCGCTGCGCCTGCTCGACCTCCAGCACGGTGCCGGCGCCGACCAGCGCCTCCGGCGGCAGCAGGCGGCGCAGGGCCGCGATGCTGTCGAACGGGTCGGGCGAGTTCAGCGGCACCTCGATGAGGCGAAAGCCGGCGTCGTACAGCACCCGTCCGATGCCCTCCGCCTCCACCGGTTTCAGGCCGCGCAGGATGGCGACCAGCGGCAGCGCCGCCAGCGCGCCTTCCAGGCGTGTTGCACGATCGGTGTCAATCATGGAGCGTCTCCTTCGCCGGAACGATCAGGCCGGCGGCGACCGCGAATTGGAAGAGCCCGCGCGGCGCGGTGTTTCCGATCTGCGCCGCCGGCTTGATGCCGAGAACGCTGAGCGCCTGCCCATAGCGGCGGCACAGCGCGCCCTCGCCGATCAGCAGAAGCGGCGTGTCGCCATCCAGCGCCTCCTGCATCCGCGCGGAGCCCGAGACCAGCTCGTGTCCGATGAGCAGGCCGGACAGGTAGTCTTTCAGCAGCTCCGGCGCCATGCGGCGGGTGAGGCCAAGGGTGCGGGTGGCGAACAGCTGGTGCGGCAGATCGCCGGGACGGCTGTCGCGCGCCGCCTGGACGCCGGACACGAAGGCCGCCGCGGCCGCGGCGGCATCCGCGGGGACGCCCTCCGGCATCAGCCGGCCGAGAATCGAGTGCTTGCACAGCACGGCGAAGAGTTCGCCGGTCATGTAGGTCGCGAAGCCGACGATCCGGCCGTCCTTGATCCGCACCCATTTGGAATGCGTGCCCGGCATGGCCATGCAGGCCTGGCTGGCCCAGGTCGGATGCTCGGCGAGCGCCCCGGCGATCTGGATCTCCTCGCCGCGGATCACGTCTGGGGCGCCGCCGTCCGGAGCGTCCTCATCCGGGGCGAACATCAACCCCGGCGCAATCAGGATCGGAACGCCCAGGGCGCTGTCCACCGAGACCGCGCGCGAGGCGAGACTCTGCGTGTCGGCCGGGCAGGCGACGTAGGGGGCTTCCTTCCACCCCTGGGCGCTGCCGACCATGCCGCCGGCCACCACCGGCAAGCCCGGCCAGCGGCTCAGCCAGTCGCCGCACAGCTCGGCGAACGCGCGTTCGAAACCTGCGATGCCGGCGACCGGCAGATTCTGGATCCCGTGCGCGCTCGCGCGCTGATCGACGATCGCGCCGGAGGCATCCATTAAGAAGGCACGCAGACTGGACGTGCCCCAGTCGAGCGCAAGGAGCACCGGCCGTGTGGCCGGTGGGTCCTCGGCCCGGTTCGTTACCGTGTCCATCCCAGCTCCTTCGAGATCGCGTAGGCGGTGGCGCGAACGATCGGCCCCAGTTCCGCCATACGGTCATCGGACATGTAATGGCTGGCGCTCGCCACGCTGACGGCCGCCACCACCTTGTTGCTGATGTCGCGCACCGGCGCGCCGACGCAGCGGACGCCGATCTCGTTCTCTTCGAGGTCGAACACCCAGTCCCGCCGGAGATACTCCGCCATCTGCTTTTCGTATTTCGGCCAAGGGATCGACCGCAGCCCTTCGCGATCAGCCGGCCCGGCCTTCTTGGCGTTGCTGTAGAGCTCGTGCCAGCGCGACGGCGGCTCCCCGAGCATGAGCGCCTTGCCCACGCCGGTGGAGGCCATCGGCATCCGATGCCCGACGCGCGAGCGCATCTCAAGCCCGCGCGTGCTGGAAATCTTGTCGAGATAGAAGACGTCGTTTCCATCAACGACGCCGAGGTGAACGGTGTCGCCGGTGCGTTGCGCCAACGCCTCGATATAGGGCCGGGCCAGGGCGACCAAGGGGCGCTGCTCCAGGGCCTTCATGCCCAGCTGGATCAACTTCGGCCCGAGCAGGTAGCCCTTATAGGGCACATGGTGCAGATAGCCTTCCGCCACCAGGCTGTTCAGCATGCGATGGACCGTGCTGCGCGGCGTGTTCAGCCGCGCGGCGATGCCCTTCACTTCGTTCGTGCCGGCCGCGACGCATTCGAGCAGCGCGAGGCCGCGCAGAAGGGTCTGCGTGCCGGCTCCCTGCCGCTTCTCCGTCGTGACCGGATCGTCTTGGTCCGCGGTATCGTGCATGGCGCTGCTCCTCACGGGGTGTCGCTGCCGCCTCGTCGCCAACAGTAGACACCATTTCGCAGCGCTGTCAAATACAAGAAATTATGATCATATAGTGAGACACCTCATCGCGCCGGATTCCAGCCGTCGATAACGACCCAGCTTGACCAAAACTCCGGTCTTGAATAGCATTCCCTTATCTTATGAAAACTTGTTTCACTATTTGAGACACCAAGGCGGTGCGGCAAGCCCCCTCCAAAGCTCACGCCACGCCCCCACGAATGCCGATGGACGGCATCGTCGCGCGTGGCTCCGCAGCGACGATCACAAAAGGAAACCGCGATGTTTGACGATCTGAAGGGCAAGCGCGTTCTGATCACCGGCTCCACCCAGGGCATCGGTTTGGCCGCGGTGGAGGCCTTCGCGCGCGCCGGCGCCAAGGTCGGCATGAACAGCTTCCGGACCCCCCCGGACCTGGAGGGCACGCTCGCCCGCCTGAACGGGCTGGGCGGCGAGGTCGCCTTTCTTCAGGGCAACGTGGCGTCCAGCGAGGAATGCGGCCGCCTGGTGCAGGCCTTCGTCGAGCGCTTCGGCGGCATCGACGTGCTGATCAACAACGCCGGCGGCCTCGTCGGCCGCAAGCCGCTGCCGGAGATCGACGACGACTTCTTCGACGCGGTGATGAACCTGAACGCGCGCTCCGCCCTGATGGTCACGAAACACGCTTTGCCCCACCTGAAAGCCGCGGCGGAGCAGAGCGGCACCACCACGTCGGTGATTCTGGTCGGCTCGTTCGCCGGCTACACCGGCGGTGGCCCCGGCGCCGGCCTGTACGGCGCTGCCAAGGCGTGGCTGCACAACATCCAGAAGAACTGGGTGACCTTCCACACCAAGGATGGCATTCGCTTCAACGCCGTGTCGCCGGGCACCTTCGACACCGCCTTCCACGCCGACAAGGATGCGGAGACCAAAGCCCGCATTTCCGCCGGCATCCCGATGGGCCGGTTCGGCCGTCCGGAGGATTCCGCGCCGGCTTTCCTGTTCCTGGCCTCGCACGCCTGCAGCGGGTACATCACGGGTCAGATTCTCGACATCAACGGCGGCCAGTACATGCCGTGATGCTCTGAGGTGTTCCTTTGGGGGAAGCCGCCGCTTTTTCGGCGCTTCCCCTCGCCTTCGGGAGCTCGCACCATGAAAGCAGCCATCGGAGCCGCGCTGGCGGTCCTGCTGCCATCGGTCTCTGCTTTTGCGGCAGAAGCCGGGCATTTCGACTACTCCACCAGCGCCGCGGCGCAGAGCACCGTTGGCCTGCTGCTCGTCCTGCTGTTCGCCTTGCTCATCATCGAGGCGTGTCACAAGACTCTGGCGGCGGCGCTCGTGGTCGGGACGATGCTGCTCATCTCGGCGGCAACGCCCTTGCGGATCATGGATTTCGACGCTGCGGCACGGGCTGTGGACTGGAACGTGATCTTCCTGCTCGGCAGCATGATGGCGATCGTCTCGGTGTTGGTCGAAACGCGGATCTTCGACTGGCTGAACGCGCGCATGGTGCGCTGGGCCAAAGGACGACCCACGGTGCTGGCCAACATTGTCATCGCCGGCACCGGCTTCCTGTCGGCCTTCGCCGACAATGTCACCACCGTGTTGTTTATGGCCCCGGTCGTCTCCAAAGCCGCGAAAAGCCTGCGCCTGTCGGTGTGGGCGCTGGCGATGCCGATGATCATGGCGGCCAACATCGGCGGCACCGCCACTCTCATCGGCGATCCACCCAACGTCATCGTCGGCGTGGCCAGCGGCTTGGCCTTCATGGATTTCATCTATTTTCTGGCCGTCCCGGTCATCTTCATGATGATCGCGCTGTGCTCCTTCTCCGCCTTCTGGTACCGGCTCGATTTGAGAGACGCGCATGCCGGAGATCCCGAGAGTGTGGAGGAGGTCAAACTGATCGATCCCACCGTGCTCGCCTGGACCTTGGGCGTGGTGGCGCTGACGTTCGCCGGGTTCTTCACGCACAGCCTGACGCATCTGCCGGTGGGCGTCATCGCCTTCGCCGGCGCGGCGCTGACCATGATCGGCCGCCACGCCATCCTGTGGCGCACGCTGGGGGCCAAGAAAGCCGAGCATGTCTTCACCCATTCCTTCGAGCGCGGAATCGAGTGGCTGACGCTTGGTTTTTTCATTTTCCTGTTCATGGCCATCAGCGCCGCCGAGCACACGGGTCTGATCGCCAGCGCGGCCGGAGAGTTGCAGGTTCTGGTCGATGCGGTGTCGGCAGGGTTCGGCCTGGGAATACAGGCCAAACTTCTGGTGGCGGCGCTGATGATCCTGGTGTTCAGCGCGGTCGCGTCGGCCGTGGTGGACAACATTCCCTACACGATCGCGGCGGTGGCGATCGTGCGCGTTCTGGTGGCCAGCTTTTCGACGGAGTTGGAAGCGACCGGGATGACGGAGGCGGAGGTTGCCTTGGCGACGAACGTCCTATGGTGGTCCCTGGCACTGGGAGCATGCCTGGGGGGCAACGGGACGCTGATCGGGGCGAGTGCCAATGTCACGACGGTCGGGCTTCTGGAGAAGGACGGGCACCACATGCCGTTCGTCGGCTTCCTGAAGTTCGGTTTGCCGGTGATGGCGATCACGGTCCTGATCTCGGCCGTGTACCTGAGCTGCTACGTTTACGTCGGCGGGGTTGAGACAAACCTGATTGGCGCCGCTGCTTTGGGTGTGCTCGCCGTCCTGGCCGTGGCGCGGCACGTCGTCCGCCGTTCGCTGTCCAGCGCGGCCCAGGCACAACGCTCGGCACAACGCTTGCCCTCTTGATACCGGATTCCAGCGTGGTGCGGTGCAACTGGCGCCGGGTCTTCGGCTGCAGGCCATGGGCGCGCATCGGCCGGGCGACGCGGTGTCGCTTTTTTAGGATCTCGCGCTCCTGGCGCAGTCGTTTATTCTCACGCTGGAGGCGACGGGCTTCTTCTTCCAAGGACATTTTCCTTGCTGGAGCAGCTGGACCGTTCAGCATTGGCGCTGCGTGCTCTTCATAATCGCGGCGCCAACGGCGCAGCAGGCTCTCTCCGATCCCAAGATCGTCGACGATCTGGCTGATCGGGGGCTCACCTTCGGTGACCAGCTTGACGGCTTGCGCCTTGAACTCCGGCGTGAAGAACCGCCGCTTACCCTGTCCCATCCAACACCCCACGGATCATACGATCCAGGCGAGGTGTCCACCAACCAAGGGACAGATCACTTCATTGTGCCCTGGTTCGCTGCTTTCCCAGCGCGCTTAGTACTACAGCGGGGATTTATCGGAGGTGATGCTGGGCAAGAGCAGTTGTTGAACGTGGGTCGGCAAGGAGGATCCACAGATGACGGCTCTCGGCGAGGCGGACAGGTGGGCGAACGCCCTGGAAGATCTGGTGGAACAACTGGCGCCCCGCTTTCGTCGCGTGGAGGTGCGGCAGCGGGCGTTGAGCTATCTCCGCGGGCTGCTGGCTCCACTGGAGCGCAAGAACGGCTGGCATCTGGCGGAAGCCACAGGTGATCGCACGCCGGACGCCCTGCACGACTTTCTCGGTCGCGCTCGCTGGGATGCCGCGGCGGTCCGCGATGACCTGCAAGCCTACGTCAGTGAGCATTTGGGGGATGCCGATGGCGTGCTGGTGCTCGACGAGACCGGTTTTCTCAAGAAGGGCACCCGCTCGGTCGGCGTCAAACGCCAATACTCCGGCACCGCCGGGCGCACCGAGAACTGCCAAGTCGCCGTGTTCCTCGGCTATGCCAGCCGCCACGGGCGGGCGCTGATCGACCGCGCGCTGTACCTGCCCGAGGAATGGGCGGCGGATGCCGGCCGCCGGCGTCTGGCCGGGGTGCCGGAGGGAGCCGGGGTCTGCTGGTGCGCCGCTCGATCGCCGAGCCGAACGCGCTGACCTACTACCTGACCTTCGCGCCGGAGGGCACGCCGTTGCCAACGCTGGTGCGGATTGCCGGCACGCGCTGGACCGTGGAGTCGTGTTTCGAAGCCGCCAAGGGCGAAGTTGGGCTCGACCAGTACGAGGTGCGCACCTGGACGGCATGGCACCGCCACGTCACGCTGGCCATGTTCGCCTTGGCCTTTCTCACCGTCGCCCGAGCGGCGGCTATCGGGGGGCGAGGAGCGCGTCGATCTGTCGGCCGATTTGCTGCCCCTCACCGTGCCGGAAATCCGCCGCCTGCTTGCCTCCTGGATCGGCCTGCCACCACCAGAACCCACCGCCGTTATCGCTTGGTCCGTCTGGCGACGACGTCACCAGCAACAAGCGCGCCAGTGCCACTGGAGCCGCCGTACCCAAACTGGTAAATCCCCACTGTAGTACTAAACCGCACCCCGGCGACCCTGCCAACCCAAACTTGACGGTGCTCGCCACAGCTCCCCGCAGCCTGCCGCAGCAGACATTTCAGGCCACCCCCAATTCGGACTTCTTTTCCCTTGCGCCGCAGCGGTCGTCCACACATGACAGTGCCGACCCAAAAGGCGGGACGGTCGGGCCTCGCCTGGAAAGCCGTGGTCAGCCGGCGGCAGGCCCCATTAGCTGGTCCGGCAACCACGTCGCGATGCCCGGAAACACACACAGCGCAACAATGGCCAGCAGCATGCATCCGACGTAGGGGGCCGCTCCCCACAGGATTTTGGACAGTGGCACATCGGGGGCGATGCCATTGATGACGTACAGGTTCAGGCCGACCGGCGGGGTGATCAGCCCGACCTCCATGTTTATGGTCAGGATGACACCGAACCAGACCGTGTCGAAACCGGCTGCCGTGATGATCGGCAACAGGATCGGCGTGGTCATCAGGATGATGGCCGCCGGCGGCAGAAAGCAGCCGGCCACCAACAGCAGAAGGTTGATCGCCGCCATCAGGACCCAGCGGTTGACGTCGAGTGCGGCGATCCACTGCGCCAGCGACTGGGTCAGATACAGGTTCGTCAGCATGTAGCCAAACAGGATTGAGGCAGCGATGATCATCAGGATCATCACCGATTCCTTGGTCGTGTCGCGGAAGATCGCGACCAGATCCTGGATGCGCCACATCCGGTACAGCACGATGGCGAGCAGCAGGCAGAACAGCGCCCCCACGCCCGCCGCCTCAGATGGGGTCGCCACGCCGCCGTAGAGCGCCCACATCACGGCGCCGATGATCGCCAGGAAGGGCAGCACCTTGGGTAGGGAGGCGAACTTCTCCCGCCACGACCAGCGGAAATCGGGCGCGTAGGCCATGTGTCCGCTGCGGCGCACGGCGAACCACGTCCAGATCATGAAGAGCCCGGTCAGCAGGATGCCCGGCACGACGCCGGCCAGGAACAGCCGGCCGATGGAGGTCTCGGTGGCGATGCCGTAAAGGATGAAGGTCAGGCTGGGCGGAATCAGGATGCCCAGCGTGCCGCCGGCCGCGATGGACCCGGTGGCAATCTCGTCCGGGTAGCCGCGCTTGCGCATCTCCGGGATACCCATCTTGCCGATGGCCGCACAAGTCGCGGGCGAGGATCCCGTCAAAGCCGCGAACAGCGCGCAGGCCCCGAGGTTGGAGATCACCAGACCGCCGGGCACCCGGTAGAGCCAGCGGTCCAACGCCTCGTACAGATCGCGGCCGGCGCGCGAGGAAGCGACCGCCGCCCCCATCAGCACGAACATAGGGATTGAGACCAGCGTGAAGTCGTCGAGTCCGCCCATGAAGGTTTCAGCCAGGAAATCCAAGCTGTGCGGCCCCTCGAACACGACCAACGCCGCAACCGAGACGAGCCCCAACGAAAAGGCGATGGGCATCCCCGTCATCATCACGAGGATCGTCCCGGCGAGCACGAAGGCTCCCATGACGACGGGACTCATTGCAGGGTATCCACATGCATGGGGAAGGACTCGACCAGCGCCTCGGTGCCCGTTTTGGCCGGCAAGCCGAAGGGCAGCGTCCGGCCGGTCATGAGGCTGAGGATGTCCGCGACAAACTGCAATGACAGGATACCCATGCCCACGGGCAGCGCCAGATAGGGGATCCACAGCGGAACGCGCCACAGCGTGTCGGAATGCCAGTCCTTGGACCAAGCCTCATGCCAGAAATGCGCCCCGTACCACGCTAGCAGCAGGCAAAAGCACAGCGAGCCCGACGACGCCACCAGGGCCAGCCAGAAACGGACACGCTGCCCCGCATAGATCGGCACGATGTCCATGTTGACGTGGCCGCGATGCAGGGCGACGTAGGGGCTGCCCAGCAGGGTCGAGGCGATCAGCGCGTAGATCACGAACTCGGTCTGCCAGATGGTCGGCTGGCCGAAATAGTAGCGCTGGACCACCATGTGCGTGACCACGCCGATCGAGACGAGGATCAGCGTGGCCGCGATGAAACCGCAGATCCGGGACAGCAGCGCCACGCTTCGGATGAAACGGTCCATGATGGCCTCTTTCCGGGGCCATCCGGATGCCGAGGCACCTGGATGGCCGGGGCATGACGTGTGTTATTGGACGGCCAGCGCCTTGTCGATCAGAGCCTGACCGTTCGGAACCTCGGTGGCGAAGGTCTTGTACGAGGTCTCTTTGGCAAGCTTGCGCCAGGCGTCGGCCTGCTCGGCGGTCATGTAGACGATCTGCACGCCGGCTTTCTGGAACAGCTCAACCATCTGCTTATCGGCTTCAGCGGCCTTCTCGAAGCCGTAGTCCTCCGCCTTTTTCGCGGCGGCGAGCAGCGCTTCCTTTTGCTTCGGGTTCAGCCGGTCGAAGGTGCGCTTGGACATCAGCAGCGGCTCGTACATGAACCACAGGGCCTGTTCGCCCGGCGGGGTCATGCACTTGACCTGCTCCTGCAGGCGGTAGGAACTGAAGCTCTCCGACGAGGTGTTGGCGCCGTCCAGCACGCCGGTCTGCATCGCCGTGTAGATTTCCGAACTGGGCATGGAGGCCAGCGATGCGCCCGCGCCGGCCAGCATCTTTTCGAACATCGGCCCGGCGGCGCGCATCACCTGCCCCTTCGCGTCGTCAGGATTGAGGATGCACTGCTTCTTGGACGCAAAGCCGCCGGCAAGCCAGCTGTCGGCGATCACCATGATGCCTTCGCTTTCGACGATCTTCTTGATTTCATCCATGAAAGGTGACTTGGACAGCCGCTTGGCGTGTTCGTGGTTCTTCACGAGACCCGGCATGAGCGTCGCGCTGAACTGCGGGTGCTTTCCGGCGGCGTAGTCCAGCGGGAAGAGGGAGATATCGATCTGTCCCTTCGACAGGGCGTTCCACTGCTCGCGCGGCTTCACCAGGGATGAGCCGGGGAAAACGCGAACCTCCAGCCCGACGTTGGCCGCGTTCAACTCCTTCGCGATGATCTGAATCATTTCGTCGCGGAAGTCGCCCGTGCCGCTTGGCCATTGGTGCGAGGCCTTCAACGTCTGTGCGGCGGCGGGGGACGCGACGGTAATGGGCAACGTCAGCAGGCCCGCGATCATGGCTGCGGACGCGGTGCGGCACAGGACATCCAGGGATCTCATGAGCGCTCCTCCACGGTGATTCGCATGCTTTGCGCATGGAATTGCATGCTGGCCGCATGCATTGGGTTGTTGGTTTTTATACGCCGTTGCCATTTTATGAGCAATATTGCACTTTCCGCGTAGGAAATAGTTTTAACTGTATACCGACTCTGGAAGGCGGACAATTCGACCTTGGGCTTCGGAGGTCCGCCACATGTCGAACGGCGCATACTTCAGCGACCTGCTTCAGAGCATCGCCAAGTGCGGCCGTGCCCTGCTCGGGCGCAGCCGTGCGCCGGAGGGGAACTCGGGCGACCTCGGCGCTGTGCGACGCGCTGCTGTTGCGGCGTGGCGAGGCATCGAGCGTGGCGCTGGGGCGCGAGGTGCTGGACCGCCACGCGGCCCTTGATCCGGAGGGGCGGCGGGCCTTTCATGTTGGGCGAACATTATGGTCCCGACCGCGCGTGGCTGGACAAGGCCCTCGAAGCCATCCGCATCCGGGGCGACAAGGCGGCGGCGGTGGAATGCACATGGCCGCCAAGCCGCGCTGGCAGGAACTGATCCGGCGCCTGAACTTGGCGCCCTGCGGCACTCTCGCTGTCCAGGATGTCAGCGCATGACGTCTACGAACAGCTTCTGAGCAGGAAGCCGGCCAGAGCTGTTATGGCGGCGCAGAGCTTCGGCACAGGTCAAAAGTTGCATGATCGTCCTCCCGAAGGCGCTCATCAGTGGAACGTCGGCAACCCGACCCATCGCGTCAGCTCGCGCAGGACCTCGCGCGCGATGATCCGCGATCCGCGTGCGGCCCGCATCTACGCATTCGGAAACCGGCGGGCCATTTGACAAGGCCTTCAGGTCGAATCCTCGCTCCTCTGCGTTCTGCTCTCTCCCAAAGCGTACCCCCGCTTCAGCCGGATCGGGTCTACGCTACGTGGTCCCCACACGCTCTGGCGCGCGGACATCCGTGAGAGGAGGTCGCCATGACGATGGCTCGACGCACGATAGCCGCGGTTTTTGGATTGTTCTGGCTGGTTTTTGGCGGCTGTGGCAGCGCCAATAACGCAAAGCCGGATTGAACCGCAGCTGACATGCGATGCGGAAGCCCGATCGCCCGCCAAGAAAGCAAAGCGCATCCGATGGCTTGTGCGTCTGGGTTGCTTTGTCCGTTTTAATTCTTCCGCTCTGCGGCTGTGCTGTGGGAGCGGTTGCCGACGTTGTTTCGATTGGGACGTCCGGCAAATCTGTCGCTGATCATGTCCTGAGTGTGCTTACTGGGGAAGATTGCAACCTCTTCCAAGCTGCCTTACGGTCTGACCACACTGTCTGTGAAGCGCGCGAAACTGAAGTAACAACGCGCGATTTCAAGGAACTCTCCGATCCCGGAAATTTGCCTGCAATTCCCACTGTTGATCCATTGTCTGCCACTAGCCCAGGTGATGATCCTGGCGGCTTTATTGATTCGGGATTGGGTGGTGAGCCGGGCGGGCAATCTGGCAATAATCTATATTGATAATATGATATCATCTTTCCGGATCAATAATATGTGTTGCGCTAAACCATCTATTATCGTCGGCAGCCGCTACTAAATGATACACTGTTCAAGGCAGAGTGCCTTTCTGCCGAGCGTTGTTGCGCGAATCGCCGCTCTCCGGATCGACAGCCACGTGCAATCGGCGCCCGCTGCGGCGGGGCATGCGGGGTCTCGGCTTCAGCGCCCGGCGTGATACCGCCGCCGCCAAGCGGTTCTTTCAAAGAGCCCTGGCCCGACCGAACACAGTCAATCCCCCGCACCATCACGGTCGACAAGAACGCCGCTTACCCCCAGGCGGTGGCCCACATGACGTGGGGCAGACGGCTCTGGCGCTTCGCCAGACTGCGCCGGGTCAAGTATCTCAACATTGTTGAGCAAGATCATCGGCGAATAAAGCGGCTGGTCCGGCCTAGGCTCGGCTTCAAGAATTTCTGAACCGTGTGGCGCACCCTGGTCTGTTATGAGATTTTGACGATGGTGAGAAAAGGACAGGTGAAAGCAATCACGGGAGACGACATCGTCGCCTAGGCCGCCTTCGTGAACGCGTTGTTCGATGGTGCCGCCTGAGAACAGCACAACACCACAGCGATTTTGTCTCCATCAGAACTTTGCAACAGAGCCGTCAGCGCAGCGCGTCCATCCCGCTCGCCAGCCCGTTGGGCGAGACGTTGACGGTCATGGTCTGCGTGCTGGCGTAGGGCATCATCCCAACCTGGATGCGCTTGGCCTTGCGCAATGCGGCGAGGGTCGGGCCGTTGAGCGGCACGGCAGCCATGCAGCCATCCTGCACGCATTGCTGGTAGACCAAGGTCAGCTGAGGGCTGTCGTCCACCTTCAGCGCGATGCCCGCGCGCAGGTCGACGCCCAACGGCAGCAGGAGCACCAGCATTGGTTCCTCCTTTGGCCCCAAATAGCCGACCGACGTTTTGAGCAGGCGCGCGTTGCTCTCCTTCAGGAGCTGCGTCTGCGACAGGAAGCAACGGGTCTCGCCGCCCGGTGCCCGTTCGCACTCCACCGCCCAGTCGCCGAAGGTCTTGCCGGCGTGCGAAGCGGCCAGGACTGGGAAAGCGGCAAGGACGGACAAGGCCGTGAGTGAAGGGATGAAGAGGCGCATCGCGGGAGTCCAAGGAAATTTGCGAAGTCAGGCAGCAGGGCACGGCCGCCGACGGACGAGCCGTGCCCTGCTGCCCGCTTAGAAGGACAGGCGCAGCCCGGCGGTGGCCGTGTGGGCGGTGTCGCCCTGGCGCAGTTCGCCGGTATAACCGACCGAAGCCTTCAGGCGGTCGGTGAGGCGGACACCGATTCCGGCGCCGATCACCGCGGCGTCCCGGCCCGGCTCGGCCCCCTTCACCCGGAAAGCGGTGCCGGCGAAGCCGTGCCCGCCGCCTGCGGCGGTGTCGCGGAAGTCGTGCTCCCAGCTCAGCATGGCGGTCGGCTCCAACGCCAAGCCACCGGTCTGAATCACCGTCCCCATCCGGGCGCTGATCGCGCTGCGCAGCGCCGTGATCGTTTCCGCCCCAACGCCCAGCGACCACGGGCCGGCGCCGCTCTCGGTGAAGCCGTCGCGCTGGACCCGCTCCCAGCGCAGGCCGGCGCGCGGCTCGAACCAGGTCGTGCCGAGGGTGAAGCGATGACCGGCGCCGATCTCCGCCGACCAGTCCCTGCCATCGGCTGAGCTGTCGGCCGTCCAGCCGAAGCCGCCGATGACCGGTGTGCGGGTGGTGTCATACCGGCTGAGACCATAGCCCAGCGCCGCGTCGACGAAGGTTCCTCCGGCCGTCCAGCCGGCATAGAGGGTGGCCTGATAGCTGTCCACCTTGCCCGTGCCACCGCCTGCGGCGCTCTTGACCTCGCTGCGCAGGTAGCCGATGGCCAAGCCGGCCGTGACCCCCTGCTCGGTGGCGAATTCGCCGCCGAGCAGGACGCCGCCACCCCGCCGGGTGCTGCCGGGGGCGTTGGCGTCGGAGTCCGTGCGCCCCCAGGACAGCAGCGGCTTGCCCCAGACGGTGAAGCCCTGGTCGGCGGCCGGGCGGGCGGAGGATGCCCCTCCCTCGGCACCGGGCACACCGGCGCTGGCGATCATCTCGGACGGCCCGCCCGCCTTGGCAAAGGCGAAAGCCCCGCCCTGCGTCCAGGCATCGCCGCCGCGGGCGGCGGCCTGCCGGGCCTCGACGACGTGGCCGAACAGGCGGCGGTTCGCTAGGCCGGCGCTCAGCGTGTCGGCGTGCAGCGTGCCGGCAAGCTGCTCCAAGGCGCCGGCCGCCTGTGCGCCGGACCGGGTGTACAGGCTGTCGTAGAACGGCTTCGCTTCGTCGGATGGCCGGGTGCCGGCCGCCGGACGGATCGAGTCGAGGGCGGTGCCGGCGGCACGCCCGGCCGCCGTCTGGGGCAGGCCGGCCGCCGCCAGATTGCCGTAGCTGGCCGGCGTGACCGCCAAGGTGACGGTGTTTCCGCCATAGATCGCGTCAAAGCGCGTACCGGCGGGGAGGCCGGCGGTTGGCTGGGTCAGGGCCGCGAACTGGCCGGACACGCCACCCTGGGCGTTGACGATCTCGAAGGTTTGGCCGATTGCGGGGGTGTAGCTGTTGGTTGCGTTGCCCGCGATGCCGCGCAGGATCGGGCTCAGCGTGCCTGCGGCGGTGAAGCGGCTATCACCGGTGAGGACGATTCGGTCATGCGTCCCGGCGCCGGTACCGGCGGCAGGACCGTCGATCTCGGCCTGGAAGGTGCTGGACGCGGTCAGGGTCAGGGGCGCCGAGAAGGTAAGCGTGCCGGGCGAATTGCCGGGGGCCAGGATGCCCGAGACCACGGCCGGGCCGGTGATGATGCCGGTGCCGCCCAGTGTGCCGCCACCCTCGACGATGACGGGCGCATCGACCCGGCTGCCGTCGGCCACGACCAGTTTACCCTGCTCGATTACCAGGCCACCGGTGTTGGAGACGCCGCCGGAGACGACGACCGTCCCAGGGCCGTTGACTGTGAGAACACCGTCCCCGCCGACCCGGCCGGACAGTGTCACGGTGTTACCGCCCGGGTCGATTGTGCCGTTCGCGGCGGTGACGACGACGGTTTGGGCCAGCGTCAGGGCGGTGGTCGGCTTCAGCACGCCGCCGGCGAAGGTGACGGACGTCCTCTGCACCGCCCCGTCCCCGTTGGTGAAGACCGGCTTGGAGGTGTCGATCACGCCGTCGTCGGCGGGCGGAGTGGTGGGGGTGGTGGGAGTGACGGGGGGAGTGGTCGGTTCCGTCGGAGTGGCCGGCTCGGTGGGAGTGACGGCGGGTGTGGTCGGCTCCGTCGGAGTGGTCGGCCCGGTGGGAGTGACGGGAGGTGTGAGCCCGCTGTCGACGCTGGCGACGAGAACCGTATCCGCGGCCGTGATGGTGTGGCCGTTGAGGTCCACCGCCCCGGCATAGGCGGCTCCCGAGGCGACCGTCCAGGCCAGGGTCGATGTGCCCGCGACTGTGAAGACCGTAGAAGCGATGGCTGGGGCCGCGCTGCCGGTGGCGCCGCGGATCAGCGCGATCTTCGCGCCGTTGGCGATGGTGGTGCCGCTGACCGTCGGCGTGATGGTGACGGTGCCGACGCCGGGCGCATAGTTGGCGGTGTTGGTGGTGTTGACGATGTAACCGGTGCCCGACGCGCCCACGGTAAAGGCGATGCTGCCGGTGCCGGACAGGTTGCCGGCGACCGTGACGGTGTTGGTGCCCAGGTCGAGCGTGCCGCCGTTGTTGAACGCTCCGGTGATGGTCTTGCCGGACGAGCCGATCGTCAGCGTCGTGCCCGGACCCGCGATCCAGACGCCCGAACCGGTCGCGGCGCTGGCATTGATGTCATGGCTCAGCGTCGAAATGCCGGCGCCCTGGAAGACGACCGAGCCCAGCGGTGACGCCGTGCCGATGTTGCCGCCCGTCGTCGTCGCACCGCTGAAGGTCAGCGCGCCGCCGCCACCACTGGGCGTGCCTTCGACCTGGCCGACGATGTTGCCGGAAACGGTCAGTATGGCGCTGGGGTCGTTGGTGAAGGAGATCGTCTCGGCGTAGACGCTGCCATCCACGGTTCCGCTTCCGTAGCCGCCGACCTGGAGCGCTTTGATTTGGGCCGCCGCGGAGCCGACGTTGCCCTGGATCGTCGCGCCGGTCCCACCCCGGAAAACGACGGTGCCCCGCCGGTTGGTGGCGGTCGTCACCTCGCCGGTCAGACTCGCCCCGTCGTTGAGGTCGAACGTGGCGTCGGCGGAGAAGCGGACGGTCGACACGTAGTTGGCCGAGGCCGGCGCGGTCTTCAGCGTCGTGCCGGCGTTGCTGATGGTGATCTGTTTCAGCCGGTTGGCCTCGGTGCCGATGCCGGCGCCCAGGGTGACGGTGCCGCTGCCGGAGAAGGCAATCCTGCCCTGTCCGGCCGTGCCGCCCGAGGTCGTTACGGAGCCGATCCGGACATCCGTGCTGGAGATCGACAGCAGGCCGTCCTGGCTGAAGGTCACGGCGGGGCCGGTCGCGGCACGGGCGCTGCCGCTCGACGTGTCGAGCCGGGATCCCGTGTCGAGGATCAGGGTCCCCAAGCCGCCGATCGCGACCTCGTCGGCGTAGGCCGCTTGAGTGATCGTGACGATGCTCCCCGTGCCGCTCTTCATCTCGATCCGCTTCAGCCCGTGGGTACCGGAGCCGATCGTCCCGTTGAGGATGCTCTGCGTGGCGGGCTGGACGATGAGGGTCCCGGCGCCGTCGGTCGAGGTGGTGATGGGTGCGTTGACGGTTGCGCCGCGGATGGAGGCGGTTCCGTCGGCGCCGAAGTTCAACGCACTGGCGTTGATGTTGCCATTAAAGGTCGCAAGGGTGCCGTCGAGGTTGAACTGCTTGAGCTTCGCCGAGCTTCCCACGGCACCGGTGACGGTCGTGTCGCTTCCGGCGCCGAGGGTGATCGTGCCGAGGCTGCCGGAGCTGCCCGTCATCAGGACGGAGCTGATGGAGTTGCTTGCCCCGTTGAGGACCAGCGTTCCGTCCCTGTTGTTGGTGAAGTTGACGTAGGAATTCTGGAAATTGCCGCCGACGGTCAGGGTTCCCGCTTGTGAGTAGAAAGCCCCGGTGTTTGTCATGGTGCCGGTCACGGCCATGTTCCCGCTGCCGCCGATCGTCACCCGGAACAGGTTGCCGACAGATCCGTTGACCGCCGCACCGTCGCCCGTGAAGTTGAGAACGCCGACCCCCGCCGCCGTCGCCGTCACGCTGCCGATGGTGACGCCCCCGTTCACCTGGGCGAAGCTGCTGCTGCTCGCCCCGTTCTCCGCTTGGAACTCAACGGACTTCCCAGCCGTGATGATGACTGTGCCCGGCGAGGTGATGGTCACATCCGCCGCGTAAGCGGGCGACACGATTGCGGTGGTGGCCAGCAGAAAAGGGGTGAGATGCGTGACGGACGGGCGATGCATTCCTGAGCCTCGGGGGTGTCTACCAACTCAGGGAACTTCCGGGAGATTGTTATCAAAAGTATTAAGAACGATTCCAATTTGCAGGATGGTGGTGCGGTCGGACATAGCCGGGCCGTGACGGGGCGTCTCGCCAGAACGCGACCATGTTGCATCGAGACGGTGACTTTGTTGCAGCGAGGCAATTCCGGTCGCAGGTAGCCCTTTCCCGGCGTCTTGATTACGCAACGTGGACGCAGTCCGGGTGTCCGAGGTTGAGCATGCGGTTCAGGACCCGGACCGCGATGGCGATTTCGGTGTTCCGTCGATCTTCAGTCCGTAACCGCAGGGCATCGCCAATGATGCGTTTCCAGCGGCTGAAAGACGCCTCGACCAGGACGCGAACATTGTGCCGGGGGCCTTTTTTGCCACGCCATGCTCCCGTGCTCGGCGAAGTGCTG
This sequence comes from Azospirillum soli, assembly GCF_017876165.1. Classification (GTDB taxonomy): domain Bacteria; phylum Pseudomonadota; class Alphaproteobacteria; order Azospirillales; family Azospirillaceae; genus Azospirillum; species Azospirillum soli. Next base: position 21,965 of record NZ_JAGINQ010000039.1, read on the forward strand.
GAGGTGCCGGTCATAGGCCCCGTCGGCCACGAAATCGGTAAAAGGCTCCTCAATCTGGCCCAGCAGAGGACCGACCTACGATTCGTCATCAAAATCGTGGTTGGTTAGGGTCGCCGCCACAATCCGCCCGGTGGCGGCATCGAGCCCGACGTGCAACCTCCTCCAGGCGCGTCGGCGCTGGGTTCCATGCCTTTCGACCAGCCACTCGCCGGGACGGCACCGTCAAGTTTGGGTTGGCAGGGTCGCCGGGGTGAGGTTTAGGGCCGCCATGAATCAGCTATGCGGTGTGCCTGTCCTTCCGCTTTCCGGTAAGCCTGCGCATGGTCGAGGAGATGCTGGCGCTGCGCGGCGTCACGGTCGGCCCCGAAATCGCCACCCGGATCCGCCCGCGGCGCCTTGCCCGGGGCGATGAATGGCATTTGGATGAGGTCGTGATCAGCAGCGCCGGCAAGAGGCACCACCTGTGGCGCACGGTCGGCCGGGACGGCTTCGTCCTCAACGTGCTCGTGCAGAGGCGGCGCGACATGACGGCGGCCAAGCGTCTGCTGCGCAAGCTGCTCAAAAGGTGGGGCGGGCACCCCGGGTGATGATCCCCGATAAGTTGAAGTCCTACGCAGCCGCCAAGAAGGGATCTGAGGCTGCGTTGCGAGCACCGCCAGCACAGGGCCCTCAACAACCGGGCCGAGAACTCGCATCAGCCGACCCGAGGGCGTGAGCGGCCGAGGAAGCGCTTTACATCACCGCGGCAGGTCCAACGATTCCTCTCTATCCACGACCCGATCCACAACCTCGTCCACCTCCGGCGCGACCACCGCTCCGCTTTCGACTATCGCGCTGCCCAGGCTCAGGCGTTCGTCGCCTGGGCCGAGGTGGCCGGCGCGCCGTTAAAGCAATTTCCTCTCAATCGCAGTCATGCCCGGCGGCTGAGAAGACGTTTACGCTCTCCGCCGTCGTGATTGCGTCGATGCCCTGTCGAATGGCCTCCCAGAGAGCTTCTTTGGTCCGCGCCGCGGCCTTCTTCAGGAACGCCTTGAGCTTGGGAACGCTATTTCGATCGGATTGAAGTCGGGGCTGTAGGGCGGCAGGACGCGCAGCCCGGCGCCAGCGCGCTCAATGGCCTCGCGCACCGCCCGATCTGCGGGCGGTCCTGAACGGCGTGCTATACGTGCTGGAGGCGGGCGCCAACGGCGTCACCTGCCCAAAGACCTGCCGCCGCGCAACACAGTGCACGGCTATTTGCATCTGTGGGCCGGGGGCGGCACGCTGGAGCGTCTCCATCATGACCTCTACGCCCGAGTCCGCGAGCAGGAAGGCCGCGAGGCCAGCCTGACCGCCGCTGTGCTGGATAGCCAGAGCGTCCGCGCGGCGGAAAAGGGAGCATACGGCGGACCCGGTCGGCTATGACGCGTGCTTGATCCATTCGGGGTTCGGCAAAACCCGTGGGTGAGAGCAGAGAACCCATCCATATGCTCGCCATCGCTGCAACCCAACCAATACGTCTCCGTACTCCAACACCCATCCGTGCCACACGGCGGCGTCCTGCTAAGGTTCACGCCGCACGAGGATGATCCGCGTGCGCATTCCCTCATGCACCTTGGTTTCAAGAAACCCGCCCGGTCCGCTGCGCGACAGGCTGATCAGCTTCGCGCCGCGCTGCACCGCCGCATGCGCCGGGTGTTGGAGAAGATCCGGGTCCATGGGAGTCGACGGAACCGGGTTGCTCGCCATCACACGCGGCAACGCGGCCAGCGCGACGGGCGGAGCGTCCTTGGAACGCCGATAGAAAAGGTGGTTTCCGATGCGGGTGGCGAGGCGCAGGGCCGGGTCTTCGCTCCAATCCGGCGTCACGTAATCGGCGTGGAAGTAGAGAGCGCCCGCGCTCGGGTCGGGGATGGCGACGGGGGACGACGCGAGCGTCGCCAGCGCACGGGCGGCGATGCTCTTTGCCGATTCCCACGCCGCAGGCTCAAGGACCACGTCCGGCCGGTCGTCCAGCGTCCATGAGAACTGGGCGACCATGCGGCCGGTTCGGTAATCGATACCCTTCTCCCACACGACGTTGCAGATGGTTTTTGGGAAGTTCGGCGAGCGCAACCGGTTCACCGTCACCATGGCGACCGCCAGTTGCCCAAGCTCGGGCTGTCCACGGGACTCGTGGTAGATGTTGCAGGCGAGGCAGGTCACCTCATCCTGCCTCTGGGCGGCACAATCCGGGCCGGCTGCCTTGACCGATGACGGAAGAGCGATCAGCAGGGTCAGCGCAAGAGCGCCCGCAGCCCATCGGTTCATTCGAACGAACAAAGGTCGCAGCACGTTTGTCCCCATCCACCCCCATGCGCGATCCCATGCGCGGCACATCGACTGTAGGCGCGGTTCTTCAAATTTGTCTCGGATTCCATCGTCTTAGGTGGAATGCCATACCGTCCGGCAATGCCCTCCCCGCATCGCCATTCGGGCTAAGCGTTTCATCGGCGCCCAAGCTTTCGGGGCAGTCCGTCCGATACCGATTCGCCGAATTGACCCACCGGCGCGCAGCCGCCCATCGTGACGGCGGGTTCATGAGCGTGAGGGGCTCTCCATGACGATGCATGCCAAAGGTCACGCCAGAGGGATGGGGGGATTGTTTCGAGTGGCCGGGGTGACCGTGGCCTTGGCGCTGACCGGATGCGCCGGATTGACGCGCTCGGCTGACCAGGCGGGCGCCATCCAGCTGCGTCAAACGACGCCGGAGCGGGTCGAGGGGCTGATCGCCCAGGGCGAAGAGGAACTGCGCAATGGTCTCCACCAGAACGCGCTGTCGACCTTCTCCACCGCGATGAAGGCCGAACCGGACAACCGCCGCGCCCGGCTGGGCATGGCGGAAGCGCATCTGGCGATGGGCAATGCCGACCTCGCGCTGAAAGGGTTCGAGGCGCTGCCGGCGGATATGCGCAACGACCCGCAGGTCCTCCAGGGCCGGGGCATCGCGCTGGCGCAACAGGGAAAGGCAGGGGCGGCCGAACAGGTGCTGGCCGCTGCGGTTGCAGCGGATCCGTCGTTGTGGCGCAGCTGGAACGCGCTCGGCCGCGTCTCCGACGCCCAGCGGAATTGGGACCGCGCCGAGGCCTCCTACCGCCGCGCGCTGGAGATCAACCCGTCCGCGGCGGAGGTCTACAACAATCTTGGATATTCGCTTCTGCTGCGGGGCCGCTACGCCGAGGCGATCGGGCAGTTCGACCAGGCCCTGCGGCATGCGCCGGGCCTCACCGCTGCTCAGGACAACATGTCGCTCGCCAACGCGCTGATGGGACAATACGACCGCGCGCTGGCGGCGGTGCCGGCGGAGCGCACACCCACGGCCCTGAACAACGCCGGCTTCGCCGCCATCACGCGCGGCGAGTATGGCACCGCCGAGTCCTACCTCATCAAGGCCGTGCAGGACAGCTCCCGCCATTTCGGCACGGCGAACGAGAACCTGCGCTGGCTGACCTACCTCCGCAAGAACGAGACTGTGGCGCGCTGATTAATCCCACGGACCTCCGCGCCGGCCCGCCCGGCAGCGTGTTGTACGGAAGCGGCGAGGACGTTTCCGGAGCAATGCACGAATGGGCGGGCCGAGGCTGTGGGGCGGCTGTCTGGCAACGTGTGCCGTGCTGTTCGGCGCGTCCGTTTCGTGTGTTGAGGCGGCGGCCGAGGTGGCGGAGGTGCGCGACCTGCATCTTGAGGCACCCGGACCTCTCCATCCCGCGACACGCGACGACCTGTTTACGAAAGCGGCCCGCCAAGCCGTGACCGCCGCGTGGCAGGCCCGCCACCCGGACCGCGCGCCGCCGTTCCTGTCCGAACGGCTGGTCGGGAAGGCCGTCCGCCACATCGATGTCATCGACGAAACCATCGCTCCGGACCGCTATGCGGTGACGCTGAACGTCGGCGTGGCGATGGGCGTCCTGCGTCTGGCGGCCGGGTTGCCGGAGGATGCGGCACCCGAGATGGCGCGGGCGATTCCGCAAGAGCCTGTCCCGCAGGAGACTGCCGCCGTCCGCATCCTCGTTCCGGTGGGCGGGGCGGGGGCGGCCTTGCGCCATCGGGAGCAGCCGGTGGGGTCGGGCGGGCGCTGGATACATGTGGGCGCCGACGCGGTGAACAACACACAAACGGCGCGGCTGCGCATCGGCAGCTTTGTCGGAAGCGGCCAGCCGCATCCCGGCTTTCACTGTCTTTCGGTGAAGGTCTGTTCCCCCGAGTGATGCCTCGGATATAGACCATAATCCGTTTGGTTTCGACCTCGTCCGCGCGGCCGAAGGAAACGGGCACAGTCCGCAATCACCTTTGTCTAGCTGTTTCCTTGCGGACTGCTTCGTCACAGTTTCGGTGAGAAATAGGGATCGTCGTGCCGGGTGCAATGCCTCCTTCGTATGCGCGCGAACCTTCTTAACGAGATGTGACGTAAGGGGGATGATCGTGAAAATTGTCTCCGCGATTCTTGGCGCGATATTTGGGGCCATTCTTATGCTGCCGGGCGGATTTCAGGGAACCGCCGCAGCCCAGCCCGCCGTGCGCGTAGAAACCGCCAACCCGCAGCTGGCCGGAGAGGTGCAGCTTCCACTCAACAAGTCCCGTGTCATCAAAATCGACCGGCCGGTGACGGATGTCCTGGTCGGCAACCCGCAGGTGGCGGACGTGATGGCGCTGTCGGACCGGTCCATCTATGTCCTCGGCAAGAGCCTCGGTTCGACCAACATCGTGCTGTACGGCGCGAACCGGTCGCTGATCGCGCTGATGGACGTCACGGTCACCCCCGACCTGCCGACCCTGCGGCAGCGCCTGCATGAGCTGATGCCGAACGAGCGTGTCGAGGTGCGCGGCGCGAACGACGCGGTCGTGCTGAGCGGAAGCGTGTCCAGCGGCGACCTGATGAAGAGGGCCGTCGCGGTCGCGGAAAACTTCGCGCCGGGCAAGGTCACCAACATGCTGGCGATGGCCGGCGGGCAGCAGGTTATGCTGGCGGTCCGCTTCGCCGAGGTGAAGCGCAACGTCGCCAAGCAGCTGGGGCTGAACACGAACATCCTGGTGGGCAAGGGCAACGACACGCTGGCCATGGTGTCGGGCAAGGTCCCCGACATGACGCCCTTCGCGCTGGTCGAAGGGGTGCTGAACTGGGGCAACGTCAGCATCGACGTGCTGCTCGACGCCTTGGAGGAAAAGGGCATCGTCAAGACGCTGGCCGAGCCGAACCTGATCGCCATGTCCGGCGAGACGGCGAGCTTCCTGGCCGGCGGCGAGTTTCCCATTCCCGTGGGGCAGACTTACGAGGGCAACCGCAGCATCGTCACCATCGAGTTCAAGCAGTTCGGCGTGAAGCTAGCCTTCACCCCGACGGTGCTCGGCAACGGGGCGATCAACCTGCTGGTGGAGCCGGAGGTCAGCGCGGTCGACCGCACCAACGCCGTCGTGCTGTCCGGCACCGTGGTTCCCGGCCTGACCACCCGGCGGGCGCACACGACCGTCGATTTGCGGCACGGCGAAAGCTTCGCGATCGCCGGCCTGATCCAGAGCAACTTCGCCGACGGGGTGAACCAGTTTCCCGGCCTGGGCGACATCCCGATCCTCGGCGCCCTGCTGCGCAGCAGTTCCTTCCAGCAGCAGGAAACCGAGCTGGTCATCATCGTGACCCCCTACATGGTGCGGCCTGCGCTGGCCGGGCAGCTTCGCCTGCCGACGGACAACTTCACTCCGCCGCGCGAGATCGACCTGTTCCTGCGGGGCCGGATCGAGGGCGCCCGTCCCGGCACGGGTACCGCCGAGGCCGCGCCCAAGGCCATGCCCGCCGGGGCCGGTCTTGCCGGCGATGTCGGTTACGTCCTGCGGTGAGGTGATGCGATGAAAAGCCTGCTGATTGTGCCCGTGACGCTTTTTCTTCTGGCCGGCTGCGCGTCGGAGGTGCCGATCACCGGAACGCCCGGTCTCGGCGACGCCGTCCGCAACAACATGGCCGCTCACATCATCCCCTTGCCTCCGTCGCCCCAGGCCGGCACGCCGATCGAGGTTCCAGCCCAGCGGACGGGCCTGGCCATCGAACGGTACATGACCGGACAGGTGAAGCCGCTGCGCGTCGAGCAAGCCGGTTCAAAGCAAAAATAGCTCAGATTCCCGACATGTTGGAGGAAAGCCCGTCGCCCCGGAAAGGGGAGGCGGGCTTTTGTTTGTGCACAGCCCGAGCAAAAAGACGGTATTCACCGTAAGGCTTATAGTACTGCTTGATCTTTCTTCGTGGTCCTTATGGCGTGCCGTTGCGTGGGGACGGTCATGTCCCGTCGATCGGGTTAAGGCCGGCAATTAATTCGATCCTGAAGGAACAAACGCGCCCTCGCTTGGGGAGGCGTTTTCGGTGCGGCGCAGCACCGGAAGAATCAATCGAATGAAACCGGGAACACGTCTTTCGGGACGTCGATCGCAAAACAAATCCGAAATAAAGTTTGTTCACCGGGGCGATGAAGCGCCGGGAACACTCAAAAAAAACCATTGGTACACAGGAGATAGAAGTCATGAACAACGTCTTCATCAAGGCCTACAATGCTTTTGTTCGCTTTTCTCATGACGAGCGCGGCACTCAGCTTGTCGAAACGGCCGTGTGGATTGGTCTGATTACGGCTCTTGTGGTCGCTACGGTCGATCTGATCGGCGGCGACGTGAGCACTTCCCTGACCAACGTCCACACTGCCTTCACCACGGCCCGGACGAACTGACCGTTCGGTCCCAGCAGCATGGCGGCGGCTTTCATTGCCGCCGCCTCTGCCTCTCTTCCCTTTCTCTTCAAAAATCCGGAGGCACCATGAAACGGCGGGCGCTGTTCATGCTCGCTCTCGCCTGCGTGACGGGCGGGACCGCGGTTTACCTTGCGCGGGGGTGGATTGCGCGGCAGGTGCCGACGCAGGTCGTCGCGGTTCCGGCCATGCCGCCGCTTGCCACCACCACGGTCGTCGTCGCGAAGATGCCCCTGAAGTTCGGTGATGAGCTGAACCGGGAAAATCTCCGTGAAATCACCTGGCCGGCCGATGCGGCTCCGGAGGGCTCGTTCAAGTCGACGGAGGAGCTTCTCGCCGGGGAACGCCGCGTTGCCCTGCGCGACATGGGGCCGAACGAAGTGCTCCTGAAAAGCCGCGTTTCGGGCTACGGCGGCCGAGCGACGCTGTCGGCCATCATCGGCGAGAACATGCGGGCGGCGACCATTCGCGTCAACGACGTGCAGGGCGTAGCCGGCTTCGTTCTGCCGGGCGATCTGGTCGATGTGGTGTTCACGCGCCCGGAACATATGGAGCAGGGGAGCCAGTCCTCCCCCATCACCGACACGCTTCTGCAAGGGGTCAAGGTTTTGGCGGTCGATCAGATCGCCGACGGCAACAAGGACAAGCCGGTTCCGGCCAAGGCGGTGACGCTGGAAGTCTCGCCGGAGGACGCGCAACGCCTGGCGCTGGCCGGGCAGGTGGGCAGCCTCGGGCTGACGCTCCGGCAGACGGGCGGCGTCGCGGTGGCGCAGGTCGATACCATCCGGATCAGCAATCTGGTGGGCCGCACGTCTCCAACCCCGGTCGGGACGGCTCCGCAGCCGATGGTGGCGGAAAGACACAACGCCAACGTCCGCATCGTCCGCGCCTTGGAGGAGTCGTTCCAGGACGTGCCCTTTGACAGCCGCCCGGCCCAGGCCGCTCCGCGCAAGCCGGAAGCCCCTCGCCGCGAGCAGATCGCGGGTGGCGGCAACGGCGACACGCCGGTCGCCATGGCGGACCCGAAGGCCGAGACGCGCGCCCCGTAAACGCCGTGGCTGCCCCGCCCAGGCAACCTCCGCCAGGACAGGAGCGATCCCATGAAACCCAAGAGACGAGCCCTTGAGCGCGCCCAAACGCCGCTTGACCAGCTGGTCCGCGACGAGGAGGGAAGCGTCCTTCCCTATTTCGCGGTTCTGGCCGCCGTCCTGGTCGGTGCGGTCAGCCTGTCCGTTGACGTCGGCCGGATGGTGACCACCAACACGGAGGCCAAGTCGGCCGCGGACGCCGCCGCCCTCAGCGCCGCCGCCATTCTCGCCTCGGCGGTCCGCACCCCCGGCCAGGACGCGGCGAGCATCAGAGCCGCCGTGCAGCAGGCGGCCTCGCAGGTGGCGGTGAACCGTCAGACCTTCGCCACGGCCAACGCCGGCGACGGATCGCAGAGCAGCACCGGGGGGACGGTCGCCATCTCGCGCGTCCGGCTGCTGACCGGCCTGCCGGAACAGAACGGCGGAAGTGCGACGACCCCCATCGGCTCGGCCTACGAGACGTCCGATCCCTGGCAGGCCCACTTCGTCGAGGTCACCACGGAGACGTTGTCCACCAACAATTTCTTCGGTCCGGTGCTGGGCGGCGCGCAAACCAGCCAGACAAGCGCAGTCGCGATTGCCGGCTTCACCCAGGTGGTGTGCCGCATGCCGCCGGTCTGGATCTGCAACCCGAACGACAACGGAACCTCAAGCAACCCCATTTTCAACGCCTCCCATTGGCGCGGCCGGGAGGCTTTGCTCCGGGCGTCGGGGGCGGGTGCCTCCTGGACGCCGGGCAACTTCGGCCTGCTGGATGCGCCCAACGGGCAGGGCGCCAGTGCAGTGGCCGACTTCCTTGCCTCCGTGACCCCGGACACCTGTTTCAAGGCCAATGGCGTCGATCTGCGTCCCGGTGCGACCAGTTCCGTGCGTACGGCCATCAACACGCGCTTCGACATGTACGAGTCGCCGTATTTCAACGGCAACGCCCGCACCAATCCGAACTACCGGCCGGCCCTGAATGTGACCAAGGGCTACATCCGCAACGGCGGCAACGCCTGCAACATCGTGCAATCGGCGCCGCCCACCGCCATGGGACTGCCGCGGGATTCGGACCTGTCGATCACGAACCGCTTCGGCAACGGCCAGTGGAACTGCCTGAACTACTGGACCGTCAACCACCCGACCCATCCCCGGCCGGCCGCCTGCAGCAACCCGTCGCAGATGACCCGGTTTGAGATGTACCGCTACGAGATCGACAACAACCTGATCCCGAACAACAGCGCCTCGGGTGGCGAGAACGGCAGGGCGGCTTGCCACGCCGACGCCGCCAGCCTGTCTCCCACCGATCCGGACCGCCGGGTCATCTACTTCGCGATCGTCAACTGCTCGCAGTACGCCCTGAACGGCAACCGCGACAACGTGCCGGTGGCGGCCTTCGGCAAGGCCTTCCTGACCGAGCCCGTCGTGAACCAGGGCGGCGCCGACGAGATGGTCGTGGAGTTCATCGACGTCGTGAAGGTGGGCGCCGACAACGGCGTGCTTCACGAGATCGTCCAGCTCTACCGGTGATCCGATGCCGCGACGCCCATTCTCCACGAGGCTGATGCGCCTGCTGAAGGACCGCCGGGGCTCGGCCATGGTGGAAGCCGCCCTCGTGCTGCCGCTGGTGATGACGCTGACCTTCGGCCTGATCGAGATGGGCCGGGCGCTGCACCACCATCACGTCCTGTCCAAGAGCGTCCGAGACGCCGCCCGCTATCTGGCCCGCGTCCCGCTCGGCTGCCCGGCGACCGTCGACGCCAACTGGGCAACCGCGAGCGCCACGGCGAAGACGCTGGCCCTGACCGGACGGATGAACGGGACGACGCCTCTGGTCAGCTATTGGACCACCGGCGCTTTCACGATCGCCCCGCCGACCTGCCAGACGATCATGGGGCGGGAGGTGCAGGTGATGGCCGTCACGGGGGCGGTAAACTACCAGAGCCTCGGTTTCCTCAACCTCATCAATCTCCCCTCCTTCCAGCTCCGGGCGTCGCACCGGGAAATGCACATCGGCGAGTGAGGAGAAGGCCCATGCTCCGAAGACTTCGCCGCGACGAGCGCGGCACCACCATGGTCGAAATGGCCCTCGTGTTTCCGCTGCTCCTGGTGCTGACCTTCGCGATTCTGGAGTTCGGCAACCTGTCCTACCAGTGGCTGATCGCGGAGAAGGCGACGGAGATGGGCGCGCGCTTCGCGGTCACGTCCAACATCGTCGCCACCGGGATCCCGGAATGCGGGGTGGCGACCACCGCCACGGCCGGCACGCCCTGCCGCCAGATTGCCGGATCGGTCGGCTGGCAGCGGACCTGCACGTCGGGGTCCAGCGGCTGCGACGCCACCGCTTTCAACGCCATCGTTCAGCAGATGCGGACGATCTATCCGCGCATCGCGCCGGGCAACGTCACCGTCCAGTACTTCGGCACCGGCCTCGGCTTCGTCGGCCGAGGGTCCCCGGTTCCGAACGTCACGGTCTCGCTGAACGGCCTGACCTTCGACTTCGTCGTCCTCAACGGTCTTTTCGGGTTCGGTCCGATCACGATGCCGGACTTCCGGGCGACCCTGACCGGTGAAGACCTCTCGTCCTGATCCCTCAGCAGAACTGGAACGACCATGAGCCGCCGCATCAACAGCTTTGCCCTTCTGCGGTCCTCCGACTGTGCCGACGAGCTGCGCTCCGCGTTCGACGCCGCAAACGCCGGACGGCTCGACCTGAGGATGATCGCCAGCTCCACGCCCGTCCGGTTCGACGCTCCGGCCGGGGCCGAGGCAATCCTGATCGAACTGGACCCCGGCGAGCCGGGCGCCGTCGATGCGCTGGCGCGTTTCGTTCGCGACGCGGCCAATGGACGGCCGGTGATCGCCATCGCCCGCGACGCTACCGTGCAGTCCGTGCGGGCGCTGATGCGGGCGGGCGCGCTGGACGTGCTGCCGCGCCCGGTGTCGGCCGGCGACCTCGGCCACGCGCTGGAGCACGCCCGCACGCTGCTGGCGCAGCGTGGCCGGCAGGACGGGCGGGTCGTCACCGTCCTGCGCAGCTGCGGTGGTGTCGGCGCCACCACGCTGGCCGTGCAGACGGCGCTGGAGCTGGTCAACCGGGACCGCAACCACAAGGCGCGCGTCTGCCTCGCCGACTTCGACCTGCAATTCGGCAATGCGGCCCTGTCGCTGGATCTCGGCGGCACCGCCGGGCTGATGCAGATCCTTGAGGCGCCCGCGCGGCTGGATGCCGCCTTTCTGTCATCCGCCGTGGCGCACCACGCGTCGGGCCTCGACGTGCTGGCCGCCCCGCCGGAGATCGTGCCGCATGACACGCTGACCGCGGACATGGCGTCGCGCATCCTGGCCCTGCTGCGCGAGCAGTACGATTTCGTCGTCGTGGACATGCCGCACGCCTGGACCTCCTGGACCTCCCCGGTGCTGGCCGGGTCGGAGCTGGTCGCCCTGGTGATGCGCCCGGACGTGACCGGCGTGCTGCGCACCCAGGGCCACCTGAAACTGATCGCGGAGGAGGAGTTGGACGATGTGCCGCGCCTGATCGTCGCCAGCCAGGTGGAGCAGGGCTCCGCCGCGCGCCAGGCGCTCAAGGATGCGCAGGCGGCGTTGGGCGAGCCGATCCAGGCCTGCATCCGCTTCGATGCCAAGGCGGCGGCGGCGGCCCGTGAGGCCGGCAAGCCCCTGCGCGAGGTGGCCGCCGGCAGCGTCATCGCGAAGGACACGCGCGCCTTCGCCGGGCTGATCCTCTCGACCCTGTTCCCCGCCGCCAGGGAGGTCGAGGCGCCGCGCTCCGCCCTGCGCCGGCTGTTCTCCCTCACGCCGCTCGCCGCGGCCCGCTGACGTCCCGAAAGGAAAGGAATCCGCCATGTTCGGTCGTTTTCGCGGCGGCGCGTCCGCCGCAGCCGTCGAACGCGTCCCCGCGCCGGAGGTCCGGCCGGCTCCGGCCGCCGCCGAGCCGGTCGCCGTCCTCAAACCGGTCAGCTTCGAGGACAGCGAGCGCTACATCGACCTGAAGGTCAGCCTGCACCGTAAGCTGATCGACATCATCAACCTCGGCGCGCTTGAAAAGATGGAGCGCGACGACATCGCCCGCGAGGTGAACGAGCTGTTGGGCGAGCTTCTGGCGGAAGAGCAGATCGCGCTGAACGCCGGCGAGCGCAGCCGCCTGACCCGCGACATCATCGACGAACTGCTGGGGCTGGGGCCGCTGGAGCCGCTGCTGAAGGACGCCACGGTGTCCGACATCCTGGTCAACACGTTCGCCCAGGTCTTCGTCGAGCGGCGCGGGACGCTGGAGCTGTCCAACGTGAAGTTCCGCGACGAACGCCACCTGCGCCGCATCATCGACCGCATTGTCGCCGGGGTCGGGCGCCGCGTGGACGAGTCCCAGCCGATGGTGGACGCCCGGCTGCCCGACGGCTCGCGCGTGAACGCGGTGGTTCCGCCGGTGGCGGTGGACGGCTCCGTCGTGTCGATCCGCAAGTTCTCCAAGACCCCGCTGAACATCGACCGGCTGATCGGCGTCGGCGCCATCACGCCGGAGATCGCCCAGGTGCTCAAGGCCGTGGTGCGGTCGCGGCTGAACGTGCTGATCTCCGGTGGCACCGGCACCGGCAAGACGACGATGCTGAACGCCCTGTCCAGCTTCATCGGCGAGCGCGAGCGCATCGTCACCATCGAGGATGCGGCCGAGCTTCAACTCCAGCAGATCCATGTGGTGCGTCTGGAGACCCGCCCGGCGAACATCGAGGGCCGGGGCGAGATCGCCCAGCGGGAGCTGGTCAAGAACGCACTCCGCATGCGGCCCGACCGCATCATCCTGGGCGAGTGCCGTTCGGGCGAGGCCTTCGACATGCTCCAGGCCATGAACACCGGCCACGACGGCTCGATGACCACCATCCACGCCAACACCCCGCGCGACGCGCTGGGCCGCCTGGAGCAGCTGATCGGCATGACCGGCATGAACCTGCCGCCGCGCTCCATGCGCGCGCAGATCGCCTCGGCCATCAACGTGATCCTGCAGATCCGCCGCTTCTCGGACGGACGCCGCCGCCTCGTCAGCCTTAGCGAGATCACCGGCATGGAAGGCGAGATCATCACCATGCAGGAGATCTTCCGCTTCGACCAGCACGGCGTGGACGAGGACGGCACGGTGCGGGGCGAACATGTCGCCACCGGCGTGCGCCCCCGCTTCTACGAGCATGCCGCCACCGCCGGCCTGGAGCTGCCGAGCCGCCTGTTCGCCGCGAACCACCGGCTGGCGTGACACCAGCTGGCGTGACGGCCGCCGCCGCAGGCGACCGAGGAGGGGACCCATGAGCTTCAGCGACATCGACTTCGCCTATATCCTGCTCTTCGTTTCGGGGCTGCTCCTGGTCGAGGGGCTGTACCATCTGGTGTTGGACCGGACGCAGGGGGAGAATGGCGGGCGGAACCGCCGCATGCGCCTGATCGCGTCGGGGGCCGGCGGCAACGCCATGCTGAACCGGCTGCGCCGGGGCGAGATGGATCGCGCCTCCGCCGCCATCGCCCGCGTCCTTCCCTTCGTGGAGCGGATGATCCGCGAGGCGGGGATGGTGGTCACCGTGGGCCGCTTCGCGCTTCTGTGCCTCGTCCTGGTCGCAGTGGCTCTGGTCGTCTTCCGGTTCGCCGTGGGGTTGAACCCGATGCTGACCGCAGTCGCCGCGTTGGCGGCGGGTGTCAGCGTTCCGCTGCTGTTCCTGGCGGGGCGGCGCAAGCGGCGCATCGCGCAGCTCGGCCAGCAGTTCCCCGAGGCGCTTGAGATGATGGTCCGCGGCCTGAAGGCGGGGCATCCGATCAACTCGGCCATCGCCCTGGTGGCGACGGAGATGTCCGACCCCATCGGCACGGAGTTCGGCATCGTTGTGGACGAAATGACCTACGGTCTCGACCTGCACTCCGCGTTGCTCAATCTGGCGGCGCGCGTGCCGCATCCGGATCTGCGGTATTTCATCGTCACCGTGCAGATCCAGCACAGCACGGGTGGCAACCTGGGCGAGGCGCTCAGCAACCTCGCGGCCGTCATCCGCGACCGCTTTACCATGAAGGCGAAGATCAAGGCGCTGACCTCGCAGGGCCGTTCGGCCGGCTTCATCATCGGTCTAATGCCCTTTGCCGCCGCCCTGCTGATCAACACGATCAACAAGGGCTATTTCGGCGACGTGCTGACCGACCCCCTCTTCTTGCCGGCCTTGGGCTTTGCCGGCGTGCTGATGGTGATGGGGCACTTCATCATTCACCGGCTCGTGAATTTCCGGTTCTGACCGTGGAGGCGAGGCAGCCATGCTCGATGTCCTGAACGAATTCCGCTACGTCTTCGTCGACGAACGGTCGCTCATCCTGGCCATCGTCTTCGTGTCCGCCGTACTGGCGGTGTTGGCCGGCGCCTCTGCCCTGATGGGCACCGGAACCGGGGGCGGGCGCCTGCGCACCCTGGCGGGCAAGGACCGATCCGCCGCCTCGCTGCGCAACGGGTTCGGCAGCGACGGCGCGCGCGATCTCGTGCGCCGGCTGGAACGCGCGGTCGTGCCTACCGACGGGCGGAAGCGAACGCACGCGCAGACGCGCCTCGTGCAGGCGGGCTTCTATCACCCGCAGGCGCTGGCCATCTTCTTCGCGATCCGCTGCGTCCTGGCGCTCGTCCTGCCGGTCGTCGGGCTGTTTGCCCTGCCGATGCTCACCGGCAGCATGACCGTGCAGAAGATGTACGCCGTGGGTGCGGGGGCGGTCGCCCTCGGCTTCTTCGGGCCGGCGATGTTCGTGTCCCGGCGCATCAAGCAGCGTCAGCAGTCCGTGCGCGAAGCCTTTCCGGATACGCTGGACATGCTGCTGGTCTGTGTGGAGGCCGGTCTCGGCCTGAATGCCGCCATTTCCCGCGTGGCGACCGAGCTGCAGCAGGCCTATCCCCTGCTGAGCGAGCATTTCATGATCCTCGGCCTGGAGATGCAGGCGGGCATCGGCCGCGACACGGCCCTGCGGAATCTCGGCGTGCGCATCGGCATCGATGAGGTCAGCGCGCTAACCACCCTGCTGATCCAGTCCGACAGCATGGGCGTCAGCATCGCGCAGACGCTGCGGGTCTACGCCTCGGAAATGCGGCGCAACCGCATGCTGCGCGCCGAGGAGCACGCCAACAAGCTGCCGGTGCACATGGTGCTGCCGCTGGCCGCCTTCATCATGCCGTCCTTCCTGATCGTCATCACCACCCCGACGGTCATCCGCGTCCTGCGCGTCCTCGTCCCGGCCCTCCAGGGCTCCGGCCATTGATGAACATTGGAGAGAAACTCAGATCATGATCGATCCCTTTGTCGCCTGCGCCGGTGCCCTGCTGGTTCTCGCCGCCGGGTGGGACGCCGCCCGCTTCCGAATCCCGAACGCAATCAGCCTTGCTCTGGTCGGCCTGTTCGCGCTGCGCGCGGCGGTCCTGCCGGATGCGGCGGAAGAGGTTCGGCACCTGCTGCCCGCTGGCATCACCTTCGCTGTTACGGCCTTAATGTTCGCGCGGGGGCTGATCGGGGGTGGCGACGTAAAGCTGCTCGCGACCGCCACGCTGTGGATTCCGCCCGCCCTGGTGTTGCCGCAGATTTTTGCGGTGAGCTCCATAGGCGCGGGGCTGGCGGTGGGGTTGACCGTGGTCCGCAAGCTCCTACGCCCGATGTTGCGTTGGGCCACACCGGCGGGACGCGTTGGAATGGAGGCGTTGCCCCATGTCCTCCGCGACAGCGCGCCCGTGCCCTATGGCATTGCCATCACGGCGGGAACGCTGCTCTATCTGCCCTGGCTGGTCTGAGACCATGTTCGGGTGCGGTCAACTTGCCGGCCGGATGACGGCATCGTCATATTAAGTACGCCTAAAGCGGATTGTTTTTGGGTGTAGACGGCATTTTGGCTGGCCCGTGCTGTTGGAGTGAGACACCGTCGAAGGGTCTGCGTCCATGGGCCAGCC
>NZ_JAGINQ010000040.1 GCF_017876165.1 Azospirillum soli
CGCCAGCGGCCATCCGATCACCAAGCTCGATGAGCTCCTGCCCTGGGGCCATACCCGGCAGGCGGAACCCGCCGTGGCCTGAGAACACCGCTTACTCTGTACACGAGATGTTGGGATGTTATCGGACAGGAACGCCGGGCTGTATTTGGCTAACATAGCCTCTGATGTCCCGTGCGAGGACAGCCCATTCCAAGATCAGCGATTTTTGACAACCAATGATTACACATAGCTGCAAGATTGAGCGAACTCGTGGGGTCACTCTGCTTTCCAAAAGCCAGCACTATACATAGGGAGGATAGATGGTTACGCGTTTTCGCCCAGAATGCGGAAATTCCGAAAATTTCCCCTGTTTCAAGGCAATTAGCAAAGCTTTAATCACTCCTGGAACCTCTACAACGCTCATTCTTTTAATGAGAGTTCTATCCCCATTTTTCACAGAAACTGTTTCGGTAAATTCATCGAATTTCCCCATTGAAACAACAAATAGAAAATAATACCCAAAGAAAGCCCCCTGCGTTACCTCGGCATTATCTGCGCAATCTGTTTGTGGTTGTACAACGATATCTTTCATGCGCAGAGAGCCATTATCGATGACAAGCCCCTCCAACGAACATAAGATCAATCTCATCTTCGATGGAAGTGCAGCGGAGGGACCCTGTAAAAGGTATCGCCGAATATCCTCCTCTTCTTCAGGAAGAAGCTTTACTCGACCGAAAAAATCCATATCGGAGACGGACATGCGCCATATCACAGATACAAAAAAGTACAAAATCCTTCCAGAATCCCCAGGAACGCTGATGAATTGGTGTCCTGGCGACGAGGAATCTGGCGCCAATGTAATTGACCGGTAACTGTTTACTTTTTTATCTGACAATTCTGTAGCAACATAATTCTCCTGCTCCTGGAACAGTATTTCACATTTTCGACAAAGAAGCCTTTGCCAATATCCGGTCGATCGCTTGCGCGGCTTAACTCTTGGATCTAAGCTTGTTTCAAACAGGCGTCCTTGCTTCTCCAAAGTAAACGTATGCTTATAACAAAAATCTGGTATAATATGAGACTTGCAGAGCGGGGCGATGCACTGGCAAAGCGCGCACACCCCGACGTTATCGCTCTTCATTTTTACCATTTACCGTATCGCAACCGTATTCTCATGGCCGGACAATGCCAGTTGGACTTGTGGATACATAATGGGAAATTACCACAACCGATTGAGGAATGCAATTTTATTCGCGTGGCTTCGAATGCAATTACCTATAATCGCAATCATGCATCATGCTGATAATAGCTACATTAGAATATTATTTGGATAACCCAAGCCTCGCTCCTAATTTCGCAGCCCACGCAGCCAAGTAATCTCCATTATTTAATTTTTCTCGACAGCAAAGGACTTTCCGATAGCGCTGGGCGAAAAAAATATCGAAAAACCTTTCTATTGCCCTTGCCTCCCAGGAACCTCCATTTTCTACTAGCCCGTCCAAAAGGGTGGCAAGGTGCTTTTCCATCTCAAAAAACCCGCAGGGGCGGCGATAGATCAGGGCAAGGCTAGACAAAGCGTGCTCACCGGAATGATCGACGCTCACCAGCACCAGAGGGATCCCATTTTTTGGGGTGAATATCGCGATCAGGCATGGCCTCCGACAGCGCCCCACCGTCGAGAATGCGCGACCCGGCTTCAGGAGGCAAAGCGAGCTGGCGACATGCACTGCCGGCAGTTCCTTTGCCATCAGCCTAACCACCGCCATCATCGGTTCGAGTTCCCCTAAATCATCTGGTCCTGCGGGCTCAAGCAGGCGGAACTCGATGGGTGGCAAGGAGGTGGAGGAGTCTTCCTCCGCGACACTGACGCTGGTCTGCAGTCGCCGGGGATACTGTCGATCACGTGGCGGTCGGGATTTTTCCCGTTCCGGAGCATCTTGTTTCAATGGCGTGGCAGATCGCGCCTTGAGGATCACCCTTTCAATGGGGATGGTCCGATCAAACGTCCCCATTTTAGCCGGGGCATGGAGCGCGGTCTGGTGAGTGTTGGTGCGGCTGCCGGCAGCCGTAACGTCAATGCCAAGCTCATGGGCATCTGCCGGTTCTGCTGGCGTGGAAAAATCGTTTTCATTTTGGCGCAGTGATTTGAACCCGGCAGGACGGAACGGCTTCGCCTCGCGGATTGAAGGATGCGAATAGCGCAAGCGATCACAAGGAAAACGCTTGCCACTCATGGAATTGATCTCCAGGACCAGCACCGTAGCCTTCCACTCAATGGCGCGCACAGCCCAGACCGAGTCGAACAAATGTGGAGGTGTGAAGCTTACATATGGTTGCCCCGCTGTCCTCACCCTGACACTGTCCCATGAGTGCCGGCCTTCCAAATCCACGGCGGTCCAGGCGAATTCGCTGGCAAAGGGATCTGACAGGCAGTTGCGCGGCATCCCGCGGGTGAAACGAAGGTGCAGGTCGGGATAGAAGCCCGGCGCCTCCGGGCTAAAAAGTTCCATGATCCCGGTGGAGCGCATCAGCGCGTTCGCCATGGTCTTGTTGTGCAAAAAAAGATAGCGGACCATTTCGACGGTCGGCACCAGGATCACCCGATCGCCTTGACAGTAGCGGAGCAGGTGCTGAATGCCGGTGGGATGCTCTCCAAACGAAAAGACTTCAGGCGGAATTGCCTTGGTCGTCACCTCCTCAGCGGCCCCGACGTCATCAACGCGCAACACCAGAGAACACCCGCGGTTGGGCGTCCTGCTCTGGCAGCCTTCGATGAAGACCCTACCTGGTGCCAGCAGCGGCAGCATCCCGATCGGCAATGGCCAAGGTTTCAGCCTCTCCGTTTCCATGTCCCTGGTGACGGTCAAAACCTGCCAGCCACGCTGTGCATCCTCGCGGAAGCCAACCAGCCAAAAGACCTCCAGCGCATAGGCGTGTTTAAGAAATTGCCGAACCAGGGTCATTGCGCCTCCAGGATGGCCGCCATGTCCGCCAAAGCCGCTCGAATGAAGGGAATGGAAGCGGAGGGCACCCCAGACAGCTTTCGAACTTGCAGGATCGACGCAGTTACGGCGGCTTCGCCAAGGTCCGCAAGGGCCTGCCCGATAAGGCGCTTGTGGAATGCTTCCGTGGTCTCGGTCACCTCGCCGAGTGCGCGCAGGGTCTCCGGGAGCCGGTCTCCCCAGCGGTCGGTATCGATCATCTTGCCCAACCGTATCTTGATCGCGTTCCTCGTGACCCTGCGCCGCGGCGTCTCGTTCAGCATCTCAGCCGCCGCATGCCGGATGCGGACGGCGAGGTCCAGATCCACCGTTGGCCAGTCGAGCGTTTCGGGGCGCATCCGGCGGTGCGCCGGGGCAATCAACGACGCCGTCATCCATGTCCGTGGTTGGCGACGCTGAATCGCGGTCTCTGTTGGCGCGTGTTCGGCAAGACGGTCACCGTTCTGGGGCAGGTCGTCGCGGGGGGTGATACGCCGGCGGCCCGCAGTCGCACTGGGGGCAGCCGTCGGAGACAGTCGCGAAAGACCGTCCAGCAGCAGGTCAAACAGGATGTGGTGCAGGGGGTGGACCGGTGGTCCGTGCGGATTTATTAACGACGAGAGCCAACCGGTGCTTTGTGCTTCCTTCAGAACCGATTGGAGGGGGCGGGCGAAGGTGACATACGCCTCACACAAGCGTCGGAAATTCAACCGTTTTGGTCCGTCCGTCAGCCCGAGTTCGGCCAAGGCGCTCAGACGGACTTCCGCGGAACTGGCGGGCGGCGGCGCGTCAAGCAGCTGACGCGACCGCCGGGCGATCTCCTGGAGCAAGGCAAAACAGGAACCGTCCACCGTCCAGGCTGGTCGGGGAATGTCGCCGAGGTCGGCAACCTTCGGCGCCGTGACCAGATGCTGATGCTCGGCGGTCGTCGTCGGCGCGTTGAAGACGACGGTCAGCGGCACACCATGGTCGGGACAGACCAGTACGCCGGGCAGTTGATGCGCACGCCGCCAATAGGGCTCGCCGTACCGCTCCGTAGCTTCAGCTGCGCAGAGACGGCAACAGCGCAGGACCGTGGAGAAATGAAGCGGGTTGGCCGCGATGTCCCAGGTGGCAAACCTTCGCTCCGCAGAGCGCTCGGTCATCGCGTCCAACATCGCCTGCCGCACCGGTGGCGGCTCATAGGCGACGCAGTAGGGATAGAAGGTGGCCGTCATCGCCAGCCGTGTCGGCGTGAGGCGGCGGTCGGGCGGCAAACGGCGGGCGAGGTCGCGAAGACGCCCGACCAGGAAGGGTGTAAGGCGCACGCTCCGATCACCGAAGAGTTCGCCCATCGTCAGCTTCGGGCTGTCGGCGCCGGTGTGGCGGTGATAGCGCGCCACCACGCTGTGCAGCAGCTCGTCGGGGTAGATGGTCGGGAAATAGGGCAGCATCCGGCCCTCACGCGGCGAAGTCGGCCATCGGCGGCCTGATCACCCCCGCATCAAGGAACGCCGCATGAACGGTCTGCTCCCCGGATTTTGCTTGCGCGGCGATGGCGCGCAGATCGTTGGCTTCGAGAGGCGCCGGCGGGACTCCCTTCGCTTTGCTGACGCCGCGGCGCTTCGCCGGCTTCTTCTCCGGCTCACGCCCCTGGAGCTTGTCCATGATCCGGGCGAGAAGATCCATTGGCGCGAGATCAGGCGCTTCGGCAAGAGCTTCGGAGAGTGCTAGTTCGGCGAGCTCCGGCGTCAGCCCGATCGCTTGCAACGCGTTCAGGGTGGCTTCCCGGACCTTCCCCTCGTCCCTGACGGGCGTCCGACCGGATGCACGCGGTCCGACTGTTACGGAGGGGGCCAACCGCGTCGTGGCGTTGTCAAGCGCCTGCTGAACGAAAGCGTGCAGCGGGCTCAGGTCATCGTAGAGAACGAGGGCCTTCATGTCGTTGGCTCGCAACGCCTCGATCATGGGGGCGACGAGCCTGAAGTTTTCCCTGGCGACGTGCCGGAGCAAACCGGCCCCCAATCGCTCGGGGCGGTCGCGCAGGGCACCGAGTTGGATGGCGTGGACCTGGCTCAGCATGAACAGCTTCACCACCAGATCGACGATCCCCTGCGTCTCGTCGTACAGGACATGACGGAGTTCATCGGTCAGGGGCGTGTGCTCCCGCGTCCATTGGAAATCCCACATGCGCTCGACGAACTGGTCCCAGGCCGGACCCGGCGGAAGGCGCTCCCACGTCAGGCTGCCCATGCCGCTGGCCCGCCGCGCGTTGCGGAACGCGCCCTGCAGCAGGGGAACGGCGGCCAGCGTGCCAATGATCATCACCGGGATGCCGATGGTGTTGACCAGCGTCACCAGAAAGTTCAGCAGATCGTCCCGGCTGGCCCCAGGGGCTTGGCGCAGGTGCTGAATCTCGTCGACCACCAAGGCGCCCAGCGCGTGCAGTTCGGCCACATGGGCCATCCATGCCATCATCTCGTCCACCGCAAAGCGGCTGGCGCCGTACTTACGCCGGTAGCGCGTGCCCAACAGCTTGTCCATCTCGGCGAAGAAATTGATACAGAGCTGCTTGGGCGAGCCCTTGTAAGGGCAATCCAGCTTCAACCAGACGACCTGCTCCAGGCTGAACGGCTGTGCATGATGGATCGTCTGCGGATAGAGCTTCAGCACCCGCTCGATGCCGCGGCTCTTGCCGATCCCGGAGCAGCCGACGATCGCGAATCCGTTGGCCGTCGCTTCGACGGAATGGCGTGGGACGATGCCGAGATCGTTCTGCTCAAGGCGGTCGTAGGAGTTCTGGAGCCTGCGAACGTAGTCCCCGTTGGCCGGGTTGCGTCCGAGATAGCCCTGGCGGACCAGCATGGAAAACCGTGATTCCAGGAGAATGTGGCGGTCCAGTGGATCGAAGTAGCGTCCCAGTCGCTGAACGCAGTGGGCGCGCAGATGGGCGGAGTAGCGCCTTTCGGCTTCGTCGAACAGCGGCAGGTCAGTCAGGCGCTCCAGCGCCTCGGCCGCGGACAGGATTGGCGGCAGCCGGTTGATGAAGGGGTTGTCCCGGTATTCCGGCAGGGTGATCGGTTCGTCATCGCCGTCCGTCGTCATCCGGTCCCTCCGTTCGCTGCTTGCGCATCTCACCCGCCGTGGGCAGGCTGAAGTCGTCCTCGTCCGGCGGCTTGGAGATGAGCGGCACGACATTCCCCCCGCTTGATGGCGCGGCCGGGTCCTTGCCGATCCGGAAGGCCTCACGGTCCTGGTTCTCGCGCCGTTCCTGCTGCCGGTTCTCCCGGATGCCCTTCAGCTTCTGACGGTCGCTGCCGGATTCCGCAGGAGCCGCCGCATGCTTCGCCTCGGCAGCAGAGATGATGTCCTTTGCCGCTTGAAGGAGATCGATCCGCCCCTGAAGCGCGCGGGGCTGGTGAGCGTTCTGCACGCGGCGTTCGTCCTGCCGCATCTGGTCGATCTCCCACAGCGTGCGGTCGCGGTAGGCGGCGCTGCGGTCGGTCATCGCGCAGGGGATGAATTGAATGCGGCCGCGATCCTCGTCGTGCAGGAAGACCTCGTTCATGCAGCGGGGATCGTAGGACACCTGCACCGTCCAGGTTCTCCGCTGCCGTGCACGCTCGAACCAATGCTCGGCCATGGCCTTCGCGCAGGTGTAGTAGCAGCCGTAGAAGCGGATGCCGTGCATGGTGACGGTCGCCTCGTCCGAGGGCAGGACGCTCAGCGTTACGAGGTCGGCCGGGTAGGACCGCAACTGTCCGCTCCGCCGCGCGACGCCCCACTCCCACAACTCGATGGGGATCGCCTTGACCTCCTCGGCGATCATCTGACGGTCCCGGGGGTAGTCGCGGATCAGGTGCTGGGTGTTGTAGTAGAGCACGCAGTGGATGATGATCGCGGTGAACTCGTCGATGTCGAGCTTGGCGTCCAAGCGATAGTCGCGGGCGCCCCGCTCCTGGAAGTCCACGTCGATGTAGCCCGGCGTGTAAGCACGGAACTTCGTGGGCAACAGCCGGAACCGTTGCTCGACGATGCCCTTCCAGTCGGCCCGGTAGGGCGCGGTGTTCTCCACCTCGACATGGAAGTTTTGGATCAGCGTCTCGACGGACGAACCGACCATCTCGCCACGGTCGCCGAGGAGCCGGTCCGGCATGTGGTGGCAGGGCCAGTCGGCCTCTTCGATCTCGATGTCGAACTGGCGGCAGTAGGCCACCTTGTCCGTCGCGGCGTTGGCGATCGCCATCATGGCCCCGACCCAGGAGGGTCCCTCGAAGCCGATGTAGAGACCGACGATCATGCGGGTGAACACGTCGATGACGACGTAGAGCACCGGGCGGCCGACCAGCTTGTTCCGGTTCATCCGGGAGACGAGATAGATGTCGGCGATCGTGGCGTCGATCTGGTACCGGGAACCGGGGCCGAAAACCTCGGCCGTGGAGGTGTTCAGCAGTGCCCGTAGATCCTTGTCGTACACCCGGGGCGTGCGCCGCTGGCGTTCGATGCGGAAAACGTCGTTGTCCTTGTCGAACCAATAGCGGAACTGGCGTAGCGTCGGGTGCTCGGCACGGACGATGGCTCGCTGCCGACCGGTCTCTTCGTCGAGCCGGAGATCGGTGAAGTGGTCGTTGATGAGTTCGTCGTAGCAGCCGGCCATGTCGAGCCGGCGGTTCGCCGCAAAGTAACGGGTCACCGTGTCGCGGAACAGGCCGCGCATCCCGGCGTCCACGTTGACCCCGACGATGCCGGTCGTGCTGACCCGGCCCCGCTTCTTCTCGGAAACCGCCTTGGCTTTGCCCCTGCCGCCGCAACGGTCGTAGTCGGGCAGGAGCGCGTTCGGCGACATGCCTCGTTGCCAATAGCGGCGGAGCTGCCGGTAGAGAGTAAAGCGGTTGCTCCCCGTCTCGACCACGACGCGTTGAACCAGTTTCGACCGTTGGTCGGGATGGAAGATGGCCGGCACTTCTATGACAAGGGGGCGGACCAGCTTCCACGCGGCATCGCGATGTGCCCTGTGATTCTCGGGGATGGCCGCTTCGTTGAGCGGCGCCAGCCAAGGATCGTCGGCGACGTCGGCCAGCAGGGCATCCGAGCGCAACCGATCGACCTCCTCCGACCGGCGGAACACCGGCATCGCCGCCCCGTCGTCGATATCGATCATGAAACAGCCGCGGCCGAGTGGGTCGAGCCACAGCACCCGTTCCGTCCGCTCCTCGGCGACGAAGGCGACCAGCCTGTTGATGATGAGAGGATTCACGCCAGCCGTCTCCCCTGGCCGGGCTCGGCGAGCCGCAGCCACGTCAACGGGGCGTCGTAATCCAGGGGCCTGGTCATATCGCAGACGAGAACCCGCGTCGCGATGAGATGACGGACCAGCATCAGGGCCGTGGCCGAAGGCAGGTTCAACCGAAGGTCCATTTCGGCGCAGAACTGGTGGAGAGACAGGTACGTCCGCGCCGGCACCTCGCGGGCGATCAGCGCGGCCATTTCGGCGTAGTAGCCGGGGTAAGGCTGCGTCAGGTCGACGACCGACGCGTGCTTGTGAATGCGACCGATGTTTTCCGCGTAGATCGTGGGGATGTCGGCATCGGTGACGATGCCCCAGCCGACTCCCTGTTCCGCCCAGTAGCGACGCTCGATCTCCTGCTTCTCGATGATCCGATCGTTCTCCAGTTTGTCGGCCGGCTTCGCGGAGCGCGCGATCAGGACCCTCCGCCCCTCCCGCACCACATCGCACAGGAAATCGGTGGTCATCACCAGCGGGGTTTTGGTCGTGGTGTCGCGGGGATGCTTGATGCCGACTCGCTCGGCGATGGCCTGGGTGACCGTCCGGTCGAGAGGAAACTGCTCCCGGATGTCGATCACCGACTCGGACCAGTCGAGGACGTAGAAGAGATCGCGCTCTATGTCCGACAGAAGATGGTGGACCCGTCCGGTCTTCAGGCCGCGGGGTCGATGCGTGCGGCCGCTCGATGGTACGTCCTGGACGGTGAGCCAAGGCTTGTAGTCGGCACCGACGCCTGTGCCCCGCCCCTCAGCGTGGAAGCGGGCGATCTTCCCCTCGTCAAAACTGTACCGGCTGCGCCCCATGCCGTCACTCCGCGGAAAGGCCACCCCCTACGATGGTAAATCTTTCCCAGCAAAGCGCAAGATGGGTTGACCGGAGCTTCATCGGCCTCCTTATGATTGCAGGGGAACATTCATTTCCAAATTTCACCGGGACTCCATGCCTCTGCCGAGCTGAAGGTGGCTCGTCTCACGTTATCTCGCGAACGAGGGTTGCACCAAGTAGGCTGGCGCCTTGCCTCAGAGACAGGAGACGAGCCACCTTCAGCTCGGCATTGAGATGGGGTCTAGGACCGCTCCCTGGTCGGATCATCCAAGAGCTTGAGGGCTTGATCCAGCCAAGCGCCGGGTATGACGTCCATCGCCCGACAGTAGCGAACGAAATCGATGAGATCGAGTCGGCGTTCCCGACGCTCGAGCTTTGAGACCTGCGACTGGTCCGTCCCCATGGAGCGGGCCAAGTCCCATTGTGTGATCCCACGCCGCTTCCGCTCCGCAACCAGTTCGCGGAGAAGCGCTTGGTACTCGTCTCCGAACTTGTCCCGGTTGCCCACGCGCTCCTCCGAGGCGGTGGACAGCGGATAGGGCAAGTTGGAATAATAGGACGAATTGCCCTATTCGCGGACGCCGCTCGGCCGGCATCCGGGAGCCAGGAGCGCCACGCCCTGGTCAACCTCGCGGAGCATCGCCATGGCGCGTCAGGACACTCGGATGGAGAAGAGAGCCGCCGAGCAGCTTTTGGGCGGTGATCCTGGCAAAGTGGCCGTCAAGACGGCCCTTAAGGTTGCCGTTGGTGGCGCCGTCCTAATCGCTCTCTTGTTCGGGTTGGGGGTTGCACTGAAATGGGGAGCAGTCGCGATCATCGGAATTATTGTCGGCTTCCTCTGGGGCATCGGCATGATCGCGTCGCTTTGGGTGGTTCTCTTCGGCTTAGCCAACCGCCGTTCCTTTAAGCGCGCTGTCGCGGCGGTGCAGGCCGGCGACATCACGGTGAGTTGGTTCTTCTATAGTAGTGGGATCGTGGTGGTGGACGAGGTCGGCCGGAAGCTCTTCGTCAACGGTGCCATCCACGACTTTGCCGCCGTGAAGGCGATCGAGTGGACGACGTTGGGCCACCCGGCTCAGGTCCGGATTGTGCTGCGCTCGGGCGCCAATCCGGTTCTCGCTATTCCTCTCGGCTCAAGCGACGACGCATCGCTGGTCGGCCATCGCCTCCACAACGTGTTAGGCAACGGTGCGGGCGAAGCGGCTCAGCCGGTCACGGCCGCCCATGGTGAGGTCGCCACCGTCCTGCATCGCTAGCAAACCGGCGCGACAACGGCCTGACGCTGAACCCGGAACCAGTGCGCCCCCACCCCACCTCCCTGCCGGTGCCAAGCCGGTGAATTTTCGAGCGGCGGAGCGCCACGCTCACGCTGTCGGTTCATTCCGGTGGAGCGTCAGATGAGGCGCGCAGGCCACCGCCATGCACCGAGGCCAGTGGAGTTCAGGCGCGGAACGCGGCTTTGAGCACGGCGGAAATTGCGGCGGCGGACAGGCAACCGACGCGGTGCCCCACTTTGTGAGCGCGATCTCCTGGGACCACCGTATCGGCCGGGTAATCTCATTCGTTGGAGAGTGCCAGGGGAAGCTTGGCCGCATTAGGCTTGTGCCGAGCGGAGGCCCCATCGTTCCTCTGCGCATCGCAATAAGAAGGATCCCCTGAATACCCCCCTTGGCGCATCGGTAAAGCGGCGAAAGTGAGGGGCCTGGAAAGTGCTTGATGCGGTGTTTGACAGTGCCGGCCGGCGGGACCTGAAGCACCGCTCGGGGCTCGTGAAAAATTGGACGGCGGGAGCGACTGGCGGTGGCGTCCCCCACCGTCACGACTCAACGGGGTGACGAGCGGCACAGGCTGCAGCGGCCCGCGGTGCCGATCAGTGGCCGCGCACTTCGGCTCGGGAAAAAGCAAATGGCGTGCGCGCTCAGTGAATGGATGTAAAGGCGAAAGTGGCCGATTTGCAAGGGATAGGCTATCTGAAAAAATGGAGCGGCGGCCCGGGGGCAGCAGCCAAATGAAACACAATATTTCGCGCGGCACATTCTTTCTTCAGGTGACCGCTTTGCTTCGTCTGTTGCACTCTCCTTGATTCTTGTTCATGGTGCGGGGGCGCCGAATCGGCATGTGCAACGTGGTGGAGACCCGCAAGATGAGATAATCGTATGACCGGGCGCCGGACAGCAGAACGCCTCGTCGGAGAAGGACGAGGCGTTCCCGACGGTGCAGCGGTAGCTGCCCATCCTGCTGCAAAGCGCCAGCACTCCACTGACCGTGACCACAGGTGGCCGGCTCGCACCGGTTCCGCCCTGAGGGACTGTTTGCCCGCAGCGTGGTAACCGTACCGCTTCCGGCTGCCGTGGTCAATAGTATCCTGTATGTAATGAGGATAGACCATGCCCAACAACCGGACGAATCAGAAGACACAGTGTCAGGCCCGCCGCTCGCAATCCGTATTCTCGGCGAGCGCCGCGATGAGCATTTCCGCTCCATTATTCCACGTTCGTCTTTTCCTGCGGGCGCTCTGGAGTTTTTCGCGCGTCACATCATTACGCCGGTTTACCGGAAGCTCGCCGGACGCCGCTCGCAAGCGTGACAACGGGTAATCACCAATCCTGAAACGATGCCGCGCCGGCCCCTGAGAAGGGGGCCGGCCCCTGTCTGGTTCACGAGCGGCTCCGCTCGAAACTTTGGGGCTGTGGTCACAAACGAAGGGTACTCGGTCGCCAAGTTGCTCGATGCGCTTCGCCACAAGCGCATTGTGCCGATCATCCAGGGGTGCGCCGACCAGCACGGAAACACAAACTTCGACTGTGATGCCTGTCGGCAACGGGCGCTTGCCGAAGCGCGAGCTTGGCTAGGAGCAGACTTTTTTGTCCATGTGTAAACATTTTTGTCCATGTGCAGGCTTTTTTGTCCGCCAACAAAAAATCTAATTTTTGTCACGGCTATTCACGTCGTTAACTTTAAACTAACCAAACATTTTATTCGGCGGTTAAGCAGGTCCTCCGAACCTCTCGGTGAAAAAGCACGCCGTAGGTTTTGAGAGGTCCGACATGGCAACCGATGCGACTGGTCTCGTGGATGTCACCTTCGCGGTGAACGCTTGGGGGCAGCCAGCCGGCGGCAAGTGGCCGCACTTCGTCCTGCGCCTCGATGGGGTGGAGATCGGACAGGCGACGGTCGCCTCGGCGACGCTGGGGCGCTACACCTTCACCGCGAAGGTGCCGGCCGATCAGGCCCACAAGCTGCAACTGCAATACGACAACGACGGCTTCGTGAACGGGGAGGACCGCAACCTCTTCGTCAAGTCGTTCGAGGTGAACGGCACCTCCATCCTTAGCATCGATCCGTCGGTGAAGTACGACACCGGCGACATCGACGGGCTGAACGTCATTGCCGGGCAGACGGAAATGTATTGGCGCGGCGCGCTGAATGTCGATCTGCCGAAGACCCTGTTCGCCGCCGCCCCGGCGCCGACGCCCACCACCCCGGAGACCATGACCAGCGAGATCGTCGTCTCAGCCTGGGGCGCCGCCGCGAACGGCACGCCGCCGCACTTCAAGCTGCTGGTGGACGACAAGGTGGTCGGCGACGCCTGGGTCAACGCGTCCAGCCCCACCGATTACAAATTCAGCGTGTCCGTGGACCCGAACGAGGCCCACAAGATCCAGGTCCATTACGACAACGACGCCACCGTCAACGGCCAGGACCGCAACCTGTTCGTCAAGGGCATCCGCATCGACGGGCAGGAGATCAAGGCGACCAGCCCGCTCGCCTCCTACGACAAGGGGCCGGTGGACGGCAAATACGTCGTCGCGGGGCAGGAGGGGCTGTACTGGGGCGGCGCCCTGACCTTCGGCGTGCCGGAGGAATATTTCGGCGGTCCCTACGTGCCCCCGCCGCCCCCGCCCCCGCCGCCGGTCACGTCCTCGGCGGACATCGTCGTCACCGCCTGGGGCCAGTCGGCGGGCGGCGTGGCGCCGCATTTCAAGCTGCTGGTGGACGGCAAGGTGATTGGCGAGGGCCGCGCCACCTCCGGCACGGCGACGGAATTCGCCTTCAAGGCCGACGTGGACCCGACCAAGGCCCACACGATCCAAATCCACTACGACAACGACAACACGGTGAACGGTCAGGACCGCAACCTGTACGTCAAGTCGGTGCAGATCAACGGCCACACCGTCGCGGCGACCGACAGCATCGTCACCTACGACAAGGGCGCGGTGGACGGCAAGGACGTGGTGAAGGGGCAGGAGGGCCTGTATTGGGGCGGCGCGTTGAACGTCGCCGCACCGGCCGAGCTGTTCCAGCCGGCGCCCCCGCCGCCGCCTTCGGCCCCCGGCGAACCGGCCTTCTACGTGGCGGCCAACGGCAAGGACACCTGGTCGGGCACACTGTCCGCCCCCAACGCCGACGGCACGGACGGCCCCTTCGCCACGCTGGAGCGCGCCCGCGACGCCATGCGGTCGAGCGACATCGACACCACCTACGTGCGCGAGGGCACCTACCGCCTGACCAAGACGCTGGAACTGACCTCCCTGGACAACGGCAACGCCTTCAAGAACTACCCCGGCGAAAAGCCGGTGCTGAACGGCGCCGAGAAGGTCACCGGCATCACGGCGGAAGGCAACGGCGTCTTCTCGGCGAAGCTGGCCAGCGCCACCGACCTCGACCTCACCATCGGCGGCGAGCGGCAGACGCTGGCGTCGAAGGCCCTGTTCCAGACGGGCGAGGTCACCTCCGGCTGGTACTTCGCCGACGCCGCCAGCGCGGGGCCGAGCGGCTGGTCGATCCGCTACCACACCGGCGACGTGTCCAAGGCCGATCTGGCCGCCGGTACGAAGATCCAGGTGATGGACACCGAACGCCTGTCCGACACGCTGACCGAGGTGACCGGCATCGACGATGCCACCCGCAGCATCACGCTGAAGAACGGCGCCTCTCTGCCCTTCACCGAGGGGTCCACCTACAAGCTGCTGGGCAACGCCGCCTTCGTGGATCAGGCGGGCGAGTTCGCGTGGCGAGCGTCGGACGGGCGCGTCGTCTTCAAGCCGGCCGATCCCGCCCATCTTGAGCAGGACGGCGTGGAGGTCGCCCGGCTCGGCACGCTGATCCGCCTGAACGGGGCCAGCAACGTGACCGTCGAGGGGCTGGGCTTCACCAACACCACCACCCACGGCAACGCGCTGGAACTGGTGGGGGCGTCGAACAACCACATCGGCGACAATAGCTTCCTCAACGTCGGCACGGCGATCAAGCTGAAGGCGGCCTCCTCCCTCAACCTGATCGGCGGCAACAGGCTGGACCATCTGGCGGTCAACGGCATCGACCTGGAAGGCCGCAGCAACGGCAACACCATCTACGCCAACGACATCTCCCACATCGGCGAGGTGCGCAAGGCGGTGGCCGGCATCATCGGCACCGGCGTGGACAACAACATCATCGCCCACAACGACGTGGATTCCAGCGCGCGCTACGGCATTTCGCTGAAGAACTGGGATTCCACCAACATCAACCGCAACAACGTCATCGAATACAACCGCGTCACCAATACCAACCTGGAGACCGCCGACGGCGGCGCCATCGAAATTCTGGGCCGGTCCAGCGTGGACACCGGCAACGTGGTGCGCGGCAACTGGGTGGAGAGCGTCGGCGGCCTCGCCACCAGCAACACCGACCAGTGGCTGACCAACCACAAGGGCTTCGGCATCTATCTGGACGACATGGCCGGCGGCATCACCGTCACCGGCAACTTTCTGAAGAACACGGGCTGGGCCGGCGTGCACATCCACGGCGGCGACAACAACCTCGTCACCAACAACTTCTCCATCATCGCCAGCAACATGGAGGAATTCATCCGCGTCGGCTGGGCGCCCAAGCACGGCGACCCCGGCCTGCCGCGCAACAACACGATCACCGACAACGTCATCAGCGGCACGCTGCCGCTGGACGACTACATGGAGCTGCTGACCGCGGGCAACCCGGTCATCGACCACAACCTCGTCCACAACGTCCCGCGCTACGGCGACAACGACGTGACGGGCAAGCCGCTGTTCAAGAACCCCTATTACGGCGACTATTCGCTGCTGCCGGACAGCCCGGCGCTGGCCATGGGCATCCATGACCTCGCCTGGACCAGGATGGGGGTCGACGGCTACGCGGTCAGCGACGCCATGCCGCACTTCTGGGACGCCTACTAAAGCGAATTTGCATTCGCTTTAGATCCAAATGGCCTCACTTGCCGGCTCTCAGCGGATGCTGTGGCATCCGCCTGCCGCCAGCGGGAACTTCGTTCCCGCGAGAGGCCGGGCTTCGGACGCATGGGCGTCCGGGCCCGCCGTCGCGGTCCAGAGCGGATCACTATCCGCTCTAATCGCCTTTTCCGTGGATCAAACGCGGGCGGAGCCTTGTTCTTATGGGGAATCCCCATGGGTGAGGAGGCCCCGCCCGTGTCCTCTCGTCTTTCGCCAATCGCCCTTCCGCTGATCGCCGCCGCCGCGCTGCTCGGCATGACCGCCTGCGCCGACCCGGCCAACGACACCGCCCTGGCGGCGCAGAGCGCTCTGGTCGGCATGCCGAAGGGCACGTTGCTGTCCTGCGCCGGGGTGCCGGAACGGCAGACGGCCAGCGGCAAGCTTGAGTATTTCACCTACCAGGCCGGTTCCGTCACCTACTACGCGCCGTCCCCGCCCATCGGCTACGGCTGGAGCCGGCGCGCCCTGGACTACGATCCCTGGGACTACTACCCGCCCTTCCCCGGCGACGTGGTGGACCAGCGCTGCGAGGCGACCTTCACGCTGGCCGGCGGGGTGGTGGAACGGCTGGTCTACCGCGCGTCGTCGGCGCGGGCCTGCGTGGCCATCGTTCAGAATTGCTTGGCCCTCGTGCCGCAGCGCACCATATCGAAAGGCCCCCAGTAAGAGATCCCGACACCGATGCCCCGTTTCAGAGCCCTGGTCCTGACCGCCTGCGCCGCCGTCTCCCTCTTCGCCGCAGGGCTCGCCCCGGTTCACGCCCAAAACACCGTCCAGAATCCTGACGAAAAGCCGAAGTTCGGCCCCGACGCCGTTCCGATCACCAAGGACCACGAGTATCTGCGCAAGGCCGCCGCACCGGATTACTGGGCGCTCAGCCCCTACTACGTCCATCAGGCGACGGGCAGCGCCTGTTCGGTCGCCAGCGTGGCGATGATGATCAACGCGTTGCGCGGCCTGCCGCCGCTCGCCACCAACCGGCTGGTGACGCAGCAGCGGATCCTGAATGAGGTGGACGACGACCTCTGGAAGACCGCCTCCGCCGAGAACGGCGACGGCGTCTCCTTCGCCGATTTCCAGGGCTACGTGCGCCGTTCCGTGGATGCCTTCGCCCTCGACGCCGAGGTGGAGGTCTTCCGGCCCAAGGACAGCTCTCCGGAGACTCTGGCCGAGCTGCGCCGCATCCTGAACGAGAACGAGCGCACCGACCGGGACATTATCCTGCTCGCCTACGACCAGGGGACGCTGACCGGCGACGCCACGGTCGGCCACATCGCCCCGCTCGGCGCCTACGACGCCGCGACCCGGCGCGTGCTGGTCATGGACGTGGACCGGCTGTGGTACGTCCCCTACTGGTCCAGCGACGAGAAGCTTCTGGAGGCCATGGTCAAGCCCGACCGCGGCGACCCCACCGGCAGCGGCCTGATCCGCGTCCGGCTGAAAAACGGGATTTCGGGCTGATACCGTCCAAAGCAAAACCCCTCTCCCATCCCTGGAAGAGGGGTTTTGCTTTGGAAGAAAGACCTACCGCAGCGCGGGCCGGACCTCGCCGGTGCAGGTGTTGCGGTAGTTGAGAAGTCCGGCGATGAACACGGGCTGCCAGGAACAGGCCGTCTGACGCATCGTCGAGATGCCGGGGCTGTACTGCTTGGCGAACGTGAAGGCGTGCGAGGGACTCGTCGCGGCCAGCGCGGAAACGGCCAGGGCGGCGCCGGCAACAAGCACGCGGAGCGTCGTGGTCATCGGGGAGTTTCCTTCCATCGGTTCGTCGTTGGGAGCATTCTGGGCAATCCAGACGCGAGGCCATGGATAAAGCGGCGCGCCTCCCCGCTTCTGTTGCGCGCTTCACAGAGGCCGTCATTTCTCCGGAAAAACAGGTGGATCGGCGGTCACAGGGCGCACGCATGGCCGCGCGGCTTCCGCGTCCCCCTATTCAGTACACCACCCGTGAACCCAGACAGGCTCTTCGCTGTTCAAAACGGCACGCCCCTTTGGGATTCCTCCGATGCTGTCCACCCGTCACGCCGCCGCCTTTGCCGCAGCACTTCTCCTTCCGCCGCTTCCGGCCCTCGCCCAGCAGCCGCCGGGAGGCCCGCCGCCGACGGTGATGACCGAGGTCGTGCGCCAGCGCGACGTCACCCCGACGGCGGAGTTCATCGGCCGCGTCCAGGCGATCCGCGATTTCGAGGCGCGCGCCCGCGTCGAGGGCGTGATTGAGCAGGTCGCTTTCCAGGAGGGCCAGAACGTCACCGCCGGCACGCTGCTCTACGTCATCGAGCAGGCCCCCTATCAGGCGACCCTCGACAGCGCCAAGGCCGACCTCGCCCGTGCCCAGGCGCAGCAGCGGGAGGCCGAACGCGCCTTCCAGCGCGCGCAGGAGCTTCGCTCACGCGGCAACATCTCCCAGGCCGACGTGGATCAGGCGCAGGCCAACCGCGAAACGTCGGAGGCCGACGTGATGCAGGCCCAGGCCAAGCTGCGTCAGGCGGAGCTGAACTTCAGCTACACCCGCATCGCCGCCCCGTCCGACGGGCGCATCGGCGCCACGGCGGTGACGGAGAGCGACCTCGTCAATCCCTCCAGCGGCCCGCTCGCCACCGTGGTGCAGCTCAACCCGATCCGCGTGGTCTTTTCGGTCAGCGACCGCGATCTGTTGCAAACTCAGCGTATGCTGCCCGGCCAATCCCCCTCCGAGACGGTGGACCAGTTCGTCCCGGCCCTGCGGCTGGCCGACGGCTCCGAATTTCCGGACAAGGGCAAGGTCAGCTTCGTCAGCAACCGCATCGACCCGCAGACCGGCACCATCCCCGTCTACGCCGACTTCGCCAACCCCAACGGCCTACTCCTGCCCGGCCAGTACGTGACGGTCCTGATCCGCCCGGCCCAGACCGAACGGCAGCCGGTCGTCCCGGTCGCGGCAATCCAGCAGGACCAGCAGGGCAGCTACGTGATGGTGCTGGACCAGCAGAACCGCGTGCAACGCCGCCCCATCGAGACCGGCCCCCAAATCGAGCAGCAGATTGCCGTGCGCAAGGGCCTGTCGGAAGGGGAGACGATCATCGTCGGCGGCGTGCAGAAGGTCCGCCCCGGCTTGACCGTGCAGCCGACGCCGGCCACCCAAACCGCCGAACAGCCGCCAAAGGGCTAAAACCATGTTCTCCGGCCTGTTCATCCGGCGCCCGAACCTCGCCATCGTCATGGCGCTGGTGGTGACCATCGCAGGTGCCTTGGCGCTGCTGTTCATCCCCGTCGCGCAGTTTCCGCCGATCACGCCTCCTTCGGTGCAGGTGACCGCCAGCTACCCCGGCGCCAACGCGCAGGTGGTCGCCAACAGCGTCGCCGCCCCCATCGAAGCCCAGGTCAACGGCGTGGAAGGCATGCTCTACATGTCCTCCACCAGCACCGACACCGGCGCTTACACGCTGACCGTCACCTTCGCGCCGGGCACCGATCCGGATCTGGCCCAAATCAACGTGCAGAACCGCCTGTCGCTCGCCACGCCGACCCTGCCGCCGGAGGTGTCGCGCCAGGGCGTGACGGTGCGCAAGCAGTCGTCGAACATGCTGATGGGCATAAACATCTATTCGCCCGGCGGGCAGTTCGACCCGATCTTCATTTCCAACTACGCCAACATCAACCTGCGCGACGCCATCGCGCGGGTGCCGGGCGTCGGCGACGCCCAGGTGATGGGTGCCCTGACCTACGCCATGCGCGTGTGGATGGACCCGGCCCGCATGACGGCGCTGGGCATCACCTCCACCGACGTCGTGAACGCCATCCTGAACCAGAATCTGCAAGCCTCGGCCGGTCAGATCGGCGCGCCGCCGGTGCCGGACGGCCAGCAGCAGCAGTTGACCATCCTGGCGCGCGGCCGGCTGGATGACCCGCAGCAATTCGCCGACATCATCGTCCGCACCAACGAGAACGGCGGCCTCGTGAAGCTCGGCGACATCGCGCGGGTGGAGCTTGGCGCGCAGAGCTACAGCGCCTCCTCCAAGCTCGACGGCAACCCGTCCGCCACGCTGGTCGTCTACCAGTCGCCAGACGCCAACGCGCTGGACGTGGCGACCGCCGTCCGCGCGGAGTTGGAACGCCTCGGCACCCGCTTTCCGGAAGGGCTGGAATACGCGGTGGTCTTCGACACCACCAGCTTCGTCAGCGCCACCATCGACGAGATCGTGCACACGCTGCTGATCACCTTCCTCCTCGTCGTGGTGGTCATCTACGTCTTCCTTCAGGATTGGCGGGCGACGCTGATCCCGACGCTGGCGATTCCCGTGTCGATCATCGGCGTCTTCGCGGTGCTGCTGGCCCTGGGCTACAGCGCCAACACCATCACGCTGTTCGCGCTGGTTCTCGCCATCGGCCTCGTGGTGGATGACGCCATCGTGGTGGTGGAGAACGTCCGCCGCGTGATGGAGGAGCATCCCGACCAGCCGGCCCCCGCCGCATCGCGCATCGCCATGGAGCAGGTAACCGGCGCCATCGTCGCCTCCACCCTGGTGCTGGCCGCCGTCTTCGTGCCCGTCGCCTTCCTGCCCGGCATCACGGGGGAGCTGTACCGGCAGTTCGCGGTCACCATCACCGTATCGTTCCTGATTTCCGGCTTCGTCTCGCTGACTTTGACACCGGCGCTCTGCGGCCTGCTGCTGCACCCGCCGGGACGGCCCTGGCGGGCGCTGGCCGCCTTCAACACGGGGCTGGACCGCGTGCGCGACCGCTACAGCGGGCTCGTTGGCTGGCTGTCGCGCAAGCTCGCCATCGGCCTGCTCGCCTTCGCGGCGCTGGCCGTGGCGGCCTTCCTCGTGCTGCGCGCCCTGCCCACCGCCTTCCTGCCGTCCGAAGACCAGGGCTATTTCTTCGTGAACGTGCAGCTGCCCAGCGCGGCGTCGCTGACCC
This sequence comes from Azospirillum soli, assembly GCF_017876165.1. GTDB lineage: Bacteria > Pseudomonadota > Alphaproteobacteria > Azospirillales > Azospirillaceae > Azospirillum > Azospirillum soli. The sequence goes on from NZ_JAGINQ010000040.1 coordinate 20,199, forward strand.
GCACGCAGGAGGCGATGGACCGCATCTCCGAAACCCTGCGCGAGACACCCGGCGTCGCCCACGTCATCTCCGTCTCGGGCTTCAGCATCCTGAGCGGTGCGGCCTCCAACGTCGGCCTTCAGATCGCCATCCTGAAGCCGTGGGGGGAGCGCCCGGCCGACCAGCACATCGACGCCATGCTCGGCCGCCTGCGCCCGCAGCTGGCCGCCATCCCGCAAGCCAACGCGACCGCCTTCAACCCGCCGTCCATTCCGGGCCTGGGCAGCACCGGCGGCTTCGACCTGCGGGTGCAGGCGTTGGGCGGGCAATCCCCGCAGGAGCTGGGCGCGGTGCTGCGCGGCCTGCTGGTCGCGGCCAACCAGGACACACGCCTGTCCGCCGTCTTCAGCACCTTCAGCCCCGACGTGCCGCACCTGTTCGTCGATCTGGACCGCACCAAGGCGGCGCTGCTCGGCGTGTCGCCCGGCGATGTGTTCAACACGTTGCAGGCCCATCTGGGGTCGCGCTACGTCAACGACTTCAACCTCTACGGCCGGGTCTTCCAGGTTCAGGTGCAGGACGCCGCCGAATACCGCGATCAAACCCAGGCCATCGACCAGCTCTACGTCCGCAGCGCGTCCGGCGATATGGTGCCGCTGCGCAGCATCGTCACCGTCCGCACCACCCTCGCCCCGGACAGCGTCATCCGCTACAACCAGTTCCTTGCCGCCTCGGTGAATGGGCAGGCCGCGCCCGGCGGCAGCTCCGGCCAGGCGCTCGCCGCCATGCAGGAGGTGGCGGGGCGCACCCTGCCGGCGGGCTACGCCACCGAATGGACGGGCCTGTCCTATCAGGAAAGCCGGGTCGGCAACCAAAGCCTGATCATCTTCGGGCTGGCCGTTCTGTTCGGCTATCTGTTCCTGGTGGCGCAGTACGAGAACTGGCTGATCCCGCTGGCCGTCCTGCTGTCGGTCGCCATCGCCGTGCTGGGCGCCGGCATCGGCCTGTGGCTCGGGAAGATTGCCAACGACATCTACGCGCAGATCGGCCTCGTCCTGCTGGTCGGCCTCGCCGCCAAGAACGCCATCCTGATCGTGGAGTTCGCGCGGGAGCAGCGGGCGGCGGGCCATGGCATCGTGGACTCCGCCGTCACCGGTGCCCGCCAGCGCTTCCGCGCCGTGCTGATGACCGCTCTGGCCTTCATCCTGGGCGCGGTGCCGCTGCTGATCGCCACCGGTGCGGGTGCGGCCAGCCGCCGGTCCATCGGCACGACGGTGTTCAGCGGCATGACCGCCGCGACCGTGGTCGGCATCATCTTCGTGCCGGTTCTGTTTGTCGCCTTCCAGCGCCTGACCGAACGCCTGCGCCCGCGCCGAATGGAGCCGGGCGGAGAAGCCCACCCGTCTCCAGCAGAGTGAGTCGATCTACTTCGTTTCCTGGCTGCTCAGGTCCGACGGATTCTGCGAGCGCGTCGGCTCGTTCCCCATGTCCGGTTCGCTCGCCAACCAGTTCGGGCGCGGCACCGGGTTGCCCTGGAGGTCCGGGGGAGCGGCCCGCACGGCGGCCAGCGCCTCTTGCAACTCCGCGCTCTGGGTGTTTCCGCTGGTCGATTCCTTGGGCGAGCGGATGCCCTGCGCGTTGGGGGGCGGCTCCTGGCTCTGCTGCACGGCGGGGTCTTTCGCCAGCGCATCCTTGGTCGTCTCCTGCGCGACCACGCCGGTGGCAACCAACAGGACGGTGGCTATCGAGAGAATGACGCGCACGGTGTGTTCTCCTTCCTCAGAACGGCAACGCTTTCCCTTTCAACAACACGGCGGCGGACCAAGTCTCCCGCCGGAGCGTTTCATCCATCATGGACACGCCGCATCTGCCACCCCTGTTCCGCCCTTGCCCCCTGGACCGGGACGACCCCTTCGTCGCCGCCACCGCCCGCGCCGTCGCCCACACCGACGACGGTGAGGAGGCCGGCACCCTCCTGTGGTCGCGACGGCCCGACCGGCTGGACCTCGCCATCGTGCTCGGCCCCGACCGCCCGCTGTCGGAAACCCGGCTGGTCGTCGCGGTGACCCTGATCGCGCTGGCCGACGCGCTGGAGGCGCTGGGTCCGCCCACCCTGGCGGTCAACTTCGGCTGGCCCGACCGGCTTCTGGTGAACGGCGCGCTGGCCGGCGGCGTGCGCTTCGCGGCGGCCCCCGACGCCCTGGAGGACGAGGTTCCCGCCTGGGCCGTCGTCGGCGCGACCGTGGACGTTCTGGGCGACCCCGACGACCCCGATCCCGGCGAGCACCCCGACCGCACGGCGCTGCGCGAGGAAGGCTTCGGCGACGTGGAGGTCCCGGTCCTGCTGGAGAGCTTCGCCCGGCATTTCCTGTCCTGGATGGACATCTGGGAGGACGCCGGCTTCCAACCGGCCCAGGTGATCTGGCAGCGCCGCCTCGACCGGCCCATCGCGCTGCCGGACCTGGGCGCCGCCCTGCGAACCCCGACCTGGACCCTGCCCGAGCGGAGGAAATCATGACCCAAGACATGACGGACCGCTCCGAACGGCTGAGCGTCGGCGTCGTCGTCGAACGCCAGCGCATCGACAACCCCTGGACCGACGCGCGCTGGCGCGTGATCGGCCTGCTGCCGGGCGTCCCCGACCTGCCGCCCTGGAGCGTGCTGGAGCAGGTCGGCGACCGCACCCGCTACTACGCCGGGGCCGGCGAGATCGCCCTGCACCCGACCGAGGCCGAGAACTACAAGGACAACCTCGATGGCGCCCGCCCGTCGGCTTACGTGATCCTACGCCCCGGCGGGGAGGATCCGGGCCTGCGGCTGTTGTCCGTCACGGTCGATCCCGGCGAGGTCGATGCCCATTCCGACGCCGGCGACGACCTGATCGAGGCGGTGTCCCTGCCCCCGGCCCTGGCGATGTGGGTGCAGGATTTCGTCGCGCGCCACTACGTGCACCGCCCCTTCTACAAGCGCCAGCGCGACCGCGCCGACCCCGAGGCGCTGGCCCGCCGCCGCCCCCACGCCGCTCGCCCGGTAACGCACCCGGAGGACGATCATGGCTGACAGCGATGCCAACGCCGATGAAGGTTTCCTTGGCCGCTGGTCCCGCCTGAAGCGCGAGGCCCGCGAGGAGCCCCCGGCGGCGCCGGCCCCCATTGAGGAGCCCGCGCCCGCCGAGGAACCCTTCGACCCGTCCACCCTTCCCCCGCTCGAAAGCCTGACCGCCGACAGCGACTACACCGCCTTCCTCGCCCCCCAGGTGCCGCAGGAGCTGCGCCTGCTCGCCCTGCGCAAGGCTTGGGTCAGCGACCCGAAGATCGCCGATTTCCGGGGCTTCGCCGAATACGACTGGGACTTCAACGCCCCCGGCTACGGCCAGCTTCTCCCGACCGACAACATCCGCGAGATGGTGGAGAACATGTTCCGCGAGGAACCGCCCCCCGCTCCGGAAGAGCCCGTTGCCGTCGCCGGCGCCGAGGCAGAGGCGGAGGAAACGGAGACGGAAGAGGTGGTCGAGGAAGAAGCGGCGGCAGCCCCCTCCCCCCTCCGGGGAGAGGGTTAGGGCGGGGGACTCCCCACTCCCGAACCTCCGGCAAACACCCATTCCGCATTACCTCTCCCGCCCAGCGCTGGCGGAGCCGCGCGACTTTTGCCGTTTGGCACTGTTGTAGCTTGAGGACCGGAGTTTATCCGGCCCCCGAGAAAGCAATCCGAGGCGGGGCAATACGGGGTGACGGTATGGCGGCTTTGGCCGAACGGGATGTTGCGGACACCGTGGAGGACGCCGATCTCCTCCGCGCGCAGGCTTATACGCTGCTCGCTCAACTGCTGGCGCGACCACCCTCGCGCGCGCTGCTCGACACCATCGCCGAACTGACCGGCGACGGCACGCCACTGGGCCAAGCCATCGACCGGCTGGCCGAACGCGCCCGCGCCACCTCCGAACAGAAGGCCGAGCGTGAGTTCCACGCGCTGTTCATCGGCGTGACGCGCGGCGAGCTGGTTCCCTTCGCCTCCTACTACCGCACCGGCTTCCTGAACGACCGCCCGCTGGCCCGCCTGCGCGAGGACATGCAGGCGCTGGGGATCGAGCGGGCGCCCGACGTGTCGGAACCTGAGGACCACATCGCCGCCATCTGCGAGATCATGGCCGCGCTGATCTCCGGCAGCCTGGGTTCGCCGGATCTGCACCAGCAGAAACGCTTCTTCAACCGCCACCTCCTCCCCTGGGCCGGCCGCTTCTTCGCCGACCTGGAGGAGGCGCACGGGGCGGATCTCTACCGGCCGGCCGGAACCATCGGCCGGCTGTTCCTGCACATCGAAACCGACGCCTTCGCAATGCTCGCGCAAGCCGCCGAACAAGAACATCGGGAGGGCACGATCCATGCGCCGTAAGGACGAAAAGACCGGAATCGAACGCCGCGACCTTTTGAAGGGGCTGGGGCTGGGCGCCGCCGGGGCGGCCGCTGCGGCCCTGACCACCGCCGGTGCGGCCGAGGCGGCGGAAACGCCGCAGGAACAGGTCAAGTCGCGCTACCGCGAAACCGACCACGTCAAGCGCTTCTACGCGCTGAACCGCTTGTGACCGCGAGGGCCGTGCCATGCTCGTGAAGCGTTCGTCCGGAAAGCCCGCCCGTGGCTCCCTCTCCCGCACCCTGACAACCGGCATCGGCGCTCCCGTCGGCCGGCGCGGCTTCCTCAAAACCTCCGGTCTGGCGGCCGGCGGCATGGCGGCGCTGAGCGCCCTGCCCGCCGCCATGATCCGCAAGGCCGAGGCCGGCCCGACCATCCCGAATGTCGAGACGGTGACGCGCAAGAACATCTGCACCCACTGCTCGGTCGGCTGCACGGTCATCGCCGAGGTGCAGAACGGCGTCTGGACCGGCCAGGAGCCGGGCTGGGAAAGCCCGATCAGCCAGGGCGCGCACTGCGCCAAGGGCGCCTCGGTGCGCGAGCTGACCAAGGGCGAGCGCCGGGTGAAATACCCGATGAAGCTGGTGGACGGCCAGTGGCAGCGCCTGTCCTGGGATCAGGCCATCGAGGAGATCGGCAACCAGTTGCTGGAGATCCGGCAGCAGTCCGGGCCGGACGCGGTGTTCTGGCTGGGCTCGGCCAAGTTCTCCAACGAGGGCTCGTACCTCTACCGCAAGCTGGCCGCCTTCTGGGGCACCAACAACGTCGATCACCAGGCGCGCATCTGCCATTCCACAACGGTCGCCGGCGTGGCGAACACGTGGGGCTATGGCGCCATGACCAACAGCTACAACGACATCCAGAACTCCAAGGCACTGGTGATCATCGGCGGCAACCCAGCGGAGGCGCACCCGGTGTCGCTGCCGCACATGCTGCGCGGCAAGGAGCGCAACCGCGCGCCCTTCATCGTCATCGACCCGCGCTTCACCCGCACCGCCGCCCACGCTACGGAATACGTCCGCATCCGCCCCGGCACGGACATCCCCATCACCTGGGGCATCCTGTGGCACATCTTCGAGAACGGCTGGGAGGACAAGGAATACATCCGCCAGCGCGTCTACGGCATGGACGAGGTCCGCGCCGAGGTGAAGAAGTGGGACCCCGCCACGGTCGAGCGCGTCACCGGCGTGCCCGGCGAGCAGGTCAAGCGCGTGGCCGAGGCGCTGGCGAAGAACAAGCCCAGCACCGTCATCTGGTGCATGGGCATCACCCAGCACACGACCGGCACGGCCAACGTGCGGGCGCTGTCGATCCTCCAGCTGGCGCTGGGCAACATCGGCGTGGCCGGCGGCGGCGCCAACATCTACCGCGGCCACTGCAACGTGCAGGGCGCCACGGACTTCGGCCTCGACGTCACCACCCTGCCCTCCTACTACGGGCTGGCCGAGGGGGCGTGGAAGCATTTCTGCCGCGCCTGGGACGTCGAATACGACTGGATGAAGAGCCGCTTCGCCTCCAAGGAACTGATGGAGATGAAGGGCATCCCGACGACCCGCTGGTTCGACGGCGTGATCTACAAGCCGGAGGACATCCAGCAGCCCAGCCCCTTGCGCGCCATGGTCTGCTTCGGGCACGGCGGCAACACCGTCACCCGCATGCCGGAAATGATCAAGGGCCTGGAGAAGCTAAGCCTTCTGGTCATCGCCGACCCGCACCCGACCACCTTCGCGGCGATCAAGGAGCGGCGCAACAACACCTACCTGCTGCCGGCCTGCACGCAGTTCGAGACGGACGGCTCGCGCACCTGCTCCAACCGGTCCATGCAGTGGGGCGAGAAGATCGTGGAACCGATCTTCGAGTCCAAGGACGACTACACGATCATCTACCTGCTGGCGAAGAAGCTCGGCTTCGCCGACGACATGTTCAAGCACATCACGGTCGAGGGCACCCGCCCCGTGCCGGAGGACATCCTGCGCGAGATCAACCGGAGCTGCCTGTCCACCGGCTACACCGGCCAGTCGCCGGAACGGCTGAAGATGCACATGAAGCACCAGGCCGACTTCGACAAGATCACCATGCAGGCGACCACCGGCCCGCTGAAGGGCGAGTATTACGGCCTGCCCTGGCCCTGCTGGGGCCAGCCGGAACTGCGCCATCCCGGCAGCCCGGTGCTCTACGACACCTCCAAGCACGTCATGGAGGGCGGCGGCGTCTTCCGCGCCCGCTTCGGGGTGGAGCGCAACGGCGTCTCCCTGCTGGCCGAGGGCAGCTATTCCAAGGGATCGGAGATCCAGGACGGCTATCCGGAATTCACCATGGCCATGCTGAAGAAGCTCGGCTGGGACAAGGACCTGACGCCGGAGGAGACGCGCGTCATCAACGCCATCGGCGGCGACAAGGTGGACGAGGTCAGCTGGCAGACGGACCTGTCCATGGGCATCATCCGCGTGGCGCTGAAGCACGGCTGCTCGCCGCACGGCAACGCCAAGGCCCGCGCGGTCGCCTGGAACCTGCCCGACCCGGTGCCGGTGCATCGCGAGCCGATCTACTCGCCGCAGCCGGAACTGGTGAAGCAGTACCCGGCCATCGAGGACCGGCGCGACTTCCGCCTGCCGCAGCTGGCCCGCTCGCTCCAGTTCAAGATTTCGGACAGCGACCTCCGGCAGAAGTTCCCCTTCGTCCTGACCTCCGGCCGTCTGGTCGAATACGAGGGCGGCGGCGAGGAGACGCGCTCCAACCCCTGGCTCGCCGAACTCCAGCAGTCGATGTTCGCGGAGATCAACCCGAAGGACGCCGAACGCCTGGGCATCCGCGACGGCGCGCTGGTCTGGGTCTACGGGCCGGAAAACAACGCCAAGGCGAAGGTCCGCGCGCTGGTCACCGAACGCATCGGCGTCGGCACGGTCTTCATGCCCTTCCACTTCTCCGGCTACTGGCAGGGCGAGAGCCTGCGCGACAACTACCCGCCGGGCACGGACCCCATCGTGCTGGGCGAACCGGCGAACGGGGTGACGACCTACGGCTATGACCCCGTGACCTTCATGCAGGAAACCAAGGTCACGCTCTGCCGCGTCGAGCCGGCATAAAGAGGGGCAGGGAGGGAGAAGATAACATGGCCCGCATGAAGTTCCTGTGCGACGCGGAACGCTGCATCGAATGCAACGCCTGCGTCACGGCCTGCAAGAACGAACACGACGTTCCCTGGGGCATCAACCGCCGCCGCGTCGTCACGCTGAACGACGGCAAGCCGGGCGAGCGGTCGATTTCCATGGCCTGCATGCACTGCAACGACCCGCCCTGCGCGGCGGTCTGCCCGGTGGACTGCTTCTACCAGACGGCGGACGGGGTGGTCCTGCATTCCAAGGACCTGTGCATCGGCTGCGGCTACTGCTTCTACGCCTGTCCCTTCGGCGCGCCGCAATACCCGCAGGCGACCAACTTCGGCGGCCGGGGCAAGATGGACAAGTGCACCTTCTGCGCCGGCGGCCCGGAGGCCGACAACACGCCGGAGGAATACCAGAAGTACGGCGCCAACCGTCTGGCAGAGGGCAAGCTGCCGCTGTGCGCGGAGATGTGCTCGACCCGCGCGCTGATGGCCGGCGACGGCGACGTGCTGGCCGACATCTACCGGGAACGGGCGGTGCGGCGCGGCTACGGCTCCGGCGCCTGGGGCTGGTCCACGGCCTACGGGCGCGAGGATCGCGGCCGCGCCTTCGGCCCCGGCCGGTCCGGCGCTGGCGTCGGCACGAGCGGCAGCTGAACCATGCCCCTCTTCCCCCTGGGGGAGAGGGGCTTCGATAAGACGCACGGGAAGGACGCGACATGACGAGGCATCTCCGTCACATCCTGGTCCTGATGGTGCTGCTGCTGGCGGCACCGGCGGTCCAGGCGCAGCTCTACCAGACGCCGAACCCCAACTTCCCCACCGCCAAGGATCAGGTTCAGCTCTACCAGAATCTGGACGACCAGATCACCGGCCGGGTCAGCATCCCCGACAACAAGCTGGGCGTGCTGGTCCAACCCGAGGGGCGCGAGTGGCGTGAATTCCGCACGAGCACGCTGCGCATCATCGCCGGCGCGGTCATCCTGGGCATGACGGCTCTGCTGGCGATCTTCTACCTGATCCGCGGCACCATCCGCATCCACGGCGGACGCTCCGGCCGGACGGTCCTGCGTTTCAACGGCATCGACCGCTTCGCGCACTGGACCACGGCGGTCAGCTTCCTGATCATGGCAATCACCGGGCTGATCGTCACCTTCGGGCGGCCCCTGCTGATTCCCCTGCTCGGCCACCCGGCCTTCACCACCCTGGCCGAGGGCAGCAAGTACCTGCACAACTTCTTCAGCGTGCCCTTCGTCTTCGGCCTTCTCCTGGTCTTCGTGCTGTGGGTGCGCGACAACATCCCCGAGCGAGCCGATCTCGTCTGGCTGAAGACCATGGGCGGCCTGCTCGGCAAGGGCGGCGAGCATCCGGAGGCCGGGCGCTTCAACGCCGGTCAGAAGGGCATCTTCTGGGCGGTGGTGTTCGGCGGCGTGGCGCTGGCGATCAGCGGATTCCTGCTGATGCTGCCCTTCTCCGTCACCGGCATTTCCGGCATGCAGATCCTCCACGTCGTGCATGGCGTGGTGGCGGCGCTGCTGATCGCGGTGATCATCGCGCACATCTACATCGGCTCCATCGGCATGGAAGGCGCGTTCGACGCCATGGGGCGCGGCGAGGTGGACGAGAACTGGGCACGCGACCATCACCGCCGCTGGTACGAGGAGCAGGCGCGTACCATGCGCACCAACGACGGCCGTCCCATCCACCGCCACCGGGCGGCGGAGTAGGTTTCGAACAGCGCCAAAAAATCCCTCTCCCGCCGTGGGAGAGGGATTTTTCCGCTACCGCCGCTCGCCCGAGAAATTCCGGTGCTCGACCGACGGGCCTTCGCCGACCCGCGCGCTGGGTGCCGAGTAGGCTTGGTCCGCCTCGCGGCTGAAGGTCCCTTCCAACACGAAGCCCGCCACCACGGCCAGCAGCACGGCACAGATCACCGCCAATCCGAACGCTTTCATGATCCCTCCTCCCGCCCCACGCGGGGCTGTCCTTTTGTTCCTCTAACGCTCGGAATCGGCCACGGTTGCACGGCCGCGCTCACGTCTTTGCCGCTCCCTTCAAAAACGCCTCGATTTCTTCGTTCACCCGCGCCGCTTCCTCGTGCTGGATCCAGTGGGTGGCTGTCTCCAGATGCACCACGCGGGTATCGCCGCACATCGCCGCCGCAGCCTCGGCCAGCCCACGGTCCAAGAAGCGGTCGCGGTCGCCCCACAGGATCAGCACCGGCATCCGCAGCCGCCCGCGCGGCGGGTCCATGCGCCGCCGCAGTGCCCGATACCAGTTCAGCATCGCGGTCATGGCGCCGGGCCGCGCCCACGCCTCGCGGTAGCGTGCCAGGTCGTCGGCGGTGAAGGTGCCGGGCCGGCTGGTCCCGGTCAGCGCCCGCTCGGCCAGCCGGAAGCCGCCGGCCCGGATCACCAGTTCCGGCAGAACCGGCGGTTGGAAGGCCAGCACGTACCAGCTCCGCGCCGCCTGGGTCGGGTGCCGCAACGCGTAGCCGCGCATCGTCGCCGGGTGCGGTGCGTTGAGGATGACCAGCCGCTCCACCCGCTCCGGCGCCGTCAGCGCCACCCACCACGCCACCACGCCGCCCCAGTCGTGCCCGACCAGAGTGAAGGAGGCCCGCCCCGCCCGTTCCGCCAGCCGCAGCACGTCGGCGGCGAGCGTGTCGGCGGTGTAGGCGCCGATGCCGCGTGGCTTGTCGCTGGCCGCGTAGCCGCGCTGGTCAGGCGCCAGCACGTGGAAGCCGCCCGCCGCCAGCGCCCCGATCTGCCGGCGCCAGCCGTACCAGAATTCCGGAAAGCCGTGCAGCAGGATGACCAGCGGTCCGTCCCGTGGACCGGCCTCGACGACGTGCAGGCGGACGCCGGGGGCGACCTCGACCATCCCGCTGTGGAGCCCCGTCCCAATCCCTGTCATTCTGCCTCGCACGCAGCCCCTTGCACGCAGCTGGCCCCGCCGGGATCCCAACAGCCGGCGGGCCGCTGCGGTTCGCGGCCTTGGTGGTTCGCGACTTGGCGAAGCGCGTTCGCGACCCCCATTTAATCGATTAAACGCGGCCCTTCGCCGCTCTGACAGGATGACAGCCGGTGATTATCGAGAGCGATCTGAAGCTCGACTTCAAGGACGTGCTGATCCGCCCGAAGCGCAGCACCCTGCAAAGCCGCAGCGAGGTGGACGTGAACCGCACCTTCCGGTTCGTCCACAGCGGGTCGGAATGGACGGGCTTTCCGCTGATCGCGGCCAACATGGACGTGGTCGGCACCATGAACATCGCCAGGGCGCTGTCGCGCTTCGGCGCGATGACGGCCCTGCACAAGCACTATCCGGCCGACGCCCTGGTCGCCTTCTTCCGCGACGAGGATACGACGAACGTCTTCTACTCCCTCGGGACGACCGAGGCCGACTACGACAAGTTCCAGCAGGTCAAGGCCAAGGCGCCCATCACCAGGGTCTGCCTTGACGTCGCCAACGGCTATTCGGAGCGTTTCGTGCGCTTCGTCGGCCGCATGCGCAAGGAGAACCCGGATCTGGTCATCATGGCCGGCAACGTGGTGACCGGCGACATGACGGAGGCGCTGGTCCTGGCCGGCGCCGACATCGTGAAGGTCGGCATCGGTCCGGGCTCGGTCTGCACCACGCGCAAGATGACCGGCGTCGGCTATCCGCAGCTGTCGGCGATCATCGAATGCGCCGACGCCGCCCACGGGCTGAAGGGCCAGGTCTGCGGCGACGGCGGCTGCACGGTGCCGGGCGACGTGTCCAAGGCCTACGGCGCGGGCGCCGACTTCGTCATGCTGGGCGGCATGCTGGCCGGCCATGACGAGTGCGAGGGCGACATCCGCTACGAGGAGCGCGACGGCCAGCGCGTGCCCACTACCATGACCTTCTACGGCATGTCGTCGGACACGGCGATGAACAAGTACGCGGGCGGTGTCGCCGCCTACCGCGCGTCGGAAGGAAAGACGGTGGAGGTTCCCTACCGTGGCCCCGTCGAGGGCACGATGCAGGAGATCATGGGCGGCGTGCGCAGCATGATGACCTACATTGGTGCCACCAAGCTGAAGGAGGTCCCCAAGCGCACCACCTTCGTCCGCGTCGGCGCGCAGCTGAACACGGTGTTCGGGGGTTAAGGCGCGCACCCAATACCCCCTCTCCCGCCCCCGGTGGGAGAGGGGGTTATGTGCCCCCAAAATATCCCTGGTACCTGATCCGTTCTCCTGCTTCCTTGCGGCCCTTCTTGGTTAACGCACCAGGAGGGGCCTCATGGACGGTTCAGACGTCATCCGCTCCCACCTGCCGACCCTGCCGGCCACGCCCGGCGTCTACCGGATGATCGGCGCGGACGGGGGCATCCTCTACGTCGGCAAGGCGAAGAATTTGAAACGCCGGGTGGCCAGCTACACCCGGACCGAGGGGCTGCCCAACCGTACCCGGCGCATGGTCGCCCTGACCCGCTCCATGGAGTTCGTCACCACCCACACGGAGGCGGAGGCGCTGCTGCTGGAGGCGAACCTCATCCGCACCCTGCGCCCGCCCTTCAACGTGCTGGTCAAGGACGACCGCTCCTTCTCCTACATCGTGCTGGGCCAGGGGCACGCCTTCCCGCGCCTGATGCACCACCGGGGCACCGCGCGCCGCTATGGCGAGGCGCGGCGCAACGACCTGTTCGGCCCCTACGCCTCCCCGGCGCTGGTCGGCATGACCATCGCGGCGCTGCAACGGGCCTTCCTGCTGCGCACCTGCGACGACGCCACCTTCACCTCCCGCACGCGGCCATGCCTGCAACACCAGATCAAGCGCTGCTCGGCCCCTTGCGTCGGCCGCGTGACGGAGGAGGACTACGCCGCCCAGATGCGAGGCGTGCGCGACGTGCTGAACGGGCGCAGCGCCGCCGTGCAGGCGGAATTCGCGCGGCACATGATGGACTGTTCCGACCGCCTCGCCTACGAGGACGCCGCGCGCTGGCGCGACCGCATCCGCGCCCTGACCGCCCTGCAAAGCCGCCAGGACATCAACCTGGAAGGCTCTCTGGAGGACGCCGACGTGCTGGCCGTCCATGCCGAGGGCGGGACCGCCTGCGTGCAGGTCTTCTTCGTGCGCGGCGGCCGCAACCAGGGCACCCGCGCCTTCTTCCCCCGCCATGATAGGGATGAAGACGAAGCCGCCATCCTCGCCGCCTTCACCGCCCAGCTCTACGAAGACACGCCGCCCCCGCACCGCCTGCTGCTCAGCCACGATCTGCCCGACCGCGCCCTGCTGGGCGAGGCGCTGACGCTGGCCGCCGGCCGCCGCGTCGAGGTGGAGGTGCCCCAGCGCGGTCCCAAACGCCGCATCGTCGAGCACGCCCTGACCAACGCCCGCGAGGCGCACGGCCGCCGCATGGCCGAACGCTCCGCCCAGGCCAAGCTGCTGGCCGGCGTGGCGCGCCTGTTCGGCCTTCCTGGCATCCCCGCCCGTATCGAAGTCTACGACAACTCGCACATCCAGGGCGCCTTCCCGGTCGGCGCCATGATCGTCGCCGGGCCGGAGGGATTCCAGCGCAACGCCTACCGCCGCTTCCACATCAAGGATCCGGCAGTGGCCGGCGACGACTACGCCATGCTGCGCGAGGTGCTGACCCGCCGCTTCGGCCGCGCGCTCCGCGAGGACCCCGACCGCCGCAACGGCCTGTGGCCCGACCTCGTGCTGATCGACGGCGGCCTCGGCCAGTTGAACGTCGCCCGCACCGTCCTGGCTGATCTGGGGATTGAGGATGTCGATCTCGCCGCCATCGCCAAGGGACCGGACCGCGACGCCGGCCGCGAGCGCTTCTTCCTGCCCGGCCGCGAGCCGTTCCAACTGGCGCCCAACGACCCGGTGCTCTACTTCCTGCAACGGCTGCGCGACGAGGCGCACAAGACCGCCATCGACAGCCACCGCGCGCGCCGCACCAAGGCCATGGAGCACACGCGCATCGACGGCATCCCTGGCATCGGCCCGGCCCGCAAAAAGGCTCTGCTGCACCATTTCGGCAGTTCCACGGCGGTGGCCGCCGCCGGCCTGAAGGATCTGGAAGCCGCCCCCGGCATCAGCGCCACCGTCGCCCGCCGCGTCTACGAGCATTTCCACGGCTAACGTCCCCCTCCCCTGCGAAGCGGGGGAGGGTCGGGGTGGGGGCCCGCCTCGACCACTGTCCCCAAAAACCGTCTCCAACTGTGACCCAGGCCACAGCGGCATGTGCCGCGCCCGCGTACCTTCAGGCCATCAAAACAGCCTCGACCCAACCACGACCCTTAGAGCGCCTAACGAAACCGGGATTTGGCTGTTGGGAGGGGCATGGCAGCTCCTCTCGTTTCCGACGCCCTGTGGGCACTGATTGAACCGT
>NZ_JAGINQ010000041.1 GCF_017876165.1 Azospirillum soli
GCGTCCGGGATAACGGCCTCTTTGCGTCGTGCCATGCAGGGGCTCCTTTCGCTTCAGGATAACCCCACCGAGCACGAAATTCCGGATACTCCCGGTCTCGCCGATGAGTTGCTTGAAGGGCCAGCCCGACCTCCAGTGCCTTGACGATGCGGGCATCGCTCCACGCCGCACCGCCCGCGGCTTCGTCCGCCTTCACCAGGATCTGCGCGTGCTTGAGCTTACGCACGTCGGCTTTGCCGCGGGCCAGCAACTGGCGAAGCTGCTCGCGCTCCTCCGCCGTCAGCATCACACGATGCTTCCTCATGGCCGCCCTCCCATCGGTGCTTTCGCTTCCAACAGGACGACGGCCTTCACATCACCGTTGAGGCAGTACTAGCGCCTCCGCGGCCAAGGGCGAGACGGTTTCGGCGTGCTCGTCGAAGAACTTCCGACGCACGTGAGCCATACAGGCCACTTCGGCGACAGCAGCAGGCCGGGCGCCCCCGGCATCGTACGGGGCGTCGGACCCGGCATAGCCGTCGGTATGCAGGTGCTCGCGGAAGCCGGCCAGTTAGCGTTGGGGATGCTCCCCTTGCCTGACCGGCATCTTCCTGGGCGCGACCGTTGGCGCCCGGCTTGTGGGTAATTGAAAGACTCACCGGATAGGTACAGAGAACGGCCTCTGTTGTCGTCCAATTTCGGTTGGTTTGCGGATCGACACCGAGTGCATAGAAGGCGCGCCGGAAAGAACAAGCCATTCGTTCAGATATCAGAAGCGCTTTTCGGGAGCCCGCTTAGCATTTCCAGAGAATCGCTCTGACAAATCACATAACTGAATTAGGTTGTGCGGGCAGGGCAATAAATGCTGATGCGGAGTAATCAGCATGGAAGCTTTTCTTTACGATGGGCCAATGCATACCATGCCTGAGTCAAGCCGCACTGCAGCATAGTTTGCGCGCTAATTTCCTCTAAGCCTGCGCGAAATGGCTGGGGTTGTTGATCCGCGCGCCCGTGTCCCATGGCGGCGGCCATGACTGTGATCGTGCCTCGGTTCGCCTTTGTTCACTCCAGCCGAAGCCTCTTCAGTCCTACCGCCACGCTTAGCAGGATGAAACGAAAGCATTCACGTTGGAAAGCATGACTTTATGCGAAAATGGGCACGGAAATTTGCCTGGCGGGTGATTGCGCTGCTCGCTCTGAGTGCCGCGGTTCTGTTGGTTGTCCGCGCCTATGATTCGCAGCGTGGACCGCAGCTTGAGGCCTGGCACACCTTCGTGCCCAAGGAACTCCACAGGAAGGACTTGGACCGCAGCGGGTGGACCGAATACCTGATGTCTGAGGCCGCCATCTTCGACAGTGTGCGCGCCGAGGTGACGCAGAAGCTGCCCCCAGGGGAGCGCGTTCCTGTCAACCGGTATTTCGATGGAAGCCCGATCTATCCGGGCCGGTTCCCTCAGGACTGGAACCGTTCGTACCTGCTGGAGCCTGACGGTACCGTCAGAGGAGCGGTCCTCTTCCTTCATGGACTGACCGATTCCCCCTACAGCCTCCGCCACATCGCCCGCCTTTATCGGGCGCTCGGCTACGTCGCGATCGCCATCAGGCTGCCTGGTCACGGCACGGTTCCCGCGGGCTTGACCGACATCGCTTGGGAGGACTGGTTGGCGGCAACCCGGCTGGCGGCGCGGGAAGCGCAGCGGCGCATCGGTCCGACGCAGCCGTTCCACATCGTCGGGTTTTCCAACGGCGGCGCGCTCGCCATGATGTATGCGCTCGATGCCCTCGACGACACAGGCCTGAGAAGGCCCGACCGCATCACGCTGATCTCGCCGATGATCGGGATCACCGCCTTCGCGCGTTTCGCCGGTTTGGCCGGCCTGCCCGCGATGTTTCCGCCGTTCGCGAAGGCCGCGTGGCTCAGCGTCGTGCCGGAATTCAATCCCTTCAAATACAATTCCTTTCCGGTCAACGGCGCGCGGCAGTCACACCTTCTGACCTCCGCCCTCCAAAGCAAGGTGGCGAGCCGCGCCGCCGACGGCCGACTGGCCGAGTTGCCGCCGATCCTGACGTTCCAGTCGGTGATGGACTTCACCGTCAGCACGCGCGCGATCCTGTCCGGCCTGTACGCCCATCTGCCCGCCAACGGCAGCGAACTGGTGCTCTTCGACGTGAACCGCAACACCAAGTTCGGCCCGCTCCTGAGTTCGGCGTCGGACACCATGCTGGCGCGCGTCCTGCCCGATCCGCCCCGGCGATTCCGGACCACGATCATCACCAACGCCGATGCGGACCGCCCAGAGGTCGTCGAGCGCGTCACGGAAGCCGGCGCGGATACGGAGCAGGTGAACGAGTTGGGGCTGGTCTATCCGTTCGACGTCTATTCGCTGTCGCACGTCGCCCTTCCGTTTCCGACAAACGATTCCCTCTACGGCCTGCAGCCCGATCCGACGGAGGACTTCGGCATCCACCTGGGCGCGGTGGCCGCCCGCGGCGAGCGCGGGGCGCTGATCGTCAGCATGGACTCCCTGCTCCGCATGTCGTCCAACCCCTTCTTCCCCTACCTGATTCGCCGCATCGAGGAACCGCTGACCCAAGCGTCATCCCGTCAGGCGCTTCGCCACGACCAGGCCGACACAGGAAGGCGGTGACGACATGGCCAGCAGAAACACGACCGCCAGAAAGGTCGCGATCGCCTGCCAGGGCGGAGGAACGCATGCGGCGTTCACCTGGGGCGTGCTGAGGACCATTCTGGCGACGAAAAAGCGGTGGGACGCCAACCCGCAGGGCGGCGACACCTTCGACATCATTGCGATGAGCGGCACGTCGGCCGGCGCGCTGTGCGCGCTCGCGACCTGGTACGGCCTGGTCCCGAACACCGCCGATCCGGCCTGCGGCACCATCGACAAGGCCATCGAGCGCCTGGATTTCCTCTGGACGACCTTCGCCGCTGCCAATCCGGTGGAGGCCGCCCACAACCAGATGATCGGCGCCCTTCTGGACTGGAAGTCGCAGGGCTTGCCGCTGCCGGAACCCAATCCGTACGCGGCTTGCGGAAAGCTCGGGCTGACCGGCCTCGCCATGATGGGGGCGCGTCCCCAGTATCTCGGGTTTCCGGACCTGCTGAAGGATCTGTGCCCGAACTTCGATGCGATCGACTGGGCGCGGCTGGCCAAGGCCGACATCCGGATTCTCGCCGGCGCCATCGAGGTCCTCAGCGGCAACTTCGAAGTGTTCGATTCCGAAAAGACGCTCGAACAGATGGGCCTGCGTCCCGACGGTCGGGCGATCAACCAGTACGACATCACCCGCTGGCGCATGCGCCGGGCGATCTCGCTGGACGGCGTCGCGGCATCGGGAACGCTTCCGGAGGTCCTGCCGGCGCAGGTCATCCCCAACATGGTGTTTCCGACCTGCGTGCCGGGCCGGACCGTCACCCGCAGCGGGTATTATTGGGACGGGCTGTATTCGCGCAATCCGCCGGTGCGCGACCTTCTCGATGGGCAAACGAAGGACGAAAAGCCGGACGAAATCTGGATCGTGCGCATCAACCCGCAGGAGTTCCAGCCAGCCTCCCCGAACATCGGTCTAGAGGACATCCGGGACCGGGAGAACGACTTGGCCGGCAACCTGTCGCTGAACCAGGAACTGGACGGCATCATGACGATCAACCACTGGATCGAACGATACGGGGACAGCCATCCGCCACTGAACAACCGCAAGATCGTCGCGGTCCGCACCATCAAGATGACCCGCGATACCGCCTGGGGCCTCAAGCACACGTCGAAGTTCAACCGTAGCCCGGATTATTTCGCGACGCTCCGCGAGGAGGGACGGACGGTGACGGAGCGCTGGCTGACCGACTGGCGACGGCTCGGCGCGGACTTCCCCCGCTACCCCTACGACGCGCGCTACCCCGAGCCGGCCTGAACCGAGCGGTCATCGCATGGAGCCCCCAATGGAGCCCCGGTTGGAGCGAACATCATGATCGATCTTGCCGCCGTCCTCGTCGCGCTCGGTTTGCTCATGGCGCTGGCCTATCGGGGCGTGACCCTGCTGATCGCCGCCCCCGCCACCGCACTGCTCGCGGCGTTGCTCACCGGCGGCCTGCCGATCCTCGGCGCCTACACCCAGATCTTCATGACCAACACCGGCTCCTTTATCGCCTCCTTCTTTCCTCTGTTCATGCTCGGGGCGATTTTCGGGAAGTTGATGGACGACACCGGGTCGGCGCGATCCCTCGCCCGGCTGGTCAGCGCCCGGCTGGGGCCGGAACGCGCCGTCGTCTCGGTGGTGCTGTGCTGCGCCGTCCTGACCTACGGCGGCGTTTCGGCCTTCGTCGTGGCCTTCGCGATCTACCCGGTCGCCGCCGCCCTGTTTCGCGACGCCGGAATTCCAAAGCGGCTGATCCCAGGCGCGCTCGCGCTCGGCGCCTTCACCTTCACCATGTCGGCCCTGCCGGGGTCACCGGCGATCCAGAACGCGATCCCCATGCCGTTCCTCGGCACCACGGCGTTCGCCGCGCCGGGCCTGGGGATCGTGACCGGGCTGGTGATGCTCCTGCTGGGCGTCCTGTGGCTCAATGGCCGCGCCGCCCGCGCACGGGCCGTTGGCGAAGGCTACGGCGATCACGTCGACAGCGCGCCGGAGTTGGACCGGACGACGCGCGAACGCGCGCAGAGCGAGGGCTTCGACATCGTCGAGATTTCCCCCACGCCCGCCCAGGCAAGCGCCCCCAACGTCGAAGCCCTGCCCCCGGCGGTCCTGGCGGTGCTGCCGATCGTGGTGGTGATTGTCAGCAATTTTCCTGTTCATCCAGGTCATCGTCCCCCGGCTGGACACGGCTTTCCTCGCCGAACCACGGTTCGGGGCCACGACCATCGAGACCGTGCGCGGCGTGTGGGCGGTCATCGTGTCGCTGTTCGTCGCCATCCTCCTGCTGATCGCCGGCAACTGGCGCCGCTTGGAAGACCTGCGCACGAGCCTGGACCGGGGGGCCGATGCCTCGGTTCTGCCGATCTTCAACACCGCAAGCCTCGTCGGATTCGGCGCGGTGATTGCCGCACTTCCCGTCTTCGACGCCATCAGCCAAGCGGTCCTGGCCTTGGGCGGGGGCAATCCCCTGGTGTCGGCCGCGGTGTCGGTGACGGTGCTTTCCGCGATGACGGGATCGGCCTCGGGCGGCATGAGCATCGCGCTGGACGCGCTCGGCCCGACCTTCGTGGACATGGCGCACACGACCGGCGTCTCGCTCGACGTGATGCACCGGGTGACGGCGGTCGCCTCGGGCGCTCTCGACGCGCTGCCGCACAACGGCGCCGTCATCACGCTCCTCACCGTGTGCCGGCTGAGCCACCGGGACGCCTACGGCGACGTCTTCGTCGTCGCCGCCGCCATACCGATGATCGCGCTGGTGGTCCTGATCGTGCTGGCCGGCCTGCTCAGGAACTTCGGATTCTAAACGGGAACGCCGGCATGGCGGGAATGGGAGCCTCCCATGAACAGCAGCCTGAACCGCAGTCGAGCCGAACGCGTCGTCATCGGACGGGTGCTGCCCGTCTTCGCGTCGCTGGCCCTGCTCGCGGCGTGCAACTCCGGTGAAGAGACCGTCGCGGACCCGGTCCGCCCCGTGCGGGTGGCGGCGGCCGAAAGGCACGAGGCCGGCGAGACGCTGTCGCTTCCCGGCGAAATCCAGGCGCAGGACGAGGTCAGCCTCTCGTTCCGCGTGGACGGGCGGATGATCGAGCGGCTGGTGAACGTCGGCGATACGGTCGAGGCGGGCCAGGTGATCGCCCGTCTGGACCCGGAACCGGCCCGCAACGCCCTGCGCGCGGCGCGGGCGGACCTGACCGCAGCCATGGGGCAACAGACGCTGGCACGCAACGACTACGAGCGGCAGGAAACCCTCCTGCGCCAGGGCTGGACCACCCGCGCGCGCTACGACGCCGCGGCGCAGGCGCTGAAGGCCGCCCAGGCGCAGGTCGATGCGGCGCAGGCGCAGTTCGACATCGCGCAGGACCGGCTGGGCTACACGGAGCTTGTGGCGGACGGCGTCGGCACGGTTACCGCGCGGGGGGCCGAAACCGGTGAGGTGGTGGCGGCCGGCCGCATGGTCGTGCATCTGGCCCGCCAGGGCGGGCGCGATGCGGTGTTCGACGTGCCGGCCTCGGTGATCCGGAACGCGCCCACCAACCCCGTTGTCACGGTGGCCTTGGTGTCCGACCCCGCCGTGCGCGCCGCCGGCCGGGTGCGCGAGGTGGCGCCTCAGGCCGATCCGGTCACCCGCACCTTCAAGGTCCGCATCGGCCTTCAGGACCCGCCGGACGCGATGCGGCTCGGTTCGACCGTCAACGGGTCAATCCAGGTCGGCGGCGGCGGAGGCATCGAGATTCCGGCCACCGCCCTGACGCAGGCGAACCAGCAGCCGGCGGTCTGGATCGTCGATCGGGCGACGAACACCGTCGCGCTGCGCAACATCGACCTCGAACGCTACGACCTCGCCCGGGTCGTCGTCGCACGCGGCCTGGAAACCGACGAGATCGTGGTGACGGCGGGCGTGCAGGCGCTGCGGCCGGGCCAGAAGGTCCGCATCCTGGGGGACGGCCCCATCGGAGCAAGCCCATGAGCGGCTTCAATCTCTCCGCTTGGGCGATCCGCAACCGCTCCCTGGTCCTGTTCCTGATGATCGGGGTCATGGTGGCGGGCACCGTCTCGTTTCTGAATCTCGGCCGGGCGGAGGATCCGGTCTTCACCATCCGCACCATGGTGGTGCAGGCGCAATGGCCGGGCGCCACCCTGGACGAGACGCTCCAGCAGGTGACCGAGCGGATCGAACGGACCCTCCAGGAGGTGCCGAACCTCGACACGCTGCGCAGCTACACCGTCCCCGGCACCAGCGTGATCTTCGTCGATCTGGTGGGGAGTGCCCACGGCCGCACGGTGTCCGACACCTGGTACGAGGTGCGCAAGAGGGTGGGGGACATGCGCCACACCCTTCCGCGGGGGGTGCTCGGTCCCGGCTTCAACGACGATTTCGGCGACACGTTCGGCATCATCTACGGCTTCACCGCCGACGGCTTCACCCATCGCGAACTGCGCGACACGGTCGAGGACGTCCGGTCGCGCCTGCTGCTCGTCCCGGACGTCGCGAAGATCGAGCTGCTGGGCGAGCAGGACGAACGCATCCACGTCGATTTCTCGCTGGAAACGCTGGCCGGGCTGGGCGTGGAGCCCGGCGCGCTGGTGGCGGCGCTTCAGGCGCAGAACGCCGTACGGCCGGCCGGCGTGCTGCGCACCGGAAAGGAAGCGCTGTCCCTGCAGGTGTCGGGCGCCTTCGGCTCCGAGCAGGACATCCTCGACGTCAATTTCGTGGCCGGAGGCCGCATGCTGCGCCTGCGCGACGTGGCCGAGGTGCACCGCGACTTTGCCGACCCGCCGCAGCCCCTGTTCCGGGTAAACGGCAAACCGGCCATCGGGCTTGCCATCGCGATGCGGCCGGGCGGCGACATCCTCGCGCTGGGGCGGAACGTCATGGCGGAGATGGCGCGGGTCAAAGCCGACCTGCCGGTGGGGATCGAGGCGCATCCGGTGGCGGACCAGGCGCGCACGGTGGACGAGGCGATCTCGGACTTCGTCACCTCGCTGTGGCAGGCCATCGTCATCGTGCTGGTCGTCAGCTTCATCGCGCTCGGCCTGCGCGCCGGCGCCGTCGTGGCGATCACGATTCCGCTGACGCTGGCGATGGTCTTTTCCGTGATGGCCCTGGCCGGCATCGATCTCCAGCGCGTCTCGCTGGGCGCGCTGATCATCGCGCTCGCCCTGCTCGTGGACGATGCCCTGACCACCGTCGACGCGATGACGCGGCGGCTGGCCGCCGGCGACCGGATGGAGGTCGCCGCCGTGTACGCCTACAAGACCCTAGCCTTCGCCATGCTGTCCGGGACGCTGGTGACCATCGCCGGCTTCGTGCCCATCGGCTTCGCGCAGAGTTCGGCCGGCGAGTACACCTTCTCCATCTTCGCGGTCGTGGGCATCGCGCTGATCGCGTCATGGCTCGTCGCGACCGTCTTTGCGCCCGTCCTGGGCACGATGCTGCTGCAACCGCCCAAGCCGGGCCGGGGCGACCGGCCCGGCGCCGTGCTGAGGCTGTACCGCCGTGCCCTGGACGCGGCGATCCGGACCCGCGGACTGACGATCGCGACGACGCTCGGCCTGTTCGTCCTTGCGATCATGGGGCTGGGCCTCGTCCCGGGGCAGTTCTTCCCGCCCTCGGACCGGGTCGAGCTGCTGGTCGATCTGCGTCTGCCGCAGAACGCGTCGATCCACGCCACGCGCGACGCGGTCGAGCGGTTCGACGCGCTGCTCGCCGGGGAGCCCGGCGTGGAGCGCTGGAGCAGCTATGTCGGGCGCGGCGCGATCCGCTTCTACCTGCCGCTGAACGTGCAGCTCGCCAACCCCTTCATCGGCCAGTCGGTGGTCGTGACCACCGACGTCGCGGCGCGCGAGCGGCTGCAATCCCGGCTGGAGACCCTGCTGGCGGAGGAGTTCCCGAACGCGGTCGCCCGCGTCTACCCGCTGGAACTCGGGCCGCCGGTGGGATGGCCGCTCCAATACCGCGTCGTGGGGCCGGACCCGGGCGAGGTGCGTGAGATCGCGCTGAAGCTCGCGCAGGTCGTCGGGACGTCTCCCGAGGCGCAGCGGATCAACTTCGACTGGATGGAAACCGCGCGCAAGCTGCGGGTGCGGATCGACCAGGACGAGGCCCGGCGCCTGGGCCTGAGTTCGGCCGCTGTCGCCGCCATGCTGGACGCCGCCGTTTCCGGAACCGCGGTAACGCCGATCCGCGACAGGATCTATCTGATCGATGTCCTGGCCCGGGATGCCCGTGGGCAAGCGTTGTCCGTGGAAACGCTGCGCAGCCTGCCGGTGCCCCTGCCGCAGGGGCGGAGCGTGCCGCTGAACCAGCTGGCGTCCTTCGACTACGCCCAGGATCTGCCGCTGGTGTGGAGGCGCGGCCGCCTGCCGGCCCTGACGCTGCAGGCGGACGTGGCGCCCGGCGTTCTGCCGGAAACCGCCATCGCCGCCCTGGCGCCCCAGGTCACGGAGCTGTCCGCCTCCCTCCCGCAGAGATACCGCATCCAAGTCGGCGGCATCGCCGAGGAGAGCGCCAAAAGCCGCGCGTCGGTTTTCGCCGTCGTTCCGCTGATGATGCTGCTCGTCCTGACCGTGCTGATGGTCCAGCTCCGCAGTTTCCAGCGCCTGTTCATCGTGCTGAGCGTGGTGCCGCTCGGCCTGATCGGTGTCGTTCTGGCGTTGCTGGTCTCCGGCCAGCCACTCGGATTCGTCGCCATTCTGGGGGTGTTGGCGCTCGTCGGCATGATCGCGAAGAACGCGGTCATCCTGATCCAGCAGATCGAGGCGGAGCGCGGCGCCGGACGCGGCCTCGTCGACGCCGTGATCGAGGCGAGCGGTTCCCGGTTCCGCCCGATCATGCTGACCGCCGCCTCCACGGTGCTCGGCCTGATCCCCATAGCCTTCACGGTGTTCTGGGGAGCGATGGCCTTCGCGATCATGGGTGGCCTCCTCGTCGCGTCGTTGCTGACGCTCGTGTTCCTGCCGACGCTCTACGTGGCGTGGTTCGGCGGCCGGGAGATGGCGCGGGAACGGTCGCCGCTTCCGCCATCGACGGCATGACCAGCCCGGAGCGCACGGCCATGGACGCCGGGACAGCGATGCGAGCGGACAGCAGAGGCGGTGACATCGACGTCACGCTGCGCGACCTTTCGCAATTGTTTCGCAGCCTTGATCCGTCGCCCTTCCGCGAGGGCAACCTGACCGCGGACGCGGAGGCCTATTTCCTGAACAAAGTGAAGGAACAGCCGGACGACCATCCGGTGCGCATCGTCATTCATCTGCCGGCCAGGAACCTGACGCGACGCCCGTCTTTTGACATCGCGACCGCTCTAACCGGCCATTTTGCCGCCTGTGCCGCCGCCGAAACGAAACGGCTCCACGAGGCGATCCGGACGTGGCGACAGGCGGCGTTGATCGGCTTCGTGACGCTGTCCATCTGCCTCTTCCTGGCGTGGCAGATCACCCACAACTTTCCGGCTCGTCCCATGACCCGGATTTTGCAAGAGAGCTTCGTCATTTTGGGATGGGTCTCGGTCTGGAAACCCATCGAAACCTTTCTCTATGAGTTGCTTCCAATACGCCGACAGCAGCGCCGACACCTGTTTGTGCGCCTTTCGTCTGCCAAAGTCTTTATCTGCGATGATGCGTAGCGTTTATCGCTTTGCAGAGACGGTGTTGCACCGAGGCGGTGGAGCTTCCACCGACGTCGCCGGTGACTACGCAATGCGGAGGCACTGCGGTTTGCTTTATGAGCGAACTTTTGCGCGGTGGATGGGAGGGCACTGTACCGCGTAAATTGAATACCGCCTGACAACCATCGGTTCGGGTCCCTGCCGTCGGTTGATGCATGTCATGGCGTTTGCCGTCGACCAAGGCGATCCTTGTCGGAGGGACATGGCGGAAGAGGTCGGGCGGAGGAGGTCGCGATGACTGGACTCTTGCCACGAGAGCCGGCAACGGACGTCGATGCGCTGCTGGGGCTGGATGGCCCGTCTCAGCGTTCGCCGAGCGCGACGCGCACCGGGGTCAAATGGCTCCTGGTCCTCGTTCTGGCGGCACTGCTGGCTGCGGCCGCCTACACCCTGCTCCGCTCCTCCACTGCCGTCGTCCGCTACGTAACCGAGCCGGTGGTCCGCGGCAACCTGCATGTCATCGTCACCGCCACCGGCAGCGTGCAGCCGACCAGTCAAGTCGAGGTCTCCAGCGAGTTGTCCGGCACCGTGCGCCGGGTCTTCGTCGACTTCAACAGCATGGTCACCACCGGCCAGTTGCTGGCGGAACTGGACACCGACAAGTTCCAGGCAAGTGTCGACAGCGCCCGCGCCAAGCTGGCCGCCGCCAAAGCGAAGGTCGCCCAGGCTGAGGTCACCGTTGTCGAGACGGAACGGGATCTCGACCGCAAGCAGGCACTGGCCCGCACCCGGATTGGCACGCTCCAGAATCTGGACGTGGCGAGGGCGCTCCGCGACCGGGCGGTGGCGGCGCTGGAGAGCGCGCGGGCGGACGTCGGGATGGCCGAGGCCGAGCTGACGCTCAGCGAATCCAATCTTCAAAAGACGCGCATCGTCTCGCCCATCGACGGCATCGTCCTGAAGCGCAACGTTGATCCTGGCCAGACGGTCGCGGCCACCCTGCAAGCGCCGGTGCTGTTCACCATCGCCGAGGATCTGCGCCGGATGGAGGTGCAGGTCGATGTGGACGAGGCCGACGTCGGCAAGGTGCGGGAGGGGCAGTCGGCCCACTTTTCCGTCGATGCCCACCCCGACGGCCACTTCCCCGCCGTGATCCGCGAACTGCGCTACGCCTCGGAAACGGTGCAGGGCGTCGTCACCTACAAGGCCATCCTCACGGTGGACAACAGCGCGATGCTGCTGCGTCCGGGCATGACCGCGACGGCGGAGATCGGCGTCCAGGACGTATCGGGCGCGCTGCTCGTGCCCAACGCCGCCCTGCGCTTCACGCCCCCGGCGGAGCCGGCGGGAGGTGGCGACCTGCTGAGGCGGATGATGCCCGGCATGCCGCAGTTCCGCCCGCCCAGCCGGCACGAACCCGGCGGTCCATCGCGCGCCGTGTGGACGCTGCGCGACGGCGCGCCCGTCGAGATGCCGGTCGTCACCGGGGCGAGCGACGGCCGCAGCACCGAGATCCTTCGGGGCGACCTGGCGGAAGGCGGTGCGGTGATCGTGGACACGGCACCGAAGTCATGAGGAGCCCACCATGCCCAGAGACGGTGAGCCGCCACCACCGCTTATCGCGTTCGAGGGGGTGAGCAAGGTCTTCGGCACCGGCCTCGCCGCCGTCCCGGCGCTCAACGCGGTCGATCTGCGCATCGACCGGGGGGAGTTCGTGGCGATCATGGGGCCATCGGGGTCCGGCAAATCCACGGCGATGAACATCCTCGGCTGCCTCGACACGCCGACCTCCGGCACGTACCGGTTCATGGGCGTCGATGTCGGCCGGCTGGATCGCCGCCGCCGCGCTCTGCTCCGCCGCCGCTACCTGGGGTTCGTCTTCCAGGGCTTCAACCTGCTGGCCCGCACCAGCGCGGTGGAGAATGTGGAGCTTCCACTGATCTACCGCGGCATGGCCCCGGCGGAGCGCCGCCGGCTTGCGCTGGGTGCGCTGGCCCGCGTCGGGTTGGAGGGCCGCGAGGATCACACGCCCGGCGAGCTGTCCGGCGGGCAGCAGCAGCGCGTCGCCATTGCCCGCGCCACCGTCACCGACCCCGCAGTCCTGCTGGCCGACGAGCCGACCGGCAACCTCGACACGCGGATGAGCCTGGAAATCATGAACCTGCTGGTGCGGTTGAACCGTGAACAAGGCATCACGGTCATCATGGTCACGCACGAGCCGGACATGGCGGCCTTCGCGCGGCGCATCATCCGCTTTGTGGACGGTCGCATCGACAGCGATGCCCCCAGCGAAAGGGCTGCCTGATGCTCCTTGAAGCCGTCAAGCTCGCGCTTCAGGCGATCCGCCGCAACGCGTTGCGCTCCTTCCTCACCGTGCTCGGCATCATCATCGGCGTTGGGGCGGTGATCGCCATGGTGACCGTTGGCAACGGCACCACCGCCCGGATCACCGCCGACCTTGCCAAGCTCGGCACCAACCTGCTGTTCGTGCTGCCCGGACAGGTCGGCCCCGGACGCGCCAGTTCCGACGCCAGATCCTTCAACAGCCGAGACATCGAAGCAATGCGGGCACAGCTGCGCGGTGTGCAGGCGGTCGCCCCTATAGCGCAGAAATCGGTGGCGGTGATTTACGGGACGGAGAACCGCAACACGGTGGTGACCGGCACCGACAGCGCCTACTTCGTCGCCCAGGACTGGGCGCTGGCACGGGGGCGCGGCTTCTTCGAAGGCGAGGAGCGCGCCGGCCGCGCCGCCTGCGTCATCGGCCAGACCGTGCGGGAAAAGCTGTTCGGCTCCGCCGACCCCATTGGTCAGGACATCCGCGTCCACAACGTCTCCTGCGAGGTGATCGGCCTTCTGGAGGCGAAGGGGCAGTCGAGCTTCGGCACCGACCTGGACGACACGGTGCTGATGCCGATCCGTGCCTTCCAGCGGCGGATCGCCGGCAACATGGACATCATGCGCGTCTACGTATCGGCCCGGAACGGGGTCGATACGGCCAAGGTGCAGACCGACATCGAACGCCTGCTGCGGGAACGGCGCAACATCACCACCGGCAAGGAGGACGACTTCTCCGTCCGCGACATGAAGCAGGTGGTGCAGGCCACCGCCGGTGCGACGGCGGTGCTGACCGGTCTGCTGGGCGCGGTGGCGGCGGTCAGCCTGCTGGTCGGCGGGATTGGCATCATGAACATCATGCTGGTGTCGGTGACCGAGCGGACGCGGGAAATCGGCATCCGCCTCGCCATCGGCGCCCTGGAGGAGCAGGTGCTGCTGCAGTTCCTGGTGGAGGCGATGGTGCTTTCCCTGTTCGGCGGCATCATCGGAATCCTTCTCGGACTCGGGCTGGCGGTGCTGGCGACGGCCGCGCTAAACGTCCCGTTCCTCGTCGATCCCTTCATCATCCTGGTGGCGTTCGGCTTCTCCGCCATGGTTGGAGTCGTCTTCGGCTACGTCCCGGCCCGCCGCGCGGCCCATCTTGACCCCATCCAGGCACTGCGCCATGAGTGAAGCGGCCGGCAGAGGAAGGCCGCCTTTTAGGGCCTGTTGCGAAGACGGTGGCAGGGATTTGGACCGGGTTTCTGTCGCTCCTGAAGAACGGAGGTGAGGCTGGGCTGTTGAAGCGATTGGCCCACTGTGGAGAGTATCGCGATGACCCGAGCCTATTTCTCCGATCTGCGGGAGCGCGTGCTGCGCGTGATCAGGGCCTTGCGGCCGGCAAGGCGGCCCGATCCGCGGTAGCTGGTTTCACCGTGGTCCGGCTTCGGGTCCATGTCGCGCGCCAGGCCGGGCTAAGGCTGCGGCTGCGCGCGGAAGGGAGGCTTTGGGTGCTTCGAACGTGGATCATCCATGGTCGGCTCGCTTCGGGGGCTGGTGGTCTGCTGTTGATCGGGCTGCGCCATGGCTGGACCGGCGACAGCCACTGCCACGCCGGCGCCGATACCGGCAGCCACCTGCCGGCGGGAGCATGCGTTCCGATTGTCCGTGCCCCTGGCTCACTCCGATCGCATCATGCGGTGTGAACAGCCGGGACGCGCTCAGGTCCCAAAGGTGGCGGACATCGACGCCGTCAGCCGCTGCTTCGCGTCGCTGCCGCAGCGTGGTCGGGCGGTGGCGAAGAAACGGCAGCCGCGACTGGCGCCGGAGCGGGACGCAGCAACGCGATCAGCAGCAGCCCGACGACGATCAACCAGCCGATCACCACGAATCCGTCGATGGTGGCGAGCACGTAGGCTTGGCCGCGCACCGTGCGGGCCAGCAGCGCCGCCGCCCGCTCCGCCGCTTCCGGTTCGCCGACCGACTGGCCGAGCAGGCGCGCGGCGGTGCCGGCGAGGCGCCGCGTCACCGCCGGGTCCCCCGCCGGCACATGCAGGCCCAGCGTGAAGGAGTGGAACTGCTCGCGCACCCGCAAGAAGGTCTGCACGAAGGCGGCGCCAAGCTCGCCGCCGAGCAGGCGCGACGTCTGCAGCAGCGCGCCGAGCGTCAGGATATGGGCCGGGTTCAGGTTGCGGACGTTGAAGAAGATCAGCGAGGTCATGGCGAACGACTGCCCGAAGGCCTGGAGGATCTGCGAGGGCAGGAATGTCTCCCCGACCCAGTCGGCGGTGAGGTGCGATGCCATCCAGCAGGCCAGTCCGACCGCGGCGAAGCCGGCACCAAGGGTGAGGCGCGGGTCGACGTGGCGCAGCAGCGTGCCGATCAGCGGCGCCAGCAGGACCTGCGGCATGGCGATCCACAGCAGCGCGTCGCCGACCTCCAGCGGCCGGAAATTGTGCACGGCGATCAGATATTGCGGGATCAGATAGGCGGTGGACAGCATCGCCAGCCGCATCATCACCAACAGCAGGCAGAGCAACGGTATGTTGCCGCGGAAGATTACGGAGAAGTCGAACCATGGCTTCGCGCAGGAGAGCTCCTGCACCAGGAAGGCGCCGACCAGCAGCGCGCCGCCGAGCAGCAGCCCGTTGATGACGCCGGAGTTCAGCCAGTCCAGCCGGTTGCCCTGGTCGAGGGCGGCATAGAGCAGCCCGAAGCCCAGGCTGGCGTAGGCCATCCCCCACCAGTCGGCGCCGCTGAGCAGGTCGCGCTTTACCGGTTCCTTCGGGATGCCGAGGTGGACGCAGACGAACATCAGCGGCGCGAGCACCGCGGTGTCCCAGAAGATCCATTGCCAGCCCCAATGCTCGGAGAACCAGCCCTCCAGCGAGGCGGCGACGTTCAGCGACAGCTCGATGTTCATCGCGTAGACGGCGATGCCGTAGACGATGAAGCGGGCCGGCAGGTTGCGGAGGATGAAGCCGATGGTGAGCGGGACGAAGGTCCCCGATGCCAGCCCGGCGATGGCCTGGAAGACCAGCACGCCGGTGAGGCTGCCGGTCAGCGGCAGCAGGACCATCGCCACCCCGAACGCCGCCGATGCCGGCAGCAGAATGCGCCGAGGGCCGAACACCGCACCAAGGAACGGGCAGAGCGGCGCCACGAGCATCTGCGCCACCGTGTAGGTGGTGGTGATCCAGGCGGCCTCGTCGTAGCCGGCGTGGATGGCGCCGCGGATGTCGGCGAGGCCGAGGCTGGTGATGCGCGTGGTCAGCGTGGCGATCACCGCGCCCAGCAGCACGCCGAGGATGCCGACGTACGGGTGATGGGTGATGGCCGGGCGCAGCCAGCGATGGAAGACCGGCCGGGGAAGCCGGCGGCCGGGCACGGCACGGCCCTCCGCGCCGTTCATTGCGCCGCCCCGCCGGTCGGCTCGGGCGCCGACGTGTCCACGGTCGCCTCGACCGACATGCCGGGGCGCAGCCGGTCCACCAGCGGGTTCGGCTGATCGAGGAGAATCTTCACCGGGATGCGCTGCACGATCTTGGTGAAATTGCCGGTGGCGTTCTCGGGCGGCAGCAGGGCGAACTGGCTGCCGGTGGCGGGGGCATAGGCGACCACCCGGCCGCGCAGCTCCGTACCGGGAAAGGCGTCGACCCGCACCGCCGCCGGCTGACCAGGCCGCATGTGGGTGAGCTGCGTCTCCTTGTAGTTCGCCACGACCCACACGTCCGGCAGCGGCACCAGCGTGACCACTTGGGTTCCGGGAGCGACGTACTGACCGACGCGGACCTGCCGATGCCCGAGCACGCCGTCGGCTGGCGCGGTGATCCGGGTGTAACCGAGATTGATGCGCGCCAGTGTGAGTGCCGCCTCCTGCTGCGCCAGCGTCGCCTCGGCCTGCCGGCGTTGCGCCTCCAGCCCTTCGATCCGAGCCTTCTCCTGCTCGATCTGGGCGTGACCCGCCTCCAGCGCGGCGGCGGCGCGGCGTTCCGCGGCCTCAGCCTGCTGGTAGGCTTGTGGCGTGCCGGCCAGCCGCTCGTCGATCAGCGCCCCCTGGCGTTCGCGCTCCAACCGCGTGCGCCACGCTTCCGCCTCCAGGCCCTTGAGGTTGGCCTGCGCCTGATCGAGCTGGGTTTGCTGCGTGCGCTTCTGGCTGTCCAGCACGGCGATGGCGGCTTTCGCCGCAGCGACGGCGCCCTCCGCTTGCGCCACCCGGGCCCGGTAGTCGGCGTCGGCGATCTCGGCCAGCGTGTCGCCGGCCCGCACGCGCTGGAAATCTCCGACCGGTACGGCCGTCACGGTGCCCGACACCTGCGCGGCGATCGGCGTGACGTCGGCCTGAAGGTAGGCATCGTTCGTCCATTGCCGGCCGGCCGAGCCGACCCACCGGTTCCAGCGGGTCGAGAAGGCCAGCACGAGGAGGAGCGCCAGGCCGAGGACGGCCCCGCGCACGATCCAGGGATTCCAGGTCACCACCTGCCCGGCGCGCGCCGGTGTCGCGGGCGGTGTCGTTGGCGGGGGCGGTACCGGGGCTTGGCCGGACCGCTGGACCTCGCTGTGGTGCTGGGCATGGGCCATCGGGATGCCGCGCGTGATGCCGGCTCATCGGCCGTCGTTCGGATCGTTCTGTTGCTAACGCTTTTCCGCGCGATTGCTCCCGCCGACCGGCGGTGGTCCTGGACCGAAACCCCGATCCAGATGACAGGCCGCTCTTCGGGGTCTGCCAGCGTGGTGCGTGGTGGGGGAGGGGGCGGTGTCCGGCTCGGCGTCGAAGCCGTGGCGGGCAGTCGCGCCACTCGACCGTGGGTATCCGGCAAACCGATGGGCTGATCGGCTCGTTGATTACCAGCCTTTTTCATTGTGCGGCGTAGAGGAACACGGTTTCGCTGGCGGTTCCCGGTCGCGGCTCCCAGCGTCACCTGAGCCTTGAAATTGAGACGGATAGTCGCCAATTAACATGGCACCATGATGAACGCTGCCCTCCAGACCCGACTCTCTTTGCGTGCAGGCCGTGTGCACGCGGGCACGTTCGCCCCGGATTAAGGCGCGTAGCAGCGCTCCTGATCCATCTGGGGCTCACATTCCAAAAACCTGCTGCTCCCGGGGGCTGAAGCCGCGTCCACCCACAACGCCGGCGATTCCCCAATGTTTCCCACCGCTGTCGATCCGTCGGCTGCGAAGCATGGATGCTGGAGGAGATCCGATGGCCAAGGACTGTGAGAGGCCCCCACTGTCGAACCGGCAAGACGAAGACAGAAGCTGCGAGGCGCGAGTTGTGCCCTTCCGGCCGAGAACGCAGCGGCCGAGCAATCTTGCGCCTACACCACCGGACGACGACAAGCCCTTGCCGCCCGTCGCCTGACGGTGGCCGCCGCATTCAGGCCGGACGCCTAAAATTAACTGAACACCAGAACATCCCTTGCTCGTGCAAGGGTAGGAACAATCGACAGGGGGACTCAATTGATGAAATCCACGGCTCTCATCCGGCTGGAAACGGATCTGGCAACGGTATCCGGGACCGCTCGGGGAGAGGGTTCGAGAGCCGATCCGGTCAACATCCCAATGGGACCTTGGGCTGGGGCCAAGGATGCGGAGGACCGGAAGGACCACTTCATCGCGCGCGACGGCAAGGTCTTCGCCGGAACCCACCTGATCGTCGATCTGTGGGGTGCCGAGCGGCTGGACGATCTTGAGCATGTCCGCGCCACGCTGATCGAGGCGGTCGAGGTGGCCGGTGCCACGCTGCTGCACATCCACCTGCACCATTTCACGCCGAACGGCGGCATCTCGGGCGTTGCCGTTCTGGCGGAATCGCACATCAGCATCCACAGCTGGCCGGAGCGGGGCTACGCCGCGCTGGACATCTTCATGTGCGGCGACGCCCAGCCGCTGAAGGCCATTCCGGTGCTGGAAAGCGCATTCACCCCCTCCCGCATGAAATGCGACGAACTGCTTCGAGGTGATACAGGAGTGGGCAACGGCACGCCGGTCTGAACGCGCGGCGGGGACGAGTCCCCGATGCAGCTCGCGAGATCAGGCAGGACTATGCAGGCCCCGCCTCCCATCAGCCGTGTCGCCAATCCTTGGCTTTACTCCACGGTGCCAGCATCAACATGGGGAGATGGTCATGTCCACAGTTTGCAACGAAGGGCTGGTTCTTCCGCCGGTCCTTATGAGCGATCGCGACTGGGGCCGGTTGAAGAGATTGGTGGAGCGAGCAGCGGCGCTGTATCACCCAATGTCCGAGCTGCTGGAGAAGGAGGTCAAAAGGGCGACCGTCTGCCCGGCCAAGGACGTTCCGCCGGATGTCGTGACCATGAATTCCCGAGTGGTGTTCCGCGCCTACGACGGAGCGGATCTGGAATCCCGTGTGCTGGTGTTCCCGGAGCGCTATACACCCAACGGCTGCTGCGTGTCGGTTACCACGCCACTCGGCGCTGCGTTGATCGGTCTGCGCATCGGCGGTTGCTTCCCTCACCGGCGAGCGGATGGAGCACTCATGCGCGTGTTTGTGCATGACATCGCCTATCAGCCGGAGGCCGCCATGCGGAAGCGTGCGACCCAAAACCTTTGGGAATCGGCTGCCGAACCGGTGCAACTGGAGCAGAGACTCCGGTAGTTGCCCCAGCCTTGCGCTGGCGGCTTCGAGCCGCCGGTCAATCGGGGTGCTTCCGACATTAACCTGCTCGACAACAGCTTTGGACCAAATGGCCCCCCTACCTTGCTCGCACGCCGAGGGAACGACACCATTGCCGATGATGGGCACACGCCTCGCATTGACCGCGTCTATGACCGCGCGCCTGATCTGGCCGATGGTTATGGTCGCCGTCAGCCTGTTACTGCTTGTCGGACATCCATGGCTTTTGAAGGTCGCCGGCGCGCCTCCCGAAAGCGTGGTGGCGATGGCGCCTGTTGTCCTGGGAGGCGCCAGCTGCTTTTCCGCCGCGTGGCTGACGGCCCGTCTTGTCGTGCTGATCCTGGAACGCACCAGCCGGGACCAACGTCGCCTGCCGAAGCTCCTTCAGGAGTCCGTGACCGTTGCGTTCTTCCTCATCGCGCTTATGGGCACCATCGCGTTGGCGTTGGACGGTGCTGTCGCTGGGTCCGTCGCGACCTCCGGCGTCGTCATCGCGATCCTTGGATTCGCGTTGAGAAACATCATCGCGGACATCGTTCTTGGAATCGCCTTGGGGCTGGAGCGTTCATACCGCATCGGCGACTGGCTCAAAATCGACAACGGCGTCAGCGGTGTGGTCATTGACATCAATTGGAGGACAACGCGTCTTCTAACGCGCAATCAAACCCACGTTATCCTGCCGAACAGCCGCATCGCACAACGGCAATTGGTCAACTACAGCGAGCCGAAGCGCCAATATCGGGATCAGTTGCGTATTTGTCTGCCCCACTCCATACCGGTCGCGGAAGCGAAGCGTGTTCTGTTAGCTGCGGCGCAGACCGCCCATCGGAAGCTTACGGGCCCGGTCCCCGACGTTCTGGCGGTCACCTATACGCTGGGGGGAATAGAGTACGCGGTCCGCTATTGGGTGCCGAACTACGCGGAGGAAGCGGCTTGCCGGGACGCACTTCTGACCGTCATCGATGCCGCACTCCGGAGTGAAGGGCTGCATGTTCTTCAGAACACCTCGGAGTCGACGGGGCTTGTCCATCAGGTCGGCGAAGTGATCGAGGCCCGACAAGAATATAGCTCCGTATTGCGTCAGAATTAGACAAGGAAAAATGAGGGCTGATGGACGTTGGCGCCTAAATCTTCGGAAGCTGCCGGTGTTGTGGTTTTGGCGGATATAGAGGCGTCGCGTTGAAGCCGAGAGCCGGATGCCGTACAAGGCCAACGAGACCCGCCGTCACACGATCCCGCGCGCCTGCTAACGGGTTGAGAACTGGGCGGCCTACGGGCCGCTCCCGCGGCGGGTTGACCACCAAGATCGTCGCCGTGTTCGATGCGCTGGGGATGGAGGGCGTTCTTGTCGTACGGTTCGCGCGCAATCCGAATGACCAACGTTCCTATGTGTTGGGTTGGTACAGGGATGCCTTTTTGCATCGGTATGGACAGGGCACCGATGGTGAAACCGCATGGTTTGTCAACGGCGATCCCATTCGTCACATCGTCGAAACCTTGGCGGAAAATGGTGTGTGCCTTCCAGAAAAGGACCGCACCCTTCCGGTTCCAAGCGCCCAGACAGAAAAAGGCGGATTCGGCCAGAACTGCATCTGGCACTGCGACAATCATCCCATTTTCCGCAAGCGTGTTCTTGATTTCATCGACCGTTACGAGGGTGGCGTTGCCACGCCGTCGAACCGGCCGCCGCCGCACAACCATGATCCCGCGAAGCGACTGGCCGTGGAACCTCGTGGCGGCGGTGTAGCGCGAGCCGTGGGGGCACATCGTCCGCTAGGCCCGCTTCCCGGATCGCATCGCTCATGAAATGCACGAAGCCGTTCGGCGTCATCAACTTGTGAAACCGGCTGGGCAGCATTGCCATGTGCTTGTGCAACTCCAGCCACGGGTCCAGCACTACGGCCGACTCCTGCGCCGCCGGGATCCACAGCCGTTCGTTCGTCTTCTGCTTCACGCTGATGGTTTCCATCGCGATAGTGCTGGCGCATCATAGCGGCCACGTCGCTTGCCCGCTGGCCTGTGTTCAGCAGTGGCTCGAACGCCACGCGTTCGTGGGCTCCTGGCCCCCATTTCTCCCGACACGCGGCTATCTTGTGCTCCTCCCAGGGGTGGTGGCCATCGCTGGTCGTCAGAAGCTTGGGTTTCTGCCCTGTTCGCGCCAACAGCCTGGACGTCGCACGCTATTTCGAAAAGGCTCACAACTACGTCATGGGAGACATCCGGTCTCTGCTTGACGCTGACGACGCCGAACATGCGTCCAAAATTGGACTGATGTTCCGCCCCACGGCTCGGGAGGTGCTGATCGGCAATGGCGGAAAGCGTCTCGACCCATGCAAAAAGCTTCGATACATCGACCACTTCAATGAGATAGAGGCGGCGTTGAAGGCTGGGCGTGCGTTGGAAGCGAGTCCGTCTGAAGCAAAACAGTTCCCTGAATGGCCTATGGTCTCGTTCGCAGCGGCCACACGCCACAAAAGCTGGTCCCGGGTGCCCGCCGCGCTGCTGAGCGACGGCGCGCGCCTGAACGGGGCGATCGCGCGAGACGTCGGTCTCTACATGGACCCGCCGCAGCACGCACTGGTGCTGGCGGTCGATGATAAGTCGCAGATCCAAGCCTTGGAACGCACCCAGCCGGGGCGGCCGCTGACCACGGGCCAGCCCGCGACGCACACCCACGATTATACCCGGCACGGCACAACCACGTTGTTCGCCGCGCTCACTGTTCTGGGCGGCACCGTGCTCGGCCAGTGTGCGGCCCGGCATCGGCATCAGGAGTTCATCCGCTTCCTCAACGTGGTTGAGACGGCGGTGTCGATCGGCAAGGTGGTGCACGTGATCCTGGATAACGACGCCACCCACAAGCGCCCGAAAGTCAGCGTCCGGTTGGATAAGCACTCGCGCTGGGTCTTCCACTTCACCCCGACCTCGTCGTCGTGGCTGAACGCGGTGGAGGGCTTCTTCGCCAAGCTGACAACCAAACGCCTGCGCTACGGCAGCTTCTGCGGCATCGTGGACCTGCAGGTTGCCATCCACCGCTTCATCACCGAGCACAACAGGACGGCCAAGCGCTTCGTCTGGACCACCGATTCCGACCGCATCATCGCCGGCGTCAGCAAAGCGAAAGGGGCGTCAGATTTCCGGAAACGCACCTTTGTGGGGCGTTGATGGGATGGGCGGCGGCCCCGACCCGTCGTCAAAGAACCCATTTCTCTGGAAGCGCAACCACACTGCACCGCAGAGAAGAGGACATGTTTCAAACGGACGCCTTCTGGTGCATCTTATCGAAAAGGGGGCTCCGTGGACGACGTTTACCGCCTGTGGGACGAGCTGGCCGATTTCGATGCCGCGCGTTGCGACGAGGCGCTGCTGCATTTCATGCGCAGCCTTTGCGCTCGCATCGGCGCAGACAACGCCATATGGCTCGGCGTGATTAGGGCGGATGAGGTGGGGCCGGAAGATCCGACCGGGGGATGGCGTGCCGTCGTCGTCCGCAATCTGGAATCCACGCCGCTGCTGGACACCGTGGTCCAGAAGCAGAAGGATCTGCTCGACAAAGGGGTCGCCGACGTCGCAACCCTCAAGCATCTTGAGGGCGCCGGCCGTTTCCGCGCTAATCGTCTGTGCGACGTGGTCGGGCCGGATTGGTTCGAAGCCGACTATTACCGTAGCTATTATCTCGATGCCGGTCTGGAGGACGCCATGTTGAGCGCCTTTCCAGTCAATCAGGACACCGAATCCTGGTTTGGGCTTCATCGCCGAACGGGACAGAGGCGCTTCAGCGAGGCCGAACGCGACGACATGGCGCGCATTCTGCGCGGTATCAAGTGGTTCCACCGCCAAGTGCTCCTGTCGCATGGGCTGCTGGTGGCAGCCTCGCCGCTGACTGCCGCCGAGCGCAAGGTGCTGCACCTGTTCCTTACCGGTCTGCCGGAAAAGCTGATTGCCGAACGGCTGGGGCGCAGCCAGCACACCATCCACGACACCGTCGCCTCCATCTATCGCAAGTTCGGCGTCAGCAGCCGCTCGGCGTTGATGGCAATCTGGCTGGGCCACCCGGGTTAGCGTTTCCCGTTCAGAAGGGCGGCGTGATCGTCTTGAGGTGAAGCCCGCCATACGCCGCCGCAAACTGGCAACCTTCAAGGGTGAGAGGCGGCACCCCCCTATTTAGGGGGGTGTCAGCGCCCAGCGTATCTCTCTATCACTGGCTTGAACGTGTTGGTTGCGGTGTGGCGACCGCATGGGCGCTGGGCATACCTTGGGGGCAGCCAATGTTCGGGATGGAAACGGTGGCCTCACCTTGTGAGGAACGAAGTGTCGATGGCCCATTCGGCCTGTGCGTCCGCTGCGGTCAACCCCGATTCAGAGCCGCGCCTGAGTGAGCGCGCAAGGGCCAAATACTGACAGGCCAACCTCAGCACCCATTGTGACCTAAACTGCCGGCGATCCGGCGCATATCCTGTGGAGATTTCGCGTGGCCGGATTATTCAAGTACACGTCATCAGCGGATTACGCAGGATCATCTTCCGCCAATATAAAATATGACGCCACGTCTGATCTTCAGAACGTGGTCGGGGCAGAAAGCAGTATTTCGATCTCTGTTTTTGGCCCTGGTCGTTACCAAATTGCGATAAATGGCGGTTCCGCAAGCGACATATTTGACAGCAGCGGGTATTTTTACCTAACTGCAGGCAACGGAATCCTAGTCGACCGTTCGAGCACAGTCGCCGCAACAACAAACGTTGTCGGCGGCAGCAAGAGTGACGTGCTCATTGGTGGTGGCGGCGACGACACCTTCGCCGGCTGGTCGGGCAATGATAGCATCACCGGCGGTGGCGGCACCGACAACTTGTCCGGCGGTGCCGGCAACGACATTTTTGTTTACACGAATGTGGAACTGATCGCGGCCGAGGTGGTGGACGGCGGAACGAACACCGACACCGTTGCGATCACCGACGATGCCTCGATCACCGACAGCGTCTGGGCCAGCAAGACCACTCTCGAAGCGCTCGATCTGCGGGGCACCGGCGCCCAATCGGTGACGCTGGGCGCCAACGCCAGCACGGCTTTCGGCACCGGCATCACTGTCACCGCGGCCGCCGCGGCGACCAGCCTGACGCTGGCCGGCGGCAGCCTGACCGTCGCGCTCACCGCCACCGGCACCAACAACAACGACACCATCACCGGCGGCTCGGGCAGCGATTCCATCACCGGCGGTGGCGGCACCGACAGCCTGACCGGAGGTTCCGGCAACGACACCTTTGTCTACGCAAGTGCTGAATTGATCGCAGCCGAGGCGGTGGATGGCGGGGCAAACACCGACACCATTGCGATCACCGACGACGCCTTGACCACCGACGGCGTCTGGACCAATAAGACCACCCTCGAAGCGCTCGATCTGCGGGGCACCGGCGCCCAATCGGTGACGCTGGGCACCAACGCCAGCGCGGCTTTCGGCACCGGCATCACTGTCACCGCGGCCGCCGCGGCGACCAGCCTGACGCTGGCCGGCGGCAGTCTGACCGTGGCGCTCACCGCCACCGGCACCAACAACAACGACACCATCACCGGCGGCAGCGGCTCCGACAGCCTGTCCGGCGGCGGCGGCAACGATTCCATCGCCAGCGGCTCCGGCACCGACAGCCTGACCGGCGGCAGCGGCAACGATTCCATCACCGGCAGCGTGGACGATCTCAACGGTGACGTCATCACCGACTTTTCCACCTCGGACACGCTGAAAGTCACCGGAACCGATCTCTCGGCGCTCAACGGCACATCGGCCGGCGCGACGCTCACGCTCGCCGCCGGAAAGACGCTGACTCTGACCGGCGTCACCAGCGCTTACAACTGGCAGGCCAGTTACTCCGGCGGCGACACCACGCTCACCCTCGTCACGCCCCCGCCCACCACGCCCACCACGCCCAGCAGCGGAGACAACGGAGGTCCCTCCACCAGCATGGTGGACGGCGTATTGGTCAGCAAAACCAGCAGCACGGACGGCCGTGGCGTGCCGATGGTCACTATTTCCATTCCGGTGGTCCCCGCCTCGCGCCAGGACACCAGCCCCACAACGAGCAACGCCGACGTGCCGCTGGCTACCGACCAGCGGGGCCTCCCCGCAATTCTGGCCAGCCTGCCCACCGGTACCGGACTGAACGCCAGTGGCATCGAGCGACCCGTGGTAAAGACGCTGGCGATGGACACGCTGATCCAAGCCATCCAGGCGACCACCACCACCAATTCCACCGACCGTACCCAGCAGACCGGCTTCGGTCAGTCGTTCCTCGACGCGCTGCCCAGCGGCGCCCCGCTGCTGGTGCAGACCATCACGCCCATCGTGTCCAGCACCGCCGCCCCCAGCCAATCCATTATCCTGACCGGCGACAGCAGCCTGTCCGGCGCTCCGGGCAGCTACAAGGCCCTGGTGGTGGACGGCCGCACTCTCCCCAGCGGCACGCCGGTGGACCTCCTGGGCGTGGGCTTCGCCGTCGTCCAAGGCGCGCTGGTGATCAACACCCGCCACGCCACCGCCGCGTCGGGCTCGGCCGGTGCCATGTTCCCGATGGTGGCCGACAGCGCGCAGACCATCGTGTGCGACAGTGCCGCCCAGACGGTCACGCTGGGCGATGCCGCTGACGCGCTTCAGGCGGGCGGTGGCGATGACACCGGCATCGGCGGCAGCGGTGCTGATACCATGATGCTGGGCGATGGCGCCGATCTGGTGTGCGGCAACATGGGCTCCGACCTGCTGCTGGGCAACATGGGAGCCGACACGCTGTACGGTGGCCGGGATAACGACACGGTCTACGGCGGCCGGGACGACGACCTGTTGTTCGGCGACCTCGGCGACGACAGCCTGCTGGGCGACCTGGGCAACG
This sequence comes from Azospirillum soli, assembly GCF_017876165.1. GTDB lineage: Bacteria > Pseudomonadota > Alphaproteobacteria > Azospirillales > Azospirillaceae > Azospirillum > Azospirillum soli. The sequence goes on from NZ_JAGINQ010000041.1 coordinate 26,073, forward strand.
ACCACCTGGTGAGCGGCGACGGTGCCGACACAGAAATCGGGGGCGAGGGCACCGACCTGCTGTTGGGCAATGCCGGGAGCGACCTGTTGCTGGGCAACATGGGGGCCGACACGCTTTACGGTGGCCGGGACAATGACACGCTGTACGGCGGGCGTGATGGCGACCTGCTGTTCGGCGATCTCGGCGACGACCTGCTGTCGGGCGAGCTGGGTACCGACACACTGACCGGCGGTGCCGGCGCGGATGTCTTTGTGTTCCGGGCCGGAGATGGGGCCGATGTGGTGAACGACTTCCGCTTCGCCGAGGGTGACCGTATCGGGTTGGCGGGTGGGGCGCGAGGCTACACGCTGCGCTCGACCGGGGCCGGGGACGCGGTGATTGTCTTCTCCGAGAGCGACACCGTCACGCTGATCGGGGTGCGCACCAGTGACATCAATTCCGGCTGGTTTGTGCCACTGACTGGAAGCTGAGCGGGCTCAATGCACCAATGAGGACGCCGGGCAAAGCCCGGCACTTCTGCCACCAATGAGCTTTGTAGAACGGAACGAGTCGTCCGGTGCGGGCCACTAGCGACAGGACGGGGCTCGCGCTCGCGGACGCGGTATCCTACTCTGATCGGGCCAACCAGCACGACGAAGAGAGCGCCATGAAGCCGAACCGTCCCGAGCATCCGGCGCCGCCCGACGCAGACGCGCGCCGGAACGTCGCGCCGGTGATCTGCTACCCGGTGAACAACCTGCCCCCGGCCGACGTCGCCGCCTATCGCGCCGCCCGGAACGGCTGGCGGAAAGTCACCGACGTGCGTGTCCCGCCGCGCGAGGCACGGTGCTTCGAGGTGCCGGCCGGGTGGTTCTTCCGCATCGTCAGCGTCGAGGGGCCGCAGGTGGGCGACCTCAATCTGTGGGCGGCGAACGATCTCGGCGAGCGCTTCTTCTCCGGCAAGACGCGGGCGCTGCACGGCACGCACCTGTCCACCGGCGACCGGCTGTGGTCGTCGCTGCCGCACCTGCGGCCCATGGCCACCATCACCGAGGATACGCTCGATTGGTACGGGTTCGATGCGCACGGCGGGTCGGTGCACGACGTCATCGGGACGCGGTGCGATCCCTACACGCACCGCCTGCTTGCCGGCGCCGACTATCACCATTGCGGCCACTCCAACCTGACCCGTGCCCTGGCCGACCACCAGCAGAACCCGCGCAACGGCGTCGAGCCGGCGGTGCACGACGTGCTGAACGTGTTCATGTGCACGGGGGTCACCCGCGACACCGGCCAGTACTTCATGAAGGCGAGCCCGGTGCGCCCCGGCGACTTCCTGGAATTCTTCGCCGAGATCGACCTGCTCGGCGCCCTGTCGGCCTGCCCGGGTGGCGATTGCAGCACCGAGCATTCGAGCGACGCCGCAACCTGCTACCCTCTCCTCGTCGAGGTCTATGAACCCAAGGGGGCGCCGAGTGGATGGGCGCCTCCGACGCGCAACGGCTACCGCGGGGGACACGGCCCCTAAGAGCGCCAGCACACAGCGGGACGCCGCCGTACGCGGCCCTGGATTGCCGCGGGGACCCAGATGGCGAGGAAAACGCGCCGCTATGCGCAATTCTTGTCCAGCGGGCCTGCGTGCATCAGGCGGGCGCGATCCACAGGCAAACGGATCGATCGGCGGCGTCGGAGGCGAAGGCCCCTTCCACAACACGGCCAGGGTCGCTGCCGTCGATCACCACGGCGGTCGTCCGTACCGGGGTTGTCCACCAAGGTGGGACGGACCATCCTCGTTGGAGCGATTGGCCGCCGGTAAACGAGGGCGGCGACGATGGTGCACAAGCACGATGGGCCGGACTGGGGCCAGCATGGCGTGAAGGTTATTCCCGGTAGCCAGCTCGACTCGAATACGCTGCAAACACCAGGCATGAACCGTGCTGCGGCGATCAGCTTTGCCCGCGCCAGAATGCGCTGGGGGGGAGCGCCTGGAGTTCGCCGCAGAGGCCGGACCCGGCGACTTCATCTTCGTTCCGCCGTACGTTCCGCATCAGGAGATCAATGCAAGCCCATGGTCGAAGAGGTGCGATGGGAGGATCCAATCCATCGGCTGGCCTCTCCATCGGCGGGTTGAGATCGTTTGAGGGAAAAAGGAGCCGCAGCATTACTTCATCGGCGGGTGTTTCAACGAACTGGCTGATGGCCCCGCCTCGGCCGGCACCATTGCCGCTGGCTTTCCTGGTGCTGTCCCTCCTGCTCCACCGGCGCACGCTGGAGATGATCGGGTCCACGCGCAATTCCTCGGGATTGGCCCTCTTCGCGGCCAAGTTCGGCGAAGAACGGGAGAATCTGCTGGCGGTGCATGAGCGCGCCCTGCTCCTGCGCTCGTTGACGCTCCAGTCCGTCGCCATGGGGAGCCGCGCCAAGCTGCTGACCGTCGACTACCCAGCAGCGACGGTGTGGGCGAACGCCTTGGAACCGAAGAGCAAGAAGCCCGCCCTATCCAAGAGGATCAAAGGCGTGTCTGGTGCCACGGAGAAACTTGGTCACTGGTTCTGCAAGGCTGGCCTGAATCAGGTCGCGACGACATTGAGGGTGGAGTTCTGATGTACTTTCAGCTGCGCAAGCTCACCCTCTGGCAGCGGACCGACGCGCCGCCCCGGATGGTGGACTTCACGCCGGGCGTCGTCAACGTCATTAGCGGCGCCTCGAAGACCGGCAAGTCCGCTGTCATTCCAATCGTCGACTACTTCCTCGGGGGCGACAAGTGCGCCATTCCCGTGGGCGTCATTCGGGAGAACTGCTCCTGGTTCGGCATCGTGGTCGATACCATCGAGGGGCAGAAACTCCTGGCGAGGTGCGAGCCCGGCGACCAGTAGAAGACCGGCGACATGGTCCTTTTGGAGGGACCTAAGGTCGAAGTTTCGCACCGGATCAAAGAGAAGACCACCAACGTCGACATCGTGAAAGCAATGCTTTAACCGGATTGCCGGCCTCACTGGGCTGGAGTTCGACCCGGCGTCGGAAGGCGGTTACAAATCCCGTCCCAGTTTCCAGGACTTAGTCCTACAGTTTTCCTGGGCCTAGTCCTACAGTTGAGTCTGTGAGGCTGGCTGGTGGGAGCTGTTGAAGGGAGTCTCCAGCTGAGGAGGCTCCCATGACCGCCGCTCTGGATGTGTCGACGGGTTGACCGACCCGGCTCAATGAGCTGTTTGGCCGTATTTTCGGTGAGTTCGCTCGTGCCGAGCCGCGTTGGCAGGCCCGCAAGTACCTGGAAGGGCTGGTTGGCGGTGCCAAGCGCAAGAATGGCTGGCACCTGGCCGAACAGATCGGCGATGTCCGGCCCTGGCGTACGCAGCGGGTGCTCAGCCACGTGCAGTGGGATCAGGATCGCGTCCGCGATGTGTGCCGTGCCCACGTCGTCGAACAACTCGGCCGCGCCGCCGTGCTCAACGTCCTGACCACTGATCGCGAGTTCCTGCACCTCAAGGCCGCGGCCTTGGCCGACCTCGTGCCGGAGGATGGCTGGAAGCGGCTGAGCACTGGCGTCGGAGTCAAAGGGCAGCGTTACTACGACTGGGCGCGGTTGCGCCTGTTCTGGCTTCAGGAACCGCCGTGGGATTACTGGCTGCTGATCCGCCGCAACCGCAAGGAGCAGGCCGACAAGTCCTCCTGCGTCACCTTCGGGCCGATGGAAACCACCATGGCGGACTTGGTGCGGGGGAGGGGCGGGGCGGCGGTGGGCGGTCGAGGAATGCTTCGAGATCGCCAAGCAGGCTTGCGGGCTGGCCGACTATGAGGTCCGCAGCTGGCACGGCTGGTATCGGCACGTCACATTGTGGGAGTATCCGGAATTTCGTGCTCGGTGGGGTTATCCTGAAGCGAAAGGAGCCCCTGCATGGCACGACGCAAAGAGGCCGTTATCCCGGACGCGA
>NZ_JAGINQ010000042.1 GCF_017876165.1 Azospirillum soli
AGCTGCGTCGATGTCAGACCGTCCAACTGCGTCGTGGTCAGGGCGGCGACCGCTTCGGAGGACAGCCAGGCGACCTGACCGGGCCGCAACGCCCCAAACTGGGTCGAGGTCAGAGCGCCGAGCTGCGTGGTCGTCATCAACGCCAGCTGCGTGGCGGTCAACCCGGACAGCTGGGTCGTGCCGAAGGCACGAAGCTGCGTCGGAGAGAGGGCCTGGAACTGGGTGTCGGTGAGTTCGCCGATATCGGTTGCGGTCAGCCCACGCAGCTGGGTGTCGGTCAGCACGGCGATTTCGTCAGCCCCGAAGGCGCCCATCTGAGCGTCCAGCAACACCGAGAGCTGGACCCCGCTGAACGCCATCTGCGACGTGCCGATGACCCCGATCTGCGTCGTCGTGAGGGCACTCATCTGCGTGGTCGTCAGCGCCGCCAGCTGCGTGCCACTCATCGCCGCGATCTGCGAGGTGCTGATGGAGCTTACGTCGGTCTTGCTCAGCGACCGAATGTTGGTGGTGGTAAGGAGCGATACCTGGGAAGGCGACAGGGAGGTGATGTTGATGCTCATGACCGCAGACCTCCCGCTTTCACGGCGCGTACGCAGACACACCCCACGACGGCCGCACTGCACCGGCCCCACCCCCGATCGGTTCGCGGCGTCTCGGCGCTCCCGGCGATCTCAGCCCCATGGGTGTCGGTGATGGTCATGAACGGTGCTCTGCCCTTACCGTCTGGAACGACGCACCGCTCTGATCTTCCACATGATTGAGCCAATGACTTGATCGGTGGAGGACTTGAACGGCTGTCGCGGGCTCCGCGCGTTGCTTGTCACAACGCCGCCCCTCTGTACGTTGATTCCCGATATCCGCGCACACGGTAAGCGAGAGTGGCCGTTTTGTCAAAATTTGGACCGAATTTCTGTTCCTCGTGAGATTTTGTTGCGCATCAGTTCACACCTGAATAAGCCGGCGAACCGAACTCGCAGCGGGTCAAGATCGAAATGAATCATCACCACGCAACGAATGAACAGCGATGCGCTCAGAAGCAAGCGCTCAACCACATCGCTCTGCTTCATTTCCGTAAATTTCAGAGACAAAGAAAAACAATCAACGCGACGTGATTACTCTTGTTTTTCCGTGAGAATCAGCTTGCACCATTGGTGCTCCGGCCTCCTTTCCCTTCCAATTTGCCGTTGGGACAAAAAGGGAATGGAACCTTGCGGCACCGTTTTCCTTCCGCCTGGGCGTTGGCCGTCACGCTGTCGGTCACGGCTTGCGCCAACACGATCACCATCAACGGCCTTATCGATGACGCGCTGGCGCGCCAAGTGGTGGAGCGTATCGGCGAGTCGAATGCCCCGATTGTCCGGATCGAGCTGGAAAGCAACGGCGGCTGGGTGCAGGCGGGATTCGACATCGTCGCGGCCATCGAGCGCGCCCGGCCGCGCGCGCGGATCGTCACCCGCGTGCGGGATCACTGTCACTCCATGTGCGTCGCGCTGTTCCTGGCCGGGGACGAGCGCATCGCCGATCCCGGCGCGTCCTTCATCCTGCACGTCGCGACCGACCCGGCGGGCCATGCCCTTCCTGTGGCGACGGGCTGGCTGCTCGGCTACTACCTGACGCGCGGCGTCGATCCACAATGGCTGGCAGAAGGGGTCGCGCCGGAGATGATGACCTCCAACGCGACCGTCAGCCTGAGCGGACGCCAGCTCGCGGAGCGGCTGGACGATCCTCGCTGAAAGGGCCGGCCTTACTCAGCCGGCGGACGCGGGGCGGCGTTGACCGGGGCGGCCAGCTGGGCGTCCACCACGGATACCGCCGTCATGTTCACCAGACCGCGCGTGGTCACCGATGGGGTCACAATGTGCACGGGGCGGGCAGCACCCAGCAGCATCGGCCCGACGTTCTGCGCGTCGGCCAGGATCTTCAGCATGTTGAAGGCGATGTTGGCGGCGTCCAGCGTCGGCATGACCAGCAGGTTCGCCTCGCCCTTCAGGCGGCTGTCGGGCAGCACGCCCTTGCGCAGGACCTCCGACAGGGCGGCGTCGGCGTGCATTTCGCCGTCGATCTCCAGGTCGGGCATCTCCTCCGCCACCAGTTGGTAGGCGGTCCGCATCTTGCGCGCCGACGGCGTGTCGGCGCTGCCAAAGTTGGAGTGGGAGAGCAGAGCCACCTTCGGCTCGATGCCGAAACGCTTCACCTCTTCCGCCGCCAGTCGGGCGATCTCGGCCACCTGTTCGGCAGTCGGATCGGGGTTGACGTAGGTGTCGCAGATGAAGTGCGTGCCCTTGGTCGAGATCAGGCCGTTCATCGCCGCCGCGACCTTCACGCCCTTGCGCAGGCCGATCACGTCCATGACGTGGGTGAAGTGGTCGCCGTAACGGCCGGACGTGCCGCAGACCATTCCGTCGGCCTCGCCCCGGCGGACCATCAGCGCACCGAAGACGGTGGACTGGGTGCGCACGACGTTCAGCGCGTGCGCCGGCGACACGCCGCGCCGGCCCATCATCTGGCGGTACAGCTCGGCGTAGTTGTGGTAGCGCAGGTCGCGCAGCGGCTCGATCACCTCCACGTCCTTGCCGGGGACGATGCGCAGGCTCATCTCCGCGATGGTCCGCTCGATCACGTCGCGCCGGCCGAGCAGGATCGGGTTGGCAATGCCGTCGTCCACCACCACCTGGGCGCAGCGCAGCACGCGCGGGTCCTCGCCTTCGGCGTAGACGATGCTCTTCGGCGCGGCCTTGGCCTTGGTGATGACCGGCTTCATGACGAGGCCGGAGCGGAAGACGTACTGGCCCAACTGGTCACGGTAGGCGCGGAAATCGACGATGGGTCGCGTGGCGACGCCAGATTCCATCGCCGCCTTGGCGACCGCCGACGACACCTCGATAACGAGGCGCGGGTCGAAGGGTTTCGGCAGGATGTAGTCGGGGCCGAAGCGCAGGTTCTCACCCACATAGGCGGCGGCGACCACGTCCGACGGCTCCGCCTGGGCGAGGCTGGCCACCGCGTGGGTCGCGGCGATCTTCATCTCCTCGTTCACCGTCGTGGCGCCGACGTCCAGCGCGCCGCGGAAGATGAAGGGGAAGCACAGGACGTTGTTGACTTGGTTGGGGAAGTCCGACCGGCCGGTGGCGATGATGGCGTCGGGCCGCGCCTCGCGCGCCAGATCCGGCATGATCTCCGGCTCCGGGTTGGCGAGCGCGAGGACCAACGGCTTGTCGGCCATGCGGGCCAGCAGTTCCGGCTTCAGCACCTTCGGGCCGGACAATCCCAGGAAGATGTCCGCCCCGTCGATCACGTCGGACAGCACGCGCGCCTCGGTCTCCTGCGCGTAAGCGTCCTTGTAGGAGTTCATCTCCTCGTTGCGACCCTTGTGGACGACGCCGATGCGGTCCACCAGCCAGACGTTTTCGCGCTTGACGCCGAGGCTGAGCATGAGATCGAGGCAGGCGATGCCCGCCGCACCGCCGCCGGTTGAGACGACCTTGACGGTGGAAATGTCCTTGCCGACCAACTTCAGCCCGTTCAGGACGGCGGCGCCCACCACAATGGCGGTGCCGTGCTGGTCGTCGTGGAAGACCGGGATCTTCATCCGCTCGCGGCAGCGGCGCTCCACCTCGAAACAGGCGGGCGCAGCGATGTCTTCCAGGTTGATTGCGCCGAAGGTCGGCTCCAGACGCACGATGGTGTCCACCAGCGCGTCCACGTCCTTTTCGTTCAACTCCAGGTCGAAGCAGTCGATGCCGGCGAATTTCTTGAAGAGGACGGCCTTGCCTTCCATGACCGGCTTGGCGGCCATCGGGCCGATGTCGCCCAGCCCCAGCACCGCCGTGCCGTTGGTGACCACCGCCACGAGGTTGGCGCGCGAGGTCAGCTCCGCCGCCTGGGCCGGATCGGCGGCGATGGCGTTGGAGGCGGCGGCCACGCCCGGCGAGTAGGCCAGCGCGAGGTCGCGCTGGTTGGCCATGGGCTTGGTGGCGACGATCGCGAGTTTGCCGGGCTTCGGGGCCCGGTGGTACTCAAGCGCCATCGCGTCGAAATCGCCGGACATGACGTCCTCTCCCTTATTAACTCGATTTAGGTTAATTGGCCGAACAAACGTTAGCGTCCTACCGGCTTATACCCCATAAGCCCGAACGTCGGAATGGGGAAAGGGGCGACCCGGCGGCCACCCCTTCCCATTTCAACACATGAAGCGCGTCATTGCTGCCGTCTTCAGATACGGGCCAGCGCCGGCTCCTTGAAGTGCTGCTGGTACTCGGCGACCGCCTTGGACTCGTCGAACTCGCCTTCCATCTTGGCGACCACGACGGTGGCGACGCCGTTGCCGATCAGGTTGGTGATGGCGCGGGCCTCGGACATGAAGCGGTCCACGCCCAGCAGCAGGGCAAGCCCCTCGATCGGCAGCTGGCCGGTCGCCGTCAGGGTGGCGGCCAGCGTCACGAAGCCGCCGCCGGTCACCGCCGCCGCTCCCTTCGAGGTCAGCATCAGCAGACCGAGGATGGTCAGCTGCTGCCAGATGGTCAGGTCGATGTTGAAGGCCTGGGCGATGAAGATCGCGGCCATCGACAGGTAGATGGAGGTGCCGTCCAGGTTGAACGAGTAGCCGGTCGGGATGACGAGGCCGACAACGTGCTTGGAGCAGCCGAACTTCTGCATCTTCTCCATCATGCGCGGCAGCACCGATTCCGACGAGGAGGTGCCGAGCACGATCAGCAGCTCGTCCTTGATGTAGCGCAGGAAGCTCCAGAGGCTGAAGTTGTACATCCGGGCGATGGTGCCCAGCACGACGAAGACGAACAGCGCCATGGTGATGTAGACGGCGGCCATCAGCTGCCCCAGCGAGGTCAGCGAGGACACCCCGTACTTGCCGATGGTGAAGGACATCGCACCGAAGGCGCCCAGCGGGGCAACGCGCATCAGGATGCCGATCACACCGAACAGGGCGTGCGAAACCTTCTCGAACATGTCCTCGACCACCTTGCCCTTCTGGCCCATGGCGGCCAGCGCAACGCCGAAGATCACCGCGAAGAACAGGATTTGCAGCATGTCGCCCTTGACGAAGGCGCCGACCACGTTGTCCGGCACGATGCTCGTCAGGAAGTCGATGGTGGTGTGGTGCTGCGCCTCGGTCGCGTACTTGGCGACGGCGTCGGCCTTCAGGCTGCCGGCCTGGATGTTCATGCCAGCGCCGGGCTTCACCAGATTGACGACGATCAGCCCCAGCGCCAGGGCGAAGGTGGTGACGATCTCGAAATACAGGATCGCCTTGCCGCCAACCTTGCCGACCTTCTTCATGTCGCCGATGGAGGAGATGCCGGTGACCACCGTCAGGAAGACGATCGGGCCGATCACCATCTTGATCATCTTGATGAAGACGTCGCCCAGAGGCTTCATCTCCACCGCGATCGACGGGTAGAAGTGGCCGAGCAGGATGCCGACCATGATGGCGCTGAGAACCTGAACGGTCAGGTTCGTGTAGAATGGCTTCTTCTTGGGCTGCCCTTGTGCATGCGAGGGGGCGTGCATGGGTTTCTCTCCTCAAGGCGTTCCTGGGTTGGGCGCTCGCTCTTGTCGAAGGTCGGCGGGCGGCCCGGCGTTGGGGGCCTCGTGAGCAAGCCCCGTGCCAAAACGGAAACCGAGGATTCGCAGCGCTCCGAAAGGACGGGTGGGCGAGATTCCGCACGACAACGCCCGAATCGATGTGCGAAAATCCGCACACGGCATCGGAATATTGCAGCGCAGCATCGCCCTCCGGAACGTTGATTAGGAACAACCCCATTCGCCGGACATTTTCGACCTCACCCAAGGCGGTCGCGCCTTCCGGGATCTTCGCCGGCCTGATCGCCGCGCTGATGGCCCGGCCGCGCCGGCTGCTGCTGGCGGTCTTCGTGCTGGGCATACCGCTGGCGGCGGCGCTGGCGGCCGGCTGGACCGCGTCGGTGGCGCACGAATCCCTGCGCGAGCAAGGGAGCGCGCAGCTCGCCCTGTACGAGGCCAACCTGAAGGCGGAGCTGGAACGGCACGCCGCCGTCCCCCTCGTCCTGGCGCGCACTCCGGAGGTGGCGGAGCTGCTGTCCGCCCCCACGCCCGACCGCGTCGCCACGATGAACCGCAAGCTGGAGGACTTCGCGCGGCGGGTCGGGGCCTCGGCGCTCTACGTCATGGACGCGGGCGGAACGACCATCGCGGCGAGCAACTGGAACAGCACGGCCAGCTTCGTCGGGCAGAACTTCTCCTACCGCCCCTACTTCAGGTCGGCCATGGACACCGGCGAGGGGCACCATTTCGCGCTCGGCACCACCTCGCTGATCCCCGGCTATTACACGGCCTATCGTGTTCGTGCGGAAAACCACACACAGAATGCCTCCCTGGGCGTCGTCGTCCTGAAGGTGGGGTTCGAGGCGCTGGAAAAGGCCTGGACGCGCGGCCAGGAAAAGGTGCTGGTCACCGACCGGGACGGCATCGTCTTCATCACCAACGTGGACGACTGGCGCTACGCCGCCCTGCCCCGCCGCCTGCCCGTCGCCCGTCCCCAGAAGCCGGACCCGGTGACCGAGGGCGTGCCCACCCTGCCCTGGGCCTTCGGCGGCGCGTCCGACCGCATCGCCGTGCTGGAGGCGGGGGAGGAGCGGCGCTACCTCCTGCAATCGGTCGCCATGCCCGGCGGCGACTGGACCATCCATGCCCTGACCAGCCTGAGGCCGGCCAGCACCCGCGCCCAGCAAGCGGGCCTGCTCGCCGCCGCCGTAGTGGCCCTGACCGCGCTGGGCGGTTACGCGCTGGCGCAGCGGCGGCTGGCCTTCGCCGAACGCCTCGCCATCCAGGAGGAAGCGCGAGCCGAGCTGGAACGCCGCGTCGCCGCCGCGACCGCCGAACTGCGCGCCGCCGAGAACGAACTGACCCAGGCGGCCAAGCTGGCGGCGCTGGGCCAGATGTCCGCCGGCATCGCGCACGAGATCAACCAGCCGTTGGCGGCCATCCGCAGCTTCGCCGACAATGCCGTCGTCCTGTTGGAGCGCGGGCGGCCCGAGGCGGTGCGCGACAACCTTGCGGAGATCGCGGACCTCACCGACCGCATGGCGGCGATCACCCGGCATCTGAAGGGCTTCGCCCGACGCGCCTCGGGCACGCTGGGCGCCGTTTCCGTCCAGTCCGCCGTGAAACAGGCCCTCGCCCTGTTGGAATCGCGCCTGCGCCGCGACGCCGTCGCCGTCCAAGCCGCCCTGCCGCCCGAACCCGTCTGGGTGACGGGTGAGGACGTGCGGCTTCAGCAGGTGCTGGTCAACCTGATCGGCAACGCCGCCGACGCCATGCGCTCCGCCCCGCGCCGCTGTGTGACGGTCACGCTGGAGACCGAAGACGACGAGGCGGTGCTGACCGTCCGCGACACCGGCACCGGCATCGCGGAGACCGACCTGCCCCGCATGTTCGTGCCCTTCTTCACCACCAAGGAGGCGGGCGACGGCCTCGGGCTCGGCCTGTCGATCAGCCACGGCATCGTCGAGGATTTCGGCGGCGGCATGACCGCCGGCAACCATCCGGACGGTGGCGCCGTCTTCACCATCCGCCTCAAGCGCAGGGACCCCCCACCATGAGCAGCGCCGGTTCAGTCCTTTTCGTGGACGACGAGCGCCCCGTCCGCCTCGCCAGCCAGCAGGCGCTGGAACTGGCCGGATTCGAGGTCACCGCCTGCGATGCCGCCGAGCGCGCCCTGCGCCATCTGGGCCGCGACTGGCCCGGCTGCCTCGTCACCGACGTGCGCATGCCGCAGATGGACGGGCTGGAACTGATGGAGCGCGCCCTGGCGCTGGACCCGGAGCTGCCGGTCATCCTCATCACCGGCCATGGCGACGTGCCGATGGCGGTGGAGGCGATGCGCAACGGCGCCTACGATTTCCTGGAAAAGCCCTTCCCCTCCGACCGGCTGGTCGAGGTGACGCGCCGCGCGGTGGAAAAGCGCCGCCTCGTCCTGGAGAACCGTCGGCTGCGCGACCAGCTGTCGGGAGCCCCGACCGGCGAGACCTACCCGATCATCGGCCGCACGCCGGGCATTGAGCGGCTGCGCGCCACCATCGCGGCGGTCGCGGACACCGACGCCGACGTTCTGGTGCTGGGCGAGACCGGCACCGGCAAGGAGCTGGTCGCCCGCGCGCTGCACGCCGGCAGCGCCCGCCGCCGCAGCCCCTTCGTGGCGCTGAACTGCGGCGCCATGCCCGAAAACATCTTCGAAAGCGAGCTGTTCGGCCACGAGGCCGGGGCCTTCACCGGCGCCGCCAAGCGCCGCGTCGGCCGCATCGAGCACGCCAGCGGCGGCACCCTGTTCCTGGATGAGATCGAGAGCATGCCGCTCTCCCTCCAGGTCAAGCTGCTGCGCGTGATCCAAGAGCGCGTGGTCGAGCCTCTCGGCTCCAACGAGCTGATCCCCGTGGATCTGCGCGTCGTCGCGGCGACCAAGGTGGACCTGCGCCAAGCGTCCAGTGCCGGGAAATTTCGCGAGGATCTCTACTACCGCCTGAACGTCGTTGTCGTCACCATCCCGCCCCTGCGCGAACGGCGCGACGACATCCCCTTGCTGTTCCAGCATTTCGTCCTGCAAGCGGCCGCCCGCTACAACCGCGACCCGCGCGCCCCCACCCCGGCCCAGACCCAGCGCCTGATGGCCCACGACTGGCCCGGAAACGTCCGCGAACTGCGCAACGCCGCCGACCGCTTCGTCCTTGGCCTGGACGACGCGCTGGGCACCCCCGGCGCAACGACGGCCGGCGGCGGCCTGTCGCTGGCCGAGCAGGTGGACCTGTTCGAAAAGAGCCTGATCGAAAGCGAACTCGGCCGCCACAAGGGCAGCGTTAAGGCGACCATCGAGGCGCTGAACGTGCCGCGCAAGACCTTCTACGACAAGCTGAAGCGGTATGGGCTGAGCCGCGAGGATTTCGTGGAGTAGAGGCGCGACAGGGGCTAAACCCCCGCCCGCAACGCCCCGGCAATGTCCCGCGCCAACCGTGCGAGGGTCCGGCTCAGCGCATCGGCAACAGCCCCCGGATCGCCCGGCGCGGCGACCGGTTCCTCGGCCACCGTCCGACCGAAGCGGTTCAGCCGGTCGCCGCCCTGGCCGAAGATGCGCCAGCGCGCCTCCAGCACCGCCGGGCCGTTCTCGGCGGCATCGAAGCGGTCGATCTGGACCTCCACCACCTGGGCCAAGGGCACGTCGTGGGTCACGGGCAGTTCGACCACCTCCGCATTGCCGAGTTCGGCGGACAGATCCTGGGCGAGCGTCCGGGTCACCATGCCGTCGATGGCGCCGGCCCAGCGGTCGAACTCCAGCACCGACAGGCGGCTGCCGGAACCGCGCATGACGATTTCGGAACGGTCCAGATAGCCGGGAATGTCCACCGTCTCCAGGCCGATCACCCGGCCCGGCGCGGTCGTCCCCGTCTCCGGCAGGGGCGTGGCGGTCAGCTGGTAGAAGCGGCTGGGCTGCGTGCCGCAGGCGGACAGCAGAAGGGCGAAAGCCAGGGGCAAGAGTAATCGTGGGTTCATCGGGATCTCAGCCGCGTTTGCCTCGGATCAGGGCTTCGGGGTGGCGTTCCAGATAGTCAGTCAGGCCACGGATGGAGCGGGCGGTGGAGGTCAGTTCGCGCACCAGAGCTTGCAGGTCGTGGGTGACCGGCTTGGCGGTGGCGACGACGCTGTCCGTGGTGTTCAGCGTCTTTTCCGCCTGGGTGATCAAGGCGGTCATGCTTTCCGCCACCTGACGGAGCGCCCGAATGGCCGGCGCGCCTTCGGTGCCCAGCGCGGCGGTCACCTTTTCCAGCTCGGCCAGCGAACGGCTCAGCGAGGCGAGGGATTGCCCGACCTCCGGCCCGCCGAGCAGGGCGCCGGCCTTCTGGATGGTGTCGCGCAGTTCGGTCACCGTCTCGGCGATGGGCGCGCGGGCCAGCTCCTCCATCAGGTCGGTGGCGGTCCGCGTCGCGGTGTCGAGCACGTTGGGCCGCGACGGCAGTTCGGGAACGTCGCCTCTCATCTCCAGCGTGGCCTGAGGCGCGTCCGGGAAATAGTCGAGCGCGACGATCAGCTCCCCCGTCAGCAGATTGCCGGTGCGCAGCTGGGCGCGCAGCCCCCGGTCCACCAGGGTTTTCATGCCGGCGTAGGCGGCCTCCGCGCCGGTGCCGCCGGGGGCGTCGAAGCGTTCCGGCTCCAGGTCCAGGGTCACAGGAATGCGGGCTGCGCCGGTGGTGGGGTCCACGTCCAGCCGGATGTCGGTCACCTCGCCGACGCGGATGCCCCGGAACTCGACGGCCGAACCGGGATGCAGGCCGCGCACCGAGCCGTCGAAATGGACGAGGAACGGCACGCGGCGGGTGAAGCGCGCCTCGCTGGCCGCGCGCGGGCTCTCGTAGAGCGGGAAGACCGTGCCCTCCGGCGCCGCCTCCCCCGGATTGCCGATGCCCGGCGTGTCGAAGGCGACACCGCCGGTGGCGAGGGATTGCAGGGATTCGACCGAAACGGTCGGCCCCTCGGTCCCGAGGGAGACCGAAATGCCGCTGGCGTTCCAGAAACGGGTGTTCGGCCGGACGATGCGGTCGTAGGGGGCATGGATGAAGACCGGGACGGTCAGCGCCTGCCAGTCGGGGGTGAATTCGTACCCAATCACCTCCCCCACCCGGATGCCGCGATAGGTGATGGGCGCGCCGGGGCCGAGGCCGCCCAGCCGGTCGGCGGTCAGGGCGAACCGCCGGCCGGGCGCGCTGAAGCGCACCTGCGGCGGCTCCTCCAGGCCACGGAAGCTGGTGCTGTGTTCCCCGACGCCGGGATCCATGCCGATGTAGGCGCCGGACACCAGCGTGCCGAGGCCGGAGACACCGCCGAATCCCAGCCGTGGCCGGACCACCCAGAAACGGGTGCCCTCGTTCAAGTGGTTGTCCGCCTCCTTCACCATGCGAACGGTCACGACGACGCTGCCGAGGTCGGGGGCGACGGCGACGCCCTCCACGGTGCCCATGTCCACGTCGCGGTAGCGCACCTTGGTCTTGCCGGCCTCCAGCCCTTCCGCCGTCTCGAAGGTGATGGTGATGGTGGGGCCGCGCTCGCTGAGCGTCTTCCAGGCGAGCCAGCCGCCGATCAGCAAGGCGACGAGCGGGATCAGCCAGACCAGCTGCGGGCCGCGCCGGCGACGGACGACGGGCGTGGGCGGGTTGGCGGGCGTGGGCGGCTCGGGCGGCAGGCGCTGCTCATCCATGGCGCGCCTCCAGGCCATGATGCGCTTCACGGTGGGCCGCGTCCCAGATCAGGCGAGGGTCGAAGGACTCCGACGCCATCATGGTGATGACCACCACGGCGGCGAAGGCGACGGCGCCCAGCTCCGCCCGGATGTCGGCGACGGCGCCCAACTGCACCAGGGCGGCCAGCAGCGAGATCATGAAGATGTCCACCATGGACCAGCGCCCCACCCCCTCGATGATCCGGTAGAGCCGCGTCCGGTCGCGGCGACGGCGGGACGAGCGGCGCTGGACGCTGACCAGAAGGTAGGTGAGGCCGGCCAGCTTCAGCACGGGCACGGTGATGCTGGCGAAGAAGACCAGGATCGCGACCGGCCACATCTGGGCGGCGATCAGCGACTGCACGCCGGACAGGATGGTGTCCGGGTGGCCGGAACCGAAATAGATGACCGTCATGATCGGCAGAAGGTTGGCAGGGATGTAGAGGACCGTCGCCGCGACGATCAGGGCCCAGCAGCGCTGCACGCTGTTCGGCTTTCGCCGGTGCAACCCGGCGCCGCAGCGCGGGCAGTCGCCCTCGGACCCGGCGACGACCTGGCGGCAGTCGTGGCAGGCGGTGAGGTGGGCGGCGTCGGCCTCGGCGGCTTGCCCGACGCGGGTCTGCGGCGCCAGCCGCTCCCACACGTCGAAGGGGCTGAGCGCGGCGTCCCCCCAGACCTGAAGCACGATGAAGCCGAGCAGCGCGGCGAGCGACGTTCCGGGCGTGAGTTCGGCCAGATCGGACAACTTCACGTAGGCGACGATCAGGCCCAACAGGAAGACCTCGGCCATCGCCCAGGGGCGCAGGCGGGCAACGATGCGGAAAGCCCGCGCCGCGCCGGGCATCGCCACCCCGTAGGCCAGCGGCAGCACGACGTACAGCGTCGCCAGCATCTCCAGCAGCGGCGCCAGGATCAGCACGAAGAAGACGAGGATGGCGAGGCTTTCGAAGCCGCCCCGCCACAGGGCCAGCGAGCCGCTGATGAGAGTGGCGGACTGCGCCCGCCCCTCCAGCTCGAAGGTCAGCACCGGGAACAGGTTGGCGACAACGAACAGGATCAGCGCCGCGCTGGTCAGCGCCGCGCAGCGCTCCAGGCTGCCGGAGCGGAAGTGCCGCAGCACGGCCCCGCAGCGCGAACATTCCGCCCGATGGCCGGGCATGGAAGCCGGAAGCGCGTGGGGAAGGCCGCAATCATGGCATAGGATAAATGGGCGGTTCGAACCGGTCATGGCGTCGGCGTAACGTTTTGCGGGCCGCGAAGGGTCCGCCCCACGAGTGAGCCAGCGAAATGGCCGGAGACGCGCAATCGGGCTTACGGTAGGCTGAGCGGATTAACCTAAAATGCGAATCCAAAACGCACGGGGGCGGCCATGAGCGACGAGGACAGCCACACCGAACAGTCCGAACGCGGCTGGCTCGGCCGCCTCGGCGGGTCGATCGCGGGCGCCTTCATCGGCCTTCTGATGCTGGTCGGCAGCGTCATCCTGCTGTTCTGGAACGAAGGGCGGGCGGTGGACGCCATCACCGCGCTGAACGCGGGCGCCGAACAGGTCGTCTCCGTGCCCGCCGACGCGGTGCAGTCGGCGAACGAAGGGCGCCTCGTCCACGTATCCGGCCTCGCCACGGTGCCCGGCCCCCTGGTCGATCCGGTCTTCCACGTGAACGCCGGCAAAGCGCTGCGGCTGGAACGCCGGGTCGAGATGTACCAGTGGAAGCAGACCGAGGAGAGCAGGACGGAAAAGTCGGTCGGCGGCGGGGAGACCACGACGACGACCTACCGCTACTCCAGGGAATGGGCCGATCACCCCATCGACTCCAACGCCTTCAAGAGGCGGGAAGGGCACGCCAATCCCTCCATGACCTACCAGGGCGCCACCATCGACGCGCGCGGGGCGAAGCTGGGGGCCTTCGCGCTGGACCAGAGCCAGATCCGGCAGATCGACGACTACGAACGGCTGGCCCCGGATCCGGCCGCCGCGCTGCCCCCGGGGTTCCAATGGGTCGGGGAACAGCTCTATCGCGGCGCCTCGCCCGACGCGCCACAGATCGGCGACCTGCGCGTCACCTTCCGGGTCGTGCCGGCGCAGACGCTCAGCGTCGTCGCGGCGCAGATGAACGGCGGGCTGGCCGGCTTCGCGGGCGTGCGCGGGCAGACCATCAACCTCGTCCAGACCGGCGCCCACGGCGCGGAGGCCATGTTCAACCAGGCCAAGGCAGACGAGGCCGTCCTGACCTGGATCCTGCGCGTCGCTGGCTTCGTCGTCATGCTGATCAGTGTCATGCTGATGGGCAGCCCCCTCGCGTGGCTGGCGAGCCTTCTGCCCTTCCTGGAAACGCTGGTGAACGCGGCTCGGTTCGGGCTGGCGCTGGTGATCGCGGTGCCGCTGACGCTGACCACCATCGCGGTCGCGTGGCTGGCCTATCGGCCGCTGATCGGGGTGGGTCTGATCCTCGCCGGGATCGCGCTGGCGGTGGCGGTCAAGCGCCTCGTCCCGGAGCGCCGGCGGGTCGCGGCGATGGGGGCGTGAGCCCTGCCGCCGCTCAATGCAGCGTGCGCTGCTTTGGGATGGTCAGGCGCGTGCGGGCGGAGGACAGGCAGACGGCGTGCCAGAACAGCTCGACCAGGGCCGCCGGCAGGCCGGTGACCTCGTGGCCGGGCAGCGCGGCGATACCGGCGGCGTGGGCCATGGCGGCGGTGGCGGCGTTGACGCTGCGCTGCGCCGCCGGACCGATCAGGGACAGCGTTTCCGCCAGGGCCTTGGCGTCGAAGCGCAGGGTCGCGGGGGCGACGGTCATCTCGGCGGCGCCGTTGCGCATGCGGCCGATGGCGATGTAGGCCTCCAGCAAGTCCTGCCGGTCCTCGGGACGCAGGACTGCGGCGACGACGCGGTTGCCGGTCAGGCGGCCGGTGGCGTCGAATTCGAAGACCACGGCGCGTTCGGCCTGCCGCGCTTCGGCGAGCGCCACGGCCCGCTCCCCGGCCGGGGCGGCGGCAAGGCGCAGGGCCTCCGCGAACATTTCCGGCCGCTCGCCGCCTTCGGCGTGGACCACCAGCGGGGCGTCCACGGTGGCCGCCACGGCAAGGCGCCGGGCCATGATGTTCACCGCCGCCTCAGGGCCGGCGGCCAGTTCCTCCTGAAGCAGTTCCGCGCCTTTGCGGAGCATCACCTCGGCAAAGCTGACGTCCGGGGCGTATGCGATGTCTGTGTTCATGGCGCGTCCTCCTCAAAGAGGGAAGTGTTTTACGCCAAGGCCCCCTTCAATGCCCACTTTTCAGTGATAGCCGAACGCACCGGTCACCTTCCCCCGGAAGACCCAGTAGCTGTAGGCGGTGTAGACCAGGATGGTGGGGATCAGGAAGGCCATGCCGATCAGTAGGAAGACCTGCGTTTCCGGCGGTGCGGCGGCCTGCCAGATGGTGATCGACGGCGGGATCAGCATCGGCCACAGGCTGACGGCGAGGCCCAGGTAGGACAGCGCGAACAGCCCCATGGAAAAGGCGAAGGGAAGCACGTCGCTGCCCTCGTCCAGCGCGCGCCACAGCCCAAAGGCCAGAGCGGCAGTCAGCAGCGGCACCGGCGACAGCAGCAGGATGTTCGGCATGGCGAACCAGCGCGCGGCGATGGCCGGTTCCAGGAACGGGGTCCACAGGCTGACGACGGCGACCATCACCAGCACCGCGACCAGCAGGCGCCGGGCAACGCGATAGCACCAGTCCTGCAGGATCCCGATGGTCCGCCAGATCAGCCAGGTGCAGCCCAGCAGGGCGTAGCCGGCGATCAGCGCCAGCCCGCAGAACAGGCTGAAGGGCGTCAGCCAGTCGAGCATGGTGCCGGCGAAGTTGCGCCCTTCCACCTCGATCCCCTGGATGAAGGTGCCCAGCACCACGCCTTGCGCGAAGGTCGCCAGCAGCGAACCGAGGAAGAAGGCCTTGTTCCACCAGTGACGGCTGGTGCGCGCCTTGAACCGGAACTCGAACGCCACGCCGCGGAAGATCAGCGCGATCAGCATCAAAAGCAGCGGCAGATACATGGCCGGCAGCACCACCGCGTAGGCGATGGGAAAGGCCGCGAACAGCCCCGCCCCGCCCAGGATGAGCCACGTCTCATTGAAATCCCAGACCGGCGCCACCGTGTTCATCATGACGTCGCGCGATTCCTCGCTCGGCGCGAAGGGGTAGAGGATGCCGATGCCCAGGTCGAACCCGTCCATCAGCACGTACATGAAGACGGCGAAGCCGACGATGCCGACCCAGGCGAGGGTGAGGAGACTGCCTTCCATGGGATCACTCCGCGGGTTCGATGGATTCGCCGGGCAGCGACAGCGGCCGCTTCGGGCGCAACGCTTCCTGCTTCGCCATGGGCGCGTACTCGTCCTCCGGGATGGATGGGCCGATGCGCAGCAGCCGGATCAGGTAGTAGGTCCCCGCCCCGTAGATGATCGTGTAGACCACCACGAAGACGATCAGCGAGGTCAGCACCGCCCCGGTGGTCAGCGCCGGGGTGACGCCCTCCGCCGTTCGGACCATTCCGTAGACCACCCAGGGCTGGCGCCCGATCTCCGTGGTGAACCAGCCGGCGAGGATGGCGACGAAGCCGGCGGGCATGCAGGCCACCAGCAGCCGGTGGAACCATTCCGTCGTGTAGAGCTTGCCCGTGAAGCGCAGGACGAGGTGGATCAGGGCGACGGTCACCATCAGAAGGCCGATCCCGACCATGATGCGGAAGGTGAAGAACAAGATCAGCGGGTTCGGGCGCTCGTCGGCCGGGAACTGCTTCAGGCCCGGCACCTTCCCTTCAAGCTCGTGGGTCAGGATGATGCTGGACAGGCCGGGGATGGCGAGTTCCAAGTGGTTCTTCTCGGCCTCCGCGTCGGGTATGGCGAAGAGGATCAGCGGCGCCCGCGGCCCGCCTTCCCAATGGCCTTCCATGGCGGCGATCTTGGCCGGCTGGTGCTCCAGCGTGTTCAGCCCGTGCAGATCGCCCAGGAACACCTGCAAGGGCGCCAGGATGGTGATGATCCCCAGCGCCATGCCGAGACCGACGCGGGCGTGCTCGATGAACCGGCGCGTCAGCAGGTAGAAGGCGCTGATCCCGGCCACGACGAAGCCGGTGGTCAGGAACATCGCCGTCAGCATGTGCACCAGACGGTAGGGGAAGGATGGGTTGAACACCACCTGCCACCAGTCGGTGACGAAGAACTGGCCGTCGCGGAATTCCGCCCCCGCCGGCGTGTGCATCCAGCTGTTGGCCGACAGGATCCAGAAGGAGGACAGGACCGTGCCCAGAGCCACCAGGCAGGCCGCCGCGAAATGCGCGGCGCGCGGCACGCGGTCGCGCCCGAACAGCAGGATGCCCAGGAAGGCGGCCTCCAGGAAGAAGGCGGTCACCACCTCGTACTGGATCAACGGCCCCAACACGTTGCCGACGATGTCCGACCATCGGCTCCAGTTGGTGCCGAACTGGTAGGTCATGACGATGCCGGACACCACGCCCATGCCGAAGGAGATAGCGAAGATCTTCGTCCAGAATTCCGACAGGCTGCGGTAGAGCGCCTTGCCGGTGCCCAGCCACAGCCCTTCCAGCACCGCAATCCAGCAGGCCAGCCCGACCGTGAAGGACGGGAACAGGATGTGGAAGGAAATAACGAAGGCGAACTGGATGCGCGACAGGATCAGCGGATCGAGGTCCATGGCCACGGTCCTTCCGATGCGGGAACTTTTGACGCCAATTTTTTAGCCAACGCGACCGGAGCCATTCGGTTCCCCCGATTCTTTCTTCGGTGGATCCCTTGAACGGAGAGTGGTGCCACCTATCTATTAGCTCTTCCCGACATCCAACCTTTTCACGGCTGGCCCTGGGCCAAAAACCGACCGCGCCTTGCTCCACTGGTCCTCGCGGCTGAGACCATGGCAGGCCCGGCGGTCCTCGCAGGGCGTTCGACGGGTGTCGGAACGGGAGATGGTCTTGACGGAACAGTTCGTTTCTGGCGAACCCCTGAACCTCTTTTTGAAAGAAACCCGCAAATACGACTACCTGACGGCCGAGCAGGAGCAGGAGCTTGCCCGGCGTTGGCGCGACGGGCGGGATCGGGCGGCTCTCGACAAGCTGGTCGGCAGCCACCTGCGTCTCGTCTTCAAGATGGCGCGCGGCTACCAGGGCTACGGCCTGCCGCTGCCCGACCTGATCGCGGAGGGCAACGTCGGCCTGATGCAGGCGGCGCAGAAGTTCGAGCCGGAAAAGGGGTTCCGGTTCGCGACCTACGCCTCCTGGTGGATTCGCGCGGCCATTCAGGAATACGTCCTGCACAACTGGTCGCTGGTGAAGATCGGCACGACCGCGGCGCAGAAGAAGCTGTTCTTCAGCCTGCGGCGCCTGAAAGCGCGCATGCAGGATCTGGACAGCGGCGACCTGTCGCCGGAGGCCGTGGCCGAAATCGCCACGGAGCTGAACGTGCCCAAGACCGAGGTGGTTGAGATGAACCGCCGGCTGAGCGCCGACCGGTCGCTGAACACCACCCTGGCCGAGGACGGCGACAGCGAGTGGCAGGACCTGCTGGCCGACGACCGGCCGGACCAGGAAAGCCTGCTCGCCCAGTCGGAGGAGCGCAAGCGCCGCCAGCACTTCCTGAAGCTGGGGCTGGACGTGCTCGACGACCGCGAGCGGCAAATCCTGGTGGCCCGCCGCCTGCGCGAGGAACCGCTGACCCTGGAGGAGCTGAGCCAGCGCTTCCACGTCTCGCGCGAACGCGTCCGGCAGTTGGAGGTCCGCGCCTTCGAGAAGGTCCAGAAAGCGGTCATGGCCCACGCCCGGACCCACACCACGGCCCTCGGCTTCACCAAGGCTTTGGCCAACGCTTGAGCCTGAGGGGACCAAAATGGAAAAGGCGCGCAGCTTTGGGGGCTGCGCGCCTTTCTTGTTCAGGGCTGGGTCATTCGGCCGGGACGGCTGCCTCGACCGCCGCCGCGACCGTCACGCCCAGCCGCTTGGCGATCCCCGCGCCGTAGGCCGGATCGGCGGCGAAGAAGTGCTTCAGCTGCCGCTGCTGGATGAACTCCGGTGCCTGACCCAGCGAACCGGCGATGTTGTCCATCAGCCGCTCCTGCGCCTCTGTCCCGATCAGGCGGAACAGCGCGCCGGCTTGGGCGTAGTCGTCGTTCCCCTCCCGGTGGTCGTAACGCGCCGCGTCGCCGGAGATGCGCAGCGGCGGCTCGGCCTTGCTCGGGTCCTGGGTCGGACCGCCGAAGCTGTTCGGCTCGTAGTTCGGGCGGCCGCCGCCGTTGCCATCGAAGCGCATGGCCCCATCCCGCTGGTAGTTGCGGATCTCGGTGGCGTGCGGCCGGTTGACCGGCAGCGCCCCGTGGTTGGCGCCCAGGCGGTAACGGTGCGCGTCGGCGTAGGCGAACAGGCGGCCCTGAAGCATCTTGTCCGGGCTGAAGGAGATGCCGGACACCACGTTCGCCGGGCTGAAGGCCGACTGCTCGACCTCGGCGAAGTAGTTCTCCGGATTCCGGTTCAGCACCAGCTCGCCGATCTCGACCAGCGGGTAGTCGGCGTGCGGCCACACCTTGGTCAGGTCGAACGGGTCGATGCGGTAGGCGTCGGCCTCCAGCTCCGGCATGATCTGGACGGACACGGTCCAGGCCGGGAAATCGCCGTCCTCGATCGACGCGAACAGGTCGCGGGTGGCGTGGTCGGGGTCGATGCCGGCCATGCGCACGGCCTGCTCCGCCGTGAGGTTCTCGATGCCCTGCCGGGTCTTGAAGTGGTACTTGACCCAGAAGCGCTCACCGGCCGCGTTGATCCACGAGAAGGTGTGGCTGGAGAAGCCGTCCATGTGACGGTAGCTGCGCGGCGTGCCCCGGTCGCTGAACAGGATCGTCAGCTGGTGCATCGTCTCCGGCGACAGCGAGAAGAAGTCCCAGACCGCCGTCGGATCCTTCAAATTGGTGGCCGGGTTGCGCTTCTGCGTGTGGATGAAGTCCGGGAACTTCAGCGGGTCGCGGATGAAGAAGACCGGCGTGTTGTTGCCGACGAGGTCGTAGTTCCCCTCCTCGGTGTAGAACTTCACGGCAAAGCCGCGCGGGTCGCGCTCCGCATCGGCCGAGCCCTTCTCGCCACCGACCGTGGAGAAGCGCAGGAACACCTCCGTCTCCTTGCCGACGGCCGACAGGAAGGCCGCTTTGGTGTAAGGCGTCACGTCCCGGGTCACGCGGAAGACGCCGTAGGCGCCGGCCCCCTTCGCATGGACCACGCGCTCCGGAATGCGTTCGCGGTTGAAATGGGCGAGCTTCTCGATCAGGTGAAAATCCTGCATCAGCACCGGTCCACGCGGCCCGGCGGTCAGGGAGTTCTGGTTGTCCGCGACGGGGATGCCGGAGGCGGTGGTCAGGGTGCTCATGGTTCAGCTCTCCTATCGAGTTTCTTGTCTGTTGGACCGCTTACCCCCTGGTTATCCCGCCCCGAAGTCGATATATCCAAGACATCGTTCCGACCGAACCCATAGCCCGTATCTATGAACATCGCCGGCCTGTCCCTGCGTGACCTCGAGTACGTCGTCGCCGTTGCCGACCACCGGCATTTCGGCAAGGCCGCCGAACGCTGCGCGGTCAGCCAGCCGTCGCTGAGTGCCCAAGTCCGCAAGCTGGAGGATTTGCTCGGCATCACCCTGTTCGAGCGGACCAGCCGCCGCGTTCTGCCCACCCCGCAGGGCGAGCTGGTGGTCCGCCAAGCCCGAATCGTGCTGGAGGAAGCGCAACGCCTGCTGTCCGTCGCGCGCGGAACGGGGGGCTCCCTGATCGGCCAACTCTCCATCGGCGCCATCCAGACGCTGGGTCCCTATCTGTTCCCGCACCTGTTGCCGACGATCCGCAAGCACCTGCCCGACGTGCAATTGATCCTATCGGAGGGCCGCACCGAGGGGTTGCTCGAAGAACTGCGGGAAGGCCGAATCGACGCCGTTCTCCTTGCTCTCCCCATCGAGGGCGAAGGTTTCACCTGCGACGCGCTGTTCTTCGAACCCTTTGTCCTGGCCCACCCCACCGGTCATCGGCTGGAGGGGATGCCGTCCATCGCGCTGACCGATCTCGACCCCGGTGAACTCGTGCTTCTTGAGGAGGGGCACTGCCTGCGCGACCAAGCCCTGGCCGTCTGTGGGACGACCGCGCGCGGCATGAGGCACGCGACCGGGCTGGAAACGCTGCGCCACATGGTGGCCGCCGGTACCGGCTACACGTTGATGCCGCAACTGGCGACGGGAGACGGCACGACGGTCGGCGGGCTGATTACCTACCGCCCCTTCCAAGGCGATCCACCGGGCCGCACCATCGGCATGGTCTGGCGGGCCAGCGACCCGCGTGCGCCCGGCTTCCGCACCCTCTGCGAGCGGCTGCGCGAGGCCGCGCCACCCGGCGTCCGCTTACCCGGCTATGAAGGACAGGTGATGCAGAACGATCCCGCTGGTCGTGGCAACGTTCAGTGAATCGAAACCCGGCGCCATGGGGATGCGCACCGTGCGCGTGCGCGCCAGAAGATCGGCCGACAGGCCCGGCCCCTCGGACCCGAGTAGCACCGCCGCCCGCTCCGGCCGGCGCAATTCCGCCAGGGTAACCGCACCCGCCGGACTGAGCGATATCGCCTCGAATTCCCGCCGGTCCAGCAGCGGCAGCACATCGGCTCCCGCCGGAAGCTGAACGAAGGGGACCATCAACGTCGCCCCGACCGACACGCGAATGGCTTTGCGGTACAGCGGATCGCAGCAGCCCGAATCCAGGA
Organism: Azospirillum soli; assembly: GCF_017876165.1. GTDB lineage: Bacteria > Pseudomonadota > Alphaproteobacteria > Azospirillales > Azospirillaceae > Azospirillum > Azospirillum soli. The sequence goes on from NZ_JAGINQ010000042.1 coordinate 21,033, forward strand.
TGACCGCGTCCGTCCCGAAGGCTGCGGCGTTGCGGAAAATTCCGCCGACGTTGTCGTGATTGCCGATGCCGCAGAGCACAAGGATCGTCGCCCGCGCACCAAGCTCAGCCAGAAGCTCGTCGGCGTCCGGCGTCGGCGCGCGGCGCCCCAGCCCCAGAATGCCCCGATGCAGCGGAAAGCCGGCGATGGCGTCCAACAACTCCTGGCTCGCGCTGTAGACCGGCACGCTGTCCGGCAACCCGTCCAGCAACGGCGCCAACGCCGCAATCCGTTTGTCCGCGATCAGCAGCGACACGGCTTCGTGCCGCGACGCCGTCAGCAACGTGCGCAGCACGACCGCGCCTTCCGCGATGAAATGCCCGTCCCTTCCCACGAGGTCGCGTTCCCGCACGTCGCGATAGGCGGCGATGCGCGGATCCTCGGGATCGGCAATCGAAATGATCGACGGCATGTCGGTCGTCCTCCTGCGGACGCCGGAGCAAGGCCGGCGCGGGCGGTCTGTTTAACGCCCCGGACCTTCGGTCGAAAGAGCTTCCATGTGTGAAGGCGCTCACTTCGTCCGTCGCGAGGAACCGCTACACCGATCTTCACGACAGCGAGCGACCGCCCCAGCCAACGGAGGAACCATCATGGCCTACACCACCCTTCCCCTCAACCCGACCGTCACGACGGTCATCGCCACCGCTTGGCGCGCCATCGTCACCCGGCTGCCGAGACGGCGCACGATCACCGAACCGCATCACCTTGACGAACGTCTGTTGCGGGATATCGGCCTGACCCGCGCAGACCTGATGAGCCCCCCGCACTTCCGCGAAAACAGCCCCAAATAACGCGAAACCGGCCGCCCTTTTTTCGGGCGGCCGGTTTCGGTGATCGTTAGAAGACATGCAAGTGACGGTGCGTTGAGCGTTCGTTGGGTGTGGCCGTTGTTGGTGTAGAGCTGTGCGCGTCGTGGCGACCTGGCGGCGACCTACTCTCCCACGTCTTAAGACGCAGTACCATCGGCGCTGAGGCGTTTCACGGCCGAGTTCGGAAT
>NZ_JAGINQ010000043.1 GCF_017876165.1 Azospirillum soli
GGGTAGAGAAACCTTGCCAAGGTTGGGGGCGAGGATTCGAATCCCTTTGCCCGCTTCACATCGACGATCCGGTCGTGTGGCTGGCACGGGCCGACGTGGTGGTGTCGAGGGCTGGGCCGGGGCAACAGCTCGCCGTCATGCGCGTCGATCGAGTCCTGGATGATCCGCTCCCGGATTTCGTCGTCGGTCAACGCCGGGCCACGCGCCAGAGCGGGCCCCGTACAGGCGGTTGTCGCCACCAGGATCAGAGGAAACAGAACGAGGTGCCGCATCAGGAACTCCGGCGGTTGTGCTGCCCCTTATTCTCACGCGGGAATGTTGACGCTTCGTTTGCAACCGGGCGGCGCGTGCCGGCATACTCCGGCCACGCTTTCGCTCTCTCGGGGAGACACCCATGTTCGGACGCACAGCCGCCGTTGTTGCCTTCGGCGCTTTTGCCTTGGCCGCGGCCATCACAGCGGCCGAAGCCGCGCCCACCGAATGCCCGCAGCACTTTGCTGGCGGTCAGGCGCCCGACCTCGTGCGCGAGGCCCTGGCCACCAAGGCGCGGCCGATCTGCTACGCGGCTTACGCGCTCCTGCACTCAGGCGTCAGCCGCACGCCGCTGTGGACGGCCGAGCACCTGACCGCCGAAAGCATCACCGCGGCCCGGGCGCTGAAGCGGAAGAACACCTTCCACCCCGACCCGAACCTTCCGGCCGAGGAGCGGGCCGAGTTGGAAGACTACAAGGGCTCCGGGTTCGACCGCGGGCACATGGCGCCGTCGGGCGACATGCCGAACCCGCAGGCGCAGGACGAATCCTTTTCGCTGGCCAACATAATCCCCCAGCACCCGAGGATGAACCAGATCATTTGGGAGTGGATCGAGAGCGGCGTGCGCGACTACGCCGTGCGGCACGGCGAGGTCTATGTGGTCACCGGCCCGATCTACCAACGCGGCGGGACCTTCCAGCGGGTGAACGGCCGCGTGATTGTCCCCACCCACGCCTTCAAGGCCATCTACGATCCGAAAACGGGGACGGCCGGTGCCTACGTGGTCGAGAACATCGACACCAAGCGCCATCAGGTGCTGTCCATCGCCGAGCTGGAACAGCTCACCGGCATCGCTGTTTTCCCGGAACTGCCGGCCGCGGTGAAGGCGACCGCCATGGCTCTGCCCACGCCGAAGCCGCGGACGTGACCGTGACGGCCGACCGCGGCGGCCTTAAACTTCCCGTCCAGGACCACGAGTGAGGCGCGCATGCCGGCCCCGATTCAGCCCTTCGCCAGCGAAGCGGACTCCGTTCACATTGATGAGCTGACGGTCGAGAACCAAACGGATCGCGTGTCGCTCTACGGCAGTCTGATCGTCACCCGGGACAAGGCGGGCCTGGCGAACGCCCGCGCGCTGAAGGCCGTCCTCGACGCCGTCGTGGCGACGCTCGAGACGGACAAGACTCTGCCCGACACGGTGGCGACCAAGCCAACGGACACGGTGTCCGACCCCTGGGGCTGAAGGACCGTTAAGTATGGAGCACCCCGGGGCGAGCGCGGCCCGGCGGCGCGTGCGACGTCATGTCGAACACGGTTGTTGAAGCCATCGCGCTCCCCAGGCCTCCCGCACACGCTGGCTGCGATGATGCGTTTTCAAACCCGCCCGGTCACGGCCGGGTGTCCGGACCCAAGCACCGCAAGGCCCAGCCCCGGCCCAGCCTTCACGCTGTCCGCCAGCCACCGGCCGCAGCCCCAGCCCCCACTCCGCCACCGGGAGAACCGGCCCGCGGCCGCATGGGCACCGATGAAAAGGACCGGTGGACCGCGCACCGCGGCCGACCGTGTGGGCCTGCGAGCGGGCGACGTTACGCGTCCGGTGGCCGGGCGGACGGAGCATCGCCGCTCGACACGCCGCGGGACGGTCCCGCCGCGCTGATCAGCGCTTTGTGCCGGACGGACGCGGGCAGGCAGTCGAGCAGCCGCTGCCCCAAGCCGGCGTCAGCCAACGAGCGGGCGAGCAAGACCTGCGCCACCGCCTCAATCCGGCTGATGATCCGATCGCGGTGGGGGGCACCGTCCAGCGCCCGCCAAAACGCCTCGGCCTCCGCCCACTCAACACGTTCGCGCTGCTGCTCCGCGGCCCGCAGCGCCTGGTGGATGCGCTGGATCGTTTTGCGGCTCATCTGTCCGCGCTCGGCACGGGAGACCCCCGCCTGCCCGCAGCCCACCAGCGCGCCCACCTGCGTCTGGGTGAGCCCGAGCCGCAGGCGCCGCTCAGCAATCCGGTAATCCTCGTTCGGCGGCGCCATCCCATCGTGCCTCGCTTGCGACCTAGGCCCGTATGCGGGATGGGCGTTGGCGAGGCAATCCCAGAACACCGAGTGCCGAAGGCCATAATGCCGCAGGGCGTCCTCTTGGCGTTGGGAGTGCCAAGAATGCGTTGCACGGCAGGCCTATCCCACTTTTGCGTGGATGGCGGGCGGGCGTGTACGCTCCGTGACACACACGGTGACGTGCGCCTCCCTGATCTTTGCACACCTCAGCCCGCCGTCCGTCTGGACGGCGGGCGTTCTCTTGCTGCCGGGGCGCACCGTGGCTGAAAACAGAAGAGCCCCGGTTCCGTGGGCCGGGGCTCTTCAGTCGTGTCGCTGGGGCAAATCGAACAACACTCAGCGTTCATGATCGTGTCGTGTCTAAACGACCGTGCCAACCGCCGGCGCGCCATCCAGGACGCAAACCAAGCATGGCGTTGACGAGCGTCGTCCCGGCCGCATCGGCGGTCCACCCGTACCTCAGAGGTGGTGCACCGGCGGGTTACGCGGGCCCTTATTGATGGCGGCGGTCGCGTCCGAATCGGTGCCGCTCACGCGCCCTCGCTCTGCGGCTGTTGGAAGCCAACCGCCAGCGGCCCGGCGTCGACGCTCGCGTGCAGGGTGTAGCCACACCGCCGCAAATGCCCGACCACGGTGCCGGCGAGCACCGCCACCGCCGTGTCGTCCGCTTTTTCGCGGTCAGTTTCCCGCGATGTTGGGAGGGCGCCATGGTGACGGTGAGTGCCATCTGATCCCAGGACACGAGCGCGCCGCTTCCTTGCCGCGCGGTCGCGGCACGATTGGCCATCTCCAGGCAGAGAAGTTGCCTGTCTGGGAAAAGCTTGGCCCACTCATCGGCCCCCCGGCCATGGCGACGGCGGCGTCCTTGATACGGCGTGGCAAGTCGCGGTTGGCCATTGCGGGTGTGTGTTCCTTTTTTGTTCCGATGACAAGACGCGCGCCGCGCCAAGAGGGCACGGAGCCATTGACGTCGCGGCGCGTGCAAAACAGGCAATTGAAGGCACGCATTGCATGAGTGTGGCGGCCGTGATGAACTGGCCTCCTCGTGCGCTGGTCGGCAAGACCGTAACGGTCAACGGCCGCTGCATGAGCATGCGCCGGGAGCCGGCCCTGTGGGAGGTGCTGGGGGCCATCGCTCAACGTGAGGGCCTTGAACAGCAAGGCGTTGGTGCCGCGTCTCGAGACGCGGCACATCGAAGCCACCGGCGCGTGCCGGAACCGGTCGAGCGCCGTCCGCGTCTTCATCGTGAACGACGACAGGGATGCGGCCACCGAGGATGGGCACGGGTTCGCCGGGCATGGCTGTGGGGAACCGCTGGCGGGGGCGCTCTTTGACCCGCGCCGGCTGTGGACAATCCCCGGCCCGTTGTCCACGATGTGCCTCCACCAGTCCGCCAACGGCGTGACGGGTGCGCCTCTCCCGGCGATGGTGAAGGCGTTGCCAGCGGTGATGGCCGCGCGTGTGCCGCGGATCATCTCGGTGGTGGCAACGGGCAGGCTGTCAGCGGAGATGCCGCGGCCGGAAGGAGACCTCCCGACTCAATCGTTGCTTTGCCGTGCGGTCAAAATTGCTTCCGCCGCAGCGGCCAAGTCCTTGGCCTGCTCGATTTTCATCCCAACGCTTGGAGCCCCAACTCGCTCCGCCGCTGTGATTGCTCGCTTCAGATCGTTTAGCAGCCTGACCAAGTTGGTGCGCTCAATGGTCGTGGTCATGGCGGGTGGATGTCCGAAATTGCGGCATTGCTTTGCCGTCATACCACAAATGAGAGCAAGCGTTGCTGGCAAAGGCCCGTGGCACGCAACTCAGCGCCTTTCGCATGGGCTCTCCCAGTCCGAGCCGTCCGGGAGTGTGGCGCGGCATGGGCGTCGCGATCACACGGGCGACGTTGTCCAGCGGCGCGGTCCTGGCGTTCATCCGTGAGTCGGTGGACGCCGGGCCCGAGGTCGGCCCTTACGGTCCTGAGCGAAGCCGACTTCGTCCGGTCGTTGGAAGACACCTTGCGCGCCTTGGGACGAACACAGCGACGTCGGGCTGTTCGGTTGTGGGCCCTCATCGGGACCCCAGCCTTACGGTTCGCCGAGCGGCGGGTGGCGCTTGTGCGGGGATGGCAGCGTTGTGTTTGCCGGTGGTTGCGGATCGGGCGCGGCTCGCCGGAGCATCCGGGGGCACGCTGGCCCTGGACCGTCGCGACGCCTGTCGGGGGCGCCGCGTTCCGGCGCAGGCGGCGCGCACGAAGCTGCCGCTCGTCCGGGGGCGGGAGGTGGCCACGGGCGCGCACGCCGCGCGCTGGGTCTCCATCGACACCGAGCGGGGTGCCTGCCGGCGATCACCGGCGTCGCCGATCCCCCCCCCTGGACGCCGGGCCCCTTGCCGGCGGATCGGGCCGCCACCCTGATCGCGGCGTCGTTGGGACCGCTTGGCGGTTGCGCGGACAGTCTGCTGAGCACCGCCGACCACCTGGCGGACATTGGCCGGCCGCATGGGCACCGGACCGATCTGGCCGCCCACTGCGGAACCTCCAGGGACAGCGCTGAACCGATGAGGCGTGGCCATGCCGGCGGTGAACATCACGGCGTGCGCTTCAGGCGATCACCCGCCGGACCGCGCCCGCACCGCGGGGCGGCGTGGCGTCCGGGGCACGACCTGCGGGATCGCCGGCATCCGTAATCCGTACGACCATCCACAGCGTGCGAACGGTCGCCCCCTTTCGGCTCTCCCGGTGCCCCGGAAACTTGGCTTGTGCGGCGTCATTGTTGCTGCACTGAATGGAGGCCCTACAGTCAGCGTCCGAGGGTAAGACATGGCGGCCGATGAGGTGGCGCGACACCAAGCCATTGACGCAAAAGCCCGTCCCGGGCGCCGGCTGATGGCGGTGGGCCTCCTCGTTGCTCTAATGGCGTCAGGCGTCTTCCTGTACCGGGCTGTGATGGAGCCGGCGCCCAGCGACGCCGCTGTCCGTGCCGACCTGATCGCGATGATCCGGGAGGCCGCGCCACGCGAGCGGTTGGAGAAGGACATTGCCGCCGCGCTGGACCAGGATGTCCCCGAACAGGCGGAGGAGCTGCTCGACGTCGCCGATCTCATCGGCGTGCCCCTCGATCCGGCCCTCCGCGCACGCTGGATCGCGGAAACCACCGGGTGGCGGGCGGCGGCGCGGACGACCCGCCGCGCGGCGATGGGCTTTGTGACCGGCCAGGGTGAGGATGCCGTCAGCCGGGCCGCCGCGGTGGTGTCCGACCTCACGGTCGTTGGCGACGTCCGTGACCTCGCCGGTCAGGCATCGCGCATGGTCAAGGGCGAGACGGTGGACGAGTTGACGCTCGGGTTGTCCATCGCCGGGGTGGCGATGACCGCCGGGACCGTCGTCACCGCCGGTGGCGCTTTGCCCGCGAAAACGGGCCTCTCGCTCGCCAAGCTGGCGCGCAAGACAGGCGCGCTGAGCGCCAAGTTCCAGGCCGAATTCGGGCGCATCGTGGCCCGGGCCGTCGACCTTCCCGCCTTCCGGCAGGCGGTGCGCGACGTCCCCTGGTACCGGGTGGACGAGCTGGGGGCCGCCGCCCGCCGCCACGCCGCGCGCGTCGACACCCGCGAGGTCGAGACGGTGCTCGCGTCCGTGGGCGCCATCAACCAGGTGCTCGCACCCTCGCGCACGCTCGCTGTTTTGCGGCATGTGGACGACGTGACGGACCTCCAGAACGCCGAGCGCGCCGCCACGCTGCTTGGCAAACCGGTGAGCGGCGCCCTGCGGCTCACCGGAAAGACGGTCCTCACGACGGTGGCGCGCACCGCCAAGATCTCGATGGCGATGCTCGGCGCGCTGGTCGCGGCCGTCCTCGGCGCGCTGTCGTTCCTGCTCGGCGCGGTGATGGCCCTGGGGGCGGTGCTTCGTCTCGGAACGCTGGCCCGCGGGCTGTTCCGAACCACCATCGGCCGCGTCCGCCGGCCGCGTCCGCAGCCGTTGTAGACGCGGGACCAGCGACCAGAAACGCCGGCCAGCACGGCGGCATGAGCAGCGCAACGGAATGGCGGCCCGCTCATCATCCCGCCGCGCCCGCGTTGGTGTGACCGCGCCCCGGGCCCTCGGCAGCCCCGACCGCAGGGCGGTCCGACCGGGTCAGGCCTGCGGTGTGCCAAAGGTGAGGCCGAGCGCCCGCGATGCGGCCGCCTTGAACGCGTCAATCTTGAGCAGGAGCGCGTCCTCGCCGCCGAGCCGGGCCAGGTCGAAAACATCGCCGTAAATGTCGATGCCCTTGTGCGCCGGATGCGGCCCGGTCTGCCCGGGAGCCGGCCATTGCGTCACCGACGGCAGAACCACGTCGAGCCAATCCAGCCGAACGCTGCGCTCCTCGCGGTTGACGAGCACATAGACCTCCATGAGGGTTTGGCTCTCCTCCGGCGGAGGGAACTGGACCGGGTCCGGCTCCACGCCCGGCCTGGCGAAGTCGGCCAGTCCGGTGTCGCCCTTGACGCGGACGTAGAGCACGGCGTCGCCGGCGCGCGGGAACGACGTCCCGTCCCGCCCCGGCTCCGCAGCGTCGCTGCGGCGGATCGACGCCAGGCCGAACTGGGCGCCCGGGCAGAGGTCCCAGGCGTAGCGGGCCTCGGGGTTCTGACCCGGCTTTCCAAACCGGTACTTGGCGCCGAGGTGCTCGAACCCCAGGCTGGTCCGGATGATCCGGTTGTACTCGAGCACCCGCTTGTGAAAGCCCCACAGCAGCCGGTAGGCCCGGCGGACGTCGGTGAGCGCGGCGGCGAGGGCGTCGTCGGAAACAGCGTTGGTCATCGTCCTGCTCGTGGCCAGAAGACGGTGGAAGACGTGGTGATGGTGCCGGCACCGGGCCGTTGCGGCGCCGCTTGTGCGGCGGCGAAGACCGCCGGAGAAGTCGTGATGCCACGCATTCCGGCCCACGCCGGTCCGGCGAGGTCGGCGAGCCACGTTGGCGGCTCGGTGCGCATGCCGTGCAGCGCCAGGGCCTCGTGCACGTCGGCGACGATGCGCCGGCCGGACACAGAGGTGCCGGCGACCGACTGCATCGTCGCGAACAGGCCCTGCCAGGAGGTCGCGGCGAACCGGAACGCGTCGGACGCCGGCGTGGGCACGGGAAGGTCCGCCAAGGCCCGCAGGACGGCGGCGCGCAGCCCGCGCGCGGTGCTGGGACGGCCGTCCCGCAGGCCGCCGACGGCGAGCAGCCAAATCTCCTTCCCGGGGAACAGGAGCGAGGCCGCCGCCCATTCGTTGGCCAGCTGTCCGGCGCTCTGTATGTCCACCGCGTCGTAGCGCTTGGCTTCGATCACGAGCACCCGACGGTCGAACTGGACCACGACGTCGGGCTCGAGGTTCCCGCCGCCGACGGCCGGCCACCAGGGCCAGAAATCGAGCGCTTCGAACACCGGCATCCGGACCTCGGCCGAGTGGCCCCAGAGGTCGGGCGCGCACAGGATGGCGGCGATCGGCTCGTCCGCCAGATAAGCGATCCGCTCGAAGACCGAGGCGGTCAGGGTGTCTTCGGCGCCGGAGAACGTGTCGGCAAGACGAAGCCCCTCCATCCCGGTTCCCCGCTTTTTCCCGCTCAGGATCGCGTTCAGCATGCGGTCAGCGCCGCGATGCGCGCCCGTTCGCTGCGGACGGCCTCGACCAGCCAGTCCAGCGCCGGCCGGTCCTGCCGCCAGGCGCCGCCCACGGCCGATGGATGGCGGACCGGCACCGCGATCGCCTGGTAGGGGCTGGTGACGGCGGGGTCGGTGACCAGGGGATAGGTCCGGACCGCGATGCCCGGCGGTGGGGGCGTGGGCAGCGCCTCGGCCGATCCCTCGGGCATCCGGGCCCACAGGCGCCGGCCGAGCACGAGAACGCACTCCACCTCCAGGCCGCGGATCACCGCCGCGAAGGCGCTCGCGGCAGCCGTCCAGACATGATCCGGGATGGGCACGCTCGGGTCCGACGCGGGCGGGCGGGGCACGTACTGATGAAACGCGATGGACTTCCACATCCGGTGTGTGTCGTCACCCGGCGGGGCGATTCCCGCGACCCCGGCGAGGATGCGGGTGGTGTTGGCCAGAAAGCGCGACCGCTCGCCGTCCAGGAAGCGCGTCACCGCCGCCCCCATCGCGTCGATGGCGCGCTCGTTCGGGTCCGGCGGGGTGCCGGGGCCATCCCCGACCACGAGCAGGCGAAGGCCCCCGAGGGCGTTGGACGCTTGCCCCCATTCGTCGCCTCGCCAGGGATGGAACATGATGCCTCTCGTGTGGCTGTGACCCGGGCCACCATTGTCCGGCGCTGGGTTGCGTGAAAAGGCTTTTGCTGCTCCAAATCGCGCAATCCGGCCATGCTTTCCCGTCGAGGGGGAAAACGCGCCGGTGGAGGGCTTCACCCGATTCCGCGGAGCGCGGCATCGTCGTCCCGGTGCCCACAAAATGGTCAGCGCGTGTGAAGGTTAACCGCGGTTCAGTCACACGACGTTCCCATACCGGCGCGTTCGACCGTCCCGGTCGGACCCGCCCAAGCCGTTTCGGAGCACCGCTCAGGTCCGGCACGACCGAATCGCAGGCAAGCGTGTCGGTCCCTCGCGCCTGTTCGGCCAGCGGTAGCGGCGGATCGAGCAACAACGACAGTCCGGTTCTGTTGTCCGGGAAGGCTTGCTCCCAAGCCCCGCACGTCCTTCCACGCCAAGGTGCTGCCATGGAGACGATCGAGACGGAAACCGTCGACGCCCTTCGTCAACGCCATGCTGAGCTCGAAGCCAAGCTTCGCGCTGAGTATGGCCGCGCCAGACCGGACGACTTGGCCCTGAAGCGCCTGAAGCTGGAGAAGCTGTACGTCAAGGAAAGACTCGATCAGCAGCGGCTTCATTGATCCGATGGGCGAGGGCGCTCCTGTGGAGCGCCCGTCACGCCGTCCGGCGGTTGGACCGGCCAGCCGCTTGCCCCAGCGTGCAACGGATATTCCTGAGCGCAAAGGCTTTGCGTTGTTACCGGTTTGGCAAGGTCCGTGGCGTACCGTCTGCGGTGCAGTGCCGACAACGACCAGGGTCCGAATGCCCGGCTTGTTTCCCTCGGACGGTTCCGCGGACCGCGACTCCCCCCTTCCGCAGGACGGGTCATTCAAGCCGCTCTCGGGGCGGGAGCTGAAGCGCCTCGACGCGGTTCGGGTGATGATGGCGATGGCGCGCCACCTGACCGCGGAGGCCACCCCCACCGACGCCGAGGCCATTCTGGACCTCGCCGCCCGCTACCGGCCTCACGTCCGCCATTCGGTCGCGACGGACCTGGGGCCGGTCGCCGGCCACACCCCCGACCGCCTCCGGGACAGGGCGGTTCGCAGTGCGGCGCCGGTCCTCCTCGATCATCTTCTGCCGGCGGTCCGGGACCACCTGATCCTTCACCTGAGTGATGCGGTCGGTCCTGCCGGAGACGTGGTCGGCCCGCGCGGGGAGGCGAGGGCGGACGAGTGGCCGAGCGGCGGTCCGTCGCGCGCGCCGGTATCGGACAGCCCGGCGCCGATGGCCGAGGTGGCCGCGGCGCTCGTTGCCGGCGTGCGCGCCCTGCAGGGGGCCGGCCAACCGCACATCGACGCGGTGAGCGCCGCAGCGGTGGCGGAGGCCACGTCGTTGGCCTCGGCGCTTCTCAGCGGCGGCACGGCGGACGAGCGGCCCATTCCCGTCGAGGTTTTGTCCCGCGGGCTTGTGCGGCTGGAGGCGATCACCACCACCCTGGCCGCGCTGCGGGTCGCGCCGGCGACGATCCGCGACGTGGCCTTCTACGCGCGCCTGGTGTCGCGGACCGCCTTGCGGCAGGGCGCGCGGACCTTGGCGGGCGTGGTGCCCGATGGCACCGACAACGGCCTTCAGCGCACCGTGGTGATGCTCGCCTCGGTCGACCGCATGATCACCTTCGCGATGCGCTTGCTGGACGCCGTGGGCGATGACACGGAGGACCCGCAGACGCCGTTCGTCAAGCGCATCGACGAGGCCACCCTGGACGGGTTTGCCGACGCCCTCGTGCGCTTGGGCGTGGCGCTCATGACGGTGCTGGAACGCTTGGCGGACACGGCGGAGTTCAGCGACGCCCTGTTTGTCGCGGTGACGCGGCAGGTGCGGTGGTTGCACCGGTTCTGCTCGTGGATGGGGCGCCGGGAGCCGCCCCCGGCGCTCGCCGAACTCGCCGACTTCCTGGTGCTGCACAGTGCGGGCGTGAGCCGGCGTGTCACCGTCCGCCTCACCAACGCCGCGTGCGACGCCCGCCTGCGCGCCGAGGCGGCTGGTTCGCTGCTGGCCCGTGCCGAAGCGGTGGAGGCTCTGCTGGCCGACATGAACCGCCGGCATCTGCGCGACGATCTCGGGCACGCCATGCAGGTGCTTCGCCAGCGGGTCGCATGACATCGCGCGAGCGCGTCGGCGCGGGCGGGCGCCAGACCACTCTGGGATGCCGACGCCGCGGAACCGCCATCGTTCAACCGATCCACGGAAAAGCGGTACGGCCGCGATGATTCCGTGTTCAGGCTCCGCTGACGTCCGTCAGCCGGCGTGCCGACATCGGCCGTGCGGCTACCCAAACAGGGCCCGCACCTGCTCCCACACGGCGCGCTCCCGCGGGTCGGCCGGGGCCGGGCGGCGGAGGATCGCCGGGACATCGAGCGCCGCGTCCACCGCGGCTTCGTCCAGACCGGCGCGCCGTTTCAGGAGGGCGTGTCCCTCCTTGATGCACAGCAAAAGGTACGTCCGCACGTCGACCCCAAGGTGGTCGGCCACCGCCTTGGCGCGCTCGTAGGCCTCACCGTGATCGCGGAACCGCAGCTCCAGCCCGGCCTCGCGCGCGGCATCGTCCAACGTCTCTTGCATCGGCGGCGTCATGTCCATCCTCCATCGTCACTCGTGGTTCAGCCACCACGGCCATCATCGGGGGGCTCTTGGAGCGGACCCGGCCGCCCTGGGTGACCGGCTGGACGAGCGGCCGGTTCGGCGGTGTCGGTGTCCTCAATCGTTGGGGGGTGGTCCCGGCCATTCGGGCAGCTGTTGCGTGACGCGCAGCACGAGCCGCTTGGCCGCCAGGGCGTCCAGCACGGCGGCCACGTCCACGCCATCGCGCGGCGCGCCGTCGAGGGGCAGCGAGGCCTGGGCCTCACGGTCGAAGCGCGCCGCCAGCACCGGGCTGCGCCGCACGTAGGCGCGCTCCCACCAGTCGGCGATGCGTTCGCGGGAGCGGGCGAGCAGGTCGGCCGACACCAGGCGGTCGCGCTTCTCGTGCCGGTTCAGCCGCGCCGCCGCCGGCAGCAGGTTCCACAAGTCGCCGCACGGCCACGCGGCGAACGGCAGCGCGTGGTCGACGTCGAGCGCGCGCGGCGTGAGCCGGCGCCCGCTCCACACGCAGTGGATCGGCTCCCCCGCGTCCAGCATCTGGGCGGTGATGCGGCGGACCTCGGCGGTGTCCCGCGCCGGGTCGAGCCAAGTGAGCGCCGCGGCAATCGTCCCTTCCGGCACCGCCCGCCCCTGGCCGTGCAGGTAGCGCTGCATGAGACGGGTCCACTCCGCGAGCAAAGCCGGCTCGATCCACGCGTTCATCCGCGTCAGGGCGTGCCACACATGCGTCGGGATGCGGAAATCCCCGAACGACCACAGGAACGGCGCGTCGACCACCAGGGCATCGTCGCCGCGCGCCATCCGGCGCACCGCGACGTCGAAGACCGGGCGCTCGCCGCCCGGGTAGGTGATGTGGCGGGCCGGCATCGTCGCGATGGTCGCCGCGGCGTCGCGCAGCGCCTGGCGCAGCGCCGCCGCCCGGTCGCCGTGGAACGTGGCGCCGACGCGGAGCTCGAACGGCGCGGTGCCGGCCAGCCGGTGGAACGCCTCCTTGACGAAGCCCAGCCCGCCGCCGGTCCGGCTGGTTGGCGTTTGCGGCAGGTCCGCCGCGACCAGCGGCAGGAACGAGCGCAGCCAGCACAGGGCGATGAGGCCCAGCGGCAGCACGACGCCGTCGTCGCCGTCCGCCTGGGCCAGCCCCGGCCAGGCGTCGGCCGCGCGGGCGACACAGCGCAGCAGCGCCAGCTTGTAGGTGCTGCTCTTGGCGTCGTTGAGCACGATGTGCCGGATCAGCGGCAGCGCGCCGGTGCCGTCGTCGGCGAGCTGGACGGCGACCGCTTCCCAGGTCACGGCGGCGCGACCCAGGCGGTCGGGCAGCGGCACCGCCCGGGTAACCAAGGCGCCGTGCTCGGCGGCAAGCCGCTCGACCTCGGCGCGGGTCACCGGGTGCATGGCGCGGTCCGGATCGGGGGGGCCGTGCCGCAGCGTCAGCAGCAAGCGGCCGCCCGGCCGCAGCAGGGTGATCAGCTTGCGGAAGGCGCGGCGCCGATCCGGCGGGGCGACGTGCATCCACACCGCGCTGAGCAAGATCGTGTCGAAGGCGAGGCCAAGCCGGTGGACGCGGTCCAGCCCGGGCAGCCGGTCGTCGACCCAGCGGATGCGCGGGTCGGCGTGCCGCCGCTGCGCCTCGGCGCGCATGCCGGCCGAGGGCTCGACGGCGACGACCTGATGGCCGAGCCGCGCGAGCCAGGCGGCGTCGCGCCCCGACCCGGCGCCGACGTCGAGAACGGCCCCGGGAGTCGCGGGCAGCAGGTCGAGAACGGGGCCGTGCACGTCCTCAGCGGCGACCGACTCGTACTGGGCCGCCAGGTCGGCGGCCCGGTGGTCGTAGGCGGCGACGGCGTCGGGTGGGGGAGCGGGGTCCGGACGCTCGAACACGGAGCAACTCACGGTGGAAGCAGGACGGTCAAGCCCGCGCAGCATACGGCCAAACCCGTCAAAGGAAAATCCAAGATTGATCCTTGGGACGGCCCCAACCGCCCCGGTTCCGGTTCTTCCAACCCGGGCATCCTGATCGATGAATACCAGGGTATCGACGAGGACCAGTACAACCTCGTTTCGGCCATCGCCGGCCGGCAGGAGAAGGAGCCCGAGGCGCGCATCGCGTTGCTGGCTGTCGGCGACAATGACCAGTCCGTGTACCGGTTCCGCGGCGCCAACGTCGGCTTCATCCGCCGCTTCCGCGAGGACTATGGCGCGCAGGTTTACTATCTGGTGGAGAGCTACCGCTCCACGGCCGCCATCATCGCGGCCACCGGCGCGGTGATCGCCGCCAACGCCGAGCGCATGAAACCCAACCACCCGATCCGCATCGACGGCGCCCGCGCCGGGCAGCCGGACGGTGGCCGCTGGGCGGCGCTGGACCCGGTGGGGCGGGGCCGCGTGCGGCGGCTCGCGGTCGACGACGCGGCCCACCAGCTCGGCGCGACGCTCGCCGAGGTCCGCCGCCTGCGCACGCTGGCTCCGGAGACGGCGTGGAGCGAGGTGGCCGTGCTCGCCCGCACTCGGCACGACCTGATGCCCAAGCGCTACCGAACCGATACCGCGGAGGAATGGCGCGACCGGGTGCAGGTCACCACGTGGGAAATCCCGGTGCTCGAGGTCTGGACCGATGCCGCCGGTTGGCATCGGTCCGGAACCGCATGCGAGCTCGTCAACCGGAGTTTCAACGCAGATCAGGTGGCATCGCCCGTTCCGTCTGGTGACCGCTCACCGTACAAACATCCGCTCAACAAAACCCGCTTCATTTGTCCTTAAAATAAATACATACGGTAGTATGCAGAGAAGCGCCGCGTGTATTGTAAAAGCGCCACCATACCACCAACAGATATCATCCTACATGGGGATTGATATTTCATGATTACTTGTTCAACCTTGAAGAAATACCCCAACGGCATGGCCGCCTGGAGTCCCCTCCTGTGCGACAGGGCAGAATGCATCCTTTTTCAGCTGGAAGTTAACCGCTCAGCCGCCGACGAGTTGGAGAAGATTGTGCACGCCGCGCATGCACGTGTTCACGCCGTCGCGCCATCTCCTTTGATCGCGCGCCTTTGGCGGGGCTGACGAGCTTTTTTCGGGAGTCGGCTTTGGCAATCAAAACCACTGAAGGGCCGGCCTGAGCCCCTCTAAGTCGTAGCACAAACCAACAGGGCGCCTTCAACGGCTCCCCGGAACGGGCTTCTAGGATGGCCAGCACGCCGAAGAATGGGGAGGAACCATGAGCAAAGCCGCCGTCATCGAGCGCCCTTCCAAGAGCAAAAGCGTCAAGCCGCAAACTCCGAAACAGGCGGCGCCGCCGGTTCGCATCCTCAACGGCATCCCGTCGCGCGACACCGAGCGCGATTGGCAGGTCGCGCATGCCGAAGACGCCGGGCTCCTGCGCGCGCAAGCGATTCCGCCGGCAAAGGATCTGCGCGAGACTTGGTGGACGGTTGGCGACCAAGGATCGACCGGATCGAGCGTCGGCTGGGCGGTGGGCGACTCCCTGCTCCGCTGGCACCTCGTCAAAGCCGGCCGCGCCGCGCGCGACGCCCGCCTCTCTCCTCGGTTCATCTGGATGGCCGCGAAGGATTTCGACGAGTTTGTCACCGCGCCGACAACCTTCATCGAGGCGGAAAGCACCAGCCTGAAGGCCGATCTCGACGGCGCGCTTTACCCCGGCGATGAGAAGACGTTCTACGCGATCGCGTCGACGCTGAAAATCAGCAACTGCATCAACCTCGACCGGCCAGCCAGCGCTTGGCGTCGCTGGCTGGCCGTTAACCGGCCGATTTTAACGCGCTTGGACGTGGAGCAGACCTGGGACGACGCCACAAGCACGGGCGGGGTTCTGAAAACCTACCAGCCGATGACCGCCCATGGCGGTCACGCCGTTGCCCTTGTCGGATACGATCAGGAGCGCTTCATCGTTCGCAACAGTTGGGGCACCCAATGGGGCGACGGCGGCTTTGCCTATGCGTCCAACGCGTACGCGGCGGCGGCTTTTACCGAAGCGTATGGCGTGACCGTTGCATGATCCACGGCGTCGCTCGACGCGGCCAAATCACGCGGATCGGACGCCGTGCGGTGTGGGAGGATAGAAGATGAGAACACCGCTTGTTCGCGTCGTTATGCCCTCAATTTACAGGACGAATGGCCTACCGGTGCCGCTGCCAAGCCGGATGGCGATCGCGACGCCGGACACGCGCCGGGCGCTGCTGTCTCTCCGCACCGCATTGCACGCCGCGGGCGGCGATCTCATCCTCTCCGACCTGTTCCGCAGCTACGACATGCAGTTGCAATCCCACAATGATTACGTCACGGGCAAGAAAAGCGCGTTCAGCCCTCCGCCGGGCGGGAGCATGCACGAGGCCGTCCGGGGGTTTGACCTCGACTTAGCGGCGCTTAAGATCAAGCTTGCCGATTTCTGGGACTTGGCAAGCGAGTTCGGCGTTTTCCCGATCATTTCGAAGCCCCTCGGCAAGGCGAACGAAGCGTGGCATTTCGATGTCCGCGGCAGCCACGCCCTTGTCTACGACTACTACCGGGCTGGACAGGGTGGCAACATGAAGCCCTACACGGCCATGGCGGTGAGCGCCATCCTGGCCGTCGGCATACGGGTCGACGCCTTCGGCGACCGCCAGGACGAGGCTTTCCTGCAAAGTGGCTTGATTCGACTTGGTTACGACCTCGGAAGCATCGACGGCAACATCGGGGCGAAGACCCACGCGGCGCTGCAGGCGGCTGGCATTCCCATCGGCCCCGTTCCGGACATGGTCACGGCGGTCGAGCACCAATTGCAGGTGAAATTTCCCATCGAATTTGAACCTCCAGAACTGATGGTCGTCGACCGGCGCAACGTGCGCCAAGTTGCGTGACGGTTTGTCGCTGCAAAGGGCCATAGAAGCCAACGGCACCTTCGTCGCTGGATGGCTCCGCAAAGAAAAGAAAGTGGTTTAACCTCGCGCTAGCCGCCATAGAAAAATACCCTCAATTTATTCAGAAACGTGGCGGACTGAGCAACAACAACCACGAGCATAGTTCCGCGATTTTGCACGCGCAATTTGGAGATAACGAATCAATCTAAATTTCCATGCTGAAAACACGGATGAAGGTTTAGATTATGAAACTTCATTCCAAGCAATTTCTCCAGAAAACATGCCGGCCATCAGGTGCCAAAATTGCGAATTATGGCAACAAATTGCACTGAAATCGTTGGTCAAAAGGTGAGAGGGGGCTGCAATAAGTGTGTAATTAGCTCTAGGCGGCCTTTGATCGTCACATCGGACCAGATTCACATTGGGCTATCTACAGCAAAGGACCAGAAGCAGAAAAGGTTGCACATGCTTATCCCTCGAAATTGCGGTAAAGGCGACGAGCCGTAGAAGACACAACCCCATTGGGCGCTGCCGTTCCGCAACGGGAAACAGGATCAATCACACAAAAGTCCGTCTCAGGCGGGGCAAACGATGAGCCTTATTCTGAACATAACCGGGCACGAAGCCAACATGTTGAAGCTGGCGTGGAGCAGCCAGGACTGGGCACTTGCGCCGTACACGGTTGGAAGAGAGCTGGTCGAGTCACAAAGCGTTAATATTCGACAAATACTTTGTGAACTCTCCTATCATTACGACCACCATCCAAGCCCTGATTACAGGCCATATTTCAAAAGATTAGTTGATGCAGGTCAAAAGCTGTCTACGGCTCTTTTTACCTCGGTCGGAGCCGGCGAGGAAGCGGCCGCGCAAGCGGAGTTGATCGTTTCCGACATAAAAGAACGTCAACGCCTGACGGTATACTCTGATGCCACCGCACACATCCCGTGGAATTTCATATGCCGTGACATTGGGAAGGGAGACGAAATCGCTCCAAGTGGGACAATTGATGATTTTAACGATTTCTGGTCAAATCTATTCAGCATAACTGTAAGGTTCAACAAAACCGATTTTCTGCCCGACAAGCCATTAGAACGGTCAAGTTTTAAAGTCCTTTATATTTTGAATAAAACACACTACCTGCAGGCGAGGAAGCATTTGACCGCGGACGAACAGGAGTGTCTAGACCGACTTCTTGAGCTTGATATCGGCAATGTCACTGATTGGGACTCTGGTAGACAAAGGTGGAGGCAGATATCAAGCAACAACAGCCTGCTTTATATATTTGGTCACTCGGACGGCACCAGCATCGTTCTCGATGAAGATGCCGATCCTCACGATACTCGGTACCGCTTAGATGCTGCTGGTCTAATGCAGGTGTTTAGAAAACGAGAACGACAGAGGTCAGCGACCATCTGTTTTTTCAACGGATGCCATACTGCTGCCGGAAAGATGGATAATAGCTTCTTGCCGATTACGTCGACTCCTGGGTTTTACGGATTTATCGGCACCGAAGCTGAGGTATCAAACGTTTTTGCAACCCGCTACGGAATCAATTTTATGAAACGTGTTTGTGAGGAAGGCATGTCGATTCAAGAGGCATACGATAGCCTTAAGACGGAACTCTTCCCGCAATCTCTTCTATATTCGTGCTTTGCGCATGCGAAGTATCGCGTTGAGTCTTCAAAGCAAGCGCGACTGGAGGCTTAGGCAATGAGTTACGGTCTCAAGGTCCGACAGCCCGGAAAAGGCTTTTTTACTTGGCCTTCAGAACCTTACAAGGGCCTGAACTATTACACTGGGATGGACGCACCGTTATTCACCGAGAGAGAGGACGAAGTAGCTGACTGCGCCGTGATACTCGGCGAGTACAGCACACGGCTTCTGCTTCTTCATGGAAGAACTGGGGCGGGAAAATCTTCATTTCTTCGTGCCGGATTGGTTCCTAAGCTCGAGGGGCAGGCGTCTCGGTTCTACTTCCTTCGAGAAAGCGGAAACCACATCGATCCGATTTTTGTCCGCTGCACAGACGATCCTGTGTCCCGCCTTCAACAAGCTTTAAGGCGCGCGTACTATGGTGACCCGGTATTAGCAAGCGTTGGAGATGATTGCAGGCGCAGAATGGCCGATGCGCTCTGGCCTGGCTTCATACAAAACAAGAAGGAGTTGGCTGATAGCGTTCTCGAAGCCATCTCGGCTGTGAGCTCAATGTTGCCGCAAACATTGGTGTTGGTGATAGACCAGTGCGAGGAAATATTCACGCTACAGAATCTGGCGGAACCACAAAATCGTAGGAATGCGTTCGTATATTTCCTGGAGGAGTGTTGCCTAAGAAACTTTGACGTGAAGGTTGTATTGGCACTCAGAACGGAATATTATGGTCAGTTTTGTGACTCATTCAGAGTTAATCCAACTCTTCGCATCACGTCTTCTCCACGTGTTGGATTTGAGCAGTTCATGCTGCTTGGTCTGCACGATAAAAAATCCATTGTATCTGTCATACTAAGGCCGACCAGTGATGAAGGAATTGGGCCTTACGGCGCCCCGAAAGATATTTATGAATTTTCATACGCGCCAGGCGTGGCCGATAAGATAGCAGAAGACTTGTTGATGACCTATGGAGAATCAAGCATCCTGCCCGTATTGCAAATAGTATGCAAAGATTTGTACAAGCGGGCGCGGCTGGAGGGAGGGGATTGTCTTATAACAATTACCAAATACCACAACCTAGGAGGCGTTGGCGGCAGCCTTGATGGTTATATTGATGAGGCGCTAAAGGAAGTTCTTTCCAATACGGGAGACGGCATCGCCGACTCGCAACAAATTACGAAGTGGCGGCGCGTACTGTCTATGCTCGTCGCGCGCCATGAAGGGGGGGCGATCACGAGCATAATTGAGGATGAGAAAGAGCTTATCAGCATCAGCAAACACGAGGGAATTACAGGTGACCATCAGAAAGTTCTCGAAGCCTTGTCTGATGATCAGTGGCGGCTGCTTAGGCAGATTGTCACTTTTGATGAAGGCAATGAGCAGGACGGCGATCATCGCTCGTGCATTGAAACGCGACGTGATTACAGCCTCGGCCACGACGCAATTGCAATAGCGCTTTACCATTGGAGTGAAGCTGAGGCGAAAGTCGAGCGCGAACGCACTCTCCTGGAAGAGCAAGCCGCGATTGAGCGCAAAAAGATTGAAGAGAAATCAGCGGAAGAGCTGAAAAGGGTTGAGCGCCGAAACAGTGAGGAGATGGAGCGTGCAAAAAGGCAATTTGAAGCTTTAAAGTGGACAACAGTATGGGTCGGAGCAGTCCTGGCGCTCTTGCTATTGACCGTTTTTTGGCAAGCGACAGCAAAAAGGAACGAATTTGTGAGAAGGGCGGTCAGCATTTCCCAAGCTGACCAGACCCCAGACTTTCGGCGTCGAATACTGTTGTTGCTCACCTCACTGTCGAGAGCGGATGGGGTTTGGAAAATGCTAGTGTCGTCTGGGCAGACGACGGAAAGACTTAGGTCTATTCTGCTGAATTCGCCAGTGTCTGGCGGTACATTCGAAGCGATCGGCCTGAGCAAGGATGGTCGCCGCCTGGCTTTTCTTGATAAAAATGGCACAATGAAGGTTCAAGTAATGGGGGAACGCGACAGCGTAATTGTGGGACAGCTTCCAAGCGATATGCTCTCCACAAGCATTCGTTGGCATTCGCCGGCAGTCGGTTTTGTCAATGGGTTCGATAAACCGGTCGCTGTCGCAAATGGGCGCTTCGCATTCTGGAGCGAAGGGCAATACAGTTCCGTCTTGCTTGACCAAATTATACCCAGTTGGGAAAACGAACAGTCCAGACCGTTTATTGAGATCGCGGCTGGCGGCATCAGAGTCTCTTATTGGCTCCGTAGCAATGGGGCCGACGATGAATATCGAATTTACGTTGTTCGCCCCCAGCTCGCATCCGATGGTTCCATCAAACCGGCGGGAATCATTAGACCCATAATCATTCCGATAACAGCTGGATCGTCGTGGCCTGCACTTGCGGCGCGCTCAGATTTAGCTGCTGTTATTGCGCGATCGAGCAGAGGGAGCGCGGCGCAGCGTCAGCTGGAGATTATTGATCTCCAATCTGGAAGACTGGATGGTCCACTGGTTTTCGACTCGGATGGTCCTAGGAGGGATGGAGCTACAGAAATCGACCCTCCACGGCTCCTTGCTATTGCAGAGGATGGCCGTGGGATACTGGTGCGCCGTGAAAGAGGAATGCTTGACATGTTGCGCTACGAGGGCGGGGTGATTTCACCAGCTTCGAACATCGAGTTGCCTGAGAACTTGCAGGAATTTTGGCGACCTCGAGGCTTCTCCACAAGCCTGGTCGGAGCCGCGGTCAAATTGAGCGACCGAGCTAAGGCATGGAATTTTGCTTGGCTTAGCCCGAGTCGCGTTGTTCACATTAGTGTCGAAGATGAACGCATTGTCTACACTCGAGAACTTCTAAGTGGATTAGAAGGAGGAACAAAAATTTCCTACAGTGATGATGGAAAATACATCGTTCTAATAGATCGGGGTTGGGCGTCCGAATCGCATTACAGAGTATGGAACTTGTCTAAGGATCGCGAAGTTGAGGTGAATAGCATTTTAGGCAGTGGAGTTTATGAGGATATTTTCCATGAGTCCTGTGAGATCGCCCGTATCGCTGGCGACCCGACATTTTCAAAGCTAGAAAGGGCGATTTGGGTGGGTGATGATCCGACGGATCCGTGTTTGTCATATAAACGCCAAGGGAGACAATAATGCCGACTCTTGCCGATCGCATCAAAACGCTATTTGATACCATAGGCGCTGGCAAAATGCCCGTGCCAGAAACCTTGGTCATTCCTCCTAAGCAATGTGAGCCTGTAACATCAGCCGGATATGAAATACGCCAGAACCACGACTATTTTCAATTTAAGATTGATGAAATTTTTCTAGCGTCCGGCCGTGAGTGGTGGGCGACTTACGATCCGATGGTCGTTGTGCTAATCAACTTCCTATACAACGATAAAATGATTGCCGTGCCAGCTGTTGTTGGAACGCAGTTGTTCGGTCAGCCTAGGGATATGGTGCCCCACGGTGCAGTACTGCACGATACACACATTACAGGCCCCCATCCGTTTCGTGGTGGACGCATTTCTGTGAGCATTATTCTGTACAAGGTTAAACGGAATGATTATGCTCGGAATCTTTTGAAATTCATGGAGCAGGTTTCGGGACTTTTAGCGGTTGGCGCCAGTGTCGAGATGGCGTCGAAGCTGGGCAACATCGTTGTCGATGGCCTCGAGTCCATTTTGGACCTTGGAGATACAACTCCGATCGTTGGTCACAGGTTCGAAATCGATACATCGAGTGTTCGCGGCTTTGTCGCAAACTATTATTCTTTGATCAATTCTGCAGGGTCGGACGTATCAAAATTGCGCGTGGTTGATGGAAGGCTGCACCTGCAATCCGAAGATGGAGTCTTCGAGAAGTTCACGAGCTCTGATTACGTGCTCTACAGCGTCTCTGGGAGAGAATCCCGCAATGACGTTAGTTCCTTGCCTTTTTATAGACTACGAGATCAAGCCCTTGAAGCGGCCATGATCGGTGACCAGGAGAACTATCAAAGGGCAAAAGCGCTTCTTCTGGCGCTCTTTCAACAGATGGTGCTCAGCCCCGATCTCTGCAAACATCAAGTCCGAGTCTTGTTTGATGAATTCAAATCGGAGTTGATGAACAAACATAGAGAAGCTGTGGACGTTTTAACAATGTCTGCAAAGAGAGAAGCTGCAAAGCCGGTTTCGGAGTTCAACGAGGTGAACCGAGCTCTTGATGAGCTTAGCCTTTGAAAATCGTAATTGCTCAGGGGGCTGGCCGGTGATGGGCGCCGTCGGATTTGAGCCGGGTTGGGGGTGCCT
>NZ_JAGINQ010000044.1 GCF_017876165.1 Azospirillum soli
CTCACGAACAACGCCGCCGAGCGTGGCCTGCGCGGGATCGCTTTGGGCCGGAAGGCTTGGCTGTTCTGCGGTTCCGATCGCGGCGGCCAGAGGGCAGCGGTTCTCTATGGCCTGATCACCACGGCCAAGCTGAACGATGTCGATCCCCAGGCGTGGCTCGCCGACGTTCTGGCGCGCATCAACGACATCCCCCAGACCCGCCTGCGCGAACTCCTGCCCTGGGAATGGAAGGCAATCCGCGAGCAGACGAAAGCTGCCTGACCGCGGCACTCAGCGGATGCTTACGCTGTAGGCTCGGGCCATGCAGCTCCTCCATCCGTCGAGGACGGTGAATCACGCAGCCCAGCCGCCGTAAATTCCTCCTGAATCGGTAACCCCTGAAAGGGCTCTAGCTACGGAGGGCTGCGATGCAAGGCTAATAATCGCAGCAAAAGAGGCTTGGCAAGGATTCCTGCGTGCCCTCCGGGGATCGGCAGTTGAAATGTTTCATTAAGCAGCGGCATCCGCAGCGCGTCCGCCGAGCGGTGCGATATCTTGGCGTCCGCCCCTTAGCAATAGCGCTTCACGGAACTGCAGCGGGCAACAGCTTTTGCAGGATCACGTTGTCCTGCCACTGCCCGTCGCACAGCCAATGGCGGGGGATGCGCCCAACCTCGGAATAGCCAGCCGTCACGAAGGCGCGACGGGAACCTTCGTTTCCGCTGTAGCAGCCGGCGGTCACCTTCTCCAGGCCCAGAACAGTAAAAGCATGCTCGGTTATAAGAGCGATCGCCTCCGTGGCGTAGCCCTTTCCCCATTCTGTCCGGTCACCGATCACAAGGCCCAACTCGGCCCGCCGGTGCCACGGATTGACCGGACCGAGTTTGATGTTGCCGATGTGTTTGCCGTCGTTACGCAAGGTGATACCGCACAGCAGCGAATCGTTCGAGGCGTTGGTTGACGCGATGAAGCGGCGGACGGCCTCCCCGCTGCAGTCGGAAAAGCGGACCTCCAGATGCCGGACTACGTCGGGATCCGTCAGCCACCCCAAATAAGCCGGCCCAACGTCATTGTCCGTCAGTGCACGAAGGACGAGGCGGGGTGAGACGAGCGGCGCCCGGAGGATCACAGCCGATCTCCCGAACCGACCAGAAGTGTCGTCAGCCGGGCGGCCAGAGGTGAATGACGCAGGCGCAGGAACGCCTTGCCGTCGGGATCGGGGCCGGCCCACGCGCAAAGCGCGCCGGCATGCAGAAAGGTCTCCATGCTCCGGTCGGTGGCGGCATTCCAGCCCTCCGACTCCAAAGCCTCAGGCGAAACGGCGGATGAGACGGCCCGCAGGCGAAGCGGCCTGACTTCCCGCCCGCAGTCCTCGCCCGTCATGAGGTATCGGAGCAGCCGCGCAAGCTGCCGCCGGATTCCCGCCGCCTCCATGGCCTGCGCTTTGGCGACCGGCTCGGTGTTCCGGGCGACGTAAAGCCGGTCGTTCACCGCGATGCATGTGGTGTCCTGCAGCACCGCCTCGACCAGCTCCGGCCCGGCCTGTGCCGGCTTGAAGGGATAGAAGCCCATAAAGTCCGACCCCGGCACGACTTCGCTGAAGTCGAAAGAGGTCCGGAAGCGTGATAGAGCGTAGAAACGGAATGCCCG
This sequence comes from Azospirillum soli, assembly GCF_017876165.1. GTDB lineage: Bacteria > Pseudomonadota > Alphaproteobacteria > Azospirillales > Azospirillaceae > Azospirillum > Azospirillum soli. The sequence goes on from NZ_JAGINQ010000044.1 coordinate 1,630, forward strand.
GACGACCGCTTCGAAGGAAGGCGGACGGTCAAGCGCGGCGCGCACCGACTGGAAAAAGGCCTCGACCGTGTCACCGGACCCAATGAAGTCGCCAACCGGGTAAGTCATATTGTCGGTTTCGGAGGCAAGGGTTGGAATACCCATACGCGCGCATTCCAATCCCAGCGTGCTCCAGCTGGTCTGCACTTGGTCCGCCGCTTCGGCGAGGTCATAACTGGAGACCGGATCGGCTGGCCACACCACGGTGACATTGGCAGGAGTCTGCGCCAACTGCGCTTTAAGACGGTGGTAATTGGTGGAGGTCACGCCATCGCGCTTGTTCTTGTCTTCGCGCGGATGGATCCGGATCACCAGTTGGAGGTCGTCCTGACCGGCCACCCAATCGACCAGGGCCCGCAGCCAGTCATGCTGGGTTTCGAACGGGCGCTGCACAGACGGGCGTGCTGGGTTCCCGAACGCAATGTCCAAGGATTTTTGCGACAGGATCTCATCGAACGAGCTTGTGTAGGCCACGATCAGCTTGCGATCAGGCGCAAGCCCCAGGATTTGCCGGATGTTCCCGGCATCGGACTTGCCGGGGGAATACACATGAGAGCCTATTCCCCGCATTCGGTACAGGATGTCGTCGCCAATTCCTTCGATCTCCTGCGCACTGAGCGGTCGGTCTCTCCACTGAGGCCAAGCGTCAATCACCCCGTAGAATTCCCGGCTAGCGGAGTTGCGGCGCACTTCGATCCGTCGGCGGTCGAGATTGAGGTGCGAGCTTTGAGTCAGGATCCGCCAAGACAGCCCGAGCGCCTTCGCCGCCTCGACGACCGTAGTATTCTGGCTGTACTGCTCGAACACCAGAAGGTCGGTGACCCTATGGGTGCGCAACAGATCCTTCATTAAGCGGTAAAGCAGCATGGCGGTGCGGATCTGCTCCCGCAGGATCCCGGCGCCATCCGCATCCAGCGGCTCATCCCACATCAGCTTCTTCAGCAGAATGAGATCCTGATAGCAGTGATAGCCGAACCGGACCCCTTCGTCAGCGAAGTCACGCAGCTCCTGCTCGGGAACGGCATCGACCAGCTGTTTGATCTCCTCGCGCATCGAGTGGGACGCGTGCAGCCGCAGATCGACCATTGGTAGGCGATAGCCAAGGCCGGCCTTCATCAGATTGGTCGTGCAATCGAAGCACGCCTTGGGATGAAGCGCTTGGCCGGCCGGAACACCGTGGCTGTCCTTGATAACACACCGCTCCTCCGCCCCGGCGCAGAGGCTGAGCATCACACTGTGGCCGGCGTTAGCAAGCGTTCGGCCGGCGAAGGCCATCGCCGCCATGTGCGGCGTAAGCAGCGCCTCTGGACAATGGATAAGAATTCGGCGGGCGCTCATGCTCGTTCCAGCATTCTCCGACATGTTGCGTCTTAGCGGACCCGGAACACCGACTCAATGGCGGGTCGGCCAAGCCGCTCCTCCAAAGCACAGGTCTCCAACTCCTCAGCCACTCGGTCGAGCGCCGCGTCGTAAGCAGCGAAGACCCGGGCAGTGTCCACCGCATCGTGGGCATAGCAGACGTTGTGGCTGCCGAGGAGCAAGACCCCATGGGCCAGGAGTTCGGTCACCAGCAGTGTCTTGATCGCCTCCTTGCGCGCCGTCGGCTGGTCCTGAACCGCCAGGATCATCCAGGGCGCCTTCCCGACCAAGCTGAAGACGCCATCGAGCGCTCGGGCCTTGATGCGCTCGCGCACACCGTCCGCCAGGGCCGCCCCAGTGCGCCACAGAGTGTCGATCACCGGTTCTCGGCGCATCTTATCGACCACGGCAATGCCAGCGGCGAGCGACAGCGTTTCGCCACCGAAGGTCCCGGAGAAGAACACCTCCTCCATTTCCCGCATTACGTCGGCACGGCCGACTACAGCGGAAATGGGCATACCGTTGCCCAAGGCCTTGCCGAAGCTAGCAACGTCTGGCGTCACGCCGAAAAGCGCCTGCGCTCCACCGAGATGATAACGGAAACCGGTGATAACCTCGTCGAATACCAGCAGTGCCCCGTTAGCGTTCACCAGGGCCTTCAGTTCGGCGAGGTAGCCTGGAAACGGCTCGACTGCGTTCATCGGCTCCAAGACCAGCGCGGCGATTTCACCCGGATGCTCCTGGAAGGCCCGCCGCACGGCGTCGAGGTCATTGTACGGAACGGCCGACGACAGCTCACGCACGGCTTTCGGCACACCTTTGTGGCGGACCGTCGTTCCGATGTACCAATCCTGCCAGCCGTGATAGCCACACACCAGGATGCGATCCCGCCCAGTAAAGGCACGGGACAGCCGCACCGCGGCCGAGGTCGCATCGGTGCCGTTCTTGCCGAAACGAACCATTTCGGCACAGGGAATGACGTCGACCAGCCGTTCGGCGAGTTCAGCCTCGAGCGTAGTGGCGAGGCTGAAGCTGATGCCGTCGTCCAGTTGTTCGCGGATTGCCCGGTCGACATCGGCATCGCGGTAGCCAAGCACCACCGGCAGCAACCCGCACACCAGATCAACGTACTCGTTGCCATCCACGTCCCAGACGCGGCCGCCTTGGCCATGGGTGAGGAAGAGGGGCGACGCTCCCTCCGGATACTGGATCCGGCTTTTGCTGAAAGTTTGAGAGGCTAGCGGAATGGTCCGCTCGGCCCGCACAACCAGCGTCTGGGACGCGACATAGCCGTTGGAGCGGACCGGAGAGACGCCCGCGGCGATCTCGTCCGCCAAGGATTTCGCAAATCCCTCGTCGCGTTGAGTGCCGGCATTAATCTGTGCCAGTTCCGGCTCCCGGTCCAGGACCGCGAGAACGTCCAGATGCGACGGTGGCCGCCCGGCTGGCAGCCGTTCAGCGACCGCGCGCAGGAAGGCCAAGTCACGCGCGTCGTCGAGTGTCCAGCGATGGCCGGTTAGGCCAGGCAGCGGGCAGGTCAAGTTGCGAACCCGGAACCGGTGGCGGTTGTTGCGCAGGAACGGCGTGACGTGTTCACGCTCCGACGGGCGAACGGCTTCGTGGGAGGCCGTTAGCAGAGCGGCGGCAGTCGCGACCTCACAATCCAGCCCGTCGGGCCAGCTCGCCGGATCCTGGTTGGTGGCGTAGTCCGCCCCGGTTCGCGTCAGCAGGGCCAAGACCTGACCGCAAACCACCGGATCGAGGAAGGGGCAATCGCCAGTCAGGCGCAAGACCACATCGGCCCTCTCCGCCTCGATCGCCAAGGCATAGCGAGCCAGAACATCCTGTTCGGGGCCGCGATGGCAGGAAACCCCTTGGGACGCGCACCATTCAGCCACGGCGTCATCGCCGGGAGCCGTCGATGTGGCAACTGCGACAGTGTCCACTCCGGGGATCGCGGCGGCGGCCCGGACCACCCAGCCGAGCGCCGGAAGGCCGGCAAGGTCGGCAAAAATCTTGTTGGGCAGGCGCGTAGAACCGACTCGGGCCTGAATGATGGCGACAGTTTTCATCGGGTTGCCGATCCAGCGAGTTTAGATCTCAGGTGAGGGGGGCGGGGAGGTGCTGGGTAACGCGGCCAGGGCACGGGCGGCGATCACTTGTTTCAGGACCATCAGGGCTTCAAGGCCTTCGCAGGTCGGATATGCTCTGCCTGCGACGCAGTCCAGGAATTCCGTCATCTCGGAGATGTAGTCTTCATCCGGGATGCCGGGAAAACCAATGTCGTCCACCAAATCGCCGGCAATGTTCCACCGGCGGAACTGGCGGGTGTTCAGATTGATTTCCAGCAGGCCTTCCGTCCCGGCAATCTCGGTGACGCGGCGGCGGGGGCGCGTCACGTAATCGAGATGCAGCGCCGAGCGGACACCGCTGTCGTGCGCCAGAATGACGTCAGCGCAGTCTTCCGAAGCGATTTCGAGCAAACCCGACCGTCGCGCCGCAGCGGCAAGGGTGCGCCCCGGACCCAGAAGATGGATTGCCAAATCAAACTCGTGGATGATGTCGAACAGCACCCCGCCAGTTTCGGCCGCCGCAGTGTAGCCTGCACGATAGTCCTGGTGCGGTCGCCAAGCCGGAAGATAGGAGGCGCAGATCAGTCGCGCCCATAGCGGGTGGCCGAGCTTTCCTTCCAAAAGGCAAGCCCGTGCGGCGCGAACCGCGGGATGGAAACGAAGATTCAGGGCGGCGGCGACGATGACCCCTTGGGCATCAGCGTCCTTCAGAAGCCGCGCGCAGGCGTCCGCATTGTGCGCTAGGGGCTTTTCGACCAGCACCGGCAGCCGTCGCGCCACCGCATCGGCAAGGTCAGCCAAGTGAAACGCGTTTGGGCTGGCGACAACGACGGCCCGCGCCTCGTCCAGCACGGCCGTGCGATCATCCATCGCGCGCCCACCCAGCGCCTGCAGAGCGCCACGCCTCTCCGGATCAGGGTCGAACCCAACCACCGATTGTCCCAGGCCGAGCAGGTTGCGGGCATGGCGAAGTCCGATCGAGCCGAGCCCGAGTACGGCGACGGGGCGCTCGCGCCCCATCACATGGCCTCCGCGCCAGGAACCGACATTTCCCGTGCCGTTCGAAAGCTTGCATGGCTGACGAGCGATTCTGCGCCGAATGCATTGTGTTGGCCGTCAAGAACAGTGCGCATGGCTGTGGAAACCATTTGAAATCCAAGCTTTACGGAAGACGGTCGCCGCTGCGCCAAAAGACGCCGAGTATTAGCATGCACCCGGAGGCGCAACAAGCATGACAGGACGACACTGGGGTCCCCTTGAGACTCCGGCCATCTCCTCCTTAAGGGCCCGCATCAGCCGGTCGCCTGCGTTCCCCGGCATAGCAAGCCCACCGGCCGGGATCGGCTCCCCTGCCGGAGCGGATGAGGTCACGCGTGCCAAAAAGCTTCTCAAGCATTCCGGCAACCGGGTGGCTTCCGTCACGGTGGCTATCCCGGGAAGCCGGTCTACCGCCGGATTGACGATGCGGGTTCGGTCAAGTTGAAGGGATAGGGCCGGAATCCCCAAAAGCGCGGCTTCGATCAACACCATCGTGGTCATGCCGATCACCCCGTCGGCCATCGCTAGTAGGGCTTCCGGATCCTCGTTGGTCAGGCGTCCCTCGATCCACGCGCCGAGGCGCTTGCGGTAGCGCTCCGTCACTTCCGGCCCTTCCTTGGGATGCGGCCGCACGAGCAGTTCCATCCCGACGCCCGGCGGGAGGGCCGCGAAAAAAGCATCAAGGCTGGTGAACTGGTCGTAACCAGGATATTCGGGACCGGTGTGGAATTCGGCGGTGGGTTCGGAAAAGAAAATCAGCAGAGGTCTCGAGGACGGCGTCCGGCCAGCCCGGCGTACCGCCACCCGAGCGACGACGGCCTCCAGATGCGGCTGGCCTACCACATGAACGGTTCCGGAGAAGCCGTGGACCTCCCGAGCCTCTTGGCGGATGGTCTCGTCGATCACGCACAGCGCGTCCGGCTGACTGGTCCGGCCATCGGCGAAGCGCCAGCGTTCCCCCAGGTTGATCCAGGCGTCTAGGACCGCCACGGTCCGGACCGCCACGGTCCGAGCCGCCAGCCACAGGCAGCGGCTGAAATCCGCGTGATAGCTCGTGCCGGTGACGACCAAGTCCGGCGCCAAGTGCCGGAGCCGGGCAATCCAGGCCTCCACCCCACCGCCGTCGTCAGCGTCGATGATCTCCACCGCGGCACCAGCGGCGCACCACCACTGCGCTGAAGGCCCCCCCGCACACAGGGTAACCTCATACCCCCGCTCACGAGCACGCCGGACCGCAGGATCAAGGACGCGGGCCTCCGCGGCGTCGTGCGCCGCGAACAGCAGGCGAGCCGGTGGGTCTGCCGTCATCACGCCGAAGCCTTGGCGTCCAGGTCGCGCAGTGCTTCTAGGTTCTCGGCCACCTTGTGGAACGCACGGGCCACGTCGGCGATGTCCTCGGCGGTCATCGGCGGCCGCATCAGTTCGTGGGTGATGACGGTGGCGTGTGCTTCCTCGGCGTTGGGGCAAATGCCGGGACTGTAGTCGACGGTGCCGCCGTGATGGCCGCAGGTGAAGGGACAGCCGCGTGTGCCATAGGCGATCTTGCGCTGATAGATCGGTTGCAGGTAGAGCGGTCGGACATAGCCTTCGCCGATCAACGGGCCCTCAGCGTCCCGCAGTTCGGAGTGGGGAAGTTCCGCCTTCAATGCCTTCACGAAAGTCGCGCGGGACACGCCGGTGGCGGCGGCGTCGTAGCGGAGAGTGTGCAGGTAGTACACGTGCGTGTTGCCGGGTAGCACCGTCGGCATGGAAAGCCCTGGCACCCCGGCGAGCTGGGCTTCAAGCGCCTGGACGTTGGCCTGCCGCGCCGCAATCAGCTCTGGCCCTTTGGCAAGTTGATGGCGGCCGATGGCAGCCTCCATCTCGCCCAGGCGAAAATTGAAGCCGATCATGTTCACGATGTCTTGAACGCCTTTGCGCTCGACCACCGCTTCCGCATGGTTGCGGATAAGCTGCACCCGTTCGGCGAAGCGCTCATCGTTGGTCACAACCACTCCACCTTCGCCGGTATGGATGTGCTTGTGGTAGTTAAGGCTAAACACACCCATATGCCCGATGGTGCCCACCGGCCGCCCCTTGTAGGTGGCGAAGGGAGCTTGGGCGCAATCCTCGATTACGGTCAATCCATGCTCGGCCGCGAGTTCCATAATCGGGTCCATGTCGGCGGCCTGCCCGAAGATGTGAACGGCCAGGATCGCCTTGGTCCGCGGGGTGATCCGAGCGCGGATGCTCGCAATGTCTAGTCCATAGCCGACCGGATCGATGTCGGCGAACACGGGAACGGCGTTGAACACCACCGGCGCGATGGCGGAGGCCGACATGGTGTAGGGCGAAACAATGACCTCGTCCCCTGGGCCGACGCCAGCCGCACCGATCGCGCAATAGAGACCGCTCGTATTGGAGTTCACCGTGACCGCATGGTGGGCCTGGAAACAGGCCGCCCATTCGGATTCAAAGGCCTGCACCTGAGGACCGCCAAAGAAATCCTCGTGCCAGGTACCCAGGAAACGGGACAGGATGCCGCTTTCCAACACCTTGGTCACGGCTTCGATCTCGGAGGCGCCTATCACGCGATAAGCGGGAAAGGGGTGGGTGCGAACGGGCGTGCCGCCCAGCAATGCGAGAGTGCTCACGGTTCGATCTCGATCTTGGGGGCTAAACAGGACAGGCGGATCAGTTCGGTTGCAGTCTCTTGAGCCGACAGCGCAGTATCCGCAGTGCTGAGCTGAGGCGCGCCTTCGCGCAGGACGCTCTCCACTCCAGCAATGGCATGGGCCAAAGCGTGCCCATAGCCGGTGTGCCGGATCTCACCGTCGTCCAGCGTGCGGTAGCCGGCGAAGCGGGGATCGGAGCGGACGCGGCGGCGGCGCACTCGGAACCCGCCATCCTCGATTTGGACGCGGCCTTTCTCGAAAACCAGATCCAACTCCAGCAAGCTGTATTTTCGACAATCCGTGCCGACCAGCCGCACCGGAGCGCCGTCAGCGTTTTCCAAGAGGCCGTCCAGGGTGGGATCGGCGGTATCCCGGTCGATGATCGGACGGGATGCCGCGCGCGGCGTCAGCGACCCCAACAGGAACTGGAGGAGGTCGATGATATGGCTCCCGTTATTCAGGATGCCCTTCCCGTAGAAGGCCGTTGCTGCCTGCAGAGTGCCCCATGCACCATCTGCGATTTCCTGCCGCAGAACGGCCATTTCCGGGTCCCAGCGACGCGGGTGATTGACCATCAGCGGCCGGCCGGCAGCGGCGTAGGCAGCGGCAAGACGGCGTCCGCTGTCCAAGTCGGCGGTCAGAGGCTTTTCGCAGAACACCGCGCGAACCGGCATTGTCAGCAAGGCGGTCAGGACCGCCGCATGGGCGTTGGTTGGAACGCAGACGCTGGCAACATCAAAGGAGCGGTCCTGGCACGCGTCGAGATCGGCGAAGCCTTCCGCGACTCCCCAGCGTTCCATGAAAGTTGCCCGCCGCACTGGATCCGGCTCGACACAGCCGGCCAACCGGAAACCGCCATGGTGAAGGTACGCCTTGGCATGGCTCAAGATCAGGCCGTCGTTTGCCTCATCCACCGGACGATCGGAATCGTATCCCCCGGCGATTGCACCGCACCCGATGATCAGGACCGACAGCGGAACGGTGGAGACGGGCTTACAAAGGCTTGCGCTGGACATGGCCATTGATGGCGCGCAAGGCCGGCTCGTCACGGATCAGGCCCAGGATGTCGGCCAGGGTAAAAGCCGGATGGCGCGGGTAAAGCCGCTCGAACAAAAGGGAGAGGAGCCGGTCGTCCTCCGGGGTATCGAGCGTGAGCCGCAGATCCGGATCGGTCAGCTCGGGCGGTGCCACGACATCGCGCAGCCGGTACAGTTCCGGATGGCGATAGATGAACAAGCTGACATGCTCATGGTCGCTGGGATCATCGGTACGACGCGCCACGTCGGCGAGGACGTCGGTGGCGAAGACCTGGGTCTCCATACCGATAGGATAGTCCCGGACCAGGAAGTTGGAAACGTAGTCGGCCCCGCCTGCGCGGTAGCTGGCGATGCACTGTTCCACGATATCCGGATCGATCACCGGGCAATCGCCCGTAGTCTCTACAATCACGTCGACAGCGTGGGCTTTCGCCGCCTCCAGAACACGGGTTAGCACATCCTCCTCACTGCCCCGGTACCAGCCCACTCCCAACCGCTCAGCGAGTTCTACGACCGGATCGTCGGTGGCGTTTGTCGTCGTCGCAATGACGATCCCGTCCAGCGAGGGAACCCGCTTCAGCCGTTCGACCATCAGCTCTAGATAGGGTTTGCCGACGGCCGGACGGAGTACTTTCCCGGGCAGCCGGGTCGACGTCATCCTGGCTTCGATCGTAGCGACGATGCGTGGGCTCATGGGTGGCATGTCCGTTGTGAACGCGCAGGACGGCGAAAAGCCGTTCAGCCGGCAAGCGTGGAAAGCTTATACCGTCCGTCGGGGGTCTGATCCAGGGAATAGGTTTTCGGTCGTAGAGGCTGCACCGTCCCGTCGGCGACCATTGCTTCAAGCCGGTCAAGCACTGCCGGAACATTGGCGTAATCCACCTGGTTCCGAAGAGCAGACAGGTCCAGCGTCCACCAGCGCAACGCCATGAAGCGCTCGACAATCGCTGTGGCAAACCGCTGCCGAATCGGGCGGGCTGGCACGCCGCCCATTACCATATAAGGGGCAACGTCCTTCGTCACTACTGACCCGGCTCCGATGATAGCGCCGTCGCCGATTGTGACACCGGCCCGCACGATTACGTTCTGCCCAAGCCACACATCGTTGCCCAGACGCACCGGCCCTGCGCCGTGCCCTTCCTCACGGCCATGAAAAACACGAACATCGCTGACCAGACTTGTCCACTCTGGATATCGCAGGAACGGCCTAAAATCATGTCCTCCATAGACAAATCCATGTGAACTAAACCAATCCACAGGATGGTCGGCAATGCCAAGGACGCAATTCATCGCCAGATTGCAGTACCTCCCAATCTCAACCGTGTTCAATATGCAGCGATCATTGACTATAGAAAAAGCCCCGATACAGTTATTGCCCGATAAAAACCCAAATGACTGAGCAGGCCGTTCAAAAACAAGCCGATCACCAAAATGCAGACCGCGAACGACAATACCGATATTAGCCAACTGCTCGATCAGGCTTGGTTCCGACATCGGGCTTCCTCATGGTTTTTGATAACGTTACGGGCGCATAACGCAGAAGCAATCCGTGCCTCTTTCAGAATGGTTCTCAAGAAATTTTGATTCTTGGACGCTGCTGCAAAACAACTATCCAGTTTGAACTCAAATACATTTCCTCAAAACAGCAAGAATCCCATTATTCATGAAGTGTCTCCGACCGGGATGCAGGCGCTCCAATGTGTTTTGAGCATTCTGGATAAGCTTTTCCGGCCCCTGGAAGGGAAAGGTGAGTTGTAATTTCTCCATGGAAAATGAGCTTTGCTGGAAGAACGCAATATAATCTTCGGTGAACAGCCGGTTGATATGAGGTGAATGGTAGACGTAATATACGATTTCGCCGGCCGCCACCGCATCGGTGTGGTCGAGAAGATAGCGGAACAACTCCGGCGGTCGCATGGTCAGATGGCCCCAGCGCGGGATCGGCGAGTTGCTGAAGTCGAACAGGTTGCCGCGGCTGTCGGCGATCTTCGGCAGATGGTGGCCGTCATGGGCCGACCAAACCGGCGAATACATGGTGAAGACCGCGCCGCCTGGTCGTAGAGCCTGAAACATGGTCTCCAGCGCCCGAGGCATGCGGTCGATATGCTCGAAGGCCGCGATGGAGAAGATCACGTCGAACTGGCCATGCAAACTGGACGGCAGATTCTCGATGCGGCCATGCAGCACAGCATGGGGGCCGAGGGAATCGATGGTCTTGACCTCGGCCACTGGGGCGGTCGGCGCCATGCCGGGTGGCGTGCCTTGCTGGTGTCCGGTCGCTGTGGACTCCCGCCAGTAATCCATCTCCTCGATCGATACCCAGCGCCGGGCGCCCAGTTCCTCCAGCACGAAACGCGCCGGCAAGCTCCCGCCCACCTCCAGCACGTCCTTGTCCTTCAACCCGACGAGCGCCTCCGCGCTCAACGCATAGGGAACGTGATAGCTAAGCCCGAAAGCCGTCTGAAGTGCTTTGATGCGATCAGCATCCATCGTCGTCTTGCTCTCGGTGGTGAACGGCCAAGCCGCGAAATATCGGCGCAACGGCCCTGCTTTTACCGGCCGGCCATGGCATCGTCCACGCAAATCCCCGGCGCCTGTCGGCACCACCGTCGCCATTGCTCTCTCAACGCCTTCTCCAGAGCGCGCGCAAACCTTAGGCCATCGAGCAGGGGAGAGCGCCGCATCCGTTCCCGCATGCCGGCACGCAGCGTTTCGAGCCGGACCGGATCACGGCTCAACTGGGCGATGGTGTCCACATAGGCATCGGCGTTGTCGACGATCAACTCCGGCAAACCGAGCAGGTCGAGGAAGTGGGCGCTTTGCCGACCGGCGGGCAGGTCGTTCGGCCAAGCGACCATCGGCACCCCCATCCACAGCGCTTCGCAACTCGTCAGGCCGCCGGAGAACGGGCGCGGATCGAGGGCGACGTCAATGTCGGCATATTCCGCCAGCATGGCCGCGTGGGACGACCATCCGCGCAGGTCGAGCCTAGCGGGATCGGTACCGGCCGAAGCGAAGCGGTCCCGGACACGGTCTCGCACCAGGAGATCGCCCAAGGGGCGCGCCTTCAGGATCAACCGGGACCCGGGAACCGCCGCCAGCACCCGCGCCCACAGCGCCACCGTCTCCGGCGACAGCTTGGCCAACGTGTTGAAGGAGCCGAAGGTTACGCGCCCTCCGGCCTGAAGCGAAGGCGGCGGCTTCACGGGCGGCGCCTCGTCCGGCGGTCGGTAGCAAAAGCGGCCGTGCGGCAGCGCCAGCAGCCTTTCCTCAAACCAATCCGCCGCCGTCTCCGGGATTTCCAGCCCGCCGCCGATGATGGCGTCCATGGCCGCCATTCCGGTGGTGTGCGGATAGCCCAGCCACGTCACTTGAACCGGCGCCGGGCGGCGGGCGAAGACGGGCAGACGATGATCGGCCGTATGCCCGGACAGATCAATCAGGATGTCGATAGCGTCGGCGCGGATCAGGGCCGCCATCGCCTCGTCCGCAAGGGCATCCACCCAGCGCCATCCGGCGGCATGGCGCATCAGCTCCCGGGTCATGGGATCGGCGGCCGAGCGATCTTCCGGTTGGTTGGCGTAACAGGTCACGGTCATCCGCTCACGGTCGTGGGCCGCGAGGAAGGGCGCCAGGAAATATCCCACCGGATGCCGCTTCAGATCGGCCGACACGATGCCGACCCGCAGGGGGCGCTCGGGATCGGAGGCGTTCGGGAAAACCGGGGCTGCCGGCGCCAGGGCCGCCGCGTGCCGGTCGTGCCAGAGGCGGTGTTCGGCACGCCGCACCGCCGGAGGCACCCCGGACTGATACTGACGGGCGAACAGCAGGCTGCTGTGCGCCTTGTAGGAAGCCGGATTGACGGTGAGAGCACGGCGTAGCCAGGGGACCGCCGCATAGACCCGCCCCTCATCCACCAGAGCGATGGCGTTGTTGGTGAGCAGGCCGGGGTCGGCGGGGGCCAAGGCCAAGGCGGTGTGGAACAGCGCCTCGCCCCGGCTGTGCCGCCCCACCGCCACCGCCGCGAAGGCGAGCTGCCCGCGGTGGCCGGCGTCGTCCGGCTGAAGCCATACCGCTTGGTGGAGCGCGCGCAGGGCCGTGGGCCAATCGCCCGCCGCCCGAGCGGCATCGCCGACGCGGCGCCAAAGATGGGCCGGGTTCACTGCATTGGACGGGCGGCGGATCACGTCCAGCACCGCCGGTACCGCGCGCCATTGACCAAGGTCGAGCAAGGCGGTCCCCAGCCCGAGAGCCGCTTCCGGCAGGCCGGGATCGACGGTCAGGGCGGCGCGGAAGGCCTGCCGCGCGCCGTCCGGCATGTTCAGCCGCAGCAGGGCGTTGCCCCGGTTGACCAGCGCCGCCGTCTGTCCCGGATCGAGGAGGATGGCCCGGCCGCTCGCCGTTGCTGCATCCGCCGCCTTTGCCGCACCCCCGTCCGAGAGGATCAGGCCAAGCAAGGTCCACAGATCTGCCCGTTCCGGAATTCGTTCCACAAACCCGCGGCAAGCCGCCTCTGCGTCGTCGAGGCGACCCTGCCGCCGGAGGGAGTCCGCCAGGATGACGGGCAATTCCGGCCGGTCCTGCCCGAGGGCGAGGGCGCGCCGGGCCGCCGTGGCCGCGGCCTCATGCGAACCCTGCTGGTAGAGCAGCCGCGCGCGCAGGGTGTGGGCGCCGGGCAGAGCCGGAGCGAGGGCGAGTGCCACCGCGCCGTCCGACAGGGCTTGGCCGGGCTGCCCGCACAGAAGCCACAGGGCGGCTCGGTTGGCCCTGGCTTCCGCATAGTCGGGCCGGAGCACCAGCGCCCGGACGAACCGTCGCTCCGCCCGCTCCCAATCACCACCCAACTGATGGACGAGCGCCTGCATCATCGCGCCGTCCGCCGTTGCGGGCGCCAGGACCGTCAGAATGGCGCAGGACCGCCCGGCCTCAGCCAGCCGGAGGTTCCGCAGATGGCCCTGGATATCTCGCCGGATGCTGTCAAGGATCCCTGCGAGGCCGGTGTCGTTGGTGTGCATCATGCGAAATTCGAACGGGCAAAGGAAGCCGGGAGAACACCGGGTAAAATCCGGTTGATATGCCTACGCGCGTGGGCGTATATCACCCTTTCTCATCCTGGATGGCAACAATTCGACCGGACTGTTGGGCAAGGACGGTGAGGGCTTCGACTTTCTTTACTTCCGTTCTGGAAAAGAGACAGAGCCACCTTGTCTTCTGACAACATCACCCACCCGGACGATGCCTATGCCCTGGCGCGGCGCCATTTCGATGCCGGGAATCCGGGGGAAGCGGCCCGGATCTGCCACGCCATCGTCGAGCGTCATCCCCGCCACGGGCGGAGCCTGCAACTTCTGGGAACGCTGGCCCACCGCAAGGAACGGTTCGGGTTGGCCGTGGATTTCTTTCGCCATGCCCTGGCCGCCATGCCCCACGACGCCGGGATCCGCAACAATCTTGCCACGGCACTGAAGGATTGGGGGCGCCTGGAGGCTGCCGAAGAGCATTTCCGCACGCTGTTGGCCGAGGCTCCCGGCTTGCTGGCCGGCTACTACAACTACGCCAACCTGCTCCAGCGCTTGCAGCACTTCGGCCAAGCCATCGACGGCTACCGACGGGCCGTGGCGATCGACCCGGATTGCGTGGAAGCGCACTGGAACCTTGCCCTGAACCTGCTACGCGCCGGCCGCTTCGATGAGGCTTGGGCGGAGTACGAATGGCGGTGGCGACGGCCAGGAACCCCAGTGGAGCACCGCGGAGCGCCGCTCTGGGACGGTGGCCCTCTGCACGGCCGGACGCTGCTGCTGGTGTGTGAGCAAGGGCTGGGCGATACGCTGCAGTTCCTGCGCTATGTGCCGTTCCCAAAGGAACCGGGCGGGCCGGTGATCCTGCGCTGCCAAGCCGAACTGATGCGGTTGCTGGAGGGCCATCCCGGCATCGACCGCATCGTGGCGACCCAGGACCCGCTGCCGCCTTTTGATGTGCAGTCGTCGTTGATGAGCTTGCCCGGGCTGTTCGGCACCACGGTCGGGAGCATCCCGGACGCCGTGCCCTATCTGCGGGTGCCGGAGGGAAGGCCGGAACTGCCGGAAGGTGGTTTCCGCGTCGGGCTGGTCTGGGGCAGTTCCCCGACCGATCCGTCGCGAAGCTGCCCGCTCGCGGCGCTGACGCGCCTGGGCCGTATCGCAGATCTGCGGGTCTTCAGCCTGCAGAAGGGGCCACACGCAGGCCAACTGGCCGAAACGCCCTGCACCGGCTTCATCACCGATCTGTCGGAGCGGATCGGCGACATGGCCGACACCGCCGCCTTCCTTGAGGAGATGGATCTGGTGGTGACGGTGGACACGTCGGTGGCGCATCTGGCGGGCGCGCTCGGCCGACCGACCTGGATTCTGCTGCCGCATCTAGCGGATTGGCGATGGCTGCTCGACCGCGATGACAGTCCGTGGTACCCGACGGCACGCCTGTTCCGGCAAACGGCTCCCGGTGACTGGGACGGTGTGGCGGCACGGCTGGAAGAAGCACTGGTCCGGCATGTCCAGGCCTGGAGGAGCAATCCATGAACCCGCAAGCCCCCGCTGGAACGACTACTGCCCTGCTGCGGCGCGCAACGCTGTCTCAGCGGCAGAACCGGATGGACGAGGCGGCCCGAGCATTGCGCGCCGCTCTTGCCGGGGCGCCCGACGACGCCGATGTCCAGTTCGCCATCGGCAATTTCCTGTTCGCGCGGGGGCAAGTAAACGCGGCCATCATTCAGTTCCGGCGCACCATTGCGGTCGATCCGGGATTTGCGCGAGTCTATCACAACCTCGCCATCCTTCTGAAAAAGCAGGGGCGTACGCCGCAGGTGGCCACTTGCCTCTCCCACGCCATCCGCCTCGATCCCACCCTGGCCAGCAGCCAGACGGCATTGGGCGACGCGCGTATCGCGCTGGGTGACCGTACAGGAGCGCTGGAGCCCTTGCGGCGCGCGGCTCTTCTGCAACCAGCCGAGGCGCGGGCCTGGCTGATGCTCGGCTTTCTCGCCAAGGGGCAGGACGATCCGGAGCGCGCCGCCACCTGCTTCGCCCGCGCGGCGGCGCTTGCCCCCTCCGACATCGTGGCGCGGCTGGGGCTGTGCATGGCCCGCCTGCCCACCTTGTACGATCGAAGCGAGGACATCGAGCTGGCCCGCCAACGCTACGCCGTGGACCTGGAAGCCCTTGTCGCGTCGGTGCGGCTGGACGACCCGGCGGTGGTCGCGGCGGCGGCGGACGCCGTCGGCAGTTTCCAGCCCTACTACCTCGCCTATCAGGAGCAGTGCGACCGTCCCCTTCAGGAGCTGTACGGCCGCTTCGTCGCCGGCGTGATGGCCGCGCGCCATCCGCAATGGGCGGCGCGCCCGGCCATGCCGCCCGTGACGCCCGGGGAGCCCCTGCGGGTCGGCATCGCGTCGGGCTTCTTCCGTTGGCACACCATCTGGAAGCTGATGATCCGGGGCTGGCTGGACGGGTTGGATGCGGCGCGGATCCGGTTGTACGGCTATCACACCGCGCCGGCTCGGGACGAGCACACGGACCGCGCTCGCGCCCGCTTCCACCGCTTTACCGAGGGGCTCCCCTTCGAGGCGATGGCCACTGCCATCCGCGCCGACGACTTGCATGTCCTGATCTATCCGGAGATCGGCATGGACCCGATGACCGCCAAGCTGGCGACGCTGCGGTTGGCGCCGGTGCAGTGTGTCTCCTGGGGACATCCCGACACGACGGGCCTGCCGACCATCGATTGCGTCCTCAGCAGCGACCTGATGGAACCCGAGGACGCGGAGTCCCATTACACCGAGCGGCTGATCCGTCTGCCCGGCCTCGGCATTGCCTACGAACCGCTGAAGGTCACAGCCGAGGCGACCGACTTCGCCGCCTTCGGGGTGCGTCCGTCCGCCACCGTCTACCTGTGTTGCCAATACGTGTCGAAGTACCTGCCCCAGTATGACGACCTGTTCGCACGCATTGCCGGCGCGGTGCCGGACAGCCAGTTCCTGTTCATTAACCCGCGGGCCGACGGGGCCGCCGCGCGTTTGCGGCGGCGGTTGGAGGCTGCCTTTTCCCGGCATAGGCTGGACAGCGGACGCCATGTCGTGATCCTGCCCTATTTGACGCCGGGCCAATACGCCGCCTTGAACCGGCGAGCCGACGTCTATCTGGACAGCGTCGGTTGGTCGGGGGGTAACACGACGCTGGAAGCCGTCGCCGAGGGGCTTCCGGTGGTGACGCTCCCCGGCCGTCTAATGCGCGGCCGTCACAGCAGCGCCATTCTGAGGCAGATCGGCGTGACCGAGACGATCGCCGCCGACCTGGACGAGTATGTGGCGCTCGCCGTCCGCCTCGGCATCGACACGGCATGGCACCGGGCGGTGGTGGCACGGGTGCGGGAGGGCTGCCGGCGCATCCACGAGGACACCCGCCCCCTACGCGCACTGGAAAACGTGCTGGAGCAACTGGTGGCCGATGGGGTGGCGGTGAATGGGGATGGCTGTCCCCCGATTCAGTAGACACCTCTGTTCTCATGTTCGCAGTCAAGGCTTTTGGGTATGCGTGGCCGTCCCTGGTTACGCCCAGACGCTGAAGCTCAGTGGATGCCTATGGCAGGAGGCGGGGCCAAAGACGACGGTTGAGCAAGCTCTCATGCGCGGGTTGGGTACTGCATGACCGTGGTTTCGTCCTGGGGCTGCCTCGGTCTAAGCGGCGAGCGTCGACAACGTCGGCTCATAACAGAGGACGAGGAATCCCCACCGCGCCCCGCCTCCAGCCGTGGGCACCGCTATGACCGGCGAGCGCCGGATCAGACCGCCGGGGTCAGTTGCACCTGCCGAGCAATTGCCCACAGGAAGCCCACCATCTCCCGGGCGATGGCGGTCGTCACCACCACCCGGGCTTTGCCGGTGGCCGCCAGCCGACGAAAGCTGTGTTTCGGCGTGCAAGGCTGACCCCGGCTGCGGGGTAATCGGTTTGCAACATTGACCCCCTGCCTGCTTGGTGGATCAGGCTGCCCGGATCGGAGACGAGACGGGCGGGCGGGGGATGCTGACGGTGGAAACGATCGGGCGGATCCGGCGGGAGTTCTTCGTCAAGGGCAAGGGCATCAAGGAGATCGCCCGCGACCTGCAGATCTCGCGCAACACGGTGCGCAAGGTGTTGCGCTCCGGCGCCACGACCTTCACGTATGAGCGTGAGGTCCAGCCCATGCCCAAGCTCGGGCGCTGGACGGCCGAGTTGGAGGAGATGCTGGCGGGCAATGCCAGCAAGCCGGCGCGCGAGCGGCTGACCCTGATCCACATCTTCGAAACGCTGCGGGAGCGCGGTTACACGGGCGGCTATGACGCCGTTCGCCGCTATGCCCGACGCTGGCGCACCGGGCAGGCCAAGCAGACGATCAACGCTCACGTGCCGCTGACCTTCGCGCCGGGGGAAGCCTACCAGTTCGACTGGAGCCACGAGATCGTTGTGCTGAACGGCACGACGACGCCGGTGAAGGTGGCCCACCTGCGGCTCTGCCACAGCCGCATGATGTGCGTCCGGGCCTACCCGCGCGAGAGCCAGGAGATGGTCTTCGACGCGCACGACCGCGCCTTTGCCTTCTTCCGCGGCACCTGCACCCGCGGCATCTACGACAACATGAAGACCGCTGTCGATGCGGTGTTCGTCGGCAAGGAGCGCGCCTTCAACCGGCGCTTCGCTCAGATGTGCGCCCACCACCTGGTCGAGCCCGTCGCCTGCACACCGGCGGCGGGGTGGGAGAAGGGCCAGGTGGAGAACCAGGTCGGGCTGGTGCGCGAGCGCTTCTTCACGCCGCGGCTGCGGTTCAAGAGCTATGACGAGATGAATGCTTGGCTGCTCGACCGTTGCGTCGCCCACGCCAAGGCCCGCGGCGGCGCCCGGGTCCGCTTCTACACGGCGGTGGATCTGGTGAACCGGCTCGAAGCCGAAGCCCGCGGCGGACGGCAAGGCCGGCTCGCCGACCACCTGGCGCGCCTCGACCTCCTCGTTCTCGACGAACTTGGTTATCTGCCATTCGCCCAGGCGGGCGGGCAGTTGCTGTTCCACCTGATCCTCCGGCGCTACGAGAAGGGGGCGATGCTGGTGACCTCCAACCGCGCCGTGGGGGAATGGGGCAGCGTCTTCGGCGATCCGGTGGTGGCCACCGCCATTCTCGACCGGCTGCTTCACCACAGCCACGTTATCACCATCCGCGGCGACAGCTACCGGCTGCGGGAGAAGCGGCGGGCCGGCCTGCTCAAGACGAATCCGGCCCCGGCGGTCACCGAGAACACGCTATGACGTTCGAGGGTCCAGTTCCTCGTGTCGTCCCCGGTCCAGTTCCTGAAGTCGTTTGACACGCGCAACGGATGCTTGGCCGGAACCCGCTCCTCCAGCGACACGTAGCTGAACATCGAGCCTTGATGCGATTGCCGTCCGCGCATCCCCGTGCCCCCGCCTGACCGCCGTCAGGGCAGCGAATCACAATCGTGCCGCGCCGGAAAGAACGTTTTTCAGCAGCCTGTTAATACTACTGTGTCATAAGTTTGGTTTCTGAAGAGGGCAGGCCTGAAGGCAGCACGGGCATCTTGGCAGTCGGCGGGCCAAACGGACGGCGATC
>NZ_JAGINQ010000045.1 GCF_017876165.1 Azospirillum soli
TGCCGTCGCGCAGTTGCGCGATCACGTCGGCCGCGCCGCAGTCTTTGGAGAAGGTGCTCATCGAGCCACGCCAGTGTCCGTCGCAGTGAAAGGGGAAAGGGGGCGGTGCGCGCCCGGTCCGGCGCCCGCAATCAGCGCCAGGGCCGGCGCCAAGTCCGGCGCGCGGGCGCGGGGCGCGGCAGCCGCTCCCCGATGTCCTCCAGCCTCCCACCGATGCGGCGGTGCGGCATCGTCCAAAGAGACTAACGGGCCGACCGGTGCGGCAACGGCACCGCCATGGTCCGATTGGGGGATGCAACGAAACCCGCCAATCCCCTATCCCTGCCCATGCCGGGAACACGCCGAAACACGGCATCCCCGCCCATCCCGCACGGCCGATGAAGGAGAACAGACATGGCGCGACCGAAGTCGAACAGGAGCCTTGAAGAGCGGCTGGACCATATCGAGGACTATATCGAGATCATGCAGCTCATCTCCGCCTACGGGCCGGCAGCGGACGCGACCAACTTCGAGCTGATCAAGGAGATCTGGACGGAGGACTGCACCTACGAGGTCAGCGGCTTCGGCGTCTATTCCGGCCACGAGGGGTTGAGGCAGGCCTTCTACGGCGAGTTCCACCAGGGGCTGATGGCCTCCGGGTCCGGCCATCTTTCGACCATGCCGCATCTGGTGATCGACGGCGACCGCGCGGTCGCGACGCACCACGCCACCACCTACCAGCAGATCGGCGGCCAGTTCCCGGTGATCCGGCTCAGCGCCTCGCGGTGGGAGTTCGCGCGGACCACCCAGGGGTGGCGGGTCGTCAAGCGCACCAACGAACTCCTGAAGGAAAACCCGAAGGCGCGCGACCTGCTGGCGCGGGTCACGGAGGGGCCGGAGAAGGCGGCGGAATAGGCATGCTGCCACGGGCGCCCGGCCAAGCCGCCGGACGCCCGTGGCGCGACACACCCGTCAGCGGCCTTCCTTGAACCCGAGGGGGGTGACTTTCAGGTCGTCCAGGCGCGGCCGATCCGGTTCCGGCGCTGCCAGCGGCGTGCAAGGAACCATCGAGCGCGCGAAGCGGGCCGCCAGATCGACGTAGATGCCGGTGCCCCGCGTCTTGCGCGCGACCTCCCCGGCACTCAGCTCGCGGGTGACCTTTGCCGGCCGGCCGATGACGAGCGTGCGCGGCGGAACCGCCATGCCCGACGCGACGAAGGACAGCGCGCCGACGAACGCCTCCTCCCCCACCACGACGTTGTCCATCACGACCGCTCCCATGCCGACCAGGGCGTTCCGTCCGACCGTGCAGCCGTGCAGGATGGCGCCGTGGCCGATGTGCCCCAGTTCGTGAACCACCGACTCGCGGCCGGGATAGCTGTGGACGACGCAGTTGTCCTGGAGGTTGCAGCTGGCCTCCAGGATCAGCCGGCCGAAATCGCCGCGCATCACCGCGCCGGGACCGACGAAGCAGTTCGGCCCGATGATGACGTCGCCGATCAGCGTCGCGGTCGGGTGGACGAAGCTGCTCGGATCGACGACGGGCCGCAGCCCTTCGAAGGCATAGATGTTGGCCATGAAGCATCCCCTGCGGAAAATCCCCTGCTCCCCCCGCTCCCGCCGGAAGCGGGGGATGGTGGAGCGTGCCTCAGGGCACTTCGAACAGACCGGCCGCCCCCATGCCACCGCCGACGCACATGGTGACGACCGTGTAGCGCTCGCCGCGTCGGCGCGCCTCACGAAGGGCGTGACCGACCATGCGCGCGCCGGTCATGCCGAACGGGTGGCCGATGGCGATGGCGCCGCCGTTCACGTTCATGCGCTCCTCCGGGATGCCGAGCCGGTCGCGACAGTACACCACCTGGGCGGCGAACGCCTCGTTCAGCTCCCACAGGCCGATGTCGCCCACCGCCAGACGGTGCCGCTCCAGCAGCTTGGGCACCGCGAACTCCGGGCCGATGCCCATCTCGTCCGGGGCGCAGCCGACGGCCACCGCGCCACGGTAGACGCCGAGCGGAGCAAGGCCACGGCGGTCGGCCTCGCGTCGGCTCATCACCACCACGGCGGCGGCGCCGTCGGACAGCTGGGAAGAATTGCCGGCGGTGACATACTCGCCCTGCTTGACCCAGGCGCCATCCTTCCAGACCGGCTTCAGCTTCGCCAGGCTTTCCGCGGTCGTGTCGGGCCGGTTGCCCTCGTCCCAGTCGAGGGTGACGCGCTCGTGGCCGGCCGGCTTGCCTTCGACATCGAACAGCAGCTTGTCCACGGTGATCGGGACGATCTCGTCGGCGAACAGGCCGGCCTTCTGCGCCGCGGCGGTGCGCTGCTGGCTGAGCAGGGCGTAGGCGTCCTGGACATCGCGACCGATGCCGTAACGGCTGGAGACGATCTCCGCCGTTTCGATCATCGGGATGTAGGCCGCCGGGCTCCGCTCCAGCACCGCCTCGGAGCGGGCGCGGTAAGTGTTCTTGTGCTTGTTCTGGGTGAGCGAGATGGATTCCACGCCGCCCGCCACCAGGATGTCCACCTCGCCGCAGCGGATCGCGCGGGCCGCCGCGGCGATGGTCATGAGGCTGGACGAGCACATGCGGTCCAGCGTCATGCCCGGCACGCTGTCCGGCAATCCGGCGGCGGTGGCGCACAGGCGGCCGAGGTTGTAGCCCTGGGTGCCCTGCTGCGCGGCGGCGCCCATGATGACGTCCTCGACCTCGTCCGGGGCGACACCGGCGCGTTCGATGGCGGCACGCACGACATGGGCGCCCAGGACCGGCGCCTCGGTGTCGTTGAAGGCGCCGCGAAACGCCTTGCCGATGCCCGTCCGGGCCGTCGAGACGATGACAGCGTCGTTCGCGTTCATTCACTTTGCTCCATTGAGGGAATAGCGGGCCAGCACGTCGGCCACGCAGCCCGGTTTCGGCTCGCCCTCGATCTCCACGGTGATGCGCAGCGTCACCTGCACGGTCAGTTCGTCCAGCCGGTCGACCTTGGTGACCTCGCCGGCCATGCGCACGCGCGATCCGACGCGCACCGGTGCCGGGAAGCGCACCCGGTCGCAGCCGTAATTGACGCCCCAGTTCAGGTTGTCGGGCATGATCAGGTCCGGCAGGACCATGTTGATCAGCGACAGCGTCAGGTAACCGTGCGCGATGGTGGCGCCGAACGGGCCGTTGGCGGCGCGCTCCGGATCGACGTGCAGCCACTGGTGGTCGCCCGTGGCGTCGGCGAACTGGTCGATCCGTTCCTGGGTGATCGGGATCCAGTCGCTCGGGCCGACGCTGCGGCCGACGCCCGCGAGCGCCTCGTCCACGGTGCGGAAGGTGAAGGTCATGGCGGGCTCCGTTACGCGTGCTGGCTGCTGACGGACAGAACCTCGCCCGTCATGTAGGAGGCGTAGTCGCTGGCGAGGAAGACGATCACGTTGGCCACCTCCCACACTTCGGCGGCGCGGCCGAACGCCTCGCGCCGGGCCAGATCGGCGAGCAGCTCCTCGGGCGCGGACTTCTTCAGGAAATCGTGCAGGGCGATGGAGGGGGCGACGGCGTTGATGCGGATGCCGTGCTCGGCCGCTTCCACCGCGCTGCACCGCGTCAGCGCCATGACGCCGGCCTTGGCCGCCGCGTAGTGGGCCTGCTCCTTCTGCGCCCGCCAGCCGAGCACGGAGGCGTTGTTGACGATCACCCCCTTGCCGCGCGGGATCATCACCTTGAGCGCCGCCCGCGTCATGCGGAAGGTGCCGGTCAGCGTGACGTCGAGCACGCGGTGCCATTCCCCGTCGCTCATCTCGACGACCCGGCGCGAGCCGCCGAGCCCGGCGTTGTTGACCAGCACGTCGATGCCGCCCAGCCTGGCCTCGGATTCCGCCACCAGGGCGCCGACCTGTTCCTCGTTGGTGACGTCGCAGAGCAGCCCGTGCACCTCGGTCTCGCCCAGCGCGCGCAGCTGCTCCACCGCGGCGGCCACCCGGCCGGGGTGGATGTCGGCGACGACCAGGGAACGGCAGCCTTCCTCGACGCAGCGCCGCGCCGTGGCGAAGCCGATGCCGGCGCCGGCCGCCGCCGTGATGAGCACGGACTTCCCGGCGAGCAGCCGGTGTCCGGGCACGTAGGCCGGCGCAACGTTGGCCGGCGTGAATGAAGTGGTCTCGGTCATGGGTTTTCTCAGGCCTTTCCCCGAGGTTCCTTGGGCATGCCGAGCCCGCGCTCGGCGATGATGTTCAATTGGATTTCGCTGGTGCCGCCGTAGATCGTGTCGGCGCGGCTGAACAGGAAAAGCTGCTGGAGGCGCTCCCGGCGCGGATCGCCGGTCACCACGTCGGCCTCGACGCCAAGCACGTCGGCGGCAAGCTTGCCGAGGTCGCGATGCCAGTGCGACCAGTAGTACTTGTAGCCGAGGGCCTCGCGCGCCAGATCGGCCTTGCCGAAACCGGACAGCATGCGCGCCGCGTTGTAGCGCATCGCCCGCAGGCCCGCCCAGGACTGGGCGATGCGGCGGCGGATGGCGGGCTGGCGCAGGCTGCCGTTCTCCCGCGCGATCTCGACGACGAGGTCGAGTTCGTGCGCGAAGGTCATCTGCTGGCCGAGCGTCGAGATCCCGCGCTCGAACCCCAGCAGGGCCATGGCCACCGCCCAGCCGTCGCCCGGCTTGCCGACGATGTCCTCGGCCTCCGCCACGGCGCCCTCGAAGAACACCTCGTTGAATTCCTCGCCGCCGTTGATCTGGCGGATCGGCCGGATCTCGATGCCGGGCTGGTGCAGCGGCATCAGCAGGAACGACAGCCCCTCGCGCCCGACCGAGCCCTCCTCGCTGCGCGCCAGCACGAAGATCCAGTCGGACACGTGCGCCAGCGACGTCCAGACCTTCTGCCCGGTCACCCGCCATTGCCCGGTCGAGGGATCCCGCCGCGCGCGGGTCTTCAGCCCGGCGAGGTCCGAACCGGCGCCCGGTTCCGAATAGCCCTGCGCCCAGAACTCCCGCCCCGCCACGATGGGCGGCAGGTAGCGCTGCTTCTGGCGCTCGGTGCCGAAGGCCATCAGCGTCGGGCCGATCAGCCCCTCGCCGATGTGGCCCAGGCGACCGGGTCCGCCGGCGCGCGCGTATTCCTCGTGGAAGGCGATCTGCAACGGAACCGGAAGGCCGCGCCCGCCATACTCCTCGGGCCAGCCGATGCAGCTCCAGCGGCCCACCGCCAGCTCCCGTTCCCACTCCTTGCGCAGGTCCGGGAAGGCGTCGCCGTCGCCCGGCCCGCCGCGAAAGCGCAACGGCTCGAAACGGCCGGTCAGGTGCTCGTTCAGCCAGCCGGCGACCTCGCGCCGGAATCCGGCGTCCATCGTCGTGTCGTTGGCGGTCATCGGTTCCCTCGTCATGCCGGGCAGACCACGGCGGCGATGCGGTCGAGATGGTCGTCCGCGCCGCCCAGCCAGGCGCCCGAAGCCTGGGCGCGCTTGAAATACAGGTGCGGGTCGTATTCCCAGGTGAAGCCGACGCCGCCGTGCAGCTGGATCGCCTCCTGCGCGGCGAGGAACGCCGCATCGGTGGCCAGCGCCCGCGCCGCCGAGATTTCCAGCGCCGCCGCCTGCGGGTCCTCCCCGGAGGCCGCCAGCCGCGCCGCGCCCATCACCGCCGAGCGCGCGACCTCGATGCGCACCATCAGCTCGGCGCAGCGGTGCTTGATCGCCTGGAACGACGCGATGGCGCGGCCGAACTGGACCCGCTCGGCGATGTAGGCCAGCGTCCCGTCCAGCGCGCCCTGGGCCACCCCGACCTGTTCCGCCGCCAAGGCCAGCGCCGCCTCGTCGAGCGCGCGGGCGAGGCCCGCCGCGACGAGCGCCGGATCGCTGACCAGCGCCTCCGCGCCAACCGCCACGCCGTCGAGCCGGATGTCGGCGAGCGGACGGCTGACGTCGATGGTCTTCAGCGGCCGCACGGTCAGCCCGGAGGCCGCCGGCGTGACCGCGAACACCCCGATCCCGCCCCCCTCGATCCGCGCCGGCACTAGGATCAGCCCGGCCGTCGCGCCGTCCGGGACGTGCGGCAGCCGCCCGTCCAGGCGGAAGCCGGCGCCGTCCGGCCGCGCGGTGACGCCCGCGGCCACGGCCCCGGCGTCGGGCCACCACACGCCGCCCAGCGCGGACAGGCCGACGGTGGCCTCCAGCTCACCCGCCGCGATGGCCGGCAGGTACGTCTCCTTCGCCCCCGCCGTGCCGGCGTGCACCAGCAGCGGAGCGGCGAGGCAGACCGTCGCGAAGAACGGCGAGGCAAGCAGCGCCTGCCCCATCCGCTCGGCCAGCAGCGCCATGTCGAAGGCGCCCATGGCCATGCCGCCGTACTCCTCCGGCACGGCCAGGGCGCACCAGCCCAGTTCGCGCCCGATGGCGTCCCACAGCGCGCGGTCGTAGCCGCTTCCGGCCTCCGCCGCCCGCCGCAGGGCGGCCGGTCCGGCGCGCTCCGTCAGGAAGCCGACGGCGGCCTCCCGGATCATCTCCTGTTCCGACGTCAGGTCGAGATTCATGCCACTCTCTCCCCTTGCGACTTTCCTCTGGGCCGTCTCATGACCCCCAGACCTTCTGGGGCGGCCGCGCTTCGGCGAGCAGCCCGCCGACGGCATCGCCCAGCTCGGCGGCGCGCCAGCGGGCGCCCTTGTCCGTCTGCGGGCCGGTGTGCCAGCCCTCGGCCAGGGCGATCAGGCCGCCGCACGCCTCGAAGACCTGCCCGTTGACGTGGCGCGACTGCGCGCTCGCCAGCCAGGCCACCAGCGGCGCCACGTTCTCCGGCGCGTAGCGGTCGAAGCCGCCGTCCGCCGGCGGGCGCATGACGTCGGCGAACACCGTCTCGGTCATCGAGGTGCGGGCCGTCGGCGCCAGGGCGTTGGCGGTGACGCCGTAGCGCGCCAACTCGACCGCCTGCACCAGCGTCAGCGCCGCGATGCCGGCCTTCGCCGCCGAGTAGTTGGCCTGCCCGACCGACCCTTGCAGGCCGGCGCCGGACGAGGTGTTGATGATGCGCCCGTCCACCGCCTCCCCGGCCTTGCTGCGGTCGCGCCAGTAGCGGGCCAGCCGGTTCGCGATGCAGAAGTGGCCGCGCAGATGCACGTTCATCACGGCGTCCCACTCCTCGTCGCCGAGGTTGAGGAACAGGCGGTCGCGGCAGATGCCGGCGTTGTTGACCACCGCGTGGACGTCGCCGAAGGCGGCGATGGCCTGGGCGACGATGGCGTCGGCGCCGACCATCCGGGTGATGTCGTCGCTGTTGGCGACGGCCTTGCCGCCCGCCGCCGCGATCTCGGCGACGACCGCCTCGGCGGCCTCCGCACGGATGTCGTTGACCAGCACGGCGGCGCCCTCGGCCGCCAGTTCCAGGGCGTAGGCGCGTCCCAGACCGCCCCCCGCGCCGGTGATGATGACGGAGCGCCCGTCGCAGATGCCCATGGTTCTCACAGCCTCTCGATGATGGTCACGTTGGCGGTTCCGCCGCCCTCGCACATGGTTTGCAGCCCGTAGCGGCCGCCGGTGCGCTCCAGCTCGTGCAGCAGCGTGGTCATCAGCCGCGCGCCGGTGGCACCCAGCGGGTGGCCCAGCGCGATGGCGCCGCCGTTGGGGTTGGTGCGGTCGGCCGGGTAGCCGGTCTCCTTCAGCCACGCCATGACCACCGAGGCGAAGGCCTCGTTGAACTCGACCGCGTCGATGTCCTCCCAGCGCATCCCGGCCAGCGTCATAGCCCGCTTCGTCGCGGGGATGGGCGCCGTCAGCATCCACACCGGGTCGTCGCCGTAGACGCTGAGGTGGTGGATGCGGGCGCGGGGCTTCAGGTCGTAGCGGCGCAGCGCCTCCTCGGACACCACCAGCAGCGCGGCGGCGGCGTCGCAGGTCTGGCTGGAGGTCGCGGCGGTGATCTTGCGGCCGGGCAGCAGCGTCTCCAGCGTCGCCATCTTCTCCAGCGAGGTCTCGCGCGGGGTCTCGTCGCGCGTCACGCCTTCCAGCGGCACGATCTCGCGGTCGAAACGTCCCTCGGCGGCGGCGCAGCGGGCGCGCTCATGGCTTTCCAGCGCGTAGGCCTCCATCTCCGCGCGGGAGATGTCCCAGCGGTCGGCGATCATCTCGGCCGAGTCGAACTGCGAGACCGCGCCGTCCCCGAAGCGGGCGCGCCAGCCGGCGCTGCCGGTGAACGGGTCGTCGAAGCCGAACGCCTGCCCGGCGGTCATGGCCGAGGAGATCGGGATCTGCGTCATGGTCTGCACGCCGCCCGCGATCACCACGTCCTGGGTGCCGCTCATCACCGCCTGCGCGGCGAAATGCACGGCCTGCTGGGAGGAGCCGCACTGGCGGTCCACCGTCACGCCGGGAATGGTCAGCGGCAGGCCGGCGGTCAGCCAGGCGGTGCGGGCGATGTTGCCGGCCAGCCCGCCGATGGTGTCGACGCAGCCGAAGATGACGTCGTCGTAGTCCTCGGCCGGGATGGCATTGCGCTTGACCAGCTCGCCCAGCACGAAGGCGCCGAGGTCCGCGGGGTGGAGGTGGGACAGGCCGCCCTTGCGCCGTCCGGTGGGCGTGCGCAGGGCGTCCACGATGTAGGCTTCGCGCCGCGACGCGGCCATGGCGATGCTCCGTGATGAATGGCTTTGGGGATTGGGATGGGCGCGGTCCGGCGGGCCGCTCAGGACGCCGCCGCGAACAGGTCGCCGGGATCGAGGCCGCCGGCCCGGTCGACCACGAAGTCGGACACCCGCGCCTTGTGGAAGCGGCGGGGACCCCAGGCGCCGTCCAGCGCCCAGATCCGCTTCATGAAGATCTGGAGGTCCAGCTCCCAGGTGTAGCCGATGGCGCCATGGACCTGGATGCCGTTGCGCGCCGCCGCCGCCGCCGCGTCGCCTGCGGCGACCCGCGCGTGCGAGACGAAGACCGGCGCCAGCGGATCGCCGTTCGCCAGGGCGTAGGCGGCCCGCTCCAGGACCGGCTTGGCGAATTCGACCAGCACGGCGACGTCGGCCAGCCGGTGCTTCACCGCCTGGAACGTGCCGATGGCCTTGCCGAACTGCTGGCGCTCGCCGGTGTACTGGGTGGACAGGTCGAGGATGCGCTGCGACAGCCCGACGAGCTGTGCGGCGACGGCCAGCGCGCCCCGGTCGAACAGGCGGGCCGCGACACGCGGATCGGCGGTCAGCCGGGTCTCGGCGCGCGGCTGCCAGCCGACCGCGAACAGCCGGCGCGACGGATCCAGGCTGCCCCGCGCCTCCAGCCGCACCTCCGAGGCCGGCACGAGGTGCAGGCCGTCGTCATGGAGGAGCAGCAGGCGGTCGGCGCGGTGGGCGTCCTCGACCAGCGGGTTGGCCGGGTGCCCGACGGCGATCCGCGCCTCACCGGCGGCGATGGCGGTCAGCAGCTCGGCGCACACCGGGTTGCCAGTATCCTCAGCGAGCGCGCCGGCCGCCAGCCACGCGGTGTCGAGCAGGGCATCCGGCAGCGCGGAATAGCCGAACTCCCGCGCCAGCGGCAGCCAGTCCACGTCGCCCAGTCCGAGCCCGCCGAGCGCTTCCGGCACCGACAGGGCCGGCAGTCCAAGCTCGGCCAGCTTCGCCGCCAGCTCCGGCGAGCGTCCGTCCTCCGTCTCCCACAGGGAGCGGATGAGCGTCGGGGTGACCTCCTTGCGAAGGAACTTGGCGACCGTATCGGTGAATTCGAGCTGGTCGTCGCTGAAGGTGAAATCCACAGGCGTCCCCCGTCTTCAGGCGCGCGGCATGCCGAGCAGGCGTTCGGCGATGATGTTGCGTTGGATCTCGTTGGTCCCGGCGTAGATCGGGCCGGCCTGGGCGAACAGGAACCCTTCCAGCCAGGAGCGCGACTCGTCGCCGCCGCCGTCCGGCAGCAGTTCGGCCTCGGCGCCCAGGATGGCCATCGCCGTTTCGTGCATGCGCTGGTCGAGTTCCGACCAGAACACCTTGGTCAGGCTGGCCTCCGCCCCGATGTGGCCGCCCTTGATCAGGCGGCTGGCCGTCGCGTAGGTGGACAGGGTGTAGGCCTCCGCACCCATCCAGGCGCGGACCACGGCGTCGCGGATGGCCGGGTCCATGTCCGCCTCGGCCCGCCGCTCGTTGTAGAGCTGGACCAGCCGGCGCGCCGTCTGCTGGAACCGCGCCGGCGAGCGCAGCATCAGCCCGCGCTCGAAACCGGCGGTGGCCATCGCCACCTGCCAGCCGGCCCCTTCATCGGCCAGACGGTTGTCCACCGGGACGCGCACGTCGTCGAAGAAGATCTCGGCGAAGCCGGGCAGCCCGTTGAGCTGGCGGATCGGCCGCACCGTCACGCCCGGCGAGCGCAGCGGCACCAGCAGGAAGGTCAGGCCGCGATGCCGGCTCGACGCCGGGTCGCTGCGGAACAGGCCGAACAGCCAGTCCGCCCAGCGCGCGCGGGTGGACCACGTCTTCTGCCCGTTGATGACATAATGGTCGCCGTCGCGGACGGCGGTGCAGCGGATGGCCGCCATGTCGGAGCCGGCGCCGGGTTCCGACCAGCCCTGCGCCCACACCTCCTCGCCCGACGCCATGGCGGGGAGGAAGCGGCGCTTCTGCTCCTCGGTGCCGTATTCCATCAGCGTCGGGCCGAGCAGGAACAGGCCATTCTGGTTGACCCGCGCCGGAGCGCCGGCCCGCCAATACTCCTCCTCGAAGATCAGCCACTCGATGAGGTCGCAGCCCCGGCCGCCGTAGGCCTTCGGCCAGGTGACCATGCCCCAGCCGCCATCGCTGAGGGTCCGTTCCCAGAGGCGGTGCTGGGTGAAACCGGCCTCCGTGTCGAAATCCTCCAGCGGTTCCGCCGGAACGTTCGCTTCCAGCCACGCCCGGACCTCGGCGCGGAACGCACGCTGGGCCTCGGTGAAGTGCAGACGCATGCTTCGCCCTCCGCGCTCAGGCCTTGGGTCCGGCGTCGAAGCGCGCTTCGCGCTTCTCGACGAACGCCTGCCGGGTCTCGGTGGAATCGGCGGTCTGGTAGGCTTGCAGGGTGAAGCCCTGCTCCCAGCGGTACTTGTCCTCCAGGTTGCCGTCCTCGACGCCGTTCAGCGCCTCCTTGGCCAGCCGGACCATCGCCGGGCTCTTGGAGGCGATGGTGCGCGCCATGGCCAGCGCGGTCTCGCGCAGCTCCTCCAGCGGCACGATCCGCTCCACGGCGCCCAGGCGGTAGGCCTCGGCCGCGTCGATGCTCTCGCCGGTGAAGTACATGTGCCGGACCTTCTGGACCGGGAACATGCGTTGCAGATGGGCGCCGCCGCCCATGGCGCCCCGGTCGATCTCCGGCACGCCGAAGCTGGCGCAGGGTGCCGCGACGATGATGTCGGCGGCGCCGCAGATGCCGATGCCGCCCCCCAGCACGAAACCGTGCACCGCGACGATCACCGGCTTCAGGGCGCGATGGACGGCGCGGAAGGTGGCGTAGTTGCCGGCGTTCACCGGCACGATGCGGTCCGGGTGGGCCGCCAGTTCCTTGATGTCGACGCCGGCGCAGAATCCCCGCCCCTCGCCGCGGATCACGATGACGCGGACCGCGTCGTCTGCCGCCAGACGGTCAATCTCGGCGGCCAGCGCGAGCCAGCCGGCGCTGTCCAGCGCGTTGACGGGCGGCCGGTCGATCACCAGCTCGGCCACGCCCTCGGTGGTGGTGCTGTGGAAGGGTGCCATTATGCGTTCCCAAGTGTGACGTGGTCGGTGTTCACATGCGTGCGCGCCAGGGCGTCGAGACGGGCGGAGGCTTCCTCGACGATGCGGCGGATCATCTCCTCGCAGCTTTCCAGCCGGTCGATGACCGCCGCCGCCTGCCCGCCCGGCAGCACGCCCGCGTCGGCGTCGCCCTGCACGATGGAGCGCTGGATCAGCATCGGGGCGTTGGCCGCCATCACGGTCTGGGCGAAGCCCATGTCCTCGCCGCTCGCCGCGCGCCACGCCAGCGCTCCCATCTGCGGCAGGGTCATGCCGTTCTGCCGCCCCCAGGTCAGCGCGTGGCGCACGCTCGCCGCCAGGCGGGCCGCCCGGCTCATGCCCTCGATGCGGCGGAGTGCGGGGTTGTCGATCATCCGCTGCGGCAGGCCGTCCACGGCGGTGGACACGCGGACCAGCGCCGGGTCGCGCACGGCCACGTACCGTTCCTTGACCGTGCCGGGCACCGGCGAGTCGGTGGTCATCAGGAAGCGCGTTCCCATGGCGATTCCGCTCGCCCCGTAGGCCAGCGCCGCCGCCAGACCGCGCCCGTCGAAGAAGCCGCCGGCGGCCACCACCGGAACCTTCACCGCGTCCAGCACCTGCGGCAGCAGGATCGAGGTCGGCACCGATCCGGTGTGGCCGCCGCCCTCGCCGCCCTGCACGGTCACGATGTCCGCGCCCATCTCCACCGCCTTCACCGCGTGCTTCACGGCGCCCACGGTGGGCATGCACAGCACGCCCGCGTCCTTCAGGCGCCGGATCGTCGCTGCGTCGGGGCCGCGTCCGTAGCTGACCGCGCGCAGCCGGTAGCGGATCGCCAGATCGACCACCTGCATGGCGTTCGGCTGGAACATGTGGAAGTTGATGCCGAAGGGCCGGTCGGTCAGCGACTGGACCTTGCGGATCTCCGCTTCCAGCTTGTCCGGCTCGATGGTCGCCCCGGCCAGGAAGCCGAACCCGCCGGCGTTCGACGTGGCGGCGACCAGCCGGGCGTCGGCCACCCAGCCCATGGCCGTCTGCACGATGGGATGGCGGCAGCCGAGGCGCTCGCACAGGACGGTGCGCAGATCGACGCTCATCGCTTCGACGGCCATCACTGGCCCTCCCGCTGCGACTGGGCCATGCTGCGGGCGTTCTGGCCGGCGAGCAGGTCGCCGGAGACGAGTTGGTTGTGGGCGTGCGCGAAATGGTGCCACGCGAAGGCCGCGTCCATGGCCGTGCGCTTGCCGCGCAGATCCTCCACATGGTTGATCGCCTGCTTGGTCAGCGTCAGGCCGAGGCCCGGCATCTCCGCCAGACGGGCGGCGACCGCGTAGGTCTCCTCGGCCAGCCGGTCCAGCGGCGCGACGCGGTTGACCATGCCCACGTCGTAGGCGCGGGCGGCGCTCATGCGCTCGCCGAGGAACAGGAACTCCTTGGCAATCCGGGGATGCATCTCGAAAGCGTGGGCAAAGTATTCGACGCCCGGAATGCCCATGCGCACCACCGGGTCGGCGAAGAACGCGTTGTCCGCCGCGACGATCAGGTCGCACACCCAGGCGAGCATCAGGCCGCCGGCCACGCAGGCGCCCTGCACCATGGCGATGGTCGGCTTCGGGATTTCCCGCCAGCGCCGGCACATGCCCAGGTAGACTTCCTGCTCGCGGGCGTACTGGAACTCGCCGCCCGGCTTGCCGACGTGATCGTACCAGAGGTGGACGCGCGGGAAGGACTGGTTCACGTCGCGCTCCGGCGTGCCGATGTCGTGCCCGGCGGAGAAGTGGTCCCCGGCACCGCGCAGCACGATGACCTTGACCGCGTCGTCATCGACGGCACGCCGGAAGGCGGCGTCCAGGGCGTAGGTCATCTTCGAGTTCTGCGCGTTGCGATACTTCGGCCGCGTCATCGTGACGGTCGCGACACCGTTCGCCGCCTCGTACTGAACCACGTCCGCGACCGGCTGCCCGTCTTCCATCCTTCGCCCTCCCCGCTCAATCGTTCCCATCGACACCCGCGAGCCGCCGTCGAAAGGCCGCCGCCCGCAGTATCAAGAGTTGCAGCATCCAGACACTTCGCTATCGCAGCATCGTCCAAATGAATTAGCCGCGGCAAGTCCATGCGAAATCCCGACTTTCCCAACCAGTCCTCGGGAACCAAGGCTCTCGCGTAGTCTCTTCAGACGATGCGTTGCCGCTTGCGTAATAATATTCTAAGCATTCTCCAAACAGAAATCACACGGTGCTGAAAATTGTTTGAAGATGAGCTTTTTTCTCGCGTCGCGCGCAATGCTGCGCCCGCGATCTCATCGCAGGAATTCTAGCCGCGATTAATGACAGGCGAGTGGAACGATGGATGAACTGGCAATCATTCTGGTCCGAGGACTCTCGACCGGTGCCATATTCTCGTTGATAGCAATGAGCTTCAACGTAGTCTACAGCTCCAGCGGCGTACTTAACTTTGCGCAAGGCAACATGCTCGTTCTTGGCGGGCTGGCGGCGCATCTGCTTCTCGACTCCACCAGCGTCGGTTCCTGGTTTGCCATGCTTCCCGTGGCCGCCATCGCCATCGGCGCCGTCATGACCGTGCAGGGGTACGTCACGCTTCTGCCGATGCGCTTTCAGCAGCACAGCGAATCGTGGCTGATCTCCACCATGGCCGTGTCGGTCATCATCGGCGCCACGATGCTGCTGCTGCAGGGCCCGATCGCCCGCGAGGTGCCCAGCGTGTTTCCCAGCTTCCGCGTGTTCGGAACGCGCACGCCGGCCCCCTACGCGCTGGCTGCGGGCCTGGCGGTCGTCTGGTACGTCGCGCTGCGCTGGTTCCTGCGGCGGACCCTGACCGGGCTGGCGATCAGCGCGCTGTCGCAGGACATCGACGCGGCGCGTACCGCCGGCCTGCCCGTCCGCCGCCTCCAGCTGCTGGCCTTCACCATCAGCGGACTGATCATCGGGTCGGCGGGCTTCGTCGCGGCGCCGGTCCTGACCATCACCGGCGAGTCCGGGGTCAAGTACGTGCTGAACGGCTTCATCGCCTCGGTCGTCGGGGGCATGGGCAGCAACACCGGCGCACTGTTCGGCGGCGCGCTGCTCGGCGTCTTGACCATGATGACGACCTACCATGTCGGCGGCGAGTTCCAGAATCTGCTGGCGCTGCTTCTGCTGGTCGGCGTGCTGATGATCCGACCCGAAGGCATTTTCGGCCGCAGCTCGGCACGGCGGGTGTGACATGAGCCAACCGCTTCAAGAAACCAAAGGGCTCGCCATGGCGGCAGTGACTGACAGCGGCACCGCCGAGCGGCCGGCGCGGCTGAATTCCGACGCGCTTCAGATGATCGTGGGAATCCTGGTCATCGCGCTGACCACCTTCATCCCCGAACTGGCCGGAAACCCGTACTGGAGCCACACGTTCCAGCTCGTGAACCTGTTCATCGCGGTCTCGATCCTGCAGAACATCCTGCTGGTGGATGCCGGCCAGGCGTCCTTTGGGCAGGGCGCCATCTTCGGTATGGCCGCCTATATGGTCGGCATCGCCTTCGGAACGCACGAGATCGGCTATGCCGCCGCGTTCCTGTGCGGCGTGCTGGCCGCGCTGTGCGGGGGGCTGCTGTTCGCGCTGCCGTCGCTGCGGGTGCAGGGGTTCCACCTCGGCTTCGTAACGCTCAGCGCCGCCATCGTCTTCCCCGAGATCCTCGTCGCGCTGAACGACTGGACGAACGGCATCAACGGCATCTCGCTGTCCTTCTCCTGGCTGAAGGAGCCCGGCACGCTGGGGGTTTCGCCGCTGTCGCTGATGATCGCGGCGACCGGCGCCGCCGCCCTGATTCTCCAGGTGGGCTTGCGGCGGACGGTGCTGGGCCGCCGGATGGTCGTCGCCGCGCTCAGCCCGGAGGCGGCGCAGTCGCTCGGCATCAGTCCGGGCCTGATGCGCGCCGTCGCCTTCCTGATCGTCGCCGCCGGCACCGGCGTCGCCGGCGCGCTCTACCCGGCGGTGGTCGGATTCGTCAGCCCCTCGGCCTTCAAGTTCGACCTATCGATCCTGTTCTTCTTCGCGATCATCGTCGGCGGCCGGGGCCAGCCCATGGGGCCGATCGTCGGGGTGTGGCTGCTGTATCTCCTGCCAAACATCCTGCTCGCCGAGTTCGTGCACTACCGGCTGCTGGCCTATGGCTTCGTCACCCTGCTGGTCGTGCTGATGTTCCCGGACGGCATCGTCGGCTGGCTGGAGAAGCTGCGCGTCAACCGGCAGCGGTCGCGCCGCGATGGACCGATCCTGCACCTGGACCAGCTTTTCAGCGGCCGCGAGGCGGCGAACAAGGAACCGGGCGAGCGTTCGGCCATCGAAGTCCGCCAGGGCTACAAGGCGTTTGGCAAGGTGGTGGCGCTCGACCGCGTGGACCTCACCGTCCGCGAGGGCGAAATCCACGGCCTGATCGGCGCCAACGGTTCGGGCAAGACCAGCCTGTTGAACGTGCTGACGGGACTCAGCCGGATCAACGGCGGCACCGTCCTGGTCAACGGCACCGACATCTCGGGCCTGCCCGCCCACCGCATCTCGGCGCTGGGGCTCGGTCGCACCTTCCAGAAGCCGCGCATCTTCCCGTCCCTGTCCATCTGGGGGAACGTGCAGATCGGCCTGGACGGGCGCGGCGGCGACCACACGCAGCCGTCGGCCCTGTCCATCGACACGCTGCGGGACGAACTGGAAGGCCGCAGCGCCGACTGGCTTCCGCACGGCCAGCGCCGTCTGGTCGAGGTGATGCGCGTGGTGCTGAAGGAAGCCAACATCCTCCTGCTGGACGAGCCGGCCGCCGGCCTGTCGCCGGACGAGCGGCGGGAGTTCGCCAACCTCCTGCGCAACGTCAGCCGTCGGCTGGGCAAGACGGTGGTCCTTGTCGAGCACGACCTGGATCTCGTCTGGGACGTCGCCGACCGCATCACCGTGCTCGACGCCGGCCGCGTCATCGCCACCGGGACCCCGACCGAAGTCGCCCGCAACCCCGCCGCCCAACCCCTTTTCGTCGGATCGAAGCATGCTTGAGGTCGAAGGCGTTCATGCCGGCTACGGCAACATGCCGGTTCTCCGGGATGTCAGTTTTTCCGTGGCGCCGGGCGAAATCATCCTCATCGCGGGCGAGAACGGCGCCGGGAAATCCACGCTCCTGCGCACCATCGCCGGCTTCATCACGCCCGACCGCGGCTGCGTCCGCTTCGACGGACGGGACATCGCGGCCATGACGCCCGAGGCGATTTCGCGCTCGGGCCTGCGGCTGGTCCTCGACGGCCACCGGGTGTTTCCGGAGATGTCGGTCTACGACAACCTCCGTCTGGGGGCCGCCGCGCACAGGATCAGCGCGGCGGAGTTCCGGCGCAGCGTCGACAACATCTTCTCCGTCTTTTCCATCCTTGCCGAGAAGCGCGCCAGCTACGCCCGCGACCTCAGCGGCGGCCAGCAGCAGATGCTGGCGCTGGCGCAGGCTTTCGTCGCGCAGCCGAAGGTCCTTCTGTGCGACGAACCCTCGCTTGGCCTCGCGCAGGCGCTGCTGCCGCCCATTCTGGCGTTCCTGAAGAAATGGGCGGAAACGGGCACCGCCATTGTCATCGTGGAGCAGCACATCGACATCGCGCTGTCCGTCGCCGACCGGGCGATCATCATGGAACGCGGCGCCACGCGCCTGACCGGCTCGCCCGACGAGCTGAAGCAGGCTCTCAAGATGAAGGACGCCGAACCGGTGACGTCGGGAAATGGATAATTTGTCCGCCAAATAATCCATTCGGGTTATGCGGCGCCAATCATCCATCCCTATCATCGTCACTGCAATCAAGCAGCCAAATCCAAGCCGCGCTGTCTGGCGAGCTCATGAAATCGTGAGCACGCACCCTTTCCTGCGGCTTGGAAGGGGGAATTCACGATCGTTTCGGCGGCGCAAACGACTGCCGAACATTGCAAATGGGGGGAGAAGCCAATGAGGAAATCAGCACAACTGGGAATTGCCGTCGGGTTGCTCACGGGTCTTCTCGCGGGGCCAGGCCACGCGGACGAGCTGAGCGAGCTGAAGGCACAGCTCAAGGCCATGTCGAAGCGCATCGAGACGCTGCAGGCGCAGCAGAAGGCGCTCGAAGGCAAGCAGGCCCGCGCCGCGGCCGCCCAGGCACAGACGGCTGCGCAGGCCCAGGCCGCTTCCCAGGCGGCCGCGCAAGCGACTGCTCAGGCCCAGGCCGCCGCCCAACCCGCCCCCGCCGCGCCGGCGGCGACCCCGGTTGCCGCGGGCAAGCTGCCCAATTCCTTCCTCATCCCCGGCACCAACACCTCGTTGCGGATCGGGGGCATGGCCCGCATGCACCTGGCCGTGGATTTCGACAGCACCATGGGCAACAGCCAGATCGTCATCGGGCCGTACACCGATGGGTTCGGCGGTATTCCGTACAACGGAACGCCGCAGAAGAGCCGCAGCGGCCAGCTCCAGTTCGAGGCCCGCGAAAGCCGCCTCAACTTCGAGACGCTGACGCCCACCGCCTACGGCGACCTGCGCACGTTGATTGAGGGTGATTTCTACGGCGCCGGCGGTTCGAAGCTGTCCACCAACTCGGTCAGCCTCCGGCTGCGCCACGCGATGGCCGAGCTGGGCCCGTTCCTGCTGGGCCAGTACTGGTCAAACTTCGCCGATCTCGGCCAGGGTCCGGACGTCTTCGACTTCGGCGGTCCTGCCGGCCTGCTCGCCACCAACCGCCTGCCGCAGGCCCGTTACACCCACGCCATCAACAACAAGTCGCAGGCCAGCATCTCGGTGGAGCAGCCGGTGCAGGATTGGAACGGGGCCAACGGCGTCACCTTCGTGGCCGGCGGCAACAACATCAGCACCAACTCCATCGACAAGACGCCGGACGTCGTTGCCCGCTACACCTACTTCGACACTTGGGGCCGGCAGTCCTTCAGCGCCGCCGGTCGCCTGCTGAACTACGACACCGGCCTGCCCCGGCAGAGCGACGACCAGTTCGGCTTCGCCCTCGGCTACCAGGGGCGCTTCAACACCGTCGGCAAGGACAACCTGTACTACAGCGCGATCTACGTGAACGGCGCCAGCCGGTACATGACGCAGATCAGCAACGTGTCGGCCATCCTCGACGGCAACAACCTCAAGAACGTGACCGGCTACGGCGGCAACATCGGCTACCAGCGCTGGTGGTCTGACCAGTGGCGTTCGACGTTCAACGCTGGCTTCACCAAGTACGACATCCCGCATCCGGGTGGCCAGTACCGCAACTTCGCCAGCGAGACCCAGTCGCTCTATGCCAACCTGATGTGGAGCCCCATCCCGCGCGCCCTGCTCGGCCTGGAATACACGTACGCCCGTATTGCCAACGACAACGGCCAGAAGGGCGACGGCCAGAGGTTGCTGTTCGCCACCCAGTTCGCCTTCTAAGTCCGCCGCATATTGCGTCCTTATCACTCGGGTCGGGGCCGTATAAGCCCCGGCCCTAATTTATTGGCGCACTGCTGAGGCTGCCCTTGTCCAGATGATCAAGGTGCGCCGAAAACGCGATGCCACCCCAGAAAGCCGGCCCGGTAATCCCCTCGGCCCAAAACGAAAAAGCCCGCCAAGTCATGGACTTGACGGGCTTTCCGATTGGTAAAGCAGCGGAGGGATTTGAACCCCCGACCGGGGGAGTATGATACCGTGAAAAACTATTATATATCAACCCTTACATGGGCGCAGTGCCATCCTGGTGCCATCGCGCCAAGACGGCGATGCAACGGCGCGCTCTTCGCACCACCGTCCGTCTATGATCCTGCCCTGGTGCGCACCGGCCGACATCGAGGCGGCCAGCACCAGAGCGCAGAAAACTATCACATGGTTTTTCAATGGGTTAAGTCGCGTTGTTGCTAAGATATTGAAAAACCTTGCGATATCGGTCCCGGCACGCGTTGATCTCTCGACGCGCAAACCAGCATCGCAAGGATTTTCAATTGGTTATCCGTTTCGTCCGTCTGTGATCCTGCCCAGCCGCACCCCAGCCGACATCGAGGACGGCCATCATCATGACCATAATGAGCATGATGATGGTTTGGCCGCTTTTCCGGCCAGAAAACAAGCGCAGCAACGCATTCACAGCAGGATGAACAGGCCCGTCCGTCTAATACTACTGTGTCATAAGTTTGGTTTCTGAAGAGGGCAGGCCTGAAGGCAGCACGGGCATCTTGGCAGTCGGCGGGCCAAACGGACGGCGAT
>NZ_JAGINQ010000046.1 GCF_017876165.1 Azospirillum soli
AGAGGCTGGCCGCGCGCCAGGAACTCGGCGTCCCCCTGGCGGATGCCCTGGAGACTTGGCTACGGACGGAGCGTGCCCGGCTCTCTCGCCATGCCGCCCCCCGTGATACGCCATGTCCCGACCACCGCTCCACCGACTGCCGTGTGGCCTGCGCCCAAGCCTTCGCCGCGTGGGCCGAGGTCGTCGGCCAAACTGCGTCGAACAGCAACGCCAGCTTCAACGAATTGACGGTGCTGCCGGGGATGGCCTCGACCATGGACACTGCCGCCTCGTCAGCCGAAGACGAACCAGTCGGCCTGCACCTGCTCTCGCCGGACGCCGGCCAGCGTGACGCTGTCCGTGTCGGAAAGGACGATCACCGCCTCCCCGGCACCATTCGCGGCAACGGTGTAGGTCTGGCCAGCGCCGAGGCCAATACGGTCGCCGGCTGCCGCGTCGAAGTCGGTGATGCGATCGTTGCCGCTGCCGATGGCTAAGACGAAACGGTCAGCCCCCGCCCCACCGGTCAGCGTGTCGTTGCCGATGTCGCCGGACAGCACATCGTTGCCCACGTCGCCAAACAGCACGTCGTCGTCGCGTCCGCCGAACAGCGTGTCATTGTCCAGGCCGCCGAACAACACGTCTGCTCCCATGTTGCCGAACAGGATGTCGCGGCCGATGTTGCCGAACAGAAGGTCGCCGCAGTCGCCGCCCGACAGGGCGTCGCTGTCACCACCACCCCACAGCGTGTCGTCTCCGGCATCGCCGAAGGCCACGTCGCCGCCATCGTCTCCATGCACGGCGTCATTGTCGCGCCCGCCGAACAGCGTGTCGTTGTCCAAGCCACCGAACAGCGTGTCGGCCCCCATGTTGCCGAACAGCAGGTCGCCGCCGCGATTGCCGAAGACGAGGTCGCTGCCGGAACCGCCAAACAGGGAATCGTTGTCGCCGCCGCCCTGCACGGTGTCGTTGCCACCGTCGCCGTAGAGCCAGTCGTTGCCTCCGAGCGAGCCGACGAAGTCGTCGCCGTCACCGCCGCGCAGCGTGTCGTCGTCGGCCCCCAGCACCATGTACTGCCCGGACGCATCACCGACCGCGTACTGTGAACCGGCGCCGCCGCCCACCTGCACGCTGCCGACGATCACGACGAAGCCGACATTGTCGATGTTCAGCACCGTCCCCGATGGCAAATTGCGGGTGTTGATGACCAGCGCCTCTCCGCCGGCACCACCGCCGGTGATGGTGATCGGCGCACCCGGCGCCGTGCCGGCGGCCACCGTCGGTGTCACCGTGCGCACCATCAGACTGGCACCATTCGGCAACGAGGCGGCGTAACTTACGATGGCGCTGGTGAGCGTGGCCTGTTGCACCGGGTCGCTTTCCAGCGCCGTCACAGCCGCGCTCAGCGTGCCCGCCGCCTCGCTCTTGCCGACCGGCCCCCGCGGCCCGTTGACGGTCAGGCCGATGCCGGCCGGTAACTGTGCGGTAACCGTGGCGCCGGGCAAGCCGCTCTCGGTGATCGGCACTGAGAGCGGTATGCCGCCGGTGTTGCTCACCGTCATCTGTACGGTGCTACCACCGGTCGTCGTGCCGCCACTCCCGCCATCCCCATCGCCGGTGGGCGGCGGAACGTCCTCGGTGGTGAAGTTGTAGGCAGCGCTGCCGCTCAGCCCGGCGTACGCATTTCCGGCGCTGTCCAGGATCGCATCGCCCGCAAGCTCGACGTAGTACGCGGTCGAAGAGCTGAAATCGCCGGCCGGGTTGATGGTGATCTGATTCCCGGACCTGATGACCTGGGAGGTGTCGGACAGGGCGATGCTGCTGACCGTGGCCCCGGTGTCGACGCGCTTGATGAGCACCGCCGCGCCGCTGGCCGGCTGCACAGCCTCTGAGAAGGTCAGGACCAGATTGGCGCTGGTCGCCACACCGGTGGCGTTGTCGGCAGGAGCCAGCGCGGTCATTGTCGGCGCGGTGGTGTCCACGACCAGTGTCTGATTGGCCGAGGCGGTGTTGCCCGCGGCATCGCTGGCGGTCACCGACACACTGTTCGCGCCGTTAGCGTCGAGCGCCAGGGTGCCGGAGTGGGCCGTGGCGGTGTCGACGCTCCAGATACCACCCGGCGCCGTCGTGGTGTAGGTGGCGCCGGCCACCGTCAGGACGATGCTGGCGCCGGCCTCGGCGGTGCCGGTGATCACAGGCGTGCTGGCGTTGGTCAGCGTCGCCGAAGTGATCGCCACGGCAGGCGCATCGCGGTCGAAGGTAACGGTCAGGCCGGTGGAACCGGCGCTCTCGTTCCCGCTCGCCATCTGGCGCGTGGTAAAGGTCGTGACGCCAGCAAAGCTGGAAACGTCGACGTTCGAGAATGTATAGCCGCCCGAGCCGTCGGCGGTCGTGGTGGCCACCCGCATCGAGCCGACGTAGAGGCGCACCTCGGCGTTGGCGTTCGCGCCGGAGCCGGAGAATGTGGCGGAGGTGGCGTTGGTGATGTCGTCGGTGTCGGTGCCGCTGTCGCTACCAGCATCGAGGTCGGGGGCGCCTGGGCCCACTGGCAGGATGGTCAGGCTGGCCGTGTCGGTGGCGGCGGAAAAGGCGGTGCCGGTCGGAGCGACCTTGTCGCCGGCGGTGCCGCTCGTCTGATCCCAGGCGCGGAAGGTTACGGCGCTGCCGAGCGTGCCGGCGGTGTTGCCGCTGGGATCGTAGTACAGCCGGTCCGACGGGCGCAGCAGCAGCGCGTTGGCGGTGTCGTCCACCGTGCCAACGGCGGTCCAGTTGGTGCCGCCGTCGGCGGTCCAGTACCACGTCCCGCCGTCGGAGGTGTCCACCCCGACCAGGGCTATGCCGGTGGCCGCACCGCTGTCGGCATCGGTGACGTTGGTGCCAATCGCGACAAGACCGGACACCGGCGTGCCCACGGGCCCGGACGGTGCGCCGGCATTCTGCGCAACGCCGGTCAGCGACAGCGTAGCGTCGGACAGCACGGGCGCATCGTTGATCCGGGTGGTGGTGACGGTGCCGATGTCACCCGTGATCTCGGCGGCCGTCTGGTCGTTGACGGCGATGGTGAAGCTGGTCGAGAACGTGCCCGAGGAGCCGCCGTTGCTGGTCGGCGTGAAGGTCATGCTGTCCAGCGCAACGGTGGCCGAGGCCGCCGTCTGGCCGGACAGCCGGTAGACGCCGGTACCCGGCCCGGTCTCGGTGAAGCCGCCGCCGGACAGCGTGCCGGCCGCGGGCGTGCCCAGCCGAATCTCTACCGTCAGGTCGTCCTCGCCGGCGTCCGCATCGCCGATGGTGACGTCGCCGAACAGCGCGGTCGCGCCTGCGTTGTCGTCGAGTGCCGTCGAACTGATGGAACCGGTGACCGTCGGCGCGTCGTTGGCGGCGGCGATGTTGACCGCCAGCGTCTGGCCGTCGGTGCCGCCCTGGCCGTCCGCCACGGTGACCGTGAAGCTTTCGCCGGCGTCAGCGGTCAGGCCCTCGACCGCCGACGCGGTCGGCACATAGACGTAGGCGCCGGTCGTGCTGTTGACATAGAGCGTGCCGTAGCTCCCTGCCTTCGACACGTCGTAGACCGTGCCGCCGATGGCGGTCGAGCCGCCCGTTGTGCCGGCGTCGATGCCGTAGGTCGGTGTTGTGCCCTCGGCATCGGTCATGCTCAACGAGCCGGCCTGATTGCCGAACGTGTCAGCCGCCGCCGTGTCGGTCAGGCTGATTGCCGCCGGCACGCCGAGCACCGGCGCGTCATTGACCCCGTTGACGGTGACGGTCAGCGTCGCGCTCCCCGTCCCCGACCGGTTGTCCGTGGCGGTGACCGTGAAGCTCTCGCTGGTCGCGCCGGCCGCGCCGTTGAGCGCCGTGGCGTTGGGCACGAAGACGTACTTGCCGGTCGTGCTTTCGACGTACAGCGTGCCGTGCGTGCCGGACTTTGAAATGTCGTAGGTGACGCCGTTGTCGGTGTAGCCTGCGCTGGTGCTGGTTGGGCTCGAAATGCCATAGGACGTGATGGTGTCGCCGACGTCGGCATCGGTAGCGCTCAGCGTGCCGGACAGATTGGCCGTACCGGCGAAGGTGTCGGCCGCCTCCGTGTCGGTAAAGGTAATCGCCGTCGGCATGGTGACGGTCGGCGCTTGGTTGAGGATGGTGACCAGCAGCGCCGTCGAGGACCCGCTCACATTTCCGGCGAGGTCCTCCGCCGTGACGGACAGGGCGTGGGTGCCCGTCGCCAGGGTGGTGCTGGTGATCTCGTACAAGCCGTCGCCGTCGGCGGTCGCATGGCCCGCCTCCACGCCGTCCGCATAAAGCCGCACGATGGCATTGGCTTCCGCCGTGCCGGCAAGGGTCGGCGCAGTGACGGTGGTGATGCCGTCGCTGTCGCTGACGCCATTGTCGCTTCCGGCGGCCAGGCTGGGCGCCACGGGTGCGCTTGGCGCCACAGTGTCAACGACGATGGTCAGGGTTGT
This sequence comes from Azospirillum soli, assembly GCF_017876165.1. Taxonomy (GTDB): domain Bacteria; phylum Pseudomonadota; class Alphaproteobacteria; order Azospirillales; family Azospirillaceae; genus Azospirillum; species Azospirillum soli. The sequence goes on from NZ_JAGINQ010000046.1 coordinate 4,437, forward strand.
GGTGGTGATGTTGCCGGCAACGTCCGTAACGCTGATCGGAATCTCGTAGGAGCCGTCCGTCGCAAAGAATTCATCGGGATCGCTGGCGGTAAAGATTTGCTCTGTACCCGTGCCGATCCCGCCGCCGGACTGCGAACCAGCGGCGCCATCCCACCGGAAGAGGATTTGAGAGTCTGCCTCGGTTGTTATTCGAAATGCCTTCCGGGCGTCGTTGGTCACGCCGTCGCTGTCGCTGCGGCCGGAATCGGCCGCAGCCAACGTTGCGACCGACATTGCGGGGGCTTGGCGGTCGACGGTGACGACGGTCGCCGCTGAAACGCCGCCGGCGCTGCCGGTGGAACTTGTCTCAAAGCTCCGGATGTAGTGAGTGCCTTCGGCAAGGGAACTCGAGATTCCCCACCGGTTGTTTGTTATGGAGACCGTTGTGGCGCGCCACTCCCCGTCATCCATGACCGCGTTGTTGTTGGCGTCATCAAACAGGGTCACCGTGCCGGTTCCTGGCCTCGCAAAGCCATAGAAACCGGTGGAGAGCGAGTTCGTAATGTTGTCTATCTTGCTGCGACCACTGTCGGCACTGTCGTTGAGCAGCGGCGGTGCCGCGCTGTTGCTGGCTTCGCCCGGTTTGACGTCGCCAATGATGAGTTCGTCCAATATCGGCTGATCACCAGGGAACGACGATCGGAACTCTTGCAGTCTGATCACCAGCGTATCGATGTCATCAAAGCCGGTGGAAAAGCCTCCGTAATCGTAGAGGCTGTTGTTGTCTGATACTGAATAAATGGCCTCGCCGGTTTTGACGCCTGCTTTGTACCCGAAGAAGCGATAGTTGGCTTGCTGGACCCCGGGGGCTGCGGTGTGCCAAGCTGCCAAAGCGGAAGTGACATCGAATGTGCCGGAACCGAAGACGGTAATGGTTCTGTATTGAGGATAGGTGAAGCCAGTGGTGAACCTCCAGCCACCGGCGGTCTCCAATGCCGCCGACGCGATGACGGTGAAATAGTCGTTGGTGAAAAGCCTATTGTAGATGTCGGTGTTGAAGGTCATCCACGCAAGATTGGTCCCGTCGGCCGGAGGGGCGGCAAGCAGCGGCATGGCGGTATCGGGGGCGAGGAAGGGCGAAGCCGCCTCTATGGCTCCCCTCCGCACTTCGAGATCCCAGTCGCCGCCGGTGTTGCCGCCAGTTTCGTCATCCGATGCCGCCACGTCGGCACCGGTAACCGACGCCAGATTGGCGACGAACTGCTGCCCAGCCGATCCCCTGGCCACATCGCAGCCATACAGCAGCAGGTCGCCGCCGGGATTCAGCGCCGTCCCCAATTCCGTCAGATCGCCGGCGCGCGCGGTCAAGGCCGGCGTGTCCAGAACCATCTCACCCAGACGGATCCGCCCTTCAACTCCATGGGACAGGATGTGGATGGCATCGTATCCGGAATGGGCTTTCGCCCACGTTGCCATCTGCGACAGGCGGTCCTCCACGCCGTCCAGCAGCACCACTTCGATGCCGGCCTTCACACCATCTGCCAGCTTGCGCCAGTCCGCAACGCCGGTGTCGACGAACACCACCTCCTTGCGGCCGCCATTGGCGGCAGGATCGACGGTGCGCAGCACCTGGGGGGCAAGGCTGGCGTCCGCTGCCTCCGACATCTCCTCCCAGGCTCCGGGAGCGGTGGTTTGCTGGAGCGGTGAGGAGAAGCGGCCATTGATCATGAAAGTACCTTAAGAAAAGACAGCCTGCCCATATTCGGGTGCCTGCGGTTCCGTCAAGCCCGCACAAGAAACGCCCGGGCCGAAGCACGGCTTGATTGAGGGTTTATGCTAATGGATTGAGAAGCGCCGTACTTTGCCCTCAGTCTCAAACACTTTGCCGTATGTCTCAGATTGGGAAGCGAGGTGGCGGAGCAATCGCGTCACGCCTGGAGATGTCGGATCCATTCCGGCAGCACCCGCATGGCCGGGCCACGCGAGGCAAACAGCCGCTGATGGACGGCGCGCCGGGCGTCGGTGGCCGCGGAGCGGGCTTCGCGTGGCGACATGTCGAAGGCCCGCCGGAAAGCACGGCTGAACGCCGCCTCGTTGCCGAAGCCCCAATTGTAGGCAAGGTCGCCGATCGATCGATGTGCGTTGGCCGGCGACGTGATCTCAGCAAAGCAGCGGAACAGGCGGCGGTCGCGGATGTACCCTGCCAGCCCGCCCAGCGGCTCAAACATGCGGAAAAGCGTGGCCCGCGACACACGGAACTCGCGCACGAGAAGATCCGCCGTCAATTCGGGGGACGCCAAGTTCTCGTCGATGTAACGCTTGATGGCGAGAAACAGCGCCTTCTTCTGGCCAACAGCAGCCACCTCCCGCGCCTCGGTTGCCGGGCCGAAACAACCGGCAATCAGACTGGCCGTCGCCTGGGTGATCCCTGCTCCTTCCTCAGGGGTCAGGGAGCCTACCGTGGCGTACACCGTCCGCATGTAGTTGGCGAGCAGATAGCCCAGCCCGGACCGGCCCGATAGCACCATGCCGTGCAGCCCATCGGAATTTTTCAACAACGGCGCCAGCACCGGGCGTGGCACGACGAACGTTATGTTGGAGAAATCCTCGGCCTGCGTCTGCAACGTCTGCGAAAGATCAAGGACACTGACGTCGCCTGGTTCGAGGCGGATGGGATGCCCCTCGGCCTCTCCCGCGTACCCGCCCTGCGTATAGAGCTGCACGAAATAATGATCGACACCACTGCGCGCGATGGTCGCGGGGGAGCGGCGGAACAGCTGGGCATTCGACGCCACGCTGCCGACGAGGAGCGGCCCCAGGTGATAGCTGTCGACCTTGATCCGGAAGGCGCTGACAGCGTCGGTGTCGGGCACCGCGACATCGAACAGCACCGACACGATGTCACGCCAAGCCCAATACGCCTCTTCGGACGACGACATGGCTGAGGAATCGAAATGAAAGGACGGAGTGCCTTCCAACTCTGAGCTTGACGACATCGATTCCGGACCATCCGCACGCCCCAATGATGAGCAAAGCTAACAAACTGGAGCAAAAATGGGGTAAAAAGTGAATTGGGGTATTCAGAGGCTGTTCGTGATGGGCTTGCCTTGGCGAGTGTAAGGCGGTGTACTGCCTGGAGCTGAAGTAGGGTGTTGCTCCGGGGGCGGTCTGGTCGGGCTGTGAGCGTCGTCACCAGCCTCCTGGGACGCGTTCTCGGATGTCAATGCCTTTGTGAACGAGGTCCTGGCGAAGGTGGCGGCCATGAAGGCGGGTTGAACGGCCTTGTTGGACAAATCCGGCCAGGGGCCTCGGGATGGGCCTAGACCATATGTTTGCCGGCCAAAGGTATGGTCGAGTTGAGCCCAAAGCCGTGGCGCAGACGGAACAAACAGCTCCCCAACCGGCATCAGCGGCAAGGATTTTCCCCGGTTTCGAGCGCGACCAAATCGGAAATTGCACGAATCTGCGGCAGCCGAAGCTAACCTGACAGTACCGTCGATGGCCTCCGCCGTGCTTTGAAAGAGTTTCTCTGCACCAAAGTCCGTCCGAAGGCCACCGGCGGTTCCGCTTTCGGTTTAGCGCGTTCCACTGGATCCTCTGGTCAGGCCAACTGAGGCGTCCGGCGCATCTCATCGAGGCGGCGGGAGAGTTGCTCGGCGAACTTGGCGGCGGCGACCGGCAGGGTGCGGCCCTTCTGCTGCCCCAGCACCAGCGGCCCGTGGGCGAGATCGACGTCGCTCAACGGGATCACCGCCAGGCCCGGGTCAAGAATCGGCGAGGGTGCCCCGATTTCGATCTGGAAGGTCACCACCTCCCCCGTGCGGGCGAGGTTGCGCAGCATCTCGAAGGAATTTGATTCCAGGACCACCGACAATTTCGTGGAGCTGACGGCCAGCAGCTCGTCCAGGATGGCGCGCGTCCCGAAGCTCGCGTCCGGCAGGGCGATGGGGTAGGGGGCGCAGTCGCGCAGACGCAGGCTCGGCCGGCCCACCAGAGGGTGGTCGGCGGCCATGATGGCGACGACCCGCTGGCCGAGCGTCATCAACGGCTGGAATTCCGCCGTCCGGCGTGGGCTGAAGATGATGGCGATGTCGGCTTCGAAGTCGGCGAGCATTTTCAGCGCCGCGCCCTGGGGGACCACCAGTATCTCAAAGCTGACCAGCGGATACTGCTCCCGGAAGGTCGATATCTCGTCGGCGAGGAAGGAGCTGACCAGCGCCTGGCTGCAGGCGATCCGCACATGGCCCCGCCGCATCCCCGACAGGTCCTCAATCTGCGAGCGCACGCGCTCCAGATCGGCGGCCTGGGCGCGCACCCAGCGGATGAAGCTCTCCCCTGCGGCGGTCAGGCGGATGCCTTGGGCCGACCGTTCGAAGATCGCCGCTCCCAGGTCCTCCTCCACGTCCTGGATGCGCCGCTGCAACGCGGAGGGGGTGATGTTCAGATGCTCCGCCGCCTTGCGCAGCGACCCGAACCGCGCCGCCTCGTCCACATAGCGCCAGATACGCAGGTGCCTCATGCCGGCCAACTCCCCCCGGTGTATACTTTTCGTCACCACCCTAGCAAAAAATCAGCGTTTGAGGTGCCGTTCGTGCACGCATAGCCTTCTCTCGTCTCCAGGACGCGCCAAGCCGGACGAACTCGGCCGGCGGGCTTCCTGCCACACTTCACGGGAGATCGCGGCCTCATGGGAACACCGTTGCACACCTGGCCCGCGGCTTTGGCGGGCGTTCTGTTCGGCGTGGTTGGCGGCTCCTTCGGGGGCACCGGCGCCGCGATGGCGGAGACGCCCGTCAAGATGGTCCTCAACTGGAAGTACCAGGGCCCCCAGGCGCTGATCCTGCTGGCCGAGGACAACGGCTACTTCAAGGCGGAGGGGCTGAAGGTTACCATCGACCAGGGCGAGGGCTCCGGCGCGTCCATCACGAAGGTGGCGACCGGCTCCTACGACGTCGGCTTCGGGGACATCAACTCCCTCATCACGCTCGCCGCCAAGTCGCCGGACGAGGCGCCCATCGCCGTCTTCATGATGTACAACACGCCGCCCTTCACCGTCGCCGTGAAGGCGGACGGGCCGATCCGCACGCCCAAGGATCTGGAAGGCAAGACCATCGGCAGCCCGGCCAACGACGGCGCGCTGAAGCTGTTCCCCGCCTTCGCCTCCATGGCCGGAATCGACGCCGGGAAGGTCACGCTGACCAACATGCAGGCAAACCTGCGCGAGCAGATGCTGATGCGCGGGCAGGTGGACGGCGTGCTCGGCTACGTCAACACCATCACCTTCGGCGCCAAGGCCGCCGGGATGAATCCGGAAAAGGACTTCCGCTTCATCAAATACGGCGACTACGGCATGGATCTCTATTCCAACGCCATCGTGGTCTCGCGCGCCTTCGCCAAGGAGAACGGCGAGGCGGTGAAAGGCCTCCTGCGCGCCATCAACCGCGCCACCAAGGACATGATCGCCGACCCGGCAAACGCCACGAAGGCGGTGATGAAGCGCGAACCCCTGCTGAACGAGAAGGTCGAGGTCGAACGCACCGTCGCCACCATCCAGCAGGAGATGAACCATCCGGAGATCGCGCGGATCGGGCTGGGCGACGTGGATCCGGCGCGTTTCCAGCGCTCAATCGAGATCGTGGTCAAGGCGAACGGGCTGGAGAGGACGCCGAAGGCGTCGGACGTCTTCACCGACGCCTACCTGCCGCCCCGCGCCGACCGCCCCAGCCGCGTCGTCCAGTGACGCGCCTCAACAGAAGAACGGCCTCCACCGAAGAATGAAGGGCTAAGACGATGAATCTGGATCTGAAGGGGCGGGTCGTCCTCATCACCGGCCCGGCGAAGGGCATGGGCGAGGCGGTGACGATGGCCTTCGCCGGCGAGGGCTGCCGCCTGGCCCTGATCGGGCGCGACACCGCCGCCATCGAACCGGTCGCGGCCCGGGTCCGCGCCGGGGGCGGGGAGGCCATCGTCATCCCCTGCGACATCACCGACGAGCGCCAGTGCCAGGGCGCGGCGGAGCGGACGCTGGCGACCTATGGCCGGATCGACGTGCTCGTCAACGTCGCCGGCGGCTCCGGCCCCATCGGCAAGACCGGATGGGAGACCAGCCAGGAGGAATTCGACGAGATCGTCACGCTCAACATGACCGGCTGCTTCAACACCATGCGTGCCGTCATGCCGGCCTTCGCCGCCCAGCGGCACGGCAAGATCGTCAACGTCGGCGGCACCTTCGGGATGCGCGGGCGGGCGGGCCGGATGGCCTATTCGGCGTCCAAGTGGGGCTTGCGCGGCATCACCAAGTCCTTCGCGCTGGAGGCCGGTCCCTTCAACGTCAACGTCAACTGCGTCGCCCCCGGCATGGTCGAAGGGCCGCGCTTCCGTGGCAAGGTCGTCCCGGAGATGGCCCGCCGCCTGGGCATCAGCGAGGAGGAGGCCGCCGAGCGCCACGCCGCCGACTACGCCCTGCGCCGCGTGTCCACCGGCGAGGACGTGGCCAACGCCTGCCTTTTCCTGGCGAGCGACGTATCGCGGCAGATCACCGGCGTGGACCTGCCGGTCGACGGCGGCTGGGCGGCCCTGTGACCGCGCCACCGGTGGGCCAGAAGACGGAAGGACGGACCATGTTCCTGCAGAACGCCATACCGGCCGAAACGGCCGACCTCGCCACGGCGGCCGGCCTCCCGCGCCCCGGAACGGCGCGATCCATCATCGAGTTCGAGCGCGTCGCCGTCGCCTACGGGCGGGACGCGGCGGCGACCCAGGCGCTCGCCGAAAGCAGCTTCCGCATCGACGAGGGCGACTTCATCGCGCTGGTCGGCCCCTCCGGCTGCGGCAAGTCCACCATCCTAAAGCTGGTGGCCGGGCTGCTGAAGGCGACCAGCGGCCATGTCTTCGTCGCCCGGCGCGAGGTCGGGGCGGAGGACGTGCGCATCGGCATGGCCTTCCAGAACCCGACGCTGCTGCCCTGGCTCAGCATCCGCAAGAACGTGATGCTGCCGCTGAAGATCGCCCATCCCTTCCGCAAGGACTGGCGGCAGAAGCGGAACGGCGAGTACCGCGACCGGGCCGACGCCCTGCTCGCCAAGGTCGGGCTGCTGGACTTCGCGGACAAGTTCCCGTGGCAGCTGTCCGGCGGGATGCAGCAGCGCGCCTCGCTGTGCCGCGCCCTGATCCATGAGCCGACCCTCCTGCTGCTCGACGAGCCCTTCGGCGCGCTGGACCAGTTCACGCGCGAGGAGCTGTGGGCCACCCTGCAGACCCTGTGGATGGAGCGCCGGCCGACCGTGCTGCTGGTCACCCACGACCTGCGTGAAAGCGCCTTCCTGGCCAACCGTATCATGGTGATGAGCGCGCGTCCCGGCCGCATCCTGGTTGACGAGCGCGTGGACTTCCCGCGTCCGCGCACGCTGGACACCACCGTCCAGCCGGAATTCACCAACCTGACGCACGCGCTGCGCGGGCTCATCGTCGCCGCGCGGAGCGGCGCGGGAGGACAGTCATGACCACCGTGAATCGCGAGAAGCTCGCCTCCGTCGCCCTCATCGCCGGCGTCTTCGTCCTCTGGGAAGTCTCCTGCATCGTCTTCGGTATCCGCGAGATCATCCTGCCGAGGCCCAGCCAGATCGTCGTCACGCTGATCGACCGCTGGCCGGCCCTGATGCCGCACGCGGTGCAGACGCTCTACACCACGCTGGTGGGCTTCGCGCTGGGCGTCGGGGCCGGGGTGGTGATCGGGCTGCTGATCGGCTCCTCCCGGTTGGCCTACAACGTCGCCTTCCCGCTGCTGGTCGGCTTCTCCTCCATCCCCAAGGTGGCGGTGGTCCCGATCTTCGTCCTGTGGTTCGGATCGGGCACGATGCCGGCGGTGCTGACCTCCATGGTCATCTCGATCTTCCCGGTGGTGGTGAACATGGCGACCGGCCTCGCCACGACCGAACCGGAGCTGGAGGACGTGCTGCGCACCCTGAAGGCGTCGAAGCGCGATATCCTGCTGAACGTCGGGCTGCCCCGCGCGATGCCCTATTTCTTCGCGTCGCTGAAGGTGGCGGTCACCCTGTCCTTCGTCGGGACGGTGATCTCGGAGACGGTGGCGTCCAACCGCGGCGTCGGCAACATGATGCTGATCGCCTCCTCCAACTTCAACGTCCCCCTGGTCTTCGCGGGTCTGTTCATCCTGGCGGGCCTGGGCATCGCGCTCTACGTCGCCTTCTCGCTGGTCGAGCGCCGCGTGACCGGCTGGGCCAGCCGCAAGACCGAGTTCGCGGCGGGCTGACGCGTCCCCGCCCTCATCTCCCCCGTCACCCCACCTCATCGGCCCCCGCCTTAACGGCCCCACCTTATCGGCATGGAGTATCGGCATGCTCACCATCACCCGCCGCGCAGCACTTCTGGCGGGGCTCGGCCTCGCCCTGGCCGTTCCGTTCTCCCCGGCCGCCGCGCAGGAGCGCACGCCGATCCGCTTCACGCTGGACTGGAAGTATCAGGGCATCCACGCTTGGTACTTCGTCGCCCAGGAGAAGGGATACTTCCGCGAGGAAGGGCTGGACGTCACCATCGACCAGGGTGAAGGCTCCTCCGCGACCATCACGCGCATCATGTCGGGCGCCTACGACGCCGGCTTCGGGGACATCAACGCCGTCATCCAGCAGGCGGCCCAGAAGCCGGCCGAGGCGCCGGTGATGGTCTACCACATCTACAACAAGCCGCCCTTCGCGGTGCTGACCAAGGCGGACAGCGGCATCACGGGGGTGAAGGACCTCGTCGGCAAGAAGGTCGGCGGACCGGCCGGCAGCGCCGCCACCCGCCTGCTTCCCGCCCTGCTGGAGCGCAACGGCCTCGACCCGTCCGGCGTCGAGGTGCTGAACATGCAGGCCAATCTGCAGGAGCAGATGCTGATCCGTGGCGAGGTCGCCGCCTCGCTGGTCTTCAACGTCACCAGCTACGTCAACCTGATCCAGCAGGGGCAGAACCCCGACACCGGCTTCCGCTGGATCAGCTACGCCGACCACGGGCTGGACCTCTACTCCAACGGCGTGATGGTGTCGCAGGCGCTGGCGCGCGAGAAGCCGCAGGCGGTGAAGGGGCTGGTGCGCGCCATCAACCGGGCCGTCCTGGACGTGATGGCCGACCCGGCCGCCGCCGTGAAGACGCTGGTCAGGGTCGAGCCGCTGATCGACGCCAAGAGCGAGCAGCGCCGCTTGCAGTTCGCCTTCGACGCCATGATGATAACCCCGGAAACGCGCGAGATCGGGCTGGGCGACCTGTCGGACGACCGGCTGGCGCGGTCCATCCAGGTGATGGCCGATGCCTACAAGCTGCCGGCCCGGCCGGCGCCCGGCCAGGTCTTCGACCGCTCCTTCCTGCCGCCCCTGACGGAGCGGCGCGCCGTTCCCTCCGCCGGATGAGGTTCCCGATGACGATCCGTTCCATCGCCTGCGCCGCCCTGCTCGACGGTCCCGATTACGCAACGCGGGGGCCGGGGCGGCTGACGCTGCGCGACGGGCGGATCGCCTCGGTCGAGGGCGCGGACCGGACTCCGGGCGGGGCGGGGGAGGCGGCGGAGCGGCTGTTCGCCCTGCCGGCCCTGGTCAACGCGCACGACCACGGGCGGCCGGTCCGGTCCAGCTCCTTCGGGGCGGCGGGCAAGCCGCTGGAGGTCTGGCTTCAGTATCTGGCCCTGCTGCCGGCGGTCGATCCCTATCTGGCCGCCGCCGCGTCGCTGGGGCGCAGCGCGCTCGGCGGCGCCGGGGCCGTGATGGTGCACTACACCCGCGCCCAGGGGCTGGCCCCGCTGCCGGAGGAAGCGGCGGAGGTGGCCCGCGCCGCCCGCGACGTGGGGGTGCGGATCGCCTTCGCGGTGGCGCTGAAGGACCGCAACCCGCTGGTCTACGGCCCGTCGGAAGAGCTTCTGGCCCTGCTGCCGGAAGACGCGCAGCGGGAGTTCGCGCGCCGTGCCGCCGCACCGCCGCTTTCCCCGGCCGAACAGATCCGGCTGGTGGAGGAAGTCGCCGACGCGGCGGAGGGCGATCTGGTCAACGTGCAATTCGGCCCGACCGGCGTGCAATGGTGCTCCCCGGAGCTGTTGCAGGCCGTGGCCGACGCCTCCGCCCGCAGCGGGCGGCGCGTCCACATGCACTGCCTGGAGACGCGCTACCAGCGCGACTGGGCCGACCGCCAGTTCCCGGACGGTCTGTTTCCCTACCTGAAGCGGATCGGCCTGCTGTCGCCGCGCCTCACGCTGGCGCACTGCACCTGGATCCGGCCGGACGAGATGGACATCCTGGCCGAAACCGGCGTGACCGTGACGGTGAACACCGGGTCCAACCTCGGTCTGCGCTCCGGCATCGCGCCGCTGGCCGAGATGGTGTCGCGGGGCTGCCGGGTGGCGCTCGGCCTTGACGGGCTTACCCTGAACGAGGACGACGATGCGCTGGGCGAGATGCGGCTCGCCAACGCGCTGCATCGCGGCTGGGGCTTCGACGTCGCGGTGAGCGAGGCGGAGATGCTGCGCATCGCGCTCGCCCACGGGCGCGCGGCGGTCACCGGGCGGGAGGAGGGCGGCGTCATCGCCCCCGGCCAGCCGGCCGACCTGCTGCTGCTGGACACCGACGCGCTCGATTCCGACCGGCTGCTCGACGGCCTCTGCCCGCGCGACCTGCTGTTCGCCCGCGCCGGCGCCGGCCACATCGCCGAACTCGTCGTCGCGGGGCGCAGCGTCGTGCGTCGCGGCCGGGTGACCGGCATCGACCAAGCGGCGGTGCAGGCGGAGCTGCTGGCGCGGCTGCGCGCCGGCATGGCCGACAGCGCCGCGCTCCAGGCCGCGCTGCCGGCGCTGGAGGACGCCATGCGGCGCTATTACGCCGCCGCCCCCTGCTGCTGAGCGGATTTCCGCTCTCTCTTTCGTCAGGACGATTCCATGCCGCTCGACCTCGCCCCGACTCCCGAAAGTGTGCATTGGGGATTCTTCGACGGAACGCTGCCGCCGGTCGCCGAGATCGCCAGCGGCGACACCGTGACGATCCACACCATCAGCGGCGGGCCGGAGGATCTGCCGCCCGACGGGCATGGCATGACCGTCCGGCCGGAGCACCGCCGCGTCCTCGACGCCGTGGAGCCCGGACCGGGGCCGCACATCATGACGGGACCGATCGCCGTGCGCGGGGCGGAGCCGGGGGATGCGCTGCGGGTCGAGATTCTGGAGGTGTCGCTGCGCGAGGATTGGGGCTTCAACCTGATCCGCCCCGGCGCCGGGGCGCTGCCCGATCTGGTGCCGGAGGGCGGGCGCGTCCACTTGCCCATCGACCGCGCGCGCGGCGTGGTGCGGATGCCCTGGGGGCTGGAGATTCCCGCGCGCCCCTTCTTCGGCGTCATCGGAACCGCCCCGCCGCCGGCCGCCGGGCGGCTGACCTCCATCATTCCCGGTGCCTTCGGCGGCAACATCGACAACAAGGAACTGACGGCGGGTGCGGTGCTGCACCTGCCGGTGTGGACGGAGGGCGCGCTGCTGTCGGTGGGCGACGGGCACGCCGTCCAGGGCGATGGCGAGGTCTGCCTGACCGCCGTCGAAACCGGCCTGACCGGACGCCTGCGCGTCGAGCTGGTGAAGGGGGCGGCGCTGGCCGGACCCTGGGCGGAAACGGCGGAGCATATGATCACGATGGGCTTCGACCCGGACCTGGACGAGGCGGCCCGGCTGGCGCTGCGCGCCATGATCGCGCTGGTCACCGCCCGCACCGGCCTGTCCGCCGAAAACGCCTACCGCCTGTGCAGCGTCGCCGCCGACCTGCGGGTCACGCAGCTGGTGAACCGGCACAAAGGCATCCACGCCCTGCTTCCACGCTGGGCGCTGAGGGGCGCGTCCTGAACACGCCGATGCCCTCTCCCTGCTGAACGGGGAGAGGGCGGTGCGGGTCAGCGCAGGGCGATTTCGAAGTCCTTGGCGCCTTCCCACAGGACCAGCCGGCCCAGCTCCGGCAGGTTCTCCAGACCGGACGTCAGGGTGATGACATGGTTGCCGGCGAGCTGGCCGACCTTGCTGGAAAAGCTGACGCCGCCGTAGGCCAGCAGGATTTCCGTCTCGCTGATGCCGCCGGGGTACAGGATGATCTGGCCCGGCGCCGGGTGGCTGGTGTGGTTCTCGAAGGGGACGGAGAAGTCGGTGTCTCCCAGCGGCACCCATACGCCCTCGCCGCTCCAGCGGACGTGGACGACGCGGCTGCGGAAGGGAAGCCGCGCGCGAAGCGCGGCAACCGTTTTCGGGGCCTTTTCCGTTTCGAAGCGCGCCTCGAAGCGGAAAGGGCCGGCGGTGACGAGAAGTTCGCTCATGGCCGGCCTCCCCTCAGAGCGCGTCGGCGGTGGCCACCGCGTCGGCCGGGGCGGCGGTGACCGCCGCGATGGTCTTGTCGGTGTTGCGCGGCTCGGCCGGCGGCATGCGCTGGATGGTGTGGACCGAGTGTCCATGGCCCTTCATGGTCTCGACCAGGGCGCCGTCGCGCACCACGAAGGCCCCACGGACCAGCGTGTGCTTCAGCTTTCCCTTCACCGTGCGCCCATGCCAGGGGGAGATGCGGGACAGGGAGTGAAGATTGAAGTCGTCGATGACCCATTCCTCCGACAGGTCGAAGATGGCGAAGTCGGCGTCGGCGCCCGGCAGAATGGCGCCCTTCTGCGGGTAGAGGCCGAAGCTCTTGGCCGGGGCCTCCGAGCTGGCGCGGACATAGGTGTGGATGTCCATCCGGCCTTCCGCCACGGCGGTCAGCATCAGCGGCATCTGCGTCTCGACGCCGGGGAAGCCGCAGTCGCAGTTCCAGATCACCGGACGGGTCTTTTCCTCCGGCGTGTGGGGTGCATGGTCGGTGGCGATCATGTCGATCGTGCCGTCCTTCAGCGCGTTCCACAGCGGTTCGTGACAGTCGGCCTCGCGCACCGGCGGGTTCACGCGGATCACGCCCTTGCAGCGCGCGTAGTCGTCGGTGCTCAGCATCAGGTAGTGCGGCCCGGTTTCCCCAGTGATGTCCACACCACGGGCCTTCGCCTCGGCCAGCGGGCGGAGTTCCTCCTTGGAGGAGATGTGAAGGATGTGGATGCGCGCCCCGGTCCATTCCGCCAGGGTCGCGGCGCGCTCCACCGCCTCCACCGCCACCACCGCCGGGCGGGAGTCGAGGTGGGCCAGGGGATCGTTGCGCCCGGCCTCGCGCAGGCGCTTCTCCCGCCGTTCCATGATGGTGTTGGTTTCGGCGTGCAGGCTGACGCGCATGCCGGTCGGTGCCACGCGCTCGAACAGTTCCAGCATGGCGCCGGTGTCCGGCGAGGGGATGCGGCCGAAGGTGTTGCCCATGTAGAGCTTGAAGCCGATCACCCCGCCCTCGACCAGCTCTTCGACATGGTCGAGCGATTCCTCGCCCAGCACCGCGTAGAGGCCGTAATCGACATAGGCCTTGTCGGCGGCGATGGCGTGCTTGGCGGCCAGGACGTCCGGCGTCGCCACGGTCGGGATGGTGTTCGGCATGTCGAAGACGGTCGTTACGCCACCGAACGCGGCGGCGATGGTGCCGCTGGCCCAGTCTTCCTTGTGGGTGTAGCCCGGGTCGCGGAAATGCACATGGACGTCGATGCCCCCGGGCAGAATGGCGAGCCCGGTCGCATCCAGCGTTTCGGCCGCGCGCGGCATCGTTTCCGGCGCGCCGATGGCGGCGATCTTGCCGCCGCTGATGGCGATGCTGGCCGGGAAACGCGCCGTGGAGGTGACGACATCACCCCCGTGGATCACGAGGTCGGCGATAGAGTCGGTGCCTGCCACCGGGAGTTCCTTCATCGTCTTCAGTCCGGAGTTGGTGTGGAGGGGTCGCGTCACGTCGCGGACAGACAAAAGGCTAGGCAGCGCGGCGACTCACCTCAAACGCCAATTTCCGGCAAGGGCGTCTACAAAAAGTACACGCCTTGGGCGGACAGCGTGCATGAGGGCATGGCGCCACCCTGAATTGGCAGGAGACTGTCTCAAACCTTGGGGGAGGATGGTTAAGTACGCCTTCTGTAATCGGGCCGGTTCGGTCAAGCCTCTCCCGCCGTGATCTCGTCGCAGGGCTCATGCTTCTGTCCGTGGTCGGCATGGAGCCGCCACAT
>NZ_JAGINQ010000047.1 GCF_017876165.1 Azospirillum soli
TCTGCGGGACCCGTCAGAGGACGCGGACTCGCCGATGGCCGGGCTGATGTGGGCGTTTGGGAGCGGGTTCCCGAAGTCGTTGGACTTGGGAAGGCGCTGGTCAAGGCCGCCGGGGCGGAGCGGGAAGTGGTTGGAGTTCGGCAGCGCTTCGGGCGCGAAGGCCGAGCCACCTACGGGGTATGCGAGGGCAGCGTCTATGGCGCGCCCGCGACAGCCATCGGTGGCGTGGCAGCAACCGCCCCCGCCACGGACGCCGCCAAACTCTTGGACAGCTAAGGCACTGCCGTAAAGCCGGCCTACGAGCCCATCATCGTCGCGCGGAAACCCCTGAACGGGACGGTGGTCAGCAACGTGCTGGCCCACGGGTGCGGGGTGCTGAACATTGAAGGGTGCCGGGTGCAGACCGATGACACCACCGCCCGGTACGCATGCCACACGATGCCTGGCGGCAACTACGAGCGCCATGCCCCATCAGAGCGGATCGAATGCGCCGGATCACCGTTGGGCCGCTTCCCCGCCAACCTCCTGCACGCCGGCTCTGTCATGATGATGAAGGCGTTCGCAGCGTTTGGGGAGCGTCGCAACGGCGGTCAGAGTGCCAACAGCGCGGATTGGGAAGGGATGTTTGGTGACCGCTCTGCTGGCGTAGCCCCCACGCGGCTTGCTGGCGACAGCGGCATCGCCGCCCGCTTCTTTTACACGGCTAATTTTACACGGCTAAGGCGAGCGGAGATGATCGCTGGTTCGTCTGCCCCATCTGCGGCACCGCCCACCCGAAGCGAGAGCGGGAGGCACACCGCCACGGGCGCGAAGCGTTGGGCCACCTCGTCCAACATCCGACCGTTAAGCCCACCAGCCTAACCGAATATTATGCTCGACACATCCTCCCGCCCGCTGGGATCGGCCATCCACGCCGTCTGCTGGTGCCATTCGCCGGTTCCGGCTCGGAGATGGTCGGCGCCATTCGAGCCGAGTGGGAAGAGGTGGACGGCATCGAGCGGGAGACGCCTTACTCGACGATCGCCGACACGCGGTGCCGAAATGCCGAGGCGCACGTCGCTGCGCAGAAGGCCAAGCAGGCACCGGTCGCCGACCTGTTCAACGTGGCCGCAGAATGACCCGCTCTACGCGCATCAACAAAGCAGCTCAAAACACCAGCTTCGCCAGCTGATAGATCGCAACCCAAGGGGCGGAGACAAGGAGCATCCAAGTCGCCACCAGGGGCATGCCGGCCAGCCTTTTCTGTGCCGGTGCGACAAACGAAGAAACGTGGCCAATCGGTTCGGCTGCTTGGATGTACTGGGACATGATTACCTGCCAGTCTGTGTGTAACGGCAGAATGCCCGCGATCTATTAACGCCGACTGAAGTTGGGGGTAGACGGTGCAGGCGATTGCGTATTACCGCCGCCGAGCAAATCGAGGCTGAGAGCCATGCCATTACCCCACAACTACCTGGAGGACATCGCAGCTCGCCTCGAACCGGGCATGCGCCGCGCTTTCCTCGATGCGATACAGGGGTTGCGGGCGACAGTCGATCCCGCCCAGGTCGCAGCCTTGCTGGAGCACGGCGACATCGCCGGGGTGAGCGACGCTATTGGCCTGAACGATCCGGCATGGCTCGAAGCCTTCCGCCGCTCGATGGCGGAGCGGTTCGTTGCCGGTGGAAAGGAGACGCACGCCGGCATCCGCGATCTGCTGGTAGACGCCATCGCCCAGGACATCGTGCCCGCCGGATCGGACGCCCGCCTCACCGCCATGTTCGGGGGGCGGAACCTGCCGGCGGAGAAGGCCCTGCGGGACTACGACATGACCCTGATCCGGGACATCGGGGAGAACACTCGGGACGGAGTGCGGACCTTCCTGGAAGATGGCATGGTCGCCGGCTGGAACCCGCGCACCACCGCCTTGGACCTCTGCGGCCGCATCGAAGAGATCGGCAAGCAAGAGGGCGGTATGCTCGGCCTGACCAAAACCCAGGCCCGGAGCGTTCAGCGGGCGCGGGACGAGCTGGCGTCCACTGACCCGGCCCAGATCCGCCGATATCTGGGGCGGGAACTGCGGGATCGCCGCTTCGACGCCGCCGTGCTGCGGGCTATCCGGTCGGGTGATGCTATCCCGGTAGAGGTGCAGGAGAAGGCCGGCACCGCCTACAGCAACCGCTTCCTTCGGTACCGGGCGGAGGTGGTGGCGCAGACTGAATCGCTGCGCTCCGCATCGGTAGGGCAGGAGGCCGCGCTTTTGAACGCCGTCGCCACCGGGGCACTCGATGCAGGAAAGGTCCGGTCCTTCTGGGTGGACAACGATGATGAACGCACCAGGGATTGGCACCGGAAAGTTCCGAAGCTGAACCCGGACGGCATCCTGTTGGGTGACTTCTTCATCACGCCACTCGGGCCGATGCGCTACCCGCGTGATCCGGACGGGGAAGCCGCCAACGTGGTGGGGTGCCGCTGCTGGCGGCAGATCACCATCAGCTTGGGCAACAGTTGCTGGACATGGTGGCCGTTCCGGTTTCCCGCCAAGCCAGCGATTGATCAACGAGGGCCACCGGCATCCCGTCGATGTCCAATGGCGCCCGAAGGAGGGCGCTCCATGACGATCCATGCCAAGTTCCGTTGCTTCGAAGCCACCGAGATGCGCGACGACACCACGAAGGACAAGGTGTCCGAGATGGTCAATCTCCAGGCCGTGTATTCCGACGACCCGAACAGTGAGAACGCCTAGTGGTCGAAGGGGACGCCGGCGGGTAGCGTGGTCATGACCATCAGCAACCCGGAGGCCTTTGGGGCATTCGAGCCCGGCAAGGACTATCTTCTCGACGTCACGCCGGCGACCTGATCACCAGGCTCTGTCAGGCGCCGTCCCGACTACCGGGGCGGCGCCCTGCCCTTCGTCCCTCCCACCGCTATTCCGATCCGGAGCAGTTCGGCAATCCGGTAGAGCGCTTCCCCTCCAGCGGTCATCGCGGTTCAGCTGCGCTGGTTCTCGCATAGACCGGCATCGACGGACAGTTCGTCTGCCAATTTCACCAGACGCTCGTGGGCTTCGTCGTCCGTGATGGGGGCGTGTTCGGTCACGTCCCGACCGTAGCACAGCGCCTGCCGGGCGCCACGTCCAATCCCGTTTTCGACGACCCTGTCCTGAACTCCCTGGCCCCCACCGTTGGTCCGGCGGAGCACGCGAACGAGCCATGCCCGAGTTCTTCGGTGCGGCGGCTGGATCGCGTGAAGCGAACCCCGTGCGTGCCGGGTGATGTAGGGCTTCACATACTGCGGCGGCATCAGCCGCACCGTGTGGCCGAGCCGGGCAAGGGCGCGGGCCCAATGATGTGCCGAGGCACACGCTTCCATCCCGACCACGCACGCCGGCAAGGTGGCAAAGAAGCTCAGCCCGCCATCACGGCGCAGACGCTTGGCGAGAACGACCTTGCCATGGTCGTCAACAGCGTGGACCTGAAACACCGACTTGGCCAGATCGAGGCCGATGATGGTGGGCTGCATGGGAAGGGTCTCCGTCTCCAGAGGGCCGATCCCCTTCAGGTAAGATCACTCACCAGAGACGGGGGGCGGCCATCCCATCACGCTGGGGAGCGCCCCAAGACCGGTTGATGCAGCCGACCTGCCCTCCTGGCTGGGCTCCGACCTTTCCTCAAGGTTTGAGCGATCAGGAGGACGACGTGGCGCAAACGAGTTGGTACCGCATAACCCGCGCGGGCGGCTTGAACACGAGAACCAGCGTCCGAAAGCGTTGGGTCACCAGGGCGCCGCACCAGAGCGCAGCCTCTTCAGCGGCCAAGGGTGTTTCGCGCCCTCCACTCCCTTTGCAACGCGCGAAAACAAAGGCCATAAACCGTGGGTGCTCAGCCGTCATGGCCCGGTCGTGGCGGCACGACGTCGGTGGATCGCACGCCACCCCCCAGGACAGGCGGGAGCGCCGCATGGTTCGGCTGCATGGCATGGGAATTCGCGGACGGCTGCTGCTCGCCTTCGGGTCGGTGGCGGCCTTGGCGTTCATTGCCGCGCTGACAGCATGGCTGGGTTTCGGCGCGGTGAAGGACGCCGAAACCCTGATGATCGGCAGCGCCGTCCCCGCCATGACGACGGCGCATCGGGTGTCCGAGGTCAGCGCCCAGGTGGCCTCCGATCTCATCGTCCTCGGGCGCGCGACCACCGTGCGCGAGGTCGAGAAGCGATCCCAGCTGCTGAGCACGGGAAGCCGGACCCTGGCGACCCTGGTGGACGACCTGCAGACGCAGGGCGCGGCCCCGGCAACCACGACCGAGCTGCGAACCATCGTGAACCGGCTGTCGTCCAACGTCGATCAGCAGAAGGTCCTGCTGCTGACACGCCTCGACCTCGAACAGCGGTTCGCCGACGCCACCGGGCAGGTGCTGAAAGCCACCGACCAGATCGTCGATCTGTCACGCACGCTGGTGGAGAACGCCGACACGCGCGCCATCGCCGCCATCGCCCAGATCTATCGTCTGATCGAGCGGCCGGAGGGCTCCGCCCTGGCGATGGACGTACTCGACCAGCTGGTCGAGGAGCACCTGGACCAATTGCAGCGGATGACGGAGCTGCGCCTGCTCAGCAGCATCCTTGGCCAGCAGGTCGGACGGCTGACGCGCCTCACCAGCCGGCAGGAGATCGAGGAGTTGCAGGCGGCCTATCGACGCTCGTGGACGATCATCGAGCGCCGTCTCCGCTTCGCCGACGATCCCGAACGGCGGGCCGCGGCGGCGGCGCATCTGGCGGTGCTGCGGCCGCACGCCGACGGCACGCCCGGCAACATCTTCAGCCAGCGCCTCGACATCCTCGCGCTTGCCGCGACGGGGGAGCGCTTGGCGTCGGACAGCCGCGTCGACATCGACTCGCTGTCGGACCTCGTTGGGCGGGTGACCACCCATTCCAACGCGCTCATCGCCGACGCCGGCGCCAGCATGGCTCGGACGATGTCCGGCGCCCGCGCGACGTTGCTGGTTCTGGCATTCGTCTCTCTGCTCGTGTCGATCGCCATCGTCGTCTTCTACGTGCAGGGCAATCTGCTGCGGCGGATGACCGGGCTGCACCGCACCATGGATCGCCTTGCCGAGGGCGATCTCGACGCCGCGATCGGCATTCAGGGCAGCGACGAGCTGGCCAGCATGGCGCGGTCGCTGGAGGTGTTCCGGCAGACCGCCATCAGCCGCCGCCAGCTGGAGATCCAGCAGGTTCTGGTCAACGAGGAGCTCCGCCACTACCAGACCGACTTGGAGCACTTGGTTTCCGAGCGGACGGCGATGCTCCGCGACGCCAACGCCCGTCTCGCCGACGAAGCGGAGCGGCACGCCGTCGCCCGCGAGGAGGCGGAGGCGGCCAACCGCGCTAAGTCCGTGTTCCTCGCCACCATGAGCCACGAGATCCGCACGCCGATGAACGGCGTGCTCGGCATCGCGACCCTTCTGCGGGGCACCGAACTGACCGCCGAGCAGCGCCGCTATCTCGCCACCATCGTCGAGTCCGGACAGGTGCTGCTGCGCATCCTCAACGATGTGCTGGACTACTCGAAGATCGAGGCCGGTCGGCTCGAGTTCGAGGCCGTCGACTTCTCTCTCGAAGCCCTGATCGAGCGGCTGAGGGATCTGTTCTCACCGGAAGCCGAGGCCAAGGGCCTGTTGCTCGGCTTAGAGATCGACCCGGACCTGCCGCCCTGGTACCGCGGTGACCCCGGACGGATCCAGCAGATCCTGGCGAATCTCATCGGCAACGCCATCAAGTTCACGGACGAGGGGGAAATCTACGTCTCCGTCGAGGGCGAGGGGCCGTCCCGAGCAAGCGACGGCGAGCCGGTCTGGATGCTGCGCTTCGAGGTCGCCGACAGCGGCATCGGCATCGCCGAGGACAAGCATCCCGGCCTGTTCAACGCTTTCACGCAGGCGGAGAACTCCACCTCACGCCGGTACGGCGGGACGGGGCTCGGGCTCGCCATCTGCGAACGCCTCGTCCATGGCATGAACGGGACGATCGGCGTCGCCAGCACACCGGGGCGCGGGAGCACGTTCCACTTCACCCTGCCGCTGCCGGTCGGGCGGGAGCCGCCGGCACCGGATCTGCTGAACCGGGAGGGCGAACCGCTGCCCGCGATGACGGTGCTGCTGGTCGAGGACACCGAAGTCAACCGCCTGGTGGTCCGCACCATCCTCGAACGCATGGGGCACACCGTCGTCGAAGCGGTGAACGGTCGGGAGGCGCTGGCCGCAGTCGAGCAAAGCCGCCCGAACCTCGTGCTGATGGACATCAGCATGCCGGTCATGGACGGTTTCGCCGCCACCCGCGCGATCCGGGCGCATCCGGCCCCCCGCGTCGCCCGACTGCCGATCATCGCGTTGACGGCGCACGTCATCGAACGCGACGTTGGCCGCTACGCCGAGGCTGGGATGGACGGGCTGGTCGGCAAGCCGGTGGATCCGGCCCACCTGCTCGCGGCGATGCGCGCGGTGCTGGCCGGGCACAAGGCGTTCCGTCTGTCCGACGCGGCGTTTGCCACGAACCCGCCCACCTTCGACGCCCAGGTGCTCGCCGCCGACCGCGCCCGGCTGGGCGACGGCAAGGTGTCGGCCTTGCTCGCGACCTTCGAACGGGAAAGCGATCGGCTGGCCGGCCTGCTGGAACGCGGCGCCGTAGCGGGGGACTGGGCGGCGGTCGGCGACGCGGCGCACGCTCTCAAGAGTGCGTGCGCGCAGGTCGGGCTGATGGTGGCCAGCGCTCAGGCCCGCCGCATCGAGACCCTGTGCCGGTCCGGCACACCGCCGTCCGAGGTCGACCTCGCGGACCTCCGCACGGCACTCGACGCCGGACGGGCGCTGCTCGAGGGCGAGCGTCGGCGGCTCAGCCGCCCGTCGTGACCTCGGCGGTGAAGACATAGCCCTCGCCGTGGGCCGTCACGATGATCGTCGGGCTGCGCGGATCGGGTTCGAGCTTGCGCCGCAGGCGGCCGACGAGGACGTCGATCGATCGGTCGTTGGGCGCCCAGATCCGGTGGTTGATCTGGTCCATCAGATGGTCGCGGCTGAGCACCACCCCCGGCCGGCTGACCAGCGCCGACAGCAGCTCGTACTCGGCGCGCGTCAGCTTGATCAACTCTCCGTTGGGCGCTTCCAAGCGCCGCCGTTCCGGGGCGAAGCTCCAGCCCTCGAAGCGGAACACCGACGCCTCGGCGGCGGGGCGCGCCATGCCCGCGGTCCGGCGCAGGAGGTTGCGCACCCGCACCAGCAGCTCGCGCGTGTTGTAGGGCTTGGTGACGTAGTCGTCGGCGCCGATCTCCAGGCCGACGATGCGGTCGACCTCGTCGGTGCGCCCGGTCACCAGGATGATGCCGATGTCCGACGTGGCGCGCAGTTCGCGCGCCAGCGTCAACCCGCTCTCTCCCGGCAGGTTGATGTCGAGGAGCACCAAGTCGACGGCGTAGTCGCGCATGAGCTTGCGCATGGTGTTGCCGTCCTCCGCGGTGAGGACGTTGAACCCTTCGGCCGCCAGATAGCCGGCCAGCTTCTCGCGCGAGACGGCCTCGTCCTCGACGACCAGCAGGCGGACGGGATGGCCCGGTGGCTTCATGGCGGAATCACCCTTCGAATGCGTCAGTTTGGTTTGCGGTCATTGGCCGTCCCGTCCGGGTCGACGCCCGGTGCCGGTACGCCGAAGGTCGGCTTGAAGTCGGGCGGCGACAGGGAGGCGGCAAGGTCGATGCCGTCGACGGTGTCTTGGGTGACCAGGATCACGTCGGGCCCGGCATGCTTCGGCACCGGGCGTCCCTCCAGCACGCGCACCGCCTGGTCGATGGAGATGCGCCCCTGCAGGAGCGGCTGATCGGTCGGCGCCGCGAGGATGTGCCCGCGCTTGATGCCCCGATAGACCCCGTGCGTGAAATAGTCGGCCACGACATGGATCCGCCCCTGGAGACCGCGCGCCCGCAGCGCCCCCACCGCCGCCTCGGCGGCGACGCCGGCGCCGACGATGTAGTCGATCGAGGGATCCGCCTCCAGGACGTCCTCGATCAGCGACAGCTGAACCAGCTTGCCGGTGTCGCCATGTCGCACCGCGGCGATCTCCACCGCCGCGTCGCTGAGCGCATCGGTGAAGCCGCGCATCTTGCTGGCGGAACCGCCGTCAACCGACGGGCCTGGGAACAGGGCCGCCCGAACCGTGGGCGAGCCCTTCGGGTGACGCTCGGCTAGAAAGCGGCCGGTCAGGTATCCCATGCGGTACCAATCCACGCCGGCCATTGCGACGATGCCCTCCGGCCGCACCTTGTTCACGGTCGCCAGAACCGGAATGCGGCGCCCGACCTCGACGACGGCCGGCGTGTGCAGGTCGGCGCTGACCGAGCCCAGGATGACCGCATCGGCCCGCCCGTCAGCGCACTCCTTCAACTGCTCACGCTGGCCGTCGGCGTGGTCGTAGCCGCCGGCCTCCTTAACCGTCAACGCGACGCCGAGCCGGCGCGCCTGCTCGACCATGCCGGCGTTCACGCTGAGCCAGTACGAATCCTTGAGGTGCGGATACAGCGCGCACAGCCGCCAGGGGCGCGCCGCCGTGTCGAGCGGCTGGTGGTCCAGCGGGTGGGAGGGCGAGGTGTAGTCGAGCATCCGCTCCCACGCCTCCAGGCGCCAAGTTTCCGCAGCGGCCAGGGAAACGCCGGACACCGCAAAGACGAGCGCGGCGGCAAGCCGCGCCGACGACCGGCGCCTGTTACAACCGCTTACAATTTCTTTCGCTCTGTTCATGCCCGGCCGGAATCTCGTTCGCATCGCCGCAGTATCCTGATTGGGAAAAGGGGCTTCGGCAAGGCGCTTGGCCCCAAACGCAGATCCGTTCGACCGCGCTCCGGCGCGCCGACCCTCATCGCGAGGCCCATCATGAACCTGTCCCGGCGATTCTTCCTCTCGCTGTCGTCCGGCGTTGCCGCCGGCGCGCTAATCCCTGGGGGCGTTTCCTCCGCGGCGAAGGCCGTTGCCGGCAGCGTTCCGACGACGATCCCGCACGCGACGCATTACGGCGCCTTCCACGCCGTCGTCCAGCACGGCCGGCTGACCGCCGTGCGCCCGCTCGCCGAGAAGCACGACGCCATGCCGACGCCGATGCTCACCGAAGGCATCATCGCGCGCACCTACGACAAGACGCGCGTCCTCTACCCGATGGTGCGCAAGTCCTACCTGGAAGGCGTCGAGAACGGCACCGACACCAAGCCGGAACTGCGGGGCAAGGAGCCGTTCGTCCGCGTGTCCTGGGACGTGGCGCTGGGTCTCACCTCCAAGGCGATCCTCGACACCATCGACCAGCACGGCAACGAGGGCATTTTCAGCTCGTCCTACGGCGGCTGGTCGCACGCCGGCATCTTCCGGCCGAACGCGCTGCAGGGGCGCTTCTTCAACATCATCGGCGGCTGCTCGGTGACGACCGGCGACTATTCGGCCGGCGCCTCGCAGATCCTGCTGCCCTTCGTCATCGGCGACATGGAGGTCTACTCGGCGCAGACCTCGTGGGAGCAGATCCGCGACAACACCGAGGTGTTCGTCTTCGTCGGCTGCGACCCGTTCAAGAACAACCGCATCGAGTACACGGTGGCCGACCACCAGATGTACCCGCGCTGGATGGAGATCAAGAAGGCCGGGGTCAAGTTCATCTCCATCAACCCGCAGGTCACGCCGACGGACGAGGCGCTGGAGTCCGAGTGGGTGAAGATCGTCCCGAACACGGACACGGCCCTGTTCCTGGCCATGAGCTACCATGTCTACAAGGCCGGGAAGCACGACAAGGAGTTCCTGAAGACCCACACGGTGGGCGCGGACCGGTTCATCCAGCATCTGGAGGGCAAGGGACCGGACGGGGTCGCCAAGACGCCGGAATGGGCGGCCAAGATCACCGGCATCCCGGCCGAGAAGATCCGCGAACTGGCCGAACTCATGGCCGCCAAGCGCACGGAGATCGCCGGCGCCTGGGCGCTGCAGCGCGCCCACCACGGCGAGATGACCCACTGGGCGATCATCAACTTCGCCTGCATGACGGGCAAGATCGGCCTGCCAGGACAGGGCGTCGGCTTCAGCTGGCACTACGGCTGCGGCGGCATGCCGCAATCCGGCGCGTCGATGCCCGCCGGCCTGGGCCAGGGCCGCAACCCGATCAAGAAGATCTGCCCCGCCTCGCGCATCAGCGAGATGCTGCTCAATCCCGGCAAGGAATTCACCTACAACGGCAGCACCTACACCTACCCGGCCAAGATCGACCTGGTCTACAACGCCGGCAACAACTTCATGTCGCACCAGCAGGACACCAACGAGCTGATCCGCGCGTTGCAGACGGTCAAGACGGTCGTCGTCCAGGACCCGTGGTGGTGCGCCTCCTCGCGTTGGGCAGACATCGTGCTGCCGGCCAGCACGACGGTCGAGCGCGACGACGTCTCCTCCGCCGGCACCTACAGCAACGACAAGATCCTCGCCATGAAGAAAGTGATCGAGCCGCTGGGCGAGAGCCTGGACGACTTCGAGATCTTCCGGCGCCTGGCGGAGCTTTTCGGTGTCGAGCAGGCCTTCACCGAGGGCCAGACCCCGCTGGAGATCATCAAGGCGGCCTACGAGAAGAGCGCGGCCCCCATCCCGTTCGACGAGTTCTGGGAAAAGGGCATCGCCGAGGTCCCGGTGCCGAAGGAGGCGCACAAGTGGGTGCGGCATGGCGATTTCCGCAACGATCCCGTCAAGAACCCGCTGCACACCAAGTCCGGCAAGGTCGAGATGTATTGCGAGACGGTGGCCGCGTTCAAGCTGCCGGACTGCCCGCCCATGCCGACCTACATGGAACCTGCCGAGTTCCTCGGCAACGCCAAGCCGGGGCAGGTGCACGTGGTCAGCCCGCACCCGTTCATGCGGCTGCACTCGCAGATGGCCAACGCGGAGGTCCTGCGCAAAGGCTACGCGGTCTCCGGCCGGGAGCCGCTGCTGATCTCGGTCGAGGACGCCAAGGAGCAGGGGATCGTGTCGGGCGACGTGGTCGAACTGCACAACGAGCGCGGGTCGGTTCTGGCCGGCGCCGTCGTCTCCGACAAGATTATGAAGGGCGTGGTGAGCCTCCAGGAAGGCGTCTGGCCCCAGCTGGACTCCAAGGGGCGCTGCAACAGCGGACTGGTCAACTTCATCACCAGCTCCCGGCCTTCGAGCGGCCTGAACCAGGCAACGACGGCCAACACCTGCGTGGCCTTCCTGCGCAAGTGCACGGACGCGGAGACGCCGAACCAGGCCTACGAGCCGCCGCCGGTCCTGCAGCGCGAGGTGGCGCTGAAGGAGGAGTTTTACGGCTTCGACCGTGCGTACGGACTGGCCGACAAGGCGACCGCGAACATGGAGCCGGGCGAGAAGCTCTTCTACCAGCGCTGCACGGTGTGCCACGGCCCGCGCGATCCGGCCCAGTTCACCAAGCAGCAGTGGCAGGGCATCACCCAGAGCATGTTCCCGCGCGCCGGCTTGGACGATGATCAGCAGAAGATCGTCATGGAGTTCCTGCTGAAGAACGCCAAGGACGCGGCGCCTTGACCCTTGCCCCAGCGCTTCGCCCCGGCCGGGCGAAGCGCTGGGCGCGCCCGCCCGACGCCGGTTGCCTCCGGCGCATGTTGCCTTCCCATGGTGTATCGAATGCGGTCAATCCGGCAAAGCAGCGCTCCGCTCGTTGATCCCTTCGGTCGTGCGATCAGCTACCTCCGCGTCTCGGTGACCGACCGCTGCGACTTCCGCTGCGTCTACTGTATGGCGGAGGACATGAGCTTCCTGCGCCGGGCGGAGGTGCTGACGCTGGAAGAGATCGACCGCTTGGCCAGCGCCTTCGTCAGCCTGGGCACCCGCAAGTTGAGGCTCACCGGCGGCGAGCCGCTGGTCCGCCGTGACATCATGAGCCTGATCCATTCGCTTGGCCGCCATCTCAGGTCCGGCGCTCTCGACGAACTCACGCTGACCACCAACGGCTCGATGCTGTTCAAACATGCCGGGGGGCTGGCCGACGCTGGGGTCAGGCGCGTCAACGTGTCGCTCGATACGATCAACCCGCACAAGTTCCAGGCCATCACCCGTCGGGGCAAGCTCGCCAAGGTGATCGAGGGGATCCAGGCGGCCAAGGATGCCGGGCTCGCGATCAAGATCAACGCCGTGGCGCTGAAGGGCGTCAACGACGACGAGTTCCACCGCATGGTGGAGTGGTGCGGTGCACGTGGCTTCGACCTCACCTTCATCAAGGTCATGCCGCTGGGCGATTTGGGCGGCGTCTCGCGCCTCGACCAATACATTCCGCTGACCCAGGTGCGCGCCGAGCTTGCGACCCGCTGGACGTTGGAGGACACCGACCACCGCACCGGCGGGCCGGCGCGCTACGTGAGGGTCAAGGAAACCGGTTGCCGGGTCGGCTTCATCACGCCGCTGACGCATAATTTCTGCGAAGGCTGCAACCGGGTGCGCCTGAGTTGCACCGGCACACTGCACCTGTGTCTGGGGCGGGAGGACGCAGTAGACCTTCGCACGCCGCTGCGCATGAGCGACGACAACGGCCTGCTGGCCGACGCCGTGCGTGCTGCCATCCGGCGCAAGCCGCAGGGGCACGAATTCACGCCGGAGCATTCGATCGCCGTCGCGCGCCACTGCAGCGCGACCGGAGGCTGAGCGGCCGATGCCACCCGCGGTTCTTCGTCTTCCGTGCAAAGCATCGCTCCGCACAGGAGCTCACGCAGGAAAATTATCATGGGCTTCTCAAGCATCTCGCATTGGATCATCGTCCTGCTCATTGTTCTGCTCGTGTTCGGCGCAGGCAAACTGCCGAAGGTGATGGGCGACCTCGCCAAGGGCATGAAGAGCTTCAAGGCCGGCCTCAAGGATGAAGGTGAGGACGGGGGCTCGGCGCCATCGTCCGCCGCCATTCCGCTGCCAACGCACGCTTCCACGCCGAAGGATGGAACCGCGTGACGGTTGACAGGCGGGCGGACGCCCTCTGATAATCCATCATGTTCTGCGGGAGAGAGAGGCGGCATCCGCCTCCGCCGAAGGCGCAACCTCCCATAATCGCTCAGGCACACGGAACCGCAGAAACAGATCGCCGTCTGGAGAGAGGCCGAGGCGCTGAAATTTGCGTGCTCCGGCCCACCGAAGGGGCAGGCTCTCCGCGGAGCTGAAACTCTCAGGTAGAAGGACAGGGGGAGAGGCGCACCAGGCACGCAGCACAGCGTGTCCTGCCTCTGTTCGGAGTCTCTCCCGATGCATTTGCCCTTGGTGTCCGCCCCGCAGCCGCGTCTTCCCATGAACGGAGACGCGGCATGCTGATCGCCATCTACTTGGTCGCCATCACCGCCGAGGCCATGTCCGGCGCGCTCGCCGCCGGACGCCGCAACATGGACATTTTCGGTGTCGCCGTTATCGCCTTCGTCACCGCGCTGGGCGGCGGCACTGTCCGGGATCTGATCCTCGGACGCTTCCCCATCGGTTGGACCCAGCACCCGGAGTACGTCTACTTGGTGATCTTCGCCGGGCTGCTGACCACCGTGGTTGCGCGCTACCTGCATCACCTGAAACGTGTTTTCCTCGTCCTCGACGCCATGGGGTTGATCGCCTTCTCGTTGATTGGCTGCAGCGTCGCGCTCGAGATGGGCTACTCGACGCCCGTCGTCGTCATGGCCGGCATGATCACCGGAATCTGCGGCGGCGTTCTGCGAGACGTGCTGTGCAATCATGTACCGGTCGTGTTCCGCCACGAACTCTACGCAAGCGTCTCGCTCGTCGTCTGCACCCTCTTCCTTGGCCTTCGGGCATTCGGGATCGACACGGATCTGAACACCGCCATCAGCTTTGCCGGAGGCTTGACGTTGCGCCTGCTGGCCATTTGGGCCGGCTGGCGGCTGCCGACCTTTTCCTACCAGCAACGCTGGGAGTGACGGAACTCCGGGCTCTGGCTGCAGCCGTTCACGACCGTCGGCGCCGCGCTCGACCGTGAGCGGCTGCACCGACATTGGTGCGAAATTCGTTGGAAGCTGGCGATGTCGTGGTCTTGGCGGGTATCAGAGGCGTCCCGCTGAAGCCGAGAGTCAGATGCCGGACAAGGCCAACGAAACCCGCCGTCACAAGATCCCGCGCGCCCGCTACCGGGTGGCGAACTGGTCGGCTTACGATGCGGCCCTACGCTGGCGCGGCGATCTGACCGTCTGGGTGACGCCCGAGGCGATTGCCGCCTGGACGCCGACCAAGACCGGACGGCGTGGTCGGCCGGCTCGCTACTCGGCCATAGCCATCAAGGCCGGGCTGATGCTGCGGCTCGCCTTTGGCCGGCCGTGGCGGCAGACCGAAGGCCTGCTGGGTTCGCTCATGCGCCTGCTCGGCCTGGATCTGCCAATACCCCGATCACACGACCTTCTCCCGGCGCAGCGCCGATCTGGAGGTCGCATCGGCGCTGGCCAGGACCGGCGGGCCGGTCACCGTGGTGATCGATTCCACCGCACTCAAGGTGTTCGGCACGGGCGAGTGGCACCTGGAGACGCATGGCGACACCGCGCGCCGGAGTTGAAGAAAACTCCACCTCGTGGTCGATCCCGATACGGGCGAAGTCCTCGCCTCGGCACTGACGACGACGGAGGGCGGTGATGCCTCTCTGGTCGGTCCGCTCCTCGACCAGATCGCCCGCTCACTTGGTACGTTGCTGGCGGACAGCGCGTATGACGGGAACCCGTCTACCGTGCGCGCACACACCCGACGCCAAGGTGATCATTCCGCCGCGCTCGACGGCGGTGCCGAGCGACACCGCCGAGAGCGCCCCCACGCAGCGTGACCGGCACATCCAAATGATCGCAGAACGCGGGCGGTCCGGTACGGAAGGCGGTCCTTGGGCGAGGTCGCGATGTTGCGCTACAAGACGCTGATCGGGCGCAGCCTCCGTGCTCGGAGCCTGCCTGCTCAGAAGGTCGAGGCCGCCGTCGGCTGCAAGGTCATGAACATCATGAGCAGCCTCGGCAGGCCGGTCTCCCGCAAGGGTGCCTGATCACCGCCGGCCATTGGCGGACAC
>NZ_JAGINQ010000048.1 GCF_017876165.1 Azospirillum soli
GCAAAAACACCGCCGCCTGCGCATCCCTTCTCACAACACGGTATCAACTTGTCCAAGAAACCGCAGCGCCCGTCCGGGAGCCGCATCGGCCGGCGTTCAGTCTCCGCTGTGGAGCGAAGCGCCGGGGCCGCATCATCTAAAAGCTTTGACCTTCGATGTCAAGCGATCATTTCTTCGTGACCGCCGCCGTCTACTTCGTCTTGTCTTCTGTTTCCCGTGCGGCGTCGCCGTTTCGTTGGCGGCCACCGCGTCGGGAGGCGCTTTATAGGCCGGTCGGCCGAGCCATGCAAGGTTTTTTCTTCGAGGAGGCGAACTTTCTGATGGGGCTGGTGCGGAGCATTCGGGTCGGACGACGCACGGGTATCGCCGCTTTCGCTGCCGATAGTGCCGGCGCGGGTTCAACGAGCGTAGCGGCTCCGCCCT
Source organism: Azospirillum soli (assembly GCF_017876165.1). Classification (GTDB taxonomy): domain Bacteria; phylum Pseudomonadota; class Alphaproteobacteria; order Azospirillales; family Azospirillaceae; genus Azospirillum; species Azospirillum soli. Next base: position 424 of record NZ_JAGINQ010000048.1, read on the forward strand.
GAACCGCTTACAATTACCCTCCGACAAGCATTGGTGCGAAAATCATTGGGAGGTTGGCGAGCGGTAGATTGCCGAGTAGGAAGACCCCCGCTGGAACGAGAGCCGGATGCCGGACAAGGCGCACGAGAGCCGTCGTCATCCGATCCCAAACCCGCTATTGGTTCAAAACTGAGCGGCGTCCGATGCGGCGCTACGCCAACCTAGAGGGCGCGCCGGCCCTGGCGGCGACGGACGGGCCGGTCACCGCGGTCATCAACTCCACCGGGCTGAAGGTGTTCGGCTTGGGCGAGTGGCACCAGGAAAAGCACGGTGGGACGGCGCGCTGGAGCTGAAGAAAACTACATCTGGCGGTCAATCCCGATACGGGCGAGGTTGTCGCCTCGGCGTTGACAGACGAGCAACGAGGAGGGCGATGCCTCCTTGGCCGGTCCCCTGCCCGACCAGATCAAGCGGCCGGTCGGCGCGGTCCTGGTGGATGGCGCGTACGACGGCGAGCCCGCCTATCGTACCATCGCCGAGCGTGCACCGGACGCCGAGGTGATCATCCCACCGCACCGCCGCGGTGGTGAGCAACACTGCCGACCCGGCTCCGACCCGGCGCGACCGTCACATCCAGATGATCACCGAGCGTGACCGGCTCGGCTGGTAGCGGGCCGTTGATTACGGACGCCGCTCGTTGGGAGACGTGGCGATGGTCCGGTACAAGCAATTGATTGGACGCAGCCTGTGCGCGCGGAGCTTGCCCGTCCAGAAGGTCGAAAGGGCCCTCGACGGCAAGGTCCTCAATGTCATGATCAGCTTGGGCATGCCGGTCACCCGCATGGTCGCCTGATCACCACTGCCTTGTGATGGACTCCGCCATCACGCCTATTTGCGCACCAAAGTCGCCGGAATGAGCTTCCCCGGCGGCGCTTCCCGGCCAGCGCAGCCTCGTCCAGGCCATAGCGCTGCATCAATCCGTCGAATTTGTCCAAGCGCCCGTCAGCGGCGGGCGAGACGCCCGGCATCCTGGAGCACGCCCCAGACGAGGCGATGGGTGGTGCCGTCCTCCTCGCCCGGCGGGCGAAACAGGCCGGTGTCGGTGTGGTCCAGCGCGGTCCACAGCGTGCGCAGGCGCACGAGGAGGCCGTCCGGGGTGTGGGCGGGCATGGCGGCGATGCGCTCCTCCATGTCGTTCAGCGTGTTGGCCAGCCGGTCGAGGGGCTCGTCCGCAGCCGGCGGGGTGCGGCACAGCGTGCGGTAGGCGTCCAGCAATGCGCCGTGCTCCGCGCCCAGGCGCAGCAACGTGGTATCGTCCTCGCAGGTGCCGGATACGGGGGGGTGGTTGGGTCGGTGTCGGCCATGGCCGCGGCTCTTTCGCTGCTCAGGGTCGTCGATCAGACCGCGGTTGGCGTCGTCGAACAGGTCGCGGATCAGCGTGCCGCCGGCCGCCGCGTAAGCCTCCAGCACGCCGGGCAGCGCGTGGCCGGCTGGTAGCCGCGCCCGGCGCAGCACCTTGCGCACGTAGCGGGCGGCAAGGCGGCCGGGTCGGCACGGCGGCGCACCGCGGCGAGGCGGGCGGTGTCGGGCCACTTGCCCTCGGCGACCAGCGCGCGGGCGGCCAGCGTGAGCCGGGCTCCGGCGACGACCGCGAAGCCGCCTTCGGGTGGGCGGGTGACGACGATGGGCTGCAGCTGGCCGTGCACGAGCAGCGAGGCCTTCAACTCCTCCAGGCCGGCGGTGCGGCGGGAGATGCGCATGTTGGTGTCGGCCAGCCGCAGGCGGCCGAGGGGAATGGCGATCGTCTTCATGGGGGTGCATCCTGAAGGCGGACGCGCGGCGGGACCAGCCCGCCGGCGCGGTGGGGGATGCGGGTGGCGCCGGGAACGGCGCTATCCGGCGGCCAGCGGCCGGTCGGTGTGCCCTTCAATGGCCGGGGCGATGGCGTCGGACGCGGCCACGCGCAGGAGGGCGGTGGCGTCGGTGGTGCGGAAATCGTTGCCCTCGAAGCCGGTTTCGCGAACCAACCGGACGGACACCAGATGCGCCAGCAGAACCGGGGGCACGAGGCCGAGCGGAATCGGCAGGAAGCAGCGCGCGTTGAGCTGCGCCAGCAGCAGGATGTCCGGGCGGACGGTGGCGCCGCTCTCGGTGTCACGGGTGATGAGGGCGAGCGGGGGGGCCGTCGGTGGTCGAGTCGGTGTGCATCGTCGGGAGTCTCCGGTTTTCCTGCCTCATCGCAGGTCATCCGGATCCGCTTTGTCCTGACTGCCTCCTTTCCGCGTGCCGGAGACGACGGGACATGCCATTCCGTCCACGCCGTCGGGCTCCCCTGTGCTGCAAAAGCGTACCCCGGCGACCCTGAGGTGGCCGAAGGACAGCTCGACCGCGTGACGGGCGGACGGCTCTGGAGGATCGGCTCTGGGACCATCCGGCGAACCGGCCGGACACCGGCGCGGTCAGTGCCCGGGCGGCTCCGCCAGCCAGTCTTCGCACCGCAGCCCGGCCACGTGGCTGAACTCACCGAGATTGCCCGTCACCACGACAAGACCGCGGCTGCGGGCGTGGCCGGCGATCATCAGGTCGTACGGTCCGATCACACGGCCCTGGCGCTCCAGCTCGGCGCGGATGTTGCCAAAATGGCCGGCGGCCTCCTCGTCGAAGGGCAGCACGTCGAGGCGGGCGGCCAGCCGCTCGACCTCGTGGCGCTTTTCGGCCGGACGGTCCGACTTGGCGGCGCCATGCAGCAGTTCGGCGAGCGTGACCGCCGAGATGCACAGGCCGTCCGCCTCGGCGTTGAACCGGGTCCGGGCGCTCGGCGGGCGGTCGCGCAGGACGCGGGTGCAGACGTTGGTGTCGAGCATGTAGCGCAGCATCACCACGCCTCGCGCTCCTGGGCGGCGGGCTGGTCGCGGTCCGGAAAATCGATGCCGGGCGACTCGAAGAAATCGTCCCAGACGCTGTCCGCCGGGACGATGACCCGGCGCGCGCCCTCGCGCAGGATGACCACCTCGCGGACGTGCGCGGGAAACGACACGTCCTTGGGCAGCCGGACGGCTTGGCTGCGGTTGGACTGGAACAGGGTCGTGCGGATCGTCATGGGCCACCTCCGGCGTATATCCCAACGGCGAGGGCCGCAATTCCGTCGTGATCGGCCGCGCTCTTTTCACGGGGCCTTGCCACGACGCGTCTGGTTCGGGCGCAAGGCGATGAAGTCCAAAGCGGCAGCCACCGAGCTTTTCCCCGCACCCGCACCATCAGCCCCGTCGCCGCCTCGTTCCGCGCCTCACTCCGCAGCGCCAGCCGTCCGGGACAGCGGCCAGCCGGCGATCCGCCGCACTGATTCCGCCGCCCGCGCGTTGCTCCGGAACACCGGGAACATCCGGCGCAGCTCATCCACCGCGGCCAGCCCCCCCCCGCGCCGCCAGGTGGCCTGGATCAGCGCCGCCTCCTCGTCGCTCACGGTGAACATTGCGTCTGCCCCCAGGGGGTAGATCGGACCAGCGCCATCCGACACGACAACGAACCGGCCGGGCGGCGCTTTCGGGCAAGGCCTTGGGGCATTGGGTCATCCGGGAGGAAAACGCCCCAACGGAACAGAAGGTTTTAATCGGCATAAGGCTTGCGCCAGCCGAAAGCCCTCCCCGGTCCGGAGCCCGCGTTGTGAATGATGACGATGATGCCCTCTGGCGGCTGCCAGCAACGGTTCGGGGCCGGGATGTTCGGCTGAAGACCGGCAGCGAAGCGCCGCCGCTCTCCCCGAGCGGCAAGGCCCGGCTCCGGCACATCGTGAACTAAGGCCCCTGAAGTCATGGTAAATCTGACCGGGCGCTCCCGAGGGATCGCCGGGCACCTCCTCGGGCAACTGGACCACATCACCCACAACGGGCGCCTGCCCGCCAAAAAGCAGGGCGGCGAGCGCATCACCGACCGCGCGCAGCTGCTGGCCCTGCACGACGACTGGCTGCCCACCAACGCGGGCATGACGAGCGTGATGTCGTCCATGTGCACCGCCCGGCCAGCATAGGCCTGCTCCACAATGGGCGTGAATCGTCCCGGATTTCGGACCAGACGCCAAGGAATGGCTGGCCGAGCGGCTTAGGATGCTTGCGCCCGAGGATCTCGGCGCAGGCGTCGTTGTAGAGCAGGGTTTGCGTCGGCCCTCAGGCAACAAACATGGCCTGGCGCGAGCACAGCATGACGGAGACCAGCGCGCGCAGCGGCATGGCCCAGCGCTCGGGAGGGCCAAGCGGCGAGGCCGCCCAGTCATGCGCCCGCATCAACGCGCCTGTTTCGCCCACCTCTTCCAGAAAGAAAGCGAACGCCTTCCCAGCAACGGTGCCGTTCATCGGCTTTGAGGCTGCTCGTGGACAGCTGCACCGTCCAGCGGCTTGGCACGTTTCCTTAAATGCACGCCAGTGCGGACGACGTCACTGGCGGATTTGTTGCGCCGGCTCTGCACCAGGATGTCGAGCACCACACCCTTCCGGTCGACAGCGCGCCAGAAATAATGCCGGACGCTGTTGATCTTGCTGAAGACCTCGTCCGATAGGCCTCGTCCCGATGCCGGAAACCGCCGGGCTGCGGACGCCGGCGGCGCAGCCAGTTGCCGAAGGTCTGAGCGAACTGGCGGCGTCAGCGCCGGACCGTTTGGTAGGAGACCTCGACGCCGCGCTCGGCCAGGAGCAGTTCGACATCGCGGAAGCTGAGCGGGAACGTAGGCAGTGCCACACCGCATGCGCGATCAGTTCGGCTGGGAAGCGGTGGCGGTAATAGGGATCGGGCTCACGTCTCATCCCGCCACCATTCCCAGCATCACCCCGGCTGCCCAGCCCCAAAGTTAATGTGACGATGCCTCCTCGGCGGCTCGCTGGACGAGGAAAGCGCGGCTGCGTGAGGTTTCCCTCATTCCGCTTTCGGCGCGCGTCCCAACCTCTGGGTAGCCCTCATAGACACTGACGCGTGTCCGGCCGCTGCTCCCGGTGGCCAAGCGGGATGGGGCCTTTTTAACGGGGTCTGGTGTTGGACGCGGCGACGAGGTTGCGGAACCAAGCCAAGGGCGCGTAATTGTTGGTCGATGCGTGCCAGAACATCCGGGCCGTGAAGGACGGTATGGGGAAGGGCAACGCCGTCACCCGCAGGTTCAGTTCCGCCCGCGCCGTCTCGGCCACCCGGCGGCCGATGACCAGGACGAGATCGCTGTTGGCGACGAGACGGGGCGCCAGCAGGAAATGGGCGACGGTCACCGCAACACGCCGCTGCAAGCCTAGCTGGGCGAGGCATTCATCGGCCACGCCGGTCCCATCGCCGGCTTGCGACACGAGCAGTCCGGGATAGGTGACGAACCGTTCAGGCGTCGGCGGACCATCGTGGTAGGGATGGCCGGGGCGCGTCACCATGACGAATTCCTCGTCGAAAAGCGGCCGGCTCAACACGTCGGTCGCGTCCGGTTCCGTCACGGCCAGCGACACGTCCACCTTGCCTTCCCGCAGCAGCGTAACGGCCGACCGCCGGTCGGCGGCGACGACGCGCAGGTCGATCCCCGGCGCCCGCCGCGCGAGGTCGGCGATCAGCCGTGGCATCAGCACGACCGCCAGATAGTCGCTGGCGGCGATCCGCACCACCATGTCGGCCGTCGCCGGATCGAAATCCGCCGGGTTCTGAAAGGTGGCCGTCAGTGCGGCGATCGCCCGCGCCACATGCGGGCGCAACTCCTCGGCGCGCGGTGTCAGGCGGTAGCCCCGGCCATGCCGCACCAGCAACGGGTCATTGAACATCTCGCGAAGCCGGGCAAGCGCGCTGCTCGTCGCCGGCTGGCTGCGCCCGATCTTGGCCGCCGCGCGCGACACGTTGCACTCGTCCAGCAGGGCGCCGAGCGCGACGATGAGGTTTAGATCGATCGTTCTTATATTCATGGAACGGATGTAAACTATATTATCTATCGTTTTGACGGATACTATGCTTTGGCGCGAGTGTCCATGGGTGTCCGGCGGCAACGCCGCCCTTTCAAGAGGAACCACCCATGACCACCAAGCACTCCGCCATCATCATCGGCGCCGGCCCCGGCCTTGGCCTTGCGCTGGCAAAGAAGTTCGGGCATGAGCTGGGCGAGGTCGCGCTGATCGCGCGCTCGGCCGAGAATCTCGCCCCGCTGGTTCAGGAACTGAAGACCGCCGGAATCACGGCGCACGGCTTCGCCGCCGATGCCGCCGACCTCAACGGCCTGCGGGCGACGATCCGTCAGGCCATCGCGGCGATGTCGCCGCTGAAGGCGCTGATCTACAACGCCGCCGCCATCCGGCCGGGTCGAGCACTGCCTTTGGAACCGGAAGGCTTCGCGGCGGAACTGGTCGTGGACGTCGTGGCGCCGCTGGCGGCGGCCCAGACCGCAGCACCGGCGCTGGAGGCGAACGGGGGCGGCAGCGTGCTTTTCACCGGTGGTGGCTTCGCCATCTATCCCTATGCCGAGATGGCGGCGCTCAGCGCCGGCAAGGCGGCTCTGCGCAACCTCACGGCGACGCTGGCCGAGGATCTGGAGCCAAAGGGCATCCGCACGGCCGTCGTGTCCATCTGCGGCTACCTTGCCGAGGAAGGCCGCTTCGCCCCGGCGGTGGTCGCGAACGCCTATTGGGACCTGCACGTCTCCCCACAGGAAGACCGCAAGCCCGAACTGACCTACGCCTGACCCTTGCCTGAACAATGGAATCGCTTCCAATGCAAAATCGCAGTGTCATTGCAGCGGGTATCTTCGCCGTGTTTCTGGGACTCGGTGGAATTGCCGATGCCGGCACGCTCGGGGTTTTCCAGTCGGATGCAAACGGCTTCGACACCCGCACCTATTGTTATGACGGGTTATGTCAGGGCTCGCGCCATGTTGCCGAGAGCTTGGCCATTTCCCAGATCTCCTCACCCAGTGAGGAGGAGACGGGTACGTTGCCCGCACTGCCAGTCAGCGAGCACGAGCGAGCGTTCGGATCGGACGGCACACGGGTATCGGCGCTTCCGCTGCCGAGACTGTGGGCGTGGCTTCAATGAGCGCACCGGCTCGGCGCTGAACTGCTTGCAGCTGCCTTCAGACGTCGCCGTCCTGATCGTGCTGTGGCGGTTGCGGCTCAAGCTGAGCCTGTGTGATCTGGCCGAAATCCTGCTGTTGCGCGAGCTGGTCTTCAGCCACAAGGCGGTGCGCGACCGCGAGGCCAAGCTGGCGCCGCTGCTCACCGAGGCTCTGCGTCAGCGCCGAAGGGGCAAGATCGGCCGGAGCTGGTACGTGGACGAGACCGACCTCAAGGTCGCCGGCCAATGGCGGTACCTGTACCGCGCCATCGACGGTGACGGCACCCTGGTCAACGTCTACCGGAGCAAGACCCGCGACCAAGCCGCCGCCGAGGCGTTCTTCCGGTCGGCTATCGCGGTGACCGGGATCATCCCCAAGATGATCACCGCCGACAAGCACTCCGGCTACCCGCCGGCCCTTGAGGAGGTCTTCGGTAAGGACGTCGAGCACCGCCCCTCCAAGTTCAAGGATAAACACCTGGAGCAAGATCACCGCGGGGTGAAAGGGCGCACGCGACCAATGCGTGGCTCCATGTCCCCAGTCAGTGCCGCCTGGTTTTGCCGGGCGTACGACGAGGTGCGCAACGTCCTGCGCCCGGCGACCAAGCGCAAGAAGCACGTCCCGGCGGCGCGCCGACGGGCGATCCATGTCCGGCGGGTCGCCGCACTGCGCGACATGATCGCCGTCGCGTAATCCACGCCCCAACTCAGGGCGTCGTCTTGGCCTCAGTCACCCCGTGGCGCGAGACCTGACACACCCCCCAAACTTGCAACGGAACCCGATCAAGTGCCTCCTTGGCGGTGGCTTGTGGAAAGAACTTTACGGGTGGCTGAACCGGTCACGCCGGCTGAGCAAGGACCACGACGCCACGCAATTCGCGCAATACAATTTCAAAACACACTCTGAGCGGCCCCTGTGCAAAACGCTTGATTCGTTTGGATAGCCAACGCAATAATTATCGCATGATACGTGCAGCAAGCAATCTTTTGACCGGAGCCATGGCTGTTGCGACAGCCCTGGTTTTGGTGCTTGCGTTGACGCTGATACCCATACAGGGCGCGCGTGCCGAAATATTGCCCATCCCGATGGATGTGCAGTTCAACGTGTCATCCGTCTCGTCCGTCGCCTCGGCGGATGCGGAGGATCTGGTGGCCGCCGATGCCGCGTTTCAGGAAGCTGTCATCGTCGTTCTGGAGAACAGTCACGGTGACGTCGACGAGGGGGGCGACAAGACCGTTTCCCTCTCCGCGCTGACGCGCCTCACAGTGGCCGAATCGCGTGTCCAATTCCCCGAGTCCGACCGTGGCCCTCATTGGTGCGCACCGCCGCGCTGGCGTCCTCCCACGCACCTTTTGACCGGCGCGTAACCATAGGCTCCTCGGCTTGGCCGATGGCTTGGCCCCAGAGGTTGACGTGCGTATCGCGCCCGCTGCGTGGACGTTTCCACGCGCCCCCTGCTATCCCTTCAAACCGAGTCCAGTCGATTCCGAGTCGCGTTGCACCGCCCCGCGTGGCGATGCGGATAACGCCGCGTCCTCATGCGAAAAGCGGCACCTTGGCCGAAGCCAAGATGCCGAATGAGTGATGTGACGCACTAGAAAGAAAGTACTACGCCACGCATGCTTGCAGTGAATGCAAGCAAACCCTGGCTTTCCTCATTCGCAGAGCGCATACCCCATGCATTACGCAAATAATACATGGCGATAAATCCTGCCGAATCGACGCGGCCGCCCCGCTGCAATCAACGGAATTAAACCAGTGTTGTGGTCGCTTCTGAAACGGTAATGCCCGAATACTCAAGAGTCAACATCAATATAAGAGACAATATATGCCGCAGCGCAGCAATAAATGTTGGGCATACCATGATATAGCTCACCCTGATAACCTGCCTACGCCGGTCGCGTTCGGCTGCTACGCGGAAAAATATCAATATTTATAGGCATATATCTGCTCGTCATGGGATTTTAGGCGGTCCTTTTCAGGAAGCGTCCGCGTTTTTTTGCGCTCGCGAAGCGCGAGCATCACCTGGCAGAACGGCCCGCTTCGTCCAGACAGAAAAGCGCGAATTGCTCTCGTTATTTATCTTTTTCTAGACCATACTGCCGAGAAGCGGTATGACGCTGGGTCAGCAGGTCGCGCGAAGCCGCGGAGCGGAACGTCGCTCCTTGGTGGTCTCGTGAAAGGCCATGCGCCAATAAATACCAAAATCTAGGGGGATCGTACTGATGACAGTGCATAGCGCAGAATCAGCACAGACGGCACAACGTAACAGTTATTGGCAGGCGTCCTTGCGCCTGATCATGCTCTGCCTGGTGATCTGGTTCGTTGTTTCTTACGGCTTCGGCATCCTGCTCGTCGATCAGCTGAACGCTATCAATCTTGGTGGCTTCAAACTCGGCTTCTGGTTCGCGCAGCAGGGTTCGATCTATGTCTTCGTCGCGCTGATCTTCTTTTATGCGGCGCGCATGAACGTCATCGACCGGCAGCACGGCGTCCACGAAGACTGAGCAAAGGGGCAACGGGAATGGATCTCAAGACGCTTACCTACCTCATCGTCGGCGCCAGCTTTGCGCTGTACTTCGGGATCGCCCTCTACACCACGGCGCGCAGCACGGGTGATTTCTACGTGGCGGGCAAGGGCGTGCATCCGGTGGTCAACGGCATGGCCACGGCCGCCGACTGGATGAGCGCCGCCTCCTTCATCTCCATGGCCGGCCTGATCGCCTTCCTTGGCTACGGCGGCTCGGTCTACCTGATGGGCTGGACCGGCGGCTACGTGCTGCTCGCCATGCTGCTGGCCCCGTATCTGCGCAAGTACGGCAAGTTCACCGTGCCCGAGTTCATCGGCGACCGGTACTATTCCAAGGCCGCCCGCCTGGTGGCGGTGATCTGCCTGATCTTCATCTCCTTCACCTACGTCGCGGGCCAGATGCGCGGCGTCGGCATCGTCTTCTCGCGCTTCATGGAAGTGAGCGTCGAGACCGGTCTGATCGTCGGCATGGGCATCGTGTTCGTGTACGCGGTGCTGGGCGGCATGAAGGGCATCACCTACACGCAGGTGGCGCAGTACGTCGTGTTGATCTCGGCCTACACGGTTCCGGCAGTGTTCATCGCGTTCAACCTGACCGGCAACCCGGTCCCGCAGATCGCCATGGGCTCCGAGCTGACCTCGGGCGGCTACATGCTCGACCGCCTGAACAGCGTGGTGACCGATCTGGGCTTCGCGGCCTACACGGCCGGCAACAAGACGGTCATCGATATCTTCTGCATCACGCTGGTGCTGATGGCCGGCACCGCCGGTCTGCCGCACGTCATCGTGCGCTTCTTCACCGTTCCGAAGGTGCGTGACGCCCGTTCCTCCACCGGCTGGGCGCTGGTGTTCATCGCCCTGCTCTACACCGTCGCTCCGGCGGTGGGCGCGATGGCCCGCTACAATCTGACCACCACGATCCAGAACGGTCCGATCGGCGTCGCCACCTCCAACCTCGAATACGAACAGCGCCCCGAATGGTTCAAGCGCTGGGAGAAGACCGGCCTGCTGGCGTTCCAGGACAAGAACAGCGACGGCCGCATCCAGTATTACAACGACAAGAATCAGCAGTTCGCCGAGAAGGCCACGGCCTGGGGCTGGAAGGGCAACGAGCTGACCGTGAACAACGACATCATGGTGCTCGCCAACCCCGAGATCGCGAACCTGCCGAACTGGGTCATCGCGCTGGTGGCCGCGGGCGGCATCGCCGCCGCGCTCTCCACGGCCGCGGGTCTGCTGCTCGTCATCTCGTCGTCGATCTCGCACGATCTGATGAAGGGCGCGTTGACACCGAACATCACCGAGAAACAGGAACTGACAGCGGGCCGGTTGGCCGCGGCCGTGGCCATCCTGATCGCCGGCTATCTCGGGTGGAACCCACCGGCTTTCGTGGCACAGGTGGTGGCATTTGCCTTTGGATTGGCGGCTGCATCGTTGTTCCCGGCAATCCTCATGGGCATCTTCTCCAGAACGATCACCCGCGAGGGCGCGATTGCCGGCATGCTCACCGGCCTCGTGTTCACCATGGGCTACATCCTGTACTTCAAGGGCATCTTCATCACGCCGTTCGCCGCCGACATCCCGGCCAACTGGATGTTCGGGATCTCCCCGGAAGGCATCGGCGCAGTGGGCATGGCGCTGAACTTCGCCGTGGCCTTCGCCGTCAGTAAGATGACGGCGGCCCCGCCGCGCGACGTGCAGGAGCTGATCGAGAACATCCGCCTGCCAGCGGGTGCCGGCAGCGCCCACAGCCACTGATCCGCCAGGGCCACTGATCCGCCGGGACCCGGCGATCGGGTCCCGGCGACCGAGCAGGGACGGCGAACCCCGCAGCAACCGCGGGGTTCGCCTCCCCTTTGTGCCATCCGCGCCGTGGAGCGCCTGCCATGAACGCCGAAGCGACGGAATTCCACGCCTTCCTGGGGCACCACCCCCCCTTCGACCTGCTGCCGCCCGAAACCCTGGCCGAGGTCGGCAGCAGCCTGACCGTTCGCGACGTCTCGCGCGGTACCGTCGTGATGACACCGGGTGATCGGGCCAACACCCTCTGCATCGTCTGGTCCGGTGCGGTGGAAACCTCCAGTCCGGATGGCCAGTTGCTCGCCCGCCTGGGTGAGGGCGAGTGCTTCGGCGTGCGCGCGATCCTGCGCGGCGGCATCGCCGTCAATCGGACCGAGGCCATTGAGGACACGCGGCTGCTGCTGATGTCATCGGCGCTGTTCGACCAGCTGCGCCGCGACCACCCGCCCTTCGCCTATTACTTCGCCGCGTTCGACGGCGGCCGCTTGCAGGATTCCGTGAACGTCGTGCCGGGCGCGCGCAGCCTTGACCTGCTGAACAAGCGTGTCGGCTCGCTGCTGGCGCGGGGCCCGGTCACGGTCACGGCGGACACCCCGATCCGCGAGGCGGCGCGCACGATGCGCAACGAACAGGTGTCCTGCGTGATGGTCACCACCGGGGGCGGCGGGCTGGTGGGTATCCTGACCGACCGCGACCTCCGCAACCGCGTCGTCGCCGCGGAGGTGTCCATCGACGCCCCGGTCGAACAGGTGATGACCAGCGACCCGCTGCGCATTCAGGTGACGGACTACGCGTTCGATGCGCTGATGCTGATGTCGCGCCACAACATCCACCATCTGCCGGTGATGCAGGCCGGCGCCGTCGCCGGCTGCTTGACCGCGACCTCGGTGGTGGAGAGCCACACCGCATCCCCCGTCTTCTTGGCCCGCAACATCCACGACGCCGACTCGCCCCTGCGGGTGCAGGAAGCGATGGCGCGCCTGCCGGGCCTAGTCCACCAGCTGACGGAATCCGGCGCCACGTCGCACGGCATCGGGCACATCGTGTCGGCGCTGACCGACGTCGTCACTGTCCGCCTGCTGCGCCTTGCCGAGGAAAGCCTCGGCCCGCCCCCGGTCCCCTACGCCTGGGTGGCCGCCGGGTCGCAGGGCCGGCAGGAGCAGACGGCGCTGTCCGACCAGGATAACGGCCTGATCCTGCATGACCGCTTCGACGAGCGGGAGCATGGGGCCTATTTCAAGGCGCTGGCTGAAACCGTCTGCCACGGCCTGAACGCCTGCGGCTATGTCTACTGCCCGGGTGAAATGATGGCGATGAACCCGCTGTGGCGCAAAACCCTGTCGGTCTGGAAAGGCTATTTCCGCCGCTGGATCGAGGAGCCGGAGCCGAAGGCCCTGATGCAGGCCTGCGTCTTCTTCGACCTGCGCCACGTCCACGGAGATCCGGGGCTGCTGGAGGAGTTGCACGGCCTGACCCTGGAAAAGTCGAAGACCAACCGGATCTTCCAGACTTACATGGCGGGCAACGTGATGTCGCGGCAGCCGCCCATTGGCTTTTTCCGCAACCTGGTGCTCATCCACGGCGGCGAACACGACCGGACGCTCGACCTGAAGCACAACGGTGTGGTGCCCATCGTCGATATCGCGCGGCTCTACGCCCTGGTCGCCGGCAGCCCGGCCATCAACACCGCCGACCGGCTTCAGGCCGCGGCGGCGGCGAAGGTGCTCAACCAGAAAACGGCCGTGGACCTTATGGACGCGCTGGAGTTCATTGGCATCACGCGGCTGCGCCATCAGGCGCGGCTGGCCCACGAGGGCCGGCCGACCGACAACTTCCTCTCGCCGGAGGAACTGTCGGGCTTCGAGAAAAGCCATTTGAAAAGCGCCTTCTCGGTCGTCAAGACGTTGCAGGCCGCGATGGCGTCCACCTATCAGCTCGGGCGTTTCTAACACAATGTGATCCGGGTCTTTTGTCTCTTTCGGATGGGTTCATGCTTTTTGAAATCATAATCGTCGTCTGCGCGGCCTTCGCCATGAGCGGCGTGGTGTTGATCCTGTCGCGGCTGTTTTGCATCCGTCTGCCCAAGACCGTGATCCCGGTTGTGGCGGCCATCAGCATCCTGGCCGCCACCGCCTGGCTTCGCCACACATGGGCAGACCGCGCCGCCTCGTCCCTACCCGAAGGGCTGAGCGTCATCGCCACGCTTCCCTACAGCAGCATCCTGGAACCCTGGACCCTCGTCCGGCCGCGCGCCGGTGGGCTGATGGTGCTGGACGGACGGGAGACCATGCGCCATCCCGGCCATCCCGACCTCGCGGTGGTGTCCGTCCTGCTAGTGGAGCCGAACGCGGAAACGATCAAAAGTCAGCACATCATCGATTGCGCCAAGCGCCGTCGGGCGCCAGTCTCCGCCGACACGACGTTTACCCCCGAGGGCTTGCCGAAGCCCGAAGTCTGGGTGTCCGACGAGGAGCCTCGGGCCCTGTACACCGAAGTTTGCAGGATACCGGCGCCGTAGCGGCCTCAGAACCTGGTCACCGCAGCGTTGGTGCAGGGAGGCGGGCGGCGGGGTTCTGTTGCAGCATTTGCGACTGGGCGGAGATCACATAGAACGTCAGCCGGATCGGCAGCTGGGGTGACAGGGGGATGCGCAGCAGGAAGAGCCCGTTCAAGGGCCGACCGTTCGCGGCCGCGGTGACTCTGAGGGCGGTGCGCTGGTACCGGCCGGGGAGTATCCGGAATTTCGTGCTCGGCGGGGCGGATTTCAGTTTCAGGCGTTCATCGCCCTTGCGAACCGGTCGCCGAAGATAACGGCCATCTG
>NZ_JAGINQ010000049.1 GCF_017876165.1 Azospirillum soli
CGCGTCCGGGATAACGGCCTCTTTGCGTCGTGCCATGCAGGGGCTCCTTTCGCTTCAGGATAACCCCACCGAGCACGAAATTCCGGATACTCCCGCTCCCTTTCGACCCTGCAAAACGTCTGCTTCCCCTGATCCCTGCCGGCCTGCTGGTCCAGCACGTCATCCCCCGCGCCGATTGCGTCACCGTCCTGAACACATCGCGATCGGCGGCGGCCAACTGCCCGCTGTGTGGCGCCCCCTCGCAGCGCGCACACAGCCGCTACAAGCGCACCCTAGCCGACCTACCCTGGCAAGGGCGGACCGTCGTGGTCCGCATCGAAGCCCGCCGCTTCCGCCGTCTGGCCGCCACATGCCCGCGGCGAATCTTCGCCGAGCGCCTGCCGGAGAGCACCGCCGGGCCGTGGGCGCGCCGCGCGCTCGGCGACATCCAGCGCCATCTCGGGTTGGCCTTGGGTGGTGAAGCCGGGGCGCGCTTGGCACAGCGCCTAGCCATGCCGGCCAGCGGCGACATGCTGCTGCGGCTGGTCCGCCAGACCGTCCCCAGGGCATCGGCCGACACCGTCAAGTTCGGGCTGGCCGGTTCGCTGGGGCGACGGTACGGGGCCGGCATGACCACGCGCCCCGATCCCCTGCACGCCGGCGACCGGTTTCCTGCCGAGGTGATCGGCTACGCGGTGCGCCTGTCATTCCGCTTCCCGCTGAGCTTGCGGATGGGCGAGGAGATGCTGGCACTGCGCGGCAGCACCGTCAGCCACGAGACCGTGCGGCAGTGCGGCCTGACGTTCGGCCGCGTGATCGCCACCCGCATCCGCCAGCAACGCCTTGCCCGGGGCGATGAATGGCATTTGGATGAGGTCATGATCAGCAGCGCCGGCAAGAGGCACCACCTGTGGCGCGCGGTCGGCTGGGACGGCTTCGTCCGCGCCCGGCTCGTGCAGAGGCGGCGCGCCACAACGGCGGCCAAGCGTCTGTTGTGCAAACTGTTGAAGAAGCCGGGCCGGGCGCCGCGCGTGCTGATCACTGACACGCTGCAGTCTCACGCCGCGGCCCAACAGGACCTGCAACTGCGCGGCGAACACCGCCGGCACCAGGGCCTGAACAACCGCGCTGAGAGCAGCCATCGACCAACCCGACGACGCGAGCGGCCGAGGAAGCGTTTCACATCACCCCAGCAGGTCCAGTGCTTCCTGTCCATCCACGATCCGATCGACAACCTCATCCACCTCCGCCGCGATCACCGCCCCGCTTCCGAGCACCGCACCGCCCGAGCCCGGGCTTTCGCCGCCTGGGCCGAGGTGGCCGCATAATCACCCCATCCAACGCCCATTCCTCGTCAAACCGCGCCGGTCATCATCACCGCGGCCAACGAGTTGACGGTGCCGGCGACGGACATCGACGTGGTGCACGCCGGCCTGCCGGCCAAGGTGGTGCTGAGCACGCTCAAGAGCCGCACGACGTCGCAGCTGGACGGCGTGGTGCTGCGGGTGTCGGCCGACGCGCTGACCGACGAGCGGACGGGGCAGCCCTACTACGGTGCTCGCGTCGCGGTGGACGCAGCCCAGCTCGGCGCGCTGAAGGGGGTGCGGCTGCAACCGGGCATGCCGGAGGAAACGCTGATCGTCACCGGCGAGCGCCCCCTGCCGACCTACCTGATGCAGCCGCTGAGGACAGCTTCCGCAAGGCCTTCCGCGAGGAATGAGCCGAGCGGCTCGGGCATTTTACCGCACCTTTAGGTTCCATTCTATCGTATGAAATGCATCATTTTTGAGTTACGACTCCCAAAGATTGTTCACCTTAGGTAGATTTACCCCCGATCCGGATCGTCCGCAGGTCCGGGTTCGCAACGCGGACCGCGCATTTCAAGGACGTCCGCACATCAAGGGGAAACACAAGACCATGTACGCCATTCTCAAGGGGGCCATCGGGCTTGCGGCCGCGTCGTTCGTGTCGCTAGGGGCCGGCGCGGCCTCGGCGCAGTCCACCGCGACGCTGACGCTGAAGAACAACACCGCCGTGGCACTGACCTATCAGACGCACAGCTGCATCGGCAGCCTGGACGCCCCGTGGCCGGCGTCCATCGGCGCGACCCCGGCTACCCGCAACGCGTACAGCACCCTGACCTCCAACGGGTGCAGCGTCACCTACCAGCGGTCCGACAACGGCCGTTCCTGCCGCTTCGTTGCCACGCGTCTGCGCAGCTCGCTGACCGGGCCGTGGAACTACCCGACGGTCAACGCGACCGCAAGCAGCACCGGCATCACCTGCACCTACACCATCACCAGCGTCAGCACCAACGGGGATTGGGCGGTTACGCTCAACGTGAACTGATGATGTTCGACGGGACCGCACGCCGGTCCCGTCCTTCACCAAGGCCCTCACCAAGGGATGCTCGATGATGATTTCCGGCCAAAGCGCAGTCACTCCGGCAGCCTCGACCGTCGTGGCGAACAAGGATGCAAAGGCGGTCGCCGCCCGAAGCGAGACCGCTTCCGCCCCGGCACCCTCCGACGTGTCTCAGGCTGCCGGCGGCAAAAAGGATTTCGCGACGGTCGCCAAGGACGCCCGGTCGGCCATCGATGCCGCCTACAAGAAAGTCGGCGTGGAAAACGGGGCCAGCCTGTCTCTCCAGGACCGGCTGAGCGTCTTCTCGACCATGGACCGACGGTCGCTGTATGCCGTGGCGAGCAACGCTGGAGGCCACTTCAGCAAGGAAGAACAGTTCGGTGCCGCGGATGCCATGGAACTCCAGTTTCAACAAGCTCGTGGCATCGATCCGTTCAATCCCGCCACGATTCCCAACACGGCGAGCGGCATGGCGGCGGCGTCGAAAGCCGGCATCAAGTTCCTCGACAGCGTGAGTGACGAGGAGAAGCAGTCCGTCACGTGGGCGGCCCACCGCGCGACGGCCCAGAATTTCTATGAAGCCGTGTCGCAAGGAGCCGGGGAAACGCCGGAGAACCTGGACAGCGACAATCCACTGGTCAAGGTTCTCAAAGCGGCGATGACCGCAGGGCGCGGCGATCCCGCCCGCGACCGCACCGAAGGCCGCATGGACACCCTGGAGGGTCTGAAGAAGCAGCCCTGGGCCAAGGGATTCGAAGCGCAGATCGACCAAGCCTTCCGTGAATCGGCGCGGCAGGGCTCGCTGCTCGACCGCAAGGTCTGAGCTTAGGGAAACGAACCGGCGGAAAGCGGGCCGGCGACCACCGCGTCGCCGGGTTGCAGACCCGCCCGGATCTCCAGGCCGGTGGGCGTCGGCTCGCCCACGGTGACCGCGACGGTCCTCTCGGTGCCGGTCGCCGGGTCGCGCACGCGCACGAACGTCCCCGACGGCGTCCGCAGCACTGCGTCGGGCGGCAGCACGATGCTGGACGCGCTCTCGTACAGGATGACCGACAGGCTGGCCGACATGCCGATGCGCACGTGCCGCCGCTGCTCTTCCGTGAGGTCCGGCAGTTCGACGCGGATGGCGAAGCTGGCCGCCGTGGAGCCGTTCTCCCCCGCCGTGGCCTGATGCGCCACCCAGGCGATCCGCCCCGGCATCGGCCCATCGGGGAAGGCGTCCCCGCCGACCTCCACCGGCTGGCCGAGGCGGACGCGGTTCACGTCCATCTCGTCCACGCGGGCGGACACCGCCAGAGTCTCCAGATCGGCGACCGTCAGCAGGATCTGGCTGTTGGCGACGGCGCTGCCGGTCTCGACGGCGGTCGGTCCCGCCAATCCCGCACCGCCGGTGGCGGGCGCCTTCAGAACCAGCCCGGAGACCGGCGCCGCCACCGCCGCGCGGTCGCGTTGCCCCTTCAACTCGTCGCGCCGCGCCTCGGCGTTGGCAAGCTCCAGCTCTGCCATGCGCCGGGCGTCGGGGCCACCCTGCCGGAGTGCCGCGGCCAGATCCTCGCGCGCCGTCGCCAGGGTGGAGCCTTGCGCCTCGGCCTGCCGCAGCAGATCCTCGTATTCCTGGCGGGGGATGATCCCCCGGTCGATCAGCGGCTTGGCTTCCCGCACGCGCCGCTGCGCCTGCTCGGCGTCACGCTCCGCGCCCGCCACCTGACGCCGCGCGCGGGACACCTCGGCCCCGCCGCTCCAGTGCTTCAGTTCCTTGACCCGCTGGGCGGCCTTGAGCAGGGCGGCCTCGGCGTCGCGCAAGCGCATCTCCAGCTCGGCGCCGTCCATGACCAGCAGCGTCTGCCCACGCTCGACGCGCTGGCCGTGCTCGAACCGCTTCTCCTTCACGGTGCCCGCGAAGGGGGCGATGACGTTCACGCTGCGGCCCGGCTCGATGGTGCCGATCACCGACAGGCGGGAGACCACGGGGGATGCCTGCGCGATGATGGTTGCCGGGGCGGCCGGAGACGCGGCCCCGACCGGCACCGGCCGATCCGGCCCCGCCAGCCCGGCCAGAACGGCGGCCACCGCTGCCGCGCCGACACCGAGCCACACGGTCTTCCCACGATCCGCCAGAAACGTCATTGGTCGAGCGACCCAGCCCGTCGGTTGAACGCCAGACCGAAAGCTACCACCGGCAGATGCGGAAAGGAATGCGGACGTTCCCGGGAATCATTCCCCGCGCAAGGCCTGGATCGGGTCCAGGCGCGCGGCGCGCACGGCGGGGTAGAGGCCGAAGAACAGCCCGACGGCCACCGACATGCCCAGGCCCAGCGGCAAGGCCACCGCCGGCAGGGCGAACGGCCAGCCGGCGGTCTGGGCGTAGAACGCCGCCGCCGCCGTGCCGAGCGCGGTGCCCAGCGCCCCGCCCGCCAAGGACAGCGCCAGCGCTTCCACCAGGAACATGGCGCGGATGTCGCGGGGCCGCGCCCCGACCGCGAGCTGCACGCCGATCTCCCGCCGGCGTTCCACCACGCTCATCAGCATCACGTTCATCACCCCGACCCCGCCGACGACCAACGAGATCGCGCCGATGGCCGAGAGCAGCAGCGTGTAGACCTGCATCTGCTCCGCCATCGCGGCGATCAGCTGCCGCGCGCTCTGGACCACCACCGGGCGGGCGCGCGGCCCGGTGGCATGAGGCTGGGCGAAGTGGGTGACGGCGGCCTGCCGCGCCGCCTCGTCGCCGACGCCCGGCGCCATGCGCGCGATCAGGGTGGTGATCCCGGCGGCCGGCGCGATGCGCCGCAGACCGGCAAGCGGGACGAAGGCCGCGCCGTTCAGATCGACCGGCAGCAGCGGGTTGGCCACCGTCTCCTCCAGAACGCCGATCACCGTGTAGCCGTATCCGCCCATGCGCACCACGTCGCCGACCGCTGGCGGCCTCCCCTCCTCTCCCAACCGGCGGGCAACACCGGCGCCGAGCACCGCGAAGGTCTGGCCCTCGTCGAACGCCGACAGGAAGCGCCCCTCGGCCACGCGCAGCCGCGCCACCGGCGGCAGGTCGGCGGTCACCCCGGCGACGCTGGCGGTGACGCGGCTGCGGCCGTGGGCAATCTCCACCCCGGCGATGGCCAGGGGGGCGACCGCGTCGATTTCCGGACGGTCGCGCAGGGCGGCGGCATCGCCGGGGGTGAAGGGCGTCAGCCGGCCGGGCTGGGCGGAATCCTGGTGGACCGCCAGCAGGTCGGTGCCCATCGCCTTGAACTGGCCGAGGGCCTGTTGCTTTGCGGTCTCTCCGATGGCGACCATGGCGATAACCGCCGCCGTGCCGATGACGATGCCCAGCAGCGCCAGCAGCGAGCGTTGCCGCATGGCGCGCAGGTTGCCGACCGCCTCGGCGGCCAGCGTGCCCAGCAGACCGGTCCCCAAATGTGTTGAACGGCCGGAAAGGTCGAGCATGGGCAGGCGATCCCGCATCGATGCACCGCCCGAAGGCTGTGCGGCTTCTAACTTATATCCTCATCGGTTGCAAGCGGGGTGGAGCCGGGTCGAGCGAGCGTCTATACTCCGCCCTTCGTTCCGCAGGACGTTGGAGGCGAATTTCACGGTGGGCGCGGCGTATGGAACCGTCCTCGGCGGCATCGCGACGCTGGCTATGCTTATGCTGGGCCTGCTCACGTTGGGCGCGGGCGTTGCGCAAGGCCAACCCCTGCCCGCCCGCTCCTACGCCGAGCCCGGCGCGCCGCCCCTTCCCACGGCACAGGGGCCGGAGCTGCCGCTGACCCTGCCGGAGGCGGTTTATCTGGGCCTGCGTCAGAACCCGGCGGTGCGCAACGCCTATCTCCAGCGCGTGCTGGACAAGTTCAACCTGCGCGTGGCGGAATCGCTGTTCTCGCCCAAGGGCAACATCGTCGCCTCCATCAGCGCCGACCGCACCGGCCCCGGCCTGAACGGCAACGCGCGGCTGACGCCCACGGTGCAGCTGCTCACCCCGCTCGGCACGGCGATCAACTTCGGCTGGGACGTGGGGCAGCGGGCACAGCGGCAGTCCGGCGACGGCCTGCTGGCCGGCAACTCCGCCCTGACGCTGACGGTGATCCAGCCCTTGCTGAAGGGCGCCGGCTACGACGTCGCCACGGCTCCGCTCCGCCAAGCACGCCTGGAGGAACGCTACAACCAGCTCCGCCTGAAGAGCACGGTCGCCGACACGGTGACCGAGATCGTCCGCGCCTATCACCAGTTCATTCAGGCCCGCCAGCAGATCGCGCTCGCGCGCGGCGCGCTGAGCCGCGCCCGCGAGCTGGAGGCGACCAACCAAGCGCTGATCCGCGCCGGCCGCATGGCGGAGGCCGAACTGGTCCAGGCCCAGGCGACTACCGTAAACCAGGAGCTGGCGCTGCTCCAGGCCGAGAACGCCTTCGACGCGGCCCGGCTGCACCTGCTGGCGCTGCTGGGGCTCGATCTGAACACGCGGATCGCGCCGGCCGACCGGCTGACCGCTGAGCCGGTCCGGGTCGAGCTGGAGACGGTGTGCGCGCTTGCCTTCGACAACCGACCGGACTATCTGGCGCAGCTGATCGCCATCGAGGCGGCGCGGATCGGGCTGGACGTGGCGAAGAACCAGCGCCTGTGGGACCTGACGCTGAACGCCGGGGTCAACGTCCCCGGCAGCGGCCGCACGGGGTGGCGCTCCACCGAGCGTTTGCCCAACACCAAGACGGACCTGCGGGCCGGCGTCCAGCTGAACATCCCCATCAACGACCCGGCCATCGAACGGCAGGAGGTGCAGGCCACCATCGGCCTGCGGCAGGGCGAGGTGCAGCTGGAGCAGCTGCGCGCCCAGGTGGACCGGCAGGTGCGCGACGGGGTGCGTGGGCTCGACGCCGCGTGGCGCCGCTACACGCTGAGCCGGCGGGCGCGCGAGCTGGCCGAACGGACGCTGGAGGCGGAGACCATCAGGCTGCGCGCCGGGCGGTCCAGCAACTTCCAGGTCGTGTCGTTCCAGGACCAGCTGCGCGTCGCTGAGAACGCGGAGCTGGCCGCGCTTGTTGGGTATCTAGACGCCCTTGTGGCGCTCGACCAGCAACTCGGCACGACGCTCGACACATGGCGCATCCAACTGAACGACGGCCCGCCGAACGGTGGGGGACCATGACCGTCCGCCTCCTTTCGACACTCCTTGCCGGCGCCGTTCTGCTCGGCGCCTGCGCACAGCCGGAGGTGCTGTCGCGCCCGCTGCCCACGCCGACCATGGCGTTGCCCAGCGGCGATGCGCCTCCCCTGCCCTCCTACGCCCAGAAGACCGGGGAAGAGGCGGCCTCCATGACCCTCGGCGACGGCGCGGACGACGCCGCGGATTGGCTGGGCGAATGGCTGGCCGCAGTTCCGCACCCACCGCGTTCCGGCACCTTCCGGCAATCGGACCGGCAGCTGTTCGGCCCGCAAGGCCTGGCGGCCAGCCGGGCCGGGACCCTCTACACCCGTCCGGACGGCGGCTGGACGCGCCGGGACAACGACGTCTTCCTGCACTCGGACGGGTCGTCCACGGTGCGCCGGGGCGACGTCTTCTTCCATTCCGACGGCACCTGGAGCCGACGCAGCGGGCAAGTCATCCTGCGGTCCGATGGAAGCTCATGCCGACTGGCGGCCGGGGCGGCGACCTGTTTTTGACGCTGGGGGCGCCGGTGCGAGCGCTTGCGGCTTGCCCGCGCTATGAGCGGCGCGGCGGACAAGCTTGGTGGAGACCGGGATTGAGATGTCGGCAATCGCGACGGATCCGACCGGCCGAAGCGCAGAACCGGCGGTGCGCCTACTGCGGTGAACCGATGCTGTAAGAGACCGGCAGCCCTTTGACGGCGAGCGCGGAGCACGTCGTGCCGCAAAGCGCGGTGGCCGCGCGGGCACCGTCAAGTTCGGGCTGGCCGGTTTGCTGGGGCGACGGTACGGGGCCGACATGACCACGCGCCCCGATCCCCTGCACGCCGGCAACCGGTTTCCTGCCGAGGTGATCAGCTACGCGGTGTGCCTGTCCTTCCGCTTCCCGCCGAGCTTGCGGATGGTCGAGGAGATGCTGGCGCTGCGCGGCATCACCGTCAGCCACGGGACCGTGCGGCAGAGAAAGCGTTTCACATCACCCCGGCAGGTCCAGTGCTTCCTGTCCATCCACGATCCGATCAACAACCTCGTCCACCTCCGCCGCGATCATCGCCCCGCTTCCGAGCACCGTACCGCCCGAGCCCGGGCTTTCGCCTGGGCCGAGGTGGCCGGCGCACCGCTGGCCGCGTAATCACCCCATCCAATGCACATTCCTCGTCAAACCGCGCCGGTCATCATCACCGCGGCCAATGAGTTGACGGTGCCCGTAGCGGTGATGGCGCCGTCGGGAACCGGCAAATCGACCCTGCTGATGAGCCTGCTGCTCGACGAGGCCTTCGCCAGCCTGCCGGCGAACCGGCGCGCGGCGGTGCTTGCTCACCTCCGGCAGCGACGCGTGACCTGCCTGCTGACCACCCACGACCCGGTGATCGCCGCCCTCGCCGACCGGGTGCTGCGGCTGGAGGACGGCCAGCTGCACGAGCATTTCGTCCCGCAGACCTTGCTGTTTCCGCCGCCCGACACGCCGGCCGCCCCCTTCCCGTTGCCCACGGTCCCGCGCTGCTACAGGGCGGTCGCGCTGGAGCGCTTCACCGGAGGCCCCGACCTGCGCCTGACGCTGCGGGTGCCGGGCGGCGCCGGTGCGTGGCTAACCGTCGCTTCGGCGCTCGGCATGCTCCTGGTGGCCCGTTCCGTTCTGCCCTATTGAGGATCGTCCGCTTCAAGCGCGTACCCGATCCCCCGCACGGTCGTGATCGGCATTGGGGAGCCGTCATCCAGTCGCATCTTGCGGCGCAATCGTGTGATCAGGGTGTCAACCGTGTGTTCGCTGACGGAGCGCGGATCGCGGTTGCTGATAACGTCCAGCAGATACTCCCGGCTGACCGGCTTCGGCCGCATCGCCGCCAGGGCCGCCAGGATGTTGAACTCGCCCGTCGTGAGCGCGAGGTAGGAGCCGTCGGGCCGGAACAGCGCGCGGCGGATGAGGTCGAGCTGCCAGCCCCGGAACGTCAGCGGCGCTTCCGCCGGCGCGTGTGGCGGAAGCAGCTGCGAGGGCGCCGTCGAGCGGCGTAGCAGGTTGCGGATGCGGATCAGCAGTTCCTGCAGGTTGACCGGCTTGGTGACGTAGTCGCCGCCGTACGACAGCCCGGCGATGCGGTCGGCATCGCTGTCCCGGCCGGTGACGAAGATCAGCGGGATCTCCTCGCCCAGGCGCAGCGCCTTGGCCAGCGCCAGACCGTCGCCGTCCGGCAGATTGATGTCGAGCAGCACCAGATCGGGCCGCCCGGCCGCCAAGCGGGCCTTGAGAGCTTCGCCGCTCGGCGCCGGCACGACGCGCAGGCCCTGCCGTTCCAGGTAAGAGATGATCACCTCCAGCGTTTCGGGCGCGTCCTCGACCACAAGGACCGTGCGCCCGGCCAGTTCGTCCCCGATTCTCACGATCCAATGCTCCCCGCCGCAGTCATGGTAAGCGCCGCTTTTGCGTCCCCGCCGTCGATGGCGCGGAGCACGGCGACGACCCGGAACCGCAACGCCTCTGTGGCCGCGCCCAGCGAGTCGTCGGTGTCACCCCTCCTCTCTGCGACGGCAAGCGCGAGATGCTCCAACGCCCGCGCGTCGGCGCTGAGTTCGGGAAAGCCGTACGTGGCACCGCTTCCCTTCAGCCGGTGCGCGACATCGGCCAGACGCTCCGGCGGGGGCGACCCGTCCTCCAGCACCTCCAGCACCTCCCGGCAAGCTTCGGCGAAGGTCGCCAGCAGCCTCACCCGATCCGCGGGGAGGAAAGCGGGGAGAGCCGGTTCCGCGCGACCGGGATCAGCCGGCGCGTGTCGGGCAAGCGCGTCGAACAGCGCCTCGGGGTCCACGGGTTTGGGCAACACCTCGTCCACCCCGGCGTCCCGGTACAGAGCGCGGTCCTCGGCCGAGGTGTTGGCGGTCACCGCGATGATCGGCACCATGGCCGTGTCCGGGTCCGGGAACGCGCGCAAGCGCCGCGTCACCTCCAGCCCGTCCATGCCACGCAGCCGCATGTCGAGCAGCACCACGTCGAAGCGCTGCTCGACGAGATGGGCAAGCGCCTCCTCACCGCTCTCCACATAGACGGCGCGATGACCACCGGGGCGGAGGTACTCCCGCATGACGGCCTGATTTTCCGGCGCATCCTCCACCACCAGAATGTCGAGCGCGCCGGGGTCCGGCAACGCGCCGAACCGCTTTTCGGGAGCGGTCGGGGCCGGGGCTGGGCGCGTGGGTATCGTGACGGAGAAGACCGAGCCGCCGCCCGCCCGGTCCCGCAGTTCCACCGATCCACCCATCCGTTCGACCAGCCGGCTGACCAAGGCGAGGCCCAATCCGGTTCCGTCGCGCCGGCTGCCGTCCACGCGGTGGAAAGGCTCGAAGATGAGCGCCCGTGCCGCCGCCGGCACGCCCGGTCCGGTGTCGGCGACGGTCAGCATCAGGGTCGCCCCCGCCTCGGCCGGGTAGGCGGCCAAGGTCACATCGACGCGGCCCCGCTCGGTGAACTTGACGGCGTTGCTCACCAGGTTCAGCGCCACTTGGCGCAGCCGCAGCGGATCGATCCAATGGTGTGGCGTATCGACGCCGGCGGTATCCAGGATCAGCTGCAACCCCTTTTCCTCCGCGGCGGGCCGCATCAGGGTCACGGCGTCCCGCACCGTTTGAACGGCGTCCGCCGGCTGCACCTCCAGTTCCATCCAGCCGGCCTCCAGCCGCGACCATTCCAGGATGGAATCGAGCATGTCCATCAGGTGCCGGCCGGCATTGTCGGCCACCAGCAGCCGTTCCCGAATCGGGCCGGCCGCATTCCCGTTTCCGCCGTCGCGCAGGATCACCCGCACCATGCCCAATATGGCATTCAGCGGCGTGCGCACCTCGTGGCTGAAGTTCGCCAGGAAACGCTCCAGCATCGCGGACTTGTCGGAGAGGGCGCGGGTACGCTCGGCGACCTGACGCTCCAGCCCTTCGTTCAGGGCCGTCAGTTTCTGCGACAGATCGCGAACCTCTTCCAAGGCGCTCACCACCCGGCGGCCGAGCAGCAGCGCGTGCGAGAACAGGAACACGAGGGCGCCGTAGGGAACGAGATCGATGCTTTCGTAGAAATGGGCATACATCAGGGCGTCATGGACCACCGCCGCCAGGAAGGTCAGGACGCCGACCCCCAGGAGCAGAACCCCGCGATGGCGCCGCCGCGCGGCCACCCCAAGGCGCCACGCGAAGTAGAGCGCGGAGACGAGAAGCAGCGCGCTGGCCACGTCACGAAACCGCGTGAACACGACCGGCTCCGCCAGCAGGACCAGCAGCACCCCCGCCACGGACAGGCCCATCAGGACCCGACCGACGGCGCGGTGCAGGCAGCCGGGAAACAGCTCGCGCAACAGGAAGAAGTAAATCGGATAGAACAGGTAGATCGGCAGATATTCCAGCCGGTAGGCCCACACCTCTGGCAGCGATGGAATGTAGATCCGCAGCAACTCGCTCGTGCAGGCTAGCCGGAGGGTGCAGGCGAGCAGAAGCAGAAGCAGGAACACCGGCGCCGTACTCGATTTACGACGCATCAGGGCGGCGATGAACAGCGTCATCGTGACGAGCGACATTAGCACGCCGGCGTTGGTCATCAACTGCCGCTGCCAATCCCGCGCCAGCTCGCCGTTTCCGTCGAGGTGCAAGGCCTTTCCCAGACCGCCCTCGAAATGGAAATGGTTGGACACCTCGATCGCCAGTTCAATCGACGACCGGCCGCCGGGCAGCGCGATCAACCGCGTGGCGGAGACCGGCGCCTCGGCACCCGCATCGAGCGCCGGCGTTCCCGCCGCACCGACGACCCGCCCATCCGCCCACACGCGCATGGTGGAATAAGCAGGCGGAACCTTGAGCGTCAGCGGCGGTGTGTCGGGTGGAAGCAGCAGGCGCAGACGGTATGTGGCCGCTCCCCAGCCATCCATGCGCCGACCACCAGGCAGTTCCGTCCCGTTCCAAACCGCGGGTAGCGTCACAGTCGTCCACGCGCGCCCGTCCGCCTGCGGCAGAGGCAGCGCGCTTTCGGCCCCGGCCAGCCGTTCCCAGGAGACCAGCCACTCGCCGGAAAGGTCCACGACCCCGTCCGTCTCCGGATTCCAACCACGCAGGTCGAGGACGCCATGCTCCGAAGCTGGGCCGTACAGCGCGAAAGCCGGGCCGCCCATCAGCAGGACGGCAACCACCAGACCGGCCCCTGCCAACCACGATGCCCCGTGCATGCGCCCGGCCAGACAGTGAATAGACCTTACGCAGCGAAGCATGGACGACAAGGAGCGAATGAAGTGGTGCAGCTTTGAGAACCTGTTCACATTAAGGCACACCCTTTTTAGTGCCGGGCGCGATGCGGTTCCGACGGTAAAGGTTGGTGGCGCAGTGCAGGCGGTCTGCTGATATTGCTGCCTATGTATTGTATGTGCACCGCCGTTCATCCCGCAAGCACCACGCCGGTGTTGTGGGACGTGTTCTCGGACGTTGGTGCCTTCGTCGCCGAGGCGCTGGCCGATTGGCGGCGACGACAGCGGACGGCACAAGGTCGATACGCGCCGAAATGTTTGTTTTGGGTGGAGGAGTTTCGGGTAGAGGCTCTGTCGCCACCTTTGATACGTAAGCGGTGTTCTCAGGCCACGGCGGGTTCCGCCTGCCGGGTATGGCCCCAGGGCAGGAGCTCATCGAGCTTGGTGATCGGATGGCCGCTGG
>NZ_JAGINQ010000050.1 GCF_017876165.1 Azospirillum soli
GAGTTCCGGATCAGGTGAACGATGCAGGTCTGCACCTGGGCCTGCGGGAAGACGGCAGTGATCGCCTCGGGGAAGCCCTTCAGCCCATCGACGATGGCGATCAGCACGTCCTCGACCCCGCGGTTCTTCAGCTCGCTCATGACGCGCAGCCAGAACTTGGCGCCCTCGGTCTGCTCGATCCACAGCCCGAGGATCTCCTTGGTGCCGTCCGGTCGGACGCCGAGCGCGACGTGGACGGCCTTGTTGCGCACCGTGCCCTCGTCACGCACCTTGACGCGCAGAGCATCGAAGAAGACCAGTGGGTACACGGGCTCGAGCGGGCGCTCCTGCCATTCGGCGACTTCGTCGAGCACGGCATCGGTGACGGCGCTGACTAGGTCAGGCGACACCTCGATGCCGTACAGCTCGCGCAGATGCCCCTGGATCTCGCGCACGCTCATGCCGCGGGCGTACATCGAGACGATCTTCTCCTCGAAGCCGGGGAAGCGGCGCTGGTACTTGGCGATCAACTGCGGATCGAAGGTGCCGAGCCGGTCGCGAGGCACCTCGAGGGCAATCTTGCCGGTGTCGGTGAGCACCGTCTTGCGGCCATAGCCGTTCCGGCTGTTCGCCCGGCCGTCCGGTTCGCCGCCGTCCAGGTGGTGGTCGATCTCAGCGTTCAGCGCCCGCTCGGCGAGCGCCTTCTTCAACTCATCGAGCAGGCCGTCCTTGGCGAAGGCGCTCTTCGGGTCGGCCCCGGCGAGCAGTTGATCGAGCAGCTGGTCCGGGATGCTGGGGGCTTTGCGTCGTGCCATACGGGGCCTCCTTCGGTCCCTCGGTTATGGCCCGTACACGGAATTCCTGACAGTCCCCGTTCCACCGCGCCCGGCTTAACCGGCAACGGCTGGCGGGTCGCGCCGATGAGTCGCTTGAAGGGCCAGCCCGACCTCCAGTGCCTCGACGATGCGGGCATCGCTCCACGCCGCCCCGCCCGCGGCTTCGTCCGCCTTCACCAGGATCTGCGCGTGCTTGAGCTTACTTACGCACGTCGGCTTTGCCGCGGGCCAGCAACTGACGCAGGTGCTCGCGCTCCTCCGCCGTCAGCGTCACACGATGCTTTCTCATGGCCGCCCTCCCGTCGGTGCTTTCGCTTCCAACAGGACGGCGGCCTTCACATCACCGCTGAGCCGGCACTAGCTGAAGATCAGCGAAAATGGCCTGTTGGCCGATCTGGGCAGCAAGGTGCTGTTGGAACGGGAGAGCCTAATGAAGGGTTTCAGCCTCGCTGAATGCGACATTCATATCGACTTCGCAGCGCTCGACCAGAATTTTGTCGAGGTCGATGTCGAAAAGGTGAAGGGTGACAGTCGTCCACGCATCCGCGCGCTGAACGCCCAGCAGAAAAAGGCACTCGCCGAACTGCTTCGTGGATTGCCGCCGGAGAGCCGCATTCGTGAGATGACCGGACCCCTGTTCCGGTTGATCGGCTCGCTTCCTCCCGTGACCGATTCCGACATCCGTGGGCACGTGCAGCGAGTCCTCGAAACCATGCAGCTGGAGGAGATGGATGACTGCACTTCCCGGCCGCATGCCTTCGCAGAGCGCATCAGGGAGAAAATCCGTGCGCTGATGACTGGATTCGCGAAGGAGGGGTTCCAGCGGGGACTGCGCAGGAACAGGATTGTCCTGCAGCCGTCGTTCCGCCTTCCGCCGTCGATCTTCCCGGCGGAAACCGCCAATCCCTACGCCAACAGGCTTTATGAGGAGGAGAACCGGATCAACGGTTTGGAAGGCGATCTGATCCGCCTCGTCAGCAACTTGCCCAATCTCGTCTTCTGGCGCGGGAGTGGGGAGCGTGGACATGGCTTCCGCATCAACGGGGCGATCAATCATTGCCCGGACTTTATCCTGCTGCTGAAGTCCGGTGCGGTCGTGATGGTCGAGGCGAAGGGGACGATCGCGACAACACCGAGTCCGCCGAAAAACTTGATCTTGGCCGCACATGGGCCGGCAGGGTCGGGGCCGGATTTCAGCATGTGATGGCTTTCAAGAACAAGGAAATGGATGGCGCCATCTGGCTCGACGAGTTCGTGGAGAATCTGAAGAGCATGTTGGGGCGCGCGGCACAAAAGGCGCGAGCAGCTGTGGGGCTGTCTCGAATGTGAGTTGATGAACGGGCATCGCTGCGATATCGTGTTCATATCGTAGAATCCGTAGTGCGAGGCCGCGATGCCCCAAACCCGTCTGTCACCCATCGCTGTGCGTCGGACCGCAGCTCGCATGCGTGACGAACTTGGGGCGACCGACCGGGGGCGGTTGGATCGCGTGCTGGACATGGTGCAAGCGGACGGAACGCTGTCGCTCGCGGCGGTGCTCCAAGCGCTCTACCCGGATCAGCCACGCGACGGGGCGCTGACCGCGTTCCGGCAGTTGCGCGCCCGCATTCAAGAGGCTGCGACTTCGTTGGGTGTGGCGTTTGTGCTGGAGACTGACGGCGCTACGCGCACCCCGCCGGAACACCGCGTCTGCTGGTTCAGCGGCGATGACAGCGCGGTCGAGGCCTTGACGAATTTGGAAAAGGGCGAGGTGCGCGATGTCCGGCGCGGCCCCCAGGACGGCATGGAGGTGCGCGACGGCAAGCCGGTGATCCGCTACTTCGTCTCCTATGCTCATGATGACAAGACGTTGGCCTTCGATTTGCTGAACCGGCTGGACAAACTTCTCGCCCTGGCCCCCCATTGCGTGTTCGAGAGGTGGGACGACCGCCGTTTGGAGCCGGGGCAGCGGTGGCGGGACGAAATCCGCAAGGCGGTGGACCGCTGCCCGGTGGGGTTGCTGCTCGCCAGCCCGGCCTTCCTCGGCAGCGCCTTCATCACCAGGGAAGAATTGCCGCGCTACGTGCCGCGCACCCCTGACGAGGCAGTACCCGGCCGGCGGGCGATTCCCGTGGCGCTCAAGCGGTTGGATTTCACCGGCGCCATGGATTTGAAGGGGCTGGAGGAGGTCCAAGTCTTTCACGACGCCAAACGGCGCGACTACTCCCACTGCAAGGGCAACCAGCGCGACGACTTCGTCCATGCCCTCTACAAGCAGATGCTGAAGGCGGTGGTGGGCCTGTCCCCCACCGATCCGTCCTCCCCGATGCCGGGTAAGGGCCCTGACCGGGACAGCCTGATGCGCCGGATGATGGAGGAGCGGCTGACCGGGTGCCGCGTGTCGAACGACGGTTACAGCGGCTCGCTCGACAAGTTGGAGAAGAACCCTGGGGCGGAGGGTGGCGAGCGGCAGGATGCGCTGACCTTCCTGTTCGATTGGGCCACCGCTGAGAAGGAGCGGCCCTATTTTGCCCTGCTCGGCGATCTGGGACTCGGCAAGACGACCACCTGTATGGCCCTGACCGATGCCCTGCTCCGTGCGCGCGAAAATGCGGAAGCGGAAAAGCCGCCGCTGCCCATCTACCTCGATCTGCGGCTTCTGGGGGAGGTTGCCGGCAGCGACCTGTCGCTGGACTCCATCATCGAACGCGTGCTGAAGGGCATGTGGCGGGGGGGCCAGACCGAAGCCGGCCTGACGGCGGCGGAAGTCATCCGGTGGGTGCGAGAAGAACGTGCTGTCGTCATCTTCGACGGCCTCGACGAGGTGCTGGTCCATCTTTCCCCGGCCGCCGGCCAGTGCTTCACCCGCGAGCTGTTCCGCATCCTGCCACCCAATCTGGTGAAGGAACCGGGGGCGGGCCGCCTGCTGCTCTCCTGCCGCAGCCACTATTTCCGCACGCTGCGCGACCAGCAGACCCACCTGACGGCGGAGGGGCGGGACAATGTCGGTGCCGACCTCTACCGCACCTTCATCCTGCTGCCCTTCACCGAGGACCAGATCCGCGCCTATCTGGCCCAGACCCTTCCCGACCAGGAGCCCCAGCGGGTGCTGGACCTGATCCATTCCGTCCACAACCTGACGGAAATGGCCGAACGTCCTTATACGCTTAGCCTGCTGACCCAGCACATTGGCGTTATCGAACAATGGCGGGCGGAGGGGCGGAAGGTCACCGGTGTGGATCTCTACCGCCACATGGTGCTGTCCTGGCTGGAACGGGACACCGGCAAGCACCAGCTCACCCCCGATCACAAGCAGCTCCTGATGGAGCATTTCGCCGCTGCCCTCTGGCGCTCGGGCCGCAAGAGCTGGAAGATCGGCGAGATCGAGCAGGCGCTGATCGACCTGCTGCGCGAACGCCCCGACATTGCCGCCCACTACGAGAGCAAGGACCGCGAACTGCTGAAGGAGGATCTGCGCACCGCCACCTTTCTGGTGCGCGAAGGCGACGCCGACTTCCGCTTCGCCCACACCTCGCTCCAGGAATTCTTTCTGGCGAGCCACCTGTATCGCTCCCTGATGGAGAACCGCCCCACCGACTGGGACCTGCCGCGTCCCAGCCGCGAAACGCTCGACTTCCTGGGCCAGATGATGAGCGGAGGCGAAGACCCGACCCCGGCCCTTGCCACATTGCGCGCCATCCGTGACGGAGCCGGCATCGGCGCGGGCGGCGCGCGGATCGCCGAACTGGCGTTCGACTACACGCTGGTCGCCATCGCGAGCGGATATCAGGCACCTTCCCCCGCCGGCTTCCGCCTGAACGGCGCCGACCTGCGTGGCTGGGAGATCGCCGGGAAGCCGGACGCGCCGCCGCTGAACCTGACGCGCGTCAGCTTCCGTGGGGCACGATTGGAAGGCGCGGTGTTCCGGCGGGTCACCCTGGACAGCGCTGACTTCGCTAGCGCCATGTTGGACCGTGTGGAGTTCCTGGATGGCCGCGCCGCCGCCGGCCGCTTTACCGGCGCCAGCCTGATCGGCGCTCTGTTCCGCTCGATGACGCTGGACAACACCGACTTCGCCGATACGAAGCTGCGCTACACCAAATGGCTGCGCTGTCGGATGGCGAACGCGCAGCCACCGGCGACCGAGGCGCCGGCGGCCTTGTTTGCCCTGTGTGAGCCGGCGATGGGAGAGCAACCTCTGCCAGAACCGCTCCGCTTGGCGGTGCTGGGCGGGCATAACGGTTGGGTTGGTACCTGCGCGTGGTCGCCGGACGGCGGGCGCCTCGCCACGGCCGGCGGTGACGGGACGGTGCGGCTGTGGGACGCCGCCAGCGGCGAGGCGCTCAGCGTCCTGACCGGCCATGCGGGATGGGTCTATGCCTGCGCGTGGTCGCCGGACGGCGGGCGCCTCGCCACGGCCGGCGATGACGGGACGGTGCGGCTGTGGGACGCCGCCAGCGGCGAGGCGCTCAGCGTCCTGACCGGCCATGCGGGAGCGGTCAACGCCTGCGCGTGGTCGCCGGACGGCGGGCGCCTCGCCACGGCCGGCGATGACGGGACGGTGCGGCTGTGGGACGCCGCCAGCGGCGAGGCGCTCAGCGTCCTGACCGGCCATGTGGGAGCGGTCCATGCCTGCGCGTGGTCGCCGGACGGCGGGCGCCTCGCCACGGCCGGCGCTGACGGGACGGTGCGGCTGTGGGACGCCGCCAGCGGCGAGGCGCTCAGCGTCCTGACCGGTCACGCGGGATCGGTCTATGCCTGCGCGTGGTCGCCGGATGGCGGGCGCCTCGCCACGGCCGGCGCTGACGGGATGGTGCGGCTGTGGGACGCCGCCACGGGACGGCTGCTACGGGTTGTGTACAGCTTCCAGGACGACGGATGGGCAGTCATCGACCACACCACCAACCGGGTGATTGAAGCCGCTGGCGACGCGTGGCGCTATCTCGCCTGGGTCGAGGACACTCCCGACGGTCCGGTCCCTTACCCCGCCGAAACCTTCGGCCCGCTCCCGGCACCGCGCCGCCTGAAGACGGTCGCCGCCCCGTAATCCCCTACGCCAACGCCCCCTCCCGCGTCCGCAGCCGCCGCAGTTCGTCCTGCGGGTCGAGCGGCATGCGGGGAGGGGCGGTTTCCCACAACAGCCGGACATCGTCCGGCGTCAGGCCGTAGGCGGCGTTCACCACGTCCGAAAGCCGCCGCTCCAGCCGCAGCAACTCCGCCGTCGCGAGGCGGGCCGGGTCGAGGGTTGCGGCGTGCTCCACCTTGAGCCGCGCGACCTCGGCGGCGGACAGGCCGCGCCGCTTCGGCAAGGCCGCGCGCACCGCCGCGACGAAGCCCTCGGCATCAAGCGTATGCGGAGACACCAGCGCACGCCCCGGCTTGGCGAGGCCGAACTCCACGTGAAGCCAGTCGGTGATCAGGGCGTTCGCCTCGATCACCTTGCCCTTTTCCGTCGCGATTTCGGACA
Organism: Azospirillum soli; assembly: GCF_017876165.1. GTDB lineage: Bacteria > Pseudomonadota > Alphaproteobacteria > Azospirillales > Azospirillaceae > Azospirillum > Azospirillum soli. The sequence continues at coordinate 6,262 of NZ_JAGINQ010000050.1, forward strand.
GGAATGCGCAGCTCTTTGAGCGCAAGGACGCTGGAAAAGGGTACCCTTCGAGGAAGCTGTTGAAGTAACGCAGAGCCTCGTCCTTGCCGTGTTGGGCGTTGCGCCACGCGTACCACCAACCGACCGGCGCGTTCAGCGCGGCGAGGACGGCGGGGTTGTCGGTGGGAATGAAATAACCGCTGTTGTTGGAGTAGAACCCTTTCCGATCGAGCGCGAACGATGGTCCCCAGGCGATGTCGCCGTAGACGATCTTCCCCCGCTCGAACAGGTCGTAGTAGGCGCAGGAGCGCAGTTCCCACCAGAACCGCCCGCAGTCCTGGCGGGCTCGCAAGGCGGGCTCAAATCCCTTCATGTGGGCGTGCAGGCTGGGATAGGTCCGGCGGAACCTGGCTTCCGCCTCCTCTTCGCTGGCGGCCTTTGCCCAGGGCCAGGGATGATCGCCGCTGGACTTCAGCAGGATCATGTGGAGGCCGCTGTCCGGCGCCACCCAGCGCTCCACGTCCTGGCCGCGCAGGTAAGGCTTGATGATGCCCGTGCAAGCGGGGTCATTGCCGATCAGGTGCTCTCGGGTCGGCGTGTCGATCAGGAAGGCCTCGTTCAGGCCGGTCTTGATCCCATTCAAAGGCTTCACGCCCGCATACTCCGCCAGCGGCACGCCATTGCGACGGATTTTGTCGAAAAGGGCCATAACGGCCGGCTGTTCCAATTTCCAGCTCTCGCGGGTGAAGCCGGCGCGGCGCAAGGGGTAGACGTTCCGCTCCACCGCTTCTCCCAGCCCCTTGGCCGGGACATCCTCGCGCGGAATGACGCAGACTTCGGTTTCCTCGGGCGGTGCCGTGCCATCCGGGCGGCGGACGATCAGGACGGAGGGGAAGACGTCCGCGTCGGGGAAGAAATGCTTGGCGTGGCCGAAGTCGGCGACGAACTCCACCCAGGCGGCCTCGGCGAACAGGCCGCGCAGGGCTTCACCGTAACCGGCCCTCAGCCACTTGTTGGTGACGACGTAGCCCATGCGCCCGCCCGGCCGCAGCAACCGCAAGCCCTGCTCATAAAAATAGACGTAGAGATCCGCCATACCGTCGAACGTCAGAAAGCCGTCCCGAGCCGCCAGCATCGGCAGGTCAGCGCTCACTTCGGCGCGCGGCTTCAGCGCCGGCTTGATCTCGCCGAGCATTTCCTGGCGCACATAGGGCGGATTGCCGATCACCACGTCGAACCCGCCGTCCGGCGTGTCGGCGGTCAGACCGGTCCAGATGTTGGGAAAAGCGATTTCCCAGTGCAGAAAGCGGTGCCGCTCGGCCAGCGTCCGGGCCTCGGCGACGAGGTCGTCGGCGAGCCGGCGCCGGCGCACATCGGCGCGGGCGGAGTTCGCCGCTGCATCCGGTGGTGCAATCCGCTCGTCGCCGAGCGCAATGCGCACCGGATCGCCGAAGGTCCCGTCCAGCATCAGCCGCCACGCGGCGGCGCGCTCGAAGGCTATGGCGTCGGCTTCGGCCTTGGCGATCTGCTTGGCTGATTTCTTCGCCTTGCGCAGAGCGGCAGCCGAGGGCGGCGCCTTCTTCGGCGCGTCGTCGAGCACACTCATGATCCGTTCCGCCGTCAGCAGCGAGAAGAAGGCGGCCACTGGCACCGTGTCCGCCTGTACCCCCTCGAAGGCGGCTTCGGACCGCTTCACCTCCGCCAGATCGCTGTCGTTGGAGTGCTCGACCTGTGCCATGCCGTCAGCGGCGTGCTCCACGCGCCGGATGGCGTCACCGCTGAAAAGCGCACCGCGCCGGCGCATTTCATCCAGCTTGGGGCGGGTCCAGGCGCCGACCACGCTGTCGCCCCAGCGCAGATGATGGTTCAGGAAGGACAGGGGCGCGCCGACCGTGAAGCTGTGCAACCACAACGCCACTTTTGCCAGCTCGACCGCCATGCGGTTCTTGTCCACGCCGTGAACGACGCGCTTCAGGATCATCCGGCGCACGATGTGGCGGTCGTCGAGGTGCCCGTCGCGCAGAGACCAGCCGTGCTTCCCGGCATTGTCTTCAATCCCCGTCCGCGTCCGGGCGATGTCGGCGGCCAGTGGCGAGACATAGCCGGCCCAGTCGGCGAGCACCGCCGCGTCCGCCATGGCGTCCAGAATACGGTCGGCCAGCCAATCGACCAGGCTGACGAGGAAGTGCCCCGACCCCATCGCCGGGTCACAGACCTTGAGGTCGAGCAGACGGCAGGCCGGGTCCAGCGCCCGCAGGGCTGACAGCCGTTGCTGCATCGGGCGCGGATCGTCGGCGAGTTGGCCAGCCGCCTCGTGGAACGCCTTCAACCGTTCCGCCGCAAGCGGACCAACGGTACGGTCAATGATCAGACGCACCAGCTCATCGGGCGTGTAGAAGGAGCCGGAGCCCTTGCGCGCCGACGGGTCCACCGCGACCTTGACCGCCCCATCCTCGGTCGCCCACAGGCCGTGTTCGAGCAGCCGCTCGTAAACCGACCCCAGGTGCTGCACGGACAGATCGCGGTAGTTGATGTAGGCTGGCCCGCCGTCTGGCGCCGCACCGTCTTCGTGCGACAGGCGGAAGATGACCTCGGCCATGACCGCGTCGGACAACTGCACGCGTTCCAGAATCGGCGCGCTTTCCGCCGCGAAGAGGCCGCCATTGTAGGGCGGGATGCCCAACTCGTCGTTGCCGGTGGCGATCGCGCCGAAGATGCCCCGGAAGCGCGACCACAGGGTGGCCATGGCGGACGGGTAACGCTGCCCTCCCGTATGCCGGGTCGCGATTTCGCCGCGCAACGGCTTCAGCGCGCAGTCGGAGTAGGGCGATTCCGTCACCGGCAACAGGTCGCGGTCTTCTGCGTAGAGCACGAACAGCAGCCGGTACAGCAGGACGAGCACACCGTTCTTGATCTCGTCCAGGTAGGCAGCGCCGAGACGTGGGTCGCGCTCTGGATCGGCCTTGGCAATGGCGTCGGCCAGAGTGGGAAAGACGTGGCCGAAGACCGTGTCCGACAGGCTGCCGGTGACCCGCTTGACCCAGAACTTTCCCTCCGCCAAGGCCGTTTGGTGAAAGCTCAGGCCAGCGGTTCCCGGCAGAAACGCGGCTCGCCGGAAGAACAGGATGAACAGCTTCAGGGCGTGGTTGCGTGCACCGTCATCGTCTGAATCGAACAGCAACTGATCGATGAAGTCCATTGGCTGCTCGCCCAGCACTTTGGCGAGATCAACCTCGAAGAAATTCTCCGATACGGAGGCGGCCCCCTGCCAGTACAGGCGCCATAACCGGCCATTTGTCAGGATGCCCCAGCGCAGGGCACCGCCGGCCAGATCTTCCACCCGCCGCAGGTAGCGCAGCATCTGGCTGGACGGCACACCCCGCTCGGCGCGGCTTCCCTTTTCCTCGCGGTCAAGTGGTCGTTCCCAGCGCTTCGATTCCACGACACAAAGACCGTGCCGATAGCGGTGGTGGTGGTGCAGACCGGCCGCCATCTCAAGGCTGGCGCGGTCACCAAACAGCAGCATGTCCGGCACGTCGCTGCGTCCCTTGGCCGAGAGGTTCTGCTGCAGCAGTGTGTCCGACCAGCCGAGGATGCCCAGGATCGGTCGGATCACCTCCGCTTCGGTCTCCGACTCCGTGGGCTTGCGAAATTTGGGGACGGTCGCGAGAACGCTTTCCAGCCGATTGCGGACATCATCCAACTCGCTGTCCGACAGGCCTGTCCAGGCTTCGGTTCCTACAATTCCTTCCGCGAGAAAGCGTTTCGTCAGCAAACCGCCGCGAATCATACGGTGCCCTCCCCAATAATTTTGGCGAGGTCTTATGAGTGGCTCTACTGGGAAAAGCAAGATGAAACGAATGTTCGTCATAAGCATTGAAGATATGTTGCGTTATGCATTCATATGCATGCATTTTCTTATCTTAGCTTTCAGTTGATCTGCAACGCGATTCTGTCCGAACTCAATAGTTTTTGGCGCTTGAAGAGAGCCAGTCGGATGCTCTATCCTGGTTTATCCCTTTGTTTAATCTTATGAAGGGAGAATAAATCCTATAATAACTGGATTGTACAAATATGAGGCTTGCTGCTGGCTTGGAAATCTAAGTCATCATGTGCGCTAGACTTTACAATTTCTGGCGGAGAAGGGGAGTGTACGGCTGGCTTTTGCATGCGTACGTGTGGAAAAATACCTGAAAAGATCTTAAGTTACAATGCTCAGTCCAAGGGCGCCTAACAGAAACGATGGATTTCAAACAAAGGATACGATGATGTCAGCCGATGAGGTTTTGGGTGGCCATGAATGCAATGGCGTAACGGGGGATCGACTGACCACGGTGGAGGGGGTATCCATACGGTCAATGCATGCAGCTGCATGAACACGATTACAGAAACAAGGATATTGACTCTTAAAGATTGCATTTCTTAAAAAATCACTTCGTGAAGAGAATAATTCTTATGAACACAATCAATCAGGAATCTCATCATGGTCGTCGATCTTTATCCTGACAACGAGTCCCGCCTTCAGCGCGCCCTGCAGTTGAGCAACGACTGCGAGAACCTATTTGCCGAGGCGGATCGTCAGAAGGCTGCCATCGACAAAAGCCTCGCCGACCTCAAGGCGTCTTTTGATAAGATTCGCGCCCATGCACCAGTGCCCTTTCCGAACCAAAAGGTCGAGATTGGCCGAGGCTGGGTATGGGAGCTACCGGTTCCTGTTGCCGGCATTCTGACGGGCATTGCTGCCCATAAGGCGCTCACCGTGCTGTGGGTGCGCTTCATGCTTTCGAGGGGCTTCATCGCTGACGCGGTCGCGGCCCGAATGTTTGGCTTGCCAAGCTGGTGGCGATTCGGGCAGTTCCTCGGCGGGGTTGTCGCGTCCGTCGCTGCGGCGTTCCTGGTGCAGTTGGGCATTGATGCTGTGGAGGGGGCTGTCCGGCGCGCCAAACTGCGGGAGGCCATTGGGAACCTGGTCACACCACGCTTCGTGTTGAAGCGGGCGGTGATGATCAATCAAGAGATCGAGACGGCGTTGAGCGGTTTCGCCATGATCGCCAGCATTCAGGCTGGAAAGATAACGGAAATCCATAACGTCGATGACCTGCGCTCCATTGAGGCCCTCCTTAAGGCGTTGGCGTCGAGCTACGAAAAGCAGGCCCAAGATCGGATCAACAAGGTCACCGACGACTTGGTCGTCGCGGAACTCAAAAAGCTTGATGCTTCCCGTGGTTCCTGGACCAACGAGGACGGCCAGCCTGATACCACGAAGACAGTACTCGACATCACCGCTGTTATGGAGATGGCCTTTTTCGAGCTCGAATCCGAAGGCGAACCAGCCACGGCCTTGGCCTGATCCAACCGCAGCCCACGGCCCGCAACCCGCAGCGCCTGCCGGCACTCTGCGGGTTGCCCATCGGCCGATTTTAGAAGTCGAGGAGCCCATCGGATGGCTATCTTCAAGACGATTGTCTACCCCGACAACGAACAGCGGGCGTTGCGTGTTTATGAGTTGAGCAACGACTGCATCGGCCTTTTCCAGAAGATCGCGACACAGAAAGAGCAGGTCGAACGGGCGCTGGCGGACGTGGTCGCCGCCAGCACGGCGACCTACGGTAAAGTCGCCGCAGCGCCGCTTCCAAAGAGCCTGACGACGCTCGACGAGAGCTGGCAAGCGCAGGCTCCCTTATTCGCCGGCACGCTGCTGGTCCGAAAGTCGGTGCAGTTCGGCCTGGAGATCGCCGCGAAGTCCTGGGCCGTCCAGCAGGGCCGTATCGCCGGTTCGGTGGTCGGCGGCCTGATCCAACTGCCCAGGTGGTTGGTTCTGTCCGAGTTTAGAGCGCCTAACAAAACCATTTCTGGACGAAGCGCCAGCAGATGAGGCTGGCGGCGATGTGATGGAAGGCGGAGAAGATGTCGGCGCGCCG
>NZ_JAGINQ010000051.1 GCF_017876165.1 Azospirillum soli
CGGCGCGCCGACATCTTCTCCGCCTTCCATCACATCGCCGCCAGCCTCATCTGCTGGCGCTTCGTCCAGAAATGGTTTTGTTAGGCGCTCTTAACAGTTCGTTCATCGCCTATGGTCTGCTGGACCAAATTGGGGTTGTGCCTGCTACACGGTTCGCGCGATATTCTTTCGATTGGATAGGCGTTGGGGATGTGGCCGGTGAGCAACGAAGCGTTTTCTCGGGTGAAGATCGACGCCCAACTCAAGGACGTTTCCTGGAGCCTCGTGGACGGCAAAAGCGTCCGTTACGAGTATGTCCTGCCGGACGGCACCCGCGCCGACTATGTGTTGTGCAACCGGCACGGCCATTCACTGGCCGTCGTCGAGGCCAAGAAGGCAACCACCAACCCACCCGAGGCCGAGACGCAGGCGCTGAACTACGCGAAGCAGCTTGGCGTGCCCTTCATCTTTCTCGCCAACGGCGAAGAGGTGTGGTTCTGGGAATGGGAACGCGAGGCTCATCCCCGCAGGGTGACGACCTTCTTCAACCAGGCCGACCTGGAACGGGCCGAGGCCCTGCGCAAGCTGCGCGTGGACCCGCTGACCGTTCCCATCGACACCAAGATCGCAGGCCGCCCCTACCAGAGTGAATGCATCAACGCCCTGTGCCAAGGCATCCAGCACGGGCGGCGAAAGCTCCTGGTTTCGATGGCGACCGGCACGGGTAAGACCCGCACCGCCGCCGCCTTCATCAAGCGCCTGTTCGAAGCCAATCTCGTCAGCCGCGTGCTGTTCCTCGTGGACCGTATCACCCTCGCCAAGCAGGCCGAGGACGCTTTCGCCGAATACCTTCCCGACTATCCCGCCTATGTCCTGCGGGGCGGCCGCCGGTTCCAGGACGAGAAACGCATCACCGTCAGCACCCTTCAGACATTCATCGGTGAATACGCCAGCCTGCCCAGCAGCTATTTCCAGCTCATCATCGTCGATGAATGCCACCGCTCGATCTACGGCCAGTGGAGCGGCACCCTGAAGCATTTCGATGGCATCCAGGTCGGCTTGACCGCCACTCCCTGTGTGCTGAAAGACGCCGACCAGTTGCCCGATCCTGAAGACGGCAAGTTCATCCGCGACACGCTGCGTTTCTTCGAGGTGTCGGAGCCGACCTACACCTATTCGCTCAAGCAGGCCATTCAGGAAGGCCATCTCGTTCCCTATCACATCTTCAAGGCGATGACCGTCAAGACGGCGGCGGAAGGCGGCTTCGAGGTTAAGCGCGAGGAACTCGACTGGTCGGCAATGGATGACGACACCCGCGCTGAGTTCGAAACGCTGTTCAACGGCGAGGACACGATCACCGTCGATCCCTCAGCCCTGGAGCGAAAATTCACCATTCCAGAGCGCAACCGCGCCATCGTGCGTGAATTCCGGCAGGTTCTGGAAAAGGGCTTCGCGGGTAAGGATGGCGTTCGCCGCGCCCCCATGTGGGGCAAAACCATCGTTTTCGGTGTCACCAAGCGGCACGCCGAAACCCTGGCTCAGATGTTCGATCAGGAGTTCGCCGACAAGAAGCCGTCGCCGGAAGTCCGCTACGCCGACTTTGTCGTGTCGGGCACGGGGGATGACGACAGCGTGGACGGCATGACCAAGATCAAGCGGTTCAAGGACGAGCGGTTTCCGCAGATCCTAGTCAGCGTCAATATGCTCGACACCGGGTTCGACTGCCCCGAGGTGGTCAACCTTGTGATGGCGCGCTTCACCAAATCGGCCATCCTCTACCAGCAGATGCGCGGACGCGGCACGCGGCAGGCCCCGCATATCAAGAAGCCCAACTTCACACTGTTCGATTTCGTCGGCGTCACCGACTACCACGGCGACGACGAGGATATGCCCGAAGGCGGCTTCGTCACATCCAAGCCAGCCGGCCCGACTGGCAAGCCGCGCAAAATGCTCGTCCTCGATGTCAACGACCACATCGATCCGACGACGCGCGATTGGGTGACTTTGGACGAGAACGGCAATTTCGTGCTCACCGACGAGCAGGAGGCTCAGGCGTCGGTGCTCGGCCTTCGGTTCGAGGCATGGCTTGCCACCCAATCCCCCAACGCCGACCAGCTGCGCTGGTTGCGCATGATGGAGAGCCAAATCCGCGCCAATGTGGGCGACATGGAGAGCGTCGAGCTTTACCACTTCACCCTACCGCCCTTCTCGCTGAACGGCGGTCTTCAGCGGGCGCGGCAGCTTTTCGGTGACGACGCCAAGCTGGAGGCGATGCTTGCCAGCCTCAACGCGGCTGTGCTCCAAGATGAAGCGGTCGGCGGCCACGACACGGCCTCCGCTCCAGCACATTAACCCGTTAGGACCAAGCCCCCATGCCCATGACCCCCGAGCTTCGGCGCGGCGTCGAGCAAATCCGCGACTACCTCTACGGTGGCGGCTATCCCGATCCGATGGCGAACGCTGAACAGTTGTCGTTCCTGTTCTTCTTTTATCTGGTCGAGGGCATCGACGCCGACAATGCGATGCGGGCCAAGGCGACCAAGCGCGACTATGCCAGCATGTTCGCCGGGGATTGGACACTACGGAACCCCCTCAACGCGCCCGCACCAGGGGTAACGACCGTTCCTGCCGCGCGCATGCGCTGGTCACAATGGAACGTGATGGCCGGGGAGCCGCTGGTCCGCTGGATGCGTGACGAGGTGTTCCCCTTCTACACCGAGGTTGCCGAACGGTCGGCAATGAACTTCATGACCGGGGCGCGTCTCGGCATCGACGAGCCGGTGGTGCTGACCCAGGTGGTCGGGCTGATCGACGGGCTGCGGCTGGACGAGGCCGACGCCGACACCAAGGGCGACCTGTTCGAGCATGTGTTGCGGCAGATCAAGCAGGCCGGTGAGCTCGGCCAGTTCCGCACCCCACGCCACATCATCCGCGCCATCATCGAGATGGTGGACCCGCGCGTCGGCGAAACCATCTACGACCCCGCCGCCGGCACTGCCGGCTTCCTTGTCGGAGCCTACAACCACATCCGCCTCGCCAACTCCTCGGTTAACGGCGTTCACGAGGCTGAGGTGGACGGCAAAATGATCCGGCGCGGCTGGGGCGACCGCCTCAGCGCGGCCATGACCAACGTGCTGAACAACGCCACCTTCTACGGCAACGACGTGGACCCCAAGATGGTCCGCCTTGCCACGATGAACCTGACCCTGCGCGGCCTGCCCGCCGTTCACATCCTCAAGCGCAACGTTCTGACCACCACCATGGACCGGACGGAGAAGGCCGAGATCGGCCTGCCGCTCGACGGCTTCGACGTGGTGCTCGCGAACCCGCCCTTTTCCGGCCGGGTGGACAAGGACCGCATCGTCGATGACGTGAAGGTCGGAAGCACGACCGCGACGGAACTCCTGTTTCTCAAGTACATGCTGAACAGCCTGAAAGACGGCGGTCGGTGCGGGGTCGTCGTCCCGGAAGGCGTTCTGTTCGGCAGCACGGGGGCGCACAAGGAATTTCGCCGCCAACTGGTTGAGAACAACACCGTCGAGGCGGTATTGAGCCTACCTGGCGGCGTGTTCCAGCCCTATTCCGGGGTGAAGACCTCGGTGTTGCTGTTCCGCAAGGGCGGAATGACCGACCGGGTGCTGTTCCTGCACGCCGACGCGGACGGTTACAAGCTCGACGCCAACCACGACACCCCTGTTGAGGCCGACGACTTTCCCGCCTTGGTGGACGCTTACCGCGACCGTGCCGCATTGGCCCAGCAATGGGATGTCCGCGACACCGACGCCGAATGGACCGAGAAATGGTGGTTCGCCGGGAACGACGTGATCCGGGGCAACGACTTCAACCTGTCGGCAGGGCGGTATCGCCCGCGATCGCAGGAACAGGTTGAGCACCGCAATCCGCTTGAACTTCTGGATGAGCTTCGGGCAATTGAGACGGAAATCATGTCCGAACTGGATGCACTGACAGAAAAGCTGCGGGAGCGCGCAGAATGAATAACCGCAAATTCTGGCACAGTGTAAAGCTATCCCAAGTCGCTACGGTTCAGTCAGGGGCTGGATTTCCCCTCCCCTATCAGGGGGAGAAGAATGGGGAATACCCGTTCTACAAGGTAAGCGACATGAACATTCCCGGAAACGAGGTGTTCATGCATCGACACAACAACGCTATTTCTGAAGATGTTCGCAAACTTCTAAAAGCAAAGCCCTTTCCACTTGGATCAGTTATATTCCCAAAAATTGGAGCCGCCATCGCAACAAATAAAAAGAGAATTGTGGTTCGGCCATCTTGCGCCGACAACAACGTCATGGGTATAATTCCAGATGAGAAAACACTTTCACCTGAGTTCCTTTATTACATTCTAAACAGTAAAAATCTCTCTGATTTTGCCTCTGCATCAAACCCGCCATCCATACGCAAGTCCGAAGTTGAAGACTGGATCATCAGCGTTCCCCCGCTTGATGAACAGCGACGCATCGTGGACATCCTGAACCACGCCGCCAGCATCCGGCGGCTACGGGATGAGACGCGAACCAAGGTGCGAGAGATCGTGCCCGCGCTGTTCGTCGAGATGTTCGGCGATCCAGCAACCAATCCGAAGGGGTGGACAGTTGTTGGTATGGTTGCTTTGTATGCAGAGAAGCCTAACTACGGCACCATGCTGAAGCCAAACACGCAAGGTGGCACATGGCTTGACCTGCGAGTTGCTAATATTCAGGGTGGTAAGCTTGACCTTTCAGACCGGAAATACGTAGAGCTATCCGCAAAGGATATAGCTCGACATTCTGTATTTGATGGCGATCTACTGATGGCTCGGGCGATAGGATCAAGAGATCATCTCGGGAAATGCGTCATCGCTTACCCGGGCAAGGAAAAATGGGCCTTTGATAGCCATTTGATGCGCGTCAGGCTTAACGTGAATAAAGCGTTGCCGATATACATCAAAGCTCTGCTCGAAACTGAAAGCGGGCGTAGGCTATTCCTTGAAAAGATCCGTCAGTCTGCAGTCCAATTTAATATCAATGTTGGAGAGTTCTCCTCGATAGTAGTGCCGTTGCCGCCACTTTCTGTCCAACAGGAATTCGCCGAACGGGTTGCTGAAATCGAAGCAACGGCGGCACTCAGCGATAAAGCCGCTGCCGCTGCCGACCAACTGAGCCAATCCTTGCTGTCACAAGTGTTCGGCCAACGACAGGCCGAACCTGTGGCCCCTTGTGCAGCCTGATCTGACCGACCGATGACGATCCCTGATTTCCAGACCGTGATGCTTCCGGTCCTTCGCGCCGCCGCTGACGGCGAGGTGCGGATCGCTGATGTGATTGAACGGGTGGCGAGCGAGTTTGCCCTAACCCCGGAAGAAAGGGGGCAACTGCTTCCCTCCGGTCGGCAGACAACCATCGCCAACCGGGTTCATTGGGCCAAATTCAATCTTGGTAAGGCTGGCCTGCTGGAAACACCCCGCCGCGCCCATTTCCGCCTGACGGATCGTGGCAGGGAGGTGTTGGCCGCCCCGCCCGAACGGATCGACATCAAGTTCCTAAACCGCTTCCCCGACTTCCAACGCTTCCGGGAAGCCGAAGCGGAAGCGGCAACCGAGGCAGGGACATCACAAGCGTCATCAGCGAGCCAGGGCGACACCGTGCTGACCCCGGACGAGGTGATGCGCGGCGCGCATCGCCAGCTTGAAGCCGCTTTGGCCGATGACCTGCTCCAACGCATCCGCGCCGGTTCCCCGGCCTTCTTCGAGAGCGTGGTGGTCCGACTGCTGGTCGCCATGGGCTATGGCGGCTCAATGGCCGAAATTGACAAGGCACTGGTCGGCGGCACCGGCGACGGCGGCGTGGATGGCGTGATCGATCAGGACCCGCTCGGTCTGGACCGCATCTATGTCCAGGCGAAACGCTACGCCGACGGTAACAGCGTGGGGGCTGGTGCGATCCGCGACTTCTTTGGCAGCCTGGACCGCTTCAAAGCCAACAAGGGCCTGTTCGTCACGACCTCCACCTTCTCCCCTTCCGCCCGCGAAACCGCCGAACTGTTAAGCAAGCGCATCGTCCTGATCGACGGTACCCAGTTCGCCCGCCTGATGATCCGTCACGGTGTCGGGTGCCGCATAGAAGAGGTGCTCCATATCAAGAAGCTGGACGAGGAATTTTTCGAGGTTTAGTGGTATCAGGCCGGCTCCCCGACAAATCTCATAAAACACGCATTTTATGATGTTCGCGCTGGGAGCCGCGCCATTCCTCGGGTTCTTTCATGCCTTGAGCGCAGCTTATTCGGAAAACATAATGTCTTGTGCGCAACGACGACGCACAGTGAGGTTTCCGATGAAGCAAGCGCGGGTGTTGACAGAACAGGAGAAGAAGCGGCTGCTGGCCGTGGTCGCACAGGGCAGGTACGCCGCCCGCAACCGGATGGCCGTCATGCTGTCCTACCTCGCGGGTCTACGGGTTGGGGAAATCGCGGCGCTGACCTGGGGCGACGTGCTGGACGGAAACGGCATTGTGCGCGAGCAGATCAGGTTGGATGCGGAGATCACCAAGGGCGGTCACGCCCGCGTAGTGTTCGTAAACGACCGGCTGCGGAAGGAGATCGAACGCTACTGCGTCACTCGGAGTGAAGCCCCGCCTTTGGCATCCCCACTGCTACGCACGCAGAAACGGACGGCGTTCAGCGCCAATACCCTTTGCCAATTGATGGGTCAGCTTTACCAGCAAGCCGGCTTGGATGGCGCAACCTCTCATAGCGGTCGTCGCTGGTTCATCACCAAACTAGCCCACAGCGGCATCAGCCCAAAGGTGATCATGACCTTGGCCGGGCACAAGCACCTGACCACAACCCAGCGGTACATCGAGGTCAACGACGAGCTGATGCGTGCGGCGGTTGAAGTTCTTTAAAAGTCAATGCGCGCTTCATTCTGCTGTAAATTCTTCAAACCTATCACTAATTACCATTATGTAAAAAATATAAGGGGCAGAAACGCCCCCTATATCTTAGTCACCACTGATTTTTCTTATCTGCTTGATTAGTTGTGTGGCGGCTCGTTTACCATCTTCACTCCTAGAGCGGATTTCTGGTCAGCTTAGATTCGGGTACCCGCAAAGCTTGAACCACGCTTTTGCATCGGTTGCGGTGATGGCGTCGAGAGCTGGGC
>NZ_JAGINQ010000052.1 GCF_017876165.1 Azospirillum soli
AGCGGCGCGCCGACATCTTCTCCGCCTTCCATCACATCGCCGCCAGCCTCATCTGCTGGCGCTTCGTCCAGAAATGGTTTTGTTAGGCGCTCTAAGGTTTTTCGCGCCATGGTAGGCGCCTTTCGGCCCGTCTTGCGCATACTGAACGTTACGGAAATCCGCCAGCGTAAGTCGGCGAATCAACCACAGGTTAGCGGAGACGCACGTTGGCGGAGTTCTGGAAACAGCCCCTAAGTCTGGACTGGGGGCTACGCGTCGGTCCCCGAGCGCCATCCCGACGCCGCGTAGGCCACCGATGCCACCATTGCCGTCGAGGTGCTGAACCGTATGGTCGGGCTCGGACGCCCGAACTTCGTCCGTCTCACCTGATCAGCAGTGGGATTGGGATGCTTATTACCTTCATGCAACATGCCGATGTGCTGGAAAACTCTGATAGTGCCTGGAGAAGATGCCTGGGGAGGGGCCCCGAGTGCCTCCTGGGGGCTGCTTTTGGTCAAAATTGGGAGCGTAGCCGGTACATGCGCCGCCCAATCGTGTAGTGCGAATTTTCATTTTTTCTTTAACGCAAATTGAGAGGGATGGCTGCGACCAGCAAAGCCATTGTGTTGAGCGCAAAAATATAAAATATATGAGCAATACATTGAGAATTACGCCATGTGTGACAGCTGGTAAAGATGTGCGTGGCGTTTAGTCTTCCAAAGTGGAGGACGGCATGGCGCGATTTTACAGCAAAGATGACCTGAAGCCGCGCATCGCGGCCGGATACGGACAGGGGCAGGGTGCCTCATACCGTCCTTGGCTTGGCATCACTGACGTGCCGTCGCAAGGAACCGCGACTCGCGTCACCAGACGTCATACGGGGCGCATTCACGTCTTCTTCAGCAGCATCGAGCTGGGAGCGTTTCTCGCCTCAGAATGGCTCGACAGGGTCATAGATGTAAGGGAGCAGTTTCCGTTGATCGACATGGACGAGGTGGAAGCGATCGCCGCGGAAATCGGTGTTCGGTTGCCCACCTTTGGGAAATCCGGAGCGGCTATCGTCCCCACCACAGACTTCCTCCTGACCGTCCGGGATCCCGTCCGTGGTCAGTGCCTGGAAGTCATCGCAGTTAAACCTCAGAAGAAACTCTTGAGCAGCCGTGTTCTCGAACTGCTGGAGATTGAGCGCCTCTACTTCGTCCGTAAGGGTGTGCCGTGGTCGTTGGTGACCGAGGCAGAACTGCCGAAACCTCTAATCGACAATTTATTGTGGGTATCGCGCTATTACCATCCAGAGGCCTTGGAGGTGAACACTGCAGAAATCGAACGGACTGAACGGATCGTGTTCGATTTCGTCGCCAGCAATCCTGCCACTGGTCTGGCATTGGGTCATGCATGCGCCGAGGTCGATGACCGGCTCGGGCTGCGCGCCGGCTTGGCCCTCTCCGTAGTCCGCCATGCGGTGGCCCGGAAATGGTGGCTCGCCAACCTCCAAGTGAGGATTGACGCACTGGCGCCGCCGCCTGCCTTCACGCGCAACGACCTGCGTATCACCCGTGACCTGCGTAGCTATGTCAGTGGAGACGTGTCATGACGGCGCCTAGCTTCAGGACAAACGAGGTCCTGATGGAGGTCGAGTTCGGCATCGACGGTCCGCTTGAACGGATTCTGTGGGTTGTTCCTGCCATCAACGGAATTGTGCTCTTTCGTCTGAGGGATCGGCTTGCCTAGCCACGTTGGGAGGCTCTCGATGAAGTGGTCAGTCGGATGGAGCAGGGGGAGATTGCACGAACGTCGGGGGACCCAATGCCACCTCCGCTGCTCTGCGACGACCAGCTGACTCCGTGCGAAGCTAAGGCACGCGACCGGCGTTGGCAGGCACTCGAGTCGATTGTGACAGACCCGCATCGCCCAATTCTGGATCCGGTGCGAGCGCCAGTTCTGGTGAGCGCGACCGCCCAGGAGGCAGGGATCGGCGTCGAGAGGGTACGTGAATGGCTGCGGTGCTGGTGGCGTTTCGGCCAGGTCCGCAATGCCCTTGTTCCCTTGTACAGAAACCGCGGAGCGCCGGGACGTTTCAGGGAACCCGGTTTCGTGAAACGAGGCCGACCGAGGAACGGTCCAGAACATGAGCGGCACGCCGGTGTCAACGTAGACGAGACGAAACGTCAGCTCATCGTCAAAGGGGCATTGAAATTCTTGAAGCAAGGCCACTCTATGGAGACGGCCTACCAACTCACAATCAAGGCGTACTTCAGCGAGATCCGTTACGTCGATGGCGTTTCGGAACGCGTTGCTCCACCGCCGGCAGAGCGGATCACCGTCGAGCAGTTTGCCTACTATGCGCGCCGCGTCGTGACCCGTGTCGAGGTCGTGCGCCGCAACCAGGGTGGTGCCTATCCGCTGGAAAATCGGTCCGTAACCGGAACGACCTCCGGGGCCGCCTACTACCCAGGGGCGGTCTTCCAGATTGATGCCACGATTGCGGACATTTATCTGCTCAGCGAATTGAACCCTGGTCACCTCGTCGGGACACCGCTCGTTTATTTGGTTATTGATCACTACTCCCATGTGATCGTCGGCTTTTACATCGGACTGGCGGATGCCGGTTGGGAGCCGACCATGCTGGCCATGG
Source organism: Azospirillum soli (assembly GCF_017876165.1). Taxonomy (GTDB): domain Bacteria; phylum Pseudomonadota; class Alphaproteobacteria; order Azospirillales; family Azospirillaceae; genus Azospirillum; species Azospirillum soli. The sequence goes on from NZ_JAGINQ010000052.1 coordinate 2,615, forward strand.
AAAGCGCGATGACCAGCAAGATCGCGCTCCTTCAGGCGTTCGACATCATTGCCACGGACGACGAACTGCCATATGCGTGTCCCGAAGCACTGCTGTCCGACCGCGGCCCCGAGTACACCTCACGGATCATCGAGGGCCCGCTCAAGAGCCTCGACTTTCGGGGCTCGGTACTTCCGCCCCGCCGGCCCGATCTCAAGGGGCTGGTCGAGAGCAGCTTTAATCTCCTTCGCCTCAAGCTCGTTAAGTGGCGGCCTGGGTCGGTGGACGGCTTGCCCAGTGAACGTCGGCGCCACCGTTGTGATGCGACCTACACATTAAGTCGTTTCAAAGAGGCCATGCTGCGTTACATCCTTCGCTACAATCGAACGCACCGGGTACTGGAGCCACCACCCGGTTACGTGTCGTCGGATGGACGGCCGCCAACTCCGCTGGAACTGTGGCATTGGGGCGTTGCGCATTGTGGACCGCCCATGGTGCGGGATCGGGAATACATCCGAAGCCGCTTGCTGTGGCGGGGCGTGGGGCGGGAGTCGGAGCATGGGCTCCGCATCGGAAAGTTGTATTACACGTTCCCGACCGCAGAACGCTGCGGCTGGTTCGACAACCTTCCAGGCCGGAACTACCGGCAACACGACATCGGTCTCGACCGGCGCGACGTCAGCACTGTCCGAGTCTTTCTCGATGGCGGCCGGAAAGTCGAGGAGGGGCGCTTGACGGGAAAGTCTGAGCGTTTCCGCAGCTTTAGCCTGGATGAGGTTGAGGATTACTTCGCGCGTCTGACCATCGGATTGCGTCGCGCCACGGCCGAGGACCTCGACGTGGAGTTGTCTCACCTGCAGGCCATGGAGCGCCTGGACCGGGCTGCCAAAGCCGATCGCCTTCGTCTGTTGGGAGGCGCCTCCAAGCCGACCACAAAGGCGCTCAGGGAAACGCGGGCGGCCGAACTGGCCGCTTCCCGGGCCTCGGATGCCTGGACGCAGTCCACGCATCCACCGTTGCAGATTCCTCCAGCCGAGCCTGACGCCGAGTACCTTCCGCGTCCGTCCCGGGTCAATGCTCTCCGCCGAGTGCGTGACGGATTGCCACCCAACGAGGACGATGTGTGATGCCACTCAGAAAAACCGCACAGGGCTTTGAAGAACCGCGTCTAGGTCCGAGACCAATTATCGAGGCAGTTTACCGTGACCCTTTGGTGCCGAGCTATCAGAGAAATCCCTTCACGGAAGCACTGCCGCCGATTGAGGATGAAGAAACTGGCCCCTTCAGATTGGCTCAGCGACCACGCTGGGATCCACAACACGCTCATCTGGGCGTTCGTACACGGATGCACATGATTGCTCAGATCCGCTTCGTCCTGCAGCCGCTTGATATGCATTTTGACCTTATGGACAAGGTCTCCCTCCTCCTGCGCTCCGGGTATGTTAACCGAAATCCAATCGATCCTCGATACTTCTGCTGGTTGGAAACCGCCATTGCCGACTTCAAAGCAGACTTGGCGCTGCCGAATCTAAACGTTACCGGGGCTGGCATGGGCTCAGCGTTTATTGGTCCAAGTGGGATTGGCAAAACGACGGCAATATCGGCCGTTCTCAATTTATTTCCACAAGCTGTGCGGCACAGTCAGTATAAGGGTCGTCCGTTTATTTGTACACAGATTCCCTGGCTGCATCTTGAATGTCCTCCCGATGGCTCGGTGAAGGCCCTGTGTCTTCAATTTTTCGAAGCAGTCGACCTTCTGATCCATTCCGACTATTGTGGGCTCTATCTTTCCAAGAGCCCCGCCGTCGACAACCTTGTTGTCAAAATGGCGCGGGTCTGTGCTATGCACGGCATAGGTCTCCTCGTAATCGATGAGATCCAAAATCTCCGCTCGGCGGCGACTGGTAGCGACCGCAAGCTCCTCAACTATTTGGTCGCCCTGATGAACCGATTGCGGGTGCCGATCCTATTCGTCGGAACTCCCAAAGCCGATAAGGTTCTCGGCCAGGAATTTCGCCAAGCCCGGCGGGTCTCCAGCTTTGGTGACATCTATTGGGATCGTTTACCGAAGGGGAGCGAGTTCGATCTCCTCTGCGAAGCACTTCTTGAATATCAGTATCTCAAAAACCCGATTCCGAACCGCGAGGACGGCAGTGGACGCTTCACCGCGATCCGCGACATGCTGTACGAGGAGAGCCAAGGGATTGCCGCGCTTGTGAGCGGCTTGGTCATGCTGGCCCAGATGCGAGCACTGGCTATGCAAAAGGAAACGCTGACGCCTACGTTGATTCGATCTGTGGCGATCGACTGCTTTCGTCTCGTACGGCCCTTCCTGCAAAAGTTGAAGTTTGATCACTCCACTGCATTGCAGTACGAAGTGGACCAGCGGATCGCTGAACTCAACTTTGACCAGTTGGGCGACTTGGTGTTTTTCGGACAGCACATTTCGCGGACTGGCCGGGTTGCCGTGATTGGCCCACAAGGAGCGGATTTGCCGCCAGCCCGAGACGCTGTTGCAACCGCGGGAGCTGAAACCATATCCAAGGAGCCGGAGGGAACAGCCCAGATCGCTTCCGAGCCCTCCGCCGCCCCCAGATGCCAAAGCCGTGGAATGTCGAAGACCATTACTACACGCTGCGAATTGGTTCGGATTGCGCATGAGGCGACCAGTCAGCGGCTATCACCTCACCAAGGGTTGCTGGCAGCGGGAGTTATCCGAAATCTTGGTGACGAGGTTGAGCGCGACAGCGCTGCCCTTCTTTCCTGACATGCTGCGCGGCTTCATTGAACGTCAGCGTACTGCCTGATAGCCTTTTCCTCCGGCATCTCTTTGGTATCGAAGGGGCGTTACGGCAGTCGATTTGCCGCGTTACCTGCGGCTCTCGCTGACTGGCAGTCCTTAGCGATACCAAACTCCCGGTGGAGCGGCTGTTGCTAGAGCACACCACTTTTCCTCTTATATGCAGTTTGTCACCAAGTCGTTGTCGTCTCAGGTTAAAAGGATGATGCTGCAAACGTATTATGTATTTTCGGCCGATTTCACCTACGCGAAATAAGGTGGTGTGCAGCGCTCGTTATATATTTTCGAGCGCTGCCACGGCTGACGACAGAACAGTTGGTCGCCACCTGCATTATGTATTTTCAGGGCTCACTTTTGAGCCATGGAAAAACACAGCGCGGTCAAAAAGCTAAGTGGTGCATCCGGCAAATGGTCTGAGATTGTCGTTCTCGGCCGCTGTTAACGGCTCATGTCGACCTGCTTGGGAGCCGGGCCATGACGCTTCGGCTGCGGAACTTGAGCGATGACGAGCGAGCGGACGTGCAGCGGATCGCCCGCTCGCGAAGGACAACAGGCCGCTGCGCATTCTCAAACGGGCACTGAGAGGCGTCGATGCGGACTTCGTCCGCATCCGAGACGGACCGGGCCGCCTCGACCTCGTTTATCGCCGCTTGCTCGCCCCCATCCCCTGCCGGACGGAGATCCAATGTAAGCGGTGTTCTGGTCCCACCTTCCGGCGCGGTCGCTGTGGGGTGAGTCTCCCGGATCGGATGATCGGGAGAACGGTTTGTGTCTACGCTCGA
>NZ_JAGINQ010000053.1 GCF_017876165.1 Azospirillum soli
CGGCGCAGCAGCACTCGATCAGCACCCGACTTTTTCAACGATATCGGCGAAAAGTGGACGATCCCACCGCCCGGGAAAGGGCGACATCCGCCGATAGGAGTGTGGTGAAAGGGGACGCCGGGCTTGGGACCATCGGTCCTGGGCGGACTGGGCGAGGCGGTCTGAACACACTATATTGCGACCGTTGTGATGCACGAGCCATGAATTTGCAGGCTCATCGGAGCAAGGAGTCCCTCGGCCTTCCGCTATCGTTCAGAACTTGCCGTGTCCCGGTTCCCGGCATTGGCAAGCTGCTTTTTGGACGCCTTGTCGGCCAGATGCAGTGCTGTCTGCAGACGCTGGCCGAGTTGCGCCGGGCCGCAGCAGTCGAGTTGGATGAAGGCGACGTTGGGATCTCCGGGCGATAGCGCCGACCGCCGACACCAATGGAGGGGTAGATGAGCAAGGACACCGAACGCGCTCCTCCGCCGCTGCACATCCACTTCGGCAACCGGATGCTTGAGGACGCTGCTCGCGACATCGTCGATGTGGTAAAACGAGTGGAGCGTGGCGAATCCGTGACGCCGCAGCGCCACCTTTCCTTTGAGGGATGGGATACGCTAGCACACGCGCTCCGCGTCGCCGGCTTGGACGGGCAGACCAGTGTGGCTGTCATCGCCGCTCTCAAAGGCATGGCCGAAGTGGATGAATGGGCCTGCCAAGCGCCCGGCGACAGCCCTTCACCAGGCCTTTGGGAGCGCTCGGCGTTGGCGAATCTGCGCCGGAAGTGGCTGCACTACCATGCCCTTGGTGAACGGACCGTCACTGGGCAGCGCGTCGCCGACGACCTCGCGCCTCTCGTGCCAGCATTCGAGGCGGCCTGCGACGAAGTAGACCGGCTTCGCCAGGGCGTCGATCCTGGCATCGCGTTCCCGGATCGCCCCCAGCCCGCACCATCGGATGAGAGTCGCAGTGTTCTCGACGTTCTACGGCAGGACGAGGTTGAGGATGATGACGATTTCGAGGCGCCCCGCGCCTTCGGCGACACGGACGCTCTGCTTCAGGAACTCCAACGTCTTCGTCAGGACTGTGCCGACGCTTACCAGGTAGTGGGCTCGCTCGGTGCGGCTGCCGGTGTGCTCGACTCCCCTGAGGTCATCAAGGCGCTCGACAACCTGTCGGCGGCGAGCCACGGGGAGGCCCGCCGGCACGAGGGCCTCCTGCCTTTCATTCTGACCCGCAGTCACAAGGAGTAGCCGAAGCCTCCCCTTATGAGTCTACCGTCGCTGTTCGCGTCAATCTGGGAGGCCGGCAGGCAGGGATGATGTAGCGGAAAGGGACGGCAGACTTGAACCGGGCGCCAAGTCAGCTCATGACTTGGAGCAAACGTCGCGAACGCAGCCCCTGAGCCAGCGATACGCGGGGTCGGCGTCAAGCCTCGGATGCCACATCATCGAAACCGTAATCTCCGGCGCGAGGACTGGCAGGGGGAAGCTGTGCATGCCCGCACGCAGCTTTCCCGTATGCCGCTCAGGAACGCTCGCGATCAGGTCGGTGGCTCGCGCCAGGGCCAGCGCGGTCGAAAAGCCGCCGACGATCGTAACGATGTCCCGTTCCAGGCCAAGCGGCCGCAGGGCCTCGTCGATCGGCCCCCCGTCGAGGCCCCGCCGCGAGACGAGGATGTGTTTGCTGGCGGCGTAGCGGGTGGCGGTGATGTCGCCCCGACAGAGCGGGTGGCCGATGCGCACGACGCCGATGAAGCGGTCTCGGAACAAGGCCTGCGTGCGCACTTCCGGACCCGCTGCCGTGCCCACGACCCCGGTTTCCAGATCGACGGTTCCATCGCGAAGCGGTGTGCTGTCCTTGTCCACCTTCTGAAGGAAGCGCAGCCGCACGCCGGGAGCGTCCTCGGCAACGCGAGCGATGAGATCCGGTCCGAAGTTCTCTACGAAGCCGTCGCTTGTCCGCAACGTGAACAGTCGCACGAGCCGCTTGAGATCGAGCTTCTCGGCAGGCCGCAGCACCGCTTCCCCATCCCGCACCAGCCGGCTGACCTGTTCGCGGAGTTCGAGCGCCCGTGGCGTGGGGACGAGACCGCGTCCGGCCCGCACCAGCAGCGGGTCGCCGGTCGTGTCGCGCAACCGTGCCAGCGCTCGGCTCATCGCTGAAGGACTGAGCCGCAGCCGCCGGGCGGCGCGCGCGACGCTGCCTTCCGCAAGGAGGACGTCGAGCGTGACGAGCAGGTTGAGATCGGGCCGTGCCATGCATCGACCATAGCACCGTCAGATACGGCGTTTCATGCACGAATACAGTGCAAGCGTTGCGCCTTCCGCCATGTCAAGCGCGGGACCAAGTCTCTCGGAGCCCCCATGACGGGAGCACACGGAGATCGGAGTTCATGATGACACCAATGGAACGCGGGGACTGGAACCGGCGCTACGCCGCCCCGGAGTTCATCTGGGCCGTCGAGGCAAACCACGTCCTAGTTGCCGAGGTGGTGGACCTGCTGCCCGGCCGGGCTCTGGACCGCGCCGCTGGCGAGGGACGCAACACCGTCTGGTGGGCGGAGCAGGGATGGACGGTACGCGCGGTGGTACCGGGTGGCACGTTCCTGGTGGTCGGCCAGGTTCCGGCGAATCCGGAGCACGGCTGTGGCGACCCTCAGGATCCCGGCGTGCTCTACACGGCGGAGCAGGTGGTCGCCGCGTCGGGCGGAGAGACCCTCGTCGAGAAAGCCGGCCACGTCGAGCAGCCGGTGGAAACCGAGGGCGGCGTCAAGGTCGCCATCAAGTGTCTGGTGCGGGGCAGGCGCCCATGATGGCCCGCCACGATCAGACGGCCACCGCGGGCGTCGAACGGGCGCTCTCGGTTCGATGGGCGCTTGCCGGTCTGTCCGTCACCACACTGTTGGCCTCTCTCGCCACCAGCATTGCCACCATAGCCCTTCCAACGCTGGAGCAGGCGTTCGGCGCCTCCTTCCAGCAGGTCCAATGGATCGTTGTCGCCTATCTGCTCGCCAGCACCACGCTGATCGTCAGCGTCGGTCGGATTGGCGATATGGTCGGCCGGCGTTGGCTGCTGCTGGCGGGAATCGTCCTGTTCACGGCGGCCTCGCTCCTCTGTGGTGCCGCGCCCACGCTTTGGCTGCTGATCGCTGCCCGCGCGGCGCAGGGGCTGGGAGCCGCCGTCATGATGGCCCTCGCCATGGCGTTCGTCGGCCAGATGGTGCCAAAGGCGCAAACCGGCAGCGCCATGGGGTTGCTCGGCACCATGTCGGCGATCGGCACCGCGCTCGGTCCGTCGCTCGGCGGAGTCCTGATCGCTGGCTTCGGCTGGCGAGCCATCTTCCTGATCAATCTTCCGCTCGGTGTCCTGGCGCTGTTTCTCGCCCGCCGCCACCTGCCCGCCGACCGCGCGGCACCGGTGGCGGACCGGGCCGGCTTTGACCATGTCGGTACGCTGCTGCTTGCCCTGACGCTCGGCGCCTATGCGCTGGCCATGACGATCGGGCGCGGCGGCTTTGGTGCGCTCAACGCGGCTCTGCTGCTGGCGGCGGCCGTCGGCGTCGGCCTTTTCGTGCGCGCCGAGGCGCGGGCGGCCTCGCCCCTGATCCGATTGGGGATGTTCCGCAATCCGACCCTGAGCGCGGGCCTCGCCGCAGGCGTGTTGGTCTCGGCGGTGATGATGGCGACACTGGTGGTCGGGCCGTTCTACCTTGCGCACTTCCTCGCGCTCGACACCGCGCGGGTCGGCTTTGTCCTGTCGGCCGGTCCGTTGACCGCCGCGCTGGCCGGCGTGCCCGCCGGGCGCCTCGTGGACCGCTTCGGCGCGCGGCGCTCGGTCGTCCTCGGGCTCGTGGGAATCGGCACGGGGTGCGGCCTGTTGTCCGTGATCCCGGCGGCGCTCGGCGTTGCCGGCTATGTCGGCCCCATCGTCATCATCACCACTGGCTATGCACTGTTCCAGGCGGCCAACAACACCGCCATCATGACCGGCATCGCTGCGGACCAGCGTGGTGCCGTTTCCGGGATGCTCAACCTTTCGCGCAACCTCGGGCTCATCACCGGCGCCTCCGTCATGGGCGCGGTGTTCGCGCTCGCATCACGGACGACTGACATGACGGCGGCGCGCCCTGAAGCCATCGCCGATGGCATGCGGATCACCTTCGCGCTTGCAACGGTCCTGATCGGCATTGCGCTCATCGTCGCAATTAGAAGTCGTGTCGCCTCTCTGGGCGGTGCTCGCTCCGACTCGTGAGCATGAAGATGGGGATGACTGGGGGCTTCGGAGCACGATGGAATGATTCCGATGGAGCGATGGGGGCGTTGGTATTGTGGTGAAAGGGGACCACGCCCCGGGGCCGCGACTGGGGCCACTTGTCACCGAAAGCCGCCCCTCCTGATGAACAAAAGGGAGGGGAGTATCCGGAATTTCGTGCTCGGCGGGGCGGATTTCAGTTTCAGGCGTTCATCGCCCTTGCGAACCGGTCGCCGAAGATAACGGCCATCTG
>NZ_JAGINQ010000054.1 GCF_017876165.1 Azospirillum soli
GTGGCCGGGGTGGGCTACCGGGCGGAGCGCTGGCCGGCCGGGGCGCGGGCGGACTTCGTGGACCTGCGGCTGATCGTGACCGACCTGTGCGTGCTCGACTTCGAGGGCCCGCAGCGGGCGATCCGGGTGCGCTCGCTGCACCCCGGGGTGACCTTCGAGGAGGTGCAGGCGGCGACCGGCTTTCCGCTGCACCGGGACGGCGAGATCCCCCAGACGGCGGCGCCGACGGCGGAGCAGCTGGCGCTGATCCGGCGGCTCGACCCGCATGACCTGCGCGCCGGGGTCTTGCGCGGCAACCCGCCGGGGGTGCGCGCGGCGGCGTGAGCCGCGCGGGGCACGGCGCTCGCGACCAGCACTTGCGCTTCCTCCCTGGGCCGGGTGCTCGCCTCGGGCCGGGTCCCCCATCCGGGGCCCGGCCCTCTTTCCGTGCGGCGCGATCACCTCCGCCAATTCAAGGGAATAAGCATGCACACGACCATCGTGGAAGAGGGATCCCGTCCGCTCGTCAGGAGGGGGCTGCTGTCGGGCATCAGGCACAAGCTGATGCTGGCCATCGGCGCGGTGCTGCTGGGAACGCTGGTCGCGGCGGCGGTGGCGCTGGCCGGCTACGCCAGCGTCGGCGCAACCCTGCGGGCGATCACTGCGGAGGCGGTGCCGTCCATGATGCACGCCATGCGCGTGGCCCAGCACGCGGAGCGGCTGGTCGCCCTCGCCCCGGCCTACGGCGCGGTGGATGAGACCGAGCAGCTTGCCGGGGTCACCGCGCAGTTGACGGCCGAGCGCCGCGCCTTCGAGGCGGTGGTGGAGAACCTGCGCGGTGTGAAGCCGGGGCAGGCCGCGCGCATCGATCAGGGCGTGTCCGACCTGCTGGCCAACCTGCGCCAGCTCGACGACGCCACCGCGCAGCGGGTGCGGCTGGGCGGAATCCGCGACAGGCTGGCGCGCGACGCCGATGCCGCGTCCCAGCGTCTGCAAGGGGTGCTGTCGCCCTGGCGCTCGGCCATCGATCTGGAGATCCGAACGGCGCAGGAGGGCTTGACCCAGGGCGACGCGACCAGCGGCGCGACCGCATCCCTGGAGCAGCAGCTCGTCCAGCTCCGGGCGGCGGAGCGGCTCATCCGTGGCATCGACGACAACGCGGCCCACCTGCGCAATCTGGTGCTGGAGGCCGAGCGCGCGACCGATGCGGCGCGCCTCGGCAGCATCGCCATCAAGGCCGCAGCGCATCATGCGGACATCGTGACCGCCCGCAAGGCGTTGCCGGACGCCCTGCGCACCGGGCTGGAAACGCCGGACGGCGTGCTGACGAAGCTGTCGGGCGCCATCGACGAGCCCCTCGCGGTCTTAAAGCGGGCTGCCGCCGACGCGGACAACCTCGCGGAAACCCGGCGGGCCGAGGTGGAGGTGCTGGCCGAGTTCCGCACCCTGCTGGAGGGCAACCGCGCGCTCTCGGACCGGCTGTCGCGGCTCATCGCGACGCTGGTCGCCGAGGAGCAGGGCGCGTTGGACGCCAGCGCGGCGGAAACGGTGGATCTGCTGGACCACAGCCGGATGGTGCAGATCGGCGTCTGCGTGGCGAGCCTCGTGCTGTCGGCGCTCGTGGTCTGGCTGTATGTCGGGCGCAACCTGATGCGCCGGCTTCTTGACGTGAAGCAGGGAATGGCGCGGATCGTCGCGGGCGACCTGTCGGTGGAGCCGTCGGTCGTCGGGCGCGACGAAATCGCCGAGATGGCGGCGGCGCTGCTGGTGTTCCGCAACACCGCGACCGAGGTCGAACGCGCCAACGCCCGCGCGGAGGAGGAACGCCGCAGCGCCGCCGAGGAACGCCGCCGGGCGGTCCTGGAACTGGCAGCGCAGTTCGAGGATCGGGTGAAGGGGGCGGTGGACGAGGTGTTCGGCGCGTCCAGTCGCATGCAACAGACCGCCCTGGCGGTGACGCAGGCCTCCAACGACACCACCCGGCAGGCCAGGGAGACCGCCGCGGCCGCCTGCCACGCGTCGGCGAGCGTCGATCAGGCGTCCGCCGCCGCGCACGAACTGTCCGCTTCCATCGCCGAGATCGGCCGACAAGCGACGGAATCGGCGTCCATCGCCGGACACGCGGTGGCGCGGGCGCGGCGCACCGACCAGACCATGAACGCGCTCAAGGAAGCGGCGGAGCGGATCGGTGCCGTGCTGAACCTGATCGCCGACATCGCGTCGCAGACCAATCTGCTGGCCTTGAACGCCACCATCGAGGCGGCGCGGGCCGGCGAGGCGGGGAAGGGCTTCGCCGTGGTGGCGCAGGAGGTGAAGGGCCTCGCCAACCAGACGGCCAAGGCGACGGCCCAGATCGCGGCCCAGATCACCGAGATGCAGGCGGTAACCGAAGAGTCGGTCAACGCCATCCAGGACATCGGCCGGACCATCGAGCACATCGACGAGATCGTCGCGACCATCGCGGCGGCCGTCGAACAGCAGCGGGCGGCGACGGACGAGATCGCCCGCAACCTGTCGGATGCGTCCGGCAGCACCGGCCGGGTGTCCGTCAGCATCGACCGGGTCACCGAGACCGCGACGGGAACCGGCCGGTCGGCGGACGAGGTGCTCGGGGCGTCGGAGTGGCTGGCCGGGCAAGCCAACACGCTGACCGATCAGGTGGACCGCTTCCTCGACGAGGTTCGCATCGCCTGAGCGGGCGGGGCGGTGTCGTTCAAACGGACGATGCCGTTGGCCGCCGCCGCTGCCAAGCGTAGCGCCCGTCGATCCAGCCGGCAAAGGCAAGCGTGATGTCCCTCCGTCGATACCTGCCGTCCAACGGGCTGGCCTACGGTCTCCTGATCCTGGCGGCGCTGTTCTGGGGGGCCAATCTGGTGGCCGTCCGCTTCGCGGTCGGGAACGTGTCGCCCATGGCTCTGGGGTGCTTGCGCTGGGTGGTGGTGCTTCTGATCCTCGCGCCGTTCGCCGCCCGGCGCTGCATCGGCGCCGCACCGGCCTTGCGCGCCCACTGGCGGCCCATCGTGTGGATCGGCGGGTTCGGCCTGACGGTCCCGAACCTTTTGATCTTCGTGGCGGCGCAATCGACCACGGCGCTGAACATGGCGATCTTCCTGGGCGCGACGCCGGCGTTCGTGTTCCTCGGCGCCCTCCTGTGGCACCGCACGCCCAGCAGCCCGTTGCAGGTCGTCGGCATGCTGGCGACGCTGCTGGGGGTTGCCGTGGCGGCCGTCCGGGGCGACGTGGCGCGGATCGCCGACTTCGGCATCCACCCAGGCGACCTCTACGTGCTGCTGTCCGGCATCACCGGCGCGGCCTACCAGCTCTACCTGCGCAACACGCCGCCGTTGCCGCCGCTGGTGCTGTTCTACGCCATGGCCGCCGTCGCGTTCATCGTGTCGCTGCCGGCGGCGGCGGTGGAGGCGCTGCTGGGGTTCGGGATCTGGCCGACCGGCATCGGCTGGGCGGTGGTCACCTACGTCGGCCTGTTCCCCACGCTCCTGTCGTCCTTCTGCATGATGCGCGGCATCCAGCTGATCGGGCCCAGCCGAGGCTCGCTGTTCGTCAACCTGACGCCGGTGTTCGCCTCGCTCTTCGCGGTTCTCCTGCTGAACGAGGTCGTGGAGCCGTTCCACGTCGTCGCCGTGATGCTGGTGCTGGGCGGCATCGTCCTGTCGGAGCTCAAGGCCCGCTCGGGGGCCGCCGGCTGAGCGATGCGGCGACTTAACACGCCTGGAAGCGGGGAAACAGGCGCAGCCGCGCGTAGGACGGGTCGCTGGCGTCGGGCCGGCCGTGGACGCTCTGGGCCGCGAACTGGGCGTAGGCGGCCGGATCAACCGGGCGTGTCTCGCTCCAGTCCAGGGTCACGCTGCGCAGGGTGAAGCGCCATACGCCGCCGCGCCGCTCGAAGCGGTCCAGGCTGCGGCTGCCGGTGATGATTTCCCGCGCGTCGGGCGCCGGTGTGCGGTGGTAGTTGATCTTGTAGGTCTCCCCTTCGGCGTGGTCGCCCTCCACCACGAAGAGCGATTGGACGGCGTAGTGGGCGGTCGCCTCGAACTGGGAAAGGGCGTCGGCGACCCACGCGACGTAGGCGTCCACCGGACCGCAGAACATGGCGCCGTGATCGTCGATGGCGTCGTCGTGATAGAGGCTGCGCAACAGCGCGAAGTCACGGCGGTCGATGGCGCGTGAATAGGCCGCGACCAGTTCCCCCAGGGCCTGCTTGTCGGCCAGCATCCGCAGTGTTTCGTCGGGGTGTGTCGGTGTCATCGGAGGGGGCTCCTGCCTGTCTTGGGACCGGGCAGGGATAGGGGTTTGGCGGGTTCCGTTGCATCCTCCAATCGGACCATGGCGGTGCCGTTGCCGCACCGGTCGGCCCGTTAGTCTCTTTGGACGATGCCGCACCGCCGCATCGGTGGGAGGCTGGAGGAC
>NZ_JAGINQ010000055.1 GCF_017876165.1 Azospirillum soli
TGCGGCATTATGGAGCAAACGCCACCAGCCGTTAGTGATGAGCACGAACGGTTTGGCGCATCGCCATTTCACCATACATGGCGCCATCAGCCACAATGACAGAAAGGCAGCCCTGCTGGATCAGGCTGGCGCGTCGATATTCGCGTGGCGAATGTTTTTGCGCGTCACTCTACGCGAAGAAAGACGCAATGCGCGCTCGCCTCTGGTTGATCGATGACCGCCGCAACGCAACGAACTTGTTTGTGTACGCTCAACCGCTTGCGGCATGATGGGGCATGATAGCCCATAACAGTTGATCGCCTCATTCTGTCGGGAAAGATTTTTCGCAGTTATCGTTGAGCGATGCCTTGCGTCGCACTTATGACGCGCTTATCTTCTTGGCAGACGTATCGCCAAGAGGTGTTGCATGTCGCAGCAGTTACCGGACATCCCGACCGCCCTCGCCGAGCAAGGAGCGCAGCAGGTCGCCGCAATGCTTCAAGAGGCGTTCCATGCAGGATTCCGTCAGGGATGGCAGGAAGCCCTCATGCACATCAACCGCATGGCCGCCGCCGCCATAGGTGGAGGGCAGCGTTTTGACGAGACGGCCCCCCCTGTCATCGCGCCGCGCATCAATTATGATGCGATGCGATTTGATGATGACGATGCGGCGGACGAACGCTCCAAGCGCCAACGCGCGCCGAGGGGCAGCGTCCCAGCAGCGGTTGACGAAGCATTTGCGCGGGGAGCCCCTGACGGGCTGACCTACACCGAGATCATCCGCCGTATTCGGGCTTCTGGGAATGACGAGATTAAGGAGTCGTCGATCCGGAACGAAATGCGCCGCCGCTTAAGCCGCGAAGAAGCGGTGGACGTCGATGGTCGGTGGTATCTACTCCCCAGCAAGCAAGAAGCCCCGCAGGATGAACCTGACGGGGCTTCTGCTGACCAGATTCAGGAGCCGACCTTTATGTAAGGAAGGCGCCTGGATAGTCGGGTTCGGGAACGCCATGGGAAGCATCCCCAGTCTGAGCAACTGAAATATGGCGTCTCCCGGACTCTAGTGCAACCCCTAAGGCCAGAAGGAGATGTCCATGGCCAATAGCGACGTGCGCCTTGAAGTCCGGGGCGCGACTGGCGGATGCGTCCGCCTCTTTGGTGGGGCGGTGACGCTCTGCTTGTTCGGCGGCATTGCCGTCAACTTCAGCGCAACCCGCGAAGGCGAAGACCTGCCGGGCGGCGCCGTCGCGGCGGTAGTCCCGCCGCTGGTCGAGGTGGTCGCGCGCCTCGCGGCCTAGCAACATCAGGCAAATGGGGGCGGTCCTTCGGGGCCGCCCCTGTTCTGGTTTCAGTCGCTTGACGACTTTCTGGCAATGCCGCTGGGATTCCCGGTCTCATCAAATACGCATTGAATCCCTCCGGACTCCAGAGCCCGTTTGATGGCTTCTAGGTTGTTGGCGATGGGCACACGGCGCCCCTTCTCAAAGTCGCGCACGGTCGAAAGCGACACGTTCGCGCGCTTCGCAAGGTCGTCCTGCGACCAATCCAGCCACCCACGGGCAGCGCGGCTTTGCTCTGGCGTCAACATAGAGCGAACGTAGCAACCTTGACGCCAAGCGTCAACGTCAACGAAATGTGTTGACCTCACCAAAAACAACGGATACAACTCACCTCAACGAAAAGCGTTGAGGTTCCTTCCCCATGTCGCAGCATTTCCTCCTGTCCGCCGCCGCCCGGAGCATCTCGCTCCGCGCCGTGCTGCGCATGGAAGAAGCTGAGGCGTGGGGCGTCTTCCAGCGCATCCGCTGGGACAGCACGGGCGGCAAGCCGGTGTGCCCGGAGTGCGGCTCCCTGATCTGCTACGACGTGTCGCGCGGCTCCCGCCCGCGTTACCGTTGCCGTGACTGCCGCAAGGACTTCACGCCGACGTCGGGCACCCTGTTCGCCTCGCACAAGCTGCCGATCTCCGTCTATCTGGCGGCCATCGTCCTGTTCGTGAACGCCGCCAAGGGCATCTCCGCCCTCCAGTTGGGCCGCGACCTGGACATCTCCTACAAGACCGCTTTCGTTCTCTGCCACAAGCTGCGCGAGGCGATGGCGACCGAGACGCGCGGCATGATCGCCGATGGTGAGGTCGAGGTGGACGGCTGCCACGTCGGCGGCTACGTCAAGCCGGCCAACTTCAAGGAAAACCGCCGCGACCGCCGCAAGGCCGTCAACCAGAACGGCAAGCGCCGGGTGGTGGTGGCGATCCGCGACCGCGACGGGCGGACCCTGACCAGCGTGTTCAAGTCCGAGGACGAGGCGACCGGCTTTATCGCCTCGCGGGTCGCCAAGGGTTCGACCATCCACGCCGACGAAGCCGCCGCGTGGGACAAGCTGCATGCCCGCTTCCCCATGAAGCGCATCAACCACTCCGAAGCCTACAGCGCCGATGGGGCCTGCACCAACATGGCGGAGTCGTTCTTCTCCCGCCTGCGCCGGGCCGAGGAAGGCCAGCACCACCACATCAGCGGCGTCTATCTGGCCCGCTATGCCGGGGAGATGGCGTGGCGCGAGGATCACCGCCGCGAGAGCAACGGCATGCTCTTCAACATCGTGGCGGGCCGCGCCGCCCGCATGGGGCAGTCGGTGGACTTCACCGGCTACTGGCAGCGGCGCAAGACCGCCTAATGCACCGACCGCAAAGCGGTTAAACCTTTTCTTTTTTTTCTATAGCCTTGAAGCCTTTGTGAGCCGTCTTGAGAGCGGACTGGACCTGCCTGATGTCTTGTGCCGGCGGGAGGCTTTCAGGGTTCGTGCCGCTGATTTCTTCCATAGTCTGCCGGACCTTGAAGCCAACGCTGTAAGCCGTCCGCTCCAAGTTTCTTTGCCCGCGCACGCTTTCGTTTCGGATTTTTGCTTCAGTTTGAGTAATCCGGAACAAATTCGCGGCAAGCTCTTCCTTGCCCATAAAGTCAAGAGGGGATCGACTGGCAGGAACACCCTTGATATTCTTTAGCTTGCTCATGTCCATGTTGTAGAGGCCACGATAGCCGGAATTCTGGAAAAGAGCATAATTAATCACACCGGCATCATTTGCCGCACCAGCTAGCGATTTTTCATGCTGGGAAAGCTCGTCGCGGATGCGAACGCGATCAACATCTTCAGCTTCGTTGATGTACTTCTTGAATGCTTCCGCAAGCGTGATGAAATACGCTTGCGCGGCTGCGACCTCCGGCTTTTTGGAGTCGCCATTCATTGCCGTGAGATAGCACCCAAATTTCGACAGCTTGAAGTCAGAAACCTCCGTGCCGTCGACTACTCGATTAATTTGAACAAAGTTGTCTTGTATATCGATGTTCAGCGCCGCACATGCGGCCATGGCCTTGTTAATGGCCTTCTTGAACGCGCCGAAATCCTTATAACCAAGCATGCCCATCAGGTCGCGGGCGAACCAATAGCGAAAGCCGTTCTCCATGCCATAATCCTCAAAGCTGGGCTTCCCGGCTTCGAAGTGAAACAGTTCAATCTGGCCCACGGCTTCCCCCCATTCCCTGGTAGCTCTAAATGGCAAGCCATACCACACCCTGTTGCGCGTAGGTAGTAGAGTCTGCCGTTCGGGCACCACAAAATGAAGTAGTCCTCCTGATTGCCATTCACTTACAACGGCGGATTAAGAGCCGAGAAGCCACCGTTTCTCCCGTCCATCGCGCCCCACCTCCGCGAACTCCACGCCCCTCCGCAGGACCGCCGCAACGGCCCGCTGAACGTCCTTCACGGCGTCTGGATCGTCGGCGGACAGCCCCTTCGCCTCCATGATGCGCACGGCGATCTGAGAGGTTGTCAGGGGCTCCGGCGCGTCCCGCAGCACGTCCAGCACTCTGCGCCGCGCCTCGCGCTTGGCAAAGGAGATGGCGGCCTTCCGGCGCTTTCCGGGGAACTCCGGGTCTGCCTCCCCCAGCATGCGGAGGACTCCGTCTACCTGAACCAGCTTGGCGCGGAGGGAGCGTTCCCTGTTGGCGACGGTGCGCAGCTCGGCGCACAGCTTCTCTCGGAGCTTTAGCAAGGCGTTGACGGAAGGCGGGATGGCGTCGGGCATGGCGTCGTCCCCGGAAGTGCGTTCAACCTCCGGGGAGTCTAGCCCGCCATCAGACGCTTAGTGTGCTAAGTGTTGGTGGCGTTTGCTCCATAATGCCGCA
>NZ_JAGINQ010000056.1 GCF_017876165.1 Azospirillum soli
CAGATGGCCGTTATCTTCGGCGACCGGTTCGCAAGGGCGATGAACGCCTGAAACTGAAATCCGCCCCGCCGAGCACGAAATTCCGGATACTCCCAAGGGAGCGTTACGGGATGGTGTCCAATAGGTGCGCATCACCAGCCCCGAATCCCACGGACGTCATAAAAAAGCGCGGAAGAGCCCCTATGTCCCAACGCCGATTGACACATGCGAACTCGGGGTGTTCTGCACGCCGACCCAGTTCGCGTGACGATGCCGCTCAGGCCATACCCATCCCGGGCGAGCCGCCCTACCAGCCTTTCGATCGCCTCAGCCCGTTTCGCCACCGTGCTGAACGAGCGGATCTCGCCATCTCGTGTTCCTTCGGCAACGGCCACGAACACCGTCGCCTTATGCACATCCAGAACCGCGAAAATGGTAGAGTTCATCGGCCCGCCCCCCATGTCTGAGGCTCGGCGCTGGGCCGCCCGGCGCAATCCGCGATGGGGACATGCCGTGGGACGGGCCGCTACTCGCCTTTCGGCTGGCAAACATATGGCCTCGGTCGCCCTGCTTCAGCTTAGGCGTTCGTTCGCACGAGAAAGCCGTCTGGTTAGTCGGCACTGACCGTTCGGTCGGCCGGCCCTGTGCCGACTATGCGGACCCACAGATCCTGCCACGCCGCCTGGGATGCGTCCCGGGGCGTTTGGAAGGTTTCCACCGCGCCCGCCAACACCCCCGCCCGATCGACAACGGCTTGGATACCCCAAAAGCCGAGCGATGAGACCCCTGGCATGCCGTATCGATGATCAAGGGCTTGAACCAGGGTGTGCTGGGAGTCCAACGGCTGCTCGCGCCAATAGAGATTTTCCATTGAGAACCAGCGGAAGACCTTGGCCTCCGAAGTCGCCGCAACCGCCTCAATGGCCGGCGACGTGCTTCGCTCGAACCGTTCCCACCGGATCTTCTCCGCGCTCAGTACGGAGTGGAACCCGACCCGCACCGCGTCCGGCGTCTCGACCACGACCCGGCGCAGCAGAGGTTGGAACAGGGTCGGGTAGGCTGTCACCTCGATCCCACCTTCGACCTGCGCTTTCGCAATCGCCTCGACGCGCTCGTTGATGGCCCAGCCGCCGAGCGTATAGGCCGAAACGATGATCAGTGCGGCGCCCGCAATATCCTGTGCCAAGGCCGCCCGCTTGCGGATCGCGACGCCAGCCACCACGGCGATGAGCAGGACCAGACTGTAGACCGGATCGATGATCGGCATCGCGTTGATCGCGAAGCGTACGTTGGTGAGCGGATAGAGCCACTGCGTGCCATAGGACGTGAAGACATCGATCACCGGATGGGTCATCAACGCCAGAATGGCCAGCCAGATCCAGGCCCGCAACGCGTCGCTCCCGCCCCACAGGCTGTCCGACCCGTGGCGGCGGCGTTGCCATCGCCAGATCAGCCAACCGAACAGCAGGCCGGCAAAAGGGCCGAACAGGATTGAATGGGTCAGGCCGCGATGATGCACCCAGTTGGCAAAAGGTCCACCGATCCAGCCGACGACAACATCCAGGTCGGGAATGAGCGCGATGCCCGCACCGACAGCGAGCGCGCGACGGCCCAGTCGGTGGCGGAAGCCGGCCTGCGCCACCGTGGCCCCGAGAAGCATTTGGGTGACTGTGTCCATAGTGTCCGTTCGTCCAGAGTCTATAAGGATCCATCCGATGGAGACGGTATCGCCCGTGGCGGTTCCGATCCGGTCATACAGATTTAGCCATATTCCCTGGAGCGGATTGGGTGGAATCTGATAGGTTGAACGGGGCTTTATTTGGCAAGAGGGTGTCTTGGATGCCGCTGATGGAAAGGACCGCCCAGGGCGATCAATATGTCCTCCCCGGTGCGGAGCGCCGGACCGAGCCCTGTCTTCCCTATGCCGCCGAACCTGACGGCCAACTCGCTCTCCACTTTTACGAGCCTCCCCGTGCCGATGAACGGGACTCTGGCAAACCGCCCCCTTTGCCGCGTGCGCTCCCCCGTCCCACGCCGATCAGCGAAGGTCTGCTTGCCGGCCGCATTGCCTTCTTCCCGCAAGTCATGAATGATGTGACGGAAGCGTTTCAGGCCTTTTCCGGAGTAACAAAAGAGCGCCAGGGTTGATCGGCCGGGAAATGATCCTTCGCTTCTGAGGGCAGTCCTCAGAAGCTGTTCATGGACATCATGCGCTGGCATCCTGAATGACGAGGCGCTTGAGGCGCCGTGCAAGAATGGAGATGAAGGCGATCGACGAAAGTGACGAGGTGCTCTTCGTCCGCTCGACGATGGTGTTCAATCGACGGTGGCGCGTGATCCAACTGAAGGAGCGCTCCACGACCCAGGCGATCCCGGTGGGGATGAACACGCCATCGCGGCTGCGGGCAATCGGCTGGATGGCGATGCCGAGCGCCGCAGCGGTTCTGGCCAGGCGCTGTCTGCGGTAGCCGAGATCGCCGATGGCTGGCCCTTGAAAGCTATTTTCGACGAGTTGGCGCAGGACCGGGACGATGCCTGTGGTGTCATGCACGTTGGCTGGCGTAGCGTCGATCACCAGTGGGATACCGTACTTTTCGACGGCAATGCTGACCTTCACCCCACGGATCTTCTTGCCACTGTCCACGCCACGCACGAAGCAACTCGGGGCCGAGCGACAAGTCCGATTGTCGATCACCATCGCGCTCGGCTGAGCCGTGTCGCCGTAGGCCAGCCGCCACGTCCGGCGGAGCCGATCAAGCAACCGGCGCCACAGCCTCAGCCGGGTCCAGCGGGCGAATCGTGTGTACGATGCAGTTCCTCGCGCCGCCTGGGGCTCTTCCGAAACCTTGAGCAGAAGGCGCTGCGGCGCCGACTTATTCGAGGTTATTTCATAATCTTTGAGTAAAAAAGATCTGAGTGCTGCTGTGTTCAATGTTTTCATCCGCCGTACACACTCAAGGCGCGCTCATGTGGCGGTGACTGTCGACGCCTTGTCGTGGCACAGGCGTACTCGGTTGTCGTCCTCGAAGACGTCTTCGAGGGCCCGGGGGATAGCCGGCATGCTTGTCCGTCCTGATCGTCAGTTCCGTTGCAAAATTTGACGGCGGGCGCAGAGAGTTGGAGGGGCAGCGTTTTCAGGCGGCCATGCCGAACAGGTTGGCGATGAAGGTGGCCTGGGCGGGCATGTCGTTGGTGGAGATGCAGGCGACCTACCCTGGGAGTATCCGGAATTTCGTGCTCGGCGGGGCGGATTTCAGTTTCAGGCGTTCATCGCCCTTGCGAACCGGTCGCCGAAGATAACGGCCATCT
>NZ_JAGINQ010000057.1 GCF_017876165.1 Azospirillum soli
GTAAGCGGTGTTCTCAGGCCACGGCGGGTTCCGCCTGCCGGGTATGGCCCCAGGGCAGGAGCTCATCGAGCTTGGTGATCGGATGGCCGCTGGCGAGCTTGGTCAGCACCTCGGCGAACCAAGCCTGCGGATCGGCGCCGTTCAGCTTGCAGGTTTCCACCAGCGACGCGATCGTCGCCCAGTGCTCACCGCCGCCGTCGCTGCCAGCGAACAGTGCATTCTTGCGCGTCAGGGCCAGCGGGCGGATGCAGCGCTCCACGCTGTTGCTATCGATCTCCAGCCGCCCGTCGTCGAGGAACAGCGTCAGCCCCTCCCAGCGGCTGAGCGCGTAGCGGATCGCCTCGGCCAGCGTCGATTTGCGCGACACCGTTGCGAGCTGCTTCTCCAGCCACGCCTTCAGCTCCGCAATCAGCGGCGCCGTGCGGGCCTGCCGCTCCCGGCGGCGCGCTTCGGCGTCACGGCCGCGGATCTCCGCCTCCACCGCGTACAGCTTGGCGATGCGCAGCAGGGCTTCGCTGGCGATCGGCGCGGAGCCGCCGGTCTGGAGATCGTAGAAGCCCCGACGGACATGCGACCAGCAGAACGCGAGGCGCACAGCCCCGCCCTCGGCCAGCTTGCGATAACCGGCATAGCCGTCGACCTGGAGCACGCCGGCGAATCCCTGCAGGTGCGCCACCGGGCGTTCCGCCTTGCGATCCGGGGCATAGACGTAGGCCACCGCCGGCGGCTCCGGCCCGCCCCAGGGGCGATCATCGCGCGCGTACGCCCAGAGCTGGCCGGTCTTGGTGCTGCCCCGTCCGGGATCGAGCACCGGCGCCGTCGTCTCGTCGGCGAACAGCTTGCCCGAGGCTTTCAGGTTGGCCAGCAACCGCTCGTGCAGGGGCCGCAGGTACCAGGCAGCCCGTCCAACCCAGTCGGCCAGCGTCGAGCGGTCGAGATCGACGCCCTGACGCGCGTAGATCTGAGCTTGGCGGTACAACGGCAAATGGTCGGCATACTTGGACACCAGCACGTGGGCGATCAGCGCCTCGGTGGGGATGCCGGCCTCCACGATGCGCGCCGGCGCCGGGGCCTGTACGACGCCCTCTTCGCAGCGGCGGCAGGCGTACCTGGGCCGGCGGGTCACCAGCACCCGGAAGCGGGCCGGGACGAGATCCAGGCGCTGTGAGACATCCTCGCCGATGGGATGCAGCGCGCCGCCGCAGCACCGGCAGGTCTTGTCGGCGACGTCGATGAGGATCTCCTCGCGCGGCAGATCGGCCGGCAGGTTGCCGCGGTTCACCGTGCGCCGTGCCGGCGAAGGCGCCGGTTTGCTCGCCGCGGCGCCGGCGGGCTCGGCCTCTGTGGCGGCCAGCGTCTGCTCCAGGTCCTCCAGCGCCAAGGCCAGCTGGTCCGGATCGAGACGCTCGGCCCGGCGGCCGAAGCGATGACGCTGCAGCTCCCGGATGATCTGGCGCAGCCGGGCGATCTCCTCCTCGGCCCGGGAGCGGGCCGCCGACAGCTCCGCGGCATGCCGGGCGCGCTCGGCCAGCAACAGGGCGCGCAACTCGCCGGGATCGTTGGGCAGGAGGTCGGATGCGGTCGTCACGGCCACCAGCATAGCGGCGCCGCCCGCGACCTTCGCCCCCAAAGCGCGTGCGAGTCGCTGTGTCGCAGCTCAGCTGGCGGCCGTCGGCCGGGGCACCCGCACGCCGCGCACCCGGGTCCAGTCCAGACCCTCCACGAGCGCCGAGAGCTGGGCCGGGGTCAGGCGGATCACGCCATCGCGGATTGCCGGCCAGCGGAACTGACCGGCTTCCAATTTCTTCGAGATGAGGACCAGGCCGGTGCCGTCCCAGTGCAAGAGTTTCACCCGGTCCGCTCGCTTGGCGCGGAAGACGTAGATGACCCCGCTGAAGGGATCGGCTCCCAATTGCTGCTGCACCAAGGCGGCCAGCCCATCCATGCCTTTGCGGAAATCGACCGGCTTGGCGGCGACCAGCACCCGCACCGCGCCCTCGACGCCGATCACCGCGTCGCCCTCACGGCGCGCAGCACCGCCTTGACGGTGGCGCCGTCCATGCCGGCGGGCACGCGCACCACCGCATCGCCGATCTGCACCTCGATGGCCGGAGGCTCCTTCGGCATCGGCGTGGCGGAGGGCGGCGTGGTGTCCAGCACCACCGGCGCGAACACCATGCCCTCAGCCTGGGAGCGGCTGGCGGCGCGCGCTTCCCGGCGCCAACCGAACACCTGCTGCGGCCGCAGTCCATGACGCCGGGCCACTTCGGAAACCACAGCCCCCGGCGCTGCCGCCTCCGCCAGGATCCGCGCCTTCTCCTCCGGCGACCAGATCCGGCGTCCCACATCGCCCGTGATCACCTCCATGCGGCGCACCCGCACGGGCTCCGGGTCAAGCGTAAGGTCGAGCGTAGACACAAACCGTTCTCCCGATCATCCGATCCGGGAGACTCACCCCACAGCGACCGCGCCGGAAGGTGGGACCAGAACACCGCTTAC
>NZ_JAGINQ010000058.1 GCF_017876165.1 Azospirillum soli
ACTCCTCAAACCGACGCTCCGCCGCGTCCTGCCTATCCAAACTCGCCTGTGTCATAGACCCTATATGGGATCAGATTTATGACACAGTAGTACTATGAGGCTGCAAGATTAATCCAACAGCTGTGGCGCGACAGGTGGCTCTGGAAGTCGGAAAGCGTGATAGCCTCATTCCACCTGGGCAGGTTTATGGCAACACGACGCCTAAGGCGACGAGCGACACGCAATTTTGGAATAACGGAAATCTAAGTAAAGCAACTAAGAATCGCGCTATCTGCCATATCGATCCCTTTGTCTACTTGATGCACGCCAGTTTCGAAAAGCCGAACGGCCGATGCTGCGGCCCCTCGGAAGCAAACGCTCATTTCCGGCTTCCCTGACGGTTTTCCGGCCTATTCCGACTTCCAATCAACCCTCCAGCCATTACACCGGTGGTTTAAGGATGGCGGACGGACGGCACAGTTCCTCGTGCCATCATGAACGAAAAGATTTCTCACAACGTGCATTACGAACATCACCCAACAGCCAAGAGAATATCACACATTATCTTCCAGCACTTGGCACCAACACCTTCTTTCTATGCCCATCATGCGAAGAGCATATTATCGTATATATCCTTACAAGCCTTTTGCGCAGCAGCCAAACATTTACTACTCTGTCATCGGCACAATGCACCCTGATCGGTGCAAGATGGCATCCTTTGGCTACACTGCTGTGGCGGAGAGGCATAATATGGCTGCCGCTGTTTGGCTTACCTCAAAGCTGATTGCAGAGTTGAGCATACACGGGATGCCCACGAGCGAGCGAGGTATCCGTTATTTGGCGGCTCGTGAAGGCTGGGAGCGACGGTCGCGACGAGGAAGAGGAGGTGGGTGGGAATACCCTTTGGACTCCTTACCGCGAGAAGTTCGCGAAGCCTACGAAATCCATAAATTATTGAAAAATGAACTGGCCAGTGCGGAAGTCACCCACACGCCCACGCCTCCGATTAACCCGCAAAAACCTGGAACCACCCCTGATTGCACATCCCCCCTCATCACTCCGGCACAGGCACAAAGAAAACCCTATAGTATTGCTGGCGTTCAGCGACGAGAGGCGTGTCTCCACATTCTCTGCTTGTATGATGAGTTTCAAGTTAAGACAGGGATGAAAAAGACGAGGGCTATTACACTTTTTTGTGAAATATACAATACCGGCACAGGAACAAGCCTCAACACTAAAGCGACTATATGGGTTGGTAATCGACAGCCTACACTCGACACGCCCGAATGGGTGCGCCAAGTCCGGCCCACCGTATCCCCCAACACGCTACGCTCATGGGATAAAGCAAGACGCCGCGGCGAATCCCTGGCGCTTGCTGGCAGATATGGGCACCGTGCAAGCACGGGGCAAATTGACCGTTGCGGCGCCCTTTGCGAGTTCCTGGCCGGCGTTATACTTGAAAATTCAGACATCACGGCAAGGTTGCTGCGGAAGGCCGCGGAAGTGTGCTTTGGTGCAGTTATTAAGGCCGTTGGCGACGATGGCCTTGAGAAGGAGATCGCTCTTCCTGGCATCAGGACTATTCAGCGCTGGTGCGCGGCTTGGCGGGCAGCCAATCCTGAATTGATCGCGCTCGCAACCAATCCAGACGGTTGGCGGAATGGATACCGCTTGGCGCTTGGGACCGCGAACACCGACGTCACGCAGCCGAATGACTTGTGGGAAATGGACGCTTCGCCCACAGATATGCTGCTGAACGACGGGCGTTATCGGGTTTACGTCGTCATCGACGTCTACCCAAGACGGTTGAGCGTTCTCATAACCCGCACCTGCAGCACGGAAGCCGCTTTGCTCGCCCTTCGCAAGGCAATTCGGGAATGGGGAAAGTGCAAGCGCTTGAGGTTCGACAATGGCGCGGATTTTAAGAGCCGAGAGTTCCTCTGTGCCCTTGGGTTTCTCGGGATCGAACCGGATCCGTGTGATGTTTACTCGCCCGAACAGAAGCCGATGGTCGAGAGAGCCATCAAAACCTTCAATCACGAACTTGTGGTGATGCAACCGGGATACATTGGACACTCGGTTGCGGATCGAAAGCGGATTGAGGCCCGGCGCAGCTTTGCCGAACGCCTTGGGCAGACCGACCGAGAAGCCTTTTGTGTGGAATTGGATCGGGATGAACTCCAGCGGCGCGCCGACGCATGGTCAATGGGCGACTACGGCCTGAAGGGACATGAAGGCCTTGGTGGACGCACCCCTGCTGAGGTTTCGCGCCCGTTCCTTAGAGATCGCGTCGACATCCCGGATGAAATCCTGAGGCTGCTGCTCGCCCCGGTGCCGCGCAATGGCTCGCGGCCATTGGGCATCCGGACTGTGAACCGCGATGTTGGCATACAAGTGGAAGGTGGGGAGTATCCGGAATTTCGTGCTCGGTGGGGTTATCCTGAAGCGAAAGGAGCCCCTGCATGGCACGACGCAAAGAGGCCGTTATCCCGGACGCG
>NZ_JAGINQ010000059.1 GCF_017876165.1 Azospirillum soli
GATCAAGCCGATCGAGCGATTAGTAGGGCTTAGCTTCGGGCGTTGCCGCCGGTCCACACGCCCCCTATCGACGTGATGGTCTATCACGGCTCTCAGGGAATGCTGGTTTAGAGGTGGGTTTCCCGCTTAGATGCTTTCAGCGGTTATCCCGTCCGCACTTAGCTACCCGGCGATGCCACTGGCGTGACAACCGGTGCACCAGAGGTGCGTCCATCCCGGTCCTCTCGTACTAGGGACAGATCCTCGCAACATTCCGACACCCACGGCAGATAGGGACCGAACTGTCTCACGACGTTCTAAACCCAGCTCACGTACCACTTTAATCGGCGAACAGCCGAACCCTTGGGACCTGCTCCAGCCCCAGGATGTGATGAGCCGACATCGAGGTGCCAAACGACTCCGTCGATATGGACTCTTGGGAGTCATCAGCCTGTTATCCCCGGCGTACCTTTTATCCGTTGAGCGATGGCCCTTCCACGCGGGACCACCGGATCACTATGGCCGACTTTCGTCTCTGCTCGACTTGTCAGTCTCGCAGTCAGGCGGGCTTATGCCATTGCACTCGTCGAGCGATTTCCGACCGCTCTGAGCCCACCATCGCGCGCCTCCGTTACACTTTGGGAGGCGACCGCCCCAGTCAAACTACCCGCCATGCAGGGTCCCGGCCCCGGATGAACGGGGCGCGGTTAGATGCCAGAGACCTCAAGGGTGGTATTTCAAGGCTGGCTCCACCCGAGCTGGCGCCCGGGCTTCAAAGCCTCCCACCTATCCTACACATGAGATCCCTAGCACCACTGCAAAGCTGTAGTAAAGGTGCACGGGGTCTTTCCGTCTGACCGCGGGTACTCCGCATCTTCACGGAGAGTTCAATTTCGCTGAGTTGGTGTTGGAGACAGCGGGGAAGTCGTTACGCCATTCGTGCAGGTCGGAACTTACCCGACAAGGAATTTCGCTACCTTAGGACCGTTATAGTTACGGCCGCCGTTTACCGGGGCTTCAATTCAGAGCTTGCACCCCTCCTCTTAACCTTCCGGCACCGGGCAGGCGTCAGACCCTATACGTCGCCTTGTGTGGCTTCGCAGAGCCCTGTGTTTTTAGTAAACAGTCGCCACCCCCTGGTCTGTGCCCCCCGCCCTTGGTTGCCCAAGAACGGGGCCCTCTTCTTCCGAAGTTACGAGGGCAATTTGCCGAGTTCCTTCAACACCATTCTCTCAAGCGCCTGGGTATACTCTACCTGTCCACCTGTGTCGGTTTCGGGTACGGTCCTTAACGGTGGGGCTGTTTCCTGGAACGCCGCCACAGCACGCTCAATCCGATCAGAGCGCACACGCTTGGGCATTCGTCACACACCACCGGGCCCAGGAATATTAACCTGGTTTCCATCGACTACGCCTTTCGGCCTCGCCTTAGGGGCCGGCTCACCCTGCGTGGATTAACCTTGCGCAGGAACCCTTGGACTTTCGGCGAGAGTGTTTCTCACACTCTTTGTCGCTACTCATGTCAGCATTCTCACTTCCGATACCTCCAGGCACCCTCACGGGGGCCCTTCGCAGGCTTACGGAACGCTCCGCTACCACGTGATCTGAGATCACATCCGCAGCTTCGGTACACGGCTTGAGCCCCGATACATTTTCGGCGCAGGCCGGCTTAACTAGACCAGTGAGCTATTACGCTTTCTTTAAAGGATGGCTGCTTCTAAGCCAACCTCCTGGTTGTCATGGCCTTCCCACATCCTTTCCCACTTAGCCGTGATTTGGGGACCTTAGCTGGCGGTCTGGGCTGTTTCCCTCTCGACGATGGACCTTAGCACCCACCGTCTGTCTGCCGGACTGTACTCCACGGTATTCGGAGTTTGGTTAGGTTTGGTAAGCCGCGAGGCCCCCTAGCCCATCCAGTGCTCTACCCCCGTGGGTAATATCCGACGCGCTACCTAAATAGCTTTCGCGGAGAACCAGCTATTTCCCGGTTTGATTGGCCTTTCACCCCTAGCCACAGGTCATCTCCGACTTTTTCAACAGGCGTGAGTTCGGTCCTCCAGTGCGTGTTACCGCACCTTCAACCTGCCCATGGCTAGATCACCGGGTTTCGGGTCTACAGCAAGCAACTCAAGCGCCCTGTTCAGACTCGCTTTCGCTGCGCCTTCGTCTACCGACTTAAGCTCGCTGCTTACTGTAAGTCGCTGACCCATTATACAAAAGGTACGCCGTCACGGCGCA
>NZ_JAGINQ010000060.1 GCF_017876165.1 Azospirillum soli
GGTCCAACTCCGGCGCGTAGGCCTGGATCCAGCGGAAGAGCGTCGTGTGATCGACCGCCACGCTGCGGTCGGCCAGCATCCGTTCCAGATCGCGGCAGCTGATCGGGAATTGCAGATACCAGCGCACCGCCCACAGGATCACCTCCGTCGTGAACGGTCGGCCCTTGAACGGGCTTTTTTGCTGCGCATCACCGTGTCACCCCGGCCGCCGATCCCGCCGAGGTTCTACCGGATCCCCGCCCCACCACAAAATTTGCAACAGAGCCAGGTGCGCCGCGATGCCAAGTTTCGCATTTTTCGGAACGCAATTTGCTTGATGGAGGATGGCGTGGCGGAAGCCATGATCGCCCGAGGCAAAGCTACCAAGGTTTTTCGTCGCCTCCTTTATTGTTTGGTCGGGTGCCACGTTGGATGCAGATGCCCCCGAGCGTCCAATGGGTCAGCTTCGGACACCACCGCCCAATGGCACCAATGAGATTGACTGCTTTTAAAGGCAAACCTTGATCTGGTCGGTGAGGCATCGTCGTGCAGGGCATAAAACAACTTTTCGAGTTCAACCGTTATGAGTCGGGGTGGGGGCTGCCCGCGTGACCGCCGGCCTTCCAACGATCTCCCTTGTACGTTCGGCCCAGGCGTTCAGCGCGGCCCGTCGCTCATCAAGGTATCGGTGCCGGTTGTAGACGGCAGCCACGCCGCGAATCGTCCCTTGGACGTGGTTGAGGATGCGGTCGGCGACGTGTGGCGGCGTCCCCATCGCGGCAAGAGCCGTCGTGACCGAGCGGCGGATGTCATGGAAACGCCAATCGGCCAACGGTTTGACGTTTGCCGTGCTCTTGCCGGCGGCAACGGCCTCTTCCGTCATGATGGACACAACACTGACCTCTATTCGGGCTTTGCCGCGCGTCCACCCCGAGATCGGCGTGCGACCGGTCGTTGTGAATACCAAGTCGGACTGGTCGAACCGAGGCAGCGACGATATGAGGCTGACCGCAGCGGGCGAGAGGGGGAACGAGGTGCGCCGTACCGTTCTTGGCGCGCTCCGCCGGAATGGTCCACATCGCCAGTTCGAGGTCGAGTTCGGACCAGCGCATGCCGGCCACCTCGTTGAGGCGCTGGGCGGTGAGCATGAGGAGCCGGAGAAATGGACCGAACGGCCAGCCCACCCGGACGGACGCGAACCAGAGCAGCCGCATTTCCTCGTCCGAAAGCACCCGGTCCCGCTCCCGTTCGTCCGTGGGTGGCCTGACGCCGACGCAAGGCGAGGCGGCAATGAGGTCGCGGGAGACGCACCAGTTGAAGAACTTGCGGACGTAGGCGAACACCCGGTTGGCCCGCATGGGCGCCCCACGGTCGACGATCCGGTCGAGCATGGCGATAATGTCGCGCCGCTCGACGCCGCCGACCGGGCGGTCGCCCTAGTAGGGCAGGACCTCGTTCCTGAAGGTGCCACGGTATTCCTTCTCGACGCGCGTGCGGCTGACGTGGCGCTGCATGAAGATTTCGAAGACCGCGGCGACCGTCGAGGCGGTGTCCGACGTCCGCGCGGCCGCTTTTTCAGCCTGGGGGTCCTTGCCCTCGGCGACTCGGCGGAGCAGCCGGTCCGCTTCGGTTCGGGCAAGTTCCGGCGTCCACGGAGAACCGTGTTTGCCGATGGTATAGCGGCGGGTCCGCCCGTTTCCGGTACGGTACTGGACGACGTAGATCTTGTGGCCGCTTGGCGTCGATATCGTTGAAAAAGTCGGGTGCTGATCGAGTGCTGCTGCGCCGATTGTAAGGGCCGAACGGGCAGAGGCCCCCCTCATACCGGCCTGGGTTC
>NZ_JAGINQ010000061.1 GCF_017876165.1 Azospirillum soli
GAGCAACGGTTCAATCAGTGCCCACAGGGCGTCGGAAACGAGAGGAGCTGCCATGCCCCTCCCAACAGCCAAATCCCGGTTTCGTTAGGCGCTCTCAGTTCTGGGCGAACTTGCGCCACCAGCGCCGCACCGTTTCGTAGGAGATCTCGACACCGCGCTCGGCCAGGAGCAGTTCAACATCGCGGAAGCTGAGCGGGAACGTGTGGTAGAGCCACACAGCATGCGCGATCAATTCGGCCTGAAAACGATGGCGGTAGTGCGGATCAGGCTCACGTCTCATCCCGCTACCATGCCCAGTGCAGCCCGGGCTCGCCAACTCCGCGGTTTGCGTGACGATGCCCGCTGACCCGCTGCCGATCGCAGCGGAGTAGACCGGCGGATTTAATTCACCGGGGGGCGCCTACACTCCCTCAGACACCACGCCCCAGGGACATAGTATGCTCTCGGCGCATACTTTTACCGTACCATGATATGATCACGAGAAAATTATAAATAAGGAAAAAATCTACTCTGAGCGAAATTTTTCTGATGAATTTACGCTTCAAGCGCCGAAAACCATATAAATTTAGGTTTATAATACTAGTGATGACTGGATGCAGACATATGTATGCAGGGTGATATCGTGAAAGTCATGCGGTTTCATTGAGAGGGTATAAGGGTATTGCTTGATATGACTTGAGCGAAACCCCAAAAGGAGAAAGACGGACCATGGTGACCAAGCCGACCGAAAGCCCGAGCGTTGCCTATGCGAGCTGCGCCGTTTCTGGCATTGATGACGCGCTGTTTGCGCTGAAGCCCGAAGGCCTCAGCGACGTCGAGCGGCAGTCCGCGTTGACACAGCTTTCCCTTTATGAGGTGACGCAGAAGAGCCGGTTCCTCGGCTATCAGGCCAATCAGTACGACAACTATGGTGAGTTGTCGCAATATATGACCATGCATCTCAACAACATCGGTGACCCGTTCGTCACTGGAAATTTCACGATCAACACAAAGTTCATGGAACGACCGGTGTTGGACTACTACGCGGCGTTGTGGAACGCTAAGTGGCCGCACGAATCGAATGATTTGGAGTCCTATTGGGGCTACGTGCTGACCATGGGAAGCACCGAAGGCAATTTGTACGGCCTGTGGAACGCCCGCGACTATCTGGCCGGCAAGGTCTTGCTCGACGATCCGGAGACGGCCGCAAAGGCCGTCACCGCCCCGGCCAACTCCCTGCCGCGCAAGCTGGTCTGGCACCAGGCGGACTGCCCGCACGACAACCCCAACGCCTACACGCCGGTCGCCTTCTATTCCGAGGATACGCACTACTCGATCATCAAGATCATGCGCATCCTCAACGTCAGCACTTTCTATGAGCTGGGCACCAACCAGTACCCGGGTCAATGCCCAATTACCAAGGACGGCCAGTGGCCACAGGAAGTGCCCTCGGTCGGCGGCGCGCTTGGGCCGGGCTGCATCGACGTGGATGCGCTGGAGAAGCTGGTCGAGTTCTTCGCCAGCCGCGGCTACCCGATCATGGTGTGCTGCAACTACGGCACCACCTTTAAGGGTGCTTACGACGACGTGGAAGCGGTGGGGAAGCGGCTGCTGCCCATGCTGAAGAAGTATGGCCTCGACGAGCGCGAGGTGGTGTACGACCCGGCGCAGGGCCTGTCGGACAGGCGCACCGGCTACTGGATTCAAATGGCGGGGACTGTCAGGAATTCCGTGTACGGGCCATAACCGAGGGACCGAAGGAGGCCCCGTATGGCACGACGCAAAGCCCCCAGCATCCCGGACCAG
>NZ_JAGINQ010000062.1 GCF_017876165.1 Azospirillum soli
TACTACTGTGTCATAAGTTTGGTTTCTGAAGAGGGCAGGCCTGAAGGCAGCACGGGCATCTTGGCAGTCGGCGGGCCAAACGGACGGCGATCTGGCGCCGGACGGAGGCGATGGAGGTTGGTACGTGGCGTTCAGGACGCACGAGCCCCTCGGGGCTTGTACTGCGCGGGAACGGCAGGTGGCGGGCGCTGCCCGGACTGGAAGCGGTGCTCAGGGGGGAAAAGACACCGCTCGGTGACCAGAAAGCCGTAGGCGGCGATGCACAGGCTGGCATGATGATGAAAGCCGCGCCAGCCCCGCCCCTCGAAGTGGCCGAGGCCGACCTCCTGCTTGAGTTCGCGATAATCGCGTTCGATGCGCCACCGCCCCTTGGCGGCGGCCACCAGTTCCGTTCGCGTGGTGCTCTTCGGCAGGGTGGACAGCCAGTACTTGGTCGGTTCCTTTTCTCCCTTGGGCCATTCGATCAGCAGCCATTCCTCGGCGTGCGGTTCGCTTCTCCAGTAGTCCCGGTGCGCCGGCCGGACGCGCACCGCGGCAAACCGGGATGCCAAAGGCGCGTTCGTGCCCTCGCGCCAGGTGATCGCGCGCCATGCCCGAGCCGAGAGGCTCTTGGCCAGGTTCAGGGCCGAAACGGGTTTGTGCTCCTCATCCCGGCGCCTCAGCTTGGGAGGCCGGCCCACCCCGCTCCAGGGCTTGGCCGGCAGCGGCTCCTGGCCAGGAGGCCACAAGCTGATTGAGGATTGTACGCCGACGACATAACGCAGACCAACCTCAGTGAGCCCCGTGCGGAAGTCCGTATCGATGCCGTAGCCAACATCGCTCAGCACCAGCCCTCGGGGCACGCCCTTGGCCAGAGCCGCGCGCACTTGGCCAAGCGCGATCTGCGGTTTGGTTTCGAAACCGATCGTGTCGGGCACACCAGCTGTGCGACGCCGGTCCGGATCGTCCGCCCAGCTCTGCGGCAGGTAAAGGCGGTAGGCGATCGGCAAGCTGGCCTGCTCGTTGGCGACCGACAGCGTCACGGCGACCTGACAGTTGTCCTGCTTGCCCACTTGGCCGCAGTACTGCCGGGCCACGCCGACCGAGAACTTGCCCTTCTTCGGCACGCCGGTATCGTCGATGATCCAGTGTCGGATCGGGCCGTGGCGCTCGACAAGGGGCAGCACGCGCTCGCGCACGGCATCCAAAATCGCCTCGTCGTTCCACTCGGCCTTGGCGACAAAGTGATGCAGCGACTGATGGGTTGCCTGCACACGGTGCGGGGCGACGCGCGCGGCCATCGGTTCCACGCTCTTGCGTGGTCCGGGGAGCAGAAGCCCCGTGCAGTAGCCGTGCATTGGGGCGCGTCGATCAGCATGCCCGAGCACGCTCCCGATCGCCTCCAGATACTCCTCAAACCGACGCTCCGCCGCGTCCTGCCTATCCAAACTCGCCTGTGTCATAGACCCTATATGGGATCAGATTTATGACACAGTAGTA
>NZ_JAGINQ010000063.1 GCF_017876165.1 Azospirillum soli
CATCGTCCACAACGAGACCTGCCCCG
Source organism: Azospirillum soli (assembly GCF_017876165.1). Lineage (GTDB taxonomy): Bacteria > Pseudomonadota > Alphaproteobacteria > Azospirillales > Azospirillaceae > Azospirillum > Azospirillum soli. Next base: position 27 of record NZ_JAGINQ010000063.1, read on the forward strand.
TGGTGGTGTTGCGCCACAGGACGTCGGCCTTGCCGTCGCCGGTGTAGTCCTGCGTGCCCAGCACTTCGCTGCTTGCCTCCACGCTGACCGCAACGTTGCTCTGCTCCACCAGCCCCGTGCTGGTCGCCGTGCGCCCGTCCATCGTCCACAGCGACACCTGCCCCGTCGCGGTGTTGCGCCACAGGATGTCCGCCTTGCCGTCGCCGTTGAAGTCGCGCGCCTGAGCCACCGTCCAGCCCGACGCCGCCGTGATCGTCGCGGCCGCCCCGTTCAGCTGCACCACGTTGGACGCGCTCACCGTCGAACCGTTCATCTCCCACAGCAAAAGCTGCCCGGTGCCGCCGTTGCGCCACAGGATGTCCGCCTTGCCGTCGCCCGACAGGTCGGCCACGCTTTCCACCGCCCACGCCGTCCCCGGCGCCACGTTGGCGCCGTTGAGCTGCACCGCGTTGGACGACGTCACGGTGGCGCCGTTCATCGCCCACACCAGCATCTGCCCGCTGCTGGTGTTGCGCCACACCAGATCGGCCTTGCCGTCGCCGGTGAAATCGCCCGTCCCCTCGACCTGCCACGCCGCCCCCGGCGCCACCGCCGCCCCGTTCAGTTGCACCGCGTTGGACGACGTCACGGTGGCGCCGTTCATCGCCCACAGCAGCACTTGGTTGCTGGTGCCGTTGCGCCACACCAGGTCGGCCTTGCCGTCGCCGGTGAAGTCGCCCACCGCCTCGACCTGCCACGCCGTCCCCGGCGCCACGTTGGCGCCGTTGAGCTGAACCGACGCCGCCGACGTGACGGTGTTGCCGTCCAGCGCCCACACCGTCAGCGCCCCGCTCGTCGGGTTGCGCCACAGCACGTCGGCCTTGCCGTCGCCGGTCAGGTCGGCCAACGCCTGCACCGACCACGCGCTCGACACCGTCGCCGCCGCCCCGTTCAACTGCAGCGCCGTGTCGCTCGCCACCGCCGTGCCGTTCAGCCGCCACAAAGTGAGCTGCCCGCTCGTCGGGTTGCGCCACAGCACGTCGGCCTTGCCGTCGCCGCTGGCGTCCGCCACCCCCTCCACCCGCAGCCCGCTCACGTTCGCCGTCCCAAGGCCGGTGTAGGTGACCGCCCCGGTGTTGGCGCCGCTCACCGCGCTGGCTCCGTTCATCGCCCACATCAGCACCTGGTTGCTGGTGCCGTTGCGCCACAGGATGTCGGCCTTGCCGTCGCCGGTGAAGTCGGCCGTGCCTTCCACCTTCCAGGTTTGCGCCGGCGCCGCCGCCGCGCCGTTGACCTCCACCGTGCTGGCCGAGGTCACCGTGCCGCCGTCCATCGTCCACAGCAGCACCTGGTTGCTGGTGCCGTTGCGCCACAGGATGTCGGCCTTGCCGTCGCCGGTGAAGTCGGCCGCGCCCTCCACCTTCCAGGCTTGCGCCGGCGCCACGGCCG
>NZ_JAGINQ010000064.1 GCF_017876165.1 Azospirillum soli
GGGAGTATCCGGAATTTCGTGCTCGGTGGGGTTATCCTGAAGCGAAAGGAGCCCCTGCATGGCACGACGCAAAGAGGCCGTTATCCCGGACGCGATCCTCGACCAGCTGCTGGCTGGTGCTGACGCCAAGACGGCGTTCGAGCAGAACGGCTTGCTCGACCAGTTGAAGAAGGCGCTGACGGAGCGGGCGCTGAAGGCGGAGCTGGATCATCACTTGGCCGGTGACGAGAGCGGCAACCGTCGCAATGGCTACGGCCGCAAGACGGTGCTGACCGAGGGCGGGTCGATGGACCTGTCCATTCCACGCGACCGGACAGGAACGTTCGATCCGGCGCTGATCGCCAAGTACCAGCGGCGGTTTCCCGGCTTCGACGAGAAGATCATCTCGATGTACGCGCGGGGCATGTCGACGCGGGAGATCACCGGGCACCTGCGGGAGCTCTACGGCATCGAGGTCTCAGCCGACCTGATCTCCACGGTGACGGACGCGGTGATCGAGGAGGTGACGACCTGGCAGAACCGCCCCCTGGAAGCGATCTACCCGCTGGTGTTCCTGGATGCCATCCGGGTCAAGATCCGCGACGAAGGCCTGGTGCGCAACAAGGCCATTCATGTGGCCATCGGCGTGCGGGCCGACGGCGCCAAGGAGGTGCTGGGCCTGTGGATCGAACAGAACGAAGGCGCCAAGTTCTGGCTGCGTGTGCTGAACGAGCTGAAGAACCGCGGTGTGGAGGACATCCTGCTGGCCGTGCTCGACGGGCTGAAGGGCTTTCCCGAGGCGATCGCCGCCGCCTATCCCGAGACGATCGTCCAGACCTGCATCGTCCACCTGCTGCGCCACAGCATGGAGTTCGCGTCCTGGAAGGACCGCAAGGCCATCGCCGCCGCGCTGAAGACGGTCTACGACGCCGTCGATGACAAGGCCGCCGAGGTGGCCCTGACCGTCTTCGAGGACGGACCCTGGGGCGAGAAGTATGCGGCCATCGGCAAGGCGTGGCGGCGGGCTTGGCAGGAGGTGATTCCCTTCTTCGCCTTTCCCCGCGAGGTCCGGCGTATCCTCTACACCACCAATGCCATCGAAGCGTTGAACTCGAAGCTGCGCCGGGCGGTGCGCGCCAGGGGGCATTTCCCCAATGACGAGGCCGCGCTGAAGCTCCTGTTTCTCGTCTTGAACCGCGCCGAGAAAGACTGGAAGATGCCGCCACGGGAGTGGACGGCCGCCAAGGCGCAGATGGCCGTTATCTTCGGCGACCGGTTCGCAAGGGCGATGAACGCCTGAAACTGAAATCCGCCCCGCCGAGCACGAAATTCCGGATACTCCC
>NZ_JAGINQ010000065.1 GCF_017876165.1 Azospirillum soli
GCGTAGTCGGCGCGGTTGTCGCGCAGAATCGTCTGGATGCGCTCGAACGTCTCCCAGTCGATGTAAGCGGGGTACTTGTCCTTCACGACGAACCTCCACTCCTCGCTCCCGCGGGGCGTCTTGAGCGGACAACGGCCGGGAATCGTCGCCGGGCGTAGGCGGGGCCGGCCGTAGACGAACGCCCCGGCGTAGGCCGGGTTCTTCAGGAAATCGATGACCGCCATCAGCGTCGGCGGCCGCCAGTGCAGGTCGCCGTGCCGGTCGCGCCGTGGGATCGCCAGACAGCTGGCCTTGAGCGTACGCACCACGCCCGCCGCGCTGCGGACCTGAAAAAAGGTGTCGAAAACCAGGGCGATGCGCGCCTGCGCCTCCTGGTTGGGATCCTTGGTGACCACGCTGGATGGGTCTCGAACCAGACCAACGGGCAGCGTCAGCGCAAGGTCGCCACGCTCGGCCTTGGCGAGCAGGCCGGCGGTCAGGCGGCCACGCAACGTGTGCAGTTCCAGTTCGGAGATGGTCCCCTTGAGCCCCAACAGGAGGCGGCCGTTGGCCGTGCCGGGATCGTAGACGCCGTCGCGATCGGCGATGAGACACTCCCGGTAGCCGCACACGTCGAGCAGCGGATACCAGTCGGAGCAGTTGCGGGCCAAGCGGGTCACCTCCAGCGACAGGATGAGGCCGACCTCATCCAAGGTGACGCGCGACACCAGATCCTTGAAGCCCTGACGGTGGGACGCCGCTGCGCCGCTCAGGCCGAGGTCGGCATCGATGACGTCGATCTCGGCCTCCGACCAACCCAGTTCATGGGCGCGCTTGCGCAGGGCGTACTGCAGGCGCAGGCTCTCCTGGTTGGTCAGCACCTGGTGAGGCGTGGACTGGCGGACGGAGATGACCGCCTTGCGCGACAGGTGGTGTGGCTTCACGAGTTCGGAGCCCATGGCTCACCTCCCGGAGGATTGCGGCAAGTTCATCGGCGACCTGCCGGCGGACGGCGGCTGGCAGGCTGGGCCAGACTTCGGCGGGCTTGACGGGCATGCGCCCTCGCTCTCTCCGGCCAGGGCGACCAGTTCGCGCAACCCCTCGACGCTCAGCTTGGTCGCGGCGGGCCGAAGCTCCGGAGAGAACCGCAGGCTCGTCACCGTGATCGGAAGCTTCAACAGGATTCCCGGCCGATACTCCACGAAGGCGTAGCCGCAGGTGCGCATGGCGTTGGTGATCGTGTGCAGCCGAAAACGCCGCCCGTACAGCGGGTGGCCGGGATCGACCACGCTGATTTCGTCCGGTATGGGCACGTCATCGTTACGGCCAGGGATATCGCTC
>NZ_JAGINQ010000066.1 GCF_017876165.1 Azospirillum soli
GGCATTCGCCAGGGCACCATCCGGATTGACCGCCACCCCGGCACCGGGCGGTACCTGTTTCCGGATGCCGATTGGACCTTCGATGTCCTCCGGAAGCTGCGGGCGCACCAGATCCCAGCCGCCGACTTCAGGGCACATCAGGCGAACACGGAGGGGAATCACTATGGGTGATCGAGCAGATAGCCCATCTGCCCGGCCGAGATCGCCACCGCCCCGTCCGCCGGTGTGGGCCAAATGAACCGGCCCCGCTCAAGCCTCTTCATGAACAGGCAACTGCCCTGGCCGTCATGCCAGATGATCTTCACCAGATCACCGCGGCGCCCTCGGAAGATGAAGAGATGGCCGTTGTGCGGGTCTTGGGCGAGGCGCTCTTGAACCAGCAGCGCCAAGGTCGCCCAGCCCTTGCGCATGTCGGTGTGCCCGGTGGCCAGCCACACCCGCACCCCGCTCGGCACCGGGATCATGACGGCGTCCGCTGCGGGGCCAACACGGCCAGAACCGCTGTCGTCAAGGCGTGATCCACCGCCCCGTTCAGGCGAACCCGCGTTCCACAGGGAAAGGCAACCTCCAGGACCGCCGCCGGATCACTGGCCGCCTCCGGAGCCGGCGTGGGCGGCGGGGCAAGCGCGGCCACCCCGTCCGGCTTCGGCGTGATCGTCACGGCCGCAAAATTCGGTACCGGCGACGCTGGGGTTTCGGTCAGCATCAGCCGGCGCCAGCGGTAGAGCAGGCTTTCATCCACCCCCAGCCGCCGGGCGGCCTCGGTCACCACCACACCGGGCCGGAAAGCCTCCTCGACCATGCGGGCCTTCTCCGCGGGCGTGTAGCTCCGCCGCCGCTCCGTCCCGCTCAGAACCTCGACACGTTGATAGGCCATGACCTTTGCCACTGGTTTGCGTCGTCGCGATGACGCGATCCCGCAAACTCCGCCGCCGATCCCTTTCCTACAAGGCGGCGATCACCGGATGGATACCTTTATCGCAACTGTAATGCTAAGTGCGGTTGGTCTCCCTCGACGAGACCGCCACCCCCACTTCCACGAAGACAGCTGTGGATAACACGAAACCGGCCGCCCTTTTTAGGGGCGGCCGGTTTCGGCGATCGTTAGGAAGACATGCAAGTGACGGTTCGTTGAGCGTTCGTTGGGTGTGGTTGGTGTTGGTGTTGTGTTGTGCGCGTCGTGGCGACCTGGCGGCGACCTACTCTCCCACGTCTTAAGACGCA
>NZ_JAGINQ010000067.1 GCF_017876165.1 Azospirillum soli
CCCCTTTCACTGCGACGGACACTGGCGTGGCTCGATGAGCACCTTCTCCAAAGACTGCGGCGCGGCCGACGTGATCGCGCAACTGCGCGACGGCATGACCCTGGGCATCGGCGGCTGGGGGCCGCGCCGCAAGCCGATGGCGCTGATCCGCGCCATCCTGCGCTCGCCCCTGCGCGACCTCACCCTGGTCACCTACGGCGGCCCCGAGGTCGGCATGCTGTGCGCCGCCGGCAAGCTGCGCAAGCTCGTCTTCGGCTTCGTCACCCTCGACGCCATCCCGCTCGAACCGTACTTCCGCAAGGCCCGCGAGAGCGCCGCCCTGGCCGTGGCCGAGTACGACGAGGGCATGCTGCAATGGGGCCTGCGCGCCGCCGCCATGCGCCTGCCGTTCCTGCCGACCCGCGTCGGCTTGGGCAGCGACGTGCTCACCCACAACCCCGAGCTGCGCACCGTGCGCTCGCCCTACGCCGACGGCGAGCTGCTGGTCGCCATGCCGGCCCTGCCGCTCGACGCCGCGCTGCTGCACGTCGACCGCGCCGACCGCCTGGGCAACGTGCAGATCGACGGCCCCGACCCCTACTTCGACGAGCACTACGCCCGCGCCGCCCAGCGCTGCTTCGTGTCGTGCGAGGAGATGCCCGAGCGCCTCGACCTCAGCCACCCCGAGCGGGCCCGCTTCAACCCCTTCGAGCGCACCCTGGTCAGCGGCGTCGTGCACGCCCCCGGCGGCGCCCACCCGACCTCGTGCGCGCCGCGCTACGGCTGGGACCTGGAGGAGCTGAAGCGCTACGTCGCCTCGGCCGGCGAGGAGGGCGGCTGGGCGCGCTACCGCGCCGAGGTGATCGGCGCCGACGAGGCGGGGTATCTGGAGCGCGTCGGCGGGCTGGCGCGGGTGACCGGGCTGCCGGTGGCGGCGATCTGAGGGAGGGGGCGATGGCGCAGACACAGACACAGACACAGGATTTCACGCTGGCCGAGCTGCTGATCGCGGCGGCCTCGGAGGCGTGGCGCGGCGACGGCGAGGTGCTGGCCTCGGGCATCGGCACCATCCCGCGCCTGGCCGCCGGGCTGGCCAAGCTGACGCACGGCCCGGCGCTGCTGCTGACCGACGGCGAGGCGCATCTGGTCGAGGAGCCGGTGCCGCTGGGGCCGCGCGCCGCGCCGCCGCGGCCGTCCGGCTGGATGCCGTTCTCGCGCATCTT
>NZ_JAGINQ010000069.1 GCF_017876165.1 Azospirillum soli
TAGAGCGGATTTCTGGTCAGCTTAGATTCGGGTACCCGCAAAGCTTGAACCACGCTTTTGCATCGGTTGCGGTGATGGCGTCGAGAGCTGGGCCAAGTTCGCGGTTGAGGGCATCGACCGCGCGGGCCTCTTTGGTGCGCAAGATGCTCTTGAGCTTGGACCAGCCCGGCTCGATGGGGGAGAGGTCGGGCGAGTAGCGCGGCAGGAAGCGGACAGCGACGCCGGCGGCTTTGAAAGTGGCCAGAATGTCGGCCCGCTTGTGAGCCGACAGGTTGTCCATGACAACCACGGCGTCGGGCTTTTCCCGCTGCAAGACGGGGATGAGAACCTGTTCGACGAACGCCAAAAACACGGCGGCGGAGGTGGACGCCTCAATGCTCATCGCCGCCAGCATGCCATCGGCGCTCAAGGCGCCGAGCACCGTGACCCGGTGCCAGGACCCGCACGGCACCGAGCCCCAGGCCCGCTCGCCGCGCGGTGCCCGGGCCTGGGTGGGCGTCATCTGGGTGTTGATGCCGGTTTCGTCGAGAAAGACCAAGCGCGCCGCCTCGCGCACCACCGGGTCTTGGCGGTAAGCCGCACGCTCCGCGGCGATGTCCGCCCGGTCCTGTTCGCTGGCCCTCAGCGTCTTTTTTTGCGCGCCAAGCCCAGGCGCTTCAAGGTCCGGCACAGCACCGCCGCGCTCAGAGTGATCCCGGTGCGGGCCGCCAGCCGCTCGCGGTATTGCGCCAGCGTGGCATCGTTGTCGTCCCGCACCAAGGCGCGCAACACGCTCACCCCAGCGGCGTCCAGGTGGGCCGGGACGCCGCCCGCGTGTGGTTTGGCGCCCCGCCTCCCCTCCAGCCGCGCCGCCCGGACCCAGTTGTACGCACAGGCGCGGCTGACCTGAAAGCGCCGCGCCAACAACTCGGGGCTGCCTTCGTGGCGCTCATAAGCTTGGAGAACACGTTCGCGCAGATCGGCGGAATACGGCTGGCCCATGGACGCAGACCCTTCGACGGTGTCTCACTCCAACAGCACGGGCCAGCCAAAATGCCGTCTACACCCAAAAACAATCC
>NZ_JAGINQ010000070.1 GCF_017876165.1 Azospirillum soli
GTAGAACGAGCCGTTGATCAGGCCGAGCAGCAATTGCCCGAACAGGACCTGGGGCGGCACCCCCAGCAATTCGAACATGTCCGATCCTCCCTGTGAATCCGATTTTTTGGGATTTTTGTTGTCGCGCGTTGGACCGGCTTTGTCAGACGCCGAGATAGGTGTGCAGCTTGTCCATGTTCTGGGCCAACTGGTCGTTGGGGATCATGTCAACGACGTGGCCTTCCTCCATCACGTAATGGCGGTCGGCGATGGTCGAGGCGAAGCGGAAGTTCTGCTCCACCAGCACGATGGTGAAGCCGCGCTGCTTGAGCTTGCGCACGGCGACGCCGGTCTGCTCGATGATGACCGGGGCCAATCCCTCGGTCGGCTCGTCCAGCAGGATCAAGGTGGACCCGGTGCGCAGGATGCGGGCGATCGCCAGCATCTGCTGCTCGCCGCCCGACAGCCGCGTGCCCTGGGTGGTGCCGCGCCCCTTCAGGTTGGGGAACAGCTCGTAGATCTGCGGCACCGTCATGCCGCCGTCCTTGACCACCGGCGGCAGCACCAAGTTCTCATCGACGCTCAGCGACGAGAAGATGCCGCGCTCCTCCGGGACATAGCCGATGCCCAGGCGCGGGATCTTGTGCTGGGCCATGCCGATCAGTTCCCGCCCCTGGAAGGTGATCGAGCCGGTGCGCTTGCCGACGATGCCCATGATCGAGCGCATCGTCGTGGTCTTGCCGGCGCCGTTGCGGCCCAGCAGCGTCACCACCTCGCCCTGCCGCACCTCCAGATTGACGCCGTGCAGCACATGGCTCTCACCATAGAAGGCCTGAAGGTTTTTGATCTCCAGCATCGGAGCGCCGCTGTTCTGGATATCAGGCATGCCCCACCTCCCCGGCGGTCGTCGACCCCATGTAGGCTTCCATCACCTGGGGGTTGCGCGATACGACATCGTATGGCCCCTCGGCCAGGATCTCGCCGCGGCGCAGCACGGTGATGGTGTCGGACAGGTGGGCGACGACCGAGAGGTTGTGCTCGACCATCAG
>NZ_JAGINQ010000071.1 GCF_017876165.1 Azospirillum soli
TGGTGCGGCGAGTGCGGCCACAAGATGGTGGTCTGCTACAAGGGCGGCAGCCAATACGTCTGCAATTTCCTGCACCAGCAAAACGGAGCGGAGGAATGCCAGCGTCTGCGCGCCGCCGCCATTGATGCCGCCGTGGCCGCAGCCTTCCTCGAAGCCGTCGCCCCGGCCGAAAGTCGAAGCCTGGGCGCGGGCCCGCCAAGCGCAACGCACGGCCGACAAGGCAATGCTGCACGCCGAAGCCCAACAACTTGAACGGCTGCGCTACCAAGCCTCGCTGGCCCAGCGGCAGTTCAACCGGGTCGATCCGGACAACCGCCTTGTTGCAGCCGAGTTGGAGCGCCGATGGGAGGCGGCCTTGGTGGAGTTGCGTCGTGCCGAGGAGGCCTTCGCGGCGCACCGAGGAACGGGCCGGCCCCGACCGCTTCGACCCGGCCCTGCGGGGGGCGGTTCTCCACCTCGGTCAGCGCCTGCCCGAGCTGTGGGCCGACCCGGCCGTCAGCCGCGAGCACCGCAAGGCGCTGCTGCGCTGCCTGATCGAGAAGGTGGTGCTGAGGCGGACCGGCCGGGATCAAGCCGGGGTGCGCATCGTCTGGCGTGGCGGCGCGTCAACGGACCTGGAGGTGGCGCTTCCAGTGAACGACGTGACGGTGCTGACCAGCTACCCGGCTATGGAGCAGCGCGTGCGCGAACTCGCCGAGGCTGGCCAGAACGACCTCCAGATCGCCCGGACCTTGACGGCAGAGGGCTTCCGCTCCCCCAGTCGGAGCACGGAGGTGTTGCGTGCGACCGTGAGCCGCATCCGCCGCGCCATCCTGCGTCTGCCGTCCCGCGGCCGCAGCACGCGGTGGGACCCGCCCGCCGGATGGGCCTCGATCACCGATGTCGCCCGGCGTATGGCGATTCCGACGAAGTGGCTCTACACCGGCATTCGCCAGGGCACCATCCGGATTGACCGCCACCCCGGCACCGGGCGGTACCTGTTTCCGGATGCCGATTGGACCTTCGATGTCCTCCGGAA